>CAYXAU010000003.1:62728-384699 GCA_964463045.1 uncultured Candidatus Sumerlaeota bacterium | reverse complement strand
TTCCCGTGGGAGAACCCCAGCACCGTTCACGGTCGGACGCGGCAGTCTAAGGCGAAGGACGGGAGGGTGTCAAAACCGTAACTTACGGTTCTACAGCTCCCAATCGTCCCACTTGGATTCCTCTTGGCGCTTGATCTTGGCGGCGAGCGCCGCGGCGAGGGCGCGTTCATTGGCGACCTTGTCCTCGCAGGTCCGGGCGAGGCGGGACTTCTCTTCGGCAAGCTGGATGTTCTGGCGGGCGAGCGTCTCGGCCTCGACGGCCTGGGAGAGCCGATTCTCGGCCGCCGCGGCGTCCCCCTGGCGGGCAAGAGATTCAGCCTCGGCGCGGAGCTGGCGGGCTTTGGTCTCCAACTGTTCGGCCGCTTCGGCGTAAATCCGGGCCAGTTGCTGGGCTTCGTCCCGCTGTTCTTCGGCCTGGCGCAGGCGGCGCAGCGCCGCCGTTCGTTCGGCCTGAAGGTCCTTGGAGGAAGCCTTCGGCCCGTGATCATTGATCCCGCCGATGGGCTCGTCGCCCATATCCTTGGCCATCGGCCAGCCTCCTCAAACTAGAGGATTACGCCGGACCTTCCCCGCGCGCAAAGGGAATTGGGCCGGCGGTGGGGCCCGCGCTGACCCGGAGACGCTGCTTCCCGTCAGGGCTCCTCAGGCGCCCTCGTTGAGCGTTTCCTCGACCAGCTTGAGCAGGTCCTCCGTTACGAACGGCTTGGTGATATAACGTCGCACGCCCAACATCCGGGCCGACTCCATAAGTTGCTCTTCCTGAACGGCCGTGATGATAATGACGGGGACGCCGGCGGTGACCGGCTCGGCCTGCAGCCGGCGATAAACTTCCATGCCGTTGATGTCGGGAATCTTGAGATCGAGCAGGATCAGGTCAGGGACCTGGGCGATCGCCTTCTCCAGCCCGGCGGCCCCGGAGGGGGCCGTTTGAACCTGGAAGCCCCCTTCACCCAGAAAACCCCGCAGCACTCCCAGCACATCGTCATCATCGTCGATCACGAGAATCCGACGGCCCATGTCGCCGAGCTTCCCGGCGGATGAAGGCGCGGGCTTGGGGCTTCGCGCCCGACTCCAAGGCTGAGCGTCCGAACCCTTCCCCAGAAATCCGCATTCTAGGCGGGGCCAACGTCGGGGCAAGCCTTAAATGGGTCCGGGCAACCGGGTCGGAGCAGCAGGGGAAGGGTTGGCGGCGCCGGCCTCCCGATCGAGGAGCCGCATGAGCGCCCGGAGCCCCGCGCAGGTCTGAAAGGAATCCTCATTGCGCCACTTGGCCGGGAACCCACGGCATTGATCCGGCTTGACGGGATTGATCCGGCAGGCGTATCGCCCGTCGGCGTCGCGGGCGAGAAAAACGCACCAGCGCTCGAGGTTGGGCTGTTCGGTCAACCACCAGGACCGCGCCCCCACGCGCAGCGTGTAGGCCCGCAGAAACTCCTGGCATTCCAGCCCCAGAAAAGCCGCGATGCGGTCCACCTCCGCCGAACCGATTCGCACGGCCCCGTCCCCTTTGCAACAGTTGCCGCACCGATGGCAGTCGAAACGCGCCTCGATCTCCTGTTGGATTCTAGCCTCTGAAAGGAGCGGAGTCGTCAAGATTGGCCCGCCAACCGGGCGCTGCCCTCGGGTCCAGGACGCAGCCCAGTACTGACGCATTCGCCCGTTTGGGGCAACAACAAACGGGAAGCCGCAGCACCACCCCCCTCGAACCGCGACGAAGCTCTTTCCTCAAAGGCCCCCGCGGGGCTAAGATCGTGGGTTTCGGGCGCGCCCGCCACGCCGGCGAGCCCCCCGCCTGAACCCCGATCCCCGGCGAACCTCTCATCAGCCGGAGATTTCCGGGCCGCCCGTGTGGCGCGGAAGGCGAAATCCTTCACGCGGTCGCGAGCGGGGGGCTGGCGGTCTCCGCACCCAATGAACGCCCGCCCGCTGATCGCCTCCCTGACCAGCCTCGAAGGTCGGTTTTACCGGCTCTTCTGGGCGGGGGCGCTCTCCGACGTCGGGTCCTTTACGACGCACACGGCCCTCGTGCTCCACGTCTATCACCTGAGCGGCCAGAACGCCGCGGTCATGGGGGTGGCCGCGATCGCCAACCTGGCGCCGTTGGCGCTGATAGCCCCGCTCGGGGGCGTCTGGGCCGAAAAGTACGACCGCCGTCGGATCATGATCGCCAACGACTTGGCGCGGGCGCCGCTCGTGCTCCTCATGATGACGACGGATTCGATCCTGGCCCTCCTGGCGTTGCAGAGCCTGCTGAGCGCCTCGACGGCGATCTTCCTCCCGTCGCGCAACGCCATTATCCCGGAGCTGGTCGGGCGCGAAGGCATCCACCTGGCCAACTCGCTCAATGGCGGGGCCATGAGCCTGCTGCACGTCTTGGGGCCGGTGGCGGGGGCGACGCTCTACGCCGCGACGCGGACGTTGCGATGGATCGTCCTGATCGACGGAGCCACTTACCTGGCCTCGGCCGCGCTGCTGGGCGCGATGGCCTATCGGCGCGATCCATCCGCTCGGCGCAGCCACGCCCCGTTTCTGAAGGAGGCCTACGCTGGCTTCCGCTATGCCCTGGCCGAACCGGACCTCCGCTACTTCCTGCTCGTCTTGACCACCTCGAGCACGGCGATCGGGCTGCTCATTCCGCTCCTGCGGCCGTTCGTCGGGCATACGCTCGGCGGGGACGATCGCGCTTACGGCTATCTGATCGCGGCTTTCGGTTTGGGGGGCGTGGTCGGCCCGGTGACGGGTTACTGGGCGGGCAAGAAGCTCGGCCTCGGACGAACGATCTCAGCCGCCTTCGCCATTGAGGCCGGCCTGATGATCGCCTGGTCCCGGACGGAGAACTTCATCGCCAGTTGCGCGATCCTCTTCTTCTGGGGGATCAACGTTTTTACGCTGATCCCCTGCTATCTCAGTTACCTACACACCTACGCCCGAAAGGATTATCTGGGCCGGACGTTCGCCCTGTTCGACCAGGCCAGCTTCGCGCCGGAAGTCCTGGGAGCGGCCCTGGTCGTCGCCCTCGGCGCCAACGTCCCGGCCCAGCCCCTCCTCACGTGGGCCGGCGTGATCTACCTGGCGATCGTGGCGACCACGTTCTGGACGAGCGGCGCCCGGGTCTTGAGGTCGCGGCGAGGGGTCGCCGGCTTCAGGCCGGGCGTCGGCGTTCTCCCCGGGCCCAGGGAGGCCGAGGGGGCCAAGCCCGATGCTCTGCCCGTCGGGGAGGCGCTTTAGGCCCCGGAGAGCCACGGAGGGATTTCTTCCTCCGGCCGAACCGATTAGGCTTGCGGCAGGTAAGAGGTCCTGCGGCCGATAGGGGGTTGACCCGATGGCCGCCGGAGCGGGTTCTTGAGGCGACGATGGAGGCGGCCATCCGAGTCCGTGGCCTTTCCAAACGGTACTGGCTCTACGATCGGTCCATGGATCGCATCGGGGATTGGCTCCTGTCCCGGCGACGGCCCCGGGGCCGGGAACTCTGGGCGCTCAAGGACATCGACCTGGAGGTCGGCCGGGGGACGACGATGGGGATCGTCGGCGTCAATGGGGCGGGCAAGACAACGCTTCTCAAGATCCTGACCGGCACGACGACGCCGACCACCGGAGGTTTCGAGCTGGCCGGCCGGGTCGCGGCCCTGTTGGAGCTCGGCATGGGGTTCCATGCGGATTTCACGGGGCGGGAGAACATTCTTTTCAACGGCAAGCTCTCCGGATTGACCGACGAGGAACTGCGCCGCCGAACGCCTTCCATCATCGCCTTCGCCGAGCTTGAGGATTTCATCGATCTGCCGCTGAGGACCTATTCGTCGGGGATGGCCATGCGGCTGGCTTTCGCCGTCGCCAGCAGCATCGAGCCCGACGTCCTCATCGTGGACGAAGCCCTCTCCGTCGGCGACGTTCACTTCCAGCAGAAATGCCTGGCCCGGCTGCGACGCTTTCGAGAGCGCGGCGTCACGGTCCTATTCGTCAGCCATGACCCGGCCCTGGTCAAAAGCTTCTGCGAGGAGGCGATCCTTCTCGACGCCGGACGCCTTCTGGAGCGGGGCCGCCCCGATCACGTCCTGGACCTCTATAACGCCTTGTTGGCCGAGAAGTATCGCGACCAGGGCCCCGGCGTCCAGATCCTCAGGCCCCGGCTCCCCACTGAAAACGCCGCCACGACCGCCGAAACTGCCCCCAGGGGCTCGATCGGCGAAGCCCCACGCCTGGGGCATCGGACCGGCAATTTTCGCGCCGTCCTTACGCGGGTCGAGCTCCGTTCCCTCGGCGTCGGGGGGAACCCGGCCCTCCTGCTGCCCGGCATGGAGGCCGAGATCGTTGTTCGGGCCGTCGCCCTGGCTCCGACGGGGCCCCCCACCGTCGGCATTCAGATCAAGGACCGTCTCGGCAATGAAGTCTATGGGGTGAACACACACCTCAAAGAACTCGCGCTGGCGCCGCTCAAGCCCGGCGAGGCCCTCACCGTCCGGTTTCGCGCCACGATGAACCTGGGCGACGGCGTCTACAGCGTGACGGCGGCGATTCATGAAGGGCCCACCCATACGGAGACGTGCTACGATTGGGTCGAGCGCGCCGCGACGTTTCAGGTGCTCCCCTCGCCGACCGATCGGTTTACCGGCGTTTGCCGACTAGAGACGGAGCTGGAAGCCCATCGCGAGGGGGCCTCAGAGCCGGAGATGACTCTGGCCAAAGCGGCCCTCTCGACCTAACATCAAAGTTTCGCCGCCCCGGGGGCGACCGCGGGCGGCGTCGGAGCCCCCGTCGGGGTCGGGATTCCATGGCGATCGAGACGTTCTACCCTCACGCCGAGATCGAAAAGAAATGGCAGGCCCGCTGGGCCGAATCGGGCCGGCATCGGACCGTCGAGGACCCCGCCCAACCCAAGTATTACGTGCTCGAAATGTTCCCCTACCCGAGCGGCAAGCTCCACATGGGCCACGTTCGGGTCTATACGATCGGCGACGCGATCGCCCGGTTCCGGCGGATGCAGGGTTATAACGTCCTGCACCCGATGGGGTTTGACTCCTTCGGCCTGCCGGCGGAAAACGCGGCGATCGAGCACCAGACGCACCCGCGCCCATGGACCGAACGCTGCATCGAGCAGATGAAGCGCCAGATGGTCGATCTGGGGCTTTCGCTCGATTGGGATCGAGAAATCTCCACCTGTCGGGAGGATTACTATCGCTGGAATCAATGGCTGTTCCTCAAGCTCTACGAACGCGGGTTGGTCTATCGCAAGGAGGCGCCGGTCAACTGGTGCCCTCAGTGCCGGAGCGTGCTGGCCAATGAACAGGTCATCGACGGCGCCTGCTGGCGGCACACGGAGACCCCCGTCGAGATTCGCCCTCTGGAACAATGGTTTCTTCGCATCACCGCCTACGCCGAGGAATTGCTCAAGGACCTGGACGAGCGGCTGGCCCAGTGGCCCAACGCCGTCACCTCTCAGCAGCGCAACTGGATCGGGCGGAGCGAAGGCGTCGTCGTCAACTTCAGGATCCAGGCCACCGGGGAAGAGCTGCCCATCTTCACCACCCGGCCGGACACGCTCTTCGGCGTCACGTTCATGGTCTTCGCCCCCGAGCACCCCAGGGTCATGGACCTGGTGCGGGGAACCCCTCTCGAAGGCCCGACCCAGGCCTTCATTCACCGCGTGGTCCTCCAGGACAAAACGCATCGAACCGACGAGGCCCGTCGCCTGGAGGGGCTCTTCATCGGTCACCATGCGGTCAATCCGGTCAACGGAGAAGCGGTCCCGATCTACATCGCCAATTTTGTTCTCATGGAATACGGGACCGGGGCGATCATGGCCGTCCCCGCTCACGACCAGCGCGATTTCCAATTTGCCCGCCAGTATAACCTTCCCATCCGGGTCGTCATTCAGCCGCCGGAGGCGACGCCCGAAACCACGCTCGACCCGGCGACGTTGACGGCGGCTTACACGGGCGAGGAAGGTCGGTTGGTCAACTCCCGTCAGTTCACCCGCATGCGGGCCGGGCCGGCTCGCCGGGCCATCGCCGACTGGCTTGAAGAAACGGGCATCGGTCGCCGGACCGTCCAGTATCGACTGCGCGATTGGTTGATTTCGCGCCAGCGATTCTGGGGGACGCCGATCCCCTTCGTTTACAGCGAGCAGGCCGGCTTGGTTCCCGTGCCGGAAGATCAATTACCGGTCCGGCTCCCCGACAGGGTCGCCTTCAGCGGTCAGGGCAATCCCCTGGCATCGGTGAAGGAATGGGTCGAGACGACGTGCCCCGTCACCGGCGGCCCCGCCCGACGCGAAACCGACACGATGGACACCTTCTTCGATTCCTCCTGGTATTTCCTGCGTTACTGCGATCCGCGGAACGACGGGCGCCCCTTCGACCGCGAGCGGGCGCGCTTCTGGATGCCGGTGGACCAATATATCGGCGGGATCGAGCACGCCATCCTCCACCTGTTGTACGCGCGGTTCTTCACCAAGGCCTTGCGCGACCTCGGGCTGATCGACGTGGACGAGCCGTTCCAGTCGCTCCTCGCTCAGGGGATGGTCATCAAGGACAGGAAAAAGATGTCCAAGTCGCTCGGCAACGTCGTCGAGCCGGGGGACATCATCGAGGAGCACGGCGCCGATACGGCCCGACTTTACATCCTCTTTGCGGCCCCGCCGGAGAAGCAATTGGACTGGTCGGATCGCGCCGTCGAGGGCTGCTCGCGGTTCCTGAACCGCATCTGGCGCTTCGCCCAGACCCACGCGGAGCCCCTTCGGGACGGCTTGGTTCAGATGGGCGGCGCGTCGCCACGGATTCAAGACCTCGCCCTTGAGCCGGACCGGGAGCTTTACCGCCAGGCGCATCGCGCCGCCCGGCGCGTAACCCAGGACCTGGGGGAACGCTTTCAGTTCAACACGGCGATCGCCGCCGCCATGGAACTGTTGAACGCCCTGACCGACTATCCGCTCCGTGCGGCCGAGCCGTCGTCCCGGCGGGTGGCCGCCCACGCGCTCAAGCGGCTCCTGCTCCTGCTCTGTCCCATGGCCCCGCATCTGACCCAGGAGCTCTGGGAGCTGCTGGGCTGCGAGGGCTTCATCCATGACCAACCCTGGCCGGATTGGGATGAAACGGCGCTGGCCGTGGCCTCGGTCGAGATCGCCGTTCAGGTGGGCGGCAAGGTCCGGGATCGGTTGACGATCGCCCTCGACGAGCCGGAGGAGGTCGTTCGGGAAAGAGCCCTTACGCTGCCGCGCATTCGGGAGATCATCGGGGAGAACGGCCCCCGACGCGTCGTCTACGTGAAGGGGCGGCTCATCAATATCATTCCGGGCTGAGCGTGGCCCCGGAGGAACGTCGTGGCCGGAGGCCTGACCCGTTCGGAACAGATCGCCCTGGTCGCCGTCGCGGCGGCCGTCCTGGGGGGGTTCGCCGTCCAAGGGTGGCGCGGTCGGTCCTCCGGGGGCGGCCTCCGAGTGAAGGAAGCCGCCCATTGGGAACCGATCCCGGTTCCGCTCCTGGAATCCTCCGGCCCCCCCACGGCCCGGCCCGGATCGGAGCCTTCGCCGGCGGCGATTGAACTCAACACGGCCAGCTCAGTCGAGCTGGAGCGGCTGCCGGGGATCGGGCCCGTGCGCGCCCAGGCAATCGTTGCGCATCGAGAGGCGATCGGCGGTTTCACGTCGATCGAGGACCTGCTCGACGTCTACGGGATAGGGGAAGGGACGCTTGCGCGCATCCGTCCCTACGTGACGCTTCGGCTGGACGAGGCCGCGGCGAGCGTACCGAGGGCGCCCGCGGACGGTGCGCCGACCGAATCCACCCCGTCGCCGCCTACGTCGGCGGCGCCGCGATCCATCAACGTCAATACGGCCGGATTCGACGAGCTTCAGGCGATCCCCGGAATCGGGCCCGCCTTGGCCGAGCGAATCCTGGAGCGGCGACGGGGACGCCCCTTCGCTTCGCCGGAAGAGTTGATCGACGTTCGCGGGATCGGCCCCGTGAACTTCGAGACGATGCGGCCATGGGTCAGGGTTGAAGACTGAGACCGGCGGCGCCGGGCGAGGCCGAGCGGCCGACCTAGCCCGTTGAAAAAACAGCAGATAGAGTTTCTTCAGTTGACAGTTTTGGGCCAAATCCGATATGAACAAGAGGTGGATGGGTAGCCGTCCGGATGAGTTCGGCCGCGGGGGCGATCGCCTGAGACCACGGGGAGGTAAGGCCAATGAACATGCGCAAGAGAAAAAAGCTCCTGGTCGGGCTGTCGGGATGGGCCGTGTGGGCCGCCGTCGGAAGCCTCGCGGCGTGGTCTCAGGGATTGAATCCCTTCACGGCCCCGCCGAGTTTGATGGACTCCGTCAGCTCCGGCCCCGTCGGGTCGGCGGCGGGCAACGTGGCGCTCAGCCGGGCGCAGAACCTGGCGCCGGCTCCGGCGCAGACGGCCGGGATGGACGCCTTCGGGATCGACCTGGGCCAGCTCAGCATGGCCGGGTTTGATGGGGGGGGATTCGGCGGCGGCGGTGGCGTCGGCCAGGCCGTCCAGGAGGTGATCAAGCCCAGGGTCAAGGTGCTGGCCGGAGCCCGGGTTTTTGACGCCCTGACGGGAGAGCTGCTCGATGACGCCCGCCTGATCTGGGTCTCCGAGGAAGACAAGCAGAACTACTTCGACGATGGAACGCGCGGCGACCCGGTGGCTGAAGACGGGGAATACGCCGATGTGGAAGAGATCCGGGGGGTCTTTATCGGTCAGAGCAACCAGCGGTACAAGGAACACTTAATCCAGGCCCTCTACGAGGCCGAACAACTGGATCTGCTCGATTTTTACGGCTTCTCGCTGATGTCGACGGACCGGGCCCGGTCCGTCAAGCGCAACCGGCGCTGGAAGGTCGTCCCCGACCCTGGCGGCGGCATCGGCTTCACGCTGGCCGAAGTGCCGGCGGATCAGCCGATGGATGTGCCCAAGTATCGGGATTGGGAGGCCCAACGGGACGAAAAAATCGCCGGCAAGGACGGCTGGGCGATTCGATTTCTGGACGAATACCGGCGCATCAAAGGCGACGTGACGAGCGACTTTTACCCGCTCTACATCCCCATGCCGCCGGCTCCGCCGCGCGTCCCGCCTCCGACCCGCGCCGGCTGGCGCCCCTTCCCTAACCCGCAAGGCCCGACCGATCCGACGGCGACTCAGAGCCAACAGGCCGGCGCGGCGGGCGGCGGCTTCGAGATCGGCGGGCTCGGCGGTTTTTCAGGAGGCTTCTGAACGCCGAGGACGCGTGAGACCGGATGGGTTCGGGAGGGTACCCGGGCCGGGAGTCCCGAGGGGCCTGCCGCAGCGGCCGCGCTGGCCGAGGCCATCAACGTACAGGAAGTCTGATCCATGGCCTTGACGCCGCCGAAAGTGGCCGAGCTGAACCAGTCGATGAAGCACCTGCTGGAGATCTGGATGAAGATCAAGCTGGCGATGCAGCGGGCCTTCGGCCGGGAGGAAATCACCAAGGAGCACGAGGGGGCTTTTCTCAAACTCAAGAGCGATCTCTCGCGCCTTTATCGCGTCGTGGCCGATCAGCTCCCGCGGGAACTCTCCTTCGAGGGCGATCAGATGATCGAACTGATGAAGAACGCGACCACGATGGAGCACCTGCGCGCACTGCCGGTGAAGGAAAAACGCAACGTTTTCAGCCAGTGGCACAAAATCTACGTGTTGATGACTCGGACGTACGGCGCCTTCGAAGTGCTGAACGAAGGCTATTATCCTTCGCTTCACCGGGCGCTGCTTGCCCCCAAGGGGGCAGCCAAAAAGGGACGCGGGCGGGCCGGGGTTCGGCCCCGCTAAGCCCGCGCCTTTGACCGGCGGGGGCGCTCGGCGCAGGAGGAGCGGATTGATGAGAGCGAGCCAGATCTGCCGCGCGGGACTCCGGCTGGCGGCCCTGGGGGCGATGGCCGGTCTGCTGGTCGGCTGCAACAAGATGTTGGCCAACTTCTCGCTCAATTCAGCCAAGAAGCGGCTGGAAGAGGCCAAGGCGCATCACATCGAGCAGTTTGATCCCGAAGGCCTGAACCAGTTGAACGATCGTATCAACGGAACCGAGCAGTTGATCCTGAGCGGAAGTTTCAAGGAGGCCCGACAAACGGGCAAAGAGACGGCGACGCTGGCCAAGGAGGTGCTGGAGCGGACGAAGAACTCGCGCGCGACGTTCCTTAAGTCCGAGGCCAACCGGTGGATCGGCTTTCTCAACCTGAACAATGGCCGGGCGGAAAACGCCGTCTTGTTCGAACAAATCCTGGCCGAGAACGAAAAGGGGCTGGCGGCCTACGACAAGCCCCGATGGGAAGCGGCCATCGAGGCCTTCGACAAGGCCGTCCGGGACGCCGAGTTCCTGCTCGAAAATCTGCGCAACAACGCCAACGCCGGCCTCGCCGAGGTCGATCGATTGAAGGAAAGTCTCATCGCTGAAGGGGCGTCGGAGAACTATCCCGAAGGGATCACCGAGATCGATCAATATCACGCCCGGATCGAGGATCTGATCCTGAACAAGTACGATTATCGAACCGCCCTCCTGACGCGCGATCAGGCGCGGCAGGCCGCCGAGGCCTCCCTCCAGAAGACCAAGGAGATCAAGAGCGATAAGCTGTTGCGGCAGGTCGAGACCCTCCTGAGCCGCGCCGTTCTGCTCGGCGCCGAAATCTACGCCACCCGAACGCTCGAAGACCTGACGCGCGAGTTCGAGGACCTCCTCAAGCAATTCTATGAACGCAAATTCGACACGGTCCTGACCTCCGGGCCGGGGCTCGTCCCACGCTCGGAGGCGCTCATCGTCGAAACCCAGCGCGAATCGGCCCGGGCCAAGCTGGGCGAGGTCGAGCGCGCGATCGCCGAACTGACCGAGGGGCAGGCGCGTATTTACCTGCCGGGCCGATTGGAGCAGCTCGATCAGTTGCTGGATCAGGCCCGCGGTCGGTTCGGGGAGAGCGCCTTCACGGAGACCGAGGCCGTCTGCCTCCAGGCCCTGGAGCGCGTCCGCCAGATCACCGACGAGTTCGACGCGCTGGCGCAGAGGGAAATTTCCGACGCCTCCGGTCTCCTGAACATCGCCCAAAGCGTCTTTACGACGATGGAGACGATCTTCGCCGAGCCCGCGCCCGGTCCGTTTTCCACCGATGATCAGGCTCTGGAGAACATGAAACTCGGCATGCGGGAGGAATTGCGTCAGGTCCTGCGCAACGCCGGCCTGGAACGCGGCACGGCCACGCTCCTGCGGGAGGACAAGAGGTTCGACAAGGGGATCGAGCTGGCGAAGAAGATCGCCGGGGAAGCCGAGCACGTCATCGGGCAGACCTATCACGTGGTGGCGCACAACACCATCCAGCACGTCGGCAACGAGCTGACCCGTTATGAACGGGACGCGGGCCGCGAATACGCCCCCGAGGCCCTGAGCAAGGCCCAGGCCCTCCTGGAAGAGGCTCGGCGGCTGACGCGCGAGGAACAATACCGTCAGTCCGCCCTTAAAGCCGCCGAGGCCAAGGCGCAGGTGGAGATTCTGGCTCAGGAGCTCGGCCGGGTGGCCGTGGAGAAAGTGACCACGGCCGAGGCTGCCGTGGCCGACGCCCGCCGCTTCCGCGCCGAGACTTACCAGAGGGACCTCCTGCGGCAGGTGGAGGCGCTCATCGGCCAATCGCGAGCGCGGCTCGGCCAGGAGAACCTGAAAGAGGCCATCCAAAACGCCGAAGAAGTTGAGCGCGTGGCCCAACGCATCCGCGAGGATTCGGCGCGGCAATGGACCGAAGATGAGCTCCGGCGGACGGACATCATCCTCGGACGCGCGCGCGAGGCGGGGGCCGAAATCTTCGCGCCTCAGGCTCTGGACCAGGCCGTCCAGCTCCGGCGGTCGGCCGAGGACCTCTTCAGCGCGGGCAACGTCTACGAGGCTCAGAAAACGGCCGCCGAGGCGGCCTTGGCGGCCGAGGAGACGCTCTACGCCGAGGTGAATCGAGCCGAGGATGAAATCGCGCTGGCCAAACGTTACGAGGGGTGGGAATACGAATCCGAACGCCTCTCGCAGGCCATCATCAACGCCAAATACGCCCGCGAATTCATGGACCAGGGGGACTTTCGGCGCGCCCAGGATCACGCCCGCAACGCCGTCGCCGTCGCCGTCGCCATTCAGGAGCGGTCCCGGCGCGCCGGCTTCCGCGATCGGATGACCGCGCTGCAGAAGAAGGTCGACGAGGCGGCGACGCGCGGGCCGGGCTATTACCAGATTGGCGACCTCTCGGCGATCGTCGGCGAGATGCAGCGGCTCAGATCGGAGTTCCAGCCCGAGGGCTATGAGGACGCCGTCGAGCGGATCGCGCTGCTGGAGGCCCGCCTGGCCGGGCTTTTGGAGACGACCCCCGACGTGCTGGGTGAACTGGTCGACGAAATGAACGCGCGCCTCACGCGGCTGGAAGAACGGGGGGCCCGCTCGGAGACGCCCGATTGGACGGCCGAGGCGATCCAACGGATCAAGTTTGCCCAGCTCGATTTCCGCCAGGGGCAGTATCGCAGCAGTTTCGAAAACGCGCGCGACGCCCTTGAGGTCCTCGGTCGGATCGAGCTGCGGCTCAACGAACGCGACTACGACCGGCAGGTCGGCGATCTCTTCGAGGAAACAACGCGCGTGCTCAAGGATTTCTCCCCCGTGCTGAACATGGGGACGCCGGTGCTGATGCGGATGATCGAGGGGACGGAGGGACGGTCCCAGGCCCTGGCGCTCGTGTCGGCCAGCAAGCCGACGGTCTTCCGCCAGGAGATCAGCGACCTGAGCGCCCGAGCCGATCTTATGGAACCTCCCCCCACGCGGCGGGACGTGCATTCGGCCCTGCAGGCGATGTTCGGCGAGCTCAAGTCCAGCGCGCTCGGCTTTGAGAAACTGCTGATCATGGACCAATACACCCCCCGCGACGCTCAGCAGATCGTTCAGAAGGCCTTCCTGGAGGCGCGCTCGGCCCGGACGCGGCAACAGAAGATTCAGGCGCAATTGACGAGTCCGCGGGCGCCGGGAGAAGCCGTCGGCGTCCAGCGGGTCATTCAAGTCCGTCCGTGAAGCGGGTTTAGGCGCGGGCCATGGGCTCGATCTTCGGTGAGCTGTTCTCTCAGAAGCACATCATTTACTGGGTGGAGAGCCTGGTCATCGTGGCCATCGTGATTTACCTCGCCTACATCGCCTACGCGCTCAAGCTGTTCAGAAAGGAGTGACCGCGAACCGCGCCCGCCCGTCGGCCCGGAAGGGACCCGACGCCTTCCTGGACCTTCGGCCGGGAGGCGCCGCCGCGGGGCGCCCGCGTTCGCCCGTCTGATCCATGGGCAAAGCGCCGCCGACCCCCAAGGGCAAGAAGCCGGAGAAGATCCGGCTGACGAAGGCTCAGAAGATCCGCGTGGGGCAAATGATCCGGCTGGAGAACCGGATCTCGGTCTGCCGCGAATACATCCAGCTCTGGTCGCAGTTCTTCCAATTTTTTGCCGAGAACCTTCAGGAACGGGAAATCAAGCCCGAGGAGGAAAAGGCCTTTTTTCAGGCGATCACGACGTTGGCGCGCAAACAGTTTCTCTTCTGCGAGCTCATGGGGGACGCCTTCGGCTCCGGCGAGAAGATCACCGAGGTTCTCGTCATGTCGGTCAGCCTCGCCAATATCAAATCCATGGACGACGCGACGCTCTCGAAGCTTGAGCTCAATTGGCACTCCCTGTTCCTCGAAATGAACGTCGCCCTCGGGCGTCTGCTGCGGCGGATGCCCGCCGGGATGAAAATCCACGAAATCATCGCCCACGCCGAATCCAAGGCCCGCCAGGACGCCACGACGGCCGCCGAGGCCCGCCGCGACGGCTCCGGCGGCGGACGCGGCTGGCTCAGATTCTTCCGGCGGGCGAAAGCCTGAGGCGGCGGCGGACTCGCGTGACGGCATGATGCTCCCCGCCGGCCTTCCGCGGCTCACCTTTGCCGATCGCGCCGCCCTGGAGACTCACCTGGCCCGGGATCGCGATCTCTCCGGCGCCGATCTCCGGGGCCTGGACCTGCGCGGCCTCGATCTTTCGGACGCCAAGCTGACCGAGGCCCGGCTTTCGCGGGCCGACCTCCGCGGCGCTCGCTTGAGCCGAGCCGATCTTCGGCGCGCCTGGCTGGACTGGACTCGGCTCCAGGAAGCCGATCTGGCGGAAAGCCGCGCCGAATTCGCCGTTTTCGGTTGCGCCGATCTGACCGGCGCCTCGCTCGCGAGGGCCGATCTCCGCCGGAGCAACCTCGTCGGGGCCAACTTGACCGAGGCCGACCTGACCGGGGCGGACTTGTATTACGCGCGGGCCGGAGGCGCCATCTTCCGAGGCGCTCGGTTGAATCGAACCCGACTGGATCGCGCCATCCTTCGCGCCGCCGATCTGCGGGAGTGCGACCTGACCGCCGCGCAAGGCCAGCCCGTTCTGGATCGGGCCCGCCGTTGAGAAAGGTCCCCGCCGAAGAGAGCGGTCTCCCGTGATCCTGCGTCCCTTCATGTTCGAGCATGGACCCCTGGAGGTGAATCTGTTCGTCCTGGCGGACGAACGGACTCGCCAGGCGGTGATGATCGACGCCGGCGTCTTCGACGAAACCGTCCCAACCTTCGTCCGGTCGGCCGGGCTCGACCTCCGCGCCGTCCTGATTACCCATTTGCATCCGGATCACATCCAGGGCCTGGAAAGCTATCTCAGGCGGTGGCCCGTCGAGGTATTCTCTCCGGCCCCGTTGAAAGCGGCGCCTGAGGCCGGCCTGGCGCGCCCGGGGGAGACGATCCAGGCCGGCCCCTTCGCCTTCAAGGTGCTCCGCACGTCCGGGCACACGCCGGAGTCGGTCTCCTATGCCTGCCCGGCCGAGGGGGTCTGCTTCGTCGGAGACGCCATCTTCGCCGGAGCGGTCGGCGGGACCCCCGACGATGCCCTTCACGAGGAGGAATTGGCCTGCCTGCGACGCGAGATTCTGACCCTGCCGCCGGAAACCGAGCTTTACTCCGGTCATGGCCCGGCGACCACGGTGGCGATCGAGAAAACCGCCAATCCCTTCCTGCAACCTGGGTTCACGCGACTACCCGCGGCCGGAGGGGGGCGATGACGGTCGATAAGCCGCGCGCGGCACGCCGGATTCTGTTCGTCTGTCTGGGGAACATCTGCCGGTCGCCCGCGGCCGAAGGGATTTTCCGCCATCTATCCCAAGCCGAAGGCCTCGAAGAGCAATTTGAGTGCGATTCGGCGGGGGTGCTCGACGCCCAGATCGGCAACCCGCCCGACGCGCGGATGATCGAGGCTGCCCGACGGCGCGGTTACACGCTCACCGGTCGCGCGCGCCAGATCGAGCCGGCCGACCTTCGGCGTTTCGATCTGATCGTAACGATGGATGATCTCACGCGCGATCTCTGTCGCTCGCTTGCCGAGAGCGACGCGCTCAAAACCAAGGTCGTCAAATTGACGCGGTTTCACCCGGCCGGAGAAACCGAAGACGTCCCGGACCCCTACATGAGGTCGTGGGAGGCCTTCGAGCGGGCGCTCGACGTTCTGGAGCCGGCCTGTCGGGGTCTGCTCGCGGCTGTGGTGGGCCCGCTCTCGAACAACTGTTCTGATCCGACCTAAGAGGACCTGGCGCGACCGCGTCGGCCGGGAAACCGAGGGCCTGAAGGCATGTCGCCGGCGAGGCGGTTCAGTCCGCACCCGATGTTGCTCGAGCCCTTCCTCTCGGCTCGGCCCTGGGGAGGGCGGCGCTTGGAGACCGACCTGGGAAAGCGCCTGCCGGGCCCTGGTCCGTTCGGCGAAGCCTGGGAGCTTTCGGACCTTTCCCACGGCCGGTCCGGGATCGGCAATGGGCCCCACGCCGGCGAGCTGTTCGGCGAGGCGGTTCACCGCTGGCCCGGGCCGATGTGCGGGGTCGAAACCGCAAGGCGACCTTTTCCCCTTCTGGTCAAGTACATCGACGCGCATGAGGACCTTTCCATCCAGGTCCATCCCGCCGACGCTCAAGCGGCCCGCCTCGGCGAGCGAGGAAAAGCCGAATGCTGGTACATCCTGGATTGTCCTCCGGGAGCGACCTTGCTGCTCGACCTCGAACCGTCGGCGACGGCCGAGCGGCTTCTCGAAGCGATCCGCGACGGCAACGTGCCCGACCTCATCCAACGCGCGCCCATCCAGCCCGGATCGTTCGTCAATGTCCCCGCCGGAACGGTCCATGCCGTCAGAGGGGGAACCCTCTTCTGCGAGGTTCAACAAGCCTCCGATCTGACGTACCGCCTTTGGGATTGGGGACGCGAACCTCGGCGTGAACTGCACGTCGAGGCCGCGCTCGCCGTCGCCCGATTCGGCCGCGTGCCGGGTCGGGGCCCGCACGATCCCTGGGTGCGAGAGACGGCCGAACTGCGTGGGCTCGTCCCGCTGCTCGCCCACGAACATTTTGAAGTGCAACTCGTGGCGCTCGGAGGGGGTGAACGGCTGGAACCCGGCCTCAGGTCGGACCCTCACGGTCTGGCGGCGAGCGTCGTCGCGGGGGAAGGCCGTTGGGAAGGGGCGGCCGAAGGGACCGACGCCGGAGCCGAACCGCTCCGGCGAGGCCAGACGTGGTTCCTGCCCGCGGCGTTGGGGGAGGTCGGAGTTCAGGCCGGGCCCGCGGGGATCCGGATGCTCCTCAGTCGGACGGGGGAGCTGGGCCGGGCCTGAGGGGGTCGGGTTCAGCCGGTTGGGGGGCCTCGAAGGGAATCAGAAGCTGGCGGATTTCGAGTAATCGTTCCTCGGCCATCTCCCGGTATCGGTGCAGATCGGCCGCCTCGAAGGGGGGCGCGGGTCTCTCGGAGGCCTGGAGGATCGCCTCATTTTCCGCAATGGCGAGCCTGAGATCGCGGATCACGGCGGCCTCCTGCTGGGCGACGGCGTCGGCCTCTCCGCGTTCCAGGGCCCAATCGCGTCGCGCGATCGAGAGCAAGGCGCGATAGCGGTGGGCCTCGCCCCGGTAAACGTGATAATCGAGCCCATGAGGGGACTGAGGGTGAGCGACCAGGGCCGAGGCCGACGTTTCAAGGCTCGATTCGATCGCCTCGTGGATCAACGGCACGAAACGGGCGTAAGCCGCCTCAAAGAGCGCCGGCTCTCGCTCGCGAAGCCCGGCGTAAGCGTCCGTCAGCCGTCGGACCAGGGCGTCGATATAATCGGTCTGGTGAACCAGCGTGAGAAACAGAATGTGATCGGAAAGGGAAGGTTCGCGGTTCAGGAAATTGCGGAGCCAATCGACGGCGGCGGCGGGAGCTTCGTAGTCGCTCAGGGTTTCGGCGCCTTCGACGTAACCCGCCCGGCCCGCGAGCACCTCCTCCAGATAGCGCAGCTTGCCCTCCACGCGGCGGAGGCCTTCCATCGCGGTCGAGCGTATCGAAGGCTCCTGATCCGGGACGCCGGTGGCGGCGATCCGATAAAAGCGGCGCGCCTCCAGGAGCACGTCGCGCAGTTCCATCGCCGTGACGGCCTCGACCGCGCGCTCGTTCTCGTAAAGATTGCCGAGATGGGCGTAGGCCGCCTTCCCGCGCCGATGATCCGGAAAGCGGACGTTCAACTGCTGGAAGGCCGCCGTCGCCTCGGCGTAAAGCCCGGCGGCCCACAGGTCCAGCGCCCGCTGCTGGACGGCCTCCGGCTCGGCGGCCGCTGAGGCGATGAGCCCGGGGAGGATGGCTAGGGCGAGAATGAGCGCCGGCGGCCCGAGACGGGCCCCCGCGCGGGAGTTGCGACTAAGAGAACAACCCACGCCGACGATACCTCAAGCGCGCGACGGAGGGCTCAGGCTTCGGCGATGATCAGGTCCATCGGCCGAGAAACGACCTCGGTCAGATACTGAAGGTCGCCGCCGCGGACTTCGGCCGCGAAGTAGCCCCGATAGCCGATCTCATCAAAGGCGCGCATGACCTCCGGCCAATCGACCGAACCCTGACGCAACGGGACAAACTCCCGCTTGTTGGCGTCAAAGTCCTTCACGTCAACGCGGGCGATCTGTTCCGAGAGCGTCCGAATCCAATCCTGCGGATAGCCATAGAGGACGATGTTCCCCACGTCGAACCAGGCGCGGACGAAGGGGCTGCCGACCTCCTCGATATAGCGGCGGAACTCGATCGGGCTCAAGAGGAACTTGTTCCAGACGTTTTCGATGCCGATCGTGATCTTCTGGGCCTCGGCCTCGCGGGCCAGCTCCTTCACCCGCGCCAGCGAGCGCGCGTAGGCGTCCCGATACATCACCTCCGGCTTCACGACCGCCGGCACCAGAAGCACCATGTCCCCGCCCAGCTCCCGGGCGTTGGCGAGGCTGACGCGCATGGCCTCCATGCACACGTCGACGACCTTCGGGTCCGGATCGGAGAGCGGATGCGACCAGTGGCGAGAACAGATGATGCCGTCGACGACGACGCCGGCTTTCCCCGCCGCCGCTTTGACGGACTCAAGCTCCTCGGCCTCAAAAATCGTGTCCGGCTCGACCGCGTGAAAGCCGGCCCGGGCGGCGATCGAGAACCGTTCCTCGATCGGCAGCTCGCGGGGGATCATGGAAAGTTTGAGCGTCTTGCGGATATCGCGTCTGCGGGCCGGGGCCTGAGCGAACACCGAACCGACCCCGACAATCGAGGCGGCGGAGGCCGCGCCCGCCAGGAAATCCCTCCGAAGAAGGTTGCGCGCCATCGCCGTCACCTCCCGTCGCGACCGGATCGATCGACCCGGATGCTCGCCCGGCGGGAATCCCCCTGTCAAGGCCGCCTTGAACGATCGGGCCCGGCGGGGGTAATCTCCGGAACCCTCGCCTCTCGGAGTCCTCCATGAGTTTTCAAGTTCCGGAGTCGCTTCGCCCCCTGCGCGACAAGGTCCGCCGTTTCGTCGAGGATCGGGTCTACCCCGTCGAAGACGTGTTGGAAGCTCGCGACGAACGCGCCCGGCGCACGCTCGGCGAGCTGATGGCGGCGGCCAAGGCCGAAGGGCTCTGGGCGCTCGGCCATCCGCGTCGCATCGGCGGCCAGGGCCTGCCGTTCATGGATTACGTCTACATCAACGAGGTGATCGGTCGTTCCGAACACGCGATGTCGGCCCTGGGGACTCACTCGCTGCAGGACTCGCTCATGCTCGACCGCCACGCCTCGCCGGAGTGGCGCGAGAAGTATCTCCGCCCGCTCGTCGAGGGAGAAATCTTCCCCAGCTTTGCCATGACCGAGCCGGACGTGGCCAGCTCCGACCCAACCCAACTGCGAACCTGCGCCGAACTCCGGGGGGAGGAGTGGATCCTCAACGGCCACAAGTGGTTCACCACCGGCGCCCATCGGGCTGCCTACACCACCGTCATGGCGCGCACCGAGGAGGCGGCCCCGCCGCACCGCGCCTTCAGCATGATCATCGTCCCGACGGACGCTCCGGGTTACCGCATCCTGCGGGACGTGGCCGTCATGGGCCGCTGCGAGGGCCACTGCGAGGTCATCCTGGACGGCGTCCGGGTTCCGGCGGGGAACCTGCTCGGACCGCGGGGGGAGGGCTTCAGGATCGCCCAGGAACGGTTGGGGCCGGGTCGAATCTTCCACTGCATGCGATGGCTGGGTCAGGCCCAGCGCGCCTTCGAGCTGATGTGCGAGCGCGCGCTCAGCCGGACGGCTTTCGGCGGGCCGCTTTCAGAGAAGCAACTGATCCAACAGATGATCTTCGAGAGCGCCGCGGAGATCGAGGCCTGCCGGCTCCTGACGCTCAAGGCCGCCCATGCGCTCGACCGGGGGGATCAGGCCCGCGTCGAGATCGGCCTTATCAAGGTCGTGGGAGCGAGGATGCTGCATAACGTGATCGACCGGGCCATCCAGGTCTACGGAGCCAAGGGGCTCACGGAGGACACGCCGTTGGAACGGATGTATCGCCACGCCCGCTATGGGCGCATCTACGACGGGCCGGACGAAGTCCACGTCGTCGCCGTGGCCCGTCGAATCTTGCGGGAGTTCGAGAAGGGCCGGGGCTGGGATTTCGGCCTGCGGTGAAGGGCCCGGCGCCGGGTCATTTGGAGTGCCAAAATCGCGGGGCGAATAGAATCAGAATCGGATAAATCTCCAAACGTCCGATCAGCATCACCAATGCCAGCAGCGCCTTCGACGCCTCCCTCAAATGGGCGTAATTCTCCACTGGGCCAACCCGACCCAGGCCCGGTCCGATGCTGTTGATGGCCGAAGCTGCGGCCCCCATGGGGGTCATCAGATCCGTCCCCCCCTCCAGGAGACCCAGCGCCACGGCTCCCCCCGCGAAAACTCCCACCCAGAGGATCAGAAACGTGAGAACCCCTCTCAGGGTGTCCTCGTCAACGGCCTCCCCGCCGATCTTCACCGTGTGGACGACTTGTGGCCGATAGGCGCGCAGCAACGCGCCCCGAACCACTCCTGCCAGGATCAGACATCGAACCCATTTTACGCCCCCGCCCGTCGACCCGGCGTGGCCCCCAACGAACATCAGGAGGAGGAGCGAAAGCTGCGCGGCGGCAGGCCAGGTTTCGTAGTCGGCCGTGGTAAAGCCCGTCGTTGTGCTGATCGAGACGACGGTAAACCCGACCGCCCGCACGGTCTGGCCTAAGGAGGCGTAAACGCCATGGGAGGAAACGATCCAGACGCCCACGGCCGTCGCACCCAGAAGCAGTCCCATGTAGCTCCGCCACTCGGCATCCTTCAGCAGGCCCAGAGGATCGCGGCGCTTGAGACAGGCAAAGGCCAGGCCGAAGTTGGTCGCGCCGAGGATCATGAAGACGCCGATGATCAGTTCGACGGCGCGGCTGTCGAAAGCCGCGATGCTGGCGTTGCGCGTCGAGAACCCCCCCGTGGCCAACGTGCCGAAGGTGTGGCACAGCGCATCAAAGAAACTGAGTCCGGCAATCATCAGGAGCACCGTTTCCACCGCCGTGTAGCCCAGATAGAGCGCGGCGATCAGGCGGGCCGTGTCGGCGATCCGAGGGGTCAGCGTCTCTTTGACCGGGCCGGTGACTTCGGTCCTTACCAGGATGCGGCCGCCGACGCCCAGGTAAGGCAGCACGGCCATCACGAGCATGATGATGCCGACGCCGCCGACCCAGTGCAGCCAGCTCCGCCAGAAGATGACGCTTCGGGGGAGGGCCTCGATATCGGTCAGGATCGATGCCCCCGTCGTGGTGAGCCCGGACGTGGATTCAAAAAAGCAATCCACGACCGAGGCGAATTGACTCTCCCGCGAAAACCAGAAAGGGAGCGCCCCGACGGCGGCGCTCCCCAGCCAGGCCAGCGCGACCACGGCCAGCGCCTCGCGCCGGTAAATCGGCTGCGGCCGCAGACGCCCGATCCCGTAAAGCGCCCCGCCGACGCCGACGCCGATCACCCCCGACAGCACGAACGCTCCCCAGGCTCCGTCGCCTTCGGCGAGGCTCCAGAGCAGCCCCGCCACGGTCGAGCCGCCGAAAAGGACCAGTAGGAGCCCGACCAGCTTGAGGACGACGAAGAGGTTCAAGAGGCAGGGTCCTCAACGGCCGGCAAGACTCTTCTCCAATTGGCCGATGGCCTCGTGCAGGCCGACGGCCACCACCGTGTCCCCCGGCTCAATCTGATGACCGCCGCGGGGAATGATCGTCCGCCCCAGATGAACAATCGCCCCGATCAAGGTGCCCCGCGGCAGGCTCACTTTGGCCAACGGCCGGCCCACGAGCGGGCTCCCGTGCCCCGCCACGATCTCCACCACCTCCACCTGGCCGTCTTCCAGGAGCGCGATCGCCTGAACGCGCGCCCCCCGCAGGAGCGTCAGGATGCGCTCGGCCATCACGTGGCGTGGACTCAGGGCGAGCGTCACGCCGAACTTCTGGATGAGGGAGGCGTAATCCGGCCGTTCGATCTTGACGACGGTCCGCTCGACGCCGCACTCCCGCGCGAGCAGACACGCCATCAGGTTGTTTTCATCGTCGCCGGTGACGGCGATGAAGACGTCGGAGGCGGCCAATCGCTCCTCTTTCATGAAGGCGATATCGGTGGCGTCGCCGTGGATGACCTGCGCGCGACGGAGCCGCCGGCCCAGCTCGGCGGACCGCTCCCGGTCGCTTTCGATCACCTTGACGGAGAATTCCCGCTTCTCGAGAGCCTCGGCGAGGAACAACCCGGTCGCCCCGCCGCCGGCGATCGCCGCGCTGCGCAGATGGCGCCGGGCCGGATGAAACATCCTCTGGGCCTGCGGGAGCAGCTCCGCCTCGCCGAGGACGGTCAGGTTCGCCCCCGGCTCCAGCACCGTGTCCCCGTTCGGGATGGCGATGCGGCCGTCCTTCGAAATCACGGCCGCGAGCATCCCCTCGGGCAGGTGGCAATCGCGCAGGGCCTTTCCGGCGAAGGAGGACTTGGGATCGATGACGACCGTGCGGAGCTGGACGCGCCCGCGGGCGAAGCGCTCGAGGGCGAGGGCTTCCGGATGATCGAGAAAGCTGATGATTTCGTGGGCCGTCAACAGCTCCGGGTTCATGAGTTCGTCGATGCCGAGCGTCTCAGCGAAATCCAGGAGCGAGGTTTCCAGGCACCAGGCGCTCCGGGCGCGGGCGATCGCCTGGCGAGCGCCCAGCCGTTTGGCCGTGTAAGCCGAGAGCAGATTGACCTCGTCGGCATTGGTCATGGCCAGGAGCAGCCGGGCGGCGGCGGCGCCGGCGGTCTGGAGAAGCGCTGGGTCCGCTCCATGGCCGTGGAGCGTCTGCACGTCGAGCCGATCGCTCAGCCGCTCCAAGCGCGTCCGGTCGGCGTCGATGACGACGACCTGGAAGTTCTCTTTCTGGAGAAGATCGCTCAGATGGCTGCCGACGGTGCCGGCCCCGACGATCAGAATCTTATCATCTTCGGCCATGGCGCTCGTGGCGGGCGCGCGCGGGGGCGCGCATCGGGCCGGCCTCCCCGGCCGCGCCGGCCAGAAGCATCTTAACCGAGGCGGCCGACCACCGGAAGGGGGCCCCCAGGCGCACGCGGCGGCTCAGCGCCACGGGATCATCCGGCCCGACGCGTAACGGTCCCAATAGTCCTGAACCTTCCGAAGAGTGACCGGGGCGAGGATAAGGCCGCCGATGATGTTGGGAAAGGCCAGGCACAGGATGACCATGTCGGAGAAGTCGAGGACGGCGCTCAGCTTGGTCACGGCCCCGATGAAGACGAAGGAAACGAAGATGAGGCGGAAGACGATCACCGTCCGCAGGCCGCGGCCGCCCAGATGATCCAGGAGATAGATCCATCCCCGCTCGCCGTAATAGCACCAGGAGATCATCGTCGAGTAAGCGAAGAGAAAAATGCAGGCGGCGAGAATATAGGGGAAGACCGGGAGGACGCTCCGGAAGGCTTCGGTCGTGATCGTCGCCCCGATGTCGGCCCCCTCGGCCACAAGCACCTGATCGTCCCACACGCCGGTAATGATGACGACGAGCCCCGTCATCGTGCAGACGACGATCGTGTCGATGAAGGGCTCCAGGAGCGCGACGATCCCCTCGCGGACGGGCTCCTCGGTCTTGGCCGCCGCGTGGGCGATCGCCGCGCTCCCCAGGCCCGCCTCGTTGGAAAACGTCGCCCGGCGGATCCCCATCACCATCACGCCGAACAGCCCCCCATAGAAGGCGTTGTCGGTCAAGGCCATTCGGAAGATGAGCCCGAAGGTCGCCGGCACGTCGCGCCAGTGTATGACGATGACGTAGATCGAGGTCAGGACGTATAAGCCGCACATGAAAGGGACGATCCGAGAGGTCGCCGCCCCGATCCGGCGAATCCCGCCGACGACAACCAGAGCGACAAGGAAGGCCATGAGCAAGCCGTAAATCCAGCCGGCGTTGGCTGAGATGTTGAACGTGAGATGGATCGCCTCCCAGGATTGGTTGGATTGAAACATGTTCCCCCCGCCGACCGCCCCGCCCATGATCATAAAGGCGTAAAACACGGCCAGAAGCTTCCCGAGCGGCCTCCAACCCCCCCCCTTCTGGCGCAATCCCAGGTCGAGATAGAACATGGGTCCACCGGAGATGCTCCCGTCGGGGTTCACCCGGCGATACATCTGGGCGAGCGTGCATTCATTGAATTTCGAGGTCATCCCGAAAAGGCCGCCCAACCACATCCAGAAGACGGCCCCGGGGCCGCCGAGCTGGATGGCAATGGCGACGCCGGCGATGTTGCCCAGCCCCACGGTGGCCGAGAGCGCGCTCGTCAGCGCCCGGAAATGGGAGACCTCCCCGGTGTCCTTGGGATCGTCATAGCGCCCGCGCGTCACGTCGATGGCGTGCTTGAACCCCCGGACGTTGATCCACTTGAACCAGAACGTGAAGAATATGCCTCCAAACAGAAGCACCAGAACGATGAGCGGAACGGGCACGACGCGGACTTTCGGCTCGCCCGTGGCCGGGTCGACCACGGGTTCACCCGCCGCATCGACCTCCCCGACCTTGATCAGATCCCCGGTAATACTGAAGAAAAGGACCTTCGCCAGGACGCCGTTGATCCTCCCGAAAACGGCGTCCATCCATTGCTGGAGCTGATTGGGCTCCGGGCGCCGCTCGGCGGCCGCGGCGACCTCGGGCGAGACCGCGGGCGGTTCCTGAGCCTCGGCGGGAGGGGCAGCGCTCAGGCAGGCCCAGAGGATCAAGCCGGCCATCAGGGCCGCCCCGTGGCCCGCCACCCCATGAAGCCCCGCGCGTCGCATCGACCACCACTCCCGATCAGGACATTTCGACGGTCGTCATGGTCAACCCGCGCCCAACCCGATCCGACGCGGCGGCTCTCCCGACGGCCGGGGACGCCGCCGGCGCTAGCGTCTCAAGACCAGAACGGGGCAGCGCGCCAGCCGGACGACCCGCTCGGCCACGGACCCGATCAAGAGATGAGCCGCGCCCGTGCGACCATGCGAGGAAATGACGATCAGATCGGCCTTGAGCGCCTGGGCCGCTTCGGCGATCTCGTGGGCCGGTTCGCCGAAGCGGATGTGAATGGCGGCGGCTTTAAGCCCGGCGTCCGGCAGGCGATCGCGCAAGGCCTGTTCGGCATGAACCGCCCGTCCGTGATCATCGACGGTCCCCCAGATCACGCCCGGCTCCATCGGGCTCAGGTTGGGCAGAACATGGATGAGCTGAAGGGCCGAGGGGGAGTCGACCAATTGGGCCGCCGTCCGGAGCGCTTCCCAGGAGAATTCCGAGAAATCGACGGGCACGACAACGCAGCGCTTCGGCAACCAACTCATCGCCCAACGATCTCCGGTCCGAGCGTCCCTGGCCCTCGCCCGAGGCTCCGTGCGCCGTCGGGCCGCGCCGGGGGAGAACTTTACCCCCCGGGGCCGAATCGGCAAGAGATTTCGGGCCGCGACCCGAGCGTCCGCGGGCCGAAAGCGCTTGCTCGCACCCCAAGGGATTCGGTTTACTCCCGGGCGGGGTCGGCTTGAGCCTTCGGCCCCGAACTTCGAGGAAGATCGGCGGTTCGGCAGGGCCCTTGATGGAAAGAGCCGGGGATCGCGCCTTCTGGAATGATTTCGTCGCCCGATGGGAAGATAAGTGGACATCGGCGCTCGCGGATTTGCTGCGCCTGAGAACCGTCAGCGGCAGCGCCGATCCCGAAGACGAAGCCACCTACCGCCGCGAAATCACCCGGGGATTCGCGCGCCTAGCCGAGTGGGCCCGCGACCTGGGATTCACGGTCCGGAATTACGACGATCGGGTCCTGGTCATTGAGGCCGAGGGAGCCCCGGCCCGGCCCGTCCTCGGGATCCCGATTCACCTGGACGTCGTCCCGCCCGGAGAAAGTTGGACCCGCGACCCGTTCGGCGGCCAGGTCCAGGACGGCGCCGTCTGGGGCCGCGGCGCTCAGGACGACAAGGGGCCGATCGTGCAGATGCTTTTCGGTCTGGTGGGCGCGGCCGAGTTGGCCCGGCGCGCCGGCGGGGGTTTTGGCCATACCGTCCGGCTCATCATCGTCTCCGAAGAGGAAATCGGGCGGTGGGAGGACATCCCGTTCTATTTCGAGCGAGAACCCCCGCCGGACTTTGCCATCGTTCCGGACGCGGCCTTTCCCATCACCGTCGGCGAGAAGGGGCTCGTCAATCTGAACGTTGAATTCGAGTGGAGCCCCCCCCTGAACGACGCCTTCGAGCTCCTGGCGGGCGAGCGCTCCAACGTCGTGCCGGGCCGGGCGGGGCTCAGGATCGGGCGCGCCCTGCTGGAGGGCGCCGAGAAGCTTTCGGCCTGGCCGGGGGGATCGTCTCAGGCGCCGGCCCCGCCGCGCGTGCACGCCGATGAAGACGGGCTTCGGGTGGAATTCAGCGGCGTGAGCGCCCATGGGTCGCTCCCCCACAAGGGACACAACGCGGCCACCGACGCCCTGGAGCAGGCGGCCCGGCTGCCGCAGCTTCAGGGGCATCCGGCGGGGCGGGCTCTGGCCTGGCTGGCGCAGGCGGGGGCCGATCTGCGCGGCAAATTTCTCAGCATCGACTGTTGGCATGAGCGGTTGGGGCAAACGACGGTCAATCTCGGCGTGCTCCGGGCCGATCGCCACGGCCTTCGCGCAACCCTCAACATCCGCAACCCGATCGGCTTGAGCTGCCCCGAGACGGTCGAGCGCGTCCGCCGGGAGGCCCTGCGGTTAGGCGAAGCCAGCTCCGGACTGACGGTCAACCGGGTCGGCTACGACGACGACGGCCGCGAGCCGATCTACGTCGATCCGGAACAGTTCCCCCAATGGATCGAGCCCATGCGGCGCGCCTACGCCGCCGTGACCGGACGGAAGGCGGAACTCCAAACCATCGGGGGCACGACCTTCGCCAAGGCCTTCCCCCGGGCCGTCTGTTTCGGGCCCGTCGACGAACACGAGGAAAAGGAATTGGCCCATCAAGCCGACGAGCACGTCACGCTGGCGGCCCTGCGACGCAACGTCGAGATTTACGGGCGCACGATCGCCGCCATCGCTTTGTAAGACTTCCCCGCAACCCTCAGAGGGGGGCGACCTGCACGACGACGCCGTGCAGGCCTTCGGTCGGACGCCCGCCGGCGGGACCCAAGAGGCTTTTGCCTCCGACCCGGACGTCGCTGAGGTAACGCCCGCTCAAGGGGTCCAGCCCCTCGAACCAGAAGGGGGCCGAGCCGGCCTCGCGCCGGAGGCGCCAGACGATGCGAGCGACCGTGCCGGACGGATAGGGGCGCGGGCCACGCTGGCTGCCGGCGACGTAATCGATCACCCCAGCGACGGGATCGACGCTGTTGCGCTCGTAGCGTTCGAACGGCATGGTTTCGTGGAAGCCGCCGTCATAAACGTTAAGCCCATGGGCGATGTAGTTGTCCTGATCGGCGTCGAGAATCTCGACGGCCTGGGGATCGAACCGAATCCGGAAGCGCAGCTCGTCGAAAGCAACAACGTCGGGATTGATGAGGACCACATCGATCGTCGAGACCTCGCCGGGGAAGACTCGCACGGCCGCCGGGATGAGCCCCAGGTGAACCCCCCGGCCGGAAGGCCCCTCCCCCGCCGACGCCGGCGCTTCATCGGACAGGATCAAGTAGGGCTCATCGGGAGGGGCCTCGGGAAGGACACGCACGCGCAACGAGACGAGACCTTCATTGCCGACGGCCGCCGCGCCGACGACGTTCAAGCCGCCGGAAAACAGGCCCAAGTCTTCGCCTTCGGGAGCCGCGAAGGCCACCGCCGTCTCGGCGGGTCGGGCGCCCGCCTGCCAGTGAACCATCGCCAGCGGCTCGGCCACCCGCGTGAGCGGCGTCTTGAGGCGTCCGCGCACGCGGATATATCCCCGGTCGCGCCAGACGTGAGTCGCTGGCTCGCTCTCCAGCCGGTCCTCGATCTCGGCCAGGTCAACCCACAAAGGCTCCAAAACCGTGGGATCAAATTTGAGCCAGAGGTCAAGCTCCTCCACCGGGCGTTGATTGATGTTGTAGAAGAGGATGGGCGAGGCAAATCGCTGGCCGACGCCCACGGCCACCTCCGGCGATGAGAAGAACAGCGCGTCGGCCTGGATCAGGGCGGGAATCTGAATCCGGGGCAGCGGCGGGGGAGCCGGGCGAGCCGGGGCGCGTCCGGCGCCCGCCGCCGCCCGAGGAACCACGGGCCGTGCCCCGGGTCGGGCGCGGTCGGGCGCGCCTTCGGGCGGTTTGGCGGCGGCGGTCGGGGTTCGCCCGCTGGGATCGGTCCGACCCCGCTGCCGATCGGCCCGGCTTTGACCGCGGTCCGTGCGGGACTGGCCGAAGCGTCCTTCCCGCCCCGTCGACCGATCGAACTGATTAAACCCGAACCGTTGATTGTCGCCGCCCCGGTCCCCGAATCCCCGATTGAATTGCCCCGTCCGACCCCCACCGAAGGGGTTGCCAAACGGGTTGCCGAACATCCCCTGATTAAACTGGGGGGAGGTGCGGAACTGATCCGTCCGGTTGGGTTGGCCCGAATCGACCCCCGGAAACTGGATCCCCGGCTGCAGCCCCACCTGGTCGCCCGGAATCACCGCCTGCGAAACCGCGAGCCGCGCCCCCCCGACCCAGATGAGGAGCGCCCACCCGAAGCCACGCCATCGAGCAAAGCCGGTTCGCCGTCCGTGAATCCTCGATTGAAGGGAGGGGGGCTCAATCCGCACGGTAGTGGCAGCCTCGACTGATGCGGTTTTCGAGCGCGGCATAAAGCACGGCCAGGGCGGCCTGAACGCCGTTCCGGAGACCGATAAGTTCATCATCCAGCCGAGCCCGCGCGTAGAAAGTTTCAATTTCCTGCTGAAGTTCCCTCAGGATTTCCTTCGCCCGTAGCAGTCGGACCTCCGTTCGGACCAAGCCCACGTAGTTCCACATCGTGTACTTGATCGTCAACCAGTCCTGCAAGATCAGTGCCGGATCGACCGCCCCCGTCTCTTCCACCCAGGGTCGAATGTCCGGCTTCGGCTCGGCCGCGCCTTTTTCCAATTGCGCGATCACGTCCTGACCGGCCGCATGGCCAAACACCAGGGCCTCCAGCAGCGAGGTCGAAGCCAGCCGATTGGCGCCGTGAAGCCCCGTGCAGGCCACCTCCCCGACGGCGTAGAGGTTGCGCAGCGTCGTCCGCCCCTCAAGGTCCACGGCGACGCCGCCGCAACTGTAATGGGCGGCGGGGACGACCGGCAGAGGCTCCCGCGTGATGTCGATGCCGTACTGGAGACAACGCTGATGGATGCCGGGAAAGCGATCCCGGATCCAGTCGGCGGGCTTGTGCGAGATGTCGAGCCAGACGCAGGGCTCCTCAGTGGATAACAGTTCCTCGTGGATCGCGCGAGCGACAACGTCCCGCGGCGCCAGGGAGCCCCGGGGGTCGTATTGCTCCATAAAAGAACTGCCGTCGCGCCGGACGAGCCGGGCCCCCTCGCCCCGAAGGCTTTCCGAGATCAGGAACCGGGGGGCCGTTTCATGGTAGAGGGCCGTCGGATGAAATTGGACGTATTCCAGGTTCAGGAGCCGGGCCCCCGCCCGATAGGCCATGGCCACGCCGTCGCCGCGAGCCCCTCGCGGATTGGTCGTGTGAAGATAGAGCTGACCCAGGCCGCCCGAGGCCAGGACGGTCCTGCAGCCGAGAAAACGCCGCACCCGCCGCTCGGCTTGGACGTAGGCGTAAACGCCGACGCACGTGATCGGCTCGTAGATGTCGAGCGGGTTGGTGGAGTGGTGATTGAGCGTCAGCAGATCGATCGCCGTCGTCCCGCGGAAAAGGCGGATTCGCCGGTGCGTCTCGAGGGCCTTGTTGAGTCCCCGCGCGATGGCCACGCCGGTCTGATCCCGACTGTGAATGATCCGCGGCGTGGCGTGCGCGGCCTCTTCGGTCACGTCGAATTCGCCCGTCGCCGTCCTGTCGAACTCCACCCCCAGGCGGTCGACTAAAATCTCCTGGACGAGCCGCGGCCCCGTCTCGGCCACCCGCCGCACGGCCGGCGGATGGCAGATGCCGCCGCCGGCCGCCATGATGTCGCGGGCCAGCAGCTCCGGGGAGTCATGCGCCCCCGTGTAGATGATCCCCCCCTGAGCCCACGAGGTGTTGGATTGTTCGGGATCGAGGCTGCGATCGATGACGACGACGTCCAGACCGCCGTCGGCGGCCGTCAGGGCCGCGATGGCCCCCGCTATTCCGGTCCCGATGACCAGCACATCGGCTTCAATGACTTCGGACGGGCCGGCCCGGGGGGCGGAGCCGGCGGGGCTCAGGCCCACCACATCTCCCCGGGGGTCTCATGCATGACGATGGGCTTGAGGAACTCCACGGCCTTGACGAAGCCCTCCAGGGGCGACATGAGACCATCCTCGTGCTCGATGCTGAGGACGTGGTCATAGCCGACGACGCGCAGGGCGCTGGCGAAGGAGGTCCAAAACTCGCGGCCGTGACCCCAGCCGCAGGAGCGAAAGACCCAGCTTCGGCCCCGCACGTCGCCATAGTGTTTTGTGTCCAGCACGCCGCACAGGGCCGTATTGGCCGGGTCGATCCGCGTGTCCTTGGCGTGGACGTAGTGGATCGCCGGCCCGAGGTAAAAGACGCTCTGGACCGGGTCGATCCCCTGCCAGAAAAGATGGCTGGGGTCGAGGTTGGCCCCGACGGTCTCGCCGACGGCCTTGCGCAGTTTCATGAGCGTCTCCGGAGAATATACGACAAACCCCGGATGCATTTCGATGGCGATCCGGACGCCGTGATCCTTGGCGAATTGCGCCTGCCGCGTCCAGTAGGGAATCACCACGTCGTCCCACTGCCATTCCAGAATTTTCAGGAAGTCCGGCGGCCAGGGGCAGGTGACCCAGTTCGGATACTTGGCGTTGGGGCCGTCGCCCGGGCAGCCGGAGAAGTCGATGACCGTTTTGACCCCCAGCAGCGAGGCCAGACGGATCGTCTTCTTGGCCGTATCGTCGAACTTCCGGGCGAGCGCTTTGTTCGGGTGCAGGGCGTTGCCGTGGCAGGCCAGGCCGGAAATCTCCAGCCCGCGGGAGCCCACGTCCTCCAGCAGGCGTTTGCGGGCCTCGGCCGATTTGAGGAGCTTCTCCAGGTTGCAATGCGCGTCGCCCGGATAGTTCCCCGTCCCCAGCTCGACCATTTCCAGCCCATGGGCCTTCGCAAGATCGAGCGCTTCGGTCAGGGATTGCTGGCCGAACACCACGGTCAGGACGCCCAGCTTCATCGTTCCACCTCCTCCTCCCGCGCGAGTCGATCGCCGACGATCGTCATTAATTGCTCGCGGGAGATTGAACCCTCCCGCAGAATCCGCCACGGTTCCCCGCTCACGTCGATCACCGTCGAGGGGGGCGCCGGCGGCAGGACCCCGCCGTCGATGATCATCTCCACCTCGCCGTCGAAATAGGCCTCGACCTCCTCGCCCGAGACGGCCGCCGCCTCTCCCGACGGATTGGCCGACGTGCAGGCGATCGGCCGACCCAACTCTTGCATCAACGTCAGCGGAATCGAATGATCCGGCAGCCGGACCCCCAGCGTCGCCCCCGTCCCGAGGTGAGCCAGTTCCTCCCCTCGACGCTTGAAGACCACCGTCAGCGGCCCCGGCCAGAACGCCTCCAGCATGCGCCGCACCTCAACGGTCAGGCCCCCCACGAGCGGGGTCAGCGAACGCGGGGACTCGATGAACAGAACCACCGGACGCTCGGCGTCCCGTCCCTTGATTTCGAACAACCGCCCGACCGCCTCGGCGTTGAAAGCGTCCGCGGCCAGCCCATAGACCGTATCCGTCGGCAGGGCCACCACCCCCCCCTCGCGGAGGCACTCCACCGCCCGCTCGGTCACCTCCAGAGGGATCGCGTCGGACTCGACGACAACCCGCCCGACGCGACGAGCCCCCCACCCCGCGCGCGTCTGGGTGGAAACCGAGGAAGCCGAGCCGGGGGCAGCGGCCTTCGTCAAGGGACTATCGGGAGGGGGCGCCGCCGTCTCAGCCACGTCGCCCTCGGGACGATCCTCCCAGACGGCGTCCGGCCGACGCCGGCGCAACTCGGCGTTCTGCGAGTCGACTTTGCCGGCCATGGCCGCCCGATGCCGGCGCACGGCCTCAGCCCACCGCGCATCCAGCCGCCCTAGAATGTGAAGCGCCAACGTGGCGGCGTTGACGGCTCCGTTAATCCCCACCGTGGCGACCGGAACCCCTGGCGGCATCTGGACGATGGAAAAGAGGGCGTCCAGCCCGCGCATCTCGCCCGACCCGATCGGGACGCCGATCACCGGCAGCACCGTCTGCGCCGCCACCACGCCGGGCAGATGAGCGGCCCCGCCGGCGGCGGCGATGATAACTTGAAGCCCACGCGCTTCCCCGGCGGCGACCCAACGACTGACCCGCTCCGGCGTCCGATGCGCCGACGCCACGAGCACCTCGTAGGGGACCCCCCAGTGCTCCAACAGGTCCAACCCCGGCAGGAGGACCTCGTAATCCGTCAGGCTGCCCATGATCACACCGACCAGAGGAGCGTTGGAGAGACTGCGGGCCACGCCAGGTTCTCTCAGGCCGCAGAGGAAAGTCCTGACCGCGTCATCTTCGGCCTGATCCGGAACGAACGGTCATTCTCCCCGAGCGCGGCCGCGCCGATCAAGGACTAATGGCGGAACCGGCGCCGGCCGGTGATGACCAGGATCAGCCCGGCTTCATCGGCCGCGGCGACGCTCTCGGCGTCGCGCAGGGAACCGCCGGGCTGAATCACCCCTCGAACGCCGGCCCGCGCGGCCAGATCGACGACGTCCCGGAACGGGAAGAACCCATCGGAGGCGAGCCAACCGCCGGCGACGTTCCCGCCGGCCTTCTCCAGCCCGAACCGCGCGGCGTCGATCCGACTCATCTGCCCCGCGCCGATCCCCAGCGTCCGGGTGCGATTGACATAGACGATCGCGTTGGACTTGACCCAGCGGACGACCTTCCAGGCAAAGGCGAGCCCGTCCCAATCAGCCGCCTCGGGGGGGACACGGCTGAGGACCTTCCAATCGTCTCGTCCGGGGACGCCGACATCGGCCGACTGAACCAGCAGGCCTCCGGCGATCGAGCGATACTCCAGGCCCGGCGCGCGCGGGCGCATCGGCCCCACGTCGATCAGCCGCACGTTCTTTTTCTTCTGAAGCAGCGCGAGCGCCTCCGGCTCGAATCCCGAAGCGAGAACGAGCTCCAGGAAGATGGCGCTCAACGCCTGGGCCGTCGGGAGGTCCACCCTCCGATTGAGCCCCACGATCCCGCCGAAGGCCGATACCGGATCGGCCGCCAAGGCCTCCCCGAAAGCCTCGGCCGGCGTCTCGCCTCGCCCCACGCCGCAGGGATTGGCGTGCTTGACGATGACGGCGCACGGCTCCTCAAAATCGAGGACGAGGCCGAGGGCGGTCTCCCCGTCCAGATAGTTGTTGTAAGACATCTCCTTGCCGTGGAGGCGGCGGCCATGAGCCAGCGTGGGGGGCTCGGCCAAGGGATCGGCATAAAAGGCCGCCCGCTGATGAGGATTCTCCCCGTAGCGCAGGCGCTCCCGCAGCGGCCAATCCAGTCCTAATTCGGCGGGCATTTCCTCTCCCACCGCCCCGGCCTCCGGACCGGCCAGCCAGGCCGCGATGGCTCGGTCATACGTCTGCGTGTGAAGGAAAACCTTGGCCGCCAGACGGCGTCGGAGGCGTCGGCTTTCGGCTTCGCGACCTTCGCCGAGCGTCTGCAGGACCTGATCATAATCTTCCGGGTCCACGATCGCGTAGACGTCGCGATGGTTCTTGGCCGCGGCCCTCAAGAGCGAAGGGCCGCCGATGTCGATCTGCTCGATGATCTCGGCGTCGGTCGCCCCAGGCCGGGCCGCCATGGCCGCGAAGGGATAGAGGTTGACGGCGACGACGTCGATCGGCCGGAGGCCGAGGTCCTCAAGCGTGGCCAGGTCTTCCCCGCGGTGGCGCTGGGCCAGGATGCCGCCGAAGATGGCCGGATGGAGCGTTTTGACCCGACCGCCGAGAATCTCCGGCGCCCCGGAGACCTCCGAGACGGCCCGGACCCGGAGCCCCGCCTCTTGCAGTTGCCGTTGCGTCCCTCCCGTCGAGATGATCTCAAAGCCCAATCCGATCAGACCCCGGGCAAAAGCGACGATGCCGGTTTTGTCCGAAACGCTCAGGAGGGCTCGCCGCGCCTCGCCCATCAGGCCGCCATCGCCTCGCCTGGCCTCACCCGATTCAAAGCCGCCCGGTTATAGGGAGCCCGCGAGAGCGTGTCAAGGCGGGTGGACGCGAGCCGGTCAAGGGGACGGAAGCGGCCCAAGCCCTGCATTTACAGAGACCGTCAAGCGAGGAAAAAATCCGAGCCCGGGGAACCTTTAACTTGACGGGGCGGGTCCGGGCGGAATACCAAGATATCGTCATTAATGCGGAAGAAGGCGCTTGGCGCTGGGGGGTAAGGAGAGGAGCCGAGCGTTTGCCCCGGGGGAATGCGTGAAGGCGATGGGCTGAAACCTTGATGTGCGGGCGCCTACCGGCGAAGCAGGAAAGATCGAACGCCATCGTGAGCGGGCGGCGCCTTGGGTTGGCGTTGGCCGCGGTTGCTTTGTCGGCCAACCCCGTCCCGGCCCAGTGGAGCTCGCAGACGATCCGGCTGAGGCCGGGCTGGAACGCCGTCTTTCTGGAGGTCCAGCCGGAGCCGGACAGCGCCGAGACGGCGCTCGCCGATCTACCGATCGAGAGCGTCTGGGCGTGGAATCGGACGTTCGAGACGGTTCAATACATTATTGATCCCGCCTCGCTTGTTCCCGAGCAGCCCGAATGGCTCACCTATTTCCCGCCCGAGCGGCCCGAATCGGCGCTGACCAACCTCTTCGGCCTCCGGGGCGGGCGAGCCTATCTCATCAAACTGGCCGGGACGAGCCCCGTCGACTGGGTCGTCACCGGCCAGCCCGTTTATCGACGGATCGACTGGATGCGGGATTCCTATAATCTGGCCGGCTTCTACGTCGGCGAGGAGGATCCTCCAACCTTCTCGGAGTTCTTCGCCCCCTCGACGGCTCACCGGGACCTCAATATCTATCGCCTGAGCGCCGCCGGGCGCTGGCAGAAGGTCGCCAGCCCCGGGGTGGAGACCGTCCGCCGCGGGGAGGCTTATTGGGTCTACAGCAGCGCTCCTTCGGATTACACCGGCCCCGTAACGGTCGACTTTGAACAAGGGCAGAGCGTGGACTTCAGCTCCTTTCTCAATGAGACCGTCCTTCAAATCCGCAACGAATCGACGGCGCCCCGCACCGTCTCCCTCCGACCTCGGAGCTCCGCCTTCCCGCCGGCCTCGGCCGATGCCCGCGCCGTGGCCGGGGAAGTCCCTCTCGCCTACTACAAATTCCCGCCCGAGAACAACGAGGCCGGCTGGATGGATTTCCCCCCCGAGTTGATCCTTCAGTTGGCCCCGGGCGAACGGATCGAGCTGCGGCTGGCCGTCCGGCGGTCGGAAATGAACGATCCGTTCACTTCGGCCCCGTCGCCGTCCGCTTCGGCCAATCCGATCAAGGCCGACGGGCTCTTCGTCCGCCAGGGAGCCGGCGTCTTCCACACCCTCAGCATCACGGGCAACGGCCGCGGCTCGGTGCGCGTCAACGGCGTTGACGCCCTGTTGCCGTTCACGGGTCAGTTCGCTGAGGGAAGCCGCGTGCAGGTCGAGGCCATCCCGGCCGGGGGGAACGTTTTCCTGCGGTGGCTGGGCGACGTCCGCGGGGCGGGCAACCCCGTCGAGGTGTTGATGAACGCCCGCCGGGACCTCGTGGCCAACTTCGAGCCCGCCCCGACCGGCGAAGAGCGCAGCCTTCTCTTCCAATCGCTCATTGAGGTCTCGGAGGCCGACGGCGGCCTGATCATCGTCCCGGTGGCCTCGGAGGGGATGGGAACCGAACGCAATGACCCGAACCGGTCCATCTTCGCCGGGCTGTGGGTGGGTTTCGTCTCCGTAACGGCCGTGAGCGAGCCGTCTCAAGAGCGCATCACGGGATTCCCCGTCCCGCTCCAGCCGGACGACGCCGCTACGCTGGCCACGCCGACGGGGAGCGAGTTCCGGTTTCGCCTGCTGATCCACGTCGATCGTCAGGGAGCCGCGCGGCTGCTGCAACAGGTCACGCAGATGTTCAAGCCGGCGACCGAGACCGAGCCGGCGAAATTTGTCCTCGTGACCGATGACGATCTCCTAAGCCAGTTCGAGGGGTCGAATCTGATCGACGGCGAGGTTGTCGGCCGCCGGATCAGTTCGGCGGCGTTTCCGTTGATCGACCCGGTGCTCATGGACAGCGACAGCCAGGGCTTCAATCAAACCCTGCGCTTCACGATCGACATCCCGATGGACGACCCCGTCAACCCCTTCGTTCACCAGTTCCACCCCGACCACGACAATCTCAACAGTTCCTTCCAGCCGTTCAACGACGATCCCGCCACACCGGAGGACGAGCGGGAAATCGAATCCTGGAGAATCGTCCGGAAGCTGCTTCTGGAATTCAGCGCCTCCGACCCCCTGGGGATCACCAACCCCAATTGGGGGGACAAGGAAGTCGGCGGCCCGTACTCTGAACTGATCTCGGGCGTTCATAAGCGCGACCTTCTCGTGCGCGGGGAGTTCCGCCTGCGCCGCGTCTCCTCGGTCGACGAGCTCAACGGAAGCTTTTGATCGCGCTGGAGTGTCCATGATCCCCTTCGCCCGCCCCGTCCCGTCTCTCCGGCTGCTGCCGCTCTTGATGGTGGCTCTGGCGACGCCGGCCGTGGCGGACACCTTCTCGGTCGTCATCGGCAAAGTCGGCGAGGGGCGCGTGAGCGTCAACAACATGGTCTTCGACCTGCCCTACGCGGCCGATTTCACCGGCGGGACATCGCTTCAGTTGGCCCCGGCCCCCGCCGAGGGATGGGAGTTCCTCCACTGGTCCGGGGACATCAGCTCGACCGTGGCCGCGCAGACGCTGACCGTCAACGGCAATAAGAACCTGACGCTCGCGTTCCGCAAGGTCGTCGCCGAGTATCGCTTCCCCACGGGCGTCGCCGACTGGCGCCTGACGGGTCTCTGGCACCTGGAGACCAACAGCCGGTGCAACACTTCGGGGATGAGCTCCCAAAGCAACGGCACGGCCGTCGTCTTCAATCAGGAGAGCGATTGCGACTACGACACGGGGGCCCGGGAGTATGGTTACTTCGAGTTGTCGCGCGATCTGACGTTGCCCCCCCAGGCGCGCTCGGCCGCCCTCATCTTCAAGGATAGCCTGGAATCGGAGACGCAGCAGGACTTCGCGACGGTCGAGGTCTCGACCGACGGGGGGCGGACGTGGTCGGCCACGGGTTTCATGCGTTCCGGCAACGAAGCCACCTGGAACACCGAGACGGTGGACCTGAGCCCGCACATCGGCCAGGCCATCCGCGTCCGGTTCTTCTTTGACACGGGGGACGCCGTCTCCAACGCCTTCTTCGGCTGGTACGTCGATGACGTAAAGATCGTTTATGAGGTGCTGCCGCCGACCCAACGCGCCGTCTGGATCAACTCGGCCTCCCGCCTTGAGGGCGCCGAGGGCCTCTCGGCCATGCAGTTCGCCATCAACGTCAGCCCGCCGCACCCGACCGAAAGCATCACGCTGACCTTCGAGACCGCCGACGATACGGCGATCGCCGGCCAGGACTACGTCGCCAAGGCCGGCAACATCGTCGTCCCCCCCAACGTCGGTCAGACGAGCGTGAGCGTCAACATTCAGGGGGACCTGTTCACCGAGGTCAACGAGCGATTCTTCGTTCGGTTGCTGACGGCCGATCGCGACGCCATCATCACGGTGGCCCAGGCCACCGGCGCCATCCTCGACGATGACCGGCCGCTCTGCCTGTTTGATGAAAGTTTTGAATTCGCGCTGGACGCCTGGACGGAGACCCCGCCGGGCTTGTGGCATCAGCAGGCGGCCAGCGTTTGCCCGCTTTCGGCGCCCGGCTATAATCGCGACCCTCAAAACACCGGCAAGACGCGGGCGATCGTCTTCAATGACGAAGCCCAGTGCGGTTACGCCTCCAGCCTGGCGGGAACCTATTTCTTCGCGACGAACGCGAATCTGCCGCTGCCGCTGGACGCCCTCGGGGCTTCGCTCACCTTTTTCCATAGCCTGGAATCCGAGCTGGACGTCGATCAGGCTTTCGTCCAGATCACGACCAACGACGGAGCGACGTGGAGCGATCTGCGCCGATACTCCGGCGATCTGCACGTCTGGCGGGAGGAGCGGATCAATCTCTCGGCGTATCTGGGCCGGAATGTGCGGGTTCGCTTCGGCTTCACGCACAACGTCGCGCGGAACAATTTTAACGGCTGGTACATCGACGACGTGCGTATCTGCGTCGATCCGGTCCCGCCGGGCTTTTCGGCCATCTCCGTCCGCGACGTGGCCGTCTTCGAAGGCAACAGCGGCACCACCACGGCCGCCTTCCTCATCAACATCAATCCGCCCAACAACAACACGTTGAGCTTCCGCTTCGCGACGGCCGACGGCACGGCCACCTCCGAAGGGCCCTTCGCCGATTACGTGGCGACCAGCGGCACCTTCAACGTGGCCCCCACCGTGACGGCGGTCGTCGTGAGCGTTCCGGTCAACGGGGACATTCTCTTCGAGGCCGACGAGACGTTCTTGCTCAACCTCTCGCAACCTTCGGACCGGGCGTTTATCACCGATCCCCAGGCCGTCGGGACGATTCGCAATGACGACCAGCGCCCCGTGATCGCCGTCGCCAACGTCGCCGGCTTCGAAGGCAACGCCGGCCTCACCGACTTTACCTTCGACGTCACCGTCACCCCTCCCTACCCCGAGCCCGTGAGCGTCGAGTTCCGGACGGAGGGGCAGACGGCTTCGGCCAGCGCCGGCGTGCTCTACGGGGCCGACTTTGTGACGACCTCCGGCCTGCTGCAAATCCCGCCCAACACGGGGACGACGCCGCTGACGGTCAAGGTCAACGGCGATCCGTTCTTCGAATCCGACGAATTCTTCCTGCTGACGCTTTCCGGACCGTCCGCCAACGCGGTCATCAGCTCGACCCAGGGCCAGGCCACCGCAACGATCCTCAACGACGATCTCGCTTCGATCTGCATCTTCACCGAGTCGTTCGAAAGCGCCGCGGACGTGGCTAGCCGGTGGGTTCTGTCGAGCTTGTGGCACCTTCAGGATTCGAGCGCCTGCCCCCCCTCGGCGCCGGGGTACCATTTCGACGCCGCCGCCACGACGCAGACCGAGGCGATGGTCTTCAACGTCGAGGGCACGTGCTCTTACGAAGCCTTCGCCGGGGGGAGCGCCTATCTGACGATGAGGAACGACGCCGAGATCCCGATCGACGCCGTCGGCGCCACGCTCACCTTCTTCGACAACCTCGAGTCCGAGCAGGGGATCGATCGCGCCGTCGTCGAGGTCTCGACCGACAGCGGCCAGACCTGGAACCCCATCTTCGAGCGCTCCGGCGATGAGTCAGTTTGGGGGCAGGAGACGATTGATCTGGCCGCTTATATCGGTCAGAAGGTCCGCCTCCGCTTCGGATTCATCGCCAATGCCTCGGCCAATAATTTCAACGGTTGGTATCTGGACGACATCGAGATTTGTTACTCTCCCCTGCCCCCCAACTTCAGCCGGGTGGCGTTGGCCAACGCCAGCCGTCCGGAGGGGAACTCCGGCCTGGCGCCGATGACGTTCACCGTTTCGCTGGTCGACGCCAACGGCGTCACCACCACCACGACCAACGTCGCCGACATCGCGCTCGGCTTCGCCACCTCGAACGGAACCGCCGAGGCGGGCCTCGATTACGTCGCGACGGTCGGTCAGGTGGTCATCCCCGCCGGTCAGAACCAGGCGACCTTCGACGTTGACGTGATCGGCGACCTCTTCTTTGAGCCCGATGAGACATTCTTCGTGACCCTCGCCAACCTCTCGACCGTGGCGGTCGTGGTCGATCCGACGGGCGTGGGGACCATCGCCAACGATGACTTCCCCGCCTTCATCAGCATCAGCGACGTGACGGCGACCGAAGGCGACGGCCCCACCAAGGACTTCGTTTTCACCCTTACGGCCAATCCCGCCAAATCTCAGGATATCGTGCTTTCCTACGCCACGGCGGACCAGACGGCCGTCGATGGGGAAGACTATACGGCGGCCTCCGGAACGATCGTCGTTCCGGCCGGCCAAACGCAGGTCCTGCTGACGATCGAGGTCATCGGGGATACCTTCGGGGAATTCGACGAGACGTTCGTCGTCCAGCTTCTGGATTCGACCGTCAACGGATTCATCGTCGACGGCCGCGGTCTGGGGACGATCGTCAACGACGATTCCGCCCCCGTCTGTCTCTTCGCCGACGGTTTCACCTCCGGCACGGGCAACTGGACGCTCAGCGGCGAGTGGCGCCTCTCGAGCGGAAACACCTGCCTCGGGTCCGATCAGGACTTCTTCAGCCCGCCCAACGCCGTGGCCTACAACAACGCGACCAGTTGTCAGTATTCGAGCTCCTCCTCGGGCTTCCTGACCATGATCGCCGACGTTTCCATCCCCATCGACGCCTGGAAGCCTCAGGTGCGCTGGTTCGATTTCGTCGGCGCCGAGCCGAACTTCGACTTCTATTTCATTCAGGCCTCGACCAACGCGGGCGTCTCGTGGACCGAGATCTACCGCGGCTCGGCGGACGCCAAGGTCTGGCGCGACCGGACGGCCGACCTCTCGGCCTTCAATGGTCAGAACGTGCGGTTGCGGTTCGGCTTCCAGGCCGACGCCTTCGTGCAGGACGTCGGCTGGTTCGTCGACGACGTGAGCATCTGCTACTTTACGCTCGATCCGGGCTTCAGCGTCGTCTCCGTCCGGGATATCGCCGTCCGCGAGCGTAACGTGAACTCGACGGCCGATTTCACGGTTCAGGTCTCCCCCCCCAATCCCAACCCGATCTCCCTGTTTTTCCGCACCGTCGAGGAGGACACGCGCGCGACCGCCATCCCCAACGCCGACTATGTGCTGACCACGGGAACGCTCTCGATCGCCGCCGGAGCCACCGAGGCTCACATCTTCATCCCCATCATCGGCGATCTCCTCGAAGAGCCCGACGAGATCTTCTTTATCGAGCTGAGCCAGCTCACGGGTCAGGCCTTCTTTTCCAACAACCGGGCCACCCTGCGCGCCACGGGAACCATCATCGACAACGACCGCCCGGCGCAACTGGCCATCAGCGACGTCTCGCGCGTCGAGGGGGATTTCGGTCAGAAGACGGCGACCTTCGTCGTCACCGTCTCTCCGCCGAACGACAATCCCATCACGGTCGACTTCCGCACGGAGGAGGACCTGGAAGGCTTCCGAACCGCCTTCTCGACGATCGATTACGTCGAGCGCGCCGGGACGCTGACCATCCCGGCCATGGCGCCCTCGGCGACGATCCCGGTCCAGATCCGGGTCGATCCGCTGCCGGAAGGGGATGAGACGTTCCTGGTGCGGCTCGCCAATCCATCCTCCAACGCCGTGATCGTCGACGCCGTCGGCGTCGGCACGATCATCGACGACGATCTGGACAACGAGTTCGAGCTCTTCGCCGACGATTTTGAATCCGGCCCCGGCTTCTGGACGACCACCGGCGAGTGGCACCTTCAGGCCAACAGCCGCGTCCTCCTCCCGGATAACGGTTACAACAGCCCCGCCAGCGCCATGGCCTATAACTCCGAAGCCACCCGAAGGTATTCCAACACGAGCGGCTTCCTGACGCTCAACCGCGACGTCAACATCCCCAATAACGCCGTCAGCGCGACGCTCCGCTACTTCGATTACGTCGGCGCCCAACCCTCGGCCGATTTCTATTTCGTTCAGGTCTCGACCGACGGCGGCGTCAGCTGGGCCGATGAAATCTTTCGTGACTCGCAGGATGAAAAGGCCTGGAACCTCGAACAGCTTGACCTCTTGGCGTTCCGAGACAAGGCCGTCCGCGTCCGCTTCGGTTTCTCGGCCAACGCCACCATCCACGACGTGGGCTGGTATATCGACGACGTCCAGATCGTCTACGAACTCGCCGAGCGGGGTTTGACCTATTTCGCCGACGATTTCGAATCCGGCGACGGCCAGTGGACCCGGACCGGCCTGTGGCATCTGGAAGACGCCAGCGCCTGCATCAGCCCCTCCTCGAACAGTCCGACGCACGCCATGGTGTTCAACACGCCGGGTTCGTGCTTCTACCCCAATTTCGCCTCGGGCTCGCTGATCACCGTTGACCCGATCGCCCTGCCCCCCGGCCTGCCCGATCTCAAGCTCGAATGGTGGGATTACATCGGCGCCGAGCCCTTCTTCGATTTTTACCGTGTCTTTGTTTCGACCAACAACGGCGTCTCCTGGACGCTCCTTTATCAGAACTCCTTCGACCGCAAGGTCTGGACGCGCAACCAACTTTCGCTCGCGGCCTACTCCGGCCAGTCGATCCGCCTGCGGTTCGATTTCACGAGCGACATCTCCATCATCGACGTCGGCTGGTGGATCGACGACGTGAAGGTCTTCGACGATCCGGGTCCGCAGCAGCTCATCCCGGACGGCTTCAGCCTGGTGTCGATCGACGACGTGACGGGTCCGGAAGGCAATTCCGGCGTGACGAACTACGTCTTCACGGTCTCCTTTGAACCGGCGACTCCCGCGGGGCCCGATCTACAGCTTCAGTTTCGCACCGAGGACGGGACGGCCACCGTCGCCGACGCCGATTACGAGGAAACCGCGGGCACGCTGACCATCCCCGCCGGCACGTCCTCCCTCACCATTACCGTTCCGGTCATCGGGGATACCAAGCCGGAGCCGGATGAGCGGTTCGCCGTCGTTCTGCGCAATCCCTCCACGCCGCTCCTGGTGACGGACAACCGGGGGATCGGCACCATCTTGACCCATGACTTCCTGCCGGGGACGACCTTCGGCATCCATCGGGGGCGGCTCTCGCGGTTCGATCTCAATAATCCCGGCCAGATCACGCCGGTGACGGGCGAGCTCAACGCTGATTACCTGGCGGGGGATTTCGCCGCCGATACGGTCAAGTTCTACGCGCTGGCGGTGACGAACCAGCTCTGGGCCATCGACACGGCCAACGGGCAGGAAACGCTGCTGGGGTCGGCCACACCCGTTCGCGATCCTTCGGAGCGATGGGCCGACATGGCTTATGACCCGATCGGGAACGTCATGTACGCGACGACGGTCTCGAACAAAGGGTCCGAGCTCTATTCCCTGAACCTGAACACCGGCGCGGCGACGTGGGTGGCGAGCCTGGGTCCCGGCTCGGAAGTGACCGGCCTGGCGGCGCATCCCGGCAACGGCCAGCTCTACGCGGTCGATGCGGCGGCTGATGTTGTGATCCGGATCACTCCCCCCGGCCCCGTGACGGTCAACGCCGCTGACGTCCCCAAGACCTTCTTCCAAGGGACGAACCTGAATCCCATCGCGGGCGGCGTGACCTCGACGTTGACGGTCCCGAATCAGGCGGGCCGGATCACGGGCCTCAAGGTCGGCAACTTCGCCGGGCTCGGGACCAGCGGAGGGGCGGGGCCGCCGACCATCACGTCGATCACGCTGCGCTCCCCGGGCGGGACCGTCGTCACGCTGGCCACGTCGGCGGCTTGCAACGTCTGGAACGGCAACGCCTTCACCTTCGACGACGCGGCGGCGACGGCCTTCGGCAATCCCTGTCCGCCCGTCGCCTCGCAGAGTTATCGGCCCGTTCAGGCCCTCTCGGCCTTTAATGGCGAGAACCCCTCCGGCGGCTGGCAGGTTCAAGTGGCCGGGTCCTTCCCGTTCTTGTCGTCCTTTTCGCTCCTGTCCTGGCGCGTGGAATTCATTACCGATAACTCGGTGACGGACGTCGGCGGGTTGGATTTCGACGCCAAGAGCGAATTCCTCGATCTGGACTTCGACGACGTGACGGGTCGGCTTTACATGACGTCGTTCTCCTCCCTGGACGAGGCCGAGTTGCGCCGCGTCCATCTGAGCAACGGCTCGACCGACGTGATCGGTTTCCTCGGCCCCGTCCCCGGCCTCCAGATGCCCGCCTGGGCCATCGCCGCCGGCAACGCCCTGCCGTCGGGCGTGACGACGCTCCTGAGCGTGGACAATGTCGCCCGACGCGAGGGGGACAACCAGAACGCCCCCATGACGTTCACCGTCTGGGCGTATCCGCCGCCGACCGCCAACATCACGGTCAATTTCCAGACCTCGGGCCTGACGGCGACGGAGGGGACCGACTATCAACCGGCTCAAGGCACGCTGACGATCAACAGCGGGGCGCCATCGGCCACGTTCAACGTGACGATCCAGGGTGATTTCGAGATTGAGGGGTCGCCGGCGCCGATTGAGCGCTTCGAAGCCCGGCTGGCCAACCCCTCCTCCGGCGTCGGGATCCTGGACGGGCGCGGGATCGGGACGATCTGGGACGACGACGGCCTGATCCTGAGCTTGAAGGACATTTTCGCCCCCACCGGGCGCGCTCATCGCGGCTCGGACCCGCAGGGGCTCCTCAACGTCAACAACCTGCTCTACTTCTCGGCCGACGACGGCACGTTCCGCGGCCGGGAGCTTTGGAGAAGCGACGGCACGGAGCAGGGGTCCGTCCTCGTCCGAGACGTGAACGAGCGATTCTTCGGGTCGAGCCGGCCGGAGAACTTGACGGCCATGGGGCCGTTCCTGATCTTTTCGGCCGACGACGGCGTCAACGGACGCGAACTCTGGCGTCACGACGGGACGAACCCCCAGAGCCCCATCACAACGCTGCTGGCGCCCCAGATTTCAGCCGGGGCGGCGGGGACGGAATTCGGCGACGGGTCGGTCCGGGCTCGCTGGCCGTCGGTGTTTCACCGGATCAACAACGACCTGAATTTCCGGACGCTCTTCGTCAACGCGCGCCCGTCGGGGCAGGCTCCGCGGCTTTACAAGGTCGAGCGCAAGTTCGATTTCATCGCCTCGACCATGGGGCAGCCGGCGGTCTCCTGGAGCTTGACGCTCTTGCAGACGCCGACCGTCACCGGCCCCACGCAGACGGGCCCGCTCTGGATGACTCCCTTCGACGATGGGTCCTTCAGCGCCGGCGAGAGCCTGTTCTACTCCCACTTGCACAATACCGGGCCCGCCGGGGCCAACGAGCGCGAGTTGTGGCGCTGGCGGCGAACGCCGACGGGGGACCCGCGCGTCTATGGGGATGAAGTGGCGCAGATCAGCGACGTGAGCGACATGTTGGAGAACGATTCCCCCTCCTTCCTGACCGTCGTGGGTCAAGAGCTGTTCTTCGCGGCCAACGACGGGGCGACGGGCCTGGAGCTCTGGAAGACCGCGGGCGGCACCCTGGGAAGCGAGACCCAGGTCAAGGACATCAACCTGATCGGCGGCAACCCCTCGATCCCGCGCGATCTGGTCAACGTGAACGGCACGCTCTTCTTCTCGGCCGATGACGGCGTCAACGGGCGGGAGCTCTGGAAAAGCGACGGCACCCCCCAAGGGACGCGGCTCGTCAAGGACATCAATCCCAATGGGCCGTCCAATCCGAGTTTCCTGACGCCGATCGGCTCGACCCTATTCTTCGCCGCCAACGACGGCGTCCATGGGATTGAGCTCTGGAAATCCGATGGGACGGCCGACGGAACCGTCCTGGTCACCGATCTGGACCCGAATTTCTCCTCATCGCCGCGGGACCTCGTCGGGGCGAACCGCCGCGTCTTCTTCTCGGCTTACACGAGCCTCAGCGGTCGGGAATTGTGGGAGAGCGACGGCACGATCGAGGGGACCGTTCTCGTGCGCGACCTGGCGCCCGGCCGGCTCTCTTCGGATCCCAAGAACCTGACGATTGTGGCCTCCTATCTGTTCTTCTCGGCCGACAATCGCCTTGGGTTCCAGGGGCGCGAGCTTTATCTCTACAAATACCTCAAGGCCTTCCTCGGGGAAGAGATCGAGCCGCCGCCGGGGCTGACGCCGTCGGGGCCGCCGAACGTTTTCAAGGAGGACGGCACGCAGGTAACGATCACGGGCCAGGCGGCCAATGGCCCGGCCTTCTGGTCGCAGACGGGCAAGCTTTTCGCCACGCAGACCGGCCTCATCACGATCGATTGGCAGTTCCAGGCCGAAGACGGTTCGATCCAATCGAGCCGCGTGATCGTCAAGAATGAGTGGCCCACCGACCCGAGCCTCTTCCAAACGCACGTGGCTCAGTTGCGGATCGACGACGACGAGCACGCCGTCGATCTCACCGCCGGCGGCGAATACCCGATCGTCAAGCTCTGGCACAGCGACAATCTCATCCCCTCCGAGGTTCAACTGCGTGACCGGAAATTCGCCGCCATCCGCCCCGGCCGCAGTCTCGTCATGCTCACCCGGACCGAGGGAAACAACACGCTTAACTTCTTCCAACTGATCCGGACCGTCGACTGGACGACCAATCTCATCAGCGGCAAGCCGGCGCCGATCGGCGAGCCCATCACGGATTTCGAGGGCATTCACGACGCCGCCATCGGCCAGCCGCTCGTGCTCTTCCCCAAGGCGCGGGTCAACGTTCGCGCCGGCTTCTACAGCCGCGCCAATCGCTCCGGCGTCATCATCCCCGTCAACCTCGACATGGGGCTCCCCGGGCTGACGAACAACCCGCGGATCGATCCGCTGGTGCTCGTCTTCTATCAGCAGGGGAGCCGGTTGCGCGAGGCGGATACGGCTCAGTTTGTGACCACGGGCCGCGCGATCGCCTGGCCGATCCGCGCCGCTCAATACGACCCCTTCTGGCCGAACGACGTCGAGACGGCCGTCATCGCCACCATGCGCGGGACGGGCTCCCTCAGCACCACCGCGTTCCCCAATTGGACGCTCTACGTTCAAGACAAGTTCGACCAGGCGGGCTTCAATCCGAACGACGAACACGCCGTCATCCGGCCCGCCAACGGCGGCGCCGGCTCGGCGATCTTCCCGCTCCGGGATGATCTCGCCCTGCGCGACGGCTCCGGCAACCCCCGCCGCGACCTGGCCACCTCCGAACCTTATATCCTGATCGGGTACCGGGACGCGCAATCCGGCCAGGGCCGCATGAAGGTCTGGAAGGTCGTGGCCGAGCAAAATCCCTTCTTCTTCCGCGAGAACCCCGCCATCACGCCGTCGCTCGATCCGTTCGAGGGAACGGCGGGGGCGTTCGTGCAGCTTCCCTACCCGCTGACGCTCATCTTCCCGCTCTCGAAGCAAACGCACGAGTTCGTGCCGCCGAACAGCGTGGCTCGCGTCTTCGTCGATCGCAAGCAGAGCACGTGGGTCGTCGCCGCCGGGGACGACGGCGGCCCCGTCACCTTCACGATGCGGTACTTCTACCCCTGGCAGGCGGAGTTCTACGACCCCTACGGGACGCACCAGGTCGGCGACGACATCCCGTGGCTTTCCCGCACGTCGGCCCCCAGCGGCACCCCGGACGTCGCTACGCCCAACAACGTCGTCTTCACCGTCCGCTGGCCGACCAACTTCGAACAGCTCTTCGTCGGCGAGACCCAACTTGATCAACTTCGGGAGTTGCCCGACATCGACGGCCAATGCAGCGTCGATCTGGCCTACCAGCAATCCGTCGCCCTGAATCAGGGCTCCAGCGCCGAGCTGATGGACCCGCTGCGGGAACGCGCCGGCACCCCGGGCCTCATCAATCCCACCCAACTGGTCGAGATCACGCCGACCGAGATTCGCGCCGGCCGGCGCTTCTTCACGAACCTGCCGCCTCACCTGAAGCCGCGCGTCAGCTACGACGAGATGAGCCGGACGCTCAACTTCAAGGGCCTGAAGATCACGCCGGCCCTCGGCGATCCCTGGATTCTGCCGAACATCATGACGGAGAAGGAGCGCGACATCCTGCTCGCGCTCCACGAGGCCGACGTCCCCAACCAGAACTGGATCAACGCCGTCAACGACCTCTACACGACGCTGCTGATCCCCGTCCGCGTGAGCTTCGGCGCCCGCGGCGAGGGGACGCTCGAACTCAATCTCCTGAGCGACCCGACGTACGCCGAAACGTTCCCCTCGCGCCTGGCCAATTTCGGCTTTCCGCTCGATACGCTGGGCTTGGCCGGCTCGATCCAGTTCATCTCCGAATCGGGGGCCTGCACCGCGACGTTCACCGCCGACCAGTTCGCGGGGAAGGTTGTCTTCGTCGAACGGACCCCTTCGGGCTTATGCTTGAACGCCAACGCCGTTCGGCGGCTTCAGGCCGCCGGCGCCAAGGCCGTCGTCTTCGTCGGCCCGACCGATCTTCTCGTAGCGCCCACCCGCCCGCAGGACAACGCCGCCGTCGCCGATATCACCATTCCCTCGATGGCGATCCGCAAATCCGACGGCGATAAGGTCAAACTGCGGTTGTCGACCCGGCCGGCCCTCCTGGGCCGCCTGAAGAAGCGGGCCGACGCCTTCGAATACGACTCGCTCGCCCTGTCGGCGGGCAATGCCCAGGCCGAAGGCTTCGTTTCGCTCGTCTTCGCCAATGCCGAAAGCTGCGGCGACCTGCCGATCAGCGTCGAAATTCTGCGCGTCTCCTGCCCGCTGGCCAAAGCGCGGCTTCAGCAGATCAAGCCCGACTGCCCGTTCGACGAGAAGCTCACGATGCGCTTCACGGGCGACCTCGCCGGGCGCGCCGACGACTACGATTTCGAGTGGTACGCCATGCCCGTCGCGGGGCCCGAGATTCCGACGACGACGCCCGACGACCCCAACTCCGGCTGGCTGGACGTGACCTCTCAGTTCGCCCCGACGCCCCCGCCGGGCCAGGGCGTCGGCTGGGGCCTCAATGACATCACCATCCGGGGCCCCGGCATCTTTACCCTCAGCGACAACTGGTTCATCTGCCGTTATCGCCCCATCCCCGGCCGCGGCAACACGACCTGTCCGGAGCCGTGGTCCCCCTGGACGGACCCTTCGGTGGCCGAGGGGTGGATCAAGCGGATCATCGGCGACATCAATCCGTTCACGCAACGGGCCGTCGGCGGGGGGATCGAAGGGGCGGAGTCGGCCTTCTCGGCCTTCCGGGATCGCCAGGTCAACACGATCGTCAACATGCTCCAGCAGGCCGGCCCGCGCTGGATGGGGAACGTCCCGCTCAACTGCCAGAACCTGGACGGCTTCGGGCTGATCGAGGTCTATGAGACGGTCCTGAACCGGGGCCGGACGCTCAGCATCGACGCCCTGCCCCCCGTCGATTATCAGCCGGCGAACAACGCCCTGTTGCTGGCTGCCAGCCGCATCGCCGATCTTTACCTCCTCTTCCACAACGAAGCTTTCGCCGACGCGGCCGACCCGACGGTCGGAATCGGAACCGACAACCCCGAGTTCGGGGCCGTGGCCAGCTCCATCCACTCCTTCATGAACCAGGCGGCCTCCTTGATCGAGGAAGAGCTGGGGCTCCTGCGGGGCCGGGACGATCAACTGGCCCCCGGCGTCGAGCTCCAGCCGGTCTTCAACCGCTTGATCTGGAACTTCACGGGCGGGCCGGGCGAGGTCGCCTACGTCCTCAACTACGACATCCGAGACGCCGAAATCGGCGGGAGGGTCGACGGGATTCTCGATGAGAACGACGCCCGGTCGCTCTATCCGCAGGGTCACGGGGACGCCTGGGGTCACGCCCTCAAGGCCATCAAGATCTACTATGAACTTCTACGGCATCCGTTCTTCACGTGGGTGCCGCGCGCCGAAACGGTGAAGATCGGCGGGGCCGACGTGGCCGTCGATTTCCTGGACGAGCGCAAATTCGCCCAGGCCGCCGTCTCCAAGGCCCGCACGGGCGCCGAGATCGTCAACCTGACCTATCGCTCGGCTTACACCGAGGACCCGCAGGGTCAGTGGCAGGGCTACAAGGACACGATTCAATCCCGCCGCGGGCGGCCGCGCGCCTGGGGCGTGGCCGAATGGGCCAGCCGCGCCGGCCAGGGGGCCTACTTCGACTGGGTGGCCGGCAACGCCATCCTGCCGCCGGAGGCCGGCGGACCGCCCGACATCCGCAAGATCGACCGCCAGACGGTCAAGGAATTGGGGGACGTGGCGCGAGCCTTTGATCAGATCCAGATCGAAATCGACAAGGCCGACCGCGGGCTGAATCCCCTCGGCCTGGCCAAAAACGTGGTCCCCTTCGACATCGATCCCAATCAGATCGACCAGGGGCGGACCCATTTCGAGCAGATCTACGACCGGGCCGTGACGGCAATGAACAACGCCATCACAGTCTTCAACGTCGCCACGGCGGCCACGCAGCAGTTGCGCCGCCAGGCCGATGAATTGGCGGCCTTCCAGTCCAACGTCCGGGATCGAGAAGCCGATTTCGCGGCCCGGCTGGTCGAGATTTTCGGCACGCCCTACACGGCCGACATCGGCGTCGGGAAGACTTATCCCCCCGGCTACACCGGCCCCGACCTCATCCACTACATGTACATCGACCCCAACGATTTCACGCCACGAGCCGAGACCGGAACGATCACCTTCACCCAACGGATGAAGGTTCAGGCGGGGCGGTTCGTCGGCAGTTCCACGATCGACGCCAATTCCCCCAAGTGGCAGGTGGGAGACACCTTCCCCATCCCCGTCGAGCAGGGAGGCGGGACGAAGGTCCTCCAGGCGGGCGACCCCGAGGTCGGGCAGGTGAAAGCCACGTTCACGACGCTCTCGAGCGTGGAGGAGCAGGCCATTGAGTTTCACCTTTCGACCTCCGGCCTCGGCTTCGTCAAACCGGCCGCCTGGGGCGACAGCCAGCGGCGCGTGCCGGGCGACATCCAGATCGCCCGATCGGACCTGCTTCAGGCGATTCAGCGGTTCGAGAAGGGACTGGGCGAGTTTGATGAATTGATCCAGCAGATTGACAATCAGATCTCAACCATCCGGGACACGGCCAACATCAATTCCGACGAGATCACGATCCTGACCGAAGCCCGGACGCGTCAGCTCACGCTGACCGACGAGATCAATAACATCCGGAAGATCCAATTGGGGCTGCGGACGGGCGCCCGGGCCGCCTCCCTCATCGGCGACGCGGTCGCCGAGTTCTGGCCGACGTCTTCCGGCGTCATCGCCGGCCTGGCCGCCGGCGTCATCGGGGACTTTTTCGCGCCGGGCCGGGGCGCGACCAAATTCGCCGCCTCGGTCGTCAGCGAGGCCCTCAACGCCGCCGCCGATCTCTCGGCCATTGCGGAGAACAACAAGCAGCGGGACAAGGAGGACGGCCAAGCCCTCACGAACATCCGTCTGCAGCTCAACTCCCAGCGCAAGGAGATCCAGGGCCTGGTCGCGCAGTTGGAGCAGATGATCCGGCAGAAGTCGCTCCTGCTGATGGAGATCAACACGCTCGAAGAGCAGATGAAACAGATGGCCGCCCGTTACGCGGCCACGCTCAACAAGGGGGAAAGCCTCCTTGATGAACGGGAAGCCTTCCGCGTTCAGAACGCGGCCGAGATCCAGCTTCACCGTTACAAGGACATGGCCTATCGGATCGTCCGCAACGACGCGGTGCAGAAATACCGGGCGCAATTCGACCTGGCGGCCATGTACGTCTATCTGGCGGCCCGCGCCTACGACTTCGAGACGAATCTTCTGAGCCCGCGCGGCACCTTCGGCGTGCGGTCGCTCGGCGCCGGCTCCAAACCGAGCGTCTACGAGCAATTGCGCGCCGTCGCTGACCGGGACCCGCAGCCGGGCCTGCTCGGCGTGGGCGACGACGGCGCGATCGATTCAAGCCAGGAGTTCCTGACGGCCATTATCCGTTCGCGCTCCCTGGGGCAGGTCCGGGACGGGTTGCCCCAGACGGGCGGCGCGGTCGGGGACCCCGGCCTGGCCGATCCGCTGGCGCGGATGAACCGGAACTGGGAACTCGTCCTGAGAGGACAGCTCGGCTTCAACAACCCCCAGACGGAGACCAACCGATTCTCGTTCCGCGCCGAGCTTTTCCGCATTCAGAGCGGGCTGGTCGGCAACGAGACGTGGCGCGAGACGCTCCAGCGCCGCGTCGTGAACAACATTCTCGACCTGCCGGAGTTCCAGCGTTACGCCCGGCCATTCTTCCCGACGCTTCCGGCCGAGCCGGCGATCGTCATCCCCTTTGCGACCACGATCAATTTCGGGATGAACTTCTTCGGCTGGCCGCTCGGGGGCGGGGATAGCGCTTACGACTCCACGCACTTCGCCACCAAGGTCCGCTCCGTCGGGGTCTGGTTCTCCAACTACAATAACCTCGGAGGCGGGATGTCCAACACCCCACGGGTTTACCTCTTCCCGGTCGGCGCCGACGTGATGCGCTCGCCAAGCGACGACTCCGGCACGACCCGCGAATGGAAAATCCTCGATCAACGCCTGCCGCCGCCGTTCCCCATCGGTGAAAACGAACTCAGCCGGCCGAATTGGGTCCCGCGCGTGGACTCCCTCGATCAGCTCTTCGGCACCCTCGGCGCCGTCCGTCGTTTCTCGATGTTCCGCGCCTTCCACGACAGCGGCAGCTTCAGCACCCAGGAAACCATCAACAACAATCGGCTCATCGGCCGTTCGGTCTGGAACACGCGCTGGCTCCTCATCATCCCCGCCGGGACGTTGCATTCGGACCGGACCGAAGGGCTCCAGCGGTTCATTAACGGCGGGCTCCTGCCGGGCGAAACCGCCCCCGACGGGCGGCGCAACGGCAACGGCGTCACCGACATTAAGATCTTCTTCCAGACCTACGCCTACTCGGGCAATTAGGCCGCGGCGGAGGATCGGAAGACGGCGTCCGAGGAGCCGCGAACAGGTCGGCGTCATGGAGCCAAGGCATTGGCGAGGTTGGCGGGGAGCCGCTCCCCGCTCGGAGGCCGCAAACGGACCGTGAAAGGAGCTTGTCGCCAGGGACCTCGACCGCGGGCCTCGGCGATCGCCCTCGCCGCGACGCTCATCGCGCTGGCGGCGCGACCGGTTCTCGCCGTTGACAAAAGCGGCGTCTCGCTCAACGCCATCAACCTGCCGACCGGGCCCGGCTCCATTCAGGGTCTCGGTGAGGCCTTCCAGCCGTCGCTGAACACGGGAACGGCGAGCTATCCCCTGATCCTCCAGGTCAACCCCGGCACGAATGAACACAACCCCGATCTCAAGCTCCAGTACGAAGCCGGAGGGGAAAACACCCCGCTGGGTTACGGATGGGACCTCCCGCTCCCCTTCGTGCAACGATCCTCCGAATACGGCATGCCGCGTTACGTGGACGGGCCCAACGGCGTCGACGACGACCTGGACGGCGAACTCGACGAGCCCGACGAGGTCGACAATGTGATGGACGACCAGCGCGAGGTCCTGCTCCGGACCGAGGAGGGTTACTACTTCTCGAGGACGGAGCAGGCGTTCGTCCGCTACGAGCGGGTCGGGGATTACTGGATCGGCGTCAAACCCAACGGCACGCGGCTGGAATTCGGCCGAACCGCTCAGGCCCGGCTGAGCGACGCCGCCTCCGGCAAAGTCTTCCGCTGGCTCGTCGAGCGGATCATCGACACCCACGGCAACACGATCGTCTTCACCTACTCGACCGCGCCGGGGATTGAAAATCTCAACCAACGTTACGTGGCATCGATCCGCTATGGAGCGGGCGCTCCCCCCTGGCCCGCCTATCACTTCATTCGCTTCGTTTATGAGCCGCGGCCCGATTGGTTCGAGGATTGCCGCGCCGGGTTCATCGTTCGGACCGGCCGGCGCCTCACGCAGCTTCTCATGGGAACGCAGGGCGTTTCCCTGAGCGGCCACGCCGCGGGCGATTTCGACGCCGACGGCCAGCCCGACTTCCTGAGCCGGCGCTACGATATCAAATACGAGGCCCATCCTTATTGGTCGCTCCTGAGCGAAATCCGGCTCACCGGCGCCGATGGAGCCACGGCTCTTCCCCCCTTGCGGTTCACCTACGCCGTCTGCGATCCGCCGGCGTTCATCACGACCGGGGGCGTCACGATCGGCTCCGTCAACGAGCCCTTTCAGGTGATGGACAACGACTTTGTGGACCTGGTCGATCTCAACGCCGACGGCCTGCCCGATATCCTCAAAACGGAGGCCTTCGGCGGCTCGCACACCGCTTATCTGAACCGGGGGGAGGCGCCGGCCCCCGGCGGAAGGGCCATTCGCTGGTCCACGGCGCGCGAGGTCGCCGCTGCCGACGGGGCCGCCTGGAATTTCAACCTCGGCTCAACCCTCGCCTCCAATGTCACGCACCTGGCCGACATGGACGGGGACGGCCTCGCCGATCTGGCGCACAACTCGGCCGCCGTCCCCAACGACGCCTTCTTCTTCCGCAACCTCGGCAACGTCGGGTGGGGGCCGCGCGAGGAGATGATCATCCGCGCGGGGGACGCTCAGCCGCCATCGCCGTTTTCCGACGACAACGTGGAAACCGCCGACGTGGATTTCAACAAGACCATGGACATCATTCAGAGCATCTCGGTCGGCTTCGGCGCTGATTACCGCATCTGGTTCAACCTCGGCGACGGGCGCTATTCCCAAAGCGTCACGGTCCCTCAGACTGAAGGGCTCATGTTCTCCCAGACGGGGGTTCACCTGACGGACCTTAACGGTGACCGCGTTCCGGACGTGGCCCGCGTCCGCGCCACGGGCATCGACGTCCTGCCCGGTCTCGGGTACGGACGCTTCGCCGACCGCGTCTTCATCGAGTTCCCGGACGTCACCTTCAGCGACGGTCAAATCGCCTCGGCCGCCCTCGAAGACGTCACCGGCAACGGCCTCCCGGACCTCGTCCTGCACCGGCCGCAGGCGGGCGAGATCTGGTACTGGCTCAATCGGGGCAATTACACCCTCGAACCCCGACGCATTCTGGCCGATCTCCCCCCGCGGTTCGGCTCGCCCGAAATCCGCTGGGCGGACATCAACGGCAACGGAACGACGGACTTGATCATCGCCGACTCGGCCGCCAACCCGAAGATTCAAAGCATGGACCTCGGACGCTTGATGGGTTGCGAGATCAGCCCGAACATGCTTCTGAGCATCGACAACGGCATCGGCCGTCGAATCGAGATCGAGTACGCCCCGACGACGCGCTTCGTTCTGGCCGACGCCGCCGCCGGTCGCCCCTGGCCCGATCCCATGCCCTTCTCGGTCGAGGTGGTCTCGAAAGTGACCACGCAGGACTCGCTCGGGAATCGTTACGTGACGCGTTTCGTTTATCACGACGGGTACTATGATCCCGTCTTCAAGCATTTCCGTGGCTTCGCCGAGGTCGATCAAATCGACGAAGGCGATGCGACCGCGCCGACCCTCATCCGCGTCTCCCACTTTGACCTCGGCCGCGACGTCTATGCCCTCAAGGGGAAACTCCTACGCGAGACGCTCCGGACCGAAGCGGGGGGCGTCTTCCAGGACGAACGGACGACGTGGACCTCCCGGGTGCTTCGGACGAACGCGGCCGGCGATGAGTCGATCTATGCCCACCCGGTGGCGCGCAGGCGCGACATCCTGGAACTGGGCCAGGGCGTGCCCCGCCGGCTCGAGGTCGAGATGGATTTCGACGACTACGGCAATCAGATTGCCGAGCGGGATTACGGGATCGTCGTCGACGGCGATCGGTCGGCGTTCGACGACGAGCGGATCACACTCAGCGAATTCGCCCTCAATCTGACGGATTGGATCGTGGCCTACGTCAGCCAGATCGAGATCCAGGACGCCGCGGGGCGCGTCTATTCCAGAAGCCGGTTCTATTACGACGATCCTACCTTCTCCGGCTCGAACCTCGGCCAGGTCACGCGGGGCGATCTGACGCTCAAGCACGAATGGATCGATCCGGATGACCCGATGGCCTTCGTCGCCACCGAGCGACGGCTCTATGATGCCTACGGCAACGTGATCGCCCTGCTCGATCCGCTTGCCTCGGCCCCGGCGGGCGTTCCGCAACCGGCGGGCGGGCATTACTCCGAAAACGCCTACGACGCCGCCTTTCGGACCTTCCCCGTCCGGGAAACGCTCCACGTCGGCGGCGGCGGCCCCCCCCTCGTGGCCGAAGCCACGTTCGACCCTGGTCTCGCCGTGTTGCTGAGCTCGAAGGAATTCAACGGTCACGTGACGCGGTACCGCTATGACGGGCTCGGCCGCCTGACGGCCCTCATCAAGCCCGGCGACAGCGAAGCCTTCCCCACGACGGAAATCGTCTACGCGTTGGCGGTTCCCTTCGGAACGGGCCGCGTCAACTACGTCGAGACCCGCGAGCTGGATCGACCGCCGAACTCGCCTGGATTGGCTCGCTTGGATCATTACCGCCTGAAGCGACAATACGTCGACGGCCTGGGCCGGATGTTGATCGAGAAGTCCGAGGCCGAGGAGGATCCGACCACCGGGACTCCGCGCGTGGTCGTGCGAGGCGCGGTCCGCTTCAACGCCCGGGCTCAGCCCTGGCAGGAGCTTCAGCCGCACTACGCCGCGCGCCCGTCGAACGCCACGCTGGAGGATCACCTGGCCTACGAGGACGTCGGGAACCCGAGCTGGCGAGGCCTGTTCCTTGAGGACGACCAGCTTCTCACGCTGGACCTCGCCCAGGCGCACAAGCTCACAAGGCGTTACGACGCGCTCTCGCGTCCCGTCGAGGTCGTCAACGCCGATGGGACCCGCAGCCGGACGGTCTATGAGCCGTTGGCCACGCGCGAGTTCGATGAAAACGATGCCGACCCGAATTCCCCGTTCGCCGATACGCCGACCGTCCGGATCCTCGACGGCCTGGAGCGGCTGGCGCGGGTGGAGGAGATCACGCGCCTGAACGACGACGGCGCGCCGGGCACGGAGCCGAGAACCTGGAGCACGACCTACACCTACGATCCCAACGGACGGCTCCTTAGGCTCGCCGATGCCCAGGGTAACGTCAAACTGTTCGACTATGACGGACTCCAGCGTCGCACCAGCGTTCAGGACCCGAACCGCGGGATCACCACGTTTGCCTACGACGCCGCCTCGAACCTGACGGAAACGGTCGACGCCAAGGGCCAGCGAATCCTGTTTCAGTACGACGGGCTTAACCGACTCCTGAACGAGGATTACCTCGACGAGGGGCTTCCCTTTTCGGCCAACCGCGCCCCTGACGTCCGCTACGCCTACGACGCCCCGGCCGGCGAGATCGACCTCGGCGACGGCACGCGAGGGACGGCGACGAATCTGAAGGGCCAGCTCGCCTACGTTCACGATCTTTCCGGCGAGACGCACTTCGCCTACGACGCCCGCACGCGCTTGATCTGGACCGTGCGCCGCCTGCCCGATCCCGAAACCGGCGCGCCCACGTCATTCAAGACCGAAACGCGCCTCGATTCGCTCGACCGCGTAACGGAACTGATCTATCCCGACAACGACCGCGTCACGTTTGCCTATAATCGCCGTGGAAAACTCGAGCGCATCAACGGCGGCTCGGCCTCCAATATCGGCGCCGCCGGCTTTATTTTCGGCGCGGCGGACTACACGCCCACGGGCGACATCCGCGCCTTCGAGTTGGGCAACGGCCTCGCCACGCGCTACGGCTTCGACCGTCGGCTCCGAACGCGCTCCCTGCGTTCGTTCCGCCTCGCCTCGCCGGCCGAGCCGCTGCTCGCGTACGAATACGACTTCGACGCGGCCACGAACATCACGCGCATCCGCGATCAACGGCCCGGCTCGGTCCGGCCGTCGGGCGACCCCTTGAGAAACACTCAGCTTCTCCTCTATGACGACCTTTACCGCCTGCGCGAGGTCAATTACTCGCGGGCGCTGCCGGGCGAAGGCGAGCCGATCGCGGGGACCCTGGAGTTCCGCTATGATCGGGTGGGCAATATCATCGCTCAATTCTCGGATATTCCACCTTCGGCCGCCGGGGGCATTGATCTCAACCCCGGGACGTTCGTTTACGGCGGCGCCGCCGGCAGCCACGACCGCCAGCCGCGCCAGCCCGGCGATCCTCCCGGCCCGCACGCCGTGACGCAGGCCGGCCCGAACCGGAGCCTCGCCTATGACGACAACGGCAACGTCGTCACGCTCGACGGCAGGCTCTTCACCTGGGACTTCAAGGACCGCCTGGTCGCGGTCGAAGACGAGCGCATGCGCGCCGAATACGTTTACGATTACGACGATCGACGCGTCTTCAAGAAGGTCTGGCTCAAGGGGCCCGGCGGCGCGCTGCCGGATCGGCCTTCGAACTTCACGCTCTACGTGGACCGCTACTTCGAGGTCGCCCAGCACCGCCAGCCGATCAAGTACGTCTGGCGGGGGCGCACGCGCGTGGCCCGCGTCACGGGCACGCTCGATCCCGCCGCCCGGCGCGTTCAGCGCCTCCCCGCCCACGCCGGATGGAATCTGTTCTCAATGGCCGTTCAGAGCGACACGGCGCTGGCTCAGTTGGGCCTGGGCAGCAACCCGGCCGTCCAGGCCGTCGCCCGTTGGGATTCGGCGCTCGAACGCAACGTCCCCCTTCAGGCGGGCCAGCCCTTGCCGCCGGGGAGCGTCTTCTGGCTCAACGCGTCTTCCCCCGTCAGCCTGGCCGTTCTCGGCGCCTACGCCGACCCCGCCCGCGTCGTCATCCCCGCCGGCGAAGGCTTCGTGGCGACGACCGGGTTGGAGACGATCGCGCGGGCGAAGGCGCTGCCGACCGGCGCGCGAGCCATCTGGGCTTACGACGCTCAGACCGGCCGGTGGGCGGCGCGCCTGCCCGCCCGACCCGATTTCGTCAGCTTCGGCCTTCTGCCGGATTTTCTGGAGCCCGGCCGCGCCGTTTATCTTGAAACCCGCAACGTGACGAGCCTCACGCCGGAACCGCCGCCGTTCCGGATTCAATACTATCTGCAGGATCATCTGGAATCGGGCAACGTCCTGACGGACGCCGCCGGGGCCGTCATCGAGGAGACCGTTTTCTTCCCTTACGGCGAACCCCGCGCGCGTTTGCGGGCCCGTCCGGCCGACGTGGCGCTCCGGCCTGATTACCTCTTCTCGCAAAAGGAACGCGACGAGGAAACCGGTCTTCAGTACTTCGAGGCCCGCTATTTGATCGGCTCCCTCGGACGCTTCAATCGCGTCGATCCGCTGGCGCTCGAAATGCCGGAGAACCTCCTGACGGACCCGCAGGCGCTCAATGCCTACGCCTACGGCCGGAACAACCCCATCATGTATCGGGACCCCGACGGGGAGATCCCGGTGCCGCTGGCGCCGGCGACGCCGGCCTTTGTGAAATTTGTCGGCATTCAGAACATTCCGTTCCGGGCGGAGCTGATCGACCCCAAGGACAAGAAGGATCAGCTCGCCCACAAGATCGCCGATATCGAAAAGAGGCGCAAAAAGCTGGTCGAGATCGGGGACGCGACCATCAAGCTGGAACGCAAGTTCCGGCGGGAAGACAACGTGCTGCGCAAGCTCGACACGGTCGAGGCGCTCAAGAACAAGGTCAATGAGTTCGCCGAAAACGCCCTCAAGCAGATCGACGCCATCGTCGATGTCGTCGAGAAGGACCCCCAGCTCAAGGCCAAGCTCGACAAGGCCCTCACGCGCAAAACGCTTTCCTTCAGCCTCAAGGCCGGCGAGCGGGGCTTCAAGCTCAAGCCGGGCAAGAGCTTCGACGAACGCGTCCGCGAGGCCCGCCAACAAGTTCAGGATTTCAAGGACAAGGCCGAACAGGCCGTCAAGGAAAAGTTCGAAGACGAGGTCAAGAAGGAATTGACCGCCTTCGGCACCAACCCCCCCTGAGGCCGGACGGGCCCCCGGGCCCGCCGGAAAGAGGCCGGACGAGGCGAACCATGAAAACCCGGACACACTCTCAAGCGAGGCGACGCATCATGACCGATCAACGCGCACTCCGATCGAAACTCTGGCCGACGCTGGCCCTGGCGCTGGCGGCCGTGGCCCCGTCGTCCGCCCGTGCCGGCGGCATCCCGGAGCCGGGGCTGATCTTCTTCGGGCGCGTCTGGAACGAAGGGGTCCTCGTCACGCAGGGCGCCCTTTCCATCACGCTCACGCCCCAGGGGGGCGGCGAGCCGATATCCACCTCGACGACGCTCGCCCAGCTCTTTGACCGCCAAGGCGAGAGCTACTCTTATTCGGCTTACTTCCGGATGGAATCCCGAATCGCGGGCTCGCTTTCGACGGGTGTGATCGAGCTGCCCACAAGCGGATCGGTCACCTATCGCGGTCAACTCACGGTCAACGGCAACCTCATCCAACTCCCCTCGGGTAAGGACACGACCATCGTCACGCCGGACTCCCGCGGCCGGGTCCTGCGCGTCGATTTCAACATCGGGCCCTATCCGCCGGGGGACGGCAACGGCGACGGCGAAGTGACGCCGGGCGACACGCAGCTTCTGCTGGAGGCCCTGCTCGACCCGGCCATCATGAGCTCGCTCATCGACCAGCAGCTCGAAGCCTTCGACGCCAACTGCGACGGCCAGCTTACGCCGATCGACGCCCAGTGGATCTTCGAGGCCTTCCTCGGCCAGCGGACGCTCCAGCGCTGCACGACCCCCTCGCGGCTCATCGTCGGCGCCGGCGCCGAGGCCGTTGATCCGGACCTGACGCTCCGCGTCGGGACCGTCGAAGGTCAGGCCGGCGGCACGATCACCGTGCCGATCTTCATCGAGAACGCCGACGCCGTGGGCCCCTTCAGCCTGCTGTTCGTCCACACCTACGCCCTCGAATACGAGGGCCTGCAAATCGAGGGAACCTTCCTGGAGGACTGGTACGCGGCGATGGCGCGCGAGCAGCTCCCGCCCGGAAGAACGAAGATCGTGGCGATCCCCGGCAGCGCGGCCCCCATCCAGGGCGACGGCGTGATGGTCAACGTCGTCCTCCGTGTCAATCCCTCGGCGCGCGGCCGGATTCCGATGTTGCTGATGGACCTGATCGACGGCGTCGCCGGAGCGACGACGGTCCCCGGCACGGCGTTCCTCGGCAACGCCGCTCCCGATTGGACGCTTTACCGATGAGGCGCCCCGACGAACTCCCGGCAACGGAGGCTCCCCGCCGACGATGACCCCGCGCCGGGCCACTGCCAGGGCCGACAACCCGGCCGATCGGGCCTGGACGGCGCTGCTTGCCACCCTCGCCTTTGCGGCGGCGCCGGCAGCGGTCTCGGGCCAGGGAACGACGCTCGCCGTCAGCCAGGTGTCCGAAGTTGCCGGAGGGGACGCGATCGTCGCCATCCGGATCGTAACCTCGGACCTCATCAGCGCCTTCGGCATGGACCTCTCTTTCGACGCCGCAAAGATCACCTTTCTCTCGTTGAGCACCGAAGAGACGCTGAGCGCCGCCTGGGCCATGTTGGACAGCAACCTGGTGACCCCCGGCCGGCTCCGGATCGGCGGCGCCCGCGGCCAGCGCCCGCCCATCACCGGCTCGGGGACCCTCCTGAACCTCGCGTTCCGCCTTCATCCCACCACGACGCAGAGCGTGGCCCTCACGTTGGGCTCGCTCAAGGACGACTTCGTCGGGGCGCGGACGATCCCCGGTTCCCTCACGGGCCGCATCCCCGACCCGGCCGTCTTCGTCGGGCCCGGCAGCGGAACGCCCGGCGGCCAGGTGCAGGTTCCGGTGGGGGTGATCGACGCCGTCGGCTTTGACGCCGTCGGTCTCCAGATCGTTTACGACCCTTCTCGCCTCAGCTTCGTTTCGCTCTCGCGGGCGGGGACCTTGACCGAGGATTGGTTCCTTTTCGGCGGCAACGAAGCGGCGCCGGGTCGCCTCGCCCTCGGCGGTCTGAGCCACACGGGGACGCCCGCGCGCGGCCGCGGCCCTCTGGCGAATCTGACGTTCGGCATCCGGGCCTCAGCCGCGCCCGGGGTGGTGACGCTCAGGCCGATTCAGCTTTCGGACGACCTCGCCGACGCGATCGCCGCCGCGGGGTCGATCTTTATCGTCGCCGACGTTCCGGCGGCCACCGCCATCGGTCGAGCCGAATACGTCCTGGACGCCATGGCCGAGGGCAAACTGCTCTACGGGGACCGCTCTTTCCAGTTCGTCGATCCAATCCCGTCGGGGTTCACGGGCCAGCCGTACATCCGCACGCTGCACGGCGACCGCAACGCCGCCGGCGCCGCCTTCCTGAGTTTTCACATTCCGCGCGAGTCGATGATCGTTGTCGCGCTCGACGCCTCCATCGACAGCCTCCCCGCGTGGCTTGCGACCTGGACCGAACGGGAGGAAGTTCTCCTCACCACGGACGCCAATCCCTCGCGCCGTCTGCTGGCGCGCGTCATGCCGGCCGGCGAGGTGACGCTTGGGGCCAATGGCCGGGATGACGCCCTGGAAGATGACCGGAGCATGTACACCGTCCTGATTTTCCCGGCGGGAGGGCCACCCCCGCCCCGTTCGGGGACCCGGCGTTGGCAAGTCTATGAATAAGAAGGTCGGCTCAATGGCTACGAACCCAACGGTTTCACACGATCGGCGGGCCGACGGCGGCGGCCGCGGGTCCCACCGGGCGCGCCTGCGCCCCATTCTGGAGTTGTTCGCGCTGGCGATGGCCTGGAGCGGCCTCGGGCTCGGCGCGGCCCAGACTCATCTGCCGGTCGACGCGGATCCGACCTGGTGGAGCCAGGCGCAGCAGACCATCCGAGCGCTCGAATACGAGGCGATTCTCGTTGAGCCCCCCTTCGCCGTCGCCGCCGGCCCGACCTATCAAATGGCCAATCGGGTTCAGAATCTCAGGGCCCACTTCCACGCCGGCGGAACCGTCATCACGCGCCGAACCGAGGCGGGGCCGGAGTGGCAGTGGCGCTATCGACCGCTGGCCTTCGGACGCGCCGACCGCCTGGAGGGACTTGTCGGAGCGACGCCCTCCGCGAGCGGTCCTCGACTGGAGCTCGCCTGGGCGACGGGCATGGTCGAGGTCTACGAAAACCGACCGGCGGGGATCAAACAATCCTTTCTCGTCGAACGCCGGCCTTCGGGCGAGGGGCCGCTTCTCCTGCAAGCCGAATTTACCGGAGATCTGGAAGGACGGCTCGCTGCCGACGGTCGGGGGCTCGAATTCGATCTCGGCGGCAACGTCGTTTTACGTTACGCCGAATTGATCGTGCGCGACGCCGAGGGGACGGAGTTCCCCGCGAGGCTTCAATTGCGCGACCGATTGATCGAATTGCGCGTCCAGGATGACGGGGCCCATTATCCCCTCACGATCGACCCCACCATCACCGGCCCGGGCCTCACCAACGGGAGCCCAGCGAGCGTCTCGCTCGAAGGCAGTCAGGAAGGCGAGCTTTTCGCCTGGTCGGTGAACACGGCCGGAGACGTGAACGGCGACGGCTATTCCGACGTGGCCGTCGGCGCCATCTGGTTCGACTTCAACGGCGACGACGCCGGGCGCGTCTTCGTCTTTCACGGCTCCAGCACGGGTCTGAGCCCGACCCCCGCCTGGACGGCCGTCAGCGATCTGCCCTACGCCTGGATGGGGGCCGCCGTCGGCTCGGCGGGCGACGTCAACGGCGACGGCTTCGCCGATCTCATCGTCGGCTCCAGCGAATACGGCTTCACGGGCCGCGTCGACGTCTACCACGGTTCGCCCTCGGGCTTGAGCCTGACGCCCAACTGGTCCGTCCTCGGCTCGCAAGCCGTGGGGAGCTTCGGCTGGTCGGCCGTCGCCGCCGGCGACGTTAACGGCGACGGCTTCGGGGACGTGCTCATCGGCGCGTGGGCTTATACCAACGGCGAATTCATGGAGGGCGTGGCTTTCCTGTATCACGGCTCGGCCTCGGGATTAAGTCTGACGCCGAACTGGATGGCCGAGGGCAATCAGAGCGAGGCGAGCTTTGGCTGGTCTGTCGCCGGGGCCGGGGATTTAAACGGCGACGGCTACGCCGACGTCGCCGTGGGGGCCGACCTTTTCACCGGCAGCCAAGTTCAGGAGGGCCGCGTCTTCGTCTATCATGGATCGGCGGGCGGCCTGGCCACGATGCCCACCTGGACCGCCCAAGGGGAGCAGGAAGGAGCGCAGTTCGGCTCGACGGTGGCCTTTGGCGGGGACGTGAACGGCGACGGCTACGCCGACCTCCTCGTCGGCGCGCCCTGGCATAACGGCGGCCAGGTCAATGAAGGGGCCGCCTTCGTCTTCCAGGGCTCGGCCACGGGCCTCAGCGCCGGAGGGACCCGGACCAGCGGCTCCCCCGCCAACGCCGACTGGACGCGCGAAGGCGATCAACGGGGGGCTCAGACGGGCCAGGGGTTGGCCACGGCGGGCGACGTCAACGGCGACGGGTTCGCCGACGTGGTCGTCGGGGCGCCGAATTACTTGATCCCCGCGCCCGTGCGCTACGGGGACAGCGTCTTCCGCTACCCGCGTCTGGTGGTCGAGAATACGACCGGATTCCCGGCCTCGTCCTTCATCGGCCCTCCGGATGATACGTTCCTTGGCCTGGGAGGCCAGATCGTCACCTTTCAGTTCGAGAACGTTCATATTCTGGACGGCCCCGGCGGGGATTTTAACGTCTACGAGGTCGATTTCGGCGGCGTCGAGTTCGCCTCGATCGACGTCCTCGTCAGCCAAGACGGCCTCAGCTTCGTGAGCGTCAAGGCCTCCGAGGGGCCGGTCGTCCGCATCCCCGGCGACAAGACCCACGGCAATGACGCCTTCGCCCGTTCTTACGACCTCGCGGTTTCCGGCTTCGAGGCCGTCCAGTTCGTGAAAATCGACGGCGTCGGCACGGGCGCCGCCGGAGGAACCAACGGTTTCGACCTGGACGCGATCGGCGCCGTCAACCTCGGGTTCCCCTCCGGGCGAGCCGAACTGTTTCTCGGCTCGGCCACGGGCCTGGCCACGTCGCCGCACTGGACGATCGAAGGCGAACAGATCGAGGAAGGGCTCGGACGCGCCGTGGCGACGGCCGGCGACGTGAACGGCGACGGCTACTCCGACCTGATCGTCGCCCAATATCGCGCCGATGCCACGGCCGAAGTCCTCTACGGCCTGGACGCGACGACGAAGGAATTATTGACCATCGACCCCTCAACCGGCGCCGCCACGCCCATTGGTCTGATCTCGACCGACGGCGAAACCCCGCTCCCCGTCGTCGATATCGTCTGGAAGGCCGACCGGAGCGCCCTCCTGGCCGCCACCGCGGGCCCGATCAGCCAGCTTCACGTTCTCGACCCCGATTCCGGTCGGAGCACGCGCGTCGAGCTCACCGGCCTCCGGGGGGAACTCAGAAACCTGGAGTTCCACGGCGACGGACGTCTCTTCGCCACCAATCGCTACGCCGAGACTCCGCGCTCCGGCGCCTTCGTCTCCCAAGGGTGGTTCACGAGCGTCAATTCGGCGGGCATCCTGGGGGAATACTACGACAATATCAACTTCACGGCCCTGACGCTCAGCCGCATCGACAGTACAATCAACTTCAACTTCGGATCCGGCTCCCCGGATGTCTCCATGGGAGCCGACACGTTCTCCATCCGCTGGATCGGGACGGTGAGGCCGCCCACGTCCGGCGTCTTTACGTTTTACACGGTTACGGACGACGGCGTTCGCCTCTGGGTCAATGATCAACTCATCATCGACCGCTTCTTCGATCAGGGGGCCACCGAATGGACGGGGAGCATCAGTCTGGCGGCGGGCGTCGAATACCCGGTGCGGATGGACTACTTTGAAAACGGAGGGGCGGCCGTCGCCACGCTCAGTTGGTCCGGCCCGGGCGTCTCCAAACAGATCATCCCGGCGAGCGTCCTGGAGCGAGGCTTCCGGACGGGCATTCTCGCCAACGCCGAGCGCTCCAACGCCTTCTTCATCTTCAACATCGCCGAGATGGACTTCGCCCTGGACGCCCGCCTGCGGCTCAAGGTCGCCGGCTATCAGGGGGGCGCCTCGGAAACCCTCCAGATTTACGACGTGAGCGCCACGCCGGCCACGCTGAGGGCCGGGGGATTCAACGGGACCGTTCTCAACGATCTCCAGTCGGGGAACCTCTATGGATCGGCGACGGTGACGGCCGGCCTCGTCGGCTCGATCATCGAGATCACGCTTTCGGCTCAGGCGGTCGCCGACATGAACGCCGCCCGCGCCGCCGGCGCCACCGAATTCGCCGTCGGAGCCCATCTCTCGACGGCGGCCACCAATGAGTGGGTCATCCTCGCCGTCGCCCCCCCCATCGGCCATGAACTGCTTTGGACCAACCTGGGGCTCGCCCGCCAGACGCTTGATCAGGTCGATCGAGGTTGGCACTCCAATTCCCCCAGCTTCCCCCACAGCGCCGTCAATCAGAACACGCTCACCGGCCATCTGTTGGGAGGAGCTCTCCTCCGGTCGTACTTCACCTTCAACGTGAGTCTCTTGGATTTGACGACCCTCCCCGTGGTGAAGGCCCGATTGCGACTGGAGCTTGAAGCCTACAACTCGCCCGACGGCTCCGAAACGATTCGGGTTTACGACGTCTCGACGCCGGCCGCCACGCTCGACGCCTCAGGGTTCAACCTGGACGTGTTCAACGACCTGGGCACGGGCAACGTCTATGCCCAGACCGTCCTCTCAAGCGCCAACGTGGGTTCCATCATCGAGATGACGCTGAGCGATCAGGCCATCGCCGATCTGTTCGCCGCGAGCGGAACCTTCTCTGTCGGCTTGAACGTCGAGACGATCGCGGGCCAAGGGAACGAGTGGGTGCGCTTCAGTTCCGGCAACGAGGCGCGCACGCATCAACTCGTCCTGGAGCTTTCCTCCGGCAACCTCGTCACCCTGAACCTGAGCAATGGCTCGCTCACGACCTTCGGCAATCCGCAAGGCATCGAACTGACGGGGCTGGCCTACAATCCGGACAGCGCCACGTTCTTCGGCATCTCGCGCGGTCAAGGGGGGGCGCCCCGTCTCTTTGACGTTCTGCCCAACTCCGGCGCTCGCGTGGAATTGGCCAGCTTGTCGATCCCTGCCCCGGCCTCGACGCTGGAGCGCCTCGCCGACGGCCGGCTCCTCGCCGCCGGTGGCGACGGCCGCCTATTCGCCATTGACTCGACCGCTTACGACACTTCCCTCGTGGGGCAACTCGGCGAAGTCTCCCGGCTCGGCTCTTCCAGCCTGACGGAAGTGATCGGTGGCCCCGGCCGCACGGATCGCGGCCAGGCCATCGTCTATTACGGATCGGGCCGGGGCCTGAGCGACTCGCCGACGCTGGCGTTTGAAAGCGACGGGGCCGAGGCCGAACTCGGCTTCGCCGTGAGCCGCGCGGGCGACGTGAATGGGGACGGCTACGCCGACCTGATCGTCGGCGCGCCGGGCTTTGATAACGGCGCGACGGCCCAGGGACGGGCGTTTCTCTTCGCCGGCGGACCAGGCGGCCCTGCCTCATCGCCGGCGTGGGCCGTCAGCCCGCCCGCGGCGAACTCGCGCTTCGCTTTCTCGCTCGGCGACGCCGGGGACGTGAACGGCGACGGCTACGGGGACGTGATCGTCGGCGCGCCGTTCCAGAGCTTCGGCCAGAATCAGGAAGGCCGGGCTTACGTTTTCCACGGCTCGCCGAGCGGCCTGAGTCTCTCAGCGGATTGGACAGCCGAAAGCGACCAGGCCGGCGCGCGGTTGGGATGGTCCGTGGGCGCCGCGGGCGACGCGAACGGCGACGGCTTCGGCGACGTGATCGTCGGCGCCCCCGGCTTTGACGAAAGCGTGACCGACGAGGGGAAGGCCTACGTCTTCCTCGGCTCCTCGACCGGGCTGAGCCTCATCCCCTCCTGGACGGCCGTCAGCGGTCAACCCCAGTCGGAGTTCGGCGCCGCCGTGGCCGCCGCGGGCGATGTCAATCGGGACGGCTACACCGACGTCGTCGTCGCCGCGCCCGCCTTCAGCGCAGGCCAGGCCGGCGAGGGACGCATCTTCGTCTACCACGGCGGCATGAGCGGCCCGACAGTCAACGCCGTCTGGACGGCCGAGAGCAATCAGATCGGAGCTCGGTTCGGGGCGGCGGTCGTCTCGGCGGGCGATGTCAACGGCGACGGGTTCAGCGATCTGGCCGTGGGCGCGCGGCTCTTTGATTTCGAGCACACCGACGAAGGCGCCGTCTTTGTCTTTCATGGTTCGGCCACCGGCCTCTCGGCCGACGGGACGCGCCCCAGCGGCCAACCGGTCAACGCCGACTTCGCGACCTTCGGCGGCCAACCGCGGGCTCATCTGGGTCAGGCGGTCGCCGGCGCGGGCGACATGAACAACGACGGGTGGGCGGACCTGATCGTCGGCGCCCCGGGACACGACGTGGGCCAGTCGACGCTCTTCTCGGAGAATTTTGAAGGCGCCTCGGCAGCCGATTGGACGACCACCGGCTTCTGGCACCTTGTCCAGCAAGGCGTCAGCCCCTTCCCCGAGGCCAACAGCCCGACCCACAGCTTCTGGTACGGTCGGGACGCCACCGGCAACTATGACAACGGCCAGACCAACCAGGGCGACCTACGTTCGCCCGCCATCAGTCTGCCGGCGGGTCGGCCGGCCTTCCTCACGTTCTATAGCTGGGAACGGACCGAGGGGGGAACCTTCTTCGACCGACGGATCGTCTTCGTCGACGCCGGCCAGGGACTGGTCCAGATTCACCAGACCGCCTTTAACGACGCCACCTGGCGCCAACTCGGCCCGATCGATTTGACGGCCTTCGCCGGGCAGACGATCCGCCTCGTCTTCCGGTTCGACACGATCGATTCCATCGCTAACAACTTCCGCGGTTGGTACGTCGATGACGTCGTCATCAGGGGCGATTCCGATCGCGGTCGGGCCTTAGCCTATCTGGGTTCAGGGTCGGGATTGGACGCGACGCCGGCCTGGATCGTGACGGGCGATCAGGACCGGGAGGACTTAGGCTCGGCCGTCGCCGGCCTCGGCGACGTCGACGGCGACGGCTTCGGCGACGTGGCCGCCGGCGGACCCGGCTTCTCCAACGGCGAGAACCGCGAAGGCCGCCTTCAGGTCTTCCTCGGCAACCATGGCGGTCTCGACCTGATCCCGCGCCAGCGCGACACGAACAACACGCGACCCATCGCGCGGCTCGGCGCCTCCGGCTCAACCTCGGACTTCAGCCTTTCCGTCGCCGGACGATCCCCCTTCGGGCGTCACCGCGGCCGTCTCCAATGGGAGGTCAAGCCGCTTGGCGTCCCGCTGGATGGGACCGGCCTCATGGAGGGAACCGACTGGGCGGACCTCGACGGCTCGGACCTGAATGAGCTGGTCAACAGCCTCTCCGCCAACACGGCTCATCATTGGCGCGTTCGGCTCCTCTACGACCCTTCCTCCATGCCCCTGGCCCCCGCCAGCCGATGGCTGACGTCGCCTTGGGACGGGCTTCAGGAGGCCGATTTGAGGACGGCGGCGACGAGCGGGACGGTTATCGTCACGGTCGATCCGCAACAAGCGAGCTGGAGGCTCGTCGACGGCCTCGGCATCAAACACACGGGGACGGGCAACGCCGTCCGCATCGTTCCCGCAGGGACGGTGACGATCTTCTGGGAGGCGTTGCAACACCACGACACGCCATTGCCCAACAGCGAATCGCGCTCCCTGGCCAACGGCCAGACCGTCATGTTCGAGGGGACTTACACGCGCCACCTGGGTAACGTGGTCGTCAACGTCACGCCGGCTGGGGCGAGCGCCGCCTCCTGGACGCTCGTCGATCCGCTGGGGGACGTGATCAACGGCTCCGGCTCGGCTTCCTACATGGACGTTCCGGCCGGGGTTTATCAGATCACCTGGGGGTCGCTCAGCGGTTTCGCCCGTCCTTTCCCGGATATGGTCACCCAGACGCTCAATCAGGGGGCGACGATCACCTTCAACGGGGCCTATACGGCGGCGAGAAACGTCCAGGCCAATCTCACGCCGGACGATCCCGCCCCCTCCTGGACCGTGACCGACTCAACGGGTCGAACCCACCAGGCCTCGGGCGATCAGACCCTTGCCGACGTCGCCCTCGGCGCGATCACGTTCGATTGGCTGCCGCTCGTCGGCTATGCGCAGCCGTTCCCGGAATCCGAGACCCTGACGCTCAACGCCGGGGCCGGAGCCTTCATGATCAGCCGGACCTATCGACAGATGGGCACGGTCCAGGTCTTCGTCACGCCCGACGACGCGAGCTGGGAGCTTGTCGACGGCCAGGGCCGACCGCACGCCGGCCAGGGTGACGACACCCGCATGGACATCGCGATCGGCACGGTCACGGTCAATTGGCAATCCCTCGCCTTCCATGATTCCCCCTCTCCCCCCTCGGAGTCTCAGACGCTGACCATCAGCGCGCCAATCACGTTCACCGGCCTCTGGACGCGCCAGACCGGCACGCTCGGCATTGACGTCACCGTCGAGGAGCCGAGCGGGGCCGACGGGCCCTGGGAACTCTCCGGCCCCGATGGCTTGTTCATCGCCGACTCCGGCACGAGGACGCTCATCGACGCCCCGGCCGGCGAATACGCCCTGATGTGGTTCCCCTTGGCCGATCGCTCGACCCCTTACCCGGAAATCGCCATGGCCACGCTCTTCGAGAGCGATGTGACGACGATCACCGGCGTCTATCGCACGATTGGCCAAATCGCCGTTGACGTCACGCCCAACACCGCCTCCTGGATCGTGACCGACAGTCAGGGCCGTCCCTTCGCGGGAACCGGGGACGCCCTGGGGGGGAACGCGCTCTCGGGCGTGGCGACCGGCCTGGTCGAGATGGCTTGGCAACCCCTCATCAATTTCGACCTCCCGCCGGACCCAACCCCCACCGTGACCTTGGCCAAAGGCGCGACCGAAACCTTCACGGGCGTCTACACGCGCCACACGGGCACCATCGAGATCGTGGTCGAGCCGCCTGAGGCCAACGCCGACGGGGCCATCTGGTCGCTCGACGGTCCGCCGGACGCGGGCGTCCAGGCCGGCACGGGCTCAACGACGCTCAACAATATGTTCACCGGCCAATACGTGATCACGTGGCTGGCTCCCGCCGGTTGGGCCGCGCCGTACCCCGATCAGGAGATCTTCACGCTTGAGAAGAACGACACCGTCACCGTCTCCGGCACCTTCAGCCGCATCGGGACGGTCGTCGTGGACGTGACGCCCGACACGGCGAGATGGAGCTTCACCGACGGCATCGGCCGACCCCACACCGGCACGGGGGACGCTACGATCACCAACGCGGCCGTCGGGACGATCACTTTGACCTGGGACGATCTGACCGATCACGACACGCCGACGCCCAACCCTGCAAGCCAAACCCTGGCCATGAGCGACACCATCACCTTTACGGGCGTCTTTGAACGCCACACCGGGACCATCATCGTCGATGTAACGCCGGACCAGGCCTCCTGGACGCTCACCGGCCCGGACGGCTACACGCAAAGCGCAACCGGGGACTTCACCGACCCCAACGCCCCCACGGGCACTTACTCGCTGGCCTTCGACCCTCTCACGGGTTACGCCCTTCCCTTCCCCAACCCCCTGGAACGGACCCTCGCCAAAGGGGAAACCCGAACCCTGATCGGGCTCTATTCATTGATCACGGGCACCGTCATCGTGGACGTGACGCCCAACAACGCCCCCTGGACGCTTACCGACGGAATGAACATGACCCAGATGGGCGCCGGGGACGCGACGGTCGAGGACGTCCCCGTCGGCAATGTGAGCGTCTTCTTCGAGCCGTTGGCCGATTACGACCAACCGGCGGTCAACCCTGCCTCCGGTGTCCTCATGCGAGATGACGTCATCACGCTCACCGGCGTCTATACTCGACACGTCGGCACGGTCGTCGTCGACGTGACCCCGTCCATGGCCGGCTGGCAGCTCTCGGGGCCCGACGATGTATCCATCATGGACGTGGGGTCCACGACGTTGCCCAACATGCCCACCGGCAATTACGAAATCGACTGGCTGCCGCTGGATTTCTACGATACCCCGACGACGGATCCTCTGACGGCGACGCTCGCCAGGGACGAGGTGACGACCTTGACGGGCATCTTCACCCGCCAGACCGGCAACCTCGGCATCGCGGTCATCCCGGATGACGCCTGCTGGGAACTCTCCGGCCCCGACGGCCTCATGATCAACGACTGCGGAACCAGGACGCTCGCGGCCACGCCGACCGGTCAGTACACGATCACGTGGGTCGATTACACCGGCCGCGCGCTCCCCTACCCTCAGCCGCACTTGATCACGCTGGAGAAAGACGAAAACACGACGGTGACGGGGCACTTCCGCGAGGTGGGCCTCGTGATCGTGGATGTCACGCCGGCCGCCGCCTCCTGGTCCTTCACCGACGGCAGCGGCCGGCCGCACGCGGGCAGCGGCGACGCCACGCTCGCCGACATCGCCGAGGGAGACATCACCCTCACCTGGCAGCCGTTGGCCGATCATGACCCGCCGCCGACCAACCCCGAGACGCAGACGCTCTTGCCAAACGGGTTTGTGCTGTTCACGGGCCTCTACGCGCGTCACGCCGGCCTCGTCACGGTTAACGTCTTCCCGCCCGAAGCCTGCTGGGTCCTGCAAGGGCCCGACAGCGTTATGGTTTCCGACTGCGGCCCGCAGACGCTGCCGGATATGCCGACCGGGAACTATACGCTCACCTGGCAGCCTCTCGCCGACTGGATCGTGCCCGCGACCAACCCGGCCTCGGGCGTCCTGGCCAAAGACGACGTGCTCGCCTTCGATGATCTGTTCACCCCCGTTCTCGGCGTGTTGCCTCCCATCATCGGGCTGATCGCCCTGACCGACGCCGACGGCCTCAATAACGCCGATCCGGAGAACCTAACCAACGCGCGGACGATCACCGTCGGCGGGATCGAACGTCTCGGGGAGCCCGAGATGTTCTTCGTTCCGGATTCGGTCCACTTCTCCGAATCCGAGGACTTCGCCTCCTCGGTCACGCTCGCCTACGTCGGTCAGACGACCGAATCCTTGACGCTCGTCTCCCCCGGCGACGGCGTGAAGGTCGTCTGGGCCGCCCTGAGCAACGTGGCCGGCCTGAGCAACAAGACCAGCGACACGATCACGCTCGATACCGCGCCCCCCATCCCCACCCTCATGCGCATCGGCCCCGCCACGACCGACGGGGAAGAGATCGGCTTCTCCGTGGCGTTCAACGAGCCGGTCGCCCCGACCTTCACGGTCGAAGACATTACCGTCACCGGGACGCCCGAACTGGCCGCCGGAGCCTCGGTGCTCGTCTCGGGCACGGACCCCAACTACGCCGTGACGGTGACGCTCGCCGATCCTGAAGCCAACGGTTCGATCGCCATCACGATCGGCCAGCAGGTTTACGACCGGGCCGGCAACGCCTTCGGCGGCGGGACCTCCCCCTTCACCACGATCTTCAATCCGCGGACGCCGACCTTGAGTGGCATCGAGCTGCGCGACGCCGACCCGTTGAACAACGCGTTGCCGACCCAATACACCAACGACCGGCTCCTCACGCTCGGCCTCGGCGCCATTACCGGCCTGCCGCTCCCCACCTTCATTCACTGGGCGGAAAGCTCCGACCTCAGCTCTTCCGTGACGCTCTCCTACGAGGGACAGACCACGTTCACGGTGACGCTTCTCTCTCCCGGGGACGGCCCGAAATCGGTCTGGCTCGCCCTCAGCAATGAGATCGGACGCGGCAACATCGTCATGGGCTCGATTGAACTCGACACGCAGCCGCCGTCGGCTCAGATTCAACTCTCCGGCCCGCCGTCGGTCGCCGTCGGGCCGGTCAGCTTCCTCGTCGGCTTCACCGAATCCGTCGGCTCGAGCTTCGCCGCCGAGGACGTCACGCTGACCGGCTCGCCGGAGGTGCTGGCGGGGGCGCAAGTCGAGCTCACGGGAGGCGGCCAGTTCTTTATCGTAACCGTGACGCCGGAACCGGCCGTCCCGAGCGGCGAGCTCGGCATCGCCGTCGCCGGCGGTGTCTATGACCTGGCCGGCAATCCGCTGCCACCGATCGAGTCGCCGCGCTTCAGCCTCGTTGCCCGGGCCGCGTTGGGCGGGATTTCCCTCTCGGACGTCGATGGCCTGAACAATCTGGATCCGCTCCGATATACGAATATTCGCCAAGTGAACATTGGCCTCCTCGGCGTCTCCGGGTCGCCGATCGACCGCGTCCGCCTGGCGGAAAACCCTCAGCTCGCCTTCCCCACCGAGGTTCCGTACACGGGCCAGGAAACCGTCCCCTTCACGCTGAGCGCCGGCGACGGCTTGAAGACGGTTTACGCCGCCCTCGTCAATCTGGCCGGGGCGACCTCGACCACGAGCGACACGATCACTCTCGACACGACCCCCCCCGTGGCCACCATCACCCTGGATGATCCCGGCACCTTCACGCTGGGTCGCCAGACGCTCACCTTCGGCGTGAATTTTAGCGAGCCGGTCGCGCCGACCTTCACGACGGCCGATATTCGCGTCATCGGCCTTCCGGAGCTGATCGACGGCGCCGTCGTGATGATCGCCGGCAAGGATCCCAGTTACGTCGTCACCGTGCGGATTTTCGCTCCGGCCGAACCGGGTCAGATCCGGATCCGCGTCGGGTCCGAAATCTACGACCACGCCGGCAACGCCCATGGCGGAGCCACCTCGCCCGGCCCCAACGACGTCCCACGGTGGAGACTCTACGACGACGAGACCGGCGCGCGGGGCTCACCCGCCCCCGCTCCGGCTCGGGCCGATCCCGTCAACCATCAGCGTCGATCGGGAACGCCGCCCTGAGCTTCTCAAGGCTGAGCCGGGGCCCCTCGGGTCATCCCCGCGTTGGCGGAGGGATCAGTCGGATTCCGGATGACGCGCGATTTGGGCGGCCGCGGCCGGGTCCAGAACGGGTCCGGCGGGCTCGAAGAGCCGGATCGCGCGCCAGGCCCCGGATCGAAAGCGGCCATAGAGCAGCCCCCCCAGGATGACGATGTAAAGCGTGCACATGAGCCAGGGGCCATTGATCCCCCACTGCGGGAACAATCGGGCCATGGCAAAGCCGCCGCCGATGAAGATTCCCCAGCATGTCAGGCCGACGGCGAGGGCGGGCCATCGCGTGTCCCCCGCTCCGCGCAACGCATTGGTGTAAGTCACGCAGAGAGCATCGGAAAGTTGGAATATCGCCACCCAGACCATCACCTGCGCCCCTGACTCGATGACGGCGGGGTCATCGGAGATCAGGCCGATCAGCGGGCGGCGCGCCAGAAACATGAACGCGCCGGCCAGCCCCATGTAAGCCAGATTCAGCCGCATCGCGACCCGCGTCCGCGCCACGGCCAGCTCCGGACGGCCCTCGCCGATGGCGAACCCCACGAGCGACGCCAGGGCCAGGCTGAGGCCGATCGGCGGCATGAAGCCCAGGTGCATGAATTGAAGGCCGATGTTGCTCGCCGCCATGGCGACCGTCCCGAACGGCGGCATGATCAGATGCATAAAGACGACCCAGGAAGCGATATCGATGAACCACTGGAACGACGCCGGAGCCCCGACGCGAACGACGCCGGCCAACTTCGGCAGACTGATCCCCCACGTTCGCCGCGTGGCGTAGCCCTCATCGAACGTCGGCGACAAGAACGATCCCAGCAGCATCCCCGCCCGCACCCACCACGCCACGACCGTGGCGATCGCCGCCCCACGAACACCAAGCGCCGGGAACCCCCCATGTCCGAAGATGAGCAAGTAATTGCCGACGATATTGGCCGCGATCGAGACCAGAATGGCCACAAGACCGATCCTCGGCCGCTGGATGCCGTTGAAAAACCCATTCAGCCCGGCGCAAATCACCGACGGGGTGAACGACCACAGCGCCACCTGCGTATACTCGATTTCGAGCCGCTCAACCTCCGGGGCGTGGCCCGCCACGCGCGCGATCCACCCGTAGAAGGCCGCCGTCAGCCCGATCAACGGCCACAGGGCCAACCCCAGCCCAAGGGCTATGTAGATGGACTGCCAGGCATAGGCGGCCGCTCGATCGCCTTCGCCCCGTCCGTCGGCCTGGGAGGCGAACGTCTGCACCGTGGAGGCCGCCCCCATCCCCAAGGTGATGATGGCAAAGACGAGGACGGTCGCCGGCGAAATGGCCGCCTGCGCCTCCGTCCCCAGCCGTGAGACCATCGCAAAATCAATGAAGCCCATCACCATCCGGGACGCGGTCATCCCGACGATCGGAAGCGCCAGCGCCAGCAGCCGGGCGACATGACGCTCTTCCCGACGCCCCCCCGCGTTCCTCTGCGCTATACCCCCCTGAGCCCGAGCCTTATCGGAATAAGTGTCCATCGAAAATCGAGGTCGCAGGAGCGTCAGGAAGGCCGCCGGCCGAAAAATCTTCTAAAAGCGTGGATCGTCACGTGTCGCCCGACCTCGGCGATGGCGTCCGTCAAGCGAATTTCCTTGGGGCACGCCGCCACGCAGTTCTGCGCATTGCCGCAGGCGTGGACCCCTCCCTCGTCCATCATCGCCTCCAGACGATCCGCCGCGTGCATCGCCCCCGTGGGATGAAGGTTGAACAACTTGACCTGCGCGATCGCCGCAGGGCCGATGAACTTGCTCCGCGAATTCACCTGTGGACATACTTCCATGCAACAAGCGCACGTCATGCACCGGGAAAGATTATAACGATCCGCCTGAATGCAACTGGGGATCACCGGCCCTTCGCCCAGATCATAGGTGCCGTCGATAGGAATCCAGCCCTTGATTCGCTTGAGGTTCTCGAACATCCTTCCACGGTCCACCACCAGGTCCCGGATCACGGGAAACTTTGTGAGCGGCGCAAGCTCGATCGGTTGCTCCAACCGGTCGACCAGCGCCGCGCACGATTGCCGCGGTCGCCCATTCACAAGCATGGCGCACGAGCCACACACCTCCTCCAGACACGAACACTCCCACTGCACCGGCGTCGTCGGGCGGCCCTCCGTGGTTGTGGGCCGCGCCGCGATCTCCATCAGGCACGAAATCACGTTCAGGTTCGGCCGGTAGGGTAACGAAAAATGCTCCCATCGAGGCGCCGCCCCGGGGCCGTCCTGCCGCTTGATCCGCAGTTCGATCGTCTTGTCGGCCATGCGCCCTCTCCAGCTACGCTGCGGGACCTACTTTTCCGTATATACCCGCGCCCGCGGCGCTATCAGCGAGGTGTCCACCTCCTCATATCCCAACCGAGGCCCTTCCGGAGTGAAACGCGCAAGCGTCGTCTTCAGCCACTCGGCGTCGTTTCGCTCCGGAAATTCTGGCTTGTAATGCGCCCCTCGGCTCTCGTCTCGCCGCAACGCTCCCAGGCAAATTACCCGAGCCAGGACGATCATGTCCCGCACCTGGCGCGTCCGCAAGACGTATTCATTATACACCCGGCTCGCGTCGCTCACGCCGATGCGTTCCCAGCGATCGAGCAACTCCATCAGTTTTTCGTCCGTTTGTCTCAATCGATCGTTGTGGCGGATGATCGTGCAGTTGTTCGTCATCCATTCTCCCAGCTCGCCCCCGATCCGGTACGGATTCTCCGAACCCGACATTCGATAAATCCCCTCAAAAATCTCAACCTGGCGCTGTTGTTCCCCCGCGAACACCGACGGGGGCGCCTCCGCCTCTGCCGGGGATATTCCCTCTGCGTAACGTACTGCCGCCCGGGCCGCCACCATACCACCATGAAGGCAAGAGAGCAGCGAATTCGCGCCCAGCCGATTGGCGCCGTGATATTGATAATCGACCTCGCCCACCGCAAACAAACCCTTGAGATTGGTCTGGTGCTCGTAATCGATCCACAACCCCCCCATCGAATAGTGCATGCCGGGGAAAATCTTCATCGGGACCTTCCTGGGGTCCTCCCCCACGAATTTCTCATAAATCTCAAGGACCCCCCCGAGCCGCTCGGTCAGCCGCTCGGCCGGAAGATGCGTGAGATCCAGGTACACGACGTTCTTCCCGTCAACGCCCAAGCCCTCGTCGACGCATACCTTGAATATCTCGCGCGAAGCGATATCCCGGGGCACGAGGTTGCCGTATCTCGGGTAGCGCTCCTCCAGAAAGTACCACGGCTTTCCATCGCGATACACCCAGACGCGCCCCCCCTCGCCCCGGCAGGATTCCGAGATCAGCCTTAACTTGTCTTCGCCCGGGATGGCGGTCGGGTGGACTTGAATGAATTCTCCGTTGGCGTAGACAGCCCCCTGTTGGTAACACCGGCTCGCCGCGGCTCCCGTGTTAATGTAACTATTGGTCGATTTGCCGAAAATGATGCCAGGACCGCCGGTCGCCATGACGACGGCATCGGCGCGGAAATAGGAGATGGACATGTCCGGCATGAAAATCGCCGTGATGCCGACAACCCGGCCGTCCCCGTGCTTGACGACGGAGAGGAACTCCCAACTCTCGTACTTGCTGACGAGCCCCTCGCTTTCATACCGCCGGACCTGCTCATCCAGAGCATACAGCAACTGTTGACCCGTCGTTGCGCCCGCGAAGGCCGTCCGGTTATAGAGCGTCCCGCCGAACCGACGGTAGTCCAGATGCCCCTCGGGCGTGCGATTAAACGGCACCCCCATGCGATCCAACAGGTCGATCAGGCCCGGCGCCGCGTAACACATATCGCGGACCGGCGGCTGATTGGCGAGAAAATCCCCGCCATAGATCGTGTCGTCAAAATGTATGTCAGGATGATCGCCTTCCCCTTTTCGGTTTTTTGCCGCGTTGATCCCCCCCTGGGCGCAGACGGAGTGACTCCGCTTGACCGGGACGATCGAAAAGAGATCGACGGCGGCCCCAAGCTCGGCGGCCTTGATGGTCGTCATCAGGCCGGCCAGGCCGCCGCCGACGACGATGATCCGGGGACGCGCCACGCTAAGCTCGCTCCATAGGTTGATCGTCGGGGGCTCGGGTCCGGCCACGCCCTCCGGGGGGCCGGGTCGCTTGCCGAGGCCCGCCTGGCCGGGGCGCCGCTGGGCGGACCCCTCTCAAATCAGACCCGTTCCCCTCGTCGGGACGAGCAGGTTCAATGTCGGCAAGGCCGCCTGAACCGCTTCGCTGGCGCTCTCCAACCCGTCGGGCCGGAAGCCGAAGATCGAGTTGATCGCCATCGCCGCCAGGACGACACCCACGCCGGCGGCGGCGTAGGCAACGTAACGTTGAGACGTCGGGCTGATCGTCAGCCCCCACGTGATCGAGGCCGTGGCCAGCCCGTTGGCGAAGTGAAAACAGATCGAAACGACTCCCAGAACGTAGAACGTCACGACGTAGGGGCTCCGGAAAACATCCGTCATAACCGCATAGAGGCTTGGCGCGTCCCCCTGGAGCAGCCGGATCGTGTAGACGTGATAGAGGATGAAGCCGAGGGCCGGGAAGGCCGAGACCCGCTGAAGAAAGTAAAGCCAATTGCGGGGTCGATTCTGTTGCAGGACGTTGACCTCGCCCGTGTAGATGATCTTCAGCCCGTAAAGGATGTGGAAGGCGAACGGGATCAGCAGCACGCCGATCTCGATGAAGTGGATATAGGGCAGATGGCGTAGAAAATCCGCTTTGGCGTTGAACGCGGCCTCTCCCTGGTGCGAGTAGGAATTCGTGAAGAAATGCTCGAACAGGAAGAGCCCCAGGGGGACGACGCCCGTGAGCGAATGAAGCCGGTGAAGGACGAATTCCTGGTACCTCACGCCCTTGAGACCGAGCCACGCCCCCGCCCGACAACGTTGACGTCCTCGCCGCGCCGGCCAACCGTCCGTCGAACCGGATTTCCTGCCGGCGATGACAAAAAACGGACCCCGTTCCATGTTGAGCCGCAGCGTCCCCAATGTCAACGCCGCCGCGAGGCGCGATCTCCGGCCGCCGGACTGATCCGTTCCCGTCGATCGGAAGGCCAACCGCGGGCGGATGGCCCTCCGATGTCTGCCTGGCCGATCGGACCCGGCCGTCGTGATTCGAGAGAGCGCCCCCCGGCCCAGATCGTTCCGATCGAATCCTCACCAGCCCGGCCGGATGGGGAGTCGAGCGCCTCCGCTGGCTTCGGCTGGAACGTTTTTTGAGGCCTGATTTTCAAGGACTTAGGCGCTTGCAACCCTTTGGAGGTCGATCTCGAGCAAAAAAAATTGAATCCCAGCCACTTGGGGGATTGATTCGGCCGAGCGCGAGGGCTAAGTTGAGAAGTGAAGTCGGCTAATGGGCTGCGAGCCGGTCCGCTCGCGGCGACGGCGTCTCTCCCGGCGACGATCATGGCGCTCTCTCTCCAGCAGGTCCAAAAACAGACTCAGCGGCTGGTCATGACGCCGCAAATGCAGCAATCGATCCAATTGCTGCAGATGAACGCCATCGAGCTGGAGCAACTGACGCAGCAGGAGTTGCTCGAAAACCCGTTCCTCCAGTTGGAGGAGGATCGCGCCGACGAGCCCGAAGAAACCGCCGAACCCGAGACACCGGCCCCCGACGAAGCCACCGGCCTCGAGGAGGAACGCGGCCTCCTCTCGGAGGAACGCAATGGAGCGGAGCCGCCCGAGCCGGAAGTCCCCGAATTGAACCTGGCCGAGCCCGCCGCAGCTCCGTCGGACGCGATCGCTGAGACGCCGCCGACCGACGCCCGGGAGGCTTCGGAGCCATCAACCGACGGCGAAGGGGAAGCCGCGCCTCCGGCTGAGGATGCGGCGCCCCACTTCGACGAAGTCGATGTCAATTGGGATGAGCTCTACGACGGGGCCGAGAACCGAACCTATATCGCCGAGCCGGATCGGGAAGAGCGCGATTTCACCGAATACACCGCCGCCCCGACGACGCTTTACGACCACCTGCTCTGGCAGCTTCGTCTGAGCGCACTCGAAGGCCAGGAGTCCGAAATCGGCGAGTATCTGATCGGCTGCATCGATGAGGACGGCTATCTGGAACCGTCGGCGGTCGAAGAGGCCGAATCACGCTTCGGCGTCGATCGGGCCACCGTTGAGCGCGTCCTGGCCGTGATTCAGGAGTTTGAGCCGACGGGCGTCGGGGCCCGCTCGCCCGCCGAGTGCCTGCTCCTTCAGATGAAGGCGCTCGGCTCCTACTCGGAGACCGCGCGTCGCGTCCTTGAAGAGCACTTTGAGGCCTTCCGGCGCAAAAAGGTCAAGGAGATCGCGCGAGCGCTCGGCGTCGGCGAGGACGAAGTGACCGAGCTCTACCGAAAGATCAGCCGCCTGGAGCCGCGTCCGGGACGCGCTTACGGCCGGGAGCCGATTCAGTACGTCGTGCCGGACGTTTACGTCAAGCTGATCGACGGGGAGTTGAACTTCTTTCTCAACGAGGGTTCCAGCGGGCATCTGTCGATCAATCGGCTCTACCAACGTCTGCTGCGGCTTCAGGACCAGGCTCTCACGAAAGAAGAGAAGGCCTACGCGGCCGAGAAGTTCCGCTCGGCGTTGATGCTGATCAAGAACATCGAGAAGCGTAAATCGACCATCCTGCGCGTCACCGAAGCCATCATGCAGGTCCAGCGGGCCTTCCTCGATAAGGGCGTCGAGGCCCTCCGGCCGCTGACTCTGCGCGAGGTGGCCGAGCTCGTCGGCATGCACGAGTCCACCATCGCGCGCGTGACCTCACGCAAGTGGGTCGAGACGCCTCAGGGTCTCTTCCCGCTCAAGTTCTTCTTCTCCTCGGCCATCGAATCCCGCAACGCCCCCAGCGGCGCCGTCAGCTCCCGTACGATTCGGGATAAACTCTCTTCCATGATCGCCCGCGAGGACCCCGCGCGCCCCCTCTCGGATCAGAAACTGGCCGAGATTCTCAACCGGGAAGGCTTCAACATCGCTCGACGGACCGTGGCGAAGTACCGCGAACAGATGAAAATCCTGCCGGCCAAATTGCGCCGCAGCGGTTGACGCCGCCGGCAGGGGCCCGGTCTTCAGTCCTCCCCTTCGACCAGATCGGGCAGCGCCCGCCGCAAACGCCCTTCCAGCCACAGCTCGATCTCGGCCATCAAGTGGAGGATTTCCTCCGCCGTCAGCCCCGTCGGGACGTCGGCCCCCGTCCGGGCCTCGACCTGAACCACCAGCCCGCGATCCTCGCCCGGGGAATCTTGTCGTCGCGCGCTCACGAGATTGAGACCGAGCTGCATGGGGCGCCCCCGAAGCGTCAGATGATCCATCAGCCCGATCTTGACGACGTAAGGGAGCGGTTCGGCCCGGCCGGGTTGAAGCACCCGCGTCGCCAGATACGCGTTGGCGCTCCCGGCGAGCGTTCTGAAAAGCTGAGGATTGAAGGCGAACCGCACGGGCCGGACGTACTCCCCGACGAACACCCGCAACAGGTCGCCGAGAATTCCCAGGAACCGCGTCCCCGACGCGGACCACCCCCCCGCCGTCGGCTCTTTTCGATGCCATTCCAGGCTCAGCCGCACCAGAGAGAGCTGAAGCACCCAGGCCTTGTCGCGCGCCTCGAGCTGGATCCGGGGCAGCTCAGCCGGGCCCGTTAGCGGCACCGGCAGGATCAAAGGCTCCCCGTCGAACACGCCGTCGGCCACGTCCCGCAGCCGGCTGGAGAGCGTGATCTTGTCCCCCAGCTCCTGCGGCGGGAAGCCCAGCGCGAACGGAAGACGGGTCGGGATCAGCGAATCGGGGATCATGGGTGGTGGGGATCGGGCGCGCCGGGAGGCGTCATTCGGGCGCGGTCTCCACGGCGGCGGGCCGATCATGAAACTGCGCCGCCCATTCCTCGCGCGTCCGCGTGAGTTCGACCTCCACCCCGCCGTGAAGCCCTCCGATCCGCGCATCCGGCTTGGTCACCCGAACGGTGACCCGCCGAACGTTGAACGTGCGGAACATCTCATGAAGCAGCCGCGCGGCAACCTTCTCGATCAGATTGTGGCTTTCCTGCTCCACGACGCGTCGCGCGCGCGCGAAAATGACCCGGTAATCGAGCGCGTCGCCCAGCCGATCGCTCCGCGCCGGCTCGGTGAAGTCTCCCTCCAGCGCCAGATCAACGGTGAACCGACACCCGTTCTCCTTCTCCCAAATCTCGGTTCCGTGCCGTCCGTAGAACTCCAGTTGCTTGAGCCGCAGGACATCCAAGCGGATTGCCTCCTCCGCCAGGGGGACGCGCCCGAGGCCGGGCCGCCTCGGCCGCTCAAGGGACGTAAGCCAGCGCCGGGGCGAGCCAGCGCTCGATCTCCAAGGCCGACATCCCCTTCCGACGAGCGTAATCCAGAACCTGATCGCGCCCGATCTTGCCGACGTCGAAGTACTTCGCCCCGGAACGGACGAAATAAAACCCGCTCACCGAAGCCGCCGGAAGCATGGCGAAGGTCTCCGTCAACCGGATGCCGGCGACGCCTTCCACGTCGAGCAATTCCCAGATCAGCCGCTTCTCCGTGTGGTCCGGGCAGGCGGGGTAGCCGGGGGCCGGCCGGATGCCCGAATAGCGTTCGGCGATCAGGTCCTCGACGGAGAGGGTCTCGCGAACCCCCGCCCAGGTCTCGCGCGCGCGCTGATGCAGCAATTCGGCGAAAGCTTCGGCCAGCCGGTCGGCCAGGGCCTTGACCATGATGGCGTGGTAATCGTCGTGATCGGCGGCGAATCGCTCGGCGCGTTCGCGCTCGCCGTGGCCCGCCGTCACGGCGAACACCCCCAGGACGTCGGGCCCGTCCGCGCCCCGGGGCGCGACGTAATCGGCCAGACATCGGCAGGGTCGATCCCCATTGCGGAGAACCTGCTGACGGAGAAAGTGAAACGTGGTCCGGACGCTCTCTCGTGTCGGGTCGGCGTACACCTCGACGTCGTCGCCCACGCTGTTGGCCGGGAAAAGACCAAACACGCCGTCGGCCCGCAGCCAGCGCTCGGTCATCAGCCGGTCAAGCAGCCGCCGCGCGTCGTCATAGAGCTCTCGGGCGCGCCTCCCCCAGCGGGGATGGTCCATGATCGCCGGAAAGACGCCCTTGAGCTCCCAGGCGTGAAAGAACGGCGACCAGTCGATGTACCGCGCGATCGTTTCGAGCGGCTCGTCCCGGAAAGCCCGAACCCCCCAGCCCTCAGCCGGCCCCGTCACCGGCGTCGCGGCCTCCAGCCGACGGGATCGCGCCTCCTCCAGCGCGATGACCTCGAGAGGCTCCCGCCTCGCCTCATAGCTCCGGCGCAACGCCGCATACTCCTCGGCGGAACGACCGATGAAGGACGCCCGCCCGACCGGGTCGAGCAGCTTCTGAGTCACCGTCACCGCCCGCGAGGCGTCGGGCACGTGGAGCGTCGGCCCGCCATAGGCCGGGGCGATCTTGACCGCCGTGTGCAGTCGATTCGTCGTCGCGCCGCCGATCAGGAGCGGCAGCCGGAATCCCTGACGCTCCATCTCGGCGGCCACGTGGATCATTTCTTCCAGCGAGGGAGTGATGAGACCGCTCAAGCCGACGAGGTCGGCCCCGCAACGCCGGGCCTCGGCCAGAATCGTCTCGGCCGGCGCCATCACGCCCAGGTCGATCACGTCGTAATTGTTGCACCGCAGGACGACCCCGACGATGTTCTTCCCGATGTCGTGAACGTCTCCCTTGACCGTCGCCAGGACGACCCGGCCCGCCCCCCGTGTTTCGGCCGCCCCCGCCCGCTTGGCTTCCATGAACGGCTCCAGGTAGGCCACGGCCTTCTTCATCACGCGCGCGCTCTTGACCACCTGCGGCAGGAACATCTTCCCCGAACCGAAAAGCTCCCCCACGACGTTCATGCCGTCCATCAGCGGCCCTTCAATGACCCGAAGCGGATCGCCGTACCGGCCGCGCGCCTCCTCGGTGTCCTCGACGACGTATTCGTCGATGCCCTGCACCAGGGCATGCTTGAGGCGCTCCTCAACCGAAGCCTGCCGCCAGGCCTCCGTCGTCTCCGGGCGTTCCCCGCGACCTTCGCCGCGGGTCCGTTGGGCGTAGTCAATCAGCCGCTCGGTGGCCTCAGGCCGGCGATCCAGCAGCACGTCCTCGACAAGCGTAAGCAATTCCGGCGGGATGGCCTCGTAGAGATCGAGCACGCCGGCGTTGACGATGCCCATGTCGAGGCCCGCCTGAAGGGCGTGATAGAGGAAGGCCGCATGCAACGCCCCGCGGACGCGATCGTTGCCTCGGAAGGAGAACGACAAATTGCTGATCCCGCCGGAGACCTTGCAGCCGGGGAGCTCGGCTTTGATCAGCCGGGTCGCCTCGATGAAGGAGATCGCGTTGCGCCGGTGCTCCTCCAGGCCCGTCCCGACGGGAAAAACGTTCACGTCGAAGATGATGTCGGACGGGTCGTAACCCAGCTCATCGACCAGTATCCGGTAGGCACGTCGGCAGATCTCAACCCGCCGTTCGGTTGTGTCGGCCTGGCCGCGCTCGTCAAAGGCCATGACGACGACGCCGGCCCCGAACCGCCGGGCCCTCAAGGCGTGCGTCTTGAACACCCCCTCGCCCTCCTTCAGGCTGATCGAATTGACGATCGATTTCCCCTGAAGGCACCTGAGCCCCGCCTCGATCACGCTCCACTTCGAGCTGTCGATCATCACCGGGACGCGGGCGATATCCGGCTCGGCGGCGATCAGACGCAGAAACTGGGTCATCATCGCCTCGGCGTCGATCATCGCCTCGTCCATGTTGACGTCCAGGGCGTGCGCGCCCCCCTGCACCTGGTGCCGCGCGATCGCTACCGCCTCGGCGAGGTCGCCCCTTTTGATCAGCTTGGCGAATCGAGGCGAACCGGTGACGTTCGTCCGTTCCCCCACCATGACGAAATTGACCCCCCCCTCGATGCGCAGCGGCTCCAGTCCACTGAATCGGCTCGGGCGCGGGCGGCGACGCCATCGCCGTGGAGGTGATTCTCGAACGGCCCCGGCGATGGCGGCGATGTGCTCCGGCGTCGTCCCGCAACAGCCGCCGATCAGGTTGACCCACCCGGCCCGCGCGAACTCCCCGAGCGTGCGCGCCATCCGCTCCGGCGTTTCGTCGTATTGGCCGAAGGCGTTCGGGAGCCCGGCGTTGGGATAGACGGCCACGTAACAATCGGCCAGCCGGGCCAGCTCCTCCACGTGCGGCCTCATCTCCTCGGCCCCGAGCGAACAATTCAGCCCGACGGCCAGCGGCCGGGCATGCTCGATCGAATACCAGAACGCCTCCAGCGTCTGACCCGAAAGCGTCCGTCCGGAGCGATCCACGATCGTCACGGAGGCGATCACCGGGACGCGCCGCCCCCCGCCGAGGAAATAATCCTCGATCGCGTACAGAGCAGCCTTGAGATTGAGCGTGTCGAAGGCCGTCTCCGGCAGAAGCAGATCGACGCCTCCCTCCATCAGCCCGCGCACCTGCTCGGCGTAAGCCTCGACCAGCTCGTCGAACGTCACGCTGCGGAGACCCGGATTGTTCACATCGGGCGAGAGCGACGCCGTCCGGTTGGTCGGACCAATCGACCCGGCCACATATCGCCGCCGCGAGGGGTCCCCGGCCATGCACGCGTCCGCCACGCGCCGCGCCAGCCGCGCCGCCTCTCGGTTCAGCTCGAGGACGATCGCCTCAAGCCCATAATCCGCCTGCGAGATTCGGTTGGCGTTGAACGTGTTCGTCTCGATCACATCGGCCCCCGCCTGCAGAAATCGCCGATGGATCTCTTCGATCACGGCGGGCCGCGTCAGACAAAGGAGGTCGTTATCCCCCTTGAGCGGGCGGGGATGGTCCGCGAATCGCTCGCCGCGGAATTCGGCTTCGCCGAGCCCGTAGCTCTGGATCATCGTCCCCATCGCCCCGTCGAGGATGAGAATCCGCCGGTCCAGAGCCTGGCGCAGCTCTTGAGTTACCGGTTCGTCGCCGCCCTTTGCGTCGCCTGCCATGCTCGTCCCACGGCCGCTCGCCGCTCCGGGCATTTTAGCCGAAGGTCTCGGCCGAGCCAATCAAATGTCCGGCGGGCGCCCCGACGACGGGCCTTCGACCGGAAGTTCTTCGTTCAGACGCCGGACTGACCGCCCGCTCGATGCTCTTCGAGCGCCGTCCCCAGACTCGCGCTCATGTCCCAGCCTTCGTCGAAAAGCCTCAGGGCCAAGCCTTCGTCATGGAAGCGTTTGAGCCCTTGCAGCGCCCGCGGCGTCAGATCGAAACGGATGCGTTCCCGGAGATATTGAAGGGCCTGGCCCGGCGTGAGTCCCTCCTCGGCCAACCCCGGCCAGGCCGCCGCCAGTTGATCCAACCGTTCCAGGTTCCGGCGCTTGAGGTCATCCAACCGATCCGGCCAATCCCCGAGTTCAACGTCCGGGCGAGCCACCCAGACCGCATAAACAAAAGGCAGCCCCGTCCATTCTTCCCAGGCCTGGCCAAGGTCCATCACCGTCCCGCCGAGAGCTTCCCAGCCGGAGCGGCTCTTCAGCGCCCGCGCCCCGATCAGGACGAAAGCCTCGGCCGACTTCGGGTCCGCGGGGAGCCTCCAGCCGTCGGAGGGGATCGGGGCCTCCAAGCGGGGGAGGAATCCGCTGCGGCGCGCGAGGATCATTCGCGCCAGATAATTACTCGTGCGCGAATGACTGTCGGGTCGCAGCCGCACCCACGTCGAGGGCTCCCCCAGGCCGAAAACGAGCACGCTCCAGACCGGACCCTCCGAACCGATCATGGATCGACCGACGATCCTCCAGGCGGGATGCTCGATCAGCCCCCCGGTCGGGATCATGCCCAAGTCCAGCTCCCCCCTTGCCATCAGGTCCGTCATCCGGCTTGGAGGGACGGAGACGATGACCGGACGCTCCCCCCCCGCGCCCCGCAGGGCCTCCAACCCGTGGGTAAAGGGGAGCATGTTGAGGTAAGGGACGACGCCGATCCGCGGCGAGGACGGCTCGGGCGAGGCCGGCGTCATTGCGGATGGAAGGTGCCGCCTCGCCGGTTGATGTCGCCGGCGGAGATCGTGCCGTTGGTTGGGTCGTAGTCCAACGTCGTCCCGATCAGGACGGCGTCAAAGGCCTGATCCGGCCCCAGGGACGTGAGCGTGTAGTTGTCGGGGGAGCCGCCGTTGGCGGGCCCCGGGCCGAACAAGCCGGTGAAACTGCCGAACGTATTGTAAACGTAGGTAAATGGGGGACTTCCGGGAAAGAGAAAGTCCGAACCGGTGAATTGCACCTTCTCGGTGTGGAAAGGGTCGGTCGGCAGCGTCGTGAGATAGGCCATCGGCGTCGTCAACGGCCGCATGCGCCGGGCCACGTCGAAATCCACCAGCGGGTTGAAGCCCGTCGGCGGCAGATCGGTCCCGTCGGGCGGATAGCTGTTGGCGTCAACAAAATAAGCCTCCAGCGCCGTCGCCAACGTCCGCATGTCGTTGACCGCGCGCGAGACCTTCGAACGCACCTGCGCTTCAAGAAAGTTCGGCACGGCGATCGCCGCCAGAATGGCGATAATCGCGACCACGATGAGCAACTCGATCAACGTAAAGGCCCTTCGGGCGTTCTGGATCATAACCCACCTCGAACAGATGGTTCGCCGGCGTGAGCCGGTTGCCTCCGCCGCGCGGTCCGCGCCTCAGGAGGACTGGCCGCTCCCCCCTCCCGGCGGCGAGTGCATCAGCCTAGCGGCCCCCCGGTCCGCGGTCAACTTCCACCGGCGCCGCCGGGGGGGCCGTTTCAGCCCCCTTACTCCATTTCGGCGATCCAACGGCGGACCTCGGGGGCACGATCGCCTCCCAGGGCCACGTATTGGCGGTAATAACGGAGCGCCTGATCGGTCCGGCCGGCGTTTTCATGGGCGATCCCCAGGTTGAGATAGCCCAGGGCATAGTTCGAATCGATCTGAACGACCCGTTCCAGGACGCGGATCGCCTCGTCGTAATCCTGGGCGCTCATCGCCATGACCGCCAAATTGTTGAGCGCTTCCAGATACCGCTCGTCCATCCGGAGGGCGCGCTGGTAGAAATCGCGGGCCAGATCGGGCCGGGCGAGGCCGTTATAGTAGTTGCCCAGCTTCAGCAGCGGCCGCGGCGAATCGGGAAATTCCTCCAGCGCCGTCACATAGTGGTAGTAAGCCTGCGGATAGCGCTCCAGCCGGAGCATCACGTCCCCCAGATTCAGGCGGGCGTCGATCTGGCGCGGATCGGCGTTGAGCGCGAGCTGATACTCCTGGGCCGCTTTCTCCAGCTCCCCATTACGCTGATATCGCTGCCCGTTGGCGAAGTGATACGGATAAGTGTTGAGGATGATCTCCCGTTCGGAGGCGAAGGTCGGCTCGGTCGCCGAGGGGAGCGCCTCCTCGGTCCCGGCGCTCGGAAACAGCACGGCTCGAACCTCGCCGAGCGTCGGCAGCCGCTCCCGGGAGGCGAGGTCCAGCCGGGCCTGCACGCGCTGGCGGAGCGCCTCGCGCTCGGTTTCGGTCAGGCTGCCTTCGGCCCGCGCCTTCTCGATGCGTCGCAGCTCGACCTCGCGCAGCAGCGTCTCCGAAAACCGTTCGATCAGATGGGGATCGGATTCCAGCGCCGCCGTCTCCGGCGGATCGTACCCCAGGGAGAGGAGCGCGAACCGGGCCTCCTGGAAGTCCGGCGCGAGCTGGAGGGCCGTCAGGTAGTTGACCGCCGCCTCTTCCGCCTCGCCCAGCTTCTCGTGAATCCGTCCCATGCGGAAATACGCCGCCGAATTCGGACGGATTACCGCGGACCGATGAAATCGTTCGAGGGCGAGCTGGTCGTTGCCCGCCTCGACGAAGCGAATCCCCTCGTCGTAGGCGTGCAGCGATAACTCCCTGAGTTGTTCTCGCTCGCTCCGCGACGAGGTTGCGCATCCGGTCAGAACAACCCCGGCGAGCGCGCCGATCGCCGTCGCTATCAGGGATCGCCGCATGGGGTGCGTCTCCCTCTTCGGTCTTTAGTCGCTCTCGGCGATCTGGACAAGCTGGCCGTCATGCAGGTTGTAAGTCGCCAGGGGCGTGCCGCCGAAAACGTGACGGTAAACCATCACCGTCCGGACGATCCCCGTCTCTCCGACGGTCGTCACCAGATGATCGGGATAACCGTAGCGGATCAGCAGGTCCTCAAAGTCCGTCAATGGCCCCTCGTAAGCCACTTCGCCGCCGACGAACTGAAACAGCGTTCGGTCCTCCAGGTAAATCCACTCCCGAACCTTCTCCCCGTCCAGCGAGCGAAAGGGCTTGCGCACGTAATCGGGTTCTCCCCAGGCCTCGACGATCGTCAGTTGCTCCGGCGAGAGCATCCGCGTGTTGATCGGCATCCGCCGATAGGCTTGGCGGGTGATGTGGTGAATAAAGTCCCGCTCGGCGTGCCGCTCGATCCGCTTGAAGGCCGAGACGCCGCCGCCCCGGTGCGAAAGCAGCGGCTTGCGCCCGGACCCGACGCATCCAACAAGCAAAAACGCCATCAGGGAACAGAGGCCCGGTCGCGATATCACCCCCGGCGATCCCCGCAGCCTGACGGAACGTCGCCGCATGAAAGAACCCGATCCGGTCACCCCGCCCGACGGGGAGGACCCGCCGTTGCCGTCTCAGCCGCGCGGCTGATGGTCAAGACCCGCGCGGCTATGCTCTAATCCCGGGGCTCGGCTCGGCCGGGGGCGGGCCGAAGCCGAGCCAACCTCCCGAATCTACTGAGGCCGCAGAAGGCATGTCAAGCTCCCCGCCCGTCGCCGCCGGCGGATTCTCCCGCCTGGCGGACGCCTACGCCTGGCTGGATGGCCGGATCGATTTCGAACGACGGCTGGATCGACTGGCCTACGACGACCGAACGTTTGCCCTGGAGGATTTTCGGCGTCGCCTGGCGGGGCTCGGAAATCCGCACCAGGGTCGCCCTGCGATTCATATCGCGGGCACGCGCGGCAAGGGGTCCTCGGCCTTGATGCTGGAGGCGCTGTTGATGGCCTCGGGCCTGCGCGTCGCCACCTTTACGTCCCCCCACCTGAACGAATACCGCGAACGCATCCGGATCGATGGCCGCCCGATCGGGCCCGAGGCCTTCTGCCGGGCCCTGGGTCAGGCGGCGGCGCTCGGCAATGCCGACGCGACCGAGCCCGGTTCTTTCCGAACCGTGTTTGAATCCCTGACGGCGGCTTTCTTTGTCGCGGCCCGCGAGGCCCAGGTCGATTGGCTCGTGGTCGAGACCGGCCTCGGCGGCCGTCTCGACGCGACCAACGTCCTCGACCCCGGCCCCGTGCTCCTCACCCGGATCGGCCTCGAGCATACCCGTCTCCTCGGGGGCACGATACCGCTGATCGCCCGGGAAAAGGCCGCCATCCTCAAACCGAGCGGTTGGGGCGTCGTGGCTCCTCAGGGCCTCGACGGCGGCGCCCGCCAGGTTTTCGCGGCCCGCTCGGCCGAGACCGGCGCCCCCCTCCGCGACGCCGAAGCTCTGACGCCGCTTCAATCGGCTCGCTTTGATCCCTCCGGAACGAACCTCGTCCTGACGTTCGAGGGCGAGCCGCTTGAGTTCACTCTGCCCTGGTTCGGCCCCTTCCTGGTGGAAAACCTCCAGGGCGCGTTGTCCGTGTTGTCATGGCTGCGCCGGTGCGGTAGGGTTCCCTTGGTCCCCCGGGCCGCCCTGGGGGAGGCCATGGCGGCCCTCGAACTCCCGGCGCGGATGCAGCGCGTGGCGGCGCTGGCCGAGGGGGTTCTCGAAGGCTACGTCGACGGGGGCCACTGTCCTACCGCGGCCGGGGCGCTCGCTCGGACCATGGAGACCCACTTTGGGGAGGCGGGGGCCGTGGCGCTCGTGGGCATGATGAACGACAAGGACCATCGGGCCTTCTTCGGCGAGTTGTCGGCCTGGCGCGGCTGGCGCCGGGTTTATTGCTACGCCCCGGCCTTCCCCCGCGCGGAATCCCCATCGGAACTGGCGGCCCGCGCCCGCGAGTTCTTTCCCCGGGCCGAGCCCGTTGCGGACTGGCGCGAGGCCCTCGCGAGGCTCCTCGCGCGTCCGCCGGCCTCGTGTCGGCGAATCGTGGCCACGGGAACCTTCTACGAGGCGGGCCCCATCATCCGGTGGATGCGGGATCATGCCTGAGGGGCTCCCCCCGAAACCCCGGTCCCCGCGCAAGCTCACGCGCCGCCAGGTCGAGGACATTCTCGAGCGCAACGTCCGCCTCTATAAGGACGAGGAATTGTTCATTCCCTATCTGGTCGAACTGGCCGTCTATCTCCTGGAATACGAATACGACTGGTCGGAATCGGGGGCCGAGCCCCCCCCCGCCCGACCCGCCGCGGGGACCAAAACCGCCGCTCGCGAACGCGGAGGGACTTTGTCCGATTCCGGCCCCATCCTCTCCTCGATCGCCCGTATCTTCGACAGCCGCGGCGGCCGCCGTTGCCCCCATTGCGCCTCGGCCATCTCCGAAGAAGACATCATCTGCCCCGTCTGTCATAACTTCACGCGCTGAGGGGTCCCCTCGGGTCGCAGGCCTCCGTGCGCTTCCCTTCCCCCTCGCTTTCCCGATCGCTCCGCTGGGGCCTGGCCGTTTTGGGGCTCGTCCTCTTGGCGTGGGGCCTCTTCCGCGCCTTGAAGCTCAAGCCGAGTTCGGCCCCCTTGATGGCCGACCTTGCGGGGGAGGGCGACGCTGCGTTGAGCGACGCGCTCGTCCCTCCCGAAGGGCTCGCCTTCCGGACCCGGAGCGGGCCGACGTCGATCAGGATGGAAATCAGCTGGCAAGGCCCGGCTCCCGCGAAAACCCTCAACGAGCCGATGATTTTCTGCGCGCCGCCGGCGCGCCCCGTCAACCTCAGCGTCCTCGAGGCTCGTTCCGGCCCACGCCCCCCGCTCTACCCGGCCGATCCGGCGGCCCAATCCCCCGAACCCTTGCTCCGCCGCTTAGGGGAAACAATCGAATGGCGGGAGGTCGGCTTCCTTTGGCGATGGAGATTGATCGAGGTCAACATTCGTCCGGAATTCTGGGCCGTGATGGCGGGAGAGAGCTTGAGCCCCGAGGCTCAAAGCTCGGTCGCCCTGGAACTGACGTGGAATGAACCTTACGAAACGCCGCCGGAGATGGCCGAGCGGGCGGCGATCGTCTCGGCCTGGGGCTGGGGCCGCGTGGGGGCGGCTCTCGTGGCCAACCCCGACGGCCTCGAACGCTATCGAGCGATGGAAACCCCCTTCCGAGAGGGCGTGAGGCCGGAGCTTCGCACTCCCTGGAGCGACCCCGACGAAAGGGCCCGGCCCTGGGCGCGTTTGAGACTGGCCGACCGCGGCCTCTATCGGCTCAACGTCGAAGACCTGCTGAGCGTCGGGTTCCCCGCCGGCCAGGCTAAGCCGGAAGCCGTGAGGCTCTTCGCTCGAGGACGGCCCGTGCCGTTGATCCGGCGCCGTCACGGCCCCCAACAGGTCATCTATTTCTGGAACGATGGCGCGCCGACGCCCTATTCGGCCGAACGCGTTTATTGGGCGACGCTCGGCCCCGATCTTCCGGACCCCACGCTGCCCATCCTCGGGCCGGACGAAGCCGAGACGCCCCGTCGCGTGGACCGAATCGTCCGCACGGCTCGACTGGATCGCGATCGCGAACTCCTCACGGAAATCGGAAATTTCCTGGCCGTTGAGAAAATGATCTGGCTCGACGCTCCGATCCGCCGCGGTCACGCGCTCGAACGTCGGCTGCCGCTGCCCGGCTATGCCCCGACGGCCGAGCCGATTCAGGCCGCCTTCGAGTTCTATCTTGAAACGCCGGACCGTTCGATCCCCCCCCGAGCCGCCCAGGTGAAACTGACGCTCAACGGCGAGCCGCTGGAGAGGCTCCTCGTAGCTCCAGAGGCTCGGTTCAACCGTCAGGTCCGCCGCGTCGTTTCCCTCCCCCCCGCCCGCCTCCTCGAAGAAGCCAACGCGCTGACGTTTGCCGCCGAAGGGGCGGTCCCCGCCGGAGACGACGCGCTGGAAACCGCCCCCCGCCACGACGACGCGGCCACCACCCCCTGGCTCAATGCCGTCGAGATCGAGTATCCGAGCCAACCCGCGCCGTTTGAAGGCCGACTCCGACTGCGCGAGCCCTCTGACGCGCCGACCGGCTGGGCCTGGACGCCGCTCGCCGGGCTCGAACCCACCGCCGAGCTGATCGCCGTGGCTCTTGACCCCGAGCTTGAACCGATCGCGGACCTTCCCGTCAGCGAGCTTGAGGGTGAGCGCGGGCTCGGGTGGCCGACGGGTCGGGGTCGAACGACCGAGGTCGTCCGGACCGATGTCATTCCCCTCACGCCGCGCTTTGAGCGGGTCGCCCCTGATGATCTGGCCTCATCCGAGCAAGGGGCCGACGTTCTGATCATTACCCATGGCGAGTTCCTCGACCTGGTCCAACCGCTCGCCGAACTCCATCGCCGGCGAGGCCTTCGCGTTCGGCAGGTGGACGTCCAATCCATCTACGACCACTTCAGCCAAGGAGAACTCTCCCCCGAGGCCATCCGTGATTTCCTGGCCCATACGCTCGCCGCCTGGAAGTACGGCGCGCCGACCTACGTCACGCTCGTCGGCGACGCCACGAGCGATTATCTCGGCCTCGCCCGCAAGGGGGTCCGCAATTGGGTCCCCACCTACACCTACGACGCCGGCCCCGAGCGCTGGGCTTCGGATCATTGGCTGGCCGTCGTGGCCGGCTCGGACGACCTGGCCGACTTCATGATCGGGCGGCTCTCCGTGGCCAACCGGGAGGATGCCCGGACGCTCATCGAAAAGCTTGTCGCCTACGCGGAGCGGCCGGCGCCCGGCCCCTGGCGCGCCCGGGTCGGTTTTGTGGCCGACGACGGGGAGTTCCCGCCGGTCACGGAGGAGTTGCGCCGCGAGCACACGCCGCCCGCCTTCGCCTCCAAGCGCATCTACCTGGATGAGACGGCTTCCCTCGAAGACAACTGGTACGCCGAGGGGGGGCTCCCCGAGCCGCTCAAAGTCAGCCCGGCGACCACGGCGCGGCTGATCGAAGCCTTTCGCGACGGGATGAGCTATCTGGTCTACTTCGGCCACGGTTCGCCCAACATTTGGATGGAAGAGCGCGTCTGGTTCGGCGGAGATTCCGAAAGCAGCGACAACCGTCACCTGGCCGGTTCCCGACGCCCGACGTTCGTCGTCACCATGACCTGCAACACCGGAGCCATCGACTATCCCGTCCCCCCGTGGAACATCAATTTGAGCGAGGACATGATGCGCGTCCCCGACGGCGGCGCGATCGGCCTGTTCGTCCCGACGGGGCCCGGCGTGACCCTGGACCACCGCCGGATGGCGATCTGGCTTCACCGCAGCCTCTTCCAGGACCGTCTGCGCGGCCTCGGGGAACTCACCGCTCTGACCAAGGCCCGCCATGCTCTCGCCGGTCATTCCCGCGAGCTCACCTACATGTACCTCCTCCTTGGCGATCCCGCCCTCGAACTCCACCTCACCTCCGAGACCCGAACGTTCACGCTCCCCCGGCCGGCCTACGCCCCGACCGACCGGATCGAGACCGACTTGACGGACCTGGACCTTCAGGCCGGACGATTCACCGTGGCGATCGAGTCGGCGGAGGGAGCCCTTGTGTGGGAAGCCGACGCCCAGCCGTTCTCGGGCCGCACCATCCCCGTCAGCGCGCCGATCCCGGAATCCGCCCCTGAAGGCTCGGCTCTCCTTCGTCTTTATGCGTGGTCCGAAGCGCCGGGCGGGGACGTGGCCGCCGCGGCGCCCTTCCGGATCGAGCGTCCGCGCGTGATCATCGAAGCCGCGCGAGCCTACCCCTATCCCTCGCCCCGAATTGAAGTTGAACTTCACAACCCGACGAGCGTCGAGCTGCCCCAGGGTCGGCTCGATGTCCTCCAGCTCTGGGATGAAGCCACAAGCGCGACCGTCGCCCGACTGCCCTTTGTCCTCCCGGCCGAGGCCAGGTCCATGTTCACGATCGAGCTCGATCCGCCCCGGCCCAACCCCGCGCGAGCGAAAGACCTGGTCGCCTCCGAGCAGCCGATCGTCTATGAACTCAGCGCCTCGGTCACGCCGGCGCATTCAATGAATGGCGCTCGGCATGCCGTTCGCCTGTCGCTGGCGCCCACCCGCAATTGGAAGGGGATCGTCCCTCTGCTCTGCGCCATCGAGCCGCTGGGCGACGCTGGCGGCGTGGGAATCGCCGCGGCGGCGCTCCTGGGAGACGCCTCGGCAGGGGATTTCGAGCTGGGCATAGAGGACAGCGCCGGGCGTTGGGTAACCGGCCTCAGCCTGACGCCCGAAAACGGCCTGGCCAAGGTGACGCTCCCCCTTCTGCCGCCGGAGGTCTCGATCCTGGCTTCGGGAACGCTGCGACTTCGCACCGCAAATTACCGAGACGCGGAGACAGCGCTGCCGCTGGCGTCGGTTCCTCTCGCATCCCTCGGCCGTCGGGAACCCAGGCTTCGGCTTGTCGATGGCTCGATCAGGGCCAGCCCCGAGGGCCCGTCCGAGGGCCAGACCATCTTCGTGGAAGCGGAAGTTGAAAACGTGGGCAACGCGGCGAGCCCCGGCTTCTCCCTGGAACTTTTGGACGCGGACCCGGCTCTCGGCGGCCGGCGGGCCGTCAGCCACGTCGCCGGGGGCTCGCGCGTGCACCTGGATCGGCTTGAGCCCGGCCAACGCCGACGGGCTCGACTCCGATGGGACCCTATCGGGAACGCCGGGCCGAACCGTCTATACGTGCGACTGGACCCCGGCCGGCCCGCAGGAGCATCTTCGGCCGATGACCTTCTTAAAAGCGTCGATTTTTCCGTGAGAACGAAGTATCGCCTTGCCCGAGGTGAGACTCGGATGGAAGAAACGCGGGACGCGGACGGCGCCCTGAGCTACGTCTTCCTCGGCGAGGTCGCCAACCAGGGTCAATCGGAAGCCCGCAACGTGATCGTAACCTTTTACCGCAGCGAGATACGCATTCCGGAGAATGAACTGGGGGAAGTCTTTCTGCCCGTCGTTCCGCCCGAAGACACGGTCACGGCCCGGTTCACCTGGAAGCCCGACGCGAGGGATCCCGCCGCCGGCCCGGAGCCTCCCCTCAAACCCGTCCACGTGATTCGACTCAAGGGCTCTCAGCAACGCATCGCCCGGCTGGCGCCGGCCTTTGCCGAAGGGGCTGCGCCCCGCAGCGCCGACGGGGCCGATTTCTGACCGTGGTGGATCCGGGCCGCCGCGCCCCCGATCGGCTTCTCAAAACCGCGAACGCATGATTAACTGAAAACGCCGGTCGCCGAGAGCCCGTTCATGCTGCTTGCGCTCGATGTCAGCAACACAACGATCAAGGCGGGCGTCTTTCGCGGGGAGACGCTCGTGGCGGACTGGCGCTTCGCCACGGAACGGCATCGCCTCCCCGACGACTACGCCATGCTTCTCCTGACCCTGTTTCAAACTGCGGGGATCGCCGTCAATCAGATCACGGGCGCGGCGATCTCCTGCGTCGTTCCCCCCCTGCGTTCCGTCTTTGACGCCCTTGCGCGCCAGTACCTCAAGGTGGAGCCCGTCCTCGTCGGGCCGGAAACGCCGAGCGGCGTCGTTTTGGCCGTCGAACACCCGAGCGAGGTCGGCGCGGATCGGATCGTCAACGTCGCCGCCACGCATCGCCTTTACGGCGGGCCCGCCATCGCCGTCGCCTTCGGCACGGCCACCGTCTTCGATTGCGTCTCTGCCCAAGGGGAGTATCTCGGCGGCGCGATCGCTCCGGGCGTCGTCACGGCCCTGGAGTCGCTGGCGAGCTCGGCGGCCCAGCTCTATCAGATCGATCTCGTTCCTCCGCCGCGGGCGATGGGGCGAAACACCGTCCACACAATGCAGTCCGGGCTGATCCTGGGCTTCGCCGGCCTGGTCGAGGGGCTTGTCGCGCGCCTCAGGCGCGAGTTGGCCCCCGAGGACCCGCCCGAGACCGTCAAGGTCATCGCCACCGGTGGGCTGGCCGAAATTATCGCCCCCCATACCGAGGCAATCCAGGTCCTTGACCCCTGGCTCACTTTGCGCGGGCTTCAGATCATCCACGCTCTCAACCGCCCCTGAAACGGCTCGGCCTCCCCTGAGGCGTCTCACGAGAACGGATGCTCCACCGCCGGCGGGACCGGCGTCGGTTGCGGTCGCGGCGGGTTGTGCCGAATCATGCAGTCGGGCAAGGCCCGTCGCAATATCTCCAATCCACCGTACGTGATCCTCGTCCCGTTCAGCCGCAGGGCCTCCAGTTGCCGAAGTTTGCGCAGATGGGCGATCCCGGCGTCGGTAATCTCGGTGCCGCCGAGCCTCAATTCGCGCAATGCCGGGTAGCGCGTCAGGTGAACCAGATCGGCGTCCACCAGCCGGAGTCCCCCGAGATCAAGCATCTGAAGCCGCTTAAGATTGTCGAGGGCGGCCAGCCCCACGCCCGTGATCTGCGTGAAGGCGATCGAGAGCGAGGTCAACTCGGTCAAGGCGTTGATCGCCGGCGCCCCCGCGTCGGTGATAAGCGTGTACTCCAGATCGAGTTTGCGGAGGCCCTTGAGCGACCGCAGATGCTCAAGGCCCGCGTCGGTGATGTCGGTGTAAGCCAATCGAAGATCCTTGAGCGAGCCCAGGGACGCCAGGTGAACCAGGGCGCCGTCGTCTTGGAAGTCCCGCTGAAATTGAACGGCGTCCAGCTCTCCGCCGGAAAGCTCGGCGAGCGCCTCCAGATGGCCAAATCCTCGGTCCGTTACGAGCAGGATGGCGTCCATCCCCGCCGGAATCCGCACTTCCCCTTGGGCCAATCCCAGTCCAATCTTGGCCTCGGCTTCCAGATCGTCTTGCTCGCGCGCGAAAACGCGACCCACCACCCGATCCGAGGGGAACTTCAACGTCCGCGCCGGGCGCGGCGTGGGCGTGGGCGACGCGCCGGGCGGCAAGGTCTCGAGTGAGGATTCACCCCGCCTCCGATCGGCGACCAGGGTAACCAACACGGCCGCGATGAGGGCCAGGCCGAGGGCAAGGCCCGGAATTTTCCAGGAAGTGCTTACTCCCACGCCGGAGGACCCAAACGAGCCGGAAAAGCCACGCGGCGGCGGCCTCCCCGCTGCCTGCCGCCTTGTTTGCCGAGTATACCATGCCGCCTCCAGAGGACCTCAGCCGAATCCCCGGCTCCCATCGGACCCTCGCGCCCGCCCTTGCCGTCGGCCTTCCCAACTCCCGCCGCCGTGCTATAGTCGAGGGGAACGACATCATGGGGCCGGGGCGCGACGGCCCGAGCGAGGTGGGAATCATGAATCGATGGGTGAACCGGCGGCGATTCCTGGCGAGGACGGTTGCGGCGGGATTGGGATCGATCGGCTGGGCGGGCACGGCCGCCCCGCGTCGCCGCTCCCCCAACGAGCGGCTCAATCTCGGGGTGATCGGCGTCGCCAACCGGGGGGCCGCCAACCTGGAAGGCGTGCAGTCGGAAAACGTCGTCGCGCTTTGCGACGTGGACGACCTCTACCTGCGGGCGGCCGCCGCGCGTTTTCCGCGCGCCCGGACGTATCACGATTTTCGCCGGCTGCTCGATCAGCCGGACCTCGACGCCGTCGTCGTCAGCACCCCGGATCACGTTCACGCCTTCGCCTCGATTTGGGCCATGGAGGCCGGCCTGCACGTCTACTGCGAGAAACCGCTCACGCACTCGGTCCACGAGGCGCGGCTGGCCGCCCGAACAGCCCTCAGAAGGGGCGTTTCGACCCAGATGGGGACCCAGATCCACGCCGGGGACAACTATCGCCGCGTCGTCGAACACGTCCGCTCCGGCACGATCGGCCAGATCGCGGAGTGCCACGTCTGGATCGACAAAACCTGGTCCGGCGGCGACCGCCCGACCGAGACCCCACCCGTCCCGCCGCACCTCAACTGGGATCTATGGCTCGGACCCGCCCCCGAACGTCCCTATCATCCCACTTATCTGCCGGGTGAGTGGCGCCGCTGGTGGGAGTTCGGCAACGGCACGATCGGCGACATGGCCTGTCACTATCTCGACCTCCCCTTTTGGGCCCTCCAATTGCGGCACCCGATCACCATCACGGCCCACGGCCCCGATCCGCATCCCGAGACCACTCCCCTCGGTCTCACCGTCGAATACGAGTTCCCCGCCCGGCGCGACGGGGACACGATCCTACCTCCCGTCCGGCTCACGTGGCGGGATTCCGGTCTGAAACCGCCCGAACTCGACGCCCTGGGGGTCCCTCAATGGCCCAACGGCGTCCTCTTTGTCGGCTCCAACGGGCTTCTTCTGGCTGATTACGACCGCCACCGCCTGTTTCCCGAGAACGACTTTGAAGCGGTGGAGCCCCCCGCGTTGTGGATTCCCGCTTCGACCGGGCACTATGTCGAGTGGATCGAGGCCTGCAAAACCGGCGCCCCGACAACCTGCAACTTCGATTACGCGGGGGCGCTGACCGAGACCGTGTTGCTCGGCAATGTCGCCTTCAGGGCTCGCCAGCCGATCCGTTGGAACGCCGCCAGGCTCAAGGCCGAGAACTGCCCCGAAGCCGAGGCCCTCATCCGCCCCCCTTACCGGCGCGGTTGGAGACTCGCCTGAGGCCGCGTATGGGTCCGCTTGATCCCCTCAGATGGGGGGTGGACTGCCGTCCCGCCTTGCTTCCGGGGGTCGAACGGTGAATCCGGTGTCCGGGGCCGACCCTCGGAGTCGGAGCCGCCGATCAAATCGAGGCGTCGCGGGCAACGGTGAGTCCCAAAGCTGATCTCCCTCGACAGGGACGTAAACCGTCAGCCCCGAAGCTGTTTCCCTCGCCGCCACCACAGCCACCGGCGTCGGTTGGAAGCCTGAGAGCGAGACGGCGAGGATTGTCCGTGGATTCCGCCCGAGCCAGAGGGCGAAAGGGAGCGCCACGATCGCCATCGCGGCCCAATCCCTGCGCGGGTGCGGAAGCGAGCCGGCAACCGCCGTGGAGCCCGCGGCCACCCAGGTCACGGCGAGAATCCAGAACTGCGCCCCGACGAACCGAGGGTCCGGGGCCGAGAGGAACCAGAAGAGGAGCCCTGCAGCCGGCGGCGCCGATGCCAGAAGAACGCTGCCCGCGCCGACCTCCCTTCCGGTTCGCCTCCGCCTGAAGGCGCCGATCACGAAACCGACCGCCCCGGATACGAAAACCGCCAGGGGGGCCAGGATTTCGAATCCCTTATCCCGCGCAATCGCCCTTGACCAAGGCCCCAGCCACTCCCACCCGGACTCCAGAACCCGGCCCGTAGGTTGACCCGGCCACCTGGCCCAGGCTCGGACGCGATCGGCCTCCTGGCGGGCCTGAAAGGTAGGGACGGCCCAATCAGCCTCGACCCGCAGAAACGTCGAGGGGTAGGCCGGATAGCCGCTCAGGACAGCACCCCGTAGGCTCCAAACCCCCAGATGGAGGAGCGAGAAAACGATCGCCAGCGCCAGACGAGGTCGGGTCCCATCCCTCCGCGCCGGGCGATGCCGTAGGGCCATCCCGATCGCCAGGGCTGCGCTCGTGACGGCAAAACCCAAGTTGCTGAGTTTGACGGTGATGGAGGCCGCCGCCAGGGTAAGGACCAGAATCGCCCTTTCCCGCCGAGCCTCGCGGCATTCGATCAACCCCCATAGACGCAGAAAGATGACGGCCTGGAGCATGGCCGAGGCCGTGTCCGGCGACGGCGAGGCCGGGCTCCCGTTCAATCCGAGATAGGCCACCCATGGCAGCAAAAGCACCCCTATCCCGAGCCAATGGCCCTCGGACGGCCATCGGCCGAATTTCAACCGCTCGCCCAAAGCCCAGAGGCCCTCGGCCGCCAAGGCCAGCATCAAAAAGCTGTTCGCCCAGGCGTGACCTCGGTTCAGCCAGGGGTGCAGATCGAGCGCGGCGACGTAGGCGAAAAAGGACTGATTAAACGCCAGGCGGCCGTGTAGATTGCCCAGCCCCGGAACGATAGGATGCTCCTTCAGCCATCGGATCGTGTTGAAGTGATAAAGGCCGCTGTCGTACTCCCCGGGGGGCATCATGGACCGGGAAGCCAGCCAGACCGCGACGCCCGCGACCGCCAGCGCCACGGCCGGCCTCGGCCTCCAGGCTCCCCCTTGCAGCCGTTGCGCTCGGACGAACTCCGGTATCCGAGTCGCGAGGGCCAGCACCCCGACTCCATGCAAAGCCACGCTTGCCCCAGCGCCGATGGGCGCCGCCAGATGCCAGACCTGCAGGAAGAAGAGAACCGTCGCCCAGCCCAGCCAGAGCCGCCAGGCGAGCCCGCCGGCCAAGAAACCTCGTAGGTGAAGGAACCGGCCCGCCAGCTCCCCCCAACCGACGTAGGCCGCCGCCATCAGCAGGTAGGCCGCCAGCGTCTCCAGGAGAGCGACGGCATGGGAGGCCAGGTTGAGTGTCATGGGTTACCCACCCCGGCCTCGCCTCTCCCCGGATGCTGAGCTGAAACGATTGCTCAAGGCCGCCCGCGACCGGGGCGGGAGACTGGCGGAGAGGGTGGGATTCGAACCCACGGAGGGTGGTTTAGACCCTCACGCGCTCTCCAGGCGCGCACCTTCGACCACTCGGTCACCTCTCCGCACCGCTTCGCCGTCGGCCAACCCCCGGACCCGCCTCGCTCAAGGTCGATCGCCCGGGCGAACGCCGAGAGTAGCTTAGGGGCCGGAGAGGCGGCCTGGCAATCCCCAAGCGCCCCGTCGATCAGGCTTGTGGCGAATCCCCCACGGGCCGGTGTATATAAATCAACGTCTCCATCCCCGAGGGGTCCGAACTTCCCCATGCAGGTTCAGTCAGTCGAACGGACGCACGTCGGCAACGTCCGGCTCCGCAATGAGGACGCCGTTCTGACGATTCCCGAACAGAACCTGTTCGTGGTCGCCGACGGCATGGGAGGCGAGCGGGCGGGCGCCGAGGCTTCCGAACAGGCCATTCGGACCATCCAGCGCGTGACCCAGCGGTTCTTCGCCGCCGGCGAGCCCGACGGCCCCGCCCTCCTGAGTTCGGCCCTCATTGACGCCCTCGACAAGGCCAATTACGAAGTCTTCGACATCTCCGTCCAGAACCCCGAAAAGAGCGGCCTGGGCTCGACCGCCTCGGTCCTGTGCCTGCACCGGGGCATGTTCTTCGTCGCCCACGTCGGCGACAGCCGGGTCTATCTCCTCCGCGGCGGGGAAGTCCGGCAACTGACCCGCGATCACACGGTCGTCTGGCCCCTCTACGAGGAGGGGATCATCTCCCGCGACCAGCTGGAGACGCACCCGGAGCGCCATCTGCTGACGCAATGCATCGGGCTCCCCAAGCCCCTCGAAGTGCAGACCGTCTCGGGCATCGCCCAGCCCAACGATCTGTTCCTCATCTGCACCGATGGCCTGACGGCTTACGCCGGTGACGAGGTCGTCAATCACCTGCTCCGGGAGTTTTCCCTCGATCTGGAGCCCTGCGCCGACGCCTTGGTCCAGGCCGCCCTCGACGGCGGCGGTGGCGATAACGTGAGCCTCATACTCGTCCGGGTCGAGGCCGTCGGCCCGGCGGACTCCTGGCGGCCCGCTCCCCCCCCGCCGCCGCCTCGCCCGGCCATCGACCACCGGGCCGATACGGTCGTTGAGATGCCGGCGGCTCCGCCGCAGCGCTCGCTGACGGCCTCCGCCGCCCGCATCCTCGGCCTGCTGGGGCTGGTTTTTCTCGCCGGCCTGGCGGCCTTCACCTTCCTCTATCCCCGCCGGATCACGGTCGAGATTCGGCTCGACGCCGTCGCCGACGATCCCTCCACCCGGATCGAAGTGCTCCAACTGGACGGCCAACCGCTGCCCGACGCCCTCGGCCCGCGCGACGGGGCCTTTGTCAGGCTGAACCTCCCGCGTCAGGGCGATTACATCCTGCGCATCCGCGGCGCCACGATAGAAGACTTCGAGGAACAGGTGTACTTCTCGGCCTATGATCCCAACGCCTATCCCATCAATACGATCCCGCGCCTCGAACCCGAGGAGGAAGGGGTCGAGCCGTCGCCGGGCCGCGCCGCCGCCCCTCCCGCCGGCGCGGCCCCATAATGCCAAGCGGCTGAGCCAGAGGGGCGCGGCTCGCAGTCGCGGCGTCTCGGACCCTCGCCGCGGCCGAAGGCCCTCCTAGTTTCCGTTCAAGGCCTGGAACGCCCGTGATAAAATGAGGGTTCTGCGGCCGCCGTTCGATGCTCTCCCGGCCGTCTCTGCGCGTAAAACGGATGACGATCTCCCGACGCTCCTGGCTGAAAACCTGTTTCGCCTTGATCAACGGTCTCGTGGGCGCGCTGTTCACCATTCCGCTCGTCGGTTTCGTGGTCACGCCTCTGTTTCGTCGGCCCACCCGCCACTGGGTCGAGATCGGCAACCTGACCGACTTCAAGGCCGGCGAGCCGCGAGCCCGTCGCCTCCGATACACCAACGCCCTCGGCTTCCGCGACAGGCCCCAGAGTCGAAACGTCTGGGTGACGCTCGGCCCCTCCGGCGACGTGACCGTCTTCTCCGCCGAATGCACGCATCTCGGCTGCAATGTCATCTGGAAGCCGGATCGCGCGATTTATTTCTGCCCTTGCCACAACGGCGAGTTCAGCCCCGAGGGCGTGGTGCTGGCCGGGCCGCCGCCGCGGCCGCTCACGCGCCTGCCCACTAAAATCGAGGGGGGGAAAATCTGGGCCGAAGTCTAGCCCGGTCCCGCTCGCCCGACGAACGACCGAAGATGTCGGACCACGCCAATCCGCCGCCGGAAACGCTCAAGGGGATCGTCGGGCGCCTGCTCGTCCCGGTGCGCGAACTTCTGGGCGAACCCCTCCCGCGGGGCGTGGGCATCTTCCACACCACCGGTTCGATGTGCGTTTTCCTGGCGGTCCACCAGATCATCACCGGCATCCTGATGGCGTTCTATTACACGCCGTCGCCGGAGGTGGCCTGGGAGAGCATCCGGTACGTGGATGAGAAGGTCGCCTTCGGCCGCGTCGTTCACGGCCTGCATCATTGGGGATCGAGTGCCTTTGTCGTCCTCGTGTTCATCCACATGATCCGAGTCTTCGTCTATGCGGCCTATAAGGGCCGGCGGAGATGGACGTGGAGCGTCGGCGTCGCCTTGTTCTTCGTCGTCCTCGGGTTCGGCTTCACGGGCTATCTGCTTCCTTGGGATATGAAGGCCTATTTCGGCACGAAGGTCGGCGCCAACATCCTCGGCTATGCCCCCCTCGTCGGGCCCGGTCTCAAAACGCTGATCCTCGGCGGCCCGGAGATCAGCGAACTCACGATGCCCCGCTTCTACGCCCTTCACGTCCTCGTGCTCCCGGCCCTCCTCCTCGGCCTCATGGGCCTTCACCTTTTCCTCATCCGGCTCCACGGGATCACCCCCCCCTGGACCCGCGACGACGAGCCGGTGGATTACCCGTGGCGTTTCTTTCCGGATCAAGCCGTCCGAGATTCGGCCATGGTGCTTGGCCTGTTCCTTCTCCTTCTGCTTCTCGCCGCCGGCGCGGGGGCGAACCTCGGCGAAAAGGCCGATCCCACAACGATGGCCTTCGCCCCTCACCCGGAGTGGTATTTCCTCGGCCTCCAACAACTGTTGCGCTACTTCCAGGGCAGATGGCAGCTCCTGGGGACTTTCGTCATCCCCTCGACCGCCGCCCTCTTATTGGTCCTGCTGCCGTTCCTCGATCGTAACCCGGAGCGGCGCCTCGCGCGACGTCCCGTGGCGCTCACGCTCGGCGCCGTCGCGGTCCTGGCCGTCGTTGGATTGACGATCCAAGGCTATCTCTTCCTCCGAGTGGAGCGGCGCGAGCTGGCCCGTTTGACCCAGCCCCCGGCCGAACCCGAAACCGAGACGGCCACTCCCGCGCCCCAACCCGCCGCCGAGGCGTCCGACCGCGAGTTCTCGGCCCGCGACCTCGCCTTCGGCGAGCGGATTTATGGGCTCCTCCGCTGCGCTGAGTGTCACGCCGGCGAAGGCGTGGGCCGCGGCCTCAACATCCCTCCCTCACTGGACTTTAGCGGAGATCGTTTCCGACCCGATTGGCTCATGGGCTATCTCCAAGACATCCCCGAACGGCGTTACGAAGCCAAGAACCGGCGGCCCGTCCTGCGCATGCCCGATTATCGCCTCAATCCCCGCGAGCTGCGCGGGTTGACGGCCTACCTCACGTCCCTGACTCAGCCCGATCTCTTCGAGCTGACGGACGCCGACTTCGGCGAGCCGTCCGACGCTGCAATCGAGCTGGGCCGTCGCCTCTATGCCGAGGAACGCTGTGGGACCTGTCACGTCCTGGCGGGGGCCGGGGAGCCGGACGCCCCGGATCTGGACGGCGTCGGCCGGCGGCTACGCGCCCGGTTCATCTACCAGATCATCCGGACGCCCCAGCGCCTTATCCCCGGCACGACGATGGAAGACTCTCTCCTGGACGCCGACGAAGTCCGCGCCCTGACTCAGTTCCTGATGAGCCAGCCCTGAAGCTCGCCTCGCGCCCGGTCGATCAGCGATACCATTCCCACCGGGCGACGGCGTTGCCCCCGATCGTGATCGTGAAGGGGAGGAAACTGACGTTCTCCCCGCCGGTGACCCCCACGGAGATTACCGAGGGGTCCGCCCCTTCGACCACCCGGGCCGCGGCCGCCCGCGCCGGCCCCTGGTCGGCAAAACGAACCTCAACGGCTCGGCTGACTGTATTGGAAAAAGGGGTGTCGAACTGAAATCTCAGCACCGGCAGAGCAACGTTCAGCGGAGCGTCCGCCTCCGGGTTGAAGAGCACAAAACGGTATCGACCCGGCTCGACCTCATGACCGAGGGCCGTGAAACCCGCAGCCCCCGGCCCGGCGGCGACCCGCGGATTGAGCAGCAGCGCCGGATCGTAGCTGATCTCTCCGTTCAGCCCGTCCACCCTGCCCGAAGAGACCAATCGGAGGAACGCTTCGGCCGGCTGGCCTCGCCGAACCGGAAAGTCCGCGGCCTCGCCGAGCACGTCGGCCGCCGCCGGGAAGATCGCCACGGCCGAGATCATGCAGCCGCCCGCCGTTCGAGCCAACCATCGTCCAATCATGGGGGTCGTCTCCAGGTATTCGCCTTCTCGTAGCGCCCGAGATGAGTTCCAGCTTAGGTCCGGCGCCTGAGCCCGGCAACAGGAAATCGCGGCTTACGTTCTCGGCCGGGGGAAAAGCACGCTCGCCCGTCCCCGTCGGCGCGCCACGCGCTCCAAGGCCGTTTTGCATTCGGCGAGCGTGAGCCGCTCCCCCTGGCCCGAGGCCCGAAGATATTCGATCAGGAAGTGATCGCGGAGCTTGGGGGCCGCCTGAACAAACGATAGCGACCTCAGAATCTGGTATAGGTTGATCATTCGACCGGCCAGGGCAACGGGCCGGGACGTCAGACGCCCATCGTCGATGTCGATCAACGCGAAGTTCTCCTGCACTGGGCGGTCCCACGCCGTTTCCTCGGCCGGATCCCCCGCCACGATAACGTGATCGACCGAAAGATCGTCGTGCTGGAACCCGTGGGCGTGACACCAGGCGACGAAGCGGGCAACGGCCCCCATCAGGGGCTCGCGCAGCTCCGGCCGGGACTTCATCCACGTCCGAACGGACCCCCTCCCGTCGCACGCCCGCGTGACAAGATAGCTGGCTGGGGGTAGTCCCTCGGCCCCTTCCGCCGCTGCCGGTCGAAACGCGGCCCGATGGGCGGCATGGGCCAACGGCGTCGGCACGGGGAGCCCCGCCGCCGCAAGGCGCAGACCGAGCGTGAACTCGCGGGCGGCTCTCGAACCTCTCAGGCGGTTGGAAAGCCACCTCCGGGGCGTGTTGATCAGGTATCGCTTGACGTACATGACTTGGCCCGGCGGACCCGTCGACGGGTCCTGAGATTGGACGCGATAGACGCGGCGGGAACGACTGGCCTTGACGCAGACGGTCTCTCCCAGCCGGCGCCCCTCGCGATACAATTCGTTCCACGGGAAATTCGAGAAGGGGAAGCGTTCGTAACCGGGCAAGGCCCCTCCGCTCCACCCCTGCGGTCCAAACCATGGCCCCACGGTCAAGCTTGGAGTTGGGCTTTGATCGGCAAAGGTCGGCAGGCGGAGGCTCAGTGTGCTGCCCCAGGCGCGCGGGACGTGGACCGTCCCGTCGGACCCGCCATCATAGGGCGACCGCTCAGGCTCGGCAATCGCGGCGGTCAGCCCCGCCCCTGGATCGGCCGATTGCGCCTCCGGGGTCCAGCCTCGTAAACTGGCGCGCGCTTGCCGATCGCGGCGAACCGGCCGGCCCCGTCTCGGCGGCACGCCGGCCGGATTCCGCGTTCACCCCACCCTTCGTTTATGGCGCTGCTCCGGCCAAAACTTCGAGCCCCCTCCAACGCAACGCCGGCCTGGGCCCCCGAATCCCGCCTTCGGCGCGGCCTTCGGCTCCTCTCTGAACTTCAACCGGGCCTCCGGCAGCGGATTTTTCCCTCCCGTTGGGCCTGGCTGCTGGCTTCAGCGACGCTCACGTTCCTGGCCTTCGCTCTGGCGGGGATCGCCGCCGACGACTATTTGCTCCAGGCGGCCTCGGGCGGCCTCCCTGCCTCGCCGGGCGTCCTCTGGACGGCGTGGGCTCCCCTGCCGCTCGGCCTGCTCGCGGCCATCCTGGCCTTCGGAGCTCCGCCCCTGCCCGATCTTCGGCTGAGCCTTGGCCTGCTCGGGGCGACCCTGGCGCTGCTGGGCCTTCTCGGCCTGCGCTGGTGGGTCGCCCGAGAGGGTCCAGTCCCATACCTTGCCATCCGCGAACTGACCGATATCACGATTCTCGGCTTCTCGACGATCGCCCTGGCCACCTTGGGCCACCGTAAACCCGTGCTGGGCCTCGCGGTCTGGATCGGGACGCTCGCCGTGATCGGCCTCAGCCGCTGGCGCCTCTCGACGATTCCCCTCCTGTTCAGGCCGGACCTCATGCCGGTTTTGCTCTCTTTCCTCTGGGCGCTTGCCGTCCTGAGCAGTCACTTCGAGGGAACCAGGCCCCCGCGGACTCTGGCGGCCGACCGCCGGCCCGGTCCCCGTTCGGGGGGACACCCCGGTCGGCGGGACGCCGACGTCCCGCCTTCCCCGGCTCCGGTTATCCTCAGCCACCTTGCCGCCGTCGGCTTAGGCTTCCTCTTGGCATGGAGTTCCCTCCGAAACGTTCGCTCCATCGGCGATGGGCCGGCCTTCCAGACGGGCGAGCGGGGCCGGCCCTTCGAGCTGCTCTGGATGGGGTCCTCGATCTTCGGCTGGGGACGAAGCGCCGCCTTGAGGTTGGCTTCCACGGACACTCTCTCCCCTCAGCCATTCCCCACCTGGATGGGATGGCCGGGCGTGGCCTCCTCCTGGGGAATCTCCGGCCTTATCGGGATCGCGCTGATGGCGTTGATGACGCTTGGCCTCGGCCTGCGGGCGAGTCGCCGCGGGGGTTCGGGCCTCTTCATCGGCCAGAGCCCCTGGCTTCCAATTCAGGCCCTCCTGGGTCTGGCGGTCATGGGGGGGCCCAACTCCTCCATTCCCGCGCTTCTGGCCGGGGGTTGGATGGCGTTGGCGGTGGCCGGTCGCCCCAACGGAGCGGCCCATCTCGCGCCGCGCGGGGAACGAGCCGCGCCAGGGGAACCCCGGCCGGCGTGGCCGAGCCTCCTCGTCGCAGTGGCCGCCCTCGGGTTGCTGGCGGGCTTGATCCCGCTGACCGCACGCCCGGTCGCGGCGCGCGGAGCCCTCGCCCGACTCAAACGCCCTGAGGACTTCCGCCGGCCGGACCTCGGCCCGCTGCTCTACCGAGCCGAGGCGCGGGACCCCTGGAATCCCGACGTCTATCGGAAACGGGCCCATTGGCTGCGGGAACGACTGGCTCAGGCGCAGGCCTGGGACGAAACGCTGTTTCAGCGGATCGCGGCCACCTACGAAGCCGCCCTTGAGCGGGACCCCTATAATATCGTCACGGCCCTGGAGCTGGCTCGAATCCTGGACGTGGCCGGTCGCGTGGACGGCGCCATCGAGACGGCCCAAAGGGCCTCGCGCCATAACCCCGCCTCCCCCGAACTCCTCCACTGGCTTTATCTCTACTCGACTCGCCATGGTCGTCTGGCGGTCGCCGCCGAAACCATCGAGCGCGGCCTGGCCCTACAACCCGATGCGGGCCTGTGGTGGGAACGCCGTTATCGGTTCGAGCAGGCGGCCGGCAGGGGCCCGATGGCCGGCCGGTCGCTCCATATTGCTCTGACGGCGGCGATGAGCGACCCCTCCCTGGACTTGCCCGATGTCGTTCAGGCCGCCTTCGAACGCCGCGCCGCTCAAGGAGATTCGGAAGCCCCTGAGCCCTCACCTCCCGGGCTCTAACCTTTGCTGTCCGCCGGAATGACGGCATCGGCGACGGCTTTATCCCGCCCGACGACGAGCGAAGTACGCGCTCAACAAGGCCCCACAGGCCTCCGCCAACATCCCCTCCCGGACATCGGGGCGATGCGGGAACGAAGCCGCTCGCAGGAGGTCGAGCCGACTCCCGGCGGCGCCCCATTTGACGTTCCGCGCCCCGAAGATCACCCGCCCGACGCGCGCCATCAGTATCAAGCCGGCGCACATCGGGCATGGCTCCAGCGTGACCACCACCGTGTGGCCGTCCAACCGCCAGTCCCCCTGGACCGCCGCCGCCAGCCGGATCGCTTCAACTTCGGCGTGGCCGAGCGGATCGGAGGCCGCCTGACGGCGGTCCCGCCCGCGCGCGACGATCCCCCCACCCGCATCGACCACGACGCAGCCGACCGGGACCTCCTCGGCGGCTGCGGCTGCCTCGGCCTCCTGGAGCGCCTCGCGCATCCATCCCTCGGCTTGGATGGGGTCGTAGGCAGGCAATACGGTCGGAGAGCGCATCAGGCGTCAGGCCCCTGGCCGGCTCTTCATCGGCCGGGCAGATCGAGTTCCCCTTCCAGCTCGCCGCTTTGCGAGAGGATGCCCCGGCGAAATCCCTCAAGGGTCGCCTGGACCCAGAAGATCAAGCGGCCGTCTTTATCCAACAGCTCCTCGGGCGATTCGTACCACCACTCGTGAACGACGAGGCGCGTCGAAAGGCCCTCGATCCGATCGACGACCGTCCGATGGATCACGTGGGCCTCATCGTACGACTCCCCAAGCAGGGGGGCCTCTCCTTTATAAAACGTAATCGTCACGTTCCGCGCGTCGGTCTCCCCTTCGTTGATGACCTCTGCCGTCAGGAAGATTCTGCGCCGCCCCAGACGGCGATCGTCCTCGCGCCGCCCCGCCCGGACGGCCCCATACTTGAGGTCCGGCTTCGTCTTGACGCGGACCGTCCCCTCGGCCAACCGCTCGGCGGCGGGGGCCCACGGCTCTGAGGCATCGGGCAGAAGCTGGACCCAGAACCGCCGCGGCCCGGGGTTCCGAACGGGGTCCCAACGCAGCCTGAAGGTCCCGCTCCGGCCCGCGCCCAGGGGCTCCACGGGATGATCGATCTCGCGCATATGGTTGTAGACCGGCCGCCCGCCCGCTTCCGGATCCCCTTCCAGGAGCCTCAGGCGCGCCGTCGCCGACGCCTCATCTCCCACGTTTTCCACCTCGGCCAGAACGAAGATCGTCTCCCCGACGGTCGGGTTCGAGGTCGAAGGGTCCACCCGCACGGTCCCCGGTCGCAGGCGCAGACGCGGGCCCCTCTCGGCCAGCCGGGCGAGTCCCATCCGATCTTCAGTGATCGGCGTTCCCGCCCCACCCGGCGCGGCGCATCGCAGCTCGAGGCTCCCCTCGAGGGCCTCATCGGCGTCGGCGGGCAAGCCCACCCTTGCGAGCCCGACGCGCCCCCCCAGGAACTCTCCCTGGGGCTCCAGGACCAACGTCCCGGTCGTCAGCTCAGCCCCCGATTCGTCGATCCATCGCGCCACGCACTCCCGCTCAGGTCGATCGGCTCCGGCGACGGCCAACAGCTCGACGGCCAGGACCTGTCGCTGGGCCACCCAGCGCCGCCCCGAGAGCTCGGCGGCCCATCGGGGAGTGACCGCTGGAGGCACCCATACGGCGCGGCGTCGGAGTTCGCGGGGAACCTCCGCTCGCCAGGGCTCAAGCTCAGGCTGAAGGAGGGCCTCATAAGTCAATATATCGCCGTTATCCGCAGGTGGCTCCACCCGCCAATCCAACGTTCGGCTCTCCCCCGGTCCCAGCCGGACGCTCCAACCCTCGGCTGAGGGGGAACCCTCGGCTCCCCAGCGCCTGATGGAGACCCGCGCTCCCGCCCCCGACGCTTCGCCCACGTTGCTGACCTCGGCGGCCGCCGAGAGACCCCCATCCGACGCCCGCGCTAGTCTGAAATCGCTCAATTCGTACACCGGCGTCAGGAGCGAGAACTCGGCTGAGGCGGCCAAGTCGGCGCCGCTGGACTCGCTCCATGCGTAAACCTGAAGCACCTTCGGACCGTAAGGCAGGTCCTCCGGGAGCGCCACGTCGAGGTGGATCCGGCCCCCGGCGTAGTCTTCTGGGGGGGAAGCCCAGAGCAACCGCCCCGCCTCAGCCACGGAGACCGTCCATTGGCCTTCTCTGGGGTTCAGGCCGTCAAGCCGCTGGCGGAGCCTCTGCCCGCGGGCATAAACGCGTTCGGGAAGCTCAAACCGAAGGAGATCGGAGACGATGGAAAGTTCCAGGCCCGGATCGCCGAGCAGGTGGTACATCAAGGCCACGTCTTCGGGCTGATCGGCCAGGAGATAGCGCGCCTTCGTCAGAGCGACGATCTCGCCGAAACCCCGAAGCCGGTCCGAGAAAACGGATCGAAAAAGCTCGTGCGCGATCGCCTCGTGACGGGCCGGTTGGCTCGGCCCTGAGGGGACGAACGTGCCCACGGCCCCTCCGCCGGGGACGCGCAACATGTCCTCGATGATATTGACGTTCCAGGGCCGGAGGGGGTAATCCAGCGCCCCGGAATTGCAGGTGAGGTTGACCACGAAGGCCAGCGGTCCCGTGTCGTGCAAATGCCGGTTCTCGCTGTTAGAGTGGTCTCCGCCGAACCACATCCGCTCCAGGGACCAGACATTGGGCGACCCATGCCCGAAGTAAGTCAGCAAGGTCGTCCCGCCGGTCAGAAGGTCGAAAATCCGGCGCGTGGCCAGGGGACAGATTTTCATCCACTCCCCGTCGCGCGCGAACACCATGTCCCGGTAGGCCTCGTCCGCGTACCAATTGTCCTCAAGCGGCAGGTCACGCTGATACACCCGCTCGACGGGAAGAGCCTTCGGGAAATGAGCCGCGGCCAACGCGTCCAGGCGATGCGGCAGGTCCAGGTCATTGTCGGCCACCAGCGCCAGACGGGCCCGCGCCGGGCCGAAACGCGGCGATCCGGCATAGGTGATTTCCTTCTCGACAATCGCCCGCAGGTCCTCAATCCGATCGACCGATATCCGGCCGATCATGAAGTCCGGCAGCGCATCCTCCCCCGCCACCAGGCCCATCCATTCATCCGACGCCCAGGGCTCGCGTCCCCCTCTAACTGTGTAGCTGGGGACCCAGTTGGGGACCCCCTCGCGTGAGAAATCGCGATAATCGCTCGTGGCGTCGCCGACAAAGAGGACGCGCCCCGGAGCCCTCGCGCCCCCCGCCGAGAGCGTCCAGGCCAGATAATCCCTTATCGCCGCCGGGCTCAATTCCCCCCCATTGAAGTGGTCGTAGACCTCCTGGACGTCCACCACGCGCGAGCCCAGCCCCAACCGACGATGGAGGTCCACGAGACGCCCCAGCTCGGGAAGGAACCTTTCGTGCGTCAGGATCAGCAAATCCGTCGGGAGGGCGGCCAGGGCCGCCGCCCCCGCCGGATCGGCGGGCTCGAAACCTCCCGCCGTGGAGATGGCCTCGCGCGCATAGACCTCGATCCGGAAGCCCGGCTCGCCGCGCCAGATCAACGAGGCTTCCCCATCGGCAACCTGCGGGCTGAGGACCGAAAGGCCCGGGAAGAGGTCCCTTGGGCTCATCGTCCCCTCGACCCCGGAGCGGCCGTCCCGGACCCCCAGGATCACCCAGCGAGGGTCGACCTCCCCCCCCGTCGATTCCACAAAAGCCAACGGCGTTCGATTTACCCGGCCGTCGGCCTCGTGAGCCGGCCCGGCTCGAATCGTCAATCGGCCGCCCGCGGGTTCGATTCGGCTGATATACTCGATCTCCAATCGGTCCAACCACAAGCCGCCGACGGGAGGGAATTCCCCCCCTGGAGCAAGCCCCAGGCTCAACGTGCTGGGCCCGTCATGAAGCGCTCCCGGCTCCAGCCGAAGGTTCAGGCGCGACCTTCCCGCCTGGCTCACCGGCGGCGTCTCCCCCAGGAGCCGCCCCCCCCCGCGCAACTGAATCGTCGGTCCGCCGCGGACGAGATCGACCCGCTCGGCCTGCTCCGGGTCGAAATAAAGGTCCAGTCTCGCCTCGGCGGGGCCGTCCACGAAGGATTCCAACGTGAGCGGCAGTTCAAGCGTGGGCGAGGTCAACAGCTCGCCGTCCACCCACACCATGTCCAGAATCTCTCGGAAAACGCCCAGCCGGTCGATCCGGTGTCGGTCCCGATCGACCGCGGCCAGCCGTGGCGTCGTTTCCAGCCGGCGCGGTTCCCCGGTCGCTGCATCGATCGGATCGGTCGGAACGAGCGCGGGGTCAAGCTCCGGCGCCGCCGTCGCCCAGTACACTCTCTCCCGCGTGTAAGGAGACGGCTGGGCGGGGTTCCAGAAGTAGGTCTCGGCGGAAGCTCCGTCGCCGCTCCGGACGACAGGGACCCGCGCACCGAAGTAATATAAGCGCACCTCGGACGGGTCGATCGCCGAGCGACCCAGCGCTCGCGCCAACGCCTCAACGTCGAGACGATGCAACCCCTCGGTCTCCACCCTGAGCCTCGCCCAATTCAATCTCCGGCCCGGAGGCGCGGGCAGGGCGATCGGCTGGGGCCGCAGGCCGGACCTGAGTGGCGGAGATGCCATCTGGTAGAGAGAAATCCCCTCCGGATTGACGACTAGGCGATTGAGAATCTGCCCCCACCCCCGGTCGGGCGCCACTTCGTCCGGAAAGGGGGGAGAGGCCGGCGAAGGCGCCGACCCCTCGGGCCAGGCCAGTTTGAGGCGGGCCTCTACATCGGCGCGGTCGCCGTCCCCCGACGGTGCCAGCGCCCTGAAAAAACCCGGCTCAACGCGCACTTCGCCTATTCTCCATCGTCGAAGAATCCCGCGATCCCGGTAAACGCAATGCGCCAAAGGGGCCGCGGAGCCTTGCGCCGCCGGCTCTGCAACCCATTCGGTTTCTCCTGATCGGTAACTTAGAAGTTCAAGCGCCGTCGCCGCCGACGAAGGGAGCGCGAAATAAAGGCGTTCGGGTTCCAGGGGCAGGCGATCCGCGGCTGAGAGCTTGAGGCCAAACTCGATCCCGTCGCGGAGGTGCCGAACCTCCGACACGATGGAGGGCGCCGCCGGCGGCAACGGCAGAAGCGACACCCCGGGCTCGGGCCGACCTCCGTCGGGGCGATCGCGTCTCAGCCAGAGGGAAACCCCAATGGCGAGGGCCACGAAGCCCACGCCGAAGATGGCCAACCAGTAACGCTTCAAACGGGGCGACTCAATCCATGAGGGATAAAGGTAGCGGCTCGATCCGACGCCATGAAAACCCCGGAAGGGACGGGGGACCTTGACGCCCGGTCCAAGCCCGGGATATCGTCATCGGATGGCCGGCCGCCGGCCCCCGGCCGGCGGGGCAGCCGCGTCCCGGCCGAGGGGCGCCTACCCACGCCGAAGGTTGATCCTAAAGGGAATAGCGCTATGAAGCAAGGCATCCACCCCCCTTATGAGCTGAGAACCGTGCAGTGCGTCTGCGGGGCGACTTACCAATTTCGGACCACGCGCGATATTCGCAAGATCGATATCTGCGCCGCCTGCCACCCCTTCTTCACCGGCAAGCAGAAGTACGTTGACTCCGCCGGACGCGTCGAAAAGTTCCTCAGACGCTACGCCCGTTTGGAGAAGTCCGCCGCCAAGTAACCCCTGCGGCGGGCCCCCTCTTTCACTCTCCCTGCTCCGACCTCAGATACCGGGCCCACATCTCGTGGTGGGCCAGGGCTTCAAACCCCTCAGGCCAGCGCTCGACGTGCGGAGCGAGGACGTCATGGCCGAGCCCCTCGACCAGGACGAATTGGGCGTCGCTCCCGCGGCGGGCCAGCTCATCCCGCAGAAGCAAGACGGCCCCCTCAAGCCGGTAGGTGTCGGCCAGGCCGCAGATGATGTGGAGTTTTCCCTTCAGCCGGGGGCCAAGCTCGTCCCAGCGCTCCTGCAACTGAAAGCCGATATCGTACTTCTTCCAGGATTGCGCGACGAACGGATCGATCCGGCCGGTGGTCCGGTCGAACAGGCGCATCGGCGAGCCATCATCGGCGCGGGGACTGAACACCGCCTCGAAGCTGTAGAACTGCCCCCCGACGGGGGATTCGGCCATTTCTCGCTCCACGAATTGACGGATCGACATCACCCACCGGCCGTCGCGCCGCACGAGCATCCGTTCCCGACCTTCGGGGTCCGCGTAGGCGTTCTCGTCGGCATAGATGTTGATCCCGGTGAAGTCCCGGAAATCGACCGGGTCCGGCGCCGCCGACCACACCCCGCCGAAAAAGTCCGGATAAGTAACTTGCAGCCAGAGCGCGGCCCAGCCGCCGCTGGAGATGCCGATCAGGAATCGTCCCTTCGGCCGGCCAACCGCGCCGAATTCAGCCTCCAGAGCCGGAATCAGCTCGCTCAAGAGCGCTTGGCCCCAGGGGCCGGTGTTCACCGAATCAGCAAAGCCATGATGGCCCATCGGATGCGAAGCATTCAGATAGACGTAAATCATGCGCGGATAATCCGGCGAGACCTTCATCCGCTCAACGGCGGCCGCGCCGCGGCTCCAGGCCGACCGGTGCGAACCGCTAAATCCATGAATGAAATAGACCACCGGGAAGCGATCTCCCGGCCGGCGATCCGGCGGCAGCGCCACGCCGGCTTCCATCGAAATCCCACGGCCCCAGAAGGCCCTCATCAGCCCCGACTCCATCCGGAAAAGCTTGATATCTTCGGTTTCTTGCGGCTCGGCCGGCCCCGCCTCCTGGAAGGCGGGAAGGCCCGCCAAAGGCAGCGCCGCCAGCAGGAAAGCCAGGACCAGCGCCCGCCGGCGACTCAGAACCCGTCTCACCCGAATCCCGGGTTTCACCTCAAAGTCACATCCGCCCTTCATCTCGCTCGCCTCGCTCCCGGTCACAACCGATTCCGGATCGCCCCAAGGGCTCGGTGACTGTCCCTCCAGGATTTGAGAGCCGTCACGCCCAGGATAATCCCCCCGCCCGCAAGCGACCCCGTCCCCGGCCGCTCCCCATGAACGAGCCAGGCCCACACCGGATTCAGCACGGGCTCCAGCATCAGCAGGAGCGAGGCCTCCAGCGCCGGCACGCGCCGCATTCCTCGGCTCAACAGCAGATAGGCAACGCCTAATTGCCCCACGCCGAGAAAAAGAATGATCGTCCAATCCCTCGCTGAACCCGCCGGAAGAGGACCGACGAGCGGCAGACAGACCAGAAAGGCCGTCGCGTTGCCGGCCACAAGGGCCGAGGCCGACGCACCCTCGATGCCCGAACGGCTCAGCCAGCGGAGCCCCATCACCGTGAGCGCCAGACAGAAACCGCTCCCAACGGCCAGGAGGTTGCCCCGGAGCGGGTCCGGCGCCGTGGCGATCGGCGCCTCCGTCCCGAAGAAAAACATGGATAAGCCCAGAGCGATGGCCGCCACGAAAAGGAGATCGCCCCGCCGGGTCGGTTCGCCCAACAATCGTGGGCCCAGGAGCAGCACGTAGAGGGGGAAACTCCCCTGCAGAAAGATCGTGCTGGCGGCCGTCGTCAATTTGTTGGCGGCGACGAAGGATACCACCGTCGCGGCGTAGGCCAAGCCGACCGCCGCTACCCGCCCGTTCAGCCCTTTGACCGCCCGCGGCATCAAGGCCGCCACCGTGAGCGCCGCCACGCCCGAGCGAAATCCCGCGACCTGCCAGTTCGTCAGGTCGCAGGCTTTGATGGCGGCCCCTCCGGTGGAAAAGAACGCCGCCGCCGCAATGACTTCCAGCCGAGCGAAAACGCCCGCCCCGGCGGCGACGGACGGCTCCGCCTTCATATCGCCCCCTCGCGGCCGGCCCGCCGACGCCGAAGGTGTGAGGAACGGATCAATCCAGACCGTCGAGCGGAAATTGCTCCTCGGCGATGTCGAGGGCGCTCGTGTCGGCCTCGGCGGCCAGCCGGGCTTTGAAGGCCGCCCCGGGCAGGACGTTCCGCGCGAAGAACCGCGCCACGTGAAGCTTCCCGGCGTAGAAGTGAAATTCGCGGCTTCCTTCGGCCTGGGCCGCCAACGCCTCGTGAGCCACGGTCGCCCCCTCCAGCAAAAGCCAGCCGATGACCGTTTCGGCGAGCGCTTCGAGGAATCGGGTGGCCGTCAGCGGAATCTGGCGGATGCGACCGCTCCTCATAAACTCCAGATATTGAAGTGCAAACCGCCCGACGGCGGCCGAGGCTTCACCGAGCCGGGCGGACTCACCTCCCAGCGCCGGATGCTCCTTCAGCCGCGTCGCGAAGGCTTCGATCTCCGTCAGGAGCCGTCTCAGGGGCTCCCCCCCGTCCTGATTGAGCTTCCGCCCGACCAGGTCAAGGGCCTGGATATAATTCGTCCCCTCATACAACGACTGAATCTTGATATCGCGGCAGTATTGCTCGACCGGATAGTCCCGGATGTAGCCATAGCCCCCGTAGGTCTGGATCGCCAGCTCGGCCACGCGAAAAGCCTGATCGGAGAGATAGGCCTTGACCAGCGGGGTCAGCAGATCGACGCGGGCGAGATCGGCCCCCCCGGCGGCATCCTCCACCGTTCGGGCCCGATCCAGATGGATCGCCAGCTTCAACGCCAGCGCTCGGCCTCCCTCCACCTTCGACCGCATCTCCACCAGCATCCGACGCACGTCCTCGTGCTCGATGATTCGGACGCTGGCCCCCCGGCGACCGGAGGCGATGTCCTCAAAGCGCTTTCCCTGGACGCGCTGGCGAGCATAGGCCAGGGCGTTCAGATAAGCCGAAGAGGCCGTCGCCAACGCCTGGAGCCCCGTCCCGATCCGCGCCTCGTTCATCATCTGGAACATCTGGGCGATGCCTTTGTTCTCTTCGCGGCCGAGAAGCAACCCCTGGCACCGGTCCTCGTCGCCGAAATTGAGCGTGGCCGTCGCCGAGGCGTTGATCCCCATCTTCTTCTCAATCCCGCGGCAGCGAACGTCGTTCGGCTCGCCCAGCGTCCCGTCGGGCCGGATCCGCCGCTTGGGGATGATGAAGAGCGAGAGCCCCTTCGTCCCGCCGGGCGCCCCTTCGATCCGCGCCAGGGCCATGTGGACGATGTTGTCCGTGAAATCGTGCTCGCCGCCGGAAATGAAGCACTTCACCCCCTGGATGAGATGGGTTCCATCGGGCTGCGGCGCGGCGCGCGTCTGGCTGCGGCCGACCTCGGAGCCCGCCCCCGGCTCCGTCAGGCACATCGTCCCCATCCACTCCCCGCCGTAAAGCTTCGGGCAGAAGAGCGATTTCTGCTCCTCCGTGCCGAAGACTTCGATCAGATGGGCCGCCCCATGCGTCAGGCCGTTATACATGGCCCAGGCCGAGCACGCCCCGGCGAAAAATTCGCTGACCGCCAGGGCCAGCGAATACGGAGCCCCCTGGCCGCCATAGACCGCCGGCGCGCGAAGGCCATGCCACCCGTTTTCGACGTACTTGCGCTGCAAATCCTTGAGCAGGGGCGGGACCGTCACGGCGCCGGACTTCGGGTCATAAACGCATCCCAGCCGGTCGGCGTACCCGTTCAACGGCCCCACTTCATGGATCGCGAACTTGAGCCCCTCGGAAAGAATCAGCCGGGCGTCAGCCTCGGTAAAGTCCGCGTAGGGGCCCCGGCCGAGCAGGTCCTGCAGGCGGAACTGCTCGAACAGCAGAAACCCCACCTCCCGCTCGTCGGCCTTATAGTGATTGACCAGCTCTTCGCTCATCGGGGCAGAGCCACGTCGGCGTGGCCGGCTGCGGCAAGGAGTCATCCCGCCGAGAGGCCTCGCCTTGCGGCCCTCTCCTTCTACCATGCGCCCCCCACGGGGTCCAGCCGATCGCCTAACGGTCCGCGAACTGCCCTTCGGAGAATTCGGTTCGTTCGCAGGGGGGGTTCAAATCCTGTGGCAGACGACGGATGCGGGCTCGATTAACGTCGGCGTAAATCCCGAAGACGCCGCCGAGGATCCCGATCAGCGTGCCCCTGCCCGCCCCGACCCAAATCGACAGGCAAAGCGCCCGGGGGCCCGAATCGGGCCAGTTCATGGCGGATCAATTCGATGACCGCCTGGCCATCGATCCCGGCGACCCGCGCATCGGTCAGCAGCTTGCGAACAGCGGGAACCAACTCCTCGCGGGCTCGATCCTGCGGCGAGACCGGGGACTCGACGTTCGAGATCACGATGCTTCCGCGGCCGCGAACGGCGGCGATCAGACCACGCGCTTCCAGGGCGCGATAAGCCCGAGCCACGGTGTTAAAGTGGATACCGAGATCGGCCCCGAGCTGGCGAACGGTGGGGAGAGGATCGCCGACGGCCAGTTGGCCGGTAGCGATGGCCTCGCGGAGGGCGGCCTGGATCTGGTCAGCGAGGGGAACGGGCGAGCCGAGACGGATCGTGATCATGAGACGATAAGGTGGCACCGGGGGCGCTGGGCATGGCCCTCTCACCAGATTAATCCGCAATATATCATACAATGATACAATGTCAAACGCGAATTTCGCGCCTCCCGGCCCCGCGCCCATTTCCGCCCTGACCGGCGCTCTCCCCGCCTGGGCGCAGCCCGACATTGACGGCCTCGGCCTTGCGTGCCATCCTCTGGGCTCGGGGATCAGCTTCTCAATCCGCTCGGATCCGTGGGCGAGGCGCCGCTCATCAGAGGTCCGGGGAGGTCTCAGGTGATGAATCGCGCTAAGAGTGAACGGCGGCCTCAAGCTCCTTCCACACGTGAGGTCAATCGGAGGGGCTTCCTGCGTGGGGGCGGGGGGGCGGCGGGCGCCCTTATCCTCGGCGGCTGCACGAGGGTCTCCCGAGGTCCGGCCCCCGTGGGGATCAGCCGCAAGATCGGCCCGAATGAAAAAATCAACTTGGCCGTCATCGGCGTCGGGGGCCGTGGAACGTCGCTCCTGCGGCAGGTGCTCGGGATGCGGGAGCAGTGCCAGGTCGTCGCCGTCAGCGACGTCTATCGCAGGCGTCTCAACGCGGCGCGGCGGCTCTGCGAAGAGCGCGGCGTTCAGGTCAAGACCTTCGAGCTCCACCCGGAGGCCCTCGATCTGGCCGAGGTTGACGCCGTCATTGTGGCGACGCCGGATCACTGGCACGCCCCCATCGCCCTGGCCGCCATGGAAAGGGGGAAAGACGTCTATTGCGAGAAGCCGATGACGCACACGATCGACGAGGCGCGCCAGATGGCCGAGACCGAGGCCCGCCTCAAGCGCGTCGTTCAGGTCGGTTCGCAGACGACCTCCGCCGATCAATGGTGGAACGCCAAAAAAGCGATCGAAGACGGCATGATCGGCAAGCTGCTCCTGAGTCAAGGCTCCTATCACCGCAACTCCCGCCAGGGGGAATGGAACTACTCGATCGACCCCAACGCCGGACCGGACAAGGACGGCGAGGACTACGTCAACTGGGACTGGTATCAGGCCGCGGCTCGGAACAGACACGAGTGGAAGGACGGCGGCCCGCAGCGGTTTTTCCGCTTCCGCAAATACTGGGACTATTCCGGCGGCATCGCCACCGACCTCTTCTTCCACGTCATGGCCCCGCTCAACATCTGTTGGCCGGAGCCGGAGTTTCCCTGGCGGGCCAGCGGCATGGGCGGGATTTACGTCTTCGACGACGGTCGCGAAGTGCCCGACACGTTCATGCTCTCGGCCGATTACCCCTCCGGCCACAGCGTCGTGCTCACCTCGTCGATGGCCAACGCCACCCATATCCCGGGGCTCATCCGCGGCCACGAGGGGACGATCGTCATGGTCGAACACGGCCAGTTCGAGGGGAGCACGCCCTACATCTCCGTCCGGCCCGAAGAGCGCTTGCGAGACGTGGCCGAAGCCTTCGAGCGCAAATGGGGCAGCCGCGAATACCGCATCGCCACGCGCGAACGCCCCTCGCACATGCAGAACTTTTTCGATTCCATCCGCTCGCGCCAGGAGCCGGTCCTGAGCGCGCGCAAGGGCTATCACGTTCAAGTCGCCATCACGCTCGCCGTGGAGTCCTACCGCCAGGGCCGCGTGATGTATTTCGACGTCGAGAAGCAACGGCCGACCGACCGTCGGCCGGCCTACACGGTCGGCTGGGATCAGCCCGGCTGCCTGCAGCTTCAGCAGGCCGTCGCCTCGGGCGGTTCCTCGGCGGCCCCGCGGGCTTAGGCCACGCGCTGGCGACGCGGATCAAACCGCGCGAGACGGCCCTGACGGAACGCCTGAACCGAAAGGCCGATCGTCGTCATCACGCGATAGCCTTCGTCCGCGCTCAGATGCGTCGGAGCGCCGTCGCGCAGGCTCTGGAGAAATCGGTCCATGTGACCGAGCCGGGGCTGCGCCTTCACCCGGATCGTCTGAAAATCCTCTGAAACCGTCACATTGGGTTCTCCCGCGACGGCCAGCGCCCTCTCGCGCGCGTCCTCCCGGTAAGCCCGCTGGCCTTCGATGACGACGGTGTCCGCCTCGACCCAGAGCGTGCCCGTCTCGCCGCGGATTTCCTGTCGGACCGGAGTGTCGTTGCCGGCCGTGGCGAAGAGCGTGACGGTGGAGCGGCTCTCCAGGTCGGCCGAGAGATAGAACGTGTCCGGCACTTCGCGGTCAAAGTGCACGTAATTACCCCCGCTCGCGGCCACGGTCAGCGGAAATTGGAACCCCACGGCCACGAGCAGGTGGGAAAGCGAGTGATACATGAGATCGGTGGCCAGGCCGCCGGAATAATCCCAGAACTTCCGAAACCGGAAATACCGTTCGACGGCCTCGGCGTTGAACGGCCGCGGCGGCGCCGGCCCCAGGAACCGCTCCCAATCCAGGTTCTTGAGGCTCACGTCCCGGTCAATGCCGTAATTCCAATCGCCCCCCGGGACGTTCCGGTTGCTGCTCGCCTGGAGGTGCAGCACCTTGCCGATCGCCCCGGCCGCGATCAGGCGCCGCGCCTGCCACCAGACGTCCTCGGAGGCCGATTGCGCGCCGACCTGATAAACGCAGCCGGCGCGGCGAGCCTCGCGCGCCACCTCTCGCGCCTCTTCCCAGTATAGGGTCATCGGCTTTTCGCAATAGACGGCCTTGCCGGCCCGCAGGGCGTCGATCGACATCCGGTGATGCCAATGATCCGGCGTGGCGATCACGACCCCGTCGAGGCTGGGATCCTCCAGCATTTCGCGGTAGTCGTGAAAGCAGGTCTCCAGCCCGGCGCGGCGACGGGCCCGGTCCTTGCGCGGCCCGTAGATGTCGCAGACGGCGTGCACGCGGGCGGCCCGCTCCGGCGGCCGCGTCGTCTCGTGCAGATCGCGCAGGTGATCCAGGCCGCGCCCGCCGACGCCGATAATCCCGATGTTGAGCGTGTCGGCGAGCATGTCGGCGGGGCTCCGGAACGGAGAAGTGGAAGGTCCTCAGCCGCGCAATCGGATCAGGAGGTCGCGGGCGGCGCGGATGCCGTCCCGCTCGCTCAGTCGGTTCCCCTCGTACTCGATGCCGATGAAGCCGTGGTAGCCGTGCTTGTCGACGGCGATCTGGAGCATCCGCTCAAAGTCGATCTTGGTCTCGAGCCCATCATCGCCGAAGTCATAACATTTGGCGCTGAGGGCCTTGGCGTAAGGCATCATCTTATCCACGGCCTCGTAGCGGTCCACCTCGGCGGGAAAATTGCCGAAATCCGGCAGCGCCCCGAAGTTCGGCCGATCGACCATTTGAAACAGGCGCCTCAGAAGGTCGGGGTAGGACGACGGGCCGCCGTGGTTCTCGATGATCACATTGAGCCCATGGCGCGCCCCCAGCTCGGCCAGCTCGGCGAACGGTGCCACCGAACGCGCGATGAATCGCTCGGCTCCTTCGGCGTCCCGCTCGACCCCGCGCTCCTCGCCGCGCCAGTTGACCCGGACCGAGTGACAGCCCAGATCGGCCGCCGCGTAGATCCACTTCTGATGATACCGGACGGCGCGTTCCCGCTCCTCGACTGCCGCTCCGCCCAGGTTCCCTTCGCCGTCGACCATGATGAGCGGGATCTGGACCTGATGCTTGTCGGCCTCGCGCTTGAGGTTGGCGATATGGTTCCACGTCGGCACTTCGAGCATGGTGTTGACCAGCTCGAACCCGTCGAGGTTGAACTCTTCGCGCGTGATCCGGAAGGCGTCGATCGTCTTGATCTGGCCGCCGAAGACTTCCCGGTGCAGCGACCACCCGGCGATCGAAATCTTGAACTCCCGGCGCGCGGCGGCGGCGCGACCTCCGACGGCGGCGAGCCCCGCCGTCGCGGCGGCCCCGCGCGCCAGAAACCCTCGGCGCGACCAGTTTGACGTTGCCATGACCGACTCCTTTCCTCCAATGGGGTCAGCGGCTCAACCCTTCCACGCGCCGCGCGCGACGGCGGGAACGAAGGCCTCGAGCCCCGGCGCCGGGAACTCGATCGTCCGGCCCTGCTCGGCGCTTATGTAGGCCGTCATCAACAGCTCGACGACCTCGACCCCGTCCTCAAAGGTGAGATCGGGGGTCTCCCCGCGCAGGAATGCGCGAGCGAAATGCCGGTTCTCCGCCTCGTAGCCGTATTCGGAGGCTTCGTTGGGTACGACCGGCATCAGGCCCGTCTCGGCGTTCTGTTTCTCGACAAGGTCCTCCCCGGCCGGGCCCTTCACCTCGCGGCTGAAGAACAGCCGGAGCCCGGTGTCGAGGCTGCTCATCGACATCGAATACTCCGGGCCGAGCAGCTCCATCGTCAGCCGCAGCCCGGCGCCGACGAAGCTCCACGAAGTCGTCACCTCGCCGAGCAACGTCCGCCCCTGGTCGTCCTCGTACTCGATCGTCGCGCTGGCGAAATCCTCCGCCGGCGCACGCGCGTAATCGACCTCGGGGCCCATCATCGCCTTGAGTTTCTGGACGTACTCCGGCCGCGTCCACTTGAGGCTGGCGATCCGGGCCGTCACGCGTCGGGGACGGATCGATGCCCGCGGCCGGCCCGGCTCGGTCAACAGATGCCGGACCACCTCGACCGAGTGGCACATCATGTCGTTCAGCACGCCGCCTCCCTGAAGCTCGCCTCGCCAGAACCACGGCATGTGCGGCCCGCTGTGCTCCTCGGCGGCCCGCGCCAGATACGGCCGGCCCGTGAGCGCGGCCCCGCGCCGCCACAGAATCTCCCGCCCCCGATTGACGGCGAACGAAAATATCTGATCCTCCAAATAGCCGTGATTGAGCCCGGCCTCCTTGACGAGCGTGGCCATCCGCCGAGCCTCGGCGACGTTCCGCGCCAGGGGTTTTTCGCAGGCCACCCCTTTGAGCGTCCCCTTCCCGCTCCGAACCGCGGCGCAGATCGCTTCGACGTTCTCGACGCGCGCATGGTTCGGGCCGCAAATCCAGAGGGCATCGATGGCCGGGTCGGCCACCATGGCCGTGATCGAGGGATACGCTCGGGCGTCGCCGACCTCGAGCGAACGGGCCAGCTCGGCGGCTGCGGCGGCATGTCCGCCGTTGGGGCTCCAGACGCCGCGGACGTCGGCGCCGCGCACGCCGACGAACGACTGGATATGAAAACGAGCGATGAACCCGCTGCCGACGAAGCCCACGCCCAAGCGGTCCTCGGCCATGGCGTCAATCGATCCCCTCGTGGATTTCCTTGACGGGCCGCACGATCGACCCCTCCGGGCCGCGCGTCTCATCCCTGAAGAAGAGCGCGAAGATCACCGTCGTCGCCAGAGCGATCCCCATCAGGCTGTACCAGAAATACGAATAATTCAACGTCCCGCCGGCGGCAGTGAACGCGCGGCTCAACGCTCCCAACGTCGGCGCGGCTACGATCGGCCCCACGCCCAGAATGATGATGCCGAAGACGGTCTGCGCCGAATGCCGAACGTCGGCGTCCGCCAGGCGATCGACATAGATATAGGCGGCGGCGAAGAAGCAGGCATAACAGAACCCGTGAAGGGCCTGGCTGGCCACGATCAGCCCGACGGGGAGCGTCGTCGTCCCGAAAATCGCGTAGCGCAAGACGTAGGCCGCCCCGCCGATGGTAATCACCCAGCGGAACCCCAGTTCCCGCAGCATCATCCCCAGAAACCCCATGACGACGATCTCGGCCGCCTGACCGATCGTCATCGCCGGGGCGATCTTGTTTTCGGCCAGGCCGAGAGCATCGCCCAGAAACGGGCTCGTCTGCATGAAGTAAATCTGGTGAATGACGCTCACGGGGAGACTGGCGGCCACCAGGATGGCAAACGAAGGGCGTCGGAAGAGCCCGAAGGCCTTGGCAAAGGCCAGTCGCTCGGCGGCTTCGCGTTGCGGCGGCGTGTGAGGAAGGATGAAGCAGAAGGCGGCGTAGGCCGCCGAGACCATCCCCGAAAACCGAAGCGAGTCCGCAATCCTCTGGATGGCGTCCGGGCGGTCCACGCCGGCGTAGAAGGGCGGCAGCGCGCTCAACCCCACGTCCCGGACCAGCCACAACAGCGGAAAGATCCATCCGGCGGCGATCCAGCCGATCGTCCCCCAGACGCGGACGAACGGGAAGCCCCGGTCGGGATCGCGCATGTGCGCAAAGGCGAGCGAATTCGTGAGCGCCAGCGTCGGCGTGTAGAGCACGCTGTAGAGGATCGAGAGCCCCAGCCAGGCCACATAGGAGGTTTGATAGGCGGTGATGTACTTGACGATCCCCCCCAGGAAAATCAGGAGCGCCAGGAAGCGCTCCGTGCTCATCACCCGGTCGGCCACCTGGCCGGCGACGAACGGGGCGACCACGGCGCCGATCGACCCCGCCAGCCCCAGAATCCACCCCACCTGGCCCGGCGTGAACCCCAGCCCCCCCCGATCCGGCGAAGCTTGCAGATACCGGGCCAGCAACGGCAGCCAGACCCCCCAGATGAAATACTGGAGGAACATCATCCCCGACAGGCGCGTGTAAACATCAGGTTTCATCGTCAACCCCGGCGTCGCGCACGAGATCGGCCCGTCGGGAAGGGGCGCCCGCGGGCCCGAACGGCCGCACGACGAATCGGACGGGACCGCCTCACGCCCCAGGTCGGCGACCGGCGTCCGAGGAAACGTCGCACGGGTCAGCGGAAGCCGCCGATGAAATAGCAGCTTCACCGGCCGCGGTCAAGTCATCCCCCCCTCCGCCCCGGGGGATCGCCCCATTTCAGCCTTGCGCCGCGGGCGACAGGGGGGACAATAGGCCCCCGTGCGGCTTCGGCAACGCTCGTCGGGCGGGGGGCGCTGAGGGGGCGCAAGCCATCCCATGAACCGGCAATGGCACATCGGAATCATCGGCTACGGCTGGGCGGCGGGCGCTCACATCCGAGCGATCAACTCCCTGCCCAACGCCCAAGTGACGGGGGTTTATTCCTCCAGAAGGCTCGATTCCATGGAGCTCTCGGCCCGCCACGGGAGCGACATCCTCTATTACGCCGAGCTGGACGCGCTCCTGAACGACCCCACGATCCACGTCGTCTCGATCTGCACCGGCCACGCTGATCACCCGCGCCAGGCCATCGCCGCGGCCGAGGCCGGAAAGCACCTCATCATCGAGAAGCCCATCGGACTGACGCTGGAGGACTGCCGCGCCGTGGCGCGGACCGTCGTCCGGGCCGGCGTGCGCGCGTGCGTCTGCTTCGAATGTCGATTCTCCAACCAGTTCATGACGACGAAGACGGCTCTCGATCAGGGGCTCCTCGGCGAGCTCCACTACGGAGAGGTGGATTACTATCACGGTATCGGCCCCTGGTATGGCCAATATCGCTGGAACATTCATAAGGCGGGCGGCGGCAGCAGCCTGCTCACGGCCGGCTGTCACGCCCTCGATGGTCTCCTGCACTTCCTGGGTGAGGACGTCCAGGAAGTCCAGACCTACGCCACGCGCTCCCGCCACCCCGATTTCGCGCGATACGAATACCCGACCACGACGGTCACGCTTTTAAAGTTCCGGAGCGGTCGGGTGGGCAAAGTCGCCTCCGTCGTCGACTGCCTTCAACCGTACTACTTTCACGTTCATCTGGTCGGTAGCGCGGGCTCTCTCCTCGACGATCGATTCTATAGCGCGCCGCTCCTGGGGACGCCGCCGAGCGCGTGGGGACGGCTGCCGATGAAACTGCTCGACTCCGGCGACGTGGCCGACCATCCCTACGCCCGCCAGTTCGCCGCCTTCCTGGCCGCCCTCGAACGCGGGGAGGAAATGCCTGAAACAAGCCTCCGCCAGGCTCTCCGGACACACGAGGTCATCTTCGCCGCCGACCGGTCGGCCGCCGAGGGCAGGCCCGTCCGCCTGGACGAAATTCAGGCCGGTTGAACGGAGCTACGCCATGTCCGCCTCGGTCGTTGCGATCATGGCTCACCCCGACGACATCGAGATCCATCTGGGCGGAATCCTGTGTCTTCTCAAGGACCGAGGCTGGGAGCTTCATTTCGTAACCGTCTGCCAGGGGGACGTCGGGAGCGCGACCCTCTCGCCGAGCGAGATCGCCGCGGTCCGCCGTTCCGAGGCCCAGCGCGCCGCCGAAATAGCCGGCGCCACTTACGACTGCCTCGGGGTGGGGGACCTGCGGCTGACGTTCGACCCCGGCGTCAAGGGGGGCCTGGTCGGCTGCCTGCGGCGATATCAGGCCGGGGCGGTGCTCACGCACGCCGCGAAGGACTACATGGCCGACCACGAGCTGACGGCCGCGCTGGCGCGCGAAGCCTGTTTCGCCGCCCCGGCGCCGAATTGGCCCAACCCGGACCGAGAATCCTGGCCCCCGTTGCCGCGGCTGCCGGAGCTCTATCACGCCGATCCGACGGCCCAGATCGACGGCGAGGGCAAGTTCGTCCCCATGCCGATCGTCATCGACATTTCGAGCGTGATCGATCGCAAGGCCGAGCTTCTTCGCTGTCACGAGTCCCAGCGGGAGTGGCTCCGCCGCCAGCACGGTGAGGACGACTACCTGGAATCCATGCGCCGGTGGGCGCGCTTGCGCGGCCACCAGATCGGGGTCGCCTATGGGGAGGGCCTGCGCCAGCACTTCGGCCATCCGTTCCCTCCGACGTCGACCCTCGTCGACGCCCTCGGCGGATCAGCCACGCGCATCCTGCGCTGAGATGAACCGGGGAGCCGCCGGGCCCCCCTTCGGCCGTCCCGACGGAGCAACGCCATGAATGCCTTTGAACCCGATCTGGCCGCCTCCATCCCCTTCCGGGATCGAGAAGCCTGCCGCCGCGTCCGCGGCCTCAGGCGCGAGGAGCTGACGCGCCACGCCAACCCGGACTTCAAGATTGGCGTGATCGACGAGGCGCCGACGTTCTACGGGGCGTTCGCCGCCGACCTGCTCGCCGAGATCGTTCGCGCCCGCGACGAAGGACGCCGTTTCGTCGCCATCCTCCCGGTCGGGCCCGTCCCGCAATTCCGCATCCTGGCGGGCGTGATCAATCGGCTGCGGCTCAGCTGCCGCCACGTCGTCACCTTCAACATGGACGAATACGCCGACGAGACCGGACGAACGGCCCCGCCGACGTGGGAAGGGTCCTTTCAACGGGCCATGGGCGAGAACTTCTTCGGCCTGATCGACGAAGCGCTCCGGCCGAGGCCGGAGAACGTCCACTTCCCGACCGACCGGAACATCGCCGATTACCACAAACTGATGGAAGACGCCGGCGGCGTCGACTGCTGCTACGGCGGCATCGGCTGGTGCGGCCACATCGCCTTCTGGGAATCCCATCTCGGTCTTGAATTCGCGGGCGACCTGCCCGCCTTCAAGCGCGCCCACGGCCGCATCGTCGAACTCCACCCCATGACCATCATGCAGAACGCACTCCACAGCTTCGGCGGCGACTGGAGCTGGGTCCCGCCGCGGGCCGCCACGATCGGCCCCCGCGAAATCCTGATGGCCCGGCGACGGTCCTTCTGGCTCGACGGCGCCCTCGGCGGCGGCGTCTCCTGGCAGCGTTTCATTGCCCGGCTTGTGGCGCACGGCCCCGTTCACCCCTGCGTGCCGGGCTCGATCCTTCAGGAAACGGTCTGCGATTACACGCTTCTCGGCAACGTCGCTGACGACGTTCAGATCACGATGGCTTGAAGAAAACGCGTAGGCGCGAAAACGCCGCCCCCGGTCCGACGCCCCGGGCCTCTCTCCTGCGTGACTTGGCGTCCTGGGGGGTGAATTCCGTTTCTCAGACGTCCCCGAGCCGCTCCAGACGGGCGACGACGTCCTTGAAGGAGGCGTCCACGCGGAAGATGCGCTTAAAGTACTTTTGCGCCTGGGGCCGGAAGCGTTCGGCCTCCAGGACGTCGGCCACGCGATAGATGAGGCCCTTGAGCTGGGCGTGCAGGAGGGCGTTGTCTTTCGTCAGCTCGATCGGGTCGAGGAATTCGTCGGCCAGCTCGAACATTTTCCGCTCGCAAAGACAGACCGCCAATTTCGCGCAGGCGAGATCGTGGAGATCGGCGTCCTCGGCCGCCCGCTGATAATGAACGATGGCGTGCTGGACCTGGCCGAACTCCCGGTGCAGCTCGGCCTTCTCGAAATGCTCGGCGGCCAGGAGCGCCCCCTCGGCCTCGCGTCGCTGAAGGAGCTCCATCCGCGCGCGCTTCTGGCTGTCGGCCACCGTACGCTCCAGATCATCAAGCGCCGGATGATCGGGATGCGCCTCCCGCGCCACCTTGAAAATGTCGTAAGCGCACTGATAGTCACCGCAATCGGCGGCCAGATAGATCAGGCGGACCAGAAATTCGGGATCCTCCAGCGAGGCGTCCAGGACTTCGAGGCCGACCCGCAGGGCGTCCTCCAGCCGGCCCGCCGTCGCGGCCGCCTGAACCCACTGACGCCGAATCTCGGGCGTCGCCCCTGCCGAACCCCCCGTCAACAGGGGATCGTAGACCTCCATCAGCTCCGCCCAGCGCTCGGCCCGGGCGTAAAGCTCCCCCAAGGCGATCCGGGTCCGCAGGTGCTCCGGGGCGCAGGCCAGGATGCGGCGGCAGCCGGACTCCAGGAACTTCTCCGGCTCGATGGCGTGGCCGGCCATGCGCAGAACGATATCGAGCATTTCGTCGTATCGCCGTTCGCGGTAATAGAGGTCGGCCAGGTAATCCAGCACACGGAAGCTGCTTCGGGCGCGTCCGGCATGCTCGCGCAGAAGGCCCAGGACCTGCGGCAGCAGCTCGGCGTGTTCGTCCAACAGCAGGTCGCACTCCTGAACGGCGCGTTCCCCGCGATCGAGCTCGAGCAGACGCCCGATAAACTCGATGCGACGCTCCAGATTGGAGCCGTCGCGGTGCGCCTCCTCGGCCAAACGCTCCAGGCCGGACTCGGTCCGGCGGCGCTCCAGGCGATCTTTCAGGGCCAACAACTCCGGCAGATGATCCGCCGGGGCGAGTTGCTCGGCGCGGGCCAACGCGCGCGCGCATCCTTCGGCGTCCCCCAGGCGAAACAGACAGGCGGCCTCCTCGGCCCAGGCACGCCAATCCTCGACGCAGGCGGCCTGCATGAGTTGGTAAACCCGACAGGCTTCGGCGTCGCGCCGTTCCGCCTTGAGCAGCTCGCCATAGCGCAGGTAAGTCTCGGGCTCGGGATCCCGGGCATCGACGAGGGCCTGATATTGGGCTTCGGCCCGGCGGTGCTGCAGCGTGGTTCGATAATAATCGGCCAGATGGCGGCGGAGATAAAGCCTTCGGGGATCGCGCCGGAGGGCTTCTTCCAGCACCGTCGCCCCCTCCTGCATCAGGTCGCTCGCGCCCGAGCGCTGCATCAGAAGGCCGAGATCGATGAGGAGATGAGTCTGGTCCGGCAGTTTGGCCACGAGGTCCTTATGCAGCGCAATGGAGCGCTCGTACGGCGGCTCCTCCCGCTCGGCGATCTGACGGGCCTTGGCGATGGCCTGGGCGACGTTGCCCGTTTTGAGAAAGAGCTCCTGGAGGAGGAAGAGCGACTCCGTCCCCATCGGGACGCGGCCGGACTCCAGAATGCCGATGGCCTCCTCCCACTGCTCGACGGCGAGAGCCTGCTGGAGCAGCCGGCGGTCGATGTCGCGGGCGTGGGGCCGCAGCGCCCGCTGGCGCTTGATGACCTTGAGCGCCTTCTCCCCCTCGCCTTCGGCCCCATAGGCACGCTCCAACGCCTGAAGGGCTTCGTAGTCCTCCGTCGTCGGCACGGGCGTCAGGCGTTCCAGGAGGGCGATCGCCGGGCGGTAGCGGCCCATCTCGACCAGCAACAGGCCGCAACGGCGGGCCGTCTCGTGGACCGAAGGCCGCCACCGCAGACTGTTCTTGAGGCAGAAAAAAGCGGGGCCGGACCAGCCTCGATCGTCGAAAAAGCGCCCGGCCGCGGAGAGCCCGCGCGAGGCCACGGACTCAAAAACGATGACGCTCAGCGGGAGCCCCACCCCGATGAGGCCCGCCAGCGCCACGTCCCCCATCGCCGGCTTATCGCCGATCCGCGTGGCCGCCAGGAAAAGGTTGCCCACGGCCAGAGCCAACGGGAGGAAATTGAGATAAACGAGCGGCCAAGGCCGTTCGGGCCGGAAGGGGTCCAGACTCGCCGCGTAGATCACGACGCTCACGAGCAGCAGGCCCGCGACGGCCAGGGCGTTGAAGGCCAGCTCATTCTCTCCCCCTTGGCCGACGAGCGGCTTGAAGACCGCCAACGGCTCGAGCCCCCAGAGCGTGCTCAACACGAGAACGTTGAACGCGACTCCCCCGACGAATAAAACCCAGACGATCGGGGCGTAGAGCGATCGGGTCGGAGCCGAGGTCACGCTCCGATTATCGAAGAAGGTCCGGGGCCGGCAAAGGGGAAATCAGTCGATGGCCTGGACGGGGCCTCCCCCCCGACGGGCGGGCGGGACCTCGCCGATCCGGCGGGCCTCAACGCTCAGGAAGCCCGCGCGCGGCGGAGCTCCTTGCGGCGTTCATGAAGCCGTCGTTTGACCTTCTTTTCGATCGTCGGAGCCGCGGGGGCTTCGGGGCGGGGCAGCTCGTCCACGAACTCGACGTAGGCCATCAGCGCCCCGTCTCCCATGCGCTGACCGTCCTTGACGACGCGCAGGAAGCCCCCCGGGCGGTCCTTGATGCGCGGCGCGATGACCTCGAACATCGCGTGGACGACGTCTTTCTTGCCGAGCCGGCTGAAGGCCAATCGCCGCGCGTGCAGGTCGCCGCGTTTAGCCAACGTGAGCAGCGGCTCCAGATACCCCCGCAACTGCATGGCCTTGACGTGAGTGGTGCGGATACGCCCTTGGCGCACCAGGGCGGCGCTCAGACTCTTCATGAGCGCCAGCCGATGCTCGCTCGTGCGGTTCAGGCGGGTTCGGACGTTACGATGGCGCATGGGGGTTCGTCCGGGCGGCGGGTCCGGGCCTCAGCTTGGGTTCTCTTCGGTCAGGATCGGCATGCCGGTCTCATCCAGCTTCATGCTGAAGTTCAGCCCCATTTCCTTGAGGATACCTTTGATTTCCGTCAGCGACTTCCGGCCGAAGTTCCGATACTTGAGCATTTCGGCCTCGGACTTTTGAACGAGGTCGCGGATCGTCTTGATCCCGGCGGCCTCCAGGCAATTGTAGGAGCGGACGGATAGCTCCAGCTCCTCGATGCTCTTGTCGAGCTTTTCCTCCAGATCGCCGATCGAGACGGCGGCCCGCGCCTCGGCCTCAGCGGCGGGAATCTCCGCCTCTTCCTGCGGCCGGATGAACAGCTCCAGATGGTCGCGCAGGACGCGGGCGGCGTGCGACATCGCTTCGTCCGGCGTCACCGTGCCGTTGGTCGTGATCTCCATGACCAGCCGGTCGTAATCGGTGACCTGGCCGACGCGCGTGGCCTCGGTAAAGAACTTGACGTTCAAAATGGGCGAGAAGGTCGCGTCCAGCGCGATGAGGCCGATATCGTCCGGATCCTTCTTGTGCTCGGAGGCCGGGACGTAGCCGATGCCGGTCCTGATGTTGATCTCCATGTGCAGCCGCCCCGCCTCCGAGAGCGTCGCCACGGGATGCTCCGGGTTGAGCGCGGTCACGTCGCTGTTCCAGGCGATATCGCGGGCCAGGACCTTGCCGGGCCCCTTGGCGTCCAGGTAAACTGTCGTCGCGGCCACCCCGGGGGCCATCTTCAGCCGCAAGCCCTTCAAATTGAGGATCAAGTCCGAGATGTCCTCCCGCAGCCCGTCCTTGATCGTGAACTCATGCGGGACGCCTTCGATGCGGATCGAGACGACGGCGGCCCCCTGAATGGAAGACAGCAAGACGCGCCGGAGCGAGTTGCCGATCGTCGCGCCAAAGCCCCGTTGAAACGGCTCGGCGTAGAACCGGCCGAACGTCGGCGTCACCGTCTCCGGATCGAAATACAGATGCCGAGGCTTGATGAAGGATTTGAAATCCATGCGGCCTTTCTCCGTTGGGTCGAAGCTCGCCGCGCCCTACTTCGAATAGAGCTCGACGATCAATTGCTCGTTGACTTCCGTCGGAATGTCCTGACGCGTGGGGACCGATAAGAGCCGGCCCGATCCTGATTCGGCCGAGTATTCGAGCCAGGCGGGCCGCCCCCGGCGCCCGGCCAGCTCCAAGGCGCGCTGCACCGTCGGCCACTCCCGGCAGCGGGCCTTGAGGCCGACCGACTCCCCCACCCGAACGCTATAGGAGGGGATATCCACCTTCCGGCCATTGACCAGGACGTGGCCGTGGATGATCAGTTGGCGGGCCGCCGGCCGCGAAGCGGCCAGCCCCAGCCGGTAAACGACGTTATCCAGCCGGCGCTCCAGCAATTGGAGCAGCGTCGTCCCCGTGACGCCCCGATAGCGTTCGGCGATTTTGAAATACTGGCGGAATTGGCGTTCCAGAACGCCGTAGACCCGCTTGGCCCGCTGTTTCTCGCGCAATTGCTGGCCGTAGGGAGAGGTCTTGCGACGGCCCAGCCCGTGCTGGCCCGGCGGAAAATTGCGCTTGTGCACGGCGCACTTGGGGCTCTCACACCGTTCCCCCTTCAGGTAAAGCTTCATCCCTTCGCGCCGGCACAGGCGACAGACGGGTCCTGTATATCGAGCCACGGGTTCAGTCCTTCCTCGCGGCGGCGCCCGGCCCGGCGCCCCTGGGCCGGCCGCTTCGGCCCCGGGGGACCTGCGGCGGCCGCCGGGTGCATTCCGGCCGGCGGCTCAAACGCGCCGCTTCTTGGGAGGTCGGCATCCGTTGTGGGGGATGGGCGTCACGTCCCGGATCAAAGAAATTTCCAGACCGGCGGCCTGGAGCGAGCGGATCGCGGCCTCGCGGCCGGAGCCCGGCCCGCGGACATGCACCTCCACGTGCCGCAAGCCATGCTCCATCGCCTTGCGGGCGGCGTTTTCGGCGGCCACCTGCGCCGCGAAGGGGGTGGACTTGCGCGACCCTTTGAAGCCGACGGAGCCGGCCGAGGCCCAGGCGAGCGTCGCCCCGGCCTTGTCCGTGATCGTCACGATCGTGTTGTTGAACGTCGCGTGGAGATGCACGATCCCCGCCGCCACGTTCTTTTTGACCTTCTTCTTGACCTTTTGTTCCTTCTTCCCCATGCCTGGCTCCGTCGAGCGGCCCGCTTACGAGCCCACCGCTCGCGTCGGCGTTGATTATCCCTTACCCGGCGCCTTCTTCTTGCCGGCGACGGTCTTGCGCGGCCCCTTCCGCGTCCGCGCGTTCGTCCGGGTGCGCTGGCCCCGAACCGGCAGGCCCCGGATATGGCGCACTCCCCGATAGCAGCCGATGTCCATCAACCGCTTAATGCTCTGCTGAACGTCTCGCCGCAGATCCCCCTCGACCTTGAAATCGGACTGGATGACGCCCGACAGCCGGCCGACCTGTTCCTCGGTCAGGTCCCGGACCCGAGTGTCGGGGTTGACGCCCGTCCGCCGAAGAATCTCGCGTGAGGCGGCCAAGCCGATCCCGTAGATGTACGTCAGGCCGTACTCCACCCGCTTGTCTCTGGGAAGATCAACTCCGGCGATGCGCGCCATGGAGAGGCTCCGGGACGGCGGCCCCCGAAGGGGACCGACGGAAATTATCCTTGCCGCTGCTTATGCTTCGGGTTCGCGCAGATGATCCGGACAACGCCACGCCGGCGGATCACCTTGCACTTCAGACACATGCGCCGGACGGAGGACCGCACTTTCATCGTCGTCGCTCACTTGAATCGGTAAGTGATTCGTCCTCGCGTCAGATCGTACGGCGAAACCTCGACCGTCACCCGATCGCCCGGCAGAATGCGGATGAAATTGAGCCGCATTTTCCCGGATATATGCGCCAAGACCTTGTGTCCGTTTTGCAGCTCCACGCGGAACATCGCGTTCGGCAAAGGTTCGAGCACCGTCCCTTCGACTTCGATGGTCTCTTCCTTGGGCATAAATGACCGCGGCGCAGGTTTCGGCGACCCCGCCCGCCCGGAACCGGGCTTCAGGCCAACGCCGGCGCACTCACAAACCCGCGAGTATAGGGCACCCTTTGCCGGCCTGCAAGCCCAATATTTGAACCCCGCCAGCCGCCGACCAGGGGACCGCCCGGCTCCCCCCATCCCCGGCCGGAGGGGACTTCCCCCTCAGGTCAGCACGCGCGGGCCGTCGCCCGTGATCGCCACCGTATGCTCCTCGTGCGCCGACCGCCGGCCGTCAGCCGTGACCACCGTCCACTGATCCGCCAGGAGGCGCGTCGGGTGCCCCCCCATGTTCACCATCGGCTCAATGGCCACCACCATGCCCGGCTGCCAGCGCGGACCCCGACCGGCCCGCCCATGGTTGGGGATTCGCGGCTCCTCATGGAGCCGGCGCCCGATCCCATGGCCCGCGTATTCCCGCACGACGGAGAAGCCCTGGGACTCGACGTAGGCCTGGACGGCGGCCCCCAGGTCGCCGACGCGCTCGCCCGGCCGCAGATGCTCGATGGCGATCGCCAGGGCCCGCCGCGTGGTCTCGAGCAAGCGTTGGGTCTCCGGGTCGACGGACCCGACCGGCACCGTCGCCGCCGTATCGACGTAAAACCCCCGGTGCACCAGACCGAAATCGAGGCTCAGAATATCCCCCTCGACGAGCCGACGATCGCCCGGAATCCCGTGAACGATTTCCTCGTTGATGGAAGTGCAGAGGGTCGCCGGAAAGCCCTGGTAGCCGAGGAAAGCCGGCAGGACCCCCCGCGCGTCCATTAGTCGCCGCGCCAGGCGATCCAGCTCCCGCGTCGTCACCCCCGGCCGGACGGCCTCGACGATCCGTTCGCGGATGTACCGAAGCATCGTCCCCCCCTCGGCCATCACCTCGATTTCCTCGGGGGTCTTAATCTCGACTTTGTGAGAAGCGTACATGCGAGCGTAACTGCCGGGCGGCCAGGCCGCCCTTTATCATCTCACGCCGTGCGGTCGTTGATCAAACGGACAAGCTCGGCCTGAAGCTCCTCGACCGGCCGATCGGCGTCGATGCGCCGGAGCAGCCCGCGGCGGTCCAGCTCAGCCAGCAAGGGGGCCGTCTGCCGCTCGTATTCCTGAAGACGCCGACGGATCACGTCCGGCGCGTCGTCCTCCCGCTGGAAGAGCTCCCCCCCGCAGGCGTCGCACCGCCCGACGGTGGCGGGCGGGTGGGTTTCCAGATTATAGACCCGCTGGCACTGGCGGCAGACGCGGCGGGCGGTAAGCCGCTTGACCAGGGCCTCAGGCGGCAGCTCCAGCATCAGCCCCAGCGCCAGCTTCGCCCCCGCGTCGCGCAGGATAGCCTCAAGCAGCTCCAGTTGTCGCCGCGTCCGCGGGTAACCGTCGTAGAGAACGCCGCGGCCCAGACGAGCGTTGCGCTCCACCTCAGCCCGGACCACGTCGCTCACCCATTCGTCCGGCACCAGGACCCCCCGATGGAGCAAATCGGCCACCCGTCGCCCCAATTCCGTCCCGGCCTGAATCTCAGCCCGGAGCAGATCGCCGGTCGAGAGATGCGCCAGGTTGAAGCGCTGAGCCAGCCGGCTCGCCTGAGTTCCCTTGCCGGAGCCGGGCGGGCCGAAGAGACCGACGTGGAGCAAACCGACCGGAGAGTTCGCCGCGTCCGAACGGGGGTCAGCGTCGACGCTCTCGGGCATCATGGGGGCGGGGGCCGGATCCGACGGTTCGGGCCGAGGCGAGCTTCAGCGCGCCCGGCGACGCCCGCCGCCGAGCCCCTTGTACTTGAAGCCCTCGTAGTGGCGCATCAGGAGTTGGGATTCGACCTGTTTCATCGTGTCGAGCACGACGCCGACGACGATGATCAGGCCGGTGCCGCCGGCGATGTTGGCGAAATTATAATCGATGTTGAAGCTGACGTAGAGAACGTCCGGCACGAGGGCGATCAGGATGAGCGCGAGGGCGCCCACGACGGTGATCCGCACGAGCGTGTAATTGATGAAATCACTGGTCGGCTTGCCGGGCTTCTTGCCCGGAATGAACGCCCCGCTCTTCTTGAGATTATCGGCCAAGTCCACCGGATTGAACGTGACGGCCGTATAGAAGTAACAGAAGAAGGCCGTCAGAAGAGCGAAGGAAATCGTGTAGAAATTGACGGCCCTCAACAGATTGAACACGCCGCCGGACTGCAGATTCAACAGGTGATACAGATTGGTGGAGCCGCTCTGGCTGAACCAGTCGTTCAGCACGGGCTGCCAGGCCTGCGGCAGCATGGGGATGAAAAACTGCGGAAACGACAGGAGAGCCGAAGAGAAGATCACCGGGATGACCCCGGCCGTGTTCAGCTTGAGGGGCAGAAACGTGCTCCCCCCCTGAATCATCTTCCGGCCCACCATCCGGCGCGCGTGCTGAACCGGAATCTTCCGATTGGCCTCCTGCGTCAGGACGATGAGCCCCGAAATGACGGCCATGAGCGCGAACACGCCGATGAAGGCGAGCCACGACGTCACCTGGTTCACCGCGTTGGTCCAGCCGATCATGATCGAAAGCGGGTAGGCGGCGACGATGCCGGCGGCGATCAGCAGCGAGATGCCGTTGCCGATGCCGTGTTCGGAAATCTTCTCCCCCAACCACATGAGGAAACAGGTCCCCGCCGCCATCGTCATCGCCGTCGTGAAGGTGAAGAGCGCCGGATGCCCCTGAAGCACCGATAGATCATTGCGCAGCAAATACACCCCCAGGCCCATCCCCTGGAAGAGGCTCAGGACGACCGTCCCGTAGCGCGTCCACTGGTTGATCTTCTTGCGTCCGGCCTCCCCCTCCTTGGCGATCCGCTCCAGCCGCGGCCAGACGACCGTGAGCAACTGAAGAATGATCGAGGCCGAGATGTAGGGCATGATCCCCAGGGCGAAGATCGTCATCCGCTTGAAGGCCCCGCCGCTGAACATGTCGACGACGCCGAAGACCCCGCCCCCCTGACCCGACGCCACGCGGTTGAACATCTCCTCCATCTTATCCCCGTCGATGAAGGGGGTCGGAACGTGCGCCCCCAGCCGATAGACCCCGACCAGGAGAAGGAGCGTCACGATCACCTTCCTTCTCAGGTCCGGAATCTTGAAGACGTTGATGAACGAGCCGATCACTCTTCGATCACCTGCCAGGAGCCGCCCCGCGCCTCGATCGCCGCCCGCGCCGCCGCGCTGAATCCATGAAGCCGAACCGTCAGCCGGCGCTCCAGTGTTCCGGTGGCGATCACCTTGACGCGCTCAGCCCGGCGCGCGATCAGCCGGGCCGCCTTGAGCGCCGCCGGATCGACAACCGCCCCATCCTCGAATCGATTCAGATGAGCCAGCGTGACCTCGGCCCGATGCCGACGGAACGGGGCGTTACTGAACCCGAACTTGGGAATCCGGCGCGTCAGGGGCGTTTGCCCCCCCTCGAAGCCGCCGGCCTTGCTCCCACCGGACCGGGCCTGCGCCCCCTTGTGGCCGCGGCCCGCCGTCTTGCCCCAACCGGAGGATTCGCCGCGACCGATGCGCCGCCGTTTGCGACGGGCCCCCGGGTCACCCGGCAGGTTGTGCAGCTTGAGCGTCACGGCTCCACCTCCTCGACGCGCACCAGCGAATCCACCAGGCGAAGCATCCCGCGAACCTGCGCCGAATCCTCGCGGACCACGCTCTGCCGCAACCGTTTCAGGCCCAAGGCCCGGATCGTCGCCCGATGCTCCCGACGGGTCCCGATCGTGCTGCGAACCCACGTGATCTTGAGGCGTTGGGACATGACGCGGCCCGTTTCCCGATCCTCACTCAGAGGCCGGCCGTGCTCGGGGGAGCGTCCTCGCGGCGCGGCGATTGGGGGGACTCCTCGGATGGCGTCGAAGCCTCGGCCGTCTGGGCCGGGGCCTCCAGGGGGGCCTCTTCCTCTAACTCGCCGAGCACTTCCAGCTCGGCCTCTTCGACCAGCGAGCGAACCGGACGCGCCGGGGGAGGGGGCGTTTCGGCGGCGGCTCGCCCCGCCAGGTCAGGGTTCTCGGCGGCCAGTGTCTGCGCGCGGGATTGCTGATACACGGTCGCCCCTCGCCGGCCGATCAGCTCCTCCATCTTCTTGCCGCGCAATTGCGCCACCCGGTCGGCCCGCTTGAGCGCCTGCAATCCCTGGCGCGTGGCCTTGATGACGTTCAGAACGTTATCGGCCCCGAGGCTCTTGGCCAGGACGTCTTGAATGCCGGCGAGGGCCAGATACTTGCGCACGGCCGCCCCGGCGATCAGCCCGGTCCCCTCCGAGGCGGGCTTGAGGAGAATTCTGGCGGCGTCGAACCGTCCGATCACGGCGTGCGGAATCGTCCGGCCCATCAGCGGCACCCGCACCAGACTCTTCTTGGCGTGCTCGGTCGCTTTTTGAATCGCGTCGGGCACCTCGTTGGCTTTGCCGAATCCCAGGCCGACGTGGCCGTTACGGTCGCCGACGGCCACCAGGGCCGAAAAGCTGAACCGCCGGCCTCCCTTGACGACCTTGGCGACCCGGTTGAGCGACAGAAGCTCCTCCCCCAGATTCAGCCTGCGCGGATCGATCGCCTTCTCGTCCTGCAGGTGACTGGGGAGAAACTCCTCGACTTCTTCTTCGATCTTGCCTTTTTCCATGCCGGCCTCGAATTCGGCGCCGGACGCGCGCCGTCGCCCGTAACGGTCTCGGTTCAGAATCTCAATCCGCCTTCGCGGGCGGCCTCGGCGAACGCCTTGACGACCCCGTGATACCGATAGCCCCCGCGATCGAACACGACCAGGCTGATCCCCCGTTCGGCGGCCCGGCGGGCAACCTCGGCCCCCAACCGCTGCGCCCAGGCGACGTTGCAGCAATGCCGCGCCTCGCTCCTGGAAGCCTTGGTATGGGTCGTGGCGAAGACAAGCGTGCGCCCCGCCGCGTCATCGATGAGCTGCGCGTAGAGATGACGCAGGCTCTTATGGAGGCACAGCCGCGGCCGATCCGCAGAGCCCCGCACCTTGCGCCGAACGCGCAGATGCCGCCGCCTCAGACGAAATTCTCGCGTCAAACTCATGCGTCGGCCTCGGCTCCCCGATACCTCACTTGACGCCCGTCTTGCCCACCTTGCGGCGGACGCTCTCGTTCAGATGGCGGATACCCTTGCCCTTATAGGGCTCCGGCGGGCAGATGGCGCGAATCTGGGCGGCGCACTGGTGAACCGATCCCTTGTCCACGCCGGTCAGCACCACCCGCGTCGGCTCGGGCACCTCGATCTTGACGCCATCGGGGGGCCGAAACCGTTCGGGGTGGCTCCGGCCAACGGAGAGCACCAGTTCCTGGCCTTGCATCTCGGCCTTGTAGCCCACGCCCATGATCTGCAGCTCGCGTCGATAGCCCGCCGTCACGCCCGTGAGGGCGTTGGTGATCAGCCGATGGTAGAGACCGTGAAGGGCCTTGTCGCGGGCCTGATCGCTCCGCCGGCTTACCCGGAGGCGTCCGTCTTCCTTCCGCACGGTCACCTGCCCCCGCGTCGAGATCGTGTTCTCCCCCTTCGGCCCGCGCACGCGGACGTCGGCCCCGGCGTCGATCGTCACTTCGACGCCCCGCGGTATCGCGATGGGCACTTTTCCGATCCGTGACATGTGGGGCTCCGATCCACCTCGTCGGCCCCGCGCCGACGATTTACCAGACCGTGCACATCAACTCCCCGCCGACGTTCTGGCGCCGAGCTTCCCGGTCGGTCATCAGCCCCTTGCTGGTCGAGATGACCGAGACGCCCAACCCTCCGAGCGTCCGGGGGATGTCCGTGGCGTGCACGTAGCGGCGCAGCCCGGGCCGGCTCTGACGCTTCAGGCCGGAGATGACGCTCTCGCCGCCCGGTCCGTACTTGAGGTAAACGATCAGCAGGTTATAGGCCAGCGGGCGGCTGTCCTTGGCGTCTCCACTTTTGGGGCGGCGCTTGACGCTGCCCGCCCGGACGACCTTGAAATACTTGATGTAGCCCTCCTCGCGCAGGATCTTCACCACGCCGATCTTCAATTGCGAGGCCGGCATGCGGACGGATTCCTGCTTGGCCGTAACGGCGTTGCGGATGCGGGTCAACATGTCGCCGATGGGGTCGGTCATCATCGAGGAGCGATCCTCAGCCTACCAACTGGCCTTGCGCACGCCCGGGATCTGACCCAGGCTGGCGTACTTGCGGAAACAGAGCCGACACAAGGCAAACTCGCGCAGGTAACCCCGCGACCGGCCGCACAACTTGCAGCGATTCCGGCTCCGGACCTTGAACTTGGGCTTTCGCTGAGCCTTGACGATGAGCGCGATGCGAGCCATGGGCGTATGCTCCGCCGGGGCGATCAGTTCCTTTCGGTTTCGCGCAACGGAAGCCCGAAACCTTTGAGCAGGGCGCGGCATTCCTCATCGGTGCGAGCCGTCGTTGCGATCGTGATGTCCATGCCGAGCTGGACCATCTCCTTCGAAAGATCGAGCTCGAGGAAGATCAAGTGCTCCCGCAATCCGAAACTGTAGTTTCCCCGCCCGTCGAAGGCCTTGGCCGGCAGGCCCCGAAAGTCGCGAATGCGGGGAATCGCCGTCGCGATGAGCCGCTCCAGAAACTCATACATGCGCTTGCCGCGCAGGGTGACGCAGCAGCCGACGGGCATCCCGGCGCGGATTTTGAAGGCCGAGACCGAAACGCGCGCCCGCGTCCGTTTGGGTTTCTGGCCCGTGATGAGCGCCAGATCCTCCTCGGCCCGCTGGAGCACCTTGGCGTCGCGCGCCCCTTCGCCGACGCCCATATTGACGACGATCTTCTCAAGCCGCGGCGCCTCCAGCCGGTTGCCGTAGCCGAACTGCCGACACAATGCCGGAAGCACCTCGTCCCGGTAGAGCCGCAAGAAGCGGGGGGCGTAAGGGGTGGTTGCGGTCTCGGGCATGATCGTGGAGCCTCGAACGTCGTCCGCCATGCCGCCTCTCGGGGTTCAGACCTCGTTGCCGGTCAGTTTCGAACGCCGGACCTTGTTGCCTTGTTCGGTCGTGTAGTTGGCGAATCGGGCCGCCCGCCCCGTCTTGGGATCGACCAGCATCACCTTGGAGGCGTGAATCGGCATTTCCTTCTCGATGATCCCCCCCGGCTGCTTCGGGCCGCGGGGCTTGGTGTGGCGCTTGACGCGGTTGACGCCCTCGACGATGAGCTTGTCGCGCTTGGGCAGCGCGGCCAGAACGCGCCCGACCGCCCCCTTGTAACGGCCCGAGATCACCAGGACCGTATCGTTCTTCTTGACCCGCAATCCCATCCGGCCCTCTCCGTCCTCAGACGACCTCCGGAGCCAGCGAAACGATTTTCATGAATCGCTTGCGCCGCAGTTCCCGCCCGACGGCGCCGAAAATGCGCGTCCCGACGGGCTCGTTGTTCGTGTTGATGATGACGGCGGCGTTGCCGTCGAATTTGATATAGGAGCCGTCCTCGCGCGGCACTTCCTTGGTCGTTCGGACGACGACGGCGCGGACGACCGAGCCCTTCTTGACCGCGGACTCGGGCGCCGCCTCGCGCACCGAACAGATGACCACGTCGCCGATCGTCGCGTAGCGGCGGCGCGTCCCGCCGAGCACCTTGAAGCAGCGTAATTTCTTCGCCCCGGAGTTGTCAGCCACGTCGAGCACCGTGTATTCCTGGATCATCGCGCCCGCGCCTCGTCCGCCGACCGCCTCACTTGGCCTTGGCCACGATCTCGGCCACGCGCCAGCGCTTGGTTCTGGACAGGGGCCGGGTCTCGACGATCCGGACCGTGTCGCCCACCTGGCAGGCGTTGGCGGCGTCATGGGCGTAAAACTTCTTCCGCCGCCGCAGATACTTCTTGTAAAGCGGATGCGAGAAAAGCCGCTCCACCTGAACGACGACGGTCTTATCCATCTTGTTGCTCACGACCCGCCCGACGCGCTGCTTGCGCAGGCCGCGCCGCGCGGGGCTCCCCGTTGTCGCTTTTTCCGTCATCGTCGCCTCTGTCCGTCGCCGGCGGGCCGCTCCCGCCTCAGGCCGGCTCGCCTCCGGCGGCCGCCGCCCGTTCCTTCTCGCCCTTGACGGTCAACAGCCGAGCGAGTTCGCGGCGCGTGCGTCGGATCTTTGAGCTGTCGCTCAGCTCCTTGGTCGTGTTGCCGACGCGCAGATTGAAGAGCGCCGTCCGGAGCTGGCTTTCCTCCAGCCGAAGTTCCTCCAGCGTCATGTTCCTATAGTTCGTCTTCATCGTTCAAGCGCCGTCTGCCGGCCCGGCCGCGCTCAATCCTCGACCCGCCTCACGAACCGCGTCTTCAAGGGGAGCTTGAAGGCGGCCAGCCGCATGGCCGCCCGGGCCGTCGTCTCCGGCACGCCGTCCAGTTCGAACAGCACCCGCCCGGGCTTGATCACCGCCACCCAGTGTTCGGGGTTGCCCTTGCCCTTGCCCATGCGCGTCTCGGCCGGTTTGATCGTCAGCGGTTTATCCGGGAAAACCGTGATCCAGAGCTTGCCGGCCCGCTTGACGTGGCGGGAGATCGCGATCCGCGCCGCCTCGATCTGGCGGCTCGTCATCCATCCGCATTCCTCGGCCTTGAGCCCAAACTCGCCAAAGGCCAGGCGTTCCCCCCGCAGGGCCTTGCCCCGGCGTTTGCCCTTCTGCACTTTCCGATGTTTGACCCGTCGAGGTGCGAGCATGGCCAGCGCCTACCTACGCCGTCGGGGCGCCTGGGGGGGCGGCGCCGGCGTCCGGCTGCGGGGTTGGCCGGCGAAGACCTCCCCCTTGAAGATCCAGACTTTGACGCCGATGGCGCCGTACTTGGTCATCGCCTCGGCGTAACCGTAGTCGATATCGGCCCGCAGCGTGTGCAGAGGGACGCGCCCGCGACGATACCATTCGTAACGCGCCATCTCGGCCTGAGCCAGCCGCCCGCTGCAGGCGATGCGCACCCCTTGGGCTCCGGCGTCCATAGAGGACTGAAGCGTCTTCTTCATCGCCCGGCGGAAACTGATCCGGCGCTGGAGCTGGCTGGCGATGTTTTCGGAGACCAACTGAGCCACCAGTTCGCTGCGCCGGGCCTCCTCGATGTTGATCATCAATTGGCGGCCGGTGCGCCGCTCCATCTCCCGGCGCAGACCCTCGATCTCCGACCCCTTGGGGCCGATGACGATCCCCGGGCGCGCCGTCACGATCGTGATCTTGCATCGGTTGCCCGCCCGTTCGATCTCGACCGAAGCGATCCCGGCGTGGTGGTACTTCCGCTTGATGAAATTCCGGATCCAGATGTCCTCATGGAGAAAGGCCGGGTAATCCTTGCGAGCGACGAACCAGCGAGAATCGAAGTCCCGCGTGATGCCGAGCCTCATGCCGATCGGATTGACTTTCTGGCCCATAACGCTCGCGTCGTCCTTGCTCAGGCTGATTCGTACAGCTTGACCGTCACGTGCGCCGTCCGTTTGCGGATCGGCGCCGCCCGGCCCATCGCCCGCGGCTGAAAGCGCTTCATCAACGGGCCGGCGTCCACGTCGATCGTCCCGACGATAAGTTCCTCGGCGTCGAACCGGCGTCCCTCGGCGGCCTGATTGGCGTTGTTCAGCGCCGAATCGAGCAGCCGCCGCAGCATCACCCCCGCCGACGGGCGATGCACCGCTTTGAGCTGCTGCTGCGCTTCGGCCAGGCTCAATCCCCGGATCAAATCGGCCAGATAGCGCACCTTGCGCGCGCTGACGCGGAGGTAGCGGGCCTTGGCCGTGGCGGCCAACGCCCCCAGGGGAGGCTTCCGGGCTCGTCGGGCTCGGGACATCGTCTCGGACCTTCGTCGTCGGGCTCTCCCCGGGGCTCCTTACCTCTTCTTCACGCGGGCGGCTTTCGCCTGCTTGCCGCCGTGCGACCGAAACGTTCGGGTCGGGGCGAACTCCCCCAGTTTGTGGCCGACCATGTTCTCGTCGATATAAACGGTCACGAAACTCTTGCCGTTATGAACGGCCAGCGTATGCGAGATCATGTCCGGCGAGATCATCGAGCGGCGGCTCCAGGTGCGGATGACCCGTTTCTCGCCCGTGTTGTTGAGCCGCCGAATCTTCGCCGCCAGCTTCTCCTCGACGTAAGGGCCCTTTTTCAGACTTCTCGGCATCGGCGTTGCGCGGCTCCCCCCTCCGCTCCTTACTTCTGATTCCTCCGCCGGATAATCAACCGGTCGGAGAGCTTCCGCGGTTTTCGCGTCTTGTGCCCCTTGGTCGGCCACCCCCAGGGCGAACAGGGGTGGCGGCCGCCCGAACTGCGTCCCTCGCCTCCCCCCAGCGGATGATCCACCGGGTTCATGCTGACGCCCCGGTTGTGGGGGCGCCTGCCCAGCCAGCGTTTACGTCCCGCCTTGCCGAGCGAGACGTTTTCATGATCGGCGTTGCCGACCTGGCCGATCGTCGCCCGGCATTCCAGCGGGACATAGCGCATCTCGTTGGAGGGGAGCCGCAGCGTGGCCCGGTCGCCCTCCTTGGCCATCAACTGAGCGCTGGCGCCCGCGCTCCGGGCCAGTTGAGCCCCCTTGCCCGGCTTCAATTCAATGCAGCAGACGGTGGTCCCGAGCGGAATCTGACGCAGCGGCATCGCGTTGCCGATCTGAATCTCCGCCTCCGGGCCTGATCTCAATTTCTGGCCGACCTGGAGGCCGACGGGGGCGACGATGTAACCCCGCGCGCCGTCGGCGTAAACCAGAAGCGCGATATTGGCCGAGCGGTTCGGATCGTACTCGATCGATTCGACGCGGGCCTCCACGCCGTCCCGACGGCGCTTGAAATCAATTGACCGATAGGCCCGACGGTGACCGCCGCCCCGGAACCTCACGGTCGCCCGACCGAGATTGTTCCGCCCACCGGAGCTCTTCTTGAAACGCGTGAGCGATTTCTCCGGCTCGCGACGCGTCAGTTCGTCGAACTTGAGGACGGTCATCTGCCGTCGGCCGGGAGTGACGGGTTTAAAGGATTTGAGCGGCATGGTCGTTGGGCGACTTCGCGCCTTAGATGAGGTTGATTTCCTGGCCCTCGGCCAGCGTCACAATGGCTTTCTTCCAGTCCGGCCGCTTGCCCGGCTGGCGTGTCCTCAATCGCTTGAGTTTCCCCTTCATCCGCACCGTATTGACGTTCAGCACCCTCACGTCAAAGGCCGCCTCGACCGCCCGGCGGATCTGGACCTTGTTGGCGTCGAGGGCGACCCGAAAAACGTACTGCCGACGCCGGCGCTCGGCCCCGGCGCTGGCCTTCTCCGTCAGCACGGGACGCAATAGAATGTCGTAGGGATGGCGGCTCATGCGTAGGTCGCCTCAAGCCGCCGCAAGGCCGCCTTCGTCGCCACTACGTAGTCAAAACTCAAGAGATCGTGGAGGCTGGAACCGTTGACCGGGAGGCACTTGACCGTCGGAATATTCCGGGCCGAACGATGCAGATCGGGCTCGACCGTCTCCGTCAGCAGAAGCGCCGACCCCTCGACCCCGAGCGTCCGCAGCAGCTCCACCACCCGGCGCGTCCTGGGCTCGGGCAGGCTGAAGGCCTCGACCGCGATCAACCGTTGGTCGCGCGCCAGCTCCGAAAGCGCCGACCGGACGGCGTTGAGGCGAACCTTGCGATTGACCTTGAAGCCGTAATCCCGCGGCTGCGGGCCGAAGATGATCGCCCCCCCGCGCCATTGCGGCGCCCGGATCGAGCCCTGGCGAGCGCGACCGGTCCCCTTCTGACGCCACGGCTTGCGCCCGCCGCCGCTGACGAAGCCCCGCGTCTTCGTGGCGTGCGTCCCCCGACGCCGCGCCGCCAGATGACCCCGGACGGCAAACTGGACGCACCGGGCATGGGGTCGAACGCCAAAAACGGCGTCGCTCAGCTCGAGGGCGCCTGCCTGGCTTCCGTCGAGGTTCTTGACTGGGATCGTCGTCATGGGCGTCGTCCTGCCGCGCGCGCTCAGGCGGCCGGGCTCCCTCGCCGGGCGCGCTTGGATTTGGTGACGAGCACCCAGCCCTTGTTGTGCCCGGGGACGGCTCCCCCGAGCAGCAGCAGGTTCCGATCGGCGTCCACCCCCACCACCGGCAGGTTCCGCGTGGTCACGCGTTCGGCGCCCATGTGGCCCGCCGCGGCTTTCCCCTTCCAGACCCGCGAAGGGTCCGAGGAGGCCCCCATCGAGCCTGGGCGGCGGTGATAGTTGGAACCGTGGGTCTCGGGCCCGCGCGAGCTGTGGTGTCGCGTGATGGGCCCCTCGAATCCACGACCTTTGGAGACTCCGCGGACATCGACCCGCTCGCCGGGCTTGAAGATATCGGCTCGAAGGACGGCTCCCGGCTCAAAATCCCCCGGGTCGGCCACGCGAACCTCCCGCAGGAGCCGCGTGGGGGGCAGCCCCACCTTCGCGAAATGTCCCTTGAGGGGCTTGGCCACGCGGGTCTCCTTCCGCCGCCCGAAGCCGAGTTGAAGCGCTGAGTAACCGTCAGTCTCGGGGCGTTTGACCCGGACGACGGTGCACGGGCCCGCCTCGACGACGGTCACAGGGATCGCCGCCCCCTTGTCGTCAAAGACGCGCGTCATGCCGAGTTTGCGTCCGATAAGACCGAGCATATCCATCCGCCCTCCGGGCTGATTGCGGGTCCCGTCCGGCGGCGCCTCGCCGCCGAGCCGGCGTCGCCGTCAGATCAATTTGATCTCCACGTGCACGCCCGCCGGGAGATCCAGCTCCGTCAGAGCATCGAGGGTCTTTTGGCTGGGCTCCAGAATATCGACGAGGCGCTTGTGACGCCGCATCTCGAATTGCTCGCGGGACTTTTTGTCGATATGGGGCGATCGGAGCACCGTATAGCGGGAGATGCGCGTCGGCAGCGGAACGGGGCCGGCCACGTGCGCCCCCGTCCGCCGCGCCGTCTCCACGATGTCGCTGACGGACTGATCGAGCAGCCGGTGGTCGAACGCCTTGAACTGAATGCGTATCTTTTGCTGGGCCATCGTCGATGTCTGAAGCGACCTGGAGCCATCTCGCCTTCGTCGGTCGCCTCGCCTCCGAGTCCGAGGCGATAATTCCTCCGCCCCTGACGCGCTGACCTGAGGCCGGCGGTCAGCTCTGGCCTCCGCCTTGCGCCCACCCAGTCACGGCGGAAGGCGCGCGCTTGGAGTCGGGCTGGGGGCTGGCTGCGGCCGACAGGCTCCCGCCTCGCCACGGACCGGGCCCGGCAGAAGGCGCCGCCGCCTGCGGCAGAGACCCGGACCGCGACCCCAGGGCTTTTCAATCCCTGTGGTCGGTCGCAAACCCCATGATTCTACTCGGACTTTCGCCCCAGTCAAGCCGTGAATTGCATTCATTTGCGGTCCACGAAGACGGCCCTTTCCCCGGATATTCCCGTCCCCCTCTCCTGCCGACGTGGGGAAGCTTCAGTCCACCCTTTCGGCTCCGCCGTGGGCCGGGCCGGCCCATGGCGGGGAACCGCGGCGCGAGGAACTGGCTCAAAACTATCCAGGACAAGACGAACCTCCGTCCCATGCTCTCATATTGATCGATGCGCACACAAATGGTGCAGCGGGTTATCAATTTGAGACGCTCGGGTTAACTAGGCTGCGCCGTCGCGAGCCGGCGCGGGGAACCCCTGAGGCTGAGGCGGCTCAAGTTAGGCTCGCCCTTCGCGGGACCTCCTTGGTTGGCACAATATTTGATAGGATTACAGGCGAAAGCGCCGCTAAGGAGAAGTAGGCCGTGTCGGCAACCTCAGAACACACTTCAGCGACTCTCGTCACCCAAGGTCGCTTGGTCTGGGTTCCGACCGGGCGCTGGGATGAGCTCCTGGAGCACCTCCTCCGGGACGGGCAGCCGGATCGGTTGTTCCTGCAGGGTCGTTCCTACCTTTGTGAGGATCACCATCTGCATCTCAACAACCTCTACTCTCAACTCAAGTCATCTCGACTCGCCGGCACAACGCCTGCTTCTCCGACGCGGTCGATGTCCACCCTGGCGTGAAGCATGCCTCTTAGGTAGAGCCGTACGGCTCTCCACCCTCCCCCCATGAGACCCCTCATGGGGGGCTCTCTTTTTGTGCGCCCTTCCCGCCCGTCCGACCCAATCTCGGGGCCTGGGGGAGGCTCTTGGGCCCGAGCCCGATCACGCGGCGGCCGAGGAAATCTTTCGCCCCGGTTCCCCGGGGCCGCCTATAATGCCGTTGCCCTTTACGTTCCGAGCCAGGAGGGCACGCCCCCGGCCCGCCGCATGATTTGGTCGCTTTCCCACCTCTGGTTGTTTCGCCTGCGCGCCCTCGTCGTCCCGGGGGCGATTGTGATCGTCATCTTGAGCGTGACGACGATCCTCCGGAACATCTCCATTCACCTGATCGAGCAGGACATGGCCGAGGCCAGCCAGGCCGAATGCCGCCGCGTCGCCGTGATCGTCCAGGCCAACCTCCGGGAGCGTATCGCGGCCATGCAGGCCGTCGCCGACCACCTGAGCGCCGCGGCCTCCCTGGATGAGGCGGCGTTTCGCCGGTTCACCCGTAGCCGGCTGGAGCCCGCCCCCGGCATCCTGGCCGCCGTCGTCGCCGACGAAGGGCTCCGGCCCGTCTGGATGGAATCCTTCGGTGAGTTTGACCCGGCGGCGCTGGAGGGGGCCCTCGGCGACTCGGCCCTCCTGCAGGCCGTCGAGCAAGCGACGCGCTCGCCGGACCGGTTCGCCATCACGACCCCTCTCAGGTTCGGCGCCCTATTCACGGGTTTTGCCTCCGTCAATCCCTACGCCCGCGCCGACGGCGCCTCCGGCTACGTCTTGGGAATCTTTCCCGCGGGCGAAGTGGAATCGGCCCTCCTGCCGAGGGACCTTTCGCTCCAGTTCACCGTCGAACTGCACCAATGGAATCCACGAACGTCCTCGCCGTACTACTCCATCAGCCGGCCGCTGATCCCCTCCCCCTCGGATTACCTGCGGGACCTCGGGGACGCCGAGACGTTCCCGCTGGGCTCGCAGATGTGGCGGGTCACGGTGACCCCGAGCGGCTACTGGGGCAATATGCCGGCTTACTTCACCTCGGGGACGATCCTGACGTTGGGGACGCTCCTGGCGCTCGTGATCGGCGCCCTTCTCTATCGGCAGCAGTGGCAGGCGCTCCACTCGCGCGACGAAGCTCGCCGAAGCCGCACGCGCCTGGCCTCGACCAGCGACCGGCTCGCCCGCATCACCGAGGAGCTCGACCTCATTCTGAATAACGTCGATGAGGGGATCGTCCTTTACGACGAGAACCTGGCGCCTCTCCAGGCCAACGCCGCCTTCAAGCGAACCTTCGGCTTGGAGGAGGGGCGCCACGGTCTGGACGCCGACGCCGAAACCCATCATCAGGGAATGGCCGCGCGCTTCCTCGCCGGAGCCCAGTATGACCGCCTGCTCCATCACCTGCGGGAGTCCCCCGAGCGGCCCTACGTCGATGAAATCGAGGCCCGCGGCGGCTCATCGCCCCAGGGGACCCGGTACTTTCAGCGCCGGGCGACGGCGGTGACGGGGCCATCGGGGGAACGCGCCGGCTATCTCGTCTTGTATCAGGATATCACGCACACGCGGACGGTCGAGCGGCTCAAGGAGGATTTCCTCTCCGGCGTCACTCACGACCTGCGAAGCCCGCTGGCGGCCATCAAGGGCTTTGCCGAAACGATCCTGCGCAACCGAGGCATGGACGCCGCCACCCGCGAGGAGTTCGTCTCCATCATCAGCGACGAGACTTCCCGCCTTCAGGAATTGATCGAGGACCTGCTTGATTTGCGGCGACTGGAGGAGGGCAAGCTCGATCTGGCCCCGGCCGCCTACAACATCCGGGCCCTCGTCGATGAGGCCGTCCGGTCCTCTCAAGCCTTGCTGGAATCGCGCGAGATCGACGTCAACGTCCTCTGGGAAGGCTCCGTCCGGGGCCCGATGTTCGGGGACGCGGCCAAGATCGGACGGGCCATTCGCAACGTCCTCGCCAATTCCATCAAGTACTCTCCGGACGGCAGCGCGATCACGATCCTGGGCGTCGAAGCCCCCCAGCGCGTCGAGATCCAGTTCGCCGACGAGGGGCCCGGCATCCCGCCCGAGGACTTGCCCCACGTGTTCGAGAAGTTCTATCGCGGCTCCATGCACGTCCGCCGCACCCAAGGGACCGGCCTCGGCCTGGCCATCGTCAGGCACATCGTCGAGAGCCACGGGGGGAGCGTTTCGGCGGGCAATCAGCCCGGGGGCGGAGCGCTGATCAGCATCACGCTGCCGCGCCCTGGGCCGTTGGCGGGCCCGGGGGAAACGCCCTCGGCGGCGGTCGTCTCCCGCCAGACTGAAACCACGCTGGCCGCCCCGACGCGAGCTTCCTGACCCCGACGTTGCCTCGATCGTCGCCCGCCTTGCGCCCGGAGGACGTGCAATCGGCCACGATCCTCGCCCTCGATTATGGGCGGCGGAATATCGGTCTGGCCATTCGGCCCGCGGGGTGCTCGGCCGGGCTGCCGATGGGCGTCCTGAGGGTTCGAACTTCTCAAGAGGCCAGGGCGCGGGTGGCCCGGATCATCCGTGAACGCGGGGTCGGGATTGTGGTTTTCGGCCTGCCGGTCCACGACGACCCGGCTCAAGCGCGCGAGGTTAAGCGCTTCGCTCGAAAACTGCGCGCCGGTCTCAAGGGTCTCCGGTGCCGCTTCGTTGACGAGACGCTCACGACCGCCGAGGCCTCGGCCATGAAGCGCGCCAGCGGCCTCCGGCGCGGAAAATCGCGCCAAGACGATCTGGCCGCCGCCCTGATTCTGGAGAGCTTCCTCGAACAGACGACGCGTATGGCGCGTCGAGCCCCGCCGCCGAACCGTTGAGGCGCATCGGGCCCGAATCGAGCCCGGGGGCTCAACCCACGTCCTCGACCGGCATCAATCTCTCGGCGACCGCTTCCGATCCGGAAGGCCTCACCCTCATCAGCAGCAGGGCCGCGAGCGCCGCCAGCGCGCCGCCTACGACAAACGCCGCCGAGGCGCCAAAACGATGCCACAGCGAGCCGAAGAGGAGACTGGCGGGCAGGGCCCCGAGACCCACGACGCCGTGGTAGTAGCCGAGCGCCGTCCCGCGGAGCCTTAAGGGGGCCATATCCACCACCCAGGCCCGCTCAGTCGGCTCGACCATCCCGAAATAAAGCCCGTAAGCCAGAAAGATGGCGACGAGCCCGGCGGGCGCCTCGACCAGGGCGAAGGCCACGTAAACCACGGCATAGAATCCCCATCCGAGCAGGATCATCCGCCGCCGACCCCACAGATCGGAAAGGGCTCCGCCCGCGTAGGAGGAACCCATCTTGATCACGTGGTGCAAGGACCAGAGAAGGGCCACCCCCGTTCCCGGCACGCCCGCCTCGGCCAAACGGAGAAGCAGGAAGGCGTCAGTCGAATTGCCGAGCGTGAAGACGAACAAGGCTGCCATCAACCATCTGAAATCCCGGCCCAGAGCCGACGGGCCGACCGAGGCGAGGGCTTCGTCGGGGGGGTCGGCCGGGTCGGCCTTCGTCGTGGGTTCTCGGACGAACATGATGAGCACGGCAAGCGCGGCCGCGGCCGGCACGGCGGCCAGCAAAAAGACGTGGCGAACTTCGACCCCCTCCAACGCCAGCAAGATCGCTGCCACCAGCGGCCCCAGAACGGCGCCGCCGTGATCCATCATCCGGTGAAAGCCGAAGGCCGCCCCGCGACGATCCAGGGGGACGACGTCGGCGATGAGCGCGTCCCGCGGAGAAGCCCGAAGCCCCTTGCCGATCCGGTCAACGAACCGCAGGCCCAGGACGACCGTCCAGGTCGGGGCCAGCCCGATGAGCGGACGCGCCGCCCCGGCCAAGGTGTAACCCGCCAGAACGAGCGGCTTGCGGCGGCGGGTGCGATCCGTCCATCGCCCCGACAGGATTTTGAGGAAGGCGGCCGTGGCGTCGGCCACCCCTTCGATCAGACCCAGAGCCAACGCGCCGCCGCCGATCGAGGCCAGAAAAAGCGGCAGAAGCGGAAAGATCATCTCGCTCGAAAGATCGGTCAGGAAACTGGCCACGCCGAGCACGACGACGGTGGCGGGGATGCGTTTCATCGTTGAGCGGAAACGAGGGGCGAAGGGCCCCGCTACTCAGTAAAGCGGTACTTGAGAAGCGTCCAGAGGGAGACGAAGCCGTCGGCCCAGTAGATTTTCTTCCCTTCGGAGCGGCCGCGCGGGAAGTAATTGATGGGGACCTCGACGATCCGGCGGCCTCGCTTGAGAAGCTTGACGGTCAGCTCGACGGTGAAGGCGAAGTCGTTATTGTGCACGACGATGTCCTGGATCGTCGTCCGGCGAAAGACCTGATAGCACGTCTCGACGTCGGTCAACCGCGCCCGATAGAGCCGATTGACGGCCCCCGTGATCAGGCGATTGCCCCAGTATTGGAGAAACCCCATCATCGGCCGCCCCTTCAGAAATCGGGACCCGAAAACGACGTCACAACGCCCGTCGAGCAAAGGTTGGATAAGCAGCGGGTAGTCGGCCGGGTCCAATTCCAGGTCGGCGTCCTGGAAGATAACGATCTCGCCCCGGGCTTCGGCCAAGCCGACCTTGAGGGCGTTACCGCGGCCGGAGCGGCGCGGCTCGTAAATGACGCGCGTTTGCGGACGCTGAGCCTCGACGGCCAGCGCCTCGCGCGTCCCGTCGATCGAGGCCCCGTCGACGACGATGATCTCCTTGGGCAAATCGACGGCGCGGACCTTCTCCAGCAACGCCGAGATCGTCCGCCGCTCGTTATAGACCGGCACGATCACCGACAGGAGCATCAGGTCGTCAGCGCCTGCTTGATCTCCTCGACGATCCAGTCCACGTCCTCCGAGGTCATGTTGGGATGCAGCGGGAGGGTCAGTTCCCGTTCGGCGTATTCCTCGGTCTTGGGCAATGAAGCCGGAACGCCCAGATCCCGCTTGCGGTAGTAATCGAACAGATGGATCGGGGGGTAATGATGGGACGTCTGAATGCCCCTGACTTGGAGCGCCTCGCGGACCTTATCGCGCAGGGTTGCATCGGGCAGGAGGATCGGGAAGAGGTGACAGGCGGGGAAATACCAGCTCGTGAGGTGCGCGAAGGGGACAACGGCGGGTCTCACTTCGGCCAGCCGATTCTGATAGCGCCGCACCAGCGTGTGGCGCTTCCATTGGTTGACCTCGAGTTTCTTCACCTGCGCCAGCCCGAGGGCGGCCTGAATCTCCCCCGGGCGGAGGTTCCATCCGGCGTCGACCACGTCGTAGCCGAACGTCGCCCCCGTGTGGCGCTCCCACGTCGAACGGGTGACGCCGTGGTGTCGCAGCAGGCGAACCCGCTCGGCGATCGACGCCTGATTGGTGACGACCATCCCGCCCTCGCCGATGGCGACGTTCTTGTTGGAGAAGAACGAATAGGCGCCGGCGTCGCCGCAATTGCCGAGGCTGCGCTTGTCGTCGACGGCCCCGCCGATGCCGTGGGCGGCGTCCTCCAGAAGATAAAGCCGCCGGTGATAGGCGACCTCGAAGTCGGCGATCAGCGGGGCGAGCGCGTCGTAATCGCAGGGATAGCCGGCGTAATCGACGGTCATGATGGCCTTGGTCGCCGGGCTCAAGTTCCGGGCGACTTCCTTCGGGTCCATCAGCGGCAGCTCCGGCGAGACGATGTCGCAGAAGATCGGGGTCGCCCCGCGATGGACGATCACGTTGGCCGTCGCGACGAACGTCAACGAGGGGACAAGGACTTCATCGCCGGGGCCGATGTCGAGCGCCGCCAGCATCAGATAGAGCCCGGCCGTGCAGGACGAGACGAGGACGGCGTGCTCGGCCCCCACGAGGTCGGCCACGGCCTGCTCGAAGGCTTCGGTCCGCGGGCCCATCGTCAGCCAACGGGAGCGGACCACCTCCAGGACGGCGGCCTCTTCCTCGTCGTCGTAGGCGAGATCGGAAAGGAAAATCTTCCACTGTTTGTGGGGGCTCATCCGAGGCGATCCGCCGAAGACGAAGCCGAGGGGAGCGTCGCCGTGACCTCGATTTCCAGGCGCGCCCCCCCCGGCAGGGCTGCCACCTGAACCGTCGTCCGCACCGGCGGCTGATAGAGGAAGTGGCGGGCGTAAACCTTGTTGATGGCCGGCATGTCGTTCAGATCGGCGACGTAGACGTTGCACCGGACAATGTGCCCCATCGTCATCCCGGCGTAATTCAGGATCGCTTCGATGTTGCGCAGAATCTGTTCGCACTGGGTCGCCGCGTCCGACCCCGCGAACTTCCCCGTGCGCGGATCGAGGCCCACCTGCCCGGCCAGAAACAGGAGCGAGCCGGTTTTGATCGCCTGCGAGTAAGGTCCGATCGGCGCCGGAGCGGCGTCGGTCTGGATCACGGTTCTATCGCTCATGGGCGAGGCTTAGGCCGGCGGCTCGGCCCAGGGAAGGATCAGGAACCTGAAGTGCCGGACGATGACGGGCGCATTTTTAGCACGGGAGCGAACACTCCGGCAAGCGTGAAGGCCGTCGCAAGCCCCAGGGCTACGGTGCGTGCCTCCAACGGCAAGCCGGCGCCTCTGGCCGTCAGGGCGGCGACGGACGCCAACAGGACGGCCGCGCCCCCTTGGATCAGGATTTGCGCGCCCCAGGCCGCCTTCGGCGAAGGCGTCGCCAACACTCCCGCGCCCCCCAGGAGAAAAAAGAAGGCCGCGGCGGCGAACCCGACGGCCCGAACCGAACGGAGCCGATCGGCTTCGGCCGCGAGCCGCTCGCCATCCCAAAGCACCAGACGAAACCGGGCGTCGCCGCGCAAGGCCGCCACGCTCCGGGCGGTCGATCCCACGTCGGCCAGGGGATCGCGGAAATAAACCTCCGCCATCCAGGGGAGCCAGGCTTCGCCTTCGGCGAACAGCTCCGGCCAGAGGTCCTCGCGGCCGATTGAGCGCGTCGTCCGGTCGGCCAATTCCCGGGGCGAGAGCCAGCGGGCCCGGCCGACCTCAGCCCGGGCTTCGATCGCGCGGAGCACGTCATCGCGGTTGGCGCTGTGGACCTCTTCTCCGGGAACGAGTAGGGCCGGCTGATCGGCTGCCTGAGCGCGGACCCATCGGGTTGCCTGATCGGTCGCGGCAACGGCCACGGCCACCGTTACCCCCCAGAAAACGGCCAACCATGAACGGGCATGAGCGAACAACTCCCAGGCCGGCGCTCGTGGGCCCCGCCTCATGGGTCTGGAGGACGGTCAAGCGCGGCGGGGGGGGCTCCGGGGGCCTGAGCGTCCGCGTCGGGCGAGAGGCCTCGGTCCGGCGATCCCCCGAAGTACGCACGGAGACTGATCTGCGCCTGGATGAGCCCCCCCAGCAGGCCATCCTCAAAATTGAAGCTCGGGTCCTTGACAAGCTGCGGGAAGTCGTAAGGGGAAAGCAGATCGTCGGCGGTGAACGTGGGGATACTCCGGCGCGCCATCTTGAGGAGCTTCTCCCGCTGCATGCGGATCATCCCCTCCAGGTGGCGGTCGATGCTGCGGGCGAACTCGGGCGGGAGTTCCATCGGTCGAGATCAATGGGCTGGGGAGCAAACGCCTGGAGGAGCTAACCCTGGCGGAGGCTACGGCCCACGCCGGCCACGACGGCCTCCAGGAAATGCATCCGCGCCTGCGGCGTATAATACCAAGCGGCTTGCGGGGCGGCCGCCTCCAACGTTTCGGCGGACTCAAGGAGCCCCGACGGGCTCGCGCCGTCGGCCAGCGGACCCAAGGCCTCGCGGAGGTCTTCGTTGAGCAGTCCCGGCAACCCCAGACGCAACGCCAGGGCGTCCCTCAAAATCAAGAGCGCCGCACTCAAGTTCCAGCGGAGATCGTCCCCCACGGACGCCAACCGCTCGGCAACGCGAAAGACGACGGCGAACCCCTCGGCCTTGAGCAACTTAAGCTCCTCCAGGATCGGTAGCCGAACCTCCAGGCGGCCTTCCTGAAGGATCGTCAGGGCCAGGCCGGGCCGACCTTCGGCGAGCCGGGCCGCGAGGGCCGCTTCGGCCGACCCCGCCGACGTCATTCGGACCAACCAGGGCTCAAGCTCCTCGGCGGCGACGGCTTCCAGGCTGAGGGAGGCGCAGCGGGATCGGATGGTCGGCAACAGTTGTTGGGGTTCGGAGGAAATCAGAAGAAGGAGACCATAGGGCGGGGGTTCCTCCAGGAGCTTGAGCAGGGCGTTGGCCGCCGAGAGGTTCATCCGCTCGGCGGGAGCGATCAGGATCACCTTGCGTGGGCCTTCCAGCGGATGCGTCGCGGCCCAGTCCTCGGCCTCGCGGATTTCGTCGACCCGGATCTGGCCGGAGACGGTCCCCGATCCGTCATAGAGTCGAACATCCGGATGCGTCCCCCGCTCGATCTTGCCGGTCGCCCGATCCGCCCCGGCGCTGTCCTCGCCTTGCCTCAGGACTTCCTTGACCAGGGACCAACCCAGAGTTCGCTTCCCGATGCCGAGGGGACCGGAGATCAGAAGCGCCCTCGGCAACCGGTCCGCCGCGACCGCCCGCAAGAGAAAATCGCGCGCCTGACGATGGCCGAGCATCGTGGCGAGGGACCATTGTCGGTCCGGATCCACCTCGGGAGGGGATGGGCGAGCTTTGGCCATGGATCGGCCGATACGGACTTATCGCGGCCTCAAGGCGTCGGATCAGCCGCCGGTTTCAATGAACCCGGCCCGCTCAAGCAGCTCCAGGTCCACGGCCCCCGCCCCGACTGCCCCTTCGAGAAACCGCCGGACGTAGCGGGCGATCACGTCGACCTCAAGGTTAACCGACGCCCCGGCAGATTTGCTTTGAAGAGTCGTCTGCCGGAGCGTATGAGGCACGATGGCCACGGTGAAGGCTGTCGGCCTCGCCTCGACAATCGTCAAACTGATGCCATCAACGGCGATCGAACCCTTGGGCGCCAGGAATCGCCCGATTTCCGCTGGGCACGCCACGGCCAACTCCCAGGCCTCGCCTTGCGGCCGGAGATGGATCAGATGGCCGACGGCATCGACGTGGCCCAGAACGAAATGGCCTCCGAATCGATCTCCGACGGCCAGGGCGCGCTCCAGGTTGACTTCGGCCCCGAGGGCCAGGCCCCCCAGTGTCGTCCGCGTCAGCGTCTCAGCGGACAAGAAAAAGCTCAGCCGCTCCGGCGAGGAGCCGGCCTCGGCCGTGAGGCACGCCCCGTCGACGGCCACGCTCTCCCCGATCCGCAGACCCTCAAACGGAGGGGCCGGCACGATCTCAAGCCGACAGCCGCCCGGGGCCGTCTGGCGCGCGCGGACCCTGCCGACCTGCTCGATTATCCCCGTGAACATCAGGGCTGGGCCGGCTCTTGCGGCCGGATGACCTTGCTGGTGGCTTCCAACCTGTCGGCCAGGAGCTTGGCCGTCGCGTAGAAACTCAGCGGGCGGAGCAGATCGTCCAACTGCTGCTCGACGAAGCCCTCGATCCCTTCACGCCGCGCCGACGCGCCCTCACCCCCGCCGCCGCGGACTGCGCGCGCGGGGGGGCGCTCTTCGAGCACACGGCGATAAAGCGCCAGGGCCTCGGCGTCCCGATAGGTCAATTCGAGCACGCGAGCCTGGTTCAAGAGCGCCTGGTAGAAGGGATAGCTTCCGGGCGGAGCGGCCTGTTCGGCGCGAACGTAGCGGACGCGGGCATCCTCCAGCCGGGTCACCGGTTCGTCGTGAAGAAAGAACTGATTCTCCAACGTATAGCCCACGGCGAGTTCCCCCCGAGCCCGCTCCTCGGGCGTTCGAGCTTCCTCGATGTAGCGCTCGAAGGCCTCGCGCGCCCGCTCCAGATCGTCCATATAGTAGTAGCAATTGCCCTGGAGATAGAGGGCCAGGCGGCTGGCGGGGGTCCCGGCGTAACGTTCGGCCAGCCGCTCGAGTTCGGCAATGGCCCCCCTCAAGTTGTTCTCGCGCGTCGTCTCGTCCTCGATGTTGGGCAATTCGCCGATGACGATCGTCGCCTGATTGAGGACACGGTTGGTCTCTCGCAGAATGCTCGCCCGTCGGGCCGAAAAAAGCCCGTAGAGCGAGACCAACAGAAACGCCCCGGCCACGCCGGCCACGATCTTGAGCCGATGCCGCCGAAACGCGAGCAGCAGCTCCTCGACCGTCTCGGCCACTTCATCCTTGGCCAGGTCCTCGCGCCGGAGCTTGGCCTTCGCCGTCGCCATCAGTGACCTCGCGCCATCGGCCCGCCGTCGAAAATCCCACGCGGCTTGCCGTGGAGTTACGCCCCCCCCGGACGCGCCCCCCGCCCGAGCGCAAACAACGACTATAGGAGACACGGCCCGCCGACGCAAGGGACGAACCGGCCCGAGGAGCGGCCGGACGGCGGGACGCGAGGGCGTCAGCGGTAGAGATCGGAACGCCGCACGGCGTTGGGGAGCACCAGGAGCTGGAGCGCGTTGCTGGTTTCGCCGGCGACGCGGACGGTCAGCGCCCCTGCGCCGAAGTGCCCGTCGGGCAGACGGAGCGTCACGGCCGTGCTCGACCACGCTAAGACCGCGCTCAGCTCGACGGAGTCGTGAAAGACCTTCGAATCCCCCTGCTCCGCCCCGAGGCGATAGCCGCGGAGCGTGATCTCGGCGCGGTGGGGGGCGGCGAAGTCGGACCCCGCGGGCGAGTTCCGCACGACGACGGACGGTCCGACAATCGAAGAAATCGCCAGACGCGTGACCCCCACGCCCATCAGGCGCACGAGATCGTCCCCGCCGCCGAAGACGCGGTTCTGCCCGAAACTCACCAGCGCGTAGCGATCAAAGGCGTCGCCATAGAACTCTTGCGTCAGCGCGCCGGAGTCCCCCCGGATAAGCCCCAGCGGGCTGAAGAAGAAATACGGCGTCCCCCACGGGTCGAGCGGCGAGCCCACGTCGTACGGGGTCGGGCCAGTCTGAATCCCTCGCTGAAACACGACGTAGCCCCCGGAGGGCCAAAGGCCGGGGCCGCCGACGCCGAACGGCGCGGGGCGAAAGACGACCCGAACTTCTTCGAAGCGCCCCCGTTCGGGACGGATCACCCATGCCCCGCCTCCTTGGTTGATGTCATCATGAGGGAGCGTCACGTCGGCCTCGGCCGAATCGTCCAGATTCTCCAGGGCGACAAAATACCCGGTGTCGAGCGCCACCGCCGTCAGACCCGTCTCCAGCGACTGCATGTCCAGAAGGGCGGCCTGCACTGAGCCCGGCTGAGCGCCGGCGCGGCTTACCGTCCCGGCAGCCCAACCGAGGGCCAGGAGCAACCATCCGGAGCGCGGATCCAGAAGACGCCTTAAGGGGAACATCGACATCGCCCGAGCCCGGCCCCTCCCAAGCTCAGTATAGTGCCCCCCGCCGCGGCGGAGCAGGTGAACGCACGCAGCGGCCTCGAATCGCCCCCGGGCGGAGGGCAGGATCTGAAGACAAGGCCCCGCGGAGACGCCGAGAGATGAAAGACAGGGGTTTATGATACCATGGTCCCCGGCAAGCGGGGAGGCCGCCGCGCCCCGGTTGGCACGACGGTCACCTGCGCGAAGGACGGGTATGGCGATGAATACCCCGGCCCCCGTGGACGGTTCTCCACGATCGACTTTGCTGGCTCCGAGGCGGAAAACGCGCGAGGTCCGGCTGGGGAATCTCGTCATCGGCGGGAACCATCCGATCCGCGTTCAATCCATGACGGCGACGGATACGGCCGACGTGGAGGCGACCGTCGCCCAGATCGGGGCGCTGGTCGAGGCCGGGGTGGAGATCATGCGGGTGACGGTGGACACGCCGCGGGCGGCGCGCGCGCTGCCGGAGATTCGGCGCCGCTGCCCGGTCCCACTCGTGGCCGACATTCACTTCAACCCTCGGATGGCGCTTGAGGCGGCTCCGTACGTCGATAAGATCCGGATCAATCCGGGCAACATCGGCGGCGAGGAGCAGGTGCGGGCGGTGATCGCGCGGGCGAACGAGTTCGATCTGCCGATCCGCGTCGGCGTCAACCAGGGATCGCTGGAAAGGGACATCGCCCTCAAGTACGGGGCGAGGCTGCTGGAGGGCCTCCTCATCCCGCCGGAGGAAGGCTACCCGGCCGAGGCGCTTCTGGATTCGGCCCTACGCAACATCGAGCTTCTGGAAGCCCGGGGGTTCACGCGCACGATCCTCTCGGTCAAATCCAGCAACGTGGCCCTCATGACGCGGGCCTACCGGCTCCTGGCGGTCTCGTGCGATTATCCGTTGCATCTCGGCGTGACCGAGGCGGGGACGGAGTTCAACAGTACCGTCAAGTCTTCGATCGGCGTCGGCTCGCTTCTGATGGAGGGCATCGGCGACACGGTGCGCGTTTCGATAGCGGCCCGGCGAACCGAGGAGAAAATCGCCGAGGTCAAGGTCGGCTTCAGCATCCTTCAGGCGCTCGGCCTGCGGCGCTATGGTGTCGAGGTCGTCTCCTGCCCGACCTGCGGGCGCGAGGACGCCGGTTTTGACACCGTGGCGATCGCGCGCGAGATCGAAGTCCTGAACCAGCATCTGGCCCGTCCGCTTAAGGTCTCGATCATGGGCTGTTACGTCAATGGCCCCGGCGAAGCCGCCGAGGCCGATCTGGGGGTCGTCGCCGCCGGCAAAACGGCCCGGCTCTACGTGCGGGGGAGACTGGTGGATTCTCTTGTCCCCTTTGACCAGGTCATCCCCCGCCTCCGCCAACTCATTGATCAAGTCCTTCAGGAATCCTGATCCGTCCGGCGCCCCCGCCTGACCGCGCGCCCGGTTCGGCGCGGCGGGAAACCGTGCGAGCGGGGCTGAGCTTTGCTAAACTCAGGGTGGGTTGCCTTGGGCATGATCGGCTGGATTCGTTCGATCCTTTTTGGAGAACCGACCGGCGGAGCGGCGCCCCTGCTCAGCCAAGAAGAGCTGGATGAGGCGCTTCATCACAAGCATCACACTGTGGTCGCCGAGGACATCAAGGCTCTCCTCCGGGCGCACGCCTGGACTCAGGCCGAAGCTCTGCTCCTCAAGGCCACGGCGGCGATGGAAGCCGAGGCCCGCCAGCACGGCTGGGGCGTCGAGCCCTGGTATTACGATCGATTGGCCTGGCTCTATCGGCGGCGCGAGGCCTGGAGGGAAGAGATCGCCATCCTGGAGCGCTTCGCCCGCAACAAACACAAGCGCGGATACTCCTGGGCGGGCCGGAAGCTGCTCAAGCGGCTCGAAAAGTCCCGTTCGCGCGTGGAGCGGCGGAGCGAACGGAAGGCCGGGGAACCGCCCGAGCCGGCGCGGGATCATGAACGGTTCACCTGAGCCCCGACGGCTTCGACGCGGATGGGCGCGCGGGCGGGCGGCCGGCCTCTTCGGCCTCGTCGGGGTCGTCTTATGCGCGGCTCACGCGCGCCCGGCCTCAGGCCAGGAGGGCGACGAGGACCCGGTCCGCCAGGCTCGGCTGACCGAGCATCTTAAGCACGGCCAGCCGGAAGTGGCCTGCGAGGATTGTTCGCTGGTTGTCCGCGAGGGCTACGTCCTTCTCCACGACCCTCGGCGCAAGATTCCCCTTTGGGTAGCCTACCGGCTCGACGGCCGGAGCGTGCGCGGCTCCGTCCAACGCGCGCATGGGTTCATCGCCGACCCGGAACTCGGCCCGGCGGGGGCTACGCCGGCGGATTACCAAGGCAGCTATTACGCGCTGACGCCGCTGGCGACGCCGGCCTCGATGCGGCGCTCCTTCCAGGCCTTTTCCGAAGCCCATTATCTCTCCAACGCGGCGCCTCAACGCCTCTCGTTTTACCAGCGCTCCTGGTCCACCCTGGAGGCTCAGATCCGGGATTGGGTCGAGATTCATAAGCAACTGTGGGTTTACGTCGGACCCGCCTTCGAGCCCGACAAGGAACCCGAGCGGATCGGCTCCGGCGTGGCCGTCCCGGATCAGTTCTGGGCGGTCATCATCCGAGAAGACGAAGAGGGGAAACCCTCGGCGCTCGGCTGTCTGATCCCTCACCAGCCCGACGCCGGCGATTTTTCCGGCTGGCGGACAACCGTGGACAAGGTCCAGGCGGCCACGGGGATCGATTTCCTGACGGCGCTCCCGGCCGAGGAGCAGGCCCGCGTCGAAGTGGCGATCGACGTGCGCCATTGGCGGCTCACGCCCCGGCCGACGCCACCGCCGTCCAGCGCCCGCCTCACGCCGCGGCCCACCGCGCCCCGACCCGGGGCTGCGCCGGCGCCCGCCCGACCTACGCCGGCCAGCCAGACCTGGGCGAGCAAGCGCCTGAGCCGGGGCGACACGATGATCATCGGGGACCTTCGCCTCCGGTTGGTGCGCGTCAGCCCCGGAGCCGACATTCCCTACATCGAGCTCAATGTCATCTCGGCCGCGCGCGGCTCGCAGACGATCGTCCTGCGCGAGCACGACACGACGTTTTTCGAGGGCTACGAAATCACCGTCGAGCGCGTGCGGCCGAACCTCTCGCCCAGCCGGACCGGCGAGGGCGACGCCTATCTCTACATCCGCGCGCCGCGTTAGGTCCGGGCCCGGCCGCTCCAGATCCAGCGGCTCGCGTAAAAGGCCGCGCCGCCGGCCGCCACGGTCAACAGCGCCAGGCGGGACTCCACCGGCCGGCCGCGATACGCCCAGAACATCATCCACGAAGCGACCCCCAGGAAGACGAGCGGCGTCGCCGGGTAGCCCCAGGCGCGGAACGGTCGCGGCAGCTCCGGCCGGCGGAATCTCAGGACGATGACGCTCAGGACCGCCAGGCTCCCGAAGAGCGTCAGCGTGAAACCCGTGTACTGCTGAATCTGATCAAGACGACCGGAGACGACGAGCGCCGACGTGACGACCCCTTGCAGGAGCAGCGCGGCGGCCGGAGCCCCCGTCGCCGCTCCGGCCGTGGCCAGAAAGCCGAGCGGCGGGCAATCCCGTCCCATGGCGTAATATACGCGGGGGCCGGCGATCGTCATGGCCGAGGCCGAGGCCAGAAGCGAGACCAGAATCACGGCCGTCACCAGGGAGACGCCCGCCCGGCCGAAGAGCGCCCGCGAGGCGATGAGCCCCACCTCGGGCTGGCCCGCCAAGGCCTCAACGTCGGCGCCATAGAAGTAGACGGCGTTGAGGCTCAGATAAAGCGCCAGGACGACGCCGGTGCCGAGCAGGAGGGACCGCGGGAGGTCGCGTTGAGGCGACTTCATCTCGGCGGCCACATAGGCTGAAGCGTTCCAGCCCGAATAACAGAACATGACAAAAATGAGCGACGTGCCGAAGGCCGCCAACAGGTCCACCCTCTCGAGTTCGGCGTGGCTCGGCGCGACGTGGGCGAGGTTGGCCAGGCGCCCGCGCCCCGCGACGACCGCCCCCACCAGGATGGCCACGATTCCCCCCACCTTGAATAGCGTGGCCAGATCATTGAAGACGACGCCGCCGCGAGCCCCGCTCAGATGAACCAAGACGAGGGCCCAGACCACGGCCAGAGCCACCCAGTCCACGCCGGGAAGGCCAAGAAGCTGAGGGGAGTCGCTCAGGCCCGGTGCGAAGTGCTTCAGATAATACGCGAACCCCTTGGCGGCCGCCGCGATAGGGGCCGAAAAGCCGGCAATGAGCGAGACGAAGGCGCTCATGAAACCGAAGAGGGGGCCGTAAGTCTCGCGGAGATAGACGTATTCGCCCCCCGCCTCCGGCATCGCCGCCCCCAGCTCCCCGTAACAAAGCGCCCCGCAGAAAGCCAGAAGCCCGCCGAGGATCCAGAGGGCGAAAATCCAGCCGGGATGCCCGAGAGCGGCGGCCTGGAATCCGGTCGTCGTGAAGATGCCCGAACCGATGATGTTGGCGACGACGATGGCCGTGGCCGACCGGAGACCAATGTGACGCCAAAGCCCCCCCTCGGTCAGCCAGCGGCGCGCAACGGGAGAAGGCATCAGCGGGAACTCGTCCAGGGGGCGGCGCGGTGACCCGGTCCCTTGGGCAATTGAAAGTCGTCCACCATAACACCGGGGGCCCGCCGGCGGCATCTTCTTTGCGCCTCGGCCGGGGGGCGCGAGGACGATTTCTCCGTTGTCGAAGCCCCGGGGGAAAGCCAGAATCCGGTCCGGCTTTGAACCGAGCACGGACCGCTGAATCTCAAGCGAAAGGACGCCTCCCATGCTCAAGATCGAGGTCACCGCTCAAGCGCCCCAACCGGCCCCGCGCCAGCTCTGGGCCTGGATCGATCTTGAGGCGGGATCGCCGCTGGCGAGCGCTCGATGGTTGCGTGCCCGACCCGGTTGGGCGGACCTCGAGCGTCGCCGGGCGGCGGGCCCCTTGACCTCTCCCTATCTGAGCGCCTCCGATCCGCCGCTGGTCTGGCTGCCGGGGGCGGCCGCCAAACACGATCCCCCGGGGGAGAAGGTCAAGGTCCTGGCGGCGGAGGCCTTGGCGCTGGCGCGGGATCGCAGGAGCGATACGCTGATTTTCGGGCTCGACGCCCTTGGCGGCGCCAAGGCGGCCCCGGAGGTCGCCGAAGGCCTTGCCCTGCACGCCTACCGATTCGAGAAGTACCGGGAGGCGAAGGAATCGGCCCCCGATCCGAAGATCATCTTTGTCGCCGGCCCCGCCAGTCGGCTCGCGGCGCGCGCCGCCGTCGAGCGCCGCCTGTTAGTCTGCGAAGCGGTCGGACGCGCCCGGGACCTCGTCAATGAACCGGGATCGGTCGCCACGCCGGCCGAGATCGAGGCGCGGGCCCGCGCCGTGGCCAAAGCCCGAGGCTTGAGCATCGACGTCCTCGACGCGGCGCGGCTACGCAAGGAGGGCTACGAAGGCTTGCTGGCCGTGGGCCGCGGCGGGAAAGTCCCGCCGAGGATGATCGTGCTGGAGCATCGGCCGGCAAACGCGCGGTCGGGGGTTCATCTCGGGCTGCTCGGCAAAGGGATCACGTTCGACACCGGAGGGGTCTCGATCAAGCCCGCGGCCAATATGTGGCAAATGAAGGGAGACATGGCCGGCGCGGCGGCGGTGCTTTACACGATGGACCTGATCGGGACGATGCATCCGCGCCTGCGCGTGAGCGGCATCATCGTCACGGCGCAGAACTACGTCGACCGCGAATCGATCGTCCCGGGCGACGTCATCCGCGCCCGCAACGGGAAAACTATCCACGTCGACAACACGGACGCCGAAGGCCGGCTGATCCTGACCGACGGCCTCTGGCGCGCCGGCGAGCAAAAGGTCACGCACCTCGTCGACGTGGCCACGCTGACGGGTTCGATCGTCCGGGCGCTCGGTTCGGCCGTCACCGGGGCCTTCGGCAACGACGGCTTCGTCGACCGCGTGATCCGGCTGGCCGATCAATGCGGGGAGCCTTGTTGGAAAATGCCGCTGATCGACGAATACATCGAGCTGATGAAGACGCCGATCGCCGATCTGAACAACATCGGCTCGACGCCCAACGGCGGCGCCATTCAAGCCGCCCTTTTCCTCCGGGAATTCCTCCCCAAGGGGGTCAGTTGGGCCCATCTCGACATCGCCGGAACCTTCCTGCAGGAAAAAAAGTGGAGATACTTCCGCCCCGGGGCCACCGGCATCATGGTGCGGACGCTTTTTTCGCTGGCCGAGGCGATGGCCGCCCGTCGAGGGTGAACGGCCGCCTCGGGCTCAGCCCGCCGCCGAGAGCGCCCAGCGCCCCAGATGGAGCAAGCCGCAGGCGTAAAGGCCCGCCAGCAAATCATCGGCGACGACGCCGACGCCGCCGGGCAGCGCCTGGAGCCGACGAATCGGCCATGGCTTGATCACATCGAACGCACGGAAGAGGACAAAACCCGCGCCGACCCAGCCCCATCGGACGGGCAGCCCGGCCATCGTCACCAGGAAACCGGCGATCTCGTCGATGACGATCGCCCCCGGGTCCTTGCGCCCATAGACTCTTCGCTCGGCCAGGTCGGAGACGACGACGGCGACCCCGATCAGAACGAACGTCGCGCCGCCATAGACCGCGGCCCGTCCCACGGACGCCATCTCGCCGCTCCATCGGGCCAGCGGCCAATAGAGCGCGACGGCCACAAGCGTACCCCACGTCCCCGGGATCGCCGGCAGATGCCCGGCAAAGCCGCCCGAGGCCAAGAACCGGATGAAGAATTTCATCCGCCGCCGGCCTCGGCGGGGTGAAGAACGGCGGCTGAGGGCCCGAGGCCCCGCCGCCCCGGCCGCGACGCCGCCCCGCAAGCCATCACTTGGAAAACTTCTGACGCAGGTTTTGAAGGAATCCCCCCTTCTTGCCCGTCAGCTCCCGCAGCATCTGCTTGGCGACTTCGTTGTTTTCGTCCCACCGGAGGATTTCTTCCAGCACCTTGAGGGCGTTGCTCGTGCTGCCGATCGTCTGATAAATCTCGGCCAGGTTGAACTTGAAATCCAGGTTATACTTGTCCAGTTCGATCGCTCTTTCGGCGGCCTCGATCGCGCGCGTCGCCGAACGCTTGGCCCTGATCAGCGCATGGCCCAACTGAGCGTGGTAAGACGGCTCGGTGTCATTGTTGGCGATCGCAGCTTCGAAAAACTCCGCCGCTTTGGCGAAATCCTTCTCCTTCACCAGCTGAATCCCCTTGAGGTAGGCCTTCTGGGCGATCGCCTGCCGCTGAGGGGTGAGGCCGACCGTCTTCTTGGCCTTGTCGGCGGCCGGGGCGGCTCGAGCGGCGGCGATGATGGCGCCGGTGGGCGTCGGCCCCGGCCCGGGGGCGGGCTTGGCGGAGCCGTCGGGGCCGAACGTCTTGCGATCGTATTCCTTGCGCTGATCGGCGTCCTTCAGGACGTTATAGGCCGTCGAGACGCGCGCAAACCGCTGTTCGAACTCGCGAGCCTGTTCGGCCGATTCGGCTTTATCCGGGTGAAGTTCGCGGGCCAAACGATGATAGGCCCGCTTGATCATCCGCTCGTCGGCGTCCCGCGGGATCTGAAGTATCTGATAAAAGTTCTCTTCCATCGTCGCGCGCCTCGCGCCCCGAGGGGTTGCGCGCGTCCCGCCGGCTCGGCGGCCTTTCTCTCGGCGGCTCAGGCGCTCCCTGCGGCGGCAGCTCCGTACCCCTCGACCGGTCCGGCCATGAGATGCCCGTCAACACGCGAAATGCGCGCGAGGCGGCTCGCTGGCCTCCGACTCTATACTTTAGGCTGGACCAGTTCAAGCGCGCCGAAAACAATCCGTTTCATGCCCCCCCGGACGCGTCCCCCTCTGCGCGTGGTCCTTTACGCCCCGCGCATTCCGCAGAACGTGGGACAGATCGGGCGACTCTGCCTGGCCCTGAACGCCGAGCTGCATCTGATCCGCCCCTTGGGATTCCGCCTGGGGGCGGCGGCCTTGCGGCGGGCCTGCGTCGGGTATTGGGAGGTCCTTCGCCCGACCGTCCATGCCGACGCCCAGGCCTTCTTCGAGGCCGTCGGCGACCCCGAGCGCTTATTCCTGGTCTCCACGCAGGGCCAACGTCCATTCGACCGGGTGGACTACGAACCCGGCGACTGGCTGCTCTTCGGCAATGAGACCGAGGGCCTCCCCGGCCAGTGGCTCCGGCCCAACCCTGATCACACTCTGTATATCCCCATGGCTAACCCCCGCGTCCGTTGCCTCAACCTCGCTACGGCCGTCACCGCCGTCGTCTTCCAGGCTCTCGGCCATCTGGACCGGCAGAAAGCCGGCCCCGCCCGCAGCGGCCTCGATTGAGGCTTCAGGGCCCGAGATGGACGACGCACTGACGGGCCGAACCCCGGCGACGGTGCTCCCAGACGTAGACCCCCTGCCAAGGGCCGAGAGCCAGCCGCCCGTCGGCGACGGGAATCGACAGGGTCGTCGCCGTTAAGGCGGCCTTCACGTGGGAGGGCATATCGTCGAGGCCTTCCAGCGTGTGCGTGAAGAGCGGATCCCCCTCCGGAACCAGACGGCTCAGCCACGCCTCCAGATCGCGACGAGCCGACGGATCGGCATTCTCCTGGATCAGCAGGCTGGCCGAGGTGTGTTGCAGCAGGATCGTGCAGAGCCCCTCGGCCAGGCCCGCTGCCTCCACGATCGCCTGAAGGGCCTCGGTGAATTCATGCAGTCCCTGACCGCGCGTCTGGATGGTCAGGCGGCGGATCATGTGGCGGGCGAGCCCTCCGCTCGACGAACCTCCCCTTTCAACATAGAAAGGGGCCGCTGGAATTTGAAGGGCTCCCCCCCCACGGCCGTCAAGGGAAGTTGCGACGCCTTGCGCCTGGAAGAACGCGTTCGGCCCCCCTCATCAAATTCTAACCCGGGTCCGAACGGCGGCGCCTCGGAGCGCCCCCGATAAAAAAGGCCGCTTGCGGTCTATTCGCGGACCCGGCCGGGCCGAACCGCTTAATAGAGGGGCGAGGAATCCGATCGCGCAAGTGATCGCCCTGCGCCTCGCCTCTCGCCCGCCCGGCGCTCTCACCCCCCGCCGGGCGGGTTTTCTACCTCACACCGGGCGGATGAGTTCAACCGTGACGGGCCGCGCCCGGCGGCTGACGCATCAACCACCCGGCGGCTTCCCGGCCAAGGATCAGTTCCTCGTCCGTCGGGAGGGTCAGCACCCGCACGGCCGAGCCGAATCGGCTGATTTCGGCCTCGCAACCCACGGCGGCCTGATTGCGACCGGCGTCCAGACGGACGCCGAGGTGAGCCAATCCGTCGCACACACGCCGGCGAAAACCCGGGCTCTGCTCTCCGATCCCGCCGGTGAAGACTAGCGCCTCCAGCCCCTGAAGCGGCACGGTCATCCGCGCAATCTCACCCTGAACCTGATAGACGAAGACCGAGATGGCGCGCTCGGCATCGGGTTCGCCCCGCATCGCCGCGGCCTCAATCTCCCGAAATTCCGCCGAAACGCCCGAAAGACCGAGCAAACCGGACCGCCGCGCGAGGGTCCCGGCGACTTCCTCGACGCTCAGACCGCGCGCTTGAATGAGATAGAGCGCAATAAACGGATCGATCTGCCCACAACGCGCCCCCTGGGGCAAACCGGACTGAGGCGAAAACGACATGGACGTATCCCGACTGCGCCCGCCCAGAACGGCGGCGACCGAACTGGAGCCCCCCAGATGGCAGGAGATCAATTTGAGCCCCTCGGCGGGAACGCCCAGAACGTCCGGGGCCCGCTCGGCAATGTAACGGTGCGAGGCGCCATGGAACCCGTATTTCCGAACCCCGTAGGCCTCGACCCAGGCGAGCGGCACGCTTTCCAGCCAGGCTTCCGGCGGCAGCGTCCGGTGAAAATCCGGCTCGAACAGCCCCAGGAGCGGTGTGGCGGGCAGCAACGCTCGGAAGGCCCGAACGGCGGCGATGACCGGTGGATTGTGCGCCGGAGCCACCGAATTCATGGCTTCCATCGCCGCCAGCGTCGCCTCGTCCATCTCGACCACCCCCACCGGCAACGGACAGGCGTGAACGGGTTTGAAGCAGACCGCCGAGAGCCGACGTGATGCCACGCCGCCGCCGGGGCTCCCGCCCGACAGATCAAGCGCCCGCAGGACGTGATCCAGGGCCGCCGCGTAATCGGCGACGCCCCGTTCCTCCTCCCGGACGTCCGCGCCGACCTTAATCCGGATTCGGGAGACGGGCCGGCCGATCCCCTCGATCCGCCCTTCAGCCGGGACGCCGTTCGGCCGAGCGAGTTCGGCCGGTTCAAAAGCCAGGAGCTTGAATTTGAGCGAGGTCGAGCCGACGTTGACGACGAGAATCGAAAGCAAGAGACGAATCGCTCACGGTGTTGCCGTCCGCCGTGGCGGACCCCGCGAGCGCGGCTTAAGAGGCGACCGCCTGCGGCAGGGGGCAGAACGCCCCCTCGGAGTATCCCTCGGCTTCAGCCCCGAAGGCGTGATCGAAGCGCGCGCGATATTGTTCCCAGGCGATAGCCGAGGTAAGCTCGACCAACTGGGCCTCGGCGAAGTGGTGGCGCAGGGCGTCGAATAAGTCGTCCGGGACGACGACCGGCGATCCCGTCATCGCCTCGGCGTAGCGGAGAATCAGTTTCTCCAGGTCCGTAAGCGCCGCCGACGCCTCGAAGTCCGCCAGCGCCGCCAGCTTTTCGGTCGTCAACCCTTGCCTTCTGCCCACGGCAGAACCGATATCAATTCAAAAGGGGCAGCCGACGAGCATGGCCACCTTGACCTGCGCCAGCGTCTTGAGCGCCGCGGGCACGCCATGGGCGGCTTCTTGTCCCAACTCCATGGCCGCCATCGCCCGGAGCAGCCGCGGATGGTAGGCGTGTAATCGGATGGGCCCGGGGACCCGCCGCAACCGCCGCCGCGTCATCCAATAGGCGAACCGGACCAGCGGCCCCCCCTCATTATCCTGAACGCCCGGCAGACGCATGAGACCGCCTCCTCGGCAACGACCAAGATGCCCCCTCACCTTAGACCTTTATCCCCCGCGGGGCAATCCCTCGAACGACATCCCGGCCATCGGCGGGGTTCAGTCTTCCGCACGGACCGCCCATTGGAGTAGTTGTGGTGGGGAAACGGCGGCGATACTCACCCCTTGATGCTGGCATCATCGACAAAGACTCTTTCGGCCGCACCCACCGGACGGAGAGAACTCGCCCAGCGGATCCGCGAGACGATCGTCCAAGGGCTTCGGCAGCCCCCGTCCGAGACGGCCTTCAACCGGCTCGCCCTGGACGTTTTCACCTACCAATTCACCCACGTGGCCCCCTTCGGCCGCCTCTGCCGTTCGCGCGGCATCGGAGACCCCCGCCAGGTGGATCACTGGCGACTGATTCCCTGCGTCCCCACCGAGGCCTTCAAGTATTACCGCCTCGCCGGCCGACGGCGGCGCTCCGAGGAGGTCGTCTTTGAAACCAGCGGGACGACGCGCGGCCGCCCCGGGCGGCATTACCTGTTCGATACGCGTCTCTACGAGACGGCGGCGCTCCCCTGGTTTGAGCGCCACGTGGTCGCCGGCGGACGATTTCGGTTCCTCGCCTTGACCGCCTCGCCGGAAGAGCGGCCCACCTCGTCACTGATCCATATGATCGAGGCGACGGGGCGTCGATTCGGCGTCGGGGGAGGCGTAGCCTACTTTTACCGGCCGGAAGGGCCGGATGCGGCATCGCTGAAGGCGGCGATCGAGGAATCCGTGGCCGAGGGCCAGCCGGTCCTTATCCTGACGACGGCCTTCGCCCTTCTGGAGCTTCTGGACCGGCTCGCCGCCGCAGGCGGGCGCCTCAGGCTTCCGCCCAACAGTCGGCTCATGGAGACGGGGGGCTATAAGGGACGGTTGCGTCGCCTCTCGCCGGAGGCGCTCTATGGCGAGACGGAGAAAGCGTTGGGATTGCCGCCGTCGTCGATCGTCAACGAGTACGGGATGACGGAAATGTCGAGCCAGTTCTACGATCGCATGATCTCGGAGCCGGGGTTGGACCCCGCCCACGCCCGACTCAAATGTCCCCCTCCCTGGGTCGCCACGACCGTCGTCAACCCCATCAGGCTGGAGGAAGTCCCCGACGGCGAGATAGGCCTCCTGCGGCACGTGGACCTCGCCAATCTGGATTCCTGCGCGTTTCTTCAGACGACCGATCTGGCCCGGCGGAGGGGACCGGACTTTGAGTTGCTCGGTCGTCCCGAAGAAGCCGAGCTCCGCGGATGTTCCCTGGGCTATGAGTCGCGTTAAGTCAGGACGCCCGCCCCGACTGGGAATGGGACCCCCGCCGGTCATCCCCCGGCTTGTCGCGGGCTCGGCGGGCCTGCGCGCCTTTCTCAACGGTCTTCCGTCGAAAACCCTCCCGACGGGCTCCCGCGCGAATGCGCGGTTCGTCGCCCGGCTGGCCGAACGGGCCGCGGGAGAATTGCTCCAGGCTGAAGCCGAACTCATTCCGGACGTCGCCGAGGCGAGCGGCTTCAGTCCGACGGAAGCCGCGCGCGCGCTTCGGGGCGCCCTCGAACCCCTCAAGGCCGAGGCGTTGATGGCAATCTGGGAGGAAGAAGTTGCGCCGACGGCTTCGAGGCGGGCTTTCCCTCGCCTCGTTGTCGTCTTCGCCGGTGGCGTCATTCCTCAGCCCAACGTTCAAGCGGCGGTCGCGGCGGCCATGGTGGCCGGAGCCGTGCTGGTGAGGCCCGCGCGAGGTGATGCGCTGACGCCGAGACTCCTCACCCGTATGCGCGAGCTTGCCCTGGCCGGAGGGGGGGATCGACGGCCCCGGAGGTGGCTCTGCGCCTCGTGGGCACGCGAGGACGCCGAGCTCACGCGCCGGGCGCTCGGCCTGGCCGACGCCTTCGTCCTGTTCGGAACCGAAGAAAGCGCCGCCGCCTTGAGCGTCCATCTTGCCCCGAAGACGGCCCGGTTCATCTACGGCCCTCGGCTGAGCCTGGCCGTGCTGGACCTGCGCCGCCTCTCCGGACGGACAAATCTATCGGCATGGGCGGCGGCGACGGCCGAGGACGTCGTCGCCTACGATCAACGCGGTTGTCTTTCCCCGGCGGCCCTTTACCTGATCGGCGATCGGCCCCGTGACCGGAAGGATGCCGCCATCCGATCTCTCGCCGAGGCCTTGAGCCGCCGGGCCGCGGCCCATGGCTTCGCGCGGCGCATTCCGGCGGGGATTGCCGCCGCCGTTCACGGTCTCCGCGACATCTACAAAATGGACCCCGCCAGAAAACGATCGGCCATCCACAGCGATGCGATCCCCGGCTGGACGCTCCTTATCGACGAGGCGGAGGCCGATCTCACCCCGACGCCCGCCTTTCAGACGCTTTTCATCCGGCCCGTGGCCGGGTGGGAGCAGCTTGTCGAAGCCCTCAGGCCTTTCGACCAACGGCTCCAGGCGGTCGCGATCGCCCCAGGCGTTGAAGCCTGCCCGGCCCCCGTCCGCCGGCGACTGACAGCGATGGGGGTTTCACGATTCTGCGCGGCCGGACGGCTGCAATCGCCCCCTCTCGCCTGGCGGCACGACGGACACCCCTTTTTCCCGCTTGCGGGGGGCCAGCCCCAAAGCCAGAAAGCCAACGACCACGAAGAAGAGTTTGACAAATTGAACGGCTTCGCTTAGGGTGACTGCCCCCCTCAAAAGGGCGGATGATGAGCGGTTGAGGCGCGTAAACGACCTAGCATCAATTGTCTATAGCAGAAAGACCCGGAAGGGTGCGAAGGAAGGAGCAAAGTTAAACCCATGCAGAAGGCGGCCCTCGGTCAACGCGACGTTCAACATATTGAACACAAGGTCGAGGCCTTGGCGCGCCATCCGAACCTCGGCGTCTATATGGATCACAACGCCACGACCCCGCTGGCGCCGGAAGCTTTGGACGCCATGTTGCCCTACCTGACCTGGAATTATGGCAACGCATCGAGCATACACGAGTTCGGCATCCAGGCGCGCTACGGGATCGAGAAGGCGCGGATGCAGGTCGCCCGTCTGATCAACGCCCCGGACCCCGAGGACGTGATCTTCACCGGTTGCGGTTCCGAAGCCGACAATCTGGCCCTCCGGTGCGTGGCGCGGCTTTTTCCGGACAAGCGTCATCTGATCACGACCGCCGTCGAGCACAAGGCCATCCTCGAGTCGGCCCACGTCCTCGAAGAAGAGGGCTACGAAGTCACGTTTGTCCGGGTCGACGACCAGTGCCGAATCGATCCGGCGGCCGTCGCCGAGGCCATCCGGCCGCAGACTTACCTCGTCTCGATCATGTTCGCCAACAACGAGACAGGGGTCATCCAACCGATCGCCGAGATCGCCCAACTGTGTCGCGAGCGGGGCGTCCTGTTCCATACCGACGCCGTCCAAGCCGTCGGGCGCATCCCGATCGACGTTCAGGCCCTCGGCGTGGACCTGCTCTCGGCCTCGGCGCACAAGCTCTACGGACCCAAGGGGGTGGGGGCGCTCTACGTCCGGCCGGGGCTCAAGTTCCGGGGGCTCATCGTGGGCGGTTCGCACGAACGGGGCTTCCGCGCTGGAACCGAAAACGTCGCCGGGGGGGTGGGGTTCGGGGCGGCGGCGCGCCTGGCCCAGCAACGGATGGCCGAGGAAGGCCCGCGGCTGGCGCAGCTCCGCCGGAGCTTATGGGCGGCGCTTCAGACGCGCGTCCCCGATGTGCTCATGAACGGCTCCCTTGAGGACCGTCTGCCGGGGACGCTCAATATCCGTTTCGGCGGCCTATCCGGTCAGCGGCTGGTGACGGAGCTGAACGCCCGCGGCGTGGCGATCTCGGCCGGGTCGGCCTGCACCTCCGTCGGAACGTCTCATAGCCACGTCCTTCTGGGGATGGGGTTGGCCGAGGACGACGCCCTGGGATCGGTGAGGATTTCCCTGGGCCGCGCCAACACGCCCGCCGACGTGGATTACGTCATGACGTTTCTGCCGGAGCTGGTCGAGCAACTGCGCGAGGAGTTCCGACGGGAGCGCGACCGTCCCGACGCCGAATGCTAGAGCCTTGACGGAAGGCGCCGCGCCTGGCCCATGGCGGCCGACCGCTTCGGAGGCGCTTTGAAGGCCGGAACGGGACGGGCTCAGTCGACAATGGCCTGGTAGGTAAGGACCTGGAAATCCTGTCGGATGTTGAGATGCGTGTACGGCCGAACCTGCGTCATCAGCACGCCGATCAGCTCTTCTTCCCGGTCCACCCAGAATGACGTGCAGAAAGCTCCGCCCCAGCTATAGGCTCCGAGCGAACCGGTAATGCCCGAAGGCCCCAGGTCCGTCACGACGCTATAGCCCAGGCCAAAGCCGTAGCCCGGGCCGCGCAGCCACAGGCCCAGATCGCCGGTGTGATTGGCCGTCATCAGTTCGACCGTCTTCGGGCCAAGGAGACGAACGCCGTTGAGTTCGCCCCCGTTGAGCATCATCTGATGGAACCGGAAGTAATCGGCGGCGGTCGAGACCAACCCGCCCGCCCCGCTGAAATAGACGTGCGGCTCGCGGACGTAGCGGCTGGCCTCCGTCGGCGCCTCCGTCAGGCGGATTCCTCCGGCGGGGTCCGGCTGATAGAGGGCCGCAAAGCGGGATAGCTTTTCCTTCGGCAGATAGAAATAAGTGTCGGCCATCGCCAGGGGCCGGAAAATGCGCTCGCGCAGAAACTCATCGAGCGTCTGGCCCGAGAGGACCTCGACGAGCCGCCCGACGACGTCCGTCGCCGGACCGTACTCCCATCGCTCTCCGGGATGAAAATTGAGCGGCAGCTCGGCCAGCATCTTGCACATGTCGCCGACGGTCATGCCCGGCTCAACGCGCGCCCGCATCCGGGCGTAAGCCTCCTGTGTGACGCCCCGGTAGGTGTTGGGGAAGCCCGCCGTATGCGTCAGGATGTGCTGGACGGTGATCGGGCGGGCCGCCGGGACGAGCTTGTAGGGTTCGTAAACCCCTTCATCCGGCTCCGGAATGACGGCCACCTGCATGTCCTTGAATTCGGGGAGCCATTTGTGGATCGGATCGCGTAATTGGAACCGCCCCTCCTCATAGAGCATCATCAGCGCGACCGATGCGATCGGCTTGGTCATCGAGGCGATGCGGAAAATCGTATCCCGCCCCATCGGCTGCGCGTTCTCGACGTCGCGCATTCCCAGAGCCTCAAAATGGACGACCTTCCCCCGCCGGGCGATGAGCGTGACGACGCCGGCGACCTCCCGCCGGTCAACGTAGCCCTGCATGGCGCGCGTTACGCGCGTGAGGCGTTCCCCGCTCATGCCGGTCTCTTCGGGCCTGGCCGTAGGGAGAGCCTCGGCGCCGCCCGTCGCGGCGCCGTCGGCCCGCGCCAGACCGGGCGCCGCCAGGCTGATCGCTGCGCATAGCGCGAGCCGGAATCGCGCCGCCAGAGCCGGCCGCCTCAGGGGCCGGCCCCCTCGCGGCGGCTCGCCTGTTGTCGCTGATTCGACCTCACGCTTGCTCCTCATGGATGATCGCTCCTTGCCCCGTTCGCGGGGCGGGCTCGGCCGTCGGCTTATCCGGTTTTGCCAACGGCCTAACACCAGCCTTCCGGCCTGTCAAGAGGGCCGGCGGCCGGGTCGGCCAGGGAGGGCTCTCAATTTGCCTCACCCCCCGCCGGCCGCTCCCGAAGGTCGTAGCAGAGGAGTTGATCCTGATCCCGAATGAAGAGCCGGCCGTCGGCGAGGGCCGGGTGGGCCCAGCTAGGCCGGCCCCGATCGGGAATCGTAAATCGGCCTCGCTCGACGTAACCTTCGGGACTGGCCTCGGCGAGAGCGACTTCATGGTTCTCGCCGACGAGGTAAAGCCGCCGGTCGGCGTAAATCAAGGAGCCCTTGGTCACGCTCCGAGCCTCCCACCGGCGTTCGCCCGTGGCGAAGTCCAGACACGCCAAGGGGCCGCCGCCGGAAAAACCGTAAATGAAGCCGTCGACCAGCACGACCCCGCCATGATGATTCTGCATCGCCCGCGTGAAATAGACTTCCCGCGTCGTCACCTGGTCCCCCCGGCGATCGAGTTCCAAGAGCCCCGCGCCCGCGCCGTAAGCCGACGTATAGAAAACCCGATTGTCGGCGAAGACGGGCGTGGCGCAGTTGGCCGTGTCGTTGGCCGGAGCCGTATAGCGCCAGAGGAGCCGTCCGTCGGTCAAGCGGACGCCGACCCCCGCCGAGTGCGTGAAGGTCATGAGGACGCGCCAATCCCCGACCGAGCGGATAATTGGCATCGCATAGCCGGCCCGGTCGCTCAATTCGCGCGTCGTCCAGACCGTTTCCCCCGTCAGCTTGTTGAGCGCGGCCAGGCTGGCCCGACGGCCGCCGGCAACGACGACGACGAGGTCCCCCTCGACGACCGGCGAGGCGCTCACGCCCCAGGCGATGTTCTCAGCATCGAAACGTTCCAGGACGTTGACCGCCCAAAGCCGCCTGCCGTTATCGCGCTCGAAGCAGGCCAGAACCCCCTCGCCACTCAGCGCATAGACGCGAGCGTCGTCGATCGTCGGGGTGGTCCTCGGTCCGTCCCCCCGATCGTTGCGAAGCTTGCGTCCCAGACCGGCCATCCGCATCCCCGATCCATCGCGGCCGCTCAATCCGATCAGGACCTCTTCGTCCCCTCGCGTCCCCATGACGAAAAGCTGATCCCCCTGGACGGCGACCGAGCCATAGCCCTGGCCCAGCCCGCCCACGCTCCAGAGCGCCGGCGGACCGCTCGGCGGCCAAGCCTGAAGCAGACCGGTCTCCGAGGAGATGCCGGACCCATCCGGACCGCGGAACTGGGGCCAATCCGCCCCCCGGATCGGCGAAGCGACCCAGGCGCTTACCCAGCCCAGGGCCAACACGATCAAGGTCGAACTTCGAGGGTTCATGGTCGCCTCATGGGGTTGGAGGGAGATCATCTCGAAGAGTCGAACGGGGGAAGCCCTCTCGCTGGACTTATCGCGGAAGTTATCCCCCCCGGCGCGTCGGGTCAATGATTGCCGGCAGGGACCATCCAGAGGGGTTCAAGCCGAAGGGCGAGGCCGTCGCGCCATCGGGCTGTCCGGACGCGGAAGTTCAAGCTAAGCTACCCAGCCGTCGACGCCCGGGAACGCCCGGTCGGAGACGCCCACGGGAGCCCAACGACTTGATGCCCAAGCGCCGACGCCGCCTGACGAAGGCCCCCCCGAACCTGGCCGCCATTGTTCTGGCCGGCGGCGAGGGTAAACGTATGCGCAGCCGGACGGCCAAAGTGCTCCATCCGGTCGGCGGCCGGCCGATGATCGATCACGTGCTGGCGACGTTGGAGGAGCTTAACGTCGGGCGCGTCGTGCTCATCACCGGACATGGAGCCGATCAGGTGGAACGTCACGTCGGGCCGCGAGCCGAGTGCGTCCTGCAGAAAAAGCCCTTGGGGACGGGCCACGCGGTGCTACAGGCCCGGCCCCGCCTGGCCCGCTTCGACGGCTGGGTCATCGTCGCCAGCGGGGATTCACCGCTTTGGCGCGCCGAAACGCTTCGCGGGGCCATCGCCCAGGCGCGCGAGCACAAACTCGGCGGGCTCGTTCTGACCACGCGGGTCGAGGACCCGACCGGGTACGGGCGGGTGATCCGCGGCCACGGGGCTGAGGTGATGAAGATCGTGGAGGAGGGGGACGCCTCGGAGGATGAGAAGTTGGTGCGCGAGATCAACGGCGGGGCCTATTGTTTCCGCGCCCGGCCGCTGTTCGAAGCCCTGCCGGAGGTCAAGAACGACAACGCTCAGGGGGAGTATTACCTGACCGACGTGATCGAGATTCTGATCCGACACGGCCACCGCGTCCAGGCCCATCTGGCCGACGACGCCGACGAGGCCCTGGGGGTCAATTCGCGCGCCGATCTGGCCGTGGCCGAGGCGGCCCTTCAACGCCGGCTGCTGCGCCGGCTCATGGAAGGGGGGGTCACGATCGTCGATCCGCGGACCACGTGGGTCGAGGCCGACGTCACCGTCGGGCGGGACACCGTGCTTTATCCGCTGACCATCCTTCGCGGCCGGACCCGGGTAGCTGAGGATTGCCGGATCGGCCCGAGCGCCGAAGTGATCGACGCCGAGATCGGCCCCGGCGCGGTCGTCCGGCACAGTGTCGTGGAGGGTGGGGTCGTCGCCCCGGGCGAGCGCGTGGGTCCCTTCAAGAGCCGCCGTCGAGATTAGACCTTCCCCCCGGATCATCCTCAGAGGCCCCTGATCGCCCGCGTGAAGGCCCAGTAAACGCCGACCAGCGCGATCCCGCCCGAGGCCGGCATCACGATCGCCCGCCGATACCAGGCCCGCCTCCTCAGGAACCCCGTGGCCGCCAGCGCCAGGGCGATCACTGTCACCTGACCCAGTTCGACCCCCACGTTGAACGTGATCAGCGCGGTGAGGAACTCGCGGCGCGGCAGGCCGAGTTCCTTGAGCACGCCGGCGAACCCGAGACCGTGGAGCAGGCCGAAGGCGAAGACGACGGCGGGCCGCCAGGGCTTCAACTCCGAAGTGAAGAGGTTTTCGACGGCGATATGGGCGATCGAAACGGCGATCAACGGCTCGACAATTCGCGGCGGCAGCGCGACCACGTCGTACATCGCCAGGGCCAACGTCACCGAGTGCGCCACGGTAAAGGCCGTCACCTGCCACAAGAGCGGGCCGAGCCGTGCGCTCAACAGATAAAGCGCCAGGACGAAGAGAATGTGGTCGAGCCCCTTGGGAAGGATGTGCTCGAAGCCAAGCACCAGATAGCGCCCGGCCACGGCGAGCCGCCGCACGGGCCGGACCACCTGATCCAGCCGAAACGGATCGCTTTCAACGCCCGGCGCCAGCACTTGGCGGACCGTCGGTTCCCCCCCCGCCTCGCCGAAGAGATAGACGATCGGCCCGTAGAGCCGCGAGGCCATGAACGTCAACCTCTGGGCGGCCGGCGGGATCGGCCCCTCCAGCACGATCGTGTGGCCGGGCAGCGGAACGTCGGCTTTCAGGCCGGGGTCGTTCCCCTCGCCCAATTCCGGGAAGAGAATTCGCGGCTCGACGACCTTCTCGTCGATCCGAACGCGGACGGTGCGGGCGAGGTGTTGGCGGACCTCTTCGATCCGGCGCGCGCGGTCGGGCTCGGGCTTGGCCAGAAACCAATCCACGTCCTCGGGCGTCACTCCCCCCGGCGGCAGGCCGAAAACCAGCGAATCGGCGTCATAGGCGAGACGAAACTGATAGCTCCCGTCGGGGCGGATCACCCCCTGAACCTCGGCGAAGTCAAACCGATGCGCATGGGCGCCGCCGGGCGCCCCGGCCGCGACGGCCAGCCCGATGACCCCAAGGCATCGAAACGCTCGTGGAGACCTGATCAAGCTCGTCACGGTTAAAGGAGACCCGGGGTCAGCCGCCCCGGAGGGGGTGCGATTGTTTCATGCTCGCCGCGGCCGAGTCAAACGAGGCCCAGCCTTCTCAGAGCGTTGGCCCCGGCGACCGGGACGGGTTACAATGGGCTCCCCTTGAGGTGTCGACGTCGAGCGGATCGCCCGGGCCAGCGCCTTTTCAGGCGAGCGCCAGGGCAAGGAGAGGACGATGCGAGGCAGAGTCTTGGCGCTGGTTGCGGTGGCGGTCGGCGTTTCCTCGATCGCCGGGGCGCTGGAGCCCATTTTCATTCCGGTCAAGATCGATGGCCCGGTCCATGATCCCCCCAATGGGACGTTCTGGTACGGCCCGTTCGCCGAAGGCGTGGCCGTCTTCGACGTGAACGGCGACGGCATCCTCGACATCACGTGCGGGGCGAACTGGTACCAGGGGCCGGATTGGAGAAAGCACGGCGATTACCGTTCCGGCGCCGGCCGCAGCGGCGAGTTCATCTCCGACAACGGCGAGTTCCCCCTCGACGTCGACGGCGACGGCCGGCTCGATCTCATCAGCTCCGGCTGGATGGCCAATGGCGTCTTCTGGTATCGCAATCCCGGCCGCGCCGGCGTCCGCTGGGAAGCCCATAAGATCATGGACTCGGTCCAAACCGAGGGGTTCATCGCCGAGGACGTGGACGGCGACGGCGACCCGGACCTCCTGATCAATCACTGGGACCCCGCCCCCGACCAAGGCGTCACCTGGATCGAGAATCGCGCAGGCGGGGCGTTCCTCCCCCACGTCATCGGGACCGACGGGGACACGCACGGAATCGGCCTCGGGGATCTCAATCTCGACGGACGCAAGGACATCATCACGCCGCGGGGATGGTACGAAGCCCCGGAGGACCGCGCCACAGGGACGTGGCGTTTCCACGCTGATTTCGACGCCGGGCGACAGTTGGGCATCCGGATGATCGTTTACGACGTCAACGGCGACGGACTGCCGGACATCATCTGCGGCAAAGGCCACGATTACGGGCTCTTCTGGCTGGAGCGGCTGCCCGGCGGCCCCCCGCTTGAATTCGAGCGCCGCGTCATCGAGGACAGCCTGGGGCAGTTCCACACCCTCGTCCTGGCCGACGTGAACCAGGACGGGCGACCGGATCTTGTGACGGGCAAGCGTCTGCGCGGCCACGGGGGAGATGACCCCAGTTCGTTCGATCCGCTGGGGCTCTTCTGGTATGAGATCGAAGCCGGAGGCTTGGTCCGCCACGTTCTGGCTTTCAATCACGTCGTCTGGTATCCCGGCGCCGAAGAACGCAATCCGCCGCCGAACTGCGCCATCGGCACGGGGATGAACATCAACGTCGTGGACGTCAACGGCGACGGTCGCGTCGATATCGTCGTGGCCGGCAAGAGCGGCCTTTATCTGCTGGAGAACCGAGGCTCGCCGCCGACGCCGCGGATGGATCGTCCGCGCCAGGCCGAGCCTTGACCGTCGCCGAATGCGGATTGCCCGCCGCGGCGACCCCCCAACGCGCGATCGGTGCGTGAGGCGGTCGACGGCGTCGCTCAGCCGGGCAGCTTCGTCATTTCGAGCGTAAATATCTGATCCAGGCGCATCGTGGCAAACGCCTGGAGCACCGGCAGTTGCAGGTCCTTGAGGATCAGCCTCTTGTGTCGCGATTGGCAGCTTGATTTGAGCCCGATGAGAATGCCGATCCCCGCCGTATCGACGAACGGGACGCGCGCCAGATCGAGCACGAAAGCCCGCGCCGGCAACGTCAAGCTCTTCATCACGAAATCGCGCAGGCGCTGGCCCGAGTCATAAGTGATCTCGCCGGCGACGTCGATCTTGAAGCGATCCCCTTGAGATTGGGCTTCGATCGTGAAGGGGGGCTCTGGGGAGGCCATGCTCACGGAGGGCTCAGGCCGCCGCTCGCCCCCGGGGCGACAGTCCCACCTATCCTAAAGGGGGCCGCCCGGGGGGGTCAACGCCGACGGGTCGCCCTTCGGGCCTGTCTTGCGTTCAGCCGCCTCTCCGGCCGTGCAAATACCTCGTTGCCGCGGATTCTCAGACCTGAGGGCGGGGATGGCTCACGTCTCAAGCGGACCCGTTCATCGCCGCCGCTTCAGGCGACCTCGCCCCCGCCCGTCAGGGGAACGAATCGGACGGCGATCGTCTCCTCACACCGGAAGCCTCCGTTGAGCCTTCGCCAGAGCTGGAGCATTTGCTCGCTGGGGCCGCCGATCGGCGCCAGGATGCGCCCCCCGACGCACGCCTGATCCTTGAGCGGCTCAGGCAGGCGCGGAGCCGCCGCCGCGACCAGAATGCCGTCGAAGGGGGCTTGTTCCGGCCAGCCGAGCCGTCCGTCGTGGCAGGAGACGTGAAATCGCCGATAGCCGAGGGCGGCCAGCCGGGGGGCGATCGCGCGCGCCAGCTCCGGCACGATCTCCACGATGAAGACCTCGGCCCCCAACTCCAGCAGAATGGCGCTCTGGTAGCCGCATCCCCCGCCGATCTCCAGCACCCGATGGCCGGGCCGGACTTCCAGGAGCTCGCTCATCCTCGCCACGATGTAAGGCTGAGAAATCGTCTGGCCGTGACCGATTTCCAGAGGGTTGTCGTCGTAAGCGTGAGCCGCCAGTTGCGGCGGCAGAAATTGTTCGCGCGCCACGCGGGCCATGGCCGCCAGCACCCGCTGATCCCGGATGCCTCGGCCCCGCAAATCCCGGTTGAGCATCCGCCGCCGCGCGCGATCCAGGTCCAGGGGGGGCGCGTCCCGCCCGTTACCCTCGTTGAGAGGATACAACCAGCGGAGGATCGCCCGTCGAAAGTTCATCATGGGCGTCGGGCCCGGTCAGGGCCCGCTCGGCCCGGGGCCGCGCCGACGGCCGGCCCGCCGACTCCGCCTCAGAACGAATCACCGGGCGGCGGAGCGGGCGGGAACGGCGCGGGGGTCGGCCGCGGCGTCGCGACCGGCAGCGGCGTGGCCGTGGGTTGCGCCGACGGCTCCCGCGGCGGAGACGCCGGCAGGAATGACGGCGCCCCCAGCGTCGGAGCCGGCGTGGGCGCAGGGGTTCGAGGAGCGTAGACCGGCGGCACGGTCGGGAGCGGCGTCGGGGTGACGGCAGGGGCGGCCACGGGGGAAACCATTCGAGGGGACTCCCCGCGCCGATATCGGGCGAGCCTTTCCTCAAGCTCCGTGGCCCGCTTCTGGAACTCCTGGTGCTGCTGGTGGAACTGGACGGCCTTGAGTCGCGTGGCCTCGGCCAATTCCTGTCGCCCCATCCGGTCGTACTCGATTTCGAGCGTGTAGTACTCCTGACCGATGCGATAGAAGGCCTGATCGAGCGCGCGCAGCGTCTCAAGCTGGGCCGTGTAGAATTCGACCATGATGTCTTCCTCGGACATCTTGGGCGCTCGGTCCCGCGAACAGGCGACGGCGAGAAGAAGGCCGAGGATCAAAGGCGCGGCCGGGAAGAGTCGATGACGGTCTTGAGCGAGCTGGGTCATGCGTCGGGCCGTCCTGGCGGCGCGGAGGAACCTAGAAATCCCCTTCTTCGATGGCCTGACGCCCGGCATAGCCGGCCTCCAGCTCATGCCAGTAGGCGATGGCGTCCCCATCGTCCAGTTCATAGCACAATAGGATTTCCCGCCCGTCTTTCCAAGCCGGGAAATCGATCAGCCCGCGCTGCAGGTCCTGAATGACGATCCCCTGATCGACGATCCGGCCGACCAGCGCCTTGAGCAACGCCTCCTTCTGCTCGCGCCTCAATGTCCAGACGAATCCCTCCGGATCGCCCCCAGGTCCGGGAAGGTCGAGGGATTCTCCGATACGATCGCCATTGCCGCCCAGCCGGGGCCGCTGGTAGCCGACCGCCTCGGCTTCGACCGTGCGGATGAGGAGATGGATCTTCGCCAGCAGGTCCCGCAAATCGGGGATGAGGGCCTGGGCTTCGGCCAGTGTGAAGTGGCGTTCGAAACGGGGCATGGGTGTCGGCCGATGTCGGTAGAATTCGGGCGCCCGTCAGGGCGTCGAGGCCGGAACCGGCGGCTCCAGCCCCAGCAGGCGATATATCTCCGCCACGGCGACCTCTGTCGCTCGGCCGGGATGGTAGAACCCTTCGGCCGCAATCCGGCGTCGGACCTCGCCGTATTCCTCCGGCCGTTCCAGGGACCGGGCGACGCCGCCTTGAACCTCCTCGACCGTCCGCGCCACTGGACCCGCCCGTTGACCCCATCCCTCCCGGTCGATCGTGGCCTCATACTTGGCGAAAAGGGCCGGCACGTCGATGAAGACGATCGGTCGATCCAGGAGCGTGAACTCGTTGGCCACGGAGGAGGCATCGCTGATGAGCAGGTCAGCCGCGAACATGGCCGGCGTGGCGTCCGGCTCGGCGACGATGCCGACGCCGGGGCCCGCCAGCCGGGCCAAACGCTCCCGCCAGCCCGGCCCGTCGGGGCCCCGCCACGTGAGATCATGAAGCTTGATCACCAGATTCCAGGGGCCGCCACGCAGGGCGCGGATTAAGGCCTCGCCGTGGCTGTAGAGCGAAGCCTCGGGCCGCCAGGTCGGCGCGTAGAGGAGCGTGGGCCGGGAGGGGTCCAAGGCGAGCCCGCGCAGAAACGCCGGGCGATCCAACGACCCGTCGAAGAGCGGGTCCGTCTTTGGCAGACCGACGTTGACGAAGCGAGGATCATCCCGCGTGAGAACCCCCAACTCTTCAAATCGACGCCGTTGGTACGGGCCGATCAGAAACAGACGATCGAACGAGAGGACCTTCGTCGTATAGGCGCGGCCCTTGATCGAGATGCCGTGGAAAGTATGGGCCTTGATCGTGGAGCGAGGGCAGGCGAGATGAACGTCGGGGCTGAGATAGAGATCGAACCGACGCCAACGGGCCAGACGGTGATGAATCCGCCGCCAGCCGGGCAGGTCAAAGCCGTCAAAGAGGGCATTGGGGGGTCGCGTGTGTTCGTTCTTGCTCGTGAGGGCCAGATCGATCCGCTCATCTCGGCTCAAGCGACGGAGGACGCGTTCGTAAACGACGACGTTGTGCGGGTCCCGCGCAAAAAAGAGGACCGATCGCCGCGCCTTTCGGTTCATCCCTCTGAGCCCACGAGGGCCCGCAGAAAGGCCACCTTCACCGCCGCCCCCGGACGCGACCCATTGACCGCGTCCAGAAGCTTGACATCCAGCCGCCCCCTTCGCCGTTCGTAATAATAAACCCAGAACGGATAGCGGATCAGCTCCCAGCGTTGCAGGGCCCCGAGGGCCGCCGCCCCGGGGGATCGCCACAGGAGTCGCCGCCGCAGCCATCCCTCCCGGCCCAGCCGCTCGGCGGTCTCCAGGTTCAGGCTCGGCTCGAAAGTGGGCCCGGCCCCGCCGTCTTGGACGCTTTGGTTCGCCAACGTGATCTGCGCAAACGCTCCGCCCAGGGCGTCAATCAGGGACTCCACGCCCGGCAGGGGGGTTCCGTCCGGGGGCTCGAAATCGAGGTGATAATACGGGAGCCAGACCAATTCGAGGCGAGGGAGGCGGGAAGCGGTCGCGGCTCCAGCCGGGGCCGGAGGTCGACTTCGGCCCATCGTGCTCCCCCAGAGGCGAGCGATGAAACCCGCCCGGAGCGAAGCTTCGGCCTCGGCGCGGCTGATCCTGGGGGCCAACCACCTGCCGTCGATCGTCGTCTCAATCCAGCCAATGGGTGTGAGATCGGCGATGAATCCGCCGGCCTCGCTCGATGAAGGCCACGCCGATCAGTAGAATGGTGAGGCCGGAGATAATCAGGATAATTCGATCGACGGCTCGGGTCTCGAAAAAGTAGCCGGCCAGCACCGGCAGCGAGATCACGACGAAAAACCCACCCAGGATCACCTGGGTCACGGCGTCGCGGGCGGCCAGGGCCTTTTCGTCCTCTCCGGTCATGCGGCGCCCTCTAAAACAAGACGTAGATAATCAGGTAAGGGATCATAAAGGCCACGGCCCAAAGCCGAAGGTCCCAGAACCATCGCCGCTCCCCCGTCGCCGGGAGAACGTAGGAACGTTTCAGGAAGAGAGCCGCCAGGGCCGCCAGCGCCAGAAAGCCACACGTAATCGGCCGGGCCGCGCCGTACGGTAGGGCGCCCAGGAGGCTGTCCAGCGGGCCGAAGAGGAACTCCATCAACGATCTCATGGTCGGTTGACCCGCGCGCGAAGCGCCGCCTGAACCTCATCATCAGTCAGGACCTGACCGAAGACAAGCCCCCGCAGACGTTCGGGCGGATCGGGGGGCGTCAGCAGGCTGACGGCGACCGTCACGACCAGAACGAACGCGAAGGACCACCAGGAGATGAAAAGAAAGGGATCGTCGGAGGGGAAAAGCCCGGCCATCGCGTCGCTGTTGAGCGTCACGGTCAGCCCGACGCCCAGGACGAGGCCCACGAGCGCCCCCCATTGCGTCGTCCGCGACCAGAGAACCCCCAGGAGGAGAATGGCCAGCGTCGGCCCCTGAATGTAGGAGAAGAACGTCTGGATGGCCGTATAGATGTTTTCATAATTCTCGATGATCGGGGCCACCGTGGCCGCCAGGATCAGCAACGCGGCCGTCAGCACGCGCCCCAGCATGAGGCTCGCCCGCTCGCCGAGCGGCATCCCCCCCCAACGGGTCAGACGCCCCAGAATATCCTGCGTCCACAGGGTCGAGGCGGAATTGAGGTTGGAGTCCACGCTCGACATCAGCGCGGCCAGGAAGGCGGCGAACATGAGCCCCCGCAGGCCGGGCGGCAGAAGCAGCCGGATCAACGACGGGACCGCCTTATCCGGCTCCGTCAGCCCCGGCACGATCAGAATGGCGGCCAGCCCGGGAAGGACGACCAGGACCGGGATGAAGAGCTTGAGAAAGCCCGCCAGCAGGACGCCGGCCTTGGCGTCCCACTCGCTGCGGGCGCCGAGCGCTCGTTGCGCCACGGCCTGGTTGCCCGAGAAGTAAGCCGTCGAAAGCACGATCCCCAAACCGAGCAGGATGCCCGTCCAGGGGAACGGCGTCGGCGTCTCGTGCGGCAGGTAGAGCGTCATGTGGTAGGCGTAATCGGGCCCGAGGGCCAGAACCTTCTCCTTGAGGGCCGCCAGGCCCCCGACCTCGTAGAGGGCACGGGCCACGAGCGCGCCGCCGCCGACGAACATGATGACCAATTGCAGCACGTCGGTCATCACGACGGCCGCCAATCCTCCCATGATCGTATAGATGCCCACGACGGCCGCCGTGAGCCAGATCGAGACGCCCTTCTCCCAGCCGAGCACGCCGTCGAGCAGGACGGCCGTGGCGTAGAGCATGATGGCCAGGTTGAGCAGCAGAATAATCCCCCAGGCGACGGCCAGGATCATCTGAACGGCGGCGTTATAGCGCCGGCCGAGCCATTCGGGGATCGTGTACACCCCCGCCCGCCAATAAAAGGGAATGAACAGAAAGGCGGCGATCAGGAGGGCCGGCATCGAGCCGAGCCAGTCGAAATTCGCCTGGGCCAGCCCGTAGCGATACGAACCGCCGGCCACGGCGATGAAATCGGTGGCGCCGATGTCGCTGACGACGATCGACATCCCGATCGCCCAGAACGGCAACGCCCGGCCGGCGACGAAGAAATCGCCCGGGCTCTTCACGTAGCGGCCGAAGTACGTCCCGATGACCAGGACGCCGGCCAGGTACATGAAGATGATCGTGTAGTCGATCCCGTGCAGACCGGCGGGGGTGCTCTCCATCGGGGCGTCCTTGCGCGGTGCGGCGGCTAGACCGCTAACATGGTCCCCCCCGGTCGTCAAGAACGCCCTCGCGGCGGGGGCGCGCCGCGCCTCGGGCGGCTCAGATCGCCGCCCGCAGGACGCGCCGGGCCGCGTAGATGCGGTGCTCGTCCTGCGCCGGACAGAAAGCGTAAATGCGATCGCCCTGGAGGGACTCCGGCTCGATCACTTCGTCGATTTCGTCGCCCGTGGAACGTTGGTAATGAATCTTGACCGGCATGTCGTTCTCGATGGCGAACCGGACCATCTTCAGAATGCCTTGCGGGTCGGAGGTGGGGTTCTCGGCGGCGAACCGGAGCGGCTCGCGTCGGGATGGGACGCGCGTCAGGAGCCGATTGACCTGCTTCTTCAGTCGGCGCTGCTCCTCGTCGCGCAGCCGCGCGCGGCGCTTTTCGTAATTGCGCCTGAAGGTCCCCAGCAAAGGTTGGACGTGCGGTTCGGGGCGTAAATCCCCGCGGGCGTCCTGCGACAGACGTTCGACCAGCGCCCGCAGCCGATCCTCGAAAATCCCCCCCTCGCGACCGGTCTCCTCCTCCAACCCCTGGGCGAACTGAAGGATGGCGAGCAGCTCGTAAAGCTCCTCGGGGCGCAGCGTGACGTGAAACAAACCCTCTCCGGTCACGTGCAACGTGTCCGAGGCCACGCGGGGGACAAATCCCATGCGATGCAGCTCGCGGGCCAATTTCCTGAGGTCCACGGTCCGATTGAGCAGGAGCACGTGCTCTTCCAGAACGTCCTTGACGAACCGGGCGATCCGGGGGTTGGAACGCAGCTCCTTCACGTAGATCGGGTCGTGCGCCAGGATGTAACCGCCGGCGAGCCCCACGTCGATCTCCCCATGGCGGTTGCCGCACTCCTCGATCAGGCGAACGGCCGTCTCCGGCAGTTCCTTGCGCGAACCTTCGGCGAGGATGGCCAGAATAGCCTGACCCGTGAGGCCCTGTTCGAAGCCCAGGGCCAGGCTCTCGCGCGTCAAGGCCAGGGTCGTCATGATGTCGACCTTCTTGACCTCGGTGAAGAGCAGCAGTTGGTAAAAGCGGGCCAGATTCAGGTCCGGCGGAGTGATGATTTCGAGGTTCGGCTGGATCGTATAGCCGGCGCCATCGGCGTAGTAGGGAAGGGCCGGGTCCTCGTAGCGCGCGAACAGCCGTTCGGGCTCAAGATAGCGCCCGCCGAACATCTGCCGGCCCGTCGAGGTCACCTTGAGCGAGAACAGGTATTCCCCGCCGGCCAGGAGATGAGGCGAAAGGCGACGGGCCACCTCCAGCGGCGCCAGCGAGGTCTGAGTCCGGGACCCCAGCTCCGGGAGGACGGCCAGATCGCTGAGGCCGAGGTTGACGAGTCCGAGCCAGTAAAGGGACTCGGCGAACATCGATTCCAGAATGAACAGGGGATGGCGGTTGTTGCGGTCGTGGGCGGCGTGGTCGAAGCGGCCCGGGATTTCAATGGCGACCTGAGGGAGCAGGCTTTCGGCGAATGTCTCGAAGTCGATCCAGGCGTCCACGGGAACGTTTTCCAGGACGCGCAAGACGAGCGTTCGCAGTTCCGTGATCGGCACCAGGTTTTGCGGATAGGTTTCGACGTGGACCACGTCGCCGTCGACGTATTCCTCGTTCCACTCGTTGGTCCGGAGCCAGAATTCGTAGAGCTCCCGGTAGCAGCGTCGAGCGTCCCCGAGCCAGTCCGGCAGCGTCTTGCTGACCCGCCATCGGTCCCCGACGGCGATCAAGAGCTTGCGGGCCATCGCGAACAGGGCGAGGAAGGCCACGTATTTGGGCGTCTTGTTGTGGCTCAGGAGAGGGACGATCCTCTTCATGTCATTGCGCCCGATACCGCCGTGATTGAGCACCTTGACGTGATGGCGGTTCATGTAGGCCAGAACGATGACCAGATCCCGGAGCGCGTTCTGGGTGTTGTCCAGAATGACCAGCGGCGACGGGGTCGTCGCGGGTGTGGGCTTCGGCTTCTCGACGCTCCGGCTCAGCTCGTGCAGCGTCCGCTCGTCGCGCCGAAACCCGGAAAGAATGACGTGACGCAAGTCCCGGGGGATCATGAGCAGGCTGCCGTGAGGCTGCGGGGCGGAACGGCCGACGAACACGAGGCCGGAAGTGCGCGCCATGCGCTTGAGACTCTCGGCCCGCTCATGATCGAACCTCTTGCCCGCCCCCGCCTCCAGCGCTTCGCGCCACAAGCACGTCCCGTTATGCTGGAGGAGAAACTGCCAGATTTCGCGCTCGGCCGCGGTCAGCCGCTCCAGACACTGGCGCAGTTGGTCCGGGTCGAGCAGGCGATCCCGAAGAAGCTGCACCAGCAGCGCCTTGCGCCGCGTCGCCGGCCGCTCCCCGAAACTTTCCCGCGAGATCGCCTGAAGCTCGGCCAGGCTCAGCCCCTGTAGAAAATGGCCGATGAACCCCTGCCAATACGGCGGAAGCTCGATCAGGCGGACGTGCGGCTCCGGCAGGCCGATGATTCGGAGCCGATGACCGGCCTCGGCGATCGTTTCGCGCCAGGCGAACCCTCGCCGTTCCAACCGATCGGCCAGCTCCTCGTAGCGGCCGGCGGCGGAAAGGCCCGCCCGGCGGCGAAATTCCTGGACGGGCAATTCCCCCCCGTGCAGGGCCAGCAGATAGACCGCCTCGCGCTCGCCCAGCTCCAGCCGGTCGAACGCCTGCCGGAAGTAGACCGGCGACTGGAGCCGCGGATAAAGGTATTCGGCCAGCTCGGCCGACGTTCGAGCGGCGGGGTCCGGTTCGAGCCTCCAGAAGCGGAGGATCTCTTCAAGCCGCTCCGGGGCCGCCGCGCGAAGATGAGGCTTGAGTTTCATCCGATCAGACGCTGCCCATCGGCCGGGGGAACCGTCCTCAGACCGTCGGCCCCCCGAAGGATTCGATAGCGATAACCCTGCTCGGTCAGGAAAAGCTGGCGCTTCTGGGCGAATTCCCGCTCGCGCGAGTCCTCAGTCACGATCGAGTAAAAGTGAGCCCGTTTGCCGTCCTGTTTCGGTCGCAGAATCCGGCCCAGGCGCTGGGCCTCTTCCTGCCGCGAGCCGAACGTCCCGGAGATCTGAATGGCGACCGACGCCGAGGGAAGATCGACGGCGAAATTGGCCACCTTGCTGACGACGATCAGCTTCAGCCGACCCTGGTTGAACTCCGCGTAGATGCGTTCGCGTTCCTCACTCGGGGTCTTGCCCGTGATCAGCGGGGCCTGAAACCGTCGGGCCACGATTTCCAACTGGTCGAGGTACTGGCCGATGATGAGGATCTGGTCGTCGGCGTGGCGCTCGATCAGGTGGGCCGCGACCTCCAGTTTGGCCTCGTTCTCCGAGGCCAGACGGAACTTCGCCTTGGCGTCGGCGACGGCGTAGTCCAGGCGCAATTTCTCCGGCAGCGGGACGCGCAATTCGTGACAGAGCGCCTGAGCGATCCAGCCCTGCTTCTCCAGCGTCTTCCACGGTGTGTCGAGCTTCTTCGGGCCGATCAGCGAGAAGACGTCGGCCTCGCGGCCGTCCTCGCGCAGGAGCGTGGCCGTCAGCCCCAGCCGCCGCCGGGCCTGAAGATCGGCGACGGCTCGGAAGACGGGCGCCGGCAGCAGATGGACTTCATCATAGATGATGAGCCCCCAGTCCTGACTCTCGAACAGCCCCATGTGGAGGAAATCCTCGTCCTTGCGCTTGTGGTAAGTCAGGATCTGGTAGGTCGTGATCGTCACGGGGCGGATTTCCTTGATCTCGCCGCTGTACTCCCCGATCGCTTCGGGCCCGAGCGTCGTTTTATCGAGCAGTTCATCCCGCCATTGACGCAGGGCCGTGATGCTGGTCGTCAGAATGAGCGTCTGCTGGCGAAAGCGCGCCATGATCCCCAGCCCGATGACGGTTTTGCCGGCGCCGCACGGGAGCACGAGCACGCCCGACCCGCCGCGGGCGCTGCCGCCGGCGTGGAAGACCTCGACCGCTTGGCGCTGATAATTCCTCAGGAAGAATTCCCCCCCTGACGTCGTTCGCTCCCGGAGTTCGATCTCAAGGGCTTTTCCGTCGACGTAGCCCGAGAGGTCCTCGACGGGGTAATCCCGGCGGATCAGGGCCTGCTTGAGGAGGCCGCGATTGCGACGCGGCACGCCGACGCGCCGCTTGCCCAGGCGCCGTCCGAGGAGCGGCTGGATACGCTTGTCACTTAGGAATTGGGTGATTAGCAGTTCGTCCTCGGCTTCCAGCGCCAGGTCGGCCTCATGCTCGACGAGCCGAAGTCGTCCGTAACGCGCCATCTGGTCCCCGATGTCGTAGAGGATGTTTTCGGGGATTGGATAGCGGCTGAACCGTTTCAAGGTCCCGATGACATCTTGGGCCTTAAGTCCAGCGCTGGCAGCGTTCCAGAGCGAGATCGGGGTCAGGCGGTAGGTATGATAGTGCTCCGGGCTCGTGACGAGCTCGGCGAAGCCGGCCAGAGCATCGCGCGCTTCCTCGAAGGCCGGATGATCGGCCTCGAGCAACATCGTCCGGTCGGACTGAACGATCAGGGGAAGTTCTGCGGCCACCGAGGCTCGTTCCCTTCCTTTGAGCGTCGCCTCGCCTGAGCCGCCGCCCGGGTGGGCCTTCCCCCCAGAGCAGCAGCCAACGGTACCCCTTCGGATTATCGGTTCCTGGGGGCGGAGGGTCAAACCGTTTTTGACCCGGGCTCGGGGCCTAATTAAATGACTTGACTGGACTTACCGACCTTGAGGAAACTCTGGCCATTAGCGGTAGGATGGGGTCCCCGCCGCCGGATGAGCCCCAGGGCTCCGAGGTAATCCCGCCCCCATCCTCCGATCGGGAGGGCCAGGCATCCATGACCAAGGCCGTCGTCGCGCAGAAAGTGGCCGAGAAAACCGGCCTCAACCGCAAGGACACGATGGTGGCGCTGGAAATCCTCCTTGAGGCCATCAAGTCGGCCCTGAAGGAAGGCCAGAAGGTTTCCCTGGTGGGCTTCGGAACCTTTTATGTCAAGCAGAAGGGGGCGCGGAATGGCCGGAATCCGCGTACGGCCCAGCGTATCTTCATCCCCGCCAAGACCGTCGCCATGTTCAAGCCCGGCAAGGCCTTCCGCGAGATGGTGAACCGAGCCCAGCCGAAGGCCTCTCCCGCCACGAGTGGCGGCCCCGCCGGATCGCCTCCCGAGGCGGCCGACAGGGAACGGACCGACGCCGGCTCGGCCTCCGACCGGCCCAAGCGGTTGGAACCCTCTTCGGCCGGTTCGGCCGAGGCATAATCGGCGGATCGCCCGCCCCCGAACCGCGCCCCCCAAACCGGTAACTCGAACCGACTCAAGGCGGCGGGGCGCCGATGACCTCCGATCAATGCCTCCGCGAAGTTGTTCAGGCGGATAAGGTCGGCCTCCGACTCGATCAGTGGCTGGTGGCCGTGGGATGGGTGGCCTCGCGGAATCAGGGCCAGCGCGCCATCAACGCCGGTCGGGTCCGGGTCAACGGACGGCCTGAACCGGCGAGTCATCGGCTGCAATTCCAGGATCGCGTCGAGATCGACCCCGTTGGCGAGTCGCCCCGGGCTCCCTCGATCGCCGATATCGCGCCTCTGTCGATCGTTTACGAGGATGACCGCCTGCTAGTCGTGGATAAGCCGGCCGGGCTCGTCGTCCATCCGGCGCCGAGCCTTCACAGGCCTACGCTCGCCGATGCCCTCGCGCGGCGACTCGGACCCACGGTCGAGGATGTCGGGGGCCCCGGCCGTTGCGGCCTGGTCCATCGGCTGGATCGGCAAACCTCGGGGCTGCTCCTGGCCGCCAAAGACGAGTCAACGCACGAAGCGCTCAAACTCGCCTTGGCCGCCCGACGGATCCACCGGCGCTATCTGGCTCTGGCGTGCGGCTCCTTTGCGGAAACCTCCGGCGAGATCGATAAGCCCGTCGGGCGACGACGATCGGATCGCAAGCGCATGGGCGTCGAGCCGCAGGGACGGCCCGGCCGAACGAGCTTTCTCGCTCTACTTCAACGGGATGGCGTATCCCTGTTGTTGATAGGACTTCATACCGGAAGGACGCACCAGATCCGGGTTCATTTTCAATCCATCGGTCGGCCCCTCCTGGGCGATCTACAGTACGGCTGGAGCAAGCGCCAAAGCTTGGCTCGAATGAGTCCATTGCTTCGCTCTCGGCTGGGCCCGGTCTTCCCGCGCCGCCAGATGCTCCACGCCGCCGGGCTTGGCTTCGCGCATCCATGGACGGGGCAGGCCCTGCGTCTCTTGAGCGCGCCGCCCGAGGACTTCCGTCAAACGCTCGAAATGATCTTCGGCTCGGTTCTGGATTTGGCGGTCGAGGCGGTTCGGGCCGAGCTTGAGCGAATAGAGATGGCCCGCCCGTCGTCGACGGGCCGCCCCTCTTGAGTCTCGGCTCGCGCGTCCCTACGCCGGCGGGAGCTCGACGCCGGCCCGCCGCGAGGCCGAGCCCCTTTCCAGATAGACGAAGGCTTCTCCCAGATGATCGATCACGTCGCTGGGGTTCATGGCCCTGACGCCGATCCGTTGAGCGGCCTTGTCGGCGGCCACGCCATGAAGGAAGACGGCGAGGGCGGCGGCCTGGAGCGGACCCACGCCTTGGCCCAGGAGGCCCGTCAACAGGCCCGTCAGCACGTCGCCGCTGCCTCCTTTGGCCAGGCCCGTATTGCCCGAGGGATTGATGTAGCGCTGGCCGTCCGGCGCGGCGACGACGGTCTGCGCCCCCTTGAGCACGACGACGAAGCCGTGGCGGGTCGCGAGGTCGCGACCGACGGTCAGCCGCTCGGCCAGAATGTCGGACGTGGAGCGATCCAGAAGCGTGGCAAGCTCCCCGGGGTGCGGGGTGAGCACCGTCGGGCCCGGCCGCCGCGCGACGGCTTCGAGCCGACCGGCCATGAGACAGACGGCGTCAGCGTCGACGAGGACGGGAATCTTCAGACGGGCCAGGACCTTGAGCACGAACCCCCGTGTCGTGGGCCGTCGGCCCAGCCCGGGGCCCAGGGCGACGGCCTGCACGCCGTCGGCTTCCTTGAGAGCCGCGGCGGCCTGCGCCTCGGTGAACCAGCGTAGGCGGCCCGCCAGCGGCCGCTTGACGGGTTCGATCAACTGGGTTTCGAGTATCGGCCCAAGGGGACGGGGGTAAGCGACGTAAACGAGCCCCGCCCCTGAGCGAACGGCCGCGCGGGCCGTCAGCACCGCCGCCCCCGTCATCCCTTCGCTGCCGGCCAGGATCAGGACGCGGCCGAAGGTGCCCTTATGACCGGCGGGCGGACGCGGCGGCAACCATCGGCGCAGTTCCTCCGGCGTGAGCAAGTTCAGATCCATCGAGGGATTTTCGATCAGGTCCGTGGGGAAACCGATGTCGGCCACCGAGACGATCCCCGCCGCCGAGCGGCCCGGCTCGACGATCAATCCCAGCTTGGGAAGCCCCATCGTCACGGTGACCTGAGCCCTCACGTGCGGCCCGCCGCTCTGGCGTTCCCCGGCCAGCAGACCCGAAGGCACGTCCACGGCGAGGACGTTCGTCTGGCAGGCGTTGATGGCCTCGATTGCCTCGGCCAGGGGCCCTTCGACGGGACCCTTGAGACCCGTTCCCAGGATGGCGTCGATCACGAGGTCGTAGCGGACCAATTCCTCCCGAAGCTGCGCGGGAGAAGGCGGCGGCTGAACCGGCACGTCCGGCGGCAGGCGTCGGAGGGCCTCCAAGGCGTCGCCGCGGGCTTCGGCCGGGTCGAACAGCGGATAGACGACCGTCCGAACGCCGCGCAGGTGAAGCTCGCGGGCGGCCACGAAACCATCGCCGCCGTTGTTTCCCTTGCCGGCGACGACGGCGACTGAATGCGGCTCGAACCGTTCCATGGCTTCGCGGGCCACGGCTTTGCCGGCCCGTTCCATGAGAACGGAGCCGGCGATGCCCCGCTCCCGGATGGCGACCTCGTCAATCCGGCGCATCTGTTCGGCCGTCACGATTTTCATGCGGGCGACCCCTGAGGCGAGGGCTACGACGGGAACCGGCCGGGGGCTCAGGCCCGGGCCGGCTCGGCCAAGGTTTCAAGCCCGACCGACCGCGGCTCCAGGCCGAAATGCTCGTAAAACCGCCGGGTCTGACAGATGTTGTCTTCCTGCAAGCGGACGATCTGATCCTTGTCCATGGGAAAGAACGGCAGGTATTGAAGGAGCGTTGCGAGCGGCCGCAACAGCGCCATCGGGAAGTAGACCTTGACGTAGGAGACGGCCCCCTTGGCTTCGGCGATCAGGTCGATCATGGCGTTGAGCGAAAGGCGATCCGGCCCGCCCGCCTCGAAGATCTGGCCGACGGCTTGAGGATCGGTCAAGGCCTTCATCAACGCCTCGACCAGGTTCTCAACCGCCAGCGGCTGCAACAGGATGCGTCCGCGCCCGGGGACGATCACCGGCAGAAAGGACCGAATGAAACGCCCCTGGCGTTCGACGAAGCCGCAGCCGCGCCCGAAAACCAGCGACGGCCGGAAGATGACCCAGGGAAGCCCGCTCAACTTGATCCAATGCTCGGCTCGATACTTCGAACGGTGGAAACGGGATTGAGCCTGCTCTCGAGCGCCGATCGTCGAGACGAAAATGATCCGCGGCGACGAAAGTCCGATCAGCGCCCGCAGGAGCCGGCGCGTTCCCTCAATGTGAACCCGTTCGAACGTTTGCCCCCGTCGGCGGCGCTCGCCCAACAGACCGGCCAGATGGACAACGGCTTCCGTCCGCCGGCCAATGCCTCGCAGCGCCGCTTCATCCAGCAAGTCCCCCTCCAGAATCTCAAGATTCGGGTGGCGACGAAGCTCGGGCGATAGTTTGGCGAGCGAGGCGGGCCGGACCAGCGCCTGAACATGATGGCCGGCCTCCAGAAGCCGCGCGGTCAGCCGCGAGCCGACAAACCCCGTCGCGCCGGTCAGGAAAATGTCCATGCCGCGCCCCGATCGCTTCTCGCCCGTCCCGCCGGCGCCGCCGCAACCTCCCCCTTGGGCCCGGAACCCACTTCCGGGCGCAGGGTGGCCGCGCCGACGCAATCGGACGATCGCGCCGCCACCTTACGGAGCCCTCAAGCGGCGATCAACGGCAAAAGAGGCTTTGACGGCGAGCGGTTCCCGAGGCCGAAGCCGAGGCTCGACGGCCGCTCAACCGAATCAGGTTTTATCTTGCAAACCGGACGAGGCTGGATTATCAAGCCTGCCTTCGGGCGTCTAAAGTGACGGGACTTTAGATCCGGATTACGGCGTCGGGGGCAAGCCCAACGACGGCCATGAAGACGCCCGGCGTGGGCCCGATCGAGTGGACCGACGGCCGCCGTTGCCGATCACCGGCGCCCCCGGGGCCGGGAGCCAAAGGAGAACCCATCCCCATGGCGCGGAAGAATTATTTGGGCGACATCATCAATCGCGCCCGCGTGGACCTCGGCCTGACTCAGGACGAATACGGCGAGAAGTTCGGTTGCGCGGGGCCGGTGGTGTTCAAGTTCGAGAAGGATTACGTCCAGCCGTCGCTGGAACTCTGGCTGCGGATCGCCCGCGAGGCCGGCCTCAGCGAGCGCCGCGCCGTCCTCGTCTGGCTCAAGTCCAGGCTCCCCCCTCAATATCAGGACTACGTCGAATTTCAGGGGGCGGCCGTGGCCGAACGGAACCTGCGGGCCCGCGCGGGCCGACGGGCCAAGGGCGCGGCCACGGATTACGCCCGGCTGAAGGATCGTCAACAGTTGCGGGCGGCGGCGCTGGCGGATGAGGCCTTGCCGAGCGGGCTGCGCCAGCTTATCGCGGACGATGAATCCTGGGCGCTCTACAAGCCGACCGGCGCCGAGATCAATCTCCTGGCCGACATCTTCAAATCCATGGGTCGAGGCTCCAAGGCGTCCTACCGTGAAGCCTTACTGGTCTTGCGGAAATTCCGCGAGGCAAGCTGATCAGGGACGGCCGCGAGCGCCCGGGTTGAGCGAAGGGGGGGCCGGGGCCTCTCTCAGCAGAAAGTGGCGGGTCGGGGGCGTCAGTGGCAGCGCCGCCCACTCCTCCGTCCCGTACCAACCCCACCGGTCGCCTTCCTCGCCCAGAGACGGCTCGCCGGCCGTCTCGGCCCCGAACAGCGTCCAGAGATGATAATCGGCGCCGCGGCGGCAAGCGTCGCGGAGAAGCACGTTCTCGGCCAGAAGACGAAGACTCCGAGGCTCAAGGCCGACCTCCTCGGCCATCTCGCGGCGGACGCAGGCCTCCGGGCTTTCGTCGCCTTCCCGATGTCCCGCCGGCAGCGTGTATTCACCGACGGGGAAGAGCCGCCGCCGGAAGAGAAGGCACCGACCCCGGCGCTCCACGATCGCCCCGACGGTCTCGTGAATTAATTCCCCGACAGGAGCTTCCCGAAAACTTCCGGCGTTGAAGCGCCACCGCATGGCCGGCTCAAAGATGAAGGCGCGCTCGGAACGAGCGCCGCAAGAACGGCGCGGGCAGACGAGGGCCGTGGCTCCGGGGGTGGGCGGCGGCGCAATCTCGTTCCCGCAGGCGATGCAGAAGACGCGCCGACGATCCAGCCTCGATCCGGAGGAATCCTCTCCCAGGGACCGTCTCAGGCGATCGAGGATTTCCGAACGACCGACGCGAGGCTCTGTCGCCGTCAAGGAGCGCCTGCCTTTGGAGCCTCGGACGGTCAGTTGACCCGTCCGCGGGCTGAGTCTAGAATCCGGGATCGGAACGACGCGCTCGGGGAGGGCGAATCCCCGAGCCGTCGCGCCCTCCCTTCGAATGCTTCAAGGCTGGGAAAAACTCAAGGCCGAGGATCGCCGCAAAATCCTGGACGGCGTGCGTGACAACACGGTCTATACCGGCCCGTTTCACGTCGAGTTCAGCCCGACCGACGCCTGCAACTACGAGTGCTTCTTCTGCAGCTCGGGTTTCGTCGATCGCTCCAAGCGCCTGCCGTGGGACCGGCTCCGCGCCACGCTCCTGGAGCTGATCGCGATGGGCCTGCGGGCCGTCCGGCTCTCCGGCGGCGGGGAGCCGCTCATCTATCCCCAGATCGAGGAGTTCCTCGACATCCTGCTTGAGCGGCGGATCGACGTGAGCAACGTGACGACGAACGCCTACCGGTTGACGCCGCCGGTCCTCGATCGGCTCCTGCGGCTGGACACGAGCGAGATCATCGTCAGCTTCAACGACGTCGACCCCGAACGCTACGCGACGACCAACGGGACCTCCCGGCGCGCCTTCGACGTCGTCGTCGAGAACGTGCGGCGGCTCATCGAGGAGCGCGATCGACGCGGTCTCGTCCGGCCGCGGGTGTTTCTTCAATTCATGCTCTGGAAGGGAAATCACGACGCGATCGAGCGCGCCTACGATCTGGCCGAGTCGCTCCGGGTCGATTATCTCTACCTCCGGGACCTGTTCGGCATCGACCCCGCCCGACGGATGAGCCCCGCCGAACGGGAGGTCGCCGGGGCGGCCGTGCGGCGCCTCGTCGAGCGGGACCGGCCTTTCGGCCGGCTCGTCCTCGATTTCAAGAACGAGAAAATCCTCCCTGAGCACCTGACGTTCGGCGAGCAGCGGCGCGCGTTCCGCCACGGCGAGGCCCCCAACGGTCACGGCGACCCGGACCGCGCCGAGTACTGCTACGTCGCCTGGTATTCGACCGTCATCTGGGGCAGCGGAGACGTCTTCCCCTGCTGCATGCTGGCGACCTGGGAGGGCTATCCGCCGCTGGGCAATATCCTGCGCGAGGATATCGGCTCGATCTGGGCGGGGCCGGCCTACGCCACCCTGCGCGATGAACTGCGGGAAATCGCCTTGAGCGGCGGACGCTACCAGAGCCGCGGACCCTGCGTGTGGACGAAAGAGGCCTGCGCCATGAAGCACGCCTGTCCGGTCGTGGCGGGGCTGGCGACGCCGGAGTTCTACGCCGAGGCGCTGGCGGAGTTGCGCGCGGTCCGGCGGCGTCCGTCCCGCTGGGCCGAGCGCGCCGCGGCGGCCCTCATGCAGCGGCGCCCCTGGATCGGAGTTGCGCCATAGAGGGGTTGCCGACGGTCCCGACCCCCGACGAAGCCGAAGCCGCGGCCTGCCCGTTCTGTCGAAGTCCGTTGGCTCCGCAGGCGCTCAAATGCGCCCAGTGCGGCGCCAACGTCGGCGATATCAAACTTTGTCCCGCCTGCGCCGAGCCGATCCGCGCAGCCGCCCGCCTGTGCCCCTTCTGCCGCCAGGAACAACCCCCGGCCGAGGGCGAAGGGATCGAGGACTGGTTGCGCGAGCCCTGGGTCATCTACGCCTCGCCGCTGGGGGCCCTGATCGCCGAGCAATCGCTGACCGGATTGTTCTATCCTCCCTCGCTCAAGATCACCCCGACCGAGATTCACATCCAGCGGCGGATGTTTCTCGGGCTGCGGATCGTGGATCAGAAGATTTCCGTCGCTCGCGTGGCCTCGGTTCGCGCCGTCAAGGGCGTGATCTGGGGCGGGATCGTCATCGAGACCTATGGCGGCTCTCAATCCGACCTCGCCATCGGCGGCCTGGATAAAGAAGACGCCCGCCAGACGGCCCGCCTGATCGAACGCGTGGCCCGGCTCAGCCGTACGCCCGAAGAGCGATAGCCTCGATCCACCGGGGGCCTCCGGCCCGGTGCGATCGGCCCCCTCAGCCTGAGGCGGCCGCGCCGCCGGGCTTGACGCTCCCTCGGCGTTCGGCTATGGCTGAGGGGCGAAACCGCCCGCGAGCATCTCAAGCGACGCCCATTCGGGCGATGAGAGAGGAGGAAAGCTCATGCGCGCAAGGTTGATCGGCCTGGCCGTGGTCGCGGCTTTCAGCGTCGGCTGCGCTTATTACCCGGGAGGGACGAATCTGCATGAAGTCGCCCAGCGCTCCGGCCTGACCAACGTGACGACGGGGGACGGCACGTTCGAGAATTATCGGGCTACCGGGCATCACAGCGGCCTGGAATTCGGCGTGGCGCTGGGTCTGGGCGTGCTCAAGCTCTTCGAGCTTTACCCCAAGCAATCCAACGAGGACCTGCTGACCGAAGTGGCCCGCGACGCCCAACGGGCCGGCGCCAACGCGATGATCAACGTGACCCCCCACAAGGAGTGGTTCTTCGGCTTCCCCTTCATCATCGTGGGGATATACGTGGACCGCGCCGAAGGAACCGGGATTCAGGTTCGAAACTGATCCCCCCGAAAGCGCCTTTCCGGGAAGCGGCATGGGCCTGGGCTCCGTGCCGCTTCCTGTTCCGGCGGCAGGCTCACGGACGGAAGGCCGAGGCGGGCCGCGCGACTCGTCGCATGATCTTCCCCTCGGCGTCGGCCAGGAGGATGCTTCCGTCGTCGGCCATCATCAGGCGGCCGGTGAGAGCGCCCTCCTCCGAGCGGGCTTCGATCGTGCCGACTTCGGTCCGGACGAGCCGGGTCCGGACGGGAGGCTCGCCATCGCGGGTCACGGTGAGCCAGGCCTGGCCTTCGGTCGCGGCCGGCGCCAAGGTCACCGTCACGTCCCCCTGGCGATCGACCGCCGAGATGTCGAGCGTCTCGCCGGTCCAGAACTCGATCAGGTTGAAGATGATGGCGTCCCCCAGCATGGCCAGGTTGTAAACCGGCAGGATGATGAACAGCCAGAACAAGAGCGACTGGAGGAGCTCGTCGTCGGTCACGTCGCCATTGAAGTGATAGACGGCCTTCGTCAGCGGGAACCGGCCGTAGCAGCCGCCCAGAGCCGGCGCGCCGGCCAGGATCAGCGCCAAGGCCACCCCGCGGGCGCGCCGGCGCATCCGTTCCAAGAGTCCTCGTCTCGGGGCTTGGCTCATCATGAGACACCTCCTCCTGCGGCCGGCCGACGGCCGGGCCTTGCGTTGCCTTCGGCTCACGGGCCACGATGCCTGCCGCGCAAGGTATCGTCAAGCCCGGCGTAAGACGCCGATCGATCTGCCGGCGGCCCCGCTCCCCCCGGGCGATTCAAGGCCGCCTATTGACAGGCGGCGGCGGCGATTTATAGTGACCGCCAACCCCGCCTCAAGGGCGCTCGCCCGGTTGATCCGGGTAACGGCGGCTTGGACGTCCCCACGCGGGAGTAAAACGGATGCAACGGCTGGAACGACGATGCCTGGCCGAGCTCATCGGCACGTTCATGCTGTGTTTCATCGGGGCGGGCTCGATCGTCTTGAACGAGTTGATCGACGGCGTCGGGCTGCTGGCGATCGCCGTGGCCCATGGGCTCGCGCTTTCGATCGCCGTCTCGGCGACGATGAACGTCTCCGGCGGCCACATCAACCCCGCCGTGACGGTGACGATGCTCGCCACGGGACGGATCGATCCCACAAGCGCCCTGGCCTATATCGCCGCCCAATGCGCCGGCGGGTTCATCGCCGGTCTCACCCTTCTGGCCATCTTCAAGGGGTTGCCGGGCGGGGTCGAAGCCGTGGAGACCGCCCGCCTGGGCGTTCCAGCCCCGGGCGTGGACGTCCCGGCCGGGGTGGCGCTCCTGACCGAAATCGCGCTGACGTTTCTCCTCCTGTTCGCGGTTTTCGGAACGGCGGTGGATCGACGGGCTCCGCCGATCGGCGGCTTCGGCATCGGGCTGACGATCGCCGCCGATATCCTCATGGGCGGACCGATCTCGGGCGCCTCGATGAACCCCGCCCGGACGTTCGGTCCGGCCCTGGCCTCGCAGTTCGGCCTGGCGCGGGGCGTCTGGGATGCTCATTGGATCTACTGGGTCGGGCCGATGCTCGGCGGCCTGCTGGCCGGGCTTCTCTACCACTACGTCATTCTCGGGGGAGACGAGGCCTGACGGGGGGCCTTCAGGCTTTGGCCGCCGGCCGATAGACGTGGAGGGCGCTGCCGAGGACAAGCTCGGCGCTTTCGAGCAGAGTCTCCGAGAGCGTCGGATGCGGGTGGATGCATGCGGCGAGGTCCTCGGCGACCGCTCCCATTTCGATGGCGACGACGGCCTCGGCGATGAGGTCGCCCGCGCCGACGCCCACGATCCCCATCCCCAGAATCCGCCCCGTCTCCGGGTCGCAGAGAATCTTCGTCACCCCGTCGGTCCGGTCCAACGTCAAGGCGCGGCTGGAGGCCCCCCAGGGGAAGCGCCGCACCTCGACGGCCCGACCCTCTTGCCGGGCCTGAGTCTCGGTCAGGCCACACCAGGCGATCTCGGGGTCGGTGAAGACGACGGCCGGGATAGCCTGGGGATCGAAGGCGGCGCTTTGGCCGGCGATCGCTTCGGCGGCGACGATCCCCTCACGATGAGCCTTGTGAGCCAGCATGGGTTCGCCGGCCACGTCGCCGATGGCGAAGATGTGGGGGTCGTCGGTCCGGCGCTGAGGATCGATCTGGACGAAGCCTCGGGCATCGACGCGAGCCTTCGTGTTTTCAAGGCCGATCCCGCGGCTGTTGGGGCGCCGGCCGACCGCCACAAGGACGCGGTCGAAGGCCGCCGGCGAAGGCGCCCTCTCCCCCTCGAAGACGGCTTGAAGGCGATCGCCCTGCGGCGAGAGCTCCTTGACCTTCGTCCTCAAGAGGATGGTTTCCAACAGAGGACTCAGCCGGGCCTGGAGCGGCCGCACCAGATCACGGTCCACGCCCGGCAGCAGACCCTCGGTCATCTCGACCACCGTGACCCGGCTTCCGAGCGCGGCATAGACCGTGGCCAATTCGAGCCCAATATAGCCCCCCCCCACCACGAGCAGGCGCGCCGGAACGTCCTTGAGATCGAGCGCCCCGGTGGAATCCATGACCCGGTCGGAGTCGAGCTTGAGCCCCGCCGGAATCACCGACGAGGAGCCGGTGGCGACGATGGCCTGTTTGAAACAGACCATCTCCGTCTCGGCGTCTTCGAGCCGCAGCCGCTCGGAGTCGATGAAGACTCCCCTCCCCCGGATGCGCCGGATTTTCCGGCTCTTGCCGAGCTGATCGAGCCCCCCCGCGAGTTTCTCGACGACTTCGGATTTCCACGTTCTCAGGCGGTCGAGATCGACGCGCGGGTCGCCGAATTCCAATCCCCAGCGCCGCGCCGCTCGCGATTGGTCGATCACGGCGGCGGCGTGCAGGAGCGCCTTGCTCGGAATGCACCCGACGTGAAGACAGACGCCTCCCAGGCGAGGCTCGGCTTCGACGAGCGTGACCTCGAGCCCGAGATCGGCGGCGCGGAAGGCCGCCGCATAACCGCCGGGGCCTCCCCCCAGAACGAGGAGTTCCGTCTGAACGATGGTCTGCTTGGGACTCATGGGGGGCGACGTCTCCGCAGCCGTCCGCCGGGGGCGCGCTCCTCAGGCTTCCAGGAGCAACAACGCCGGGTCTTCGAGCATGGAGGCGACCTTGCGCGTGAAGCGGACGGCGTCGGCCCCGTCAATGATCCGGTGATCGTAAGAGAGGCAGAGCGGCAGAATCAGGCGTTTCTCGATGCCCGCCCCGCTCATCACGAGGCGCTCTTGCGTCCGCGCCAGGCCGAGGATGGCCACTTCCGGGTGATGGATGATCGGCGTGAAGGCCGTCCCCCCGTAGCCCCCCAGATTCGTGATCGTAAACGTCGCCCCGCGCAACTCTTCGAGCGTCGTCTTTCGCCGTCGGGCGCGTTCGGAGATGGTGAACAGCTCGGCCGAAAGGTCGAGCAGGTGCTTCTTATCGACGTCCCGAATGACGGGCACAAGAAGACCGTGCTCGGTGTCGACCGCGATGCCGAGATGATAATAGCGTTTGAGGATCAGCGCCTCGTTTCCCGGATCGAGCGTCGCGTTGAATTGGGGATATTCCTTGAGGGCCGAGATCACGGCCTTGAGCGCGAAGACGGTGACCGTGAGCTTCCCCCCCTTCTCGCGCGCCCGCTCGGCGTGCCGTTGCCTGAGGCTCATCAACTCGGTGATGTCGGCCTCGTCGACCTGCGTCACGTGCGGGATGAGCGCCCAGGATAGGCTCAGGCTCTCCATCGTCTTCTTGCGGACGTTGCTGAGCGGCCGGACCTCGATCGGCCCCCATTGGGCGAAATCCGGCAGGGGAGGCGCGGCGATCGACGGGGCCCCGGGGGCCGAGACGACGCGCGCCGCCGGGGCGGCGGCCGCCGACCGGACAAAGTTCTTCACGTCGTCCTTGCTGATCCGCCCGCCGGGGCCCGTCCCGCGCAATCGGCCCAAGTCCACTCCCAGCTCACGGGCGAATTTGCGGACAGATGGAGCCGCCTGAACGGCCCCCGACGGTGGGGCTTCCATCTGGACCACCTTGGCCGGGGCTCCAACCGCCGGTTCTTCGGGCTGGGCCTTGATCTCCCGCCTCGCCGCCGGCGCGGCAGGCGGCGGGGGGGCGGCTTTGGGCTCGGGCTGGGCGGGGGCCGCCGGTTGAGGCGGAGGTTCGGCCCCGGCGGCCGATTCTTCCAGCGTGACGATCAGTTCGTCGACCCGAAGCTTGCGGCCCGGGGCCGTATGGATCTTGAGGATGCGTCCGCTGGCCGGACTGGGCACTTCCAGGAGCGCTTTATCGGTCTCCAGCTCAAGGATCGGTTGATCCTTCTCCACGCGATCCCCCTCGTGGACCAATAGCTGGACGACCTCCCCCTCGGTGGTGCTCTCGCCCAGATCGGGCAGGCGAAATTCGATCACCATCGACGGACCTCGGCCGGCCGATGGGTGGGCGGGGATGCCGCTAGCATGTCCACGGATCGGGGCGAGCCGGATTGAGACCAAAATCGGCGATGGCGCGTTCGACCGTCGAAACCTCCACCTGTCCACGGGCGGCCAATGTATGCAGAGCCGCCACAGCGATCGACTCGGCGTCGACTTCAAAAAACCGCCGCAGCTCCGCCCGGGCCTCGCTCCGGCCGAACCCGTCCGTCCCCAAGCTGACGAACCTGCCGGGGACCCACGGTCCAATCATCTCCGGCACCGACCGCACGTAATCGGTGACGGCGACGACCGGTTCGTCGCTCCCGTCGAACTGCTGGGCCACCCAAGGGACGCGCGGAGGTTCGGCCGGATGCAGCCGGTTCCAACGTTCGACGGCAAGGGCCTCACGCCGCAGCTCCTTATAGCTGGTCACGCTCCAGACGTCGGCGGCGACCCCAAAACGGTCCCGCAGAAGCTCGCGGGCGCGGAGGGCTTCCAGCAACAACGGCCCGCTGCCGAGCAGCCGGACGCCCGGCCCTTTCATCTCCGGCGGACGGGGCCGAAACAGGTACATCCCCTTGAGGATGGCCTCCTCGACGCCCGCGGGCATCTCCGGCATGGGATACTTTTCGTTATAGACGGTGATGTAATAGAAAATATCCTCGCCCCGCTCGTACATCCGGCGGATGCCGTCCAGGATGATGACGGCCAGTTCGTAGGCGAAGGCCGGGTCGTAGGTCAGAAGCGTGGGAACGCCGGAGGCCAGGAGGTGGCTGTGACCATCCTGATGTTGAAGCCCCTCGCCGGCCAGCGTCGTCCGGCCGGCCGTGCCGCCGAGCAGGAAGCCCTTGACCCGCTGATCGGCCGCCGCCCAGATGAGGTCCCCAATCCGCTGAAAGCCGAACATGGAGTAAAACGTGAAGAAGGGGATCGTATCGACGCCGTGCGTTGCGTAGGCCGTCCCGGCGGCGATGAAGGATGAAATGGAGCCCGCCTCGGTGATCCCTTCTTCCAGAATCTGGCCGTCCGTGGCCTCGCGATAAAAAAGGAAAGTGTCTGAATCCACGGGTTCGTATCGCTGGCCGACGTGAGAGTAGATGCCATAGGCCCGGAAGAGGGATTCCATGCCGAAGGTTCGGGCCTCGTCGGGAATGATCGGCACGATGAGCCGCCCGATCCGCGGGTGCTTCATCAACTTGTTGAGGAGACGAACGAGCGACATCGTCGTCGCCTCCTCGCGGGCGTTCGAGCCGGAGAGGAGGTCCGCGAATTCGTCGAGAGGGGGGGCTTCGATCGCTGGCTTGCGACCGGAGCGTTGAGGGATGAACCCCCCCAGCGTTTTGCGTCGTTCGAGCAGATACTGGATCTCCTTGCTTTCGCTCGGAGGGCGGTAAAAAGGCGCCTCGGCGACCTTGGCGTCGGAGATCGGAATCCCGAATCGGCTGCGAAATTCCATCAGTTCGGATTCGTTGAGCTTCTTCTGCTGGTGGGTGACGTTGCGCCCCTCGCCGGCCTCCCCCAGGCCGTAGCCCTTGATGGTTTTGGCCAGAATGACCGTCGGGGAACCCTTGTGCTCAACGGCGGCCTGATAGGCGGCGTAAACCTTGTTGGGATCATGCCCGCCGCGCATCAGCTTGCGAATGCGATCGTCGGAGAAACGCTCGACCATCCGCAAAAGCGCCGGATGCCGACCGAAAAAGTGCTGGCGCGTGTAGGCGCCCGGCTCCACGCAATACTTCTGGTAATCGCCGTCGACGGCCTCCTCCATCCGGTGAACCAGCAGGCCGTCGACGTCCTGCTCCAGCAACTCGTCCCAATCGTTCCCCCAGATCACCTTGATGACGTTCCAACCCGCCCCCCCGAAAGCGGCCTCCAGCTCCTGTATGATCTTGCCGTTGCCCCGGACGGGGCCGTCCAGGCGCTGGAGATTGCAGTTGACGACGAAGATCAACCGGTCGAGCTTTTCGCGCGCGGCCAGCGTGAGCGCTCCGAGGCACTCCGGCTCGTCGGTCTCCCCGTCGCCCAGGAAAGTCCAGACGCGGCCCGTGGACTCGATCAGGCCGCGGTCCTCCAGGTAACGGTTAAAGCGGGCCTGATAGATCGCCATGATGGCGGCCAGGCCCATCGAGACGGTCGGAAACTCCCAGAAGCCCGGCATCAGCCAGGGATGGGGATAGGAGGCGAGTCCGCCGCCGGGGGCCAGCTCCCGCCGAAAGTTTTCCAACTGCTCCTGGCTCAGCCGTCCTTCCAGAAAGGCGCGGGCATATAGACCCGGGGAGGCATGGCCCTGAAAATAGACTTGGTCGCCCGGCCCGGGGCCGTCGTGGCCGCGCAGGAAATGATTGAAGGCGACCTCGAAGAGCGTGGCGGCCGAGGCAAACGTCGAGATATGCCCGCCGATGCCGGGGCTCTTGCGATTGGCCCGGACGACCATCGCCATGGCGTTCCAGCGCACGAGGCTCCGGATGCGCCACTCCGTGGCGTGATCGCCGGGATACGTCGGCTGCTCGCTCTTGGCAATCGTATTGACGTAGGGGGTGTTCCCCTTGAAGGGAAGCCGGAGCCCGCGGCGTTCGGCGTGCTCGCGCAGGCGGCTCAGCAGAGCGATCGCCCCCTCGGGGCCGTGGCCGGCGATGAGCTCATCCAGCGAATCCGCCCAGTCCTTGAGATCGCCGCCGAGCGCCTCCTCGGCCGTTGATCGAGCCGCGCTTTCGTCGCTCATGGCCATTTCGAGCCGGGCCCGCCGACGCCGCGACCGTCACGGCCGCGAGGGTGAGCCCAGTATCTCCCCACGCTATCAAATTCTCAGGCGGCGCCGAAATCAAAACTTGGCCGGGCCCGGCGCAACGCCAGGGACCGGGCGGCCACCGGCAAGCGGGACGCCGGCCGATCGGGTTCAGGACGAACGGGCGGCGGGTACGGCCTCGATCGCCTCCAGTTGCTCAAGGGCCGCCTCGACAACCGCCGCATCGGTGATCAGATCCTGACAGGTCGGGCTCTTATCGCAGGCGCGCCGATAACACGGCGAACACTCGATCGGAGATTTGATCTTGACCCCCAGGCCGAAAACGTCGATCTCCTGCTCGCACGTCGGGCCGAACAGAGCGACCACCCGGCGCCCGCGTGCGATCGCCAGGTGCAGGGCCAGCGTATCCCCGCAAATGATCAGATCGCAGCCGTCGATGAGGGCCGTGAACTCGAGGAGCGTGTTCTCCGTCCCGCCGCTCCAGACGGGCAGGCCCCGCAAGGCCCGGCTGAGTCGGGCGAGCAAGCCCGCCTCGGCGGCGCCCCCCAGGAGCAGAAACCCCACGTCCGGCCTTCGACCCGCAACCGCCTTGACCAGATTGACGTAACCCTCCTCCCGCCAGGCCTTGTAAGCGAAGTTGCGGCCCGCCCCCGGGTTGAGCCCGACCCACCGGCGCACCTGAGAGGCCCCGAGGGCGCTCAGGCGCTTCCGGGCCGCATCGCCTTCGGCCTCGTGAAGCTCAATGCGAGAGGCCTCCCCCCGGTAATCCAAGCCGAGCCCTTCATAAATCAGATGGGCGTAACTCTTCCGGTTGCCGAAGAACTTCTCCTCATCATCCAGCCCGAGTCGGAAGTAATAGGCCATCCCCTCGCTCAAGGGATAGGGGGTTCCATAGCGGGAGAGACCGATCCCCATGCGGGCCTCGGCCGGGACGGTCATGGCGAGAGCGCAGGGTCCCGGCTCTTTGTCGAGGCAGATGACGGCGTCGAACTTTTCGACCCGCAGGCGATCGTGCGTCGGGGCGTCGTAAGGGAGCGCCCGATCGACCCCGGGCATCCGTTCGACCAGCTCCAGGGCCGCCGGAGCCGTCACCCAGGTGACGTGAGGCGGCTCGGCGAAGAGGCGAGCCAACCCCGGCACGAGCGCCCCGGTGCGGACGACGTCGCCGAGCGCCCCGAGCTTGATCAGCAGAACCCGTGGCCCCATCGGGGTGTAGTGCGGACAATCCTCGCATGGCCGGTTGAACTTGCAGGGCCGATCCCCCAGGAAGTACCGGCAATCGAGGTGAAGGAACAAGTCCGGAAGCCTTATATCGGCAGCGGCAGCCCCCGCTACTGTCCAGGGGACATCATGCCGCAGTGTGGGCTTTGAATTGAAGCCCCAAGGAGAGAAGGTTGCCGCTCTGGCGCGACTAAGCTAAAAGACCCTAGGCTGCGTCCTGCGGGAGTGTGCATCAATGGACTCAAGATCGGAGGTAAATTGATGCCTTCTGAGAAAGGGGGCAGGGCTCCCGAGTTCGGCTTGGATTCGACCCTGGGCCGGAAGATTCGCCTTAAGGACTATCGAGGTGATCGCTGGGTCGTCCTTTATTTTTATCCCCGCGACAACACATCAGGCTGCACGGCCGAAGCTTGCGACTTCCGGGACCAGTGGGTCGAGTTTGATCGGGTCGGGGCGACCGTGCTGGGCGTCAGCCCGGATTCGATCGCCTCGCACCAAGCCTTCGCCGAGCGCCACCAGCTCCCGTTTCCGTTGCTGTCTGACCCGGACAAAACCGCGCTGCAGGCCTACGGCGTCTGGAAGGAAAAATCCCTTTACGGCCGGAAGTTCATGGGCGTGGAGCGTTCAACTTTTCTGATCAGCCCCGAGGGGAAAATCGTTCAAGCCTGGCGGAAGGTCAAAGTCCCCGGCCACGTCGCGGCCGTTCTGAAGACCCTGAACGAACTCCGGTCATCAAAGGCCTGAGTGGGGATTCGATTGACGCGGGAAGCTGCGGGAATAGAATTGTTGGGGGCTTCTGGCGCCATGTAAAACCTCCGTGCGCCGGAGGCGAAGCCGCTATCGTCTAGGGGTCTAGGACGTCGGCCTCTCACGCCGGAAACACGGGTTCGAATCCCGTTAGCGGTACCAACCTAACTCCAGCAATATCAAGATCTCTCGCCGGCGTTTGCCGTGCGGCGGCAGCGGGTCCCATTAACCCCGTGGCCGAAGAATCAGTTGCCGCATGGGCCGCGGACGCCTAAAGTTTTCTGCCGACGGCTGGTGAGGTATGGCGGACAGGGAAACGCCCCAATCACTCTACGATTTCTTCGCCGGGATGAACCCAGGCGATGCGCCCGAGGGGGAGCAGGAAATTTACTACGGCTCGCCGACGGTGCTGCGTAAAGGGCTCAAGTCGGCGGCCATGCTTCTGGCGATCCAGCGGGTTTTGGGCCTTGAGAGCCCGCGCGCTGGAGACAAGGCGGCCCCGACCGCCGGCGACGCCGAGGTCAAGCCGGTCAGCCCGCCCGAAGGCGAGCGGGATCGGGCCTTGGCCGAGTCGCTGGCCGAAGCCGAAGAGGAGGTCGATCGCCTCCTCCTCCAGAACATGGGGTTGACTGAGGAGAACCGGAAACTGCGCGAGCGTATCCGCCAATACCAGCGTCAGATCGAGCGCCTTTACGCCCGATCCGAAATGTCGTCGATCCTGGATCGACTCCAAGGCCATCCGGCAACGCCCGCTCAGGGGCCGGGGGAGGCGCCACCGCCGACCAGCGAGGAATTACGGCACGAAGCCGCCGCCCGCGCCCCCCGCGACGAAGCGCCCGCGGCCGAGACAACGGCCCCCGCCCCCGCCGACCGGCTGGAGACCGCCTCCCTCTCGGCCGATCCTGCCGACCAGGATCAAGCCGACCCCGAACGCCCCGGCTAGCCGACCTCCGGCCCGGCCTCAGTCCTCGATCGCGACGGGCTCCTGATAGCTCACGCCCAACTCCAGGATCGGCAGATTCACGTATCCGTAGCGATAAGGCGACCAGACGCGCGAAGCGCGGACGTGGAGCAGCGCCGCCGGATCGCGCCCGGGCGGGAGAACAAGCGTCGGACTCGTGGCTCCGACCTCGCTGAAGTCAACCGAGCCCAGGCGCTCCCCTTCCACAAAGAACTCGAACCTGACGGGCTGCGTCTGAGCCGTCGGGTCCAAACAGAGGATCGGCACGGCCACGCGACGGGCCTCGGGCGGCAGCGCAAGACGAACCTCCGCGGCCCCAACTCGATAGATTCGCGTTCCATAAATCAGCCGCCACCGCCACCAGTGATGGGCCAGCTCGTGCTGAAGCAGGACCACCAACGTGAGGAGCGAGAGAACGAGGGGGGCGCGCGACCGACCGGGCTTCACCTCGGCCGGCGCCGCCTCCGGAGGACCAAACAAAAGACCCAGGAACAACCAGAAGAGAATCTCGACCAGCCGGACGTGGAAGACGTACTGGAAGAGACCGTCCACCAGAAGCGCCGCGAGGCCGCCGGCTAGACCGAGAACCTCCGCCTGCGCCCATCCCCGGCTTGAACCGACCTGGAGGCAACGCCCGAGGCTCTGGACCACTCGGCGGCCGGTTACGACCACGAGACCGAGGAAAACGCCGAGGACGATCGCTCCGCGCTCAGCCAGGAGGTGCAGGTAGAGGCTGTGGGCCGTGACCTTGTCCAGATCGTGAAAGGGATGGCCCGGCAGGAAGCGCGCAACGTGTTCGCTGTAGAAACGTCCGAAGCCTACGCCGCAGAGCCACCGGGGCCGCGCCAGGCGCAGGGCGGCGTCCCAGATCCGAAGGCGATCTTCGGCGGCGGCCAGGCTGAGCATTCGCCGTCCCAAGGGCTCAATGGCCAAGCCCAGAAACGCCACGAGCAGCGCCGCCGCCAGGAAGGCCGTCGCCAGCCGGATAAAGGTCCGGCGTCGGCCGCCCGATCTGGTAACGGCCAAGAGGCCCACGGCGACAGCGCCGTAGCCCGCCGCCAACCCCAACCAGCCGGCGCGCTGAAACGTGAGCAACTGAGTCACCGCGAAAAAGCCGGCCAGGCCGAACCAGGCCCAGCGGCGCCGGGAGCCCGCCGGAGCCCCCAGCCCCCCCAGCGCCGCCGCCATCGGCGCCAGCGCGGCCAGGTATTGGGCGAACCATCCCGAATGCCAGAAGAGCGATTGAAGCCGCCGATAACCGAAGCGCGCGATGTCGGGGTTTTCCCCTCGCCAGAAACCGACGGTGAGAACCTCAGAGTATTCGAGCACCCCGACGACCGAGGCGGCTAGAAGGGTCACAAGCAGCGTCAACCAGAGCCGGCGACGCCACGCCGGGGCCAGCGGCGCATCGCGCAAGCCCGCGAAGAGCGAAGCCGCCAGCGCCAGGTCCAGCCAGGCGCGCAATCCGAAGACCGGGGCGGTGGCGTAGTGCGTGTAGATCCGCCGGAGGAAATCGGTCTGAGCCACGACGGCTTCGCAGTATAGGAATTTGAGGGAGGGATAAAGCGTCACGGCCGAGGCGGCCACCAAAAGCCGCACCCAGGCGTTGGCGGGCGTCCGTCGGATTGGCCGATGGCCCCAGAACCGGAGGGCCTGATCGCGGACGACCCATCCCATCAGGCCGGATTCCAGAAGATAGAGATACGACCACCCCTGGACGGTTAGCCCTCCGGGATTGTGGCCGAACCACGGCAGCGCCGCGCCCAGGGTCAGAAGATAAAAGGGGGGGTGAGCGAAACCGATCAGCGCCCAGGCCGCGCCGATGAGGCGCGCCGGCCACGGGGCGGCCGCCAACAGGAAGGCGAGGACGAGGAGCCAGAAGAGGAGGTTCCCGAACGACCAGAGGCGCCGAATCCGCTCGGGTGTAGCGGGAGTATCCACACGGCCGGAGGTAAGCTTCATGAGTGACGGGAGGCGGACGGGGATTCCTCGGCGGGGCGAGGTCGTCCGGGATTAGCCGTTGCTTCCCCTCAAGAGATTAAGAAGAATGACCGGGCCCGACACGCCGCCGGAGCCCGCCCGGAACCTTGGACCGCCTGATCTCGCCCGGTTTCCCGCCGTCGCGCGCCCGTTTAGCCTCGGCTGCCAAGGGCCGCTTGGGCCGGAGCGGCCGAAATGGCTGACCTCCGGGTCGGGGTCGTCGGGGTCGGCGCCTTGGGCCAGCATCACGCCCGGTGTTACAGCGAACTGGAAGGGTGCGAGCTGGTAGGGGTAGCCGACATCGACCGCCGGGCGGCCACGCGCGTCGCCGCTCAATGCAACTGCCAGGCCTTTTTCGATGGGGGGCTCCTTCTGGACCGGGTGGACGCCGTCTCGGTCGTCGTTCCCACCTCGGCCCATTATGAGGTGGCGAGCGTCTTTCTCCAGCACGGGGTGCACGTCCTGGTGGAAAAGCCGATCACGTCGGACCTGGCCGAGGCCCGCAAGCTGATCGAGATGGCCCAGGAACACAATCTCATCCTTCAAGTGGGGCACATCGAGCGGTTCAACGCCGCCGTGGTCCGCCTGAACGAGGTCCTGACGCGGCCGGGGTTCATCGAATGCCACCGGCTGGGGCCGTATGATCCACGCGTGCGCGACGTCGGAGCCGTGCTGGACCTGATGATTCACGATATCGACATCATCCTCCAGATCGTCAAATCGCCGCTCACGTCGATCGAGGCGACGGGTGTCCCGATCATCTCCCGCCGGGAGGATATCGCCAACGCCCGGCTCAAGTTCGAAAGCGGATGCATCGCCAACCTGACTGTGAGCCGCGTGACGCCGACGAAGCTGCGGAAAATCCGGATTTTCCAGCCCGACACCTATATCTCGCTCGATTACCAGAAGCAGAGCATGGAAATCTACCATCGGGAGGAAATCCCGAACGCGCGTCCGGACGAGCCCCAGGCGCAGATCGTGCGCAAACGCATTCGCTTGAAACGCGAGGAGCCGCTGCGGGCCGAGTTGCGCCATTTCATCGACTGCGTGCGCGAGGGGCAGACGCCGCGCGTCACCGGCGAGCACGGTCATGACGCCTTGCAGGTGGCCGTCACGATCACCGAACAGATCCAAAGCAATCTGGCGCGCCTGAACAGTTACTTCGGCCATGGAAACCCGACCTGAAATCTTCATCGTGGCCGGCGACCCTTCCGGCGACATGATCGGGTCGCTCCTTGTCGCCCAATTGCTCAGATTGCGGCCGGACCTGCGCGTGACGGCCATCGGCGGCGATCAGATGGCGCGGGCCGGGGCCGAAGTGCGCCTCAACATCGTACGCGATCTGGCCATTATCGGCCTCGCCGAGGTCGTGACGAAGTTCCCGCGGCTGACCCGGCTCTTTCGGCGGACCGTTCAGGAGCTGCGGGAGCGCCGACCGCGAACGCTCGTCCTCATCGATTACCCCGGCTTCAATCTGCGGCTGGCCCGTCAGGCCCGCCGCCTGGGGCTCAAGGTGCTTTACTACGTCGTCCCGCAGGTCTGGGCCTGGCACAGGGGCCGCGTGAGCCGTCTGCGGCGGGACGTCGACCGGGCGCTGGTCATCCTGCCGTTTGAGGAAAAATTCCTCCGGGACGCCGGCGTCCAGGCCGAATACGTGGGCCATCCGTTGCTCGACATCATGATCTTGACGATGAGTCGCCAGGAGGTTTTCGAGAAATTCAAACTCGATCCCGAAAAGCGCCTCATCGGCCTGCTGCCGGGCAGCCGTCGGCGCGAGGTCGATGCGATGTTGCCGATCATGCTCGAGGCGGCTCAAAAGATTCAGGCCCAGGACCCCCGCGTCCAATTCGTGCTTCCCCGCGCGGCGACCATCCGCGGGGAACAGATCGACCGGCACCTGGCGGCCTCCTCGGTCGAGGTCAAGGTCGTCGATTCCTTCCGTTACAACGTCCGCGGCGCCATGGATTTCGCCCTGGTCACCTCGGGCACGGCCACGCTGGAGACCGGCCTGCTCCTCTGCCCGATGGTCATTCTCTACCGGGTGGCCTATCCCACCTGGCTGCTCGCCAAACTGCTCGTTCAGGTCCCTTACATCGGGCTGATCAATATCGTCTCCGGAGACATGGTCGCCCCGGAGCTGCTTCAGGATCAATGCACGGGGGGCAACGTCGCCGACCGCGCGCTCCGGATCATGGGCGATCCCGACGAAATGCGTCGCATCCGCCATCAACTGGAGCGCGTCAAGGAGCGGCTGGGGGGGCCGGGGGCGAGCCGACGCGCCGCCCAGGCGACGCTGGAGCTGGCGGGCCTATCCCCGGCGGCCGAGAGCCTCGCCTCCTGAGGCCCGGGGCGCGCCGACCATGCAAGGCTACACGTCGTTGGCTCCCGCCGGGAAGGATCGCTGGACCCTCCGGCTCGGCCGCGTGGCTTTGAGGCTGGTAGGGGCCTTCCTTCACTGGTCCTCGCGCGTCGAGGTTCGGGGGGCGGAGCGCGCCGAGGCCGCGCTCCGGACGCGCCGCCCCATAATCTTCGCCTTCTGGCACGGCGGGATTACGGCAATGCTGCTCTTCCGGCGTCATCTGCATTTGCCCTTTCTGGTGACGCTCATCAGCCGCTCCCGCGATGGGGATTGGGCCGCCGCTCTGGCCCGCGCCGTCGGGGTCGAGGCCGCCCGGGGCTCCAGCTCGACGGCCGGCGGGGAGGGCTTGCTCCGCTTGGTCCGCGTCCTGCGGCACGACCGGGTGGGGGGCGTCCCCGTCGCCGCCGTTCACCTGTTGGATGGCCCACGCGGGCCCCGGCAGCGCTCCAAGGGCGGGATCGTCGCCCTGGCGCGGTTGAGCCGGGGCCTGATCGTGCCGGTGGCCATTGGCGTGGCGCGACGCTGGGTGGCCCGCTCCTGGGACCGTCACCGTGTCCCGCTGCCCTTCGGCCGATGCGTCTTCGTGATCGGGGAGCCGATCGACCTGACCGACGGCGGGGAGGACGCGGCGGCGTTTCGGCCTCAAGAGCTCGACGCCATCCTCCAGGGGCTAGCGCAGAGCGATCCGTTGTGCGCGCGGGACGCGGCGCTCGACTGAGCCGGCGTCGTTCGGGCCGCGCCGCGCTTGAGCCGTCGGCGCCCGACGGGCAATCTGGGAGATCGCCCCCGGGGGGAGACGCCTTCAGCCAGGCCATGAAACTCCGCGACATATACGCCTCGGGTCGTCCCGTTTTTTCGTTCGAGTTTTTCCCCCCCAAAACGGACAAAGGGGAAGAGGCGCTCTTCCGTCACGCCGATCGGCTCAAGGGCCTCAACCCCGCGTTCTTCTCGATGACTTATGGCGCCGGCGGCACGACGCGCGACAAAACGGTGGAGCTGGGGGACCGCTTGCGCCGGACGATCGGCGTGGAAATCGTCTGTCACGTCACTTGCGTCGGGCAATCTCGCGAGGAGGTCCGTGGCGTCATTCGGGAGATTCAAACGCGCGGGATGAAGAACGTCATGGCCCTGCGCGGGGACCCGCCGCGCGGCCAGGCCCAGTGGCGCCCGCATCCCGACGGCTTCGGCTACGCCGTCGAACTCGTTCGCGAAATCCATCGGATCGGCGATTTTTCCGTCGCCGTCGCCGGGTTTCCGGAAACGCACCCGGAGGCCGTCGATCGTCCGACCGATCTCGCCTATCTGGTCCGGAAGGTGGAGGCGGGGGCCGACGCCGTCGTCACGCAGTTCTTCTTCGACAATGAGGACTTTTATCGATTCGACGCCGATCTCAAGGCGATGGGCCTGGCCGTCCCGATCGTCCCCGGGGTCATCCCGATCATCTCCGCCGACGGGATTCGGCGGTTCTGTTCGGTTTGCAAGGCGCGCATCCCGCCGGAGTTGGAGCTCCAGCTCGATCGCGTGGCCGGCGACCCCGAGGCCGAGCTGGCCTTCGGCGTCGAGCACGCCACCCGCCAGATAAGGGACCTGCTGGACTACGGCGCCCCCGGCATTCATCTCTATTGTCTTAATCGCTCCGAATCCGCCGCGGCGATCTTCGACAACCTGGGCCTGACTTGAGTCGACGCGGCCCCTTTAGGCTTCGGCCATGAGCGTTCGCCTCTCCGACGAAGACCAGCGCGGCCCGTGGGGGGAGCTGTTGGCCCGCGAAGCGGCGCGAAGTCTCAGCCGCGCCGAGGAGCGCCTGGGGTTGAAGTTGGACGCCGCCCCTTTCGTCGTCTCGATCGCCCCCGTATCGGCGTTTTACGAGGCTCTCGGTCGCCGGCCGCATAACCTCGCGGCGGTCGCCTTGCCCGGCCAGAACCGCGTCATCATCAACCGGACGGTCTATCTGCGCTCGACGGCGCCGGAGCGCCAGAGCATCCTCATCCACGAATTCGCTCATCTCCTCTTGGGTCGCGGCGTTCCCGGCGTCTTGCCTCGGTGGCTGGATGAAGGCCTGGCGATGGTGGCCGCCGAGGAGACTTCGTTCGTCTTCCACGCCCGGCTGGTCGTGGCCGCGACGGTGGGGCGCTTGATTCCCATCGCCCAACTCGGTCACTGGGCCGCCCCCGGCGGGCTGGATGAAGAGCTGGCCTATGCCCAGAGCTACGCCCTCACGCGGTTCTTTCTGGAGCGCTCCGGCGGCTCAACGGAGCAGCCGGCTCCCGTCGTCCGACGGCTCGCCCATCCCGAGCAGGGCCGCGCTTTGCGGGAACTCCTGGCCGACCCGGGCTACCACCGGGCGCTGGAACGAGCCTGGAAGGAATCGGTTCAGACGTTCTGGACCTGGGTGGCGGCCCTGAGCGGCGGCGGGGCGCTCTGGGGTTTCGCCACGGGGCTCTTTCTCATCGCCTATTGGCGCAAACGCCGGATGGCCCGGCGGATCGAAGAGCGATGGGGCGAGGAAGAGCAGGGACCCGCGCCGCCGGCTTGATGCGACGCGATGGGGGTCGAGGGTTTTGCGGCCTCAGCTCAGCCGAGCGCGCACGTCCTCGGCGAAGGCCTCGTAGCGGCGCAGCGGGGTGACGTCCAATCGAACGTGCTGGCCGTGCTCGGCCATGATCGGCAGGTCCATCAGGATGCGATCGAGGGCGTCGTGGGACTCGACGTCGACGACGGCGACGACGCGACGCGTCCCGACGCACTTCCACAGGTCCACCACGGCGCCGGCCTGCTTGGCCGCCAGCGCCGCCTCGGCCTCCCGCGCCCAGATGGCAAAGAGGTCCCTGCGCGCCATCGTCGCCGGATAATCGACTCGGAAATCCAGAAGGAAAAGCATCGGGGGCGAGACCTCCCTCGGCGTCAAATTCAGGGGGCCGGAATTCGGCTTCCGTCGGCGGCGCCAGCTTAGCCCCCGGCGGCTGCAGGCTTCAACACTGCGTCGGCGGCGCCGGCGGTCTCTCCTTCGGGATTCGATCCCGCTGCCGAATCGGCTTGACGTGAGCCCCCCCGGCCGATATGGATAAAGGCACGAAGGCTCTTGACTGGTCGATGTTCGCGGGAGAAGGGCCCTCCAAGGGGTCGGCCGAAGGGGTAAAGCTCCCGATAAACTCTCAGGCAAAAGGACCGCGAACGGACAGTCCTCTGGAGAGCGGCCGGCGACGGCGGCCCTCGCCGCCGGGCGAGCCGGCCCACCGAAGGGGAAGACCGGGGGACGGCGGCCACCGCCGGACGGTCTAAACTCTCTCAGGTCACGGGACAGAGCGGGGAGAGCTTCGGCCCAGGGGGAGGCTGAAGCCATCCCCGCCGCTTCGTTTCGGGGCGGCGGAGTCTCCGGTCCCGCATGCCGCCCGAAAGTCCCAGCCCGGCGACGTCTGTCCCCGAACCGCCGCGCCGCCTGCCGCCCTGGTTGCGCCGTCCGCTCGGTGGAGGCCCCATCTTCGCCCGGACCTCATCGGCCGTGCATGGCCAGGGCCTCCACACCGTCTGCGAGGAAGCCCGCTGCCCGAACCGAGGGGAGTGCTGGAGCGCCGGCACGGCGACCTTCATGATCCTGGGCGATCGCTGCACCCGGCGCTGCGGCTTCTGCAGCGTCCCGGGAGGCCGCCCCGGCCGATGGATCGACCGGGAAGAACCGCGACGCCTGGTCGAGGCCGTCCGGCTGATGGGGCTGAATTACGTCGTGATCACGTCGGTTGATCGGGACGACCTGCCCGATCGCGGGGCGCGGCACTTCGCCGACTGCATGGGGGCGCTCCGGCGGGAGTGGCCGGAACTTTCCATCGAACTCTTGACGCCCGATTTCCGGGGCCGGGCCGATCAGGCGCTCCAGACGCTCGCGCCACGGGCGCCGTTCGTCTGGGGGCACAACGTCGAGACCGTGCCGCGACTCTATCGGACGGTCCGGCCCGGCTCGACCTATCGGGACTCCATGGGTCTGCTGCGCGGCGCGGCGGCCCTGCCGGGGATCATCACCAAAAGCTCGATCATGGTCGGCCTCGGGGAGCGGTTCGAGGAGGTCCTGGCCGTCCTGGACGATCTGGCCGAGGCGGGCGTCCGGCGGCTGACAATCGGCCAGTATCTGCGTCCGTCCTCGGCCCAGCTCGAGGTTCGGCAATACGTGCCTCCCGACGTCTTCGAGCGCTACGAGGCCGAGGCCCGGCGACGCGGCTTCGGCTGGGTCATCGCGGCGCCGTTCGCGCGCAGTTCCTACCACGCCGAGCTGGCCTCGCCTGCGCCGGGCTTCGGACGGGCCATGGGTTTCGTCGGGGCCGGCCGATGAGCGAGTTCGCCGTCACGCTCCAGCGGACCCCGCTTCACGCCGCTCATCTGGCTCTGGGAGCGAAGATGGCCCCCTTTGCCGGATGGGAGATGCCGCTCCATTACGGCTCCCAGATTGAAGAGCACCTCGCCACCCGGCGGGACGTGGCGATCTTCGACGTTTCGCACATGGGTCAGGTCGAAATCGTCGGGTCGGGAACGCTCAACCTCGCCCAGGCGCTGGTCACGCGCGATCTGGCGACCCTCGACGACGGCGAGGCCGCCTACGGTCTGCTCTGCCGGGCCGATGGGGGCATCATCGACGATCTGATCGCCGCGCGGCTCGGTCCGGAGCGATTTTTTCTGGTCGTCAACGCCGCAGCTCATGCCAGGGACATTGAGCATATGGAGGCTGTGACGGCGGCGTTGGGCCCGGCCGACGCGGAGCTTCGGCCCTGTTCCGATCGCTGGGCGATGATCGCCGTTCAGGGGCCGAGATGGATTCCGGTGGTCGAAGCCGTAATCGGGCCCGGTCCCTGGGGGACGTTGCCCCCCTATCGGGTCCATTTGCTCGATTTCCGGGCGACGGAATTGATTCTTTCGACGACGGGCTACACTGGCGAAGCCGGCTGTGAACTGATCTGCGCGCCGGAGGTGGCCGCTGCGCTCTGGGAGGCGCTCCTTCGGGCGGGGGCTCGGCCGGCGGGTCTTGCCGCCCGCGACACGCTCCGTCTGGAGAAGGGCCTCTGCCTTTCGGGCCAGGATTTCACCGAGGAGAATAATCCCTTCGAAGCCCGGCTCGGCTGGGTGGTCCAGCTCGAGAAGCCGGATTTCTGCGGACGGGAAAGCCTGGCGCGAATCAAGCGTCAAGGTGTCCGACGGCGGCTGATGGGTCTCCTGCCGGAAGGTCGGCGGATTCCCCGCAACGGGATGAAACTTTGGGCCGACGGCCGAGAGGTCGGCGGCGTGACCAGCGGCGGCTACTCGCCGTCGCTGGAGCGACCCATCGCCCTCGGCTACGTGGCGGCCCCGTGGGCCCACGAAGGGGCGGAACTCGATCTCGATCTGGGCCGCGGGACCGTCCGAGCCCAGGTCACGCGGCCGCCGTTTTACCCGCCACGAATCTCCAATGTCGCATGAAGGAGAGGCTCCCATGGCCGTCCATGTCGATCGCTTGAAGTTCACGCGGACGCACGAATGGGTCGAGCCCTCGGGTCGGGTCCGGAAGGTCGGCATCAGCGATTTCGCCCAGAGCCAACTGGGCGACATCGTTTACGTCGAATGTCCCGATCCCGGCGGGCGACTCGCCGCGGGCGAGGAGGCCTGTCTGGTTGAGTCCTGCAAGGCGACGGCGTCGGTTTATGCCCCGCTGGCGGGCCGCGTGCTCGCCTACAACCGGCGGCTCGTCGACCAGCCGGAACTCGTCAACGCGAGCCCATACGAGGAGGGCTGGCTCTTCGAGCTGGAGGTCGAGAACGAGGCCACGGAAGACGAACTCATGAGTCAGGAGGACTATCTCAAAACCTGCGCCCAGGAAACGGAACGGTGACGGAGGCTCTCCGGTGGCGTTCATCGCAAGCACCGAAGGCGACGTGCGGGAGATGCTGGCGGCCATCGGCGTCGGGGATATCGAGGCCCTGTTCGCCGATGTGCCGGACTCGCTGAGGCTCAAGGCCCCCCCGGAGGGCCTGCCGCCGGCGCTCTCGGAGTACGAGATGCTGCGCCTGATGCGCCAGCGCGCGGCCGAGAATCGCCCGGCGGCGGGGGGCTACGTCAGCTTCCTCGGCGGAGGGGCCTACGAGCATTTTATCCCGGCGGCGGTTCACGCCCTCGCCCAGCGCGGAGAAATCCTTACCGCATACACACCCTACCAGCCGGAGGCGAGCCAGGGGACGCTTCAGATCATCTATGAGTTCCAATCCATGGTCGGCGCCCTGACGGAGCTTCCGGTGGCCAACGCTTCGCTGTATGACGGGGCTTCAGCGCTGGCCGAAGCCGTGCTGATGGCGATGCGCGTCACCGGCCGACGGCAGGTCGTCCTGCCGGCGACGCTGCATCCGAACTACCGCCAGGTCGTCGAGAGCTACACGGGCCGGCTGGACGTGGAGCTGTCGACTTGGCCCGCCGATCCGGCTCAGGGGGGGGCTCGGCTGGACCTCGCCGCCTGGCCCACCGAGGTTCGCGACCCGGCCGCCGTCGTCGTCGCCCAGCCCAACTTCTTCGGCTACCTGGAAGAGGCGCGGGAGATCGCGGCTCAGGCCCGCGAACGAGGCGCGCTTGTTCTCGCCGTGGCCAACCCGATGAGTCTTTCGGTCCTGGAACCGCCGGGGGCGTGGGGAGCCGATATCGCCGTGGGAGAGTGCCAGCCGATAGGCCTGCCGCTCCATTTCGGCGGGCCTTACGCCGGCTACATGGCCTGTCGCCGGGAGTTCATCCGCAAGATGCCGGGTCGGATCGTCGGGCGGACCACGGACGCGCTCGGCCGGACGGCCTTCGTTCTAACGCTTCAGACGCGCGAGCAGCACATCCGGCGCGAGCGGGCCACTTCCAACATCTGCACCAATCAGGGGCTCTGCGCCGCCATGGTGACGTTCTGGCTGGCGCTCATCGGCAAGGCGGGCTTTGTTCAACTTGGGCGGCTCAATCTGGATAGCGCCGGGCGCCTCGCGGCGGCGCTTTCGGCGCTGCCGGGCGTCGAGCTTCTCTGCGCGGCGCCTTTCTTCAATGAGTTCACGCTCCGGTTGCCGATGCCGGCCGAGTCGTTTTATGAGGCCTTGAGGGAACGCGGCGTCTTGCCGGGATTGCCGCTCAGCCGCCTGGGACCCTACGCGCCGGACCTGCTTCTCGTGTGCGCGACGGAAACGAAACTCCCGGCCGACCTTGATGCTTATGTCGCGGCCGCGCGGGAACTGTTGAACCGCACGCACCCGGGCTGAGGTGCCCCCCTCATGCCGCGGATTAGGAGTTCCGAGATGATCGATCCTCTCGACTTGACGCCCCAAGCCGCGCCGGAAGAGCCCCCCGAGCTTGAGCCCCCGCAATTGATTTACGAACTGGGCCGCCCGGGTCGTCGGGGAACGTCGCTCCCCTCCCTGCGCGAAGCCGCCGATCCCGAAGCGCGGTTGCCGCTCGCGTATCGGCGGTTCTCCCCGGCCGAGCTGCCCGAAGTGAGCGAACCCCAAGCCGTGCGGCACTATACGCGGCTCTCGCAACGGAATTTCTCGATCGATACGAACTTCTATCCCCTCGGATCATGCACGATGAAGTACAACCCCCGGGCCTGCGAGGCGGCGGCGGCTCTGGCCGGCTTCGCCGGGTTGCATCCGCTCCAGGAGGCCCGAGACGCCCAGGGCACGCTGGCCGTGTTGGCCGAGCTGCAAGAAGCGCTGGCCGCGCTGACGGGCCTCCCGCACGTGAGCCTGGCGCCCGTCGCGGGCGCTCAGGGGGAATTCGCCGGCGTCGCGGTCATCCGCGCCTGGCACGCCGAGCGGGGAAACGCCCGCGACACGGTCCTCGTCCCCGACAGCGCCCACGGGACCAACCCGGCCAGCGCCGCCCTGGCCGGCTACAAGGTCAAGACGGTGCGGTCGGCGGCCTCCGGGCGGATGGATCTGGCTGCCCTCAGCGAGCAGCTCGACGAGCGCACGGCGGCGCTGATGCTCACTAACCCCAATACCTGCGGCGTCTTCGAAAGCGAGATTCTGGAGATCGCCCGCCGAGTTCACGCCGCCGGGGCGCTCCTGTATTACGACGGGGCCAATCTGAACGCGATCGTCGGACGCGCCCGGCCCGGCGACATGGGCTTTGACGTCGTCCATCTTAACCTGCACAAGACCTTCTCCACTCCGCACGGCGGGGGTGGCCCGGGGGCCGGGCCGATCGCCGTGGGGGAGGCCTTGGGACCGTACCTGCCGGGGATGCGCGTTCTGCGCGAGAGCGGCGGCTTCGCCTGGGGCGCCCCCGACGGCCGCTCCATCGGCCGGTTACACGCCTTTCACGGCAACGTCGGCGTGCTTCTGCGGGCCTACGCTTACCTCAGGCTCCAAGGGGGGGAGGGGTTGCGGGAGGTCGCCGCGAGCGCCGTTCTGAACGCCAATTATCTCCTGGCTCGCCTGCGATCGGTCTTCGAGGCCCCCTTTCCGGCCCCGTGCATGCATGAATTCGTCTTGACGCTCCGGCGGGAGGCTCGCGGGGGCGGCGTTCGCGCTCTGGACGTCTCCAAGCGTCTGATCGACTTCGGGATTCACCCGCCGACGAATTATTTCCCCCTCCATGTCCCGGAGTGCCTGTTGATCGAGCCGACGGAGAACGAGACCCGTTCGACGCTCGATCGCTTCGTCGGGGTGATGTTCCGGATCCGGCGCGAAATCGAGAGCCAGCCCGAGACCGTTCGCGCGGCTCCGCATCGGGCCCCGGTGGGCCGGGTGGACGAAGTCCGCGCCGCGCGCGAGTTGAACGTCTGCTGCGGTCCCGTGATCGAGGGCGAGAACACAACCGCCGAACCGGGCTGAACCCCGGAGAGGGCCCGCGCGGCGGTGGGCCTTAGCGGTCCAGACGGACGACGTTGACGGCCTTTTCCCCCTTTTCCCCCCGGACGACGTCAAACTGGACGGCGTCTCCCTTGACGAGCGTGCGGTGGCCACCGCCGACGATGTCGGCGTAATGGACAAAGATGTCGGCGCGGCCCTGCCGCTCAATGAACCCCCATCCCTTGCCGTCATGGAAGAACTTGACGGTTCCCCGCTGGGCGGACTCCATGTGGGCGGAACTCACGTTATCACGGCCGGTGAAGGGCGATTCCGGCGGCCGGCCCGCGGGTCGCGCCGGCAACGCAGGTCGCCCCCGGGGGCGGCGGAACCCTGCGATCGCCCGGCGCCGGCTCGATCCGCCAAGGCGCGGTCGCCGGAAGGGTAGGTCGCCCCGTCGCGGAACGTCAACTCCAAACCCACCACGGGATTAAGGATCAAGGTCCGGCGCGGGCCCGCCGATGAGACGAGGGGGCGCAGGGCGGTTCGCCGCGGGGTTTCCATTGCCTCCGAGGCCGCCGTTAGGCTACAAATGGACACGACTCCGAGGGGACGAGGCAGCCGATGAGACTCCGATGTTCCTTCTGCGGCAAGGATCAGCACTCGGTCAAGACTTTGTTCAAAGGGCTGACGCAGAAGGAAAGCCTGATGACGGTCTACATCTGCGACGACTGCATTCGTCAGTGCAACGACCGGCTACGGCGGGACCGGCTGGCCCAGGCCGAAGAAAGCGCCCTCGAGACCTTCAAACGCATCCCCTCGCCGGCCGAGATCAAAACGGCCCTGGACGAATACATCATCAGCCAGGAATACACCAAGAAGGTCGTCTCGGTCGCCGTCCACAACCACTATAAGCGCCTGATGCATAACCTCTCGACGAAAGAAGTCGAGATCGAGAAGAGCAACATCCTGCTGATCGGGCCCACCGGCTCCGGCAAGACGCTCGTCGCCCAGACGCTCGCCCGCGTGCTCGACGTCCCCTTCGCCATCGCCGACGCCACGACGCTGACGCAGGCGGGCTACGTCGGCGAGGACGTCGAAAACATCCTCCTGCGCCTTCTGCAGAACGCCAACGGGGACAAGGAGCGGGCCGAACGCGGGATCGTCTATATCGATGAGATCGACAAGATCGCCAAGACGAGCAACAACGTCTCGATCACCCGCGACGTCTCGGGCGAGGGCGTTCAACAGGCCTTGCTCAAAATCCTGGAGGGGACGGTGGCCAACGTCCCCCCGACGGGCGGGCGCAAGCACCCGCATCAGGAATACATCCAGATCGACACGACGCACATCCTCTTCATCTGCGGCGGGGCCTTCAGCGGCCTGGAGAAGATCATCGAGCGGCGGGTCTCCAGCAACGCCATGGGCTTCACGGCCGACGTGAAGAAGCGCGAGGCCGGCCAACGGGTCGGCGAGCTGCTCCCCCAGGTCAATTTCTACGACCTCAACCGCTTCGGGCTGATCCCGGAGTTCATCGGCCGATTCCCCGTCATCGCCACGCTCGCCCCCCTGAGCGAGGAGGAGTTGATCCAGATCCTGACGCGGCCCCGCAACGCCCTCGTCAAGCAATACCAGAAGCTTTTCGAGCTCGAAAACGTCGATCTGACCTTTTCCGAGGATGCCCTGCGGGCTGTCGCTCACCGGGCGCTTTCGATGGCGACGGGCGCTCGCGGCCTGCGCGCTATCCTGGAGGGTTTCATGCTGGACGTAATGTATGAACTGCCGACGCGCGCCGGGGAACTCGCCGCCTGCCATATCGACGCCGACGTGGTTGAAGGGCGCACGCCCCCCCGATTCCTCCCCGTTCGGAAAGAAGAATCCGCCTGAGTCCGTCGCGACCGGAGCGACCGGCGACCCCGAGGCGAACCCGTCTTCAGGCTCGCGGGGGAGCGGCCCACCCATGAGCGAAACCCTCACGGCCCTCCTGATCATCGACCACGGGAGCCGATTGGAGGCGGCCAACCGACTGGTGGCGGAACTGGCCGAACGCCTGGCCGGCCTAGGCGACTTTCCGATCGTCGAGATCGCCCATCTGGAACTGGCCGCCCCGACGATCGCCCAGGGATTCGAAGCCTGCGTTCGTCGGGGGGCGCGCCGAGTCATCGTCTTGCCTTATTTTCTCGGCCCCGGCCGTCACGTCTCCGACGACATCCCACGGCAGGTGGGGGAAGCGGCCTCGGCGCATCCCGGCGTCGGCTGGAACGTGGCCGAGCCTCTGGGGATCGAAGCCAAGCTGGTCGCGCTGGCGCGGGACCGGGCTCTTCAGGCCCTCGGGATGAAGACGGTAACCCCCGGCTGATCCCCCGGCGCCGGTCTCAGCCGCCGCCGACCATGTGGACGACCTCAACGGCGTCGCCGTCCTGAATCGACTCGGCTTCGAAACTCTCTTTGCGGATAATCCGGCCGTTAATCATCACGGCGACGCGTTCGCGTCCGATCTCCAGACGTTCGAGCAACTCGGCCACGGTCGTCGGGGCGACCAGTTCGCGCGGTTGGCCATTGAGGATGATCCCCATGAGGCCCGTGGTTGGGGCGCTCGCCGGCGGAAGCCTCAGCCTCCGTCGGCGCCCGAGGCGCCTGGGGCGCGCCGAGGAGTCGAAGTGGATTCAAGCAGCCGCCGTAACTTGAGCGCAAACTCGTCCAGGAAACGTTCCTTGCTGAAGCGCTCGGCGTGGCGTCGCAGGCGTCGCGGGTCATAAGCCGTCGGGTCGAACGCGCTCCAGGCCTCGATGAGGGCTTCGGCTGTGTCGGGTTGGAAAAAGGCGCCCGTCCGACCCTCAATCATGGTTTCTCTGGCCCCCCCGCGGCCCAGCGCGAGAACGGGCCGGCCGCAGGCCATCGCCTCCAGCGGGACGATCCCGAAATCCTCCTCGGTCGGGAAGATCAGCCCGGCGGCGGCCCGATAGAGGTCCCGCAACTCCTCGTCGCTCACGCGGCCAAGGAAATGGACCGTCGGCCCGGCCTGCCGCCTGAGCCGCCCCTCCATCGGGCCTTCGCCGACGATCCAGAGCCGCCGCTTGAGAACACGCGCCGCCTCGATAACCAGATCAACGCGCTTATAGGCCGTCAGGGCCGAGACGACCAGATAGGGAGCCGACGGGTCCGGCCGAACGGCGCGCCCATGACTGGGAGGGGGCGAGAAGAAATCAGTGTTGACCGGCGGATGGAGAACCTCGGCCCCAAATCCATAGGCCTGCTCGATGCGGCGAGCGACGAAGCCGGAGATGGCCCAGTAGGGCTGCGCGCGCCGGGCCGCCGCCCGATCCCACCGGCGCAGGCCCGGCGCGACGCCCTCAAGCAGGCGGGTCTGCAGCGCCGCCCCCCCCTGCGCGTAGGCTCCGCGCATGTCGTACAGGTACCGCATCGGACTCAGGCAGTACGTCAGCCTCGGCGCGCCCGCCGGCAACGTCGCCCCGTGGGCCGCGCAATGGCTGATGCAAATGGTGAGATCGATATCAGCCGTCGGCCGCAGGCTCTCGGCGGCCGCCGGAAAGAAGGGCAGCCAGAGGGGATAGTGGCGGCTTATCGCCGGCAGCCGGTTGAGCGCGCTGGTATGGATCACCCGTCCATTAATGCTCTCGTCGAGCCCTCGGGGATCGTAGAACAAGGTGTAAATCTCGGCCGAGGGGAAGAGCTCAAGGAGCGTCTCCAGGACGCGCTCGCCGCCGCGCATTCGGACCAGCCAATCGTGCACGAGGGCGACTTTGAGCCCGGCGGCCCACCGTCGAGCCGCTTCCGCCCGCGCCCGATGAGCGGCCGAACGGGCCGCCCCGGAGGCCCGGGCGAGGGGTGTCCGACGAGCTTTCATCGGGAGGCGACGCCTATCATCCCCGCCCGCATTTTGACTTTCAAGCGGGTCGGGTCGAAAATGCCCTTAAGAGGACTCTTGTAACGCGGACACATCAGGCACTTGATCCCGGTTTCTTTCGCTGCACGCCCCGTCTCGGCATCTTCCTCCGTTGCGAGGAGGGCGCGTCCGGCCGGGATCGCCCTCGCTCTCCACCTGCTCCTCGCCCTCAGCCCCGCTCAGGAGGTCGAGCGAGCCCGGGCGCTCTGGCGCGCGCGGGAAGGGTTGAGCCTGGCCCCGGCGCCGGCGGCGGCCGATCTGGACAACGACGGCGTCCCGGAAATCATCCTGGCCGGGCTGGACGGACGCGTGACGGCGCTGGAGGCGATCAAAGGGCGCCGGCTTTGGAAGACCCGATTGCCCCTGGCCGAAGGCGACCAGATCCTTCATAGCCCCGTGGCGGGCCACTTCCTGGCCGACGGTACGATCGACGTGGTCGTCGTCTCCGCCCGGGGTTTCCTGACCCTTCTGGACGGCCTGACGGGCCAGGCCCTGACCGTGTTCCAACTGAATGCCCCCCTTGGGGTCGCCCCGACGGCTGTCCCCATCCACGCCGAAGCCTGGCCGACGGAGAGGACCTACCGCGACGGCGTGGCGCTCCTCGGCCCCGGGGGCCAATTGACCGTCCGCGCGCTGCATCGAGGCCGCGCCCCCGACCTCTATCTCCAAGTCGCCGTCGACGGCATCGTGCGATCTCCCCCGATGGTCGGTCGCATGAATTTCAGCTCCTATCGATATGCGCTCGTCATCGTCTCCGGCGAGGGGGCCGTCACGATCGCCGGCCTTGCGCCGGACTCCCGCGGGGCGCTCCGGACGGCAATGCCGCCCGCGGGGCCGCCGATTCACGAAACCTGGTCGGCGCTGGGTGAGCTCGACGGGGACGGCCGGGACGATCTCGTGGTCGCCGACGATAGAGGTTGGCTCCAGGCGTTCCGAATCGAGGAGGGGGGGCGGCTCACGCCTCTCTGGGAGCGAACCTCGATCCTCAACAAACCAAGCCGAAACCCCGTCCTGGGCGACGCCGACGGGGACGGCCGAGACGACATTCTGATCCCGCGGGGGGTCGATCAGTTCGTCCTGGTCAACGGGGCGACCGGAAAAGTGGACTTCTGGGGGACGAAGCTCGAATTCAAGCACGATGAGTTGATCAAATCCCCCCCCGCGCTGGCCTACGTCGAGGGGCATCGGGCGGTCGCCCTTTTCAGCGACGCCAAGGGCCGGCTCGTCGTGCTGGACCTCAAAGCCGGCCGATTGCTGGAGGGGCAGGGAGCTCAGCCCACGCTGCTCGATCTTCGGAGCATCCCCTCGACGGAGCCGCTCGCCGGGCCCTTCGGCGCGTCCGATGCCGTGAGGGCCCTCATCCTCGGCGAGCGGGAGGGGGACGGCGTCATGAGCGCCATCGGCGCCAAGGGGACCCCGGGGACGCCGGCCTGGCTCGGCCAGGGCGGCGGCCCCTGGCGTTCCTGGTCGCTTTCGGCGGCTTACCATGACTACGCCCAGGCTCAGCGGGCGCTCATAGGGCACCGGGTCGAGGAACGGATGGCCGCGGCGCGACAGGCCTATGCCGAAGGCGATTTCGCGCGGGCGATCGAGCGTTGTCGGGAGATCCTGGCCGCTCAGCCGCGCCACGCGGAAGCAGCGGCGCTCGAGCGGCGGGCCTGGCTTCGTCAGCACCTGTTCGCCCTCGGCGTGGGCGGGGTCGTTGCGCTCGGGCTCCTGGCCCTTGGGCTGTGGCGGGGAGGTCTGTTGGCGCTGCGCCTGGTCTGGGCGAGGCTCGCTGACCGGGCGCTGGAACGGAACGACGGGGCGCGAGCGGCCACGCTCTTGGCCCTGGCGCATCGGTCGGCCCCGCGCCACCGGGGGCACTTGAAGAAGCTCGCCGACCTTTATCTGACCCTGAAGAAGTTTGATGAGGCGTCGGCGGGCGTTTTCGAGAAAGCCCGCCAAGCCTTCCCCGAAGACGACCGCTACGTCAAAGCCCTGGCGACGGCTTACTCCCATCTGAATCGGCGAGATGCTCAGGCCGCCGAGGCCTATGCCGACATGGTGCGCGTCGTCTCGCATCCGGGCCCCTGGGCGTTTGTTCTCGGCCAGACGTTGATGGCGACGGGTCAGGATGCCGCCGCTTTGGAGGCCTTCCGGAAGGCGATGACCCATGGATTCGAAGATCCGGCGCTCACGGCCGCGCTGGCCGAGCTGTACGCCCGGCTGGGGATCACCGAGCCCGAGATCCTGCCGACGATGCTGCGCGCGCTCAACAAGCGCGAGGCCGACCCCCGCTTCCTGCGGGTCTTTTGCGAGGCCTGTCTTGGTGCGCGGGCTTATGACGAGCCCGCTCAGCGGGCCGCTCACTGGCTGCTCAAGCACGACCCCCGCGCCGCCTGCGCCCACGTCATCCTCTCCACCGCGCTCCTTCAGGCCGGGGAGATCAAGCGATCGATGATGCACGCCCAGGCGATCCTGGAACAAAGCCCCAACGATTCGATCGGGCTTCGGCTGTTGGGGGCCTGTTACGCGGCCGAGCACCGCCTGGACGACACGGCCATGGCGATCTTTCGGCGGGCTCTCGAGCTCAACCCCAAGGCCCCGGAACTGCTCATCGCCGTCGGCCAGGGTTTCATCCAGGCGGGACGTGAGGACCAGGAGGCCGTTGAGGTTTACCTCAAGGCGCTGGCCGCCCGGCCGGACGAGGAGACGATCCTTCGCCACGTGGCGCGCATCGGCGGCAAACAAGGCGACGACGCCCTCACGATCCGCGCCGTGGAAAAACTGCTTGACCTCGGCCACGCTTCCCGCGAACTCACCCTCCAGCTCGCCGAAGCCTACTGTCGCGCCCGGAAGCTGGACGGCCGCGCCGAGGCGGTCTATCGCGACGCGCTCCAGTTTCAACCCGATCACGCCACGATCGCCGACCAGTTGGCCGCGATCTACGCCGCCCAGCGCCGGACCGATCCGGAGGCGGTCGCCCTGTTCGAGGCCGTCTTCCAGCGTCATCCGGCGCGACGCGACGTCGGCAAACAGCTCGCCCGGGCTTACGCCGAGGCAGAAATGGCCGATCGAGCGCTCGCCCTCGCCCGCTCTCTGCTGGCCGCCGAGCCGCATGACGTCGAGCTGAACAAGCTGGCGGCCCATGCCTCGGCCTCGCTGGACCAGATGGACGGGGCCATCGCCGGTTTCGAACAGGTCCTGGCGCGCAATCCTGAGGACATGGAAACGCTCACGCGTCTGGCGGCGCTTTACGGTCGCAAACGGCGTCAGGACGCCGAGGCCATCGACATCTATCAGCGCGCCATCCGAGAGCAGCCCGCCAACGTGGAGATTCACGCCGCGCTGGCCCGAGCCTGGGCCGCTCAGCAGGCATGGGATCAGGCCGTCGGCGCCGTCCAGCATCTGCTTTCCCACGCCCCGGCCAAGCTCGGCCAGGCGATCGCGCTGATGGAGGAACTCGTCGAAGCCTCGCCTCAGGCCGTCCGGCCGCGATGGTTTCTGGTCGAGACGATGATCTATAGCGGCCGCTTGCGCGAGGCGCTCAGCCGCCTGGCCGAGATCATCCGGCTGGACCCCACGCAGGCCGAGCGCGCCCTCGGGTGCTACGACCGGATGCTCGACAAAAGCCCCGAGGACGCGCGAGTCCAGCGCGAACGCGGGCGGCTGCTGCTTCAACTCGGCCGGCTCGGCGAAGCGCGGGCCGCGCTCGAAAACGCCCTGCGCCGGAGCCCCGGCGACGAATCGACCGTCCGCGATCTGATGGAGACGTACGAAAAACTACTGGAGCGGCGCGAATCCAACGATTTGCGCTTCCAACTGGGCCGCCTGGCGATGGGGGCCGGCAAGTACGACCTGGCGATCGCCTGCTTCCAACGCACGGACAAGGATTACCGCTGGGAGAACGAATCCGTCCGCCATCTGGCCGGCTGCTTTATGGCCATGGGGCTCCTGGACCTGGCCTTTCAGGAACTGCGGCGGCTGCCGGTCGAGGCCGAGGTCAAGGATCTCCTCTATGAGCTGGGGCAGCGCTACGAAGCCGTCAATGACTTGAACGGCGCCCGGGAGGTCTATAAGACCCTCTTTGCCGCCGATATCGACTACCGCGACGTCAAGGGCAAGCTGGAGACGCTCACCGCTGAGTTCGGCGACGCCATGGCTACGGAGCGGACGGCCATCCTCCGGTCACTCTCGGCCGAGGCTCAAGCCCGGTATGAGTTGGTCGCCGAGCTGGGCCGAGGCGCGATGGGCATCGTCTATAAAGCCCGGGACAACGAACTCGAAGAAATGGTGGCGCTCAAAATATTGCCGGACACGCTGGGCCAGAATCCGGAGGCGCTGCGGCGGTTCCGCCAAGAGGCCCGCAACGCCCGCCGGCTCTCTCATCCCCACATCGTCCGCATCCATGACATCGGCGAGCAGCAGGGCCGCAAGTACATCTCGATGGAATTCGTTGACGGCACCGATCTGAAGCGGCGGCTCGTCGAATGCCGCCGGAAATTGCCGTTGGAGGAGACGCTCGGCTACGCGCGGCAGATCGCCGAGGCGCTCGCCGCCGCCGACGACGCCGGGATCGTCCACCGGGACATCAAACCGGCCAACATCATGTTGACCCGCCAGGGCCGGGTCAAAGTGGCCGATTTCGGCATCGCCAAGCTCGTCGAAGAGGATCCCCAGAAAGAAGCCACGCGCACCGGCGTCGTCGTGGGCACGCCGCTCTACATGGCCCCCGAGCAGGTGCAGGGCAAGCCCGTCGATCACCGCGCCGACCTTTACGCCTTCGGCGTTGTCCTCTATGAGATGGCCACGGGCGCCCCCCCCTTCGTGGAAGGCGATCTGGCCTATCACCACGTCTTCACCGAGCCCCGGCCGCTGCCGCCGGAGTTGCCCGAGGCGTTCCGTCGGGTCGTGATGAAGTGCCTGAAGAAAAAACCGGAGGAACGCTGGCAGAGCGCCCGCGAAATCCTCGCTGAGCTGAATCGGATCGAACTCCCGGCCGAAGCCTAAGGGTGAGCCCCCTCAGGCGGCCGGGTTGCGGCGGTCCACCAGGCGCGGCGGGCGGATGCGCGCGTCGCCGAGCGTCACGGCCACGCGCAGGTGAGAAAGCGCCTCCTCCAACCGATCCTCTCGGTTGTGATAGACCTCGAAGAGCGGCTGCTTCTCTTCGATCCGATCCCCGATCTTGGCCAGAACGCGGATACCGGCCGCGGGATCGATCTCGTCGGTCATAATCGATCGCCCGGCCCCCAGAATCGTGGCCGCGAGCCCCACGCCCCGCGTATCGAATCGGCCGACGTAGCCGGCGCGGGGCGCGTGAACGACGGTCTTCTTTCGGGCTTGCGGGAGCAGCCGCGCGTTGTCCACGCAGCGGGGGTTCCCCCCCTGGGCCTCGATCAAGGCGCGGAACCGCTCAAGCGCCTCGCCGGATTCCAGCTTGCCACGGATCAGCCCCAGCGCCTCGCCCTCGGTGGCGGCCAGGCGGGCCATCGTCAACATCCGAGCCGTGACCGCGCGCGTGACCTCCATCACGTCTTCCGGCCCGCGCCCCTTGAGGCAGTCGATGGCCTCGGCCGCCTCGCGCGCGTTGCCGATCTCAAAGCCGAGCGGCTGGCTCATGTCGGTGATGACGGCCGAGACCTGTCGGCCCATTTCCAGCCCGATCGCCACGAGAGTCTTGGCCAGTTCGATGGCTTCGGCCCGCGTTTGCATGAACGCTCCATTGCCGGTCTTGACGTCCAGGACCAGGCCGTCGCAACCCACGGCCAGTTTCTTGCTCATGATCGAGGCGGCGATCAGCGGGATCGATTCCACCGTGCCGGTCACGTCCCGCAGCGCGTAGAGCTTCTGATCGGCCGGGACGAAGCGGCGGGTCTGCCCGCCGATGGCCACCCCGATCTTGCGCAATTGACGGAGGAGCTGGGTCCGCGTCAGTTGGGTCGAGACCCCCGGCAGACTCTCCAGCTTGTCCAGCGTCCCGCCGGTGTGACCCAGGCTTCGGCCGGAAACCATCGGCACGATCAGACCGCAGGCCGCGGCCAGGGGGGCCAGCACGAGCGAGACCTTGTCGCCGACGCCTCCGGTCGAGTGCTTGTCGATCTTGAGGCCGGGGACGGCGCTCAAGTCGTAGGTCTCCCCCGAATACATCATGACGCGCGTCAGGCCGGACAGCTCGCGGGCCTCCATCCCCCGGAAGTAAACCGCCATGAGGAAGGCCGCCATCTGGTAGTCCGGAATCTTGCCGGCCACGTAGCCGTCGATCAGTTGATAGAGCTGATCGCCGCTCAGCCGGAGGCCATCGCGTTTCTGACGTATGAGATCCACGGTTCTCATCAGAGGCCCCTCCCTGGGGCCGGCCGCGGGCCTGAAGATAACGGCAGCCGAGACGATCCGCCAGCGCGACGGCGGGGGGCCCGGACCGCTCGGCGTCTAGCGGCCGCGTCCGAGCAACCGATCCAGATAGATCGCGACGGCTGAACGGACGGCCAGATGATTGAAGTTGCTGGGACCGACGATCGGTTCGAGCGTCGCGTCCACCAGTTCGTAGAGGTCGGGGTGCAGGCCATAGCCGGTCCCGAACAGAAGACAAGCATCCCCCCCGTCGTCCAGTCGCGCCCGAAGCTCGCGCGACGCCAAGACGGGGCCGGCGGCGCGCGCCGACGTGGCGACCCAGAACGGCTCGCGTCCGAAGTCGCGGACGATGGCCTCGCCGACCGCGCCGAGGTCCGGCAGAATCTCAACCAATTGCAGGGCCTCCCCCCGCGAGGGGTTGTATTCGGCCCCCGCGTCCTCGATCCAGTGGCGCATGATCCGCTCGGCGAACTCCCGCTGGCCGGGGACGGGCGTGACGACGTAATAGCGGGGCAGGCCGTACGTCCGGGCCGCTCGGGCGATATCGTGAAGATCGAAATTCGTCACCGCCGTCGCCACGGGCCGGCCGTGCTTGTTCAAACTGGGGTAATGCACGACGGCGATGAAGAGCGCCATCGGGGGGCGAATCCTTTCACCCCTGGGCTCGCCGCGGGTCTTCCAACTCGCCGAGCCGCCGACGGTCCTGGTCGGTCAGGTGAGCGCTTTTGAGGAGATCGGGCCGCCGCCGAAGCGTCCGAGCCAGGGCCTCCTGCCGCCGCCAGGCCTCTATCTGGGCGTGGTTGCCGCCCAGCAGGACGGCGGGCACCGCCAAGCCCTCGAACACCTCGGGCCGCGTGTAGTGGGGGTAGTCGAGCAAACCTTCCTCGAACGAATCGCGCGCCGCGGAAACCTCGTTGCCGAGGACGCCCGGCAGGCGGCGGGCGACCGCGTTCAAGAGGACGAGGGCGGCCACTTCCCCCCCGGTCAAGACGTAATCCCCGATGGAGATCTCCCGATCGACCACCAAGTCGATGGCACGCTCGTCGATCCCCTCGTAATTCCCGCAGAGGAGAATCACCCCCGGCAAGGCCGCGAGTTCTCGCACGCGCGAGGCGGTGAGCGGCTCCCCCTGCGGGGTCAGATAGATAACTGGAGAGGGCTCGTGGCCGGCCGCGGTCATCTGTTTGACGGCGCGAGCGGCCTTCACGACCGGCTCGGCTTTCATCACCATGCCGCCGCCGCCGCCATAGGGGGCGTCGTCAGCCGTCCGGTGCCGATCGGTCGCCCAGTCGCGAATATCATGGAGGTGAACGACGATCCGACCGGAGGCGATCGCCCGGCCCAGGATCGAACTCTTGAGCGGGGAGTCAAAGAATTCCGGAAAGAGGGTCAACAGATCCAAGCGCATCCTCGCGCCTCCCGGGAGGCCCCCGTCCCATTATTCCATTTCGCGATCAAGCCGCTCTAGGGAAGCCGGTCGGGGGATGCCGTTCCCGATGGGCTCCTTATCTCGGCCGCGACTTCAGCCAACAGTCCATCGAGCTTCTCCCGGCCGATCCATTCCCCCGCGCGAACGACGCCGTGAATGGCCCGCGCGCCCCCGATGTGGGTCAGCGGATCGGTCACGTGGTTCAAGACAAGCGTCGTCTGGCCGGGCAGAAGATTCCCTGATCCTCCCTGGAGAAAACTGAGGACCAACCCGATCGGCAAAAGAGAACCGGGGCGACTCAGTTTCCGAATGCGGAGGGGCCGTCCTCGGCTCATCGGGTACCCGCGCCCCTGAGGGACCTTCCCTTCGATCGCGCGCGGCGGACGCGGCGGCGAGCTTGGCCGATCCGCATCAAAGCAGGAGTTCGACCCGGTCGCCGCTTTCGATGCCGCAGGCGTTGGCGTCGTCCGTATCCACGTGCATCTCCAGCAGGAACTCCTCCGAGACGCGAATGCGGACCTGCTCCAGGATCGTCGACTTCGCCGTGTGAAAGACGCCCACGCGGATCATCTGATTGTTCGCCAGGCCGAACCGCTCGGCCACCCCGGGCGGGGTATGAATGTGCCGATCGGCGACGATTACCCCCTCGCTGAGGACCAGCGTCCCCTTGGGGCCGACGAGCGTCCCCCCGGCCGATTCCTTGACGTTGCCCGAGGCCCGGACGGGCGGCCGCAGACCGAGATAAAAGCCGTCCGTCCGCGAGATCTCGACCTGAGTATAGCGCCTCAGCGGGCCCAGAATCCGAACGTGTTCGATCGCGCGCCCGCGACCGGCGATGAGCGAGACGGTCTCGACGGCGGCGAATTGGCCCGGCTGCATGAGCATGTTCCGCGGCGTCAGTTTCGCCCCGGCGCCGAACAAAATCTCGAAGTGCTCTTGAGTAAGATGGACGTGTCGATTGGAGACGTTGCAGGTGACCATCGGCCGCCGCGCCGGCGAAAGCCTGATCTCCTCCGGCCGCAGGCTCGCCCCGGCGACGGCGACGCCTTCGGCCGCCCCGCGGGTCGAATAGGGGCGGATGCGGGCGGCCGTGGCCGTCTCGCCGATCGATTGACCAGCGGGTGGGCCGAATCCCTTGGCCGTCAGCTCGGCGAGCACGCGTTCAGTGATCGCGGCGATCCGATCCGATTCCATGAGGCGCCGAGCTTACTCGCCGCTCGGGGCGTATTAAAAGCTGGGCACGCCACCGGTCGAGGCCCGCGGCGGTCCATTCCGCCCCGTCTCCGGCGTCCGGCCGATCAGGGAAGAAACCGCTCGAGGCCGCCGTAGGGCCGCATGATGACGTGCGCGCCGATCAATTCGCCGACCCGGCCCGCCGCGGCCGCCCCGACCTCGGTCGCCACGCGCACGGCTCCGATATCCCCGCGGACGCTGACCATGACCAATCCGCCTTCGATTTTAACCGGGCTTCGGACGGTCACGTGAGCGGCTTTGGCCATGGCGTCAGCGGCCTCGATCGCTCCCGTCAGGCCGCGCGTCTCCACCATCCCCAGAGCCTCGCCCGCAAGATCCGTGGCGTCGTCCTTTTTCCGTTCTCTGGCCATGGGGAGCGCGCGATGCGAGTTGCGGCCTCACGCTAGCCCCCGCCCCCGGTCAAGTCAATGGCGGGCGGCGGCCGATCGGCGGGGCAGGCTCGAGGAGATGGACGCTCGACCCCCCCCGGTCCGAACCGCCCGGCTGATCCCATCGGGCGCCGAACCTCAGCGGCAACGACAAGGCCCCGCGGGTCAACGTCGCCGGAGGAACCTGCGGGGCCTCAACGCTTTGGTGGAGGTAGGGGGATTTGAACCCCCGACCTCTTGACTGCCAGTCAAGCGCTCTCCCAACTGAGCTATACCCCCACCACGCGCCCGCGGGTGTTCCGTAACCCGTCGGACACAGACGCTTCATTTATACCCAACGGGATCATTCGTGTCAAAACACTCCGCCGGCGATCTCCTGCCCTACGAACGCTTGCCGTCTTTTGCCGAAGTTGGGTCCTGGCCGCGGCTTCGTTTGGAGTGCGCAGGCCACGCCTGCGCCTGACCCGCGAGGCCATGCTTCGCGCCCTACGACGGGCGTGGCCCGGCGTGGCAAAGCGGCGGCGGGGCCGCCCCGCTCCAAAGGCGAACGGTAGCGCCCCCCTGACGAATCGATACACTCCAGGTCTTCGGGGTCTTCCCGCGCGGCGTCATTGACGCCGATCGCCAGGTCAGTCAACCCGCGGGGAGATTCCCGCCCCCGTTACTCCATGAACTCGATCAGCTTCTTACGGCGGCTGGGGTGGCGGATTTTGTTGAGCGCTTTGGTTTCGATCTGGCGGACGCGCTCGCGTGTGACGTTGAAGATGGCGCCGACCTCCTCCAACGTCCGGGGGAAGTCGTTGCCGCCGATCCCGAACCGCAGCCGCAGGACCTTCTCCTCGCGCTCGGTCAGGCTCTTGAGCACGTCCTCGATGCGCTCCTGCATGAGGTGATAGGCCGTCGCCGAGACGGGGCTGGTGGCGTCCTGATCCTCGATGAAGTCGCCGAAGTGACTGTCGCCGTCCTCGCCGATCGGGGTCTCCAGGCTGATCGGCTGCTGAGCGATCTTGAAGACGCGGCGGATCTTGTCGACCGGCATGTCCATCTTCTCGGCGATCTCCTCCGGCGTCGGCTCGCGGCCGAGTTCCTGCACGAGCTGGCGGGAGACGCGCGATAGCTTGTTGATCGTCTCGATCATGTGGACGGGGATGCGGATCGTTCGGGCCTGATCGGCGATGGCGCGCGTGACGGCCTGGCGAATCCACCAGGTGGCGTAGGTCGAGAATTTGTAGCCCCGCTGATATTCGAACTTGTCCACGGCGCGCATGAGCCCGATGTTCCCCTCCTGGATCAGGTCCAGGAACTGAAGCCCGCGGTTGGTGTATTTCTTGGCGATCGAGACGACCAGGCGGAGATTCGCCTCGACGACCTTCATCTTGGCCTCATGCGCCTCGCGCTCGCCGATGCTGATCTGGCGGACGATCTGCTCCAGCTCCTCGTAGGTGTTGCCGACCTCGCGCTCCATCCGCTTGATGAGCTTCTGCGCGGCGCGGACCTGCTTGTCCATCTTGATGAATTGATCGATCGTGAAGCCGTATTTCCTGTGCAGCGCCCGCGCCTCCGGCGAGTTCCGCTTCGTCCGCTTGACGATCCGCCGCAGCTCTTCCTCGGAAAGGGCCGTCTGCCGCGTCAATGTCCGGATTTCGTCGTAGGCCTTCTGAAGACGGTTAAAGACGGAGCGAATCTTGGCGGCGATCTGCTCGATGTAGTTGTAATTCAGATCGACGCTCAGGAGGGCCTGGTAGATGCGCTCCCGTTTGGCTTCGATCCGCTTGAGCAGCGGCTCGGCCTCCTGCCGGGTCACGGTGGCCTCGCTGATCTTGTCCAGGTCGGCCTCGATGCTCGCGTAAATGGCCATCGCCTCTTCCAGGCGGGCCATCGTCCGCTTGATGACGCGATGCCGTTCGTCCGGGTCCGCCTCGTCGATGTTGGCCCGCAGAAGATCGTTCAGGTTGACCTCGCCCGTCTGCAGCCGGGCGTAAATGGCTTTGACCTCCTGCGAAGTGATCGAGGCGCGCGAGATCGCCCGCGTGATCTTGTGCCGCCCCTGCTCGATCTGTTTGGCGAGCGAGACCTCTTCCTCCCGCGTCAGCAGCGGGACCTTCCCCATCTCCATCAGGTAAAGCCGGACGGGGTCGTCGATCTTGGCCGATTCCAGATCGGCGGCTTCCTCCTGATAGAATTCCCCCGGCTCGTAAGCCTCCTTCTCGGCCGGAAGCGTGTCTCGGTCGTCGGACTCCTCCCCGTAGCCGATGTTGAGCAGATCGAGTTCGACGAACAGCTCGTCCATATCGGCCGGCGAGACGTTTTCGGGCAGACGTTCGTTGATCTCGTCGTACGTCAGATGCCCTTTTTCCTTGCCGAATTCGATGATGGTGTCGAAGTTGACCTTTTCCTTGGTCGTCATCTTCGCGCCCTTGGGCTCAGCCAATGGGGTGCCCTGCCCCGGTTGGGCCTCGGCTCGCTTGGCGGTCTTTGCGGGCTTGGTGATAGCGCTCGTGTGTTCGCCCCGGCCGGGTTCGGGCTGTTTGCCGGGCTAAACCTTCATATACTTCCACGATTCCCGCTCCGGCGCAAGCCCAATCTGCGTCCGGGAGGCCACCCGCCATCCCCTCGCCAAGCCCGCCCCGTCCCGGCCAGCCCTCGCCGGGCTCCCCCGACCAGCCGACCCCCCATTGACCGGGGAGAGTTTGGTCAGCCGAGGGGAGATGGTCCCGGCCCCCCGGCCAGGTGTTCGGAATCCATCGCGACGATCTGGGTATCGGCGCTGATCTGAGCGAAGAGGGAAGCACGGAGTTCAGGGGGCGGTTCCGGCGAAAGCCGGGCCTCATGGCACGCTCGCCGCCGCTGCCTCATCCGATAGCGACGCCTCAGGCGGCTGGCCAGTTCCCGACACTCGTGCACCAGGGCTTCCTCCGTCCGGAATAGGCTTTCCTCAGGCAGGCTGCCGTCCGCCACGCGGGCGTCAACGGTAAGTATATATACGAGAGCCTCCCGCTGCGGCCCTTCCGGTATCAGGCTGAACCAGAAGGCTGGGGGGATCGCCTTCTCCTGCGGTCGTCTCGTTGACTCATAGACAATTGAAAATACTGATCTTAGCACATCATCCACGAACCATTCGGGATCGAACCCCTCAAAAACCTCCCGCCGGTGAGCCACTTGGAGCAGCCGACTCAGGAAGAACGTCTCCAGTCGGTCGAACCCGGCGCTCGCGCCGGGTCCCGTACCCTCGTTGGGCGTGCCGTCAGCCGCTGATTGCCTTGGACTTATGCGCATCCTCCCCCGCAGCGCCCGAGCCAGACTGGCCGGATCGAACCCCAACCGCCGGGCCACCTCCACCAGCCAGGCCTCCCTGAGCACCGGGTCGCGCACTGCCTCCAAGAGCGGCCTCACCTCGTCGAAGGCGGCGGTTCTGCCCTGCGGGGTTCCGACGGGATGAGACCGCAACGCGGCCTCCAGAAAATAGCCAATGGCGGCAACCGCGCCCGTGGTGGCCTGACGCAGCGCACCGACCCCCGACTGGCGCACGTAACTGTCGGGGTCCTCGCCCTCGGGAAGCGCCACGACCCGGGCTTCCACCCCCTGAGCCAGGATTAACCGCGCGGCCGAGAAGGCAGCCTTGCGGCCCGCCGGGTCGCCGTCGTAGCAGAGGATGACCTCGCCCGCGTATCGGCGGAGCAACTGGGCCTGCTCGCGGGTGAAGGCCGTCCCCAGGCCGGCGACGACGTTGGCCATGCCCTGGCTGTGAAGAGCGATCCAATCCATGTAGCCTTCGACGAGGACGATCCGCCCTTCGGCGCGAATGGCCTCCCGCGCGGCGGCCAGACCGAAGACGAGCCGGCCCTTGTGAAAGACAGGCGTATCGGAGCTGTTGAGGTATTTCGGTCCCTCGCCTTCCAGAAGACGCCCGCCAAAGCCGACCGTCTCGCCATTGGCGTCGGCGATGGGGATCATGATTCGGTCCCGGAAGCGATCGTAGAACCCACCACGCTCGCCTTGGACGGCCAGCCCGGCCTCGGCCACCTGCGGGGGCTCGAACCGCCGGCGACGAGCCACGGCCAGCAGCGCGCCGGCATCCGGCGGCGCGTACCCCAGCCGGTACTGATGAATCTGAGCTTCCGTCAAACCCCGGCGCTCGAGATATTCGCGCGCCGCCGCCGCTCGCGGGTGCCGAGCAAGCTGATCGACGAAGAGCTCCTGCGCCAGGCGACAAACGTCAAGGATGCGGCGACGCCGGTGATCCTCGGCCTGACGCTCTTCCGGGCTGCGACCCGGACCGAAGGCCGGGACGGGGATATTGAATCGCCGGGCGATCGATTCGACCGCCACGCGAAAGTCCACTTTCTCATAGAGCTGGACGAAAGTGATGGCGTCGCCGCCGACGTTGCATCCGAAGCACCGGAAGATTCCCCCCTCGGGGTGGACGTGGAACGAAGGGGTCTTATCCTCGTGAAACGGACAATGGGCCGAATAGCCCCGGCCTCGCCGCCGAAGCCCCGGCAGATAATCCCGGATCACGTCCTCGATCGGGACCTGACGCTTGAGCTCTCCGACGAACTCCTTGAGCGTTCGCGCCATGGGATTACCTCGCGGCCGGCCTGTCCTCTTCTCAAGGGCCGAGTATGGCCTCGACCCCTCGGCATTGCAAGAACCCCTCGATCGCTCCTCCGCTGCGGACCTCGGGCCGGGGCTAGCGTCGGGGTTCTCTGCCGCCGGGGGAGGACGAAGGTCCGGCGGGGACTACGTTCCGGCTCCATCCCGACCTGAGATCAGCACGGCGGACGATGAACTCGAGGGCGGCATCGGCGATCAGGGCGTGGCCGCGGGGGTTGGGGTGCCAGATGTCAAAGGCATGGGCCTCGGACGATCCATCGGCGCGGAACTTCTCATATAGGTCTAGAAAAAGCAGGCCGTTCACGGCGGCGAGGCGCTCCAAGCGGCGGTGAAGCTCTCCCCAGGCGTACGGACCGCCAACCTCATAGTGAAAAACGGGAAGGAGGAGAATCACGATCGGGAGGTCGTGTCGGCGGCTCAACTCGCCGAGACGCTCGAATTGACGGCGGGTCTGCTCGGCGTAGAGCCGATGGATGAAAAAATGGTAATCCTCGCCCGCCCGATCCGCCCGCAGCGCGTTGTCCATTCTCCCCTCGATGCGCTCGGCGAGGACCCGGGCGCGGCGCCAGAGCTCGGAGGGGGGGGCCTGATAATGCCGCGCCAGGCCCCCGTCAAAGACGTCCGGGTCATTGAGCACGTAACAGACGATGGCGAGGTCGGAACGGTACCGAAGGCCTCGGCTTTCCAGAAGCCGGATTTCCTGAGCGGTCGAGTAGCCGTCAACGGCGAGGTTATAGACGATCGGCGCTCGCGCGGGATCGCCCGCGACCTCGCCCAGGCGCCGCTCGAGGATTTGAGGAAAGGCCGATTCCATCGGGACGCCCCATCCCCAGGCCACCGAATCCCCCAGGACGAGAATCCCCCGGCGCCCCTCGTCGGGCTCGGCCGGGAAGGGGTCGTCCCGGAAACCGTCGGCGTTGACGGCGTAAAGAATCTCATGCTCCCGACGCGCCGTTGCGCCCGGGCGGAGTTCGTAGATCAGGACGGGGTCCTCGGAGCGAACGTGCAGCGCCAGCGAGCCTCGCCAGAAGGGGTCCCGTTGGAGCCGCCCTCGCCGCTCCCAACGCAGGCCGAGTTCGGTCACGGCCAGGCCGAGGCCGACGACCAGAATCGGCAAAAGGTATCGGATCCGCCGGAAGCGCGGCATCATGGACCGGGAGGCGTCCGCCGGGCGCAAACGTGTTGCAGCCGCCGCGAATTATCGTCAGCCACGGGGATCGATCAACGCCACGATCAACCTTGAGGGCCTGCGGCCGCACCCAAGGGTGGCCGGGAACGAGGCGAACCCCAGCCCCTGCCGGCAGGGCCTCCGCGCTCTCATCCGTATCAAAAGGATACAGACTGGCCAGGGGTTCTTCCCCCCTCAGCCGGCCCGACGTTTTGGCCTTGAAACCCCAGTTTCCGCAGCGGCGAGGAAGGGCGGCCTCTGAGGGGGAACACCCCCCAATAGTCGATTGAAATTAGTGACCTTAGGGCGATGACAGAGGCAAGGTCGGGCTTGACTTTTGGCATCGCGCGGGGTTAAATTTTGACGTGTTGAGATTTCGTCATGCGAGGGGTAAATCCCTTCCCCCTCCAAAATGGCTAAAAATCAAGTCTATCGGGCTTTCTGGGCTGCAAACGCCGCACAGATCGACTGCGTTGCCATCTTTGAGCCCTCTGGCGCCAAAACCCCAGCCGTTTCAGAAAGATGTTGCCTCCGACGAAACGCATCGGAAGCACAGGCTTGATCCGCCTGTAGTGGCTCCCCCTGTTGACCTCTGGAAAGGAGACGGCGATGACCGCTGAAGCCGAAGAAGCTCCCCGGGCGGGGGGCCGCCGATACACGGCCAAAAACATTCAGGTGTTGGATGGTCGGGACGCCGTACGGAAACGCCCGGCCATGTACGTCAGCAACACCGACGCCCTCGGCCTTCACCATCTGGTCTACGAGGTCGTCGATAACTCGGTGGACGAGGCGATGGCGGGCTTCTGCACGAAGATCGACCTGACGATCCACGCCGACGCCTCGATCACCGTCATCGACAACGGCCGCGGCATCCCGGTCGAGCCACATCCGACGGTCAAGGGCAAATCGACGGTCGAAGTCGTCATGACGATGCTTCACGCGGGGGGGAAATTCGACAATGAAGCTTATCAGTTCTCGGCCGGGCTGCACGGGGTGGGGGTCAGCGTCGTCAATTTCCTGTCCGAATGGCTGGAGGTCGAGGTCAAGACCGACGGCGGGGTCTATTTCCAGCGGTTCGAATCGGGCCTGCCCAAAGGGAAGCTGGAGCGAATCGGCTCGAGCAAGAAGACCGGCACGCTGGTTCGCTTCAAGCCGGACCAGACGATTTTCACGACGACGGATTTCAAGTTCGACGTCCTGGCCGCCCGGCTGCGGGAATTGGCTTTTCTAAACGCCGGATTGCAGATTTCGCTGGCCGACGAGCGGACGGGCAAATCGGCCGCCTGGAAATATAACGGCGGCGTCGTCGAATTCGTCAAGCAGCTCAATGAGACGAGCACCCCCCTCTTCTCCAAGCCGATCCATTTCCATCGTTCGCGGGCGTTTCCCCGCAGCGACGGCTCCGGCGATGAACGGATGGAGCTGGAGGTCGCCCTCCAGTACAACGACGGGTTCGATGAAACGGCGCTCTCCTTCGCCAACAACATCAACACGCGCGACGGGGGGACCCATCTTTCCGGTTTTCGCAAGGCGCTGACCCGAACGGTTAACGACTACGCCAAGCGCAACGATCTGCTCAAGGGATTCAAGGACCCGATTATCGGCGACGACCTGCGGGAAGGGCTGACCGCCGTCATCGCCGTTAAAATCTCCAACCCCCAATTTGAGGGTCAGAACAAGGGCCGGCTGCTCAACGCCGAGGTCGCCGGCTGGTGCGAGCAGATGGTCAACGAGGCCCTGGCGGAGTACCTGGAGGAGAACCCTTCGGTCTCCCGGCGCATCGTCGACAAGGTCCTGACGGCCGCCCGGGCCCGGATTGCGGCGCGCAAGGCCCGGGAGATCGTCCGCAAGACGGCCCTGGACTCCTCCTCGCTGCCGGGGAAGCTGGCCGACTGCGCCGAACGGGACCCGAAGCTGTGCGAACTGTATATCGTCGAGGGAGATTCGGCCGGCGGCTCGGCCAAACAGGGCCGGGATCGTCATTTTCAAGCGATCCTGCCCCTGCGGGGGAAAATCATCAACGCGCAGAAGTCCCGGCTGGAACACGTGCTCTCCAACGAGGAAATCAAGACGATGATCACCGCCCTGGGGGCCGGCATCGGGACGGAGACCTTCGACCTCAAACGGCTGAGGTACCACAAAATCATCATCATGACCGACGCCGACGTGGACGGCGCTCATATCCGGACGCTGTTACTGACCTTCTTCTTCCAGCAGATGCGCCAGCTCATCGTCCACGGCTACATGTATATCGCCCAGCCGCCGCTCTATCGGGTACGAAAGGGGAAGATCGATCGCTATCTGGACAACGAGGAAGAGAAAGACCGCTTCCTCCTGGATCTGGGGTTTGAGGGGGTGGAACTGGTTTATGCCCGCCGCGGCGCCCGGCGCACGGCGGCGACGCTCGCTCGCAAGGAGCTGAAGGCGTTGATGGAGGACGTGATCGAAGTCAACCGGCTCGACGCCATTCTCCGGCGCAAGGGCCTTTCCGTCGAGCGGCTCCTGGCGCTCCGCGGCGAAGGGGGGCGATTCCCGCTCTATCAGGTCCGGATCGGGGATCGTCTCCAATACGCCTACGACGAGAAGCAATTGGCGGCCCTCGAAGAGCAGATGGAGCGCGAGGCCAACGGCGGCTCGGCCGAGGAGGCCGGCCAGGGGGAGCTGTTCGAGGCCGACGGCAATGGGGCGTCGGCGACGCGGCCGCCGTCGCGAGATTTTCTGGAACTGCCCGAGGGGGCGGCGCTTTCGGAGATGCTGCGGCGCGTGGAAAAGCGCGGCCTCCCGGCCGAGCTGCTCACGCCGCGCGAGCCCGAGGTGGACCCGGCTCGCCCGTTCGAGGCGTTTCACACTCTCACGCTCCGGACCGAGGGCGACAAGGAATACTTCGCCGATTCGCTGCCGCAGGCCCTTGAGGTGATCAAGGAGATCGGCTCCAAGGGGGTCACGATCCAACGCTACAAAGGCTTGGGCGAGATGGACCCGGCGCAGCTGTGGGAGACGACGATGAATCCGCAGACGCGGCGACTGTTGAACGTCCGCCTGGAAGACGAGGTGGCCGCCCGCGAAATCTTCAGCACCCTCATGGGCGACCAGGTGGAACCCCGCCGGGTGTTCATCCAGCAAAACGCCGCCGCCGTGCGCAATCTGGATATCTGAGAGATGCCCTTCCGTGGGGTTCGTCGCGGGTCGGACTCGCGCAAGCCGTGTCGGCGGAATCGGCGCAAGGGTGATTGCCGGGAGGGCGGGCCGGCCACCGGGTGAGCTCGGCGGCGCGCGCCCGCGTTCCAAGGCCGCTCAAGACGACGAGGTGATCTCATGCAAGAGATGAACCGAGAGCAGGTGACGCCGGTCAACATCGAGGACGAGATGGCCGGCTCATATCTGGATTATTCGATGTCGGTCATCGTCGGCCGCGCGCTGCCGGACGTGCGCGACGGCCTCAAGCCCGTCCACCGACGGATCATCTACGCCATGCACGGGGAGGGGCTTCTGTCCAATCGCCAACACAGCAAATGCGCCGGCGTCGTCGGCGAGGTCCTCAAGAAGTTTCATCCGCACGGGGACGCGGCCGTCTATGACGCGCTGGTGCGGATGGCGCAGCCCTGGAACGTCCGCTATCCGCTGATCGGCAGCCAGGGGAACTTCGGCTCGATCGACGGGGACGCCGCGGCGCACTATCGGTACACCGAGTGTCGTCTCTCGCGCATCGCCGAGCTCCTCCTGAGCGATATCGACCGGGGGACCGTCGATTTCGTCCCCAACTTCGACGGGCGGGACGTCGAGCCCACGGTGCTTCCCTCGGCGTTTCCCAACCTCCTGGTCAACGGCTCGTCCGGGATCGCCGTCGGGATGGCCACGAACATCCCGCCGCACAACCTCGGCGAAGTGATCGAGGCTTTATTTCTTCTGATGGAGAACCCGGCGGCGCGCACGGCCGACATTCTGCGCGTCCTGCCCGGCCCCGATTTCCCCACCGGCGGCTATATCTATGGGCGCGCGGGCATCGCCGAGGCTTACGAGACCGGCCGCGGCAAACTGACGCTGCGGGCGCGCCTGCGCACCGAGCAGCTCAAAGGCGGGCGCGAGGCCGTGATCGTCGCCGAGATTCCTTACCAGGTCAATAAGGGGCGGCTGCTGGAGGAGATGGCCGCGCTCATCCGGGATAAAAAGATCACCGGCGTGGCCGATCTGCGGGACGAGAGCGACCGCGACGGCATGCGGATCGTTCTGGAGCTCAAGCGCGGGGAAACGCCGGAAGTGCTCATCAACCAGCTTTACAAACTGACGCAGCTCCAAACGACCTTCGGCGTCATCATGCTCGCCCTCGTCGACGGGCGGCCCCGCTATCTGCCGATCAAGCGGATGCTGGAGGCCTATCTGGATCACCGGCGGGGGATCGTCGTCCGGCGCGCGCGGTTCGACCTGGACAAGGCCCGCAAGCGCCTCCACACGGTCGAAGGGCTCCGGATCGCCGTCGATCACATCGACGCCGTGATCGCCATCATCCGCGAGTCGGCCGACAACGACGCCGCCCGCGCGAGCCTGCGCGATCGATTCGGCCTGACGGCCGTGCAGGCCGAGGCCATCCTCGATATGCCGCTGAGGCGCCTGACGGGTCTGGAGCGGGATAAGCTGGAGAAGGAGCACGCCGAGCTGCTCCGGCAGATCGAGGAGTTGACGTCCGTGCTGGCCGACCCCAAGAAGGTCGAGGCGATCGTCCGGAAGGAATTGGCCGAGGTGAAGGAAAAATTCGCCGACCCGCGCCGGACCGAGATCACCGACGCCGGCGAGGCCATCACCATCGAGGACCTGATCGCCGACGAACGCATGGTCATCACGGTCAGTCACGAGGGCTACATCAAGCGGACGCCGACCTCGGTCTATCGGCATCAACGCCGGGGCGGCAAGGGCGCCGTCGGGATGAAACCCAAGGAGGAGGATTGGGCCGAGCACGTCTTCGTCGGCACGATGCACAATTACATCGTCTTCATCACGGATCGGGGAAAGGCCTATTGGCTCAAAGTCTTCGAGCTGCCCCAGGCCGGCCGAGCTTCCCGCGGGCGCCAGATCGTAAATCTGCTCGAGCTTGAAGCCGGAGAGAAAGTCCGGGCGATGATCCCGGTCGAGACCTTCGCCGAGGATCGCTACCTCATCATGGCCACGCGTCGGGGTCAGGTGGTCAAGAATGCCCTGAGCCTCTACGCGCATCCGCGCAAGACGGGGATCAAGGCCATCAAGATTGAGGAAGGGGATGAGGTGATCGGCGCCCGCCTTTCCAACGGCAATCAGGAGGTTTTCCTGGCGACGCGGAAGGGCATGGCCGTCCGTTTCAAAGAGGACCAGATTCGGCCGATGGGCCGCTTCGTGACCGGCGTCCGGGGGATCCGACTGCGCAAGGGGGACGCCGTGATCGCCCTGGAAATCCTGCGGCCGAATTCTTACATCCTGACGGTGTGCGACAAGGGCTACGGCAAGCGGACGGAGGGGTCCGAGTATCGCCTAACGAATCGTGGCGGCGTCGGAGTCATTAACATCAGGACGGGCGAGCGCAACGGCGAGGTGATCGGCTGCCTGGAAGTGCTGGAAGGCCACGAGGTGATTCTCATTTCAGAGAAGGGGACGACGTTGCGGATCGCCACGGGCGAAATCCGATTGGTGGCGCGCGCCACGCTCGGCGTCCGGCTCATGCAACTGGAACCCGACGACTCGGTGGCCTCCGTCGCCTGCATCGAGGAAGAAGAGGCCGAGCCCAACGGCGACGAGCCTGAGGGATCAGCACCGGCCGCCCCCTGAGGCGCCCGAGCCTTCCTCCAGCGCTTTCGGTCGTCTCCCGTCGCCCTCCGGCCCTGCCCCAACGAGCTGAGGTGTCATGGCCTGGTCCCGCGCGCGCCGGCTGAACGCGCCCTCTGGCGGGCGGCGACGGCTTCGGGCCTGGCTGCGCTGGGGAACCCGTCTGGTCGTGGGGCTTCTTCTTACGGGGGCGGCGCTAGCCCTGTGGGCTTTCTTCGTGCCCGTTTCCTTCCCCTGGTTGGATGGCCTCCTGCGGTCGCGGTGGCGTCAGGCGACGGGGCTTGAGCTCGAATTTCAGGAGGCTCAGTGGTCGCTCAGCCGGGGGTTCATCCGCGTCGAGCGGCCGACGCTGGCCGAAGCCGGCGGGCTGGGCGCTCTGCTGGGCGTTTCGCGCGTGGAAATCGACGTTGATCTGCGCTCGGCGCTCACGGCCCTGTGGCGGCGGCCTCGACGGGTCCGTCTCGAACGCGTCTCGGCTTACGGCCCCGCCCTCCTCGAAATCGAGGAGCGGGAGGGCCGCCTGAGCCTCTCGGAGCCCCTGGAGCGTCTCTACGAACTCCTGAAGGCCAACCTGAGCCGGGAAGGCGGCGGCGACTGGATCCGACTGGAACTGGCGAGTCTCGAAGATGTGACGATCCGGCTCTCGCGCCGGAACGCCGAGACCCTCGAACCGTTCCTCGAGGTCCGACAGGGGGAGCTACAGGCGGAGTTTGAGGGGGACGCCGCGCCGCGGCTTGCGCTCATCCTGGGCGCGTTGCAGGGGCGCGAGGCGGCCAGCCGGTTTACGCTCAAGCTCCGGCCACGCCCCGATCATCAAGAGATCGCCCTCGAGTTGAGCACACAGGCCTTCGATTCCGACCGCCACCTCCTCGGCGAGCTGACCCGCCCGATCGCCGTCAGCCCCGTCCGGCTGGCGGGTCTTCTGCGCCGAGAGGATGCAGGGCGCTGGGGCCTGCATACGGAGGCGACGCTGGACCGGGTGACGCTGCCGCGGGCCGGCGCGCATGGGGTCGATCAAACGCTTAACGACGCCCGGGTGAACCTTTCGCTCACGTGGGACCCCTCGGCCGGCCTGATCCGCGCGGCGTGGGTCGAATTGCGGAGCGAGGATTGCGACCTCAAGGCCTCCGGCCAAGTGCGACTCGCGCGACCCTATGCCTACGGGGCGCGGCTGGCCCCGCTGCGATTGAGCGGGCAGAGCCTGGCGCTGGCCGAACGCGCCGCCTTCGGCGAATCCCATATCGTCAACTCCCGCGACGGGCGACTGGAACTCAACGTCGAGGTGACCGGCAACGGCTCCGACGCAAGCCCCGAATCGGTCGTGGGGTCCTTTCTTCTCGAAGGCGTGGACCTGCGATTGCCGAGGTTGACCGAGCCGCTCAAGGGCTTGCGCCTGCGGGGGGAGGTCAATCCCGCCATGGTCGTCCTTCACGAGGGCGCGGCTCAGATCGAAGGCATTCCCGTCTCGCTGCGGGGTTCGTTCGAGGGCGTGCCGACGCGCCTGGAAATCGACCGCGCCGAGATTGAATGGGCCTCGACGGGCGAGGTCGCCCGCCTGTCGGAAATCATCACGCCGGCTTCGGAGGAATCCCCCTGGCGATTTGAGTTCGGCGGCCGCGTGGCGACCTCGGGCAAGATCGCCGTCGATTTCCCGGACCTGAGCGACTGGGGAGAAACGCTGGCGCGGGCCGAGATCACGGGGGGCCTCTTGTTGGAAGGGGCGGAACTCCGCGTCCAGGGCCTTGATCCGCCGATCCGAGAGCTCGCCGGCTCCCTGGATTTCAGCCGTCAGGAAGCTCGCCTCAGGAGGTTGGCCGGAAGAATCGAGGACGTGGCTTTCGTGCTCGACGGCCGGCTGACGGGGCCGAAATTATTCTTCGAGGACACGGCCGCCAGCCTCACCCTCCAGACTCAGCTCTCGCTGGCGCGCCTGCCGGAAATCGCCGCCTGGTTCGAGGCGGAACTGCCGCCGGAAGTCCCCCCGTTGGAAGGCCGCGCGGTCCTTCGGGCCGGCGTCGAAGGCCCCTTGCGACCCTGGTCGTCCCTGGCCGTCCGGGGGGACCTCGCCGTCGAGGACCTGCGTCTGACGCTTGATGATGAGGAACTTATGGGTCCGGTCCACGTGCCGCGGCTGGAATTGGATTTCGAACCCCGGCGGATCGCCATTCGTCCCTCCCGCGGCCGCTTGGGCGAGGTCGATCTTCGCCTGAGCGGAGCGGTCTCCCCCGACGCCGGCGAGATCGAAGTCGCGCTGGCCGGCAACGTGGCCGCCTATCGTCCGCTCCTTCCGCGCGTGCTCGGAGATTTCGAGCGTCTTGCCGGCGAGGCCAGCGTCCTCCATCGTTGGCTGCTGCGCCGCGCCCCGGAGGCCGGGGATGAAGGGCTCGCGTGGCCACAAATGATCGAACGGTGGCGCGATCAGGCCCGCGAGGAAGACCTGGACTTGCGGCGCGAGTGGGGCTTCCGGACGCAGGGTCAGATTTACGTGACGGACGGAACCTTCCTTCACCTCAACATGCCCGAGGAGGCCATTGTCACCGAAGCCTATGCCCATCTTCAGTACGACGACGACGGCCTGTGGAGCGTCGAGCCCTTTCAGGCCCTCGCCGGCCGCGGCGCCGAGGGAACCCGCGGCGAGCTGCGCGTCCAGTTCGGCAAGGGGGACGACACGCCGATCCTGAACTTCAAGGTCCTGGGGACGCACGCCAATCTGAGCGACTGGATTCGTCCCTGGCGGCCCACCCCGGATCATCTCCGCAAACCCCCCCGACCCCGGCGCGACCCGTCAGCCGAGGGCAACGCCGAAGTGATGATCCTCGCCGACGTTGAATTGGATCACTTCACGTTCCGGGAGGTGCCGGGGCGCGACCTTCGCGGACGCGTCACGTACGAAAACTTCCGCGGCCAGCGTGGGCGGCTGGTCTGGGAGGACGTTCGAGGGGCTTCCAAGGAAGGCTTTACGACGGCCGACGGCCGCTGGTTTCAGGACCGCGACCGCCACACCCAGGTCTACCATTTTACGTTTTACCGGATGAACCCCGCCGACCTCTTGCAGGCGGCCTTCGAGCAACGATTCCAGAGCGGCGTCACGACGGGCTTCGCTACCGGGGAGGTGCACCTCTCGGTGGAAGGCACTCCGGAGGATCCGTTCATCGGGGAAGGCCGCATTGTCGTCGAGAACAGTCAATTCACGTCCAACCCCATTTTTCGCGCCCTCGGCCGTCACCTTTCGCTCGAACCCGTCTTCAACGACATCACCTTTTCCCGCATCGAGGGAGCCTTTCAGGTCCATGACCACGCCGTCTGGCTGACGCGCCAGACCCCCGTCATTTTTGAAAGTCCTTCGGCGCTTCACCCCCTGCGCATGGAAGCCGTCGGCCGGATCGGGCCGGAAAACGCCCTCAACCTGCTCTTGAGTCTCCAGTTCTTCCCTCTCGTCGGGGACCTGCCGCTGATCGGCGAAATCTGGAAACGATTGACCGAGCGGATCGTCCGCTTCGAGGCCACCGGAACCTTGGAAGAGCCACGCCTGATGCTCGCCTTGCCGCTGGTCCCCAGCCCCGTCGAGCGAGCGCGCGAGCGCTGAGACCGAGGGGATTGATTTGACCCCCTCGGCCCCCTGATAATCGACGGCCTCTGGCCGCCGGCGCGGGGGTTCGGTTCACGGCCAACGGCGCGCCCCTCCATGAAGATTCTCGAACGCTATCTCCTTAAGGAACTCTTCACTTACTTTGTTCTTTTTCTCGGCGTCCTGGGGGCCCTCCTGCTGGCCAAGGAGATGTACGACACGCGGGACGAGATTCTTGAGGAGGAGCCGGCGCTGGCCGACGTGGCCGAATATATCCTTCTGAGCCTGCCCGCTCAGGTGGCCGAAGCGATCCCTCTGGTGGCCATGTTCGCCGTCTTGTTCGCCATCGGGTTCATGGCCAAGAACAACGAGATCCGGGCCATGATCGCGGCCGGCGTGTCTTACGGACGGTTGACGGCGCCGGTTCTCGTTTTTGGTCTGTCGGTGACCGTGGGAGCCTTCTGGTTTTCCGAGGCGATCGTGCCGCAGGCGCAGAATCGCGCGCAGTACATCTTCGACGTGCGGATCAAGGGGGAGAACCGATTCGCGTTCACGAGCAACGACGAAATCTTCCGCAAGGGCGAGGGGCGGTTGTTTTACGTGATGGCGAGTTTCGACGGGGCCGACCGGACGATGCGACACCCCTCCATCCTGAAAAAGGGAGCCGACGGGCGCGGCGTCGACCAGCGCATCGAAGCCCGCCAGGGCCGCCTGATCGGTCCGGGCCCCAACGGCGGCCAGCTCTGGGAGCTGGAAGGGGCCGAAGTCTGGAACTTCGGGCCGGAGGGAGCCGTCTCCGTCGAGCGCCGCGACGGCCCGCTCCGGGTGGAGCTTGAGGCCAAGCTGGACGAATTCTTACAGCGGGAGAAGAGCCCCGAAGAGATGGGTCTGGCCGAGCTGAGTCAATTCTGCGCCATCCTCCGTCGCCAGGGGGCCCGCGCGCAATTGGCCCGGTTCGGAACGGCCCTCCACGGCAAATTCGCCGTCCCGCTGGCGGTCACCCTGCTGACGCTGATCGGTTTCGCGATCGCTTCGGACCTTCAGGTCCGGCGGTTCGTTCTGGCTTTCTCCGTGGGGCTCGCCTTCGCCATCGCTTACTACGTTCTCCGCGAAGCCTCGGCCGATCTCGGTCGCGGCGGCCTGGTCCCCCCCTCCGTCGCCGCCTGGGCCCCCGTCGCGCTCTATGGGGCGATCGCCGGGCGTCTGTGGCGGCGGTTGAACACGGTGCACTGAATCATAATCTTCAACCGCGATCGCACGAAGCGAGCCGGCAGCCCCGCCTCTATTAAGTACGCCGGGCGTCGGCGGATTGGGGGCCCCGCCTGCGCTCAATAGCCGTAATTGTTGATGTCGTCGAACTGAGCCCCGGGGAACGGGGGGCCGAACGTGATGCCGTCCGGCCCGAACGAATAAAGCTGGAACGTCGAAGGGTTGTAAAAGGTCTCGGTCGCCGCAAAGGCGTTGTTCGCCGGCAGCGAGGGGGATGCGCCGGCGGGCTTGGCGCCGGAGAAGAGCTGCGCCCCGGCGAACGGGGAAACGGCGTACTCCAGGCTATTGACATATTGGAGAGGTCGGCCGAAGGCGTCCAGAATCTGCGTCTGCCCCAGGGTTTCGCTGTGCTCGAGGGCCTCGGCGTTGAATTCCAGATACGGCCCCTTCCAGAGAGGGGAAAGCGGGGCGTGCACGTTCCCATTGAGGCTGTGCACGAGCGCCAGATAGAGGAGACCATTCCCCTGGCGCTCGCGGTTGCTGATCACCGGGCCCGTCGTGGTGACGCTGACCGTCGCCGAGCCGCTGGGGGGGAGCTGGCCGGTGTCGGTCTCGTAGCGGCCGATGGCGACCTCGAGTTCGCGGATGATGTCGAGCGTGGCCGCCACGCGCGCCCGGCTGATCTGGCCGACGTAGACGTTGGTCACGATCGTCGCCAGAATCCCGAGGATCAGAACGACGGCGAGCAGCTCAAGGAAGGTGACCCCGGGGGGGTGAGGCCGTCGCGGGAGGGAGGGGCGTCGTCGAGCGGGGCGCATGATTACCTCGCGGTCCGCCGGGTCGGGGCGGCAGCCCGGCCCCCCGCCCTTCGGCTGCCCAGGATGTCGTCGAGGATGATGAGTGTCTCCTGCCGGGGGACGACCGATCCGAACAGATAAATAATGTCGTCGCCGGCCAAGGGAACGCCGGAGGTTCCTCCGCTGGTGGTGGTGCGGTCGCTCCGGCCGTCCGGGCCGAAGGAAACGATCGCAAAACGATCGAAGCGATCGTCAAAGTTGGTCAGGTTGCCGTCGGAGAAACCGTCGGTGTCGATTTCCTGAGCGGTCGCCGGTTGAAGGACGCCGATCGTGCTGCCGATAATCCCGATCGGGGAATAGAAGCGGTAAGGGCGTCCCCACGGATCGAGCGGAAAATCCCGCCGGGTCTGAGTGGACGTCAACCGGATCTGGGCGAGCGAGAAGGCGTCCTCAAAGTTGCCGCCGATGTGCACGCGCTGAAACGTGGCGAACGGACCCTGCCAGTTGCGGAACATCTCGCGGACGCGGGGATCGGTGGAGAAGGGGTCGAGCCTCGCCTGGCCGAAGGTATCTTGCGTGAGGACGCTCACGTTGACGTCGATCAGTTGAATCGTTGTCGCTTCGTTCTGAAGGTCGTCGGTGACGCCGAGGTCCTGCGTCGTGCGGTCCACGGCGACGTTATCCAACAACTGAAGCGGCACATAAAACCCATGCGTCATGCCGACGGCTTGCTCCCCGTCGGCCAGCGCCTTAACTTCGGCGCGCGCGGTCGCGAATTTGGATTGCGTGACGCGATTGATGACCTGCGGCAGCGCCAGCGTGGCCAGGAGCCCGATAATGACCAGGACGGCCAGCAGCTCCGTCAGCGTCACGCCGGAGCGACGCCTCGGTCCGATGGATCTGTTCATGGCCACCTCCAGCGCCGCCGGGCTCAATCGACTTCAGCCCCCGCCGGCGGCATCAGATAGATCACGTCATCATCGTTGCCGGAGACGACGTCGCTCTGGCGGTCCGGGCCGAAAGAGACGATCGAGAAGCTGTCGAATCGATCCTCGTCGAGCGTCAGGACACCGTCTCCGAAGGCGTCCCCGGCCAGCGCCGAGGTCTCCGTCGACCCGGCCGCCGTCCCGATGAGGCCGATCGGCGAGTAAAAGCGGTAGGGCGTTCCCCACGGATCGAGGGGCCAATCCCGCTGGATGACCTCGGCGGGCAGGCTCGCCGGATCGACGTTTCTGGCGGTCGAACCCATCCAGACGCGCTTGGGCTCATAGAAGGGCCCCGGCCAGAGATCGACGAGCCCGGCTTCGGCGAGCGTCTTCTGTTTTCCGACCTGCTCCTCGCACGGCCGGGCGGGATCGATCACGCGCAGCGTTTCGGCCGGCTTGTTGGCGATGTCATCGGTCCGGTCGGTGCGTAGGCGACGGCCCGCCGGCAGGTCGTCCAGCAAGTGCAGCGGGACGAAATAGCCGAGCCTCTGGGCCGCGGCCAGTTCGGCTTGACCGAGGGCGATCGCCTCCCGCCGGGCCTGGGCCAATTTGGCCTCGTCGGCCCGGCCGCGATAGATCGGCATGGCGATCAAGCAGAGCAGGGCGATCACGGCGATGACGATGAGCGTGTCCGTCACAACGTTGCCGCCGGAGGTTCGGCCCGGCCTGCCAGGGGGGGAGCTGCCGTGAGTTCCGAGTCTCATCGCGTTGACGACGGGGGGGTCCTTCCTCCGTCGCCTCCTCATTTCACGGCGTCGAGAAGACGTTCCCCCGGCGTCCGCCGCCGAACTGAAGAAAGATGTCGTCCCCCGTGCCGTACTGGCCGTCGCCGGCGGGGCTGGCCAGGCCGTTGCCCGGCAGACGGTCCGGCCCGAGCGAAAGGAACGTCGGGCGGTCGAAAATGTCGGCCCGAGCGCCGGTGGGCCCGACCGTGGCGAACTGACTGGGATCCGTCGCTTGGGCGCCGGGGGCGCCGGGATCCCGCGGAAAGAGCCCCCCGACGGACGTGAAGAACAGGTAGTCGTTCCCCCACGGATCATCGGGCCAGCCGTTGTTGTTGATGTCGCGCTTGAAATTGATGTAGGGGCCGTTCCAGCCGAAGGCCGTCTCGTTGCGGATGAACGTCTGGAAAAGCGAAAAGTTATTGAGGTCATAGTTTTCCGTCGAAATGTTGATGAAAATCCGCGTCGGTTCGCCATAGAGGCCGCCCCCCGACGTCTGAAGGTTCTGGATCGAGCCGAAGCCGTCGTTGAGCACGTCCACCCGCATGTAGTAACCGACGTCGACGGCTGCCCGCTCGCTGGCGTCGGCCAAGTGCTGGACCTCCTGGGCGGCCGCCGTGAGCCGGCCTTGGTGCGCTTTATTGACGACGACGGGCACGATCACGAGCGTCAGGATCGAGATGATGATCATGGCGATGACGATCTCGATGATCGTAAAGCCGGCCGACGCCGCCCTCGGCCGCGCCGCCGGCGGCTCCGAGCGGGGCGGGTTGCGTCGGGGGGTCTCGCTCATCGCGCCCATTCAGAAGACCCTGACCAGATCGTCGTCGGTGCCGATGTCGACGCCCGGCCGCGGCACGAGCCGACGGTAGAAGTTCTCCGCCTGCGGGTTGGCGTTGCTGCCCGGCAGATTGTTCGGCCCGAGGCTGTATATCACGCTCAGACCGAAGTTGGATTCCGTGGCCTCGCTCCGGATGACGCCCGGCACGTTGCCGTAGAACTGGGTCGAACCGGTCGGCGGCGCGTCCGGCTCCGGCCCGAAGAAGACGTACGGGCTGCCCCACGGGTCCACCGGATGGGTCACGCGGCCGTCCTGGACTTCGGTCGTGATCACCAAGATGGGACCGGTCCCTGCCGCCGGCCCGCCCGCCGGGGCGACCTGCCGGAACATCGTCGAAACGGGAGGGGAAGCGCCGACGAGCGTCCCCACGGGGAGCGATTTCGTCCGGTTGAACGTCGTGTAAGGCCCCTGCCAGCTCCGGGCCAACGCCACGCGGGCGGGATCGCTGCCGGCCAGAACCCGATTCCAATAAGCCTGCGGCGTGGGATCGTTGGCCGTCCCGATCGCCGTCGGGCTCGGCGTCGGGTTGTCGAGGTCCGAGAGCCGGAAGAAGTATCCGGTGTCGGCATGCGCCATGACCTGGGCCGTCTCGATCGTTTTCATGTCGTCCTCGGCGGCCACCAGGCGGGCCGTCGCGACCCGATTGCGGACGATGGGAATCAGGATGAGGGCCAGGATGACGATGATCGAGGCCACGGCCGAAAGCTCGATCGCCGTGAAGCCGACCCGGCTCGCGGGTCGCCGCCTGAGGGGGCGCCGCATCGTTCGCATGGCTCGGGTGGCCGTCATGGGCTGCGTCGGAGGCGCCTCATTTCTCAGAAACGATAAACGATGTCGTCCGTGCCGCGATCGATCAGCCCCACCTCGCCCGTTTGAATGGCGTTGTTGACCTGTGGCTGGGTGGCGCCCGGAGGGAGCCGGCTCAGCGTGAACAGCACCTGGCTGAGCGTCACCGTCGCGCTCAGCCGGAGATTGGGTTGCGTGGCGTTGACCGTGCGGAGCGTAAAGTGAGCTTCGTCTCCGAAGGCGTCCCCGGCGACGTAGAGCGCCCCGGCCTCCATCTGCTGAATGAAGGCCTCATCGTTGGTTCGCTCGTTGCCGCCTGGAAAGCCGTTGGCTCCGTAGCTGACGACGGCGTTGAGAAAGTCGGCCTCCTCGCTCTCCCGCTCGATGAAGCGGGCCAGGCGTCGTCCGTCGGGCAGGATGATCGTCACCAGTTGGTAGAGCAGATAGGGCTGGCCGTAAACGTCGGCCGGCCAATCGACGACGGAGATATCCTGATCGTTGACGCGCGACCCGACCAGTTGCGGCAGACGCATGCGGACGATGCCGCTGCGGCCGCCGCGGCTGCTCCGGTCCCGCGTGGCGCTCATGCCCATGTAGGTCCCCCGCCACCCCTCCAAGACACGATTGAGGAGCCGCGTGCCGGAGGGATCGGCGGCCCCGACACCGACAAAGCCGTAATAATCCAGCCCCGGATAAACCCGTTCGACGCCAAAGCCCGTCCCGCCGGCGTTGAGCAGGACGTTGGCCTGGGAGCGGTTAAGCAGGTCCAGCCGGGGATAAAACTGGACGTCGTCATAGGCCATCGAGAGAGCCGTGGCCAGTTGGGCCGACTCGGCGATCGTGGCCTTCCGGATGTTGGATTCCCACATCTCGTTGATGGCGATGATCCCAATGCCGCTCAGGATCGCGATCAGCGCCGCCACGATGATGATCTCCAGGAGCGTGAACGCGCGGCGACCACATCGACCCCTCCGTCGGCCTGAACGCCTGATCCTGCCCATGGGCTCGTCTGCCGGTCCCGAACGGCCCCCAAACGGACGCCCGCCGCGCGCCTCAACCCTTGGGCCGTCGCAACTTACGTCCGCCCGTCCCACCTTATAGGTCCGGCTCCCCGGGGTGTCAACCAGAGAAGCGAACGGCGGCCTCACCGGGCGAGACCCTGGCGGCGCCGCCTTGGGTTATCCGCCGGAAAAGGGAGGCATCAAGGCCACGATGTCTCCTTCGGCCAGAGCGGCCTCGGCGCCTACGTGTTCCTCGTTTCGGGCGAAGAGGAGGGTCGGCGCGAGGGCCGCGAGTTCGGGTCGGCGCTGGCCCAGCCCGTCGAGAAGGTCCTGGATCGTGGCCCGATCCGGAAGCTCCACAACCTCGCGCTCAACCCCCGCGACGCGCCTGACTGATTGAAAATAAAGGACTTGGACTCTCACGCGGATCCTCGCCGACCTGGCTGGCAGGCGATCGGCGCGCCGACGCCACCCGTCGGCCCCACCCCTAACGCACGGCATAAACGTCGTACAGAAGCTCCCCCTTTTCCGGATCATTGAGGCCGATCCCCAGACAAAAGAGGCGGTTCAACCAGGCATAGGCGGGGGCGGAGGAAAGGAACCGGGGCTGGGTCCGGAGTTGACCGGGGCCGCTGGATAAGGGCTGACCCCGCAAGAACCGGTCGTAGGCGTCCGAACCGAGGTCGATCATCCCGCGATAGGCCACGTCGATGAGGGCGCCGTCGTCGGTTTCGATCGTCGCGCGAACGTCCAGCAGGCCGACTCCGTCGGGACGCAGCGTGAACCAGTCGCCGCCGACCGGCCGCACTTTCCCGCGAATCTGCGGTCCCGTCGCCTCTCCCTCCTGAACATAGAAGTTAATTCGAATCCCGCCGGGGACGGGTCCGATCACCTCCGGCGGGGCGGCCAGCCGCGCCGTATAGGAAAAGATGTGCTCCAGATGATAGCCGAGCATGACGGAGGGCTCGGGCGCGCGCCGTTAAAGCGGCTTCAGGCCGTCGGCCAGGATCGTCGCCTGATTGCCGTGGACCTCGAGGAATCCGCCGGCGAGGTGAAACTGCGTGATCTCGCTCCCCTTGCGGATGGTGAGCGTCCCCCGCGTCAGCGTCGTCAGCAACGGGGCATGATGGGCGAGAACGCCGAGATAGCCGAGCCCGCCGGGGGCGATGACCGAGGTCACGTCGCCGTCGAAAACCTTCTTCTCCTGCGTGTAGAGTTCGAGGTGGTAATCGGCCATCAGCGTCGGGCCCCGCGCAGAGGGGATCAGGCGGCCTCCTTGACCGCCCGCTCATGGCGCTCCTTGACCTCGTCGAGGGTCCCGGCCATGTAGAAGTACTGTTCGGGCACCTCGTCCATCCCTCCCCGGACGATTTCCTTGAAGCTCGCGATCGAGTCCTGCAGTTTCACGTACACGCCCGGGCGGCCCGTGAAGGCCTCGGCGACGTGGAACGGCTGAGAGAGGAAGCGCTGGATTTTGCGGGCCCGCGCCACCGTGAGCTTGTCCTGCTCGGAAAGCTCGTCGATCCCGAGAATGGCGATGATGTCCTGGAGATCCTTGTAGCGTTGAAGGACGTTCTGCACGGAGCGGGCGACCGTGTAATGCTCTCGACCGATGACGTGGGGATCGAGCAGCCGGCTGCTGGAATCCAGCGGATCGACCGCCGGATAGATGCCGAGCTCGGCAATCTGGCGCGAGAGGACGGTGGTGGCGTCCAGATGGGCGAAGGTATTGGCCGGGGCGGGGTCGGTCAAGTCGTCGGCCGGAACATAGACGGCCTGGACGGAAGTGATGGACCCTCGCTTCGTCGAGCAGATGCGTTCCTGAAGCACGCCCATTTCGGTGGCCAGCGTCGGCTGGTAGCCCACGGCCGACGGCATGCGCCCCAGCAGGGCCGAGACCTCCGAACCCGCCTGACTGAACCGGAAAATGTTGTCGATGAAGAGCAGCACGTCCTGGCCGAGCTCGTCCCGGAAATACTCCGTCATGGTCAGGGCCGCCAGGCCGACCCGCAGGCGGGCTCCCGGCGGCTCGTTCATCTGACCGAAGACCAGGGCCGCCTTGCTCTTGCCCGGCTCCCGACTGACGACCCCGGATTCGTTCATCTCCAGCCACAGATCGTTCCCCTCGCGCGTGCGCTCGCCGACGCCGCCGAAGACGGAGTACCCCCCGTGCTGACGCGCGATGTTCGTGATCAATTCCTGGATGATGACGGTCTTGCCCACGCCCGCCCCCCCGAAGAGCCCGATTTTCCCTCCCTTGGCGTACGGAGCCAGCAGATCGATCACCTTGATGCCCGTTTCCAGCACCTGGTTCGAGGGGAGCGTTTCGGTAAATCCGGAACTCTCGCGATGAATGGGCCAGCGTTGGTTCGGGTTAGCCAGGGCCCCCCGGTCGTCCAGGACCTCCCCCAGCAGATTGAAGATGTGGCCCAGGACCTGATCGCCGACGGGGACGGTGATCGGCCCCCCCGTGTCGATCGCCTGCATGCCGCGGACGAGGCCGTCGGTCGAGCCCATCGCCACGCAGCGGACGATGTTGTTGCCGATGTGTTGGGCGACCTCCGCGACGAGCCTTTCGCCGTTGGGCCGCGGGATGTGAATGGCGTTCAGAATGTTGGGCAGCTTGTCCGAATCGAATTCGATGTCGACCGTGGGGCCGATCACCTGTTTGATCTGGCCGGTGTTCTCCATGCTTCGTCGCTTTCTCCTTCCCGCCGGCTGTCGCGGGGGGCTGCTCCCTTTTCAGTCTAGGCGCCGGCCGCGACTTGAGGCAAGCGCCCGGTGGCTCAGACGGCCTCGGCCCCGCCGACGATGTCGATCAGTTCCCTGGTGATCTGCGCCTGACGGGCCTTGTTCAACCGCAGCGTGAGCGTATCGACCAGCTCCTCGCAATTCTTCGTGGCGTTGTTCATCGCGATCATGCGGGCGCTGTGCTCCGAGGTGAAGACCTCGGCCATCGTGATGTAGATCTTTGAGCTTAGGTAACGCGGCAACAGAGCGTCGAAGACGGCCGAGGCCGAGGGCTCCAGGAGGTATTCCCGGGCGGCGCGTTCCTGAGAGGCGCCGGGCTGGGCGGCTCCGCGCAGGGCCGCGGCCTCCAGATTGAGGAACTTCTCCATGCGCGGCCGGAAAACGGCCATCGTGACGAACGTCTGATAATAGAGCCAGATCGCGTCGGCCTGGCCGGTCAGAAAACGCTCCACGAGATCGCCCATGATCGCGTCGGCCACGGCCACGTCCGGCCGGCCGCTGAGACCCTGCCAGACGCGCGCGATCGGCCACCGCCGCCGGCGGAAATAATCGGCCCCTTTCCTCCCGACGCAATAGAGTTCCCAGGTCGTCTCCCCCGGGCGGGACAATTCCTGCTCCACCAGCCGGATCAGATTGGCGTTGAAGGCGCCGCACAAGCCGCGATCGGCGGTGAAGACGACCATCAAGCTCCGCCGGGGGTCGCGTTCGGCGAAGAGCGGATGCCCGGCCGTGGCTTCGCTTTCGGCCAGATAGGCGAGCAATTCCTGAAGCTTGCGTGCGTAAGGACGGCCGGCCATCAAGACGGCCTGCGCCCGGCGGAGCTTGGCCGCCGAAACCATCTCCATCGCGCGCGTGATCTGCTTGGTCGAGGCGATCGACCGGACCCGGCGGCGGAGGGCTTTGAGCGTCTCGGGCATCGAGGTTCAAGCGCCGGCGGGCATCACGATTGGGCGGCGAGCCGCTCGGCGAAAAGTTTCTTGAAATCCTCGATCGCCCGCCGGGCCTTCTCCATCATCTCCGGGGAAAAATCCAGCGTCGTCTCGATCGTGTGAAGGATATCGGGATACTTTTCGTCCAGATGCGGCATCAATTGCTCCTCGAACGCCCGGACCTGATCCAGCGGAAGGTCGTCCAGGAGGCCTTGCGTGCCGGCGAAGATGATGACGACCTGACGGGCGAGCGGCCGCGGCTCGAACTGATCCTGCTTGAGGACCTCCACCAGCCGCGCCCCCCGGGTCAATTGCCGCTGCGTGGCGGCGTCCAGGTCCGAACCGAACTGGGCAAAGGCCGCCAGTTCCCGATACTGCGCCATGTCCAGCCGCAGTTGGCCGGCCACCTTCCGCATGGCCTTGGTCTGGGCGTTTCCGCCCACGCGGCTCACCGAAAGCCCGACGTTGACCGCCGGGCGCACGCCGGAGAAGAACAGGTCCGGCTCCAGATAGATCTGCCCGTCGGTGATGGAAATGACGTTGGTCGGGATGTAGCCGGAGACGTCGCCGGCCTGAGTCTCGATGATCGGCAGCGCCGTCAGCGAGCCTCCCGTTCGGGGGTCGACGCGGACCTCGTGGTCGTCGGGGTCGGGCAATTGCTGGCGGGCCTCTTCGGCGCGTCGCGGGCCGTGGTCCGTAAACCGGTAGCGTCGGCCGTCGACCCCCTGGGCCGTGTCGGACGGAGCGTCCTTGCGCACGACGATGTAAACCTCTTCGAGCTTGGCGGCCCGCTCCAGGAGCCGGCTGTGGAGGTAAAAGACGTCCCCCGGGTAAGCCTCGCGCCCCGGCGGGCGTCGTAAGAGCAGGGCGAGCTGGCGATAGGCCGCGGCCTGTTTGGTCAGGTCGTCGTAGATGAGGAGGACGTGCCGGCCCTGTTCCATGAATTCCTCGCCGATGGCTACGCCGGCGTAGGGGGCGATATAGAGGAGCGTCGGCGGGTCGTCGGCGGTAGCCGCGACCACGATGGTTTTCTCCATCGCGCCGTGTTGCTCGAGTTTCTTGACGACGTCGACGACCGTCGAGGCGCGTTGACCGATGGCGACGTATATCGAAATCACGTCGGTGGTGCGTTGATTGATGATCGTATCGACGACGATCGCCGTCTTGCCCGTCTGCCGGTCGCCGATGATCAGCTCGCGCTGGCCCCGCCCGATCGGGATCATCGAGTCGATCGCCTTGACCCCGGTCATGAGCGGCTGCTTGACCGGCTGGCGATCCAGCACGCGCGGAGCGATCCGTTCCAGCACCCGGTAGCGCTCCGTGGCGATCGGCCCCTTGCCGTCCAGCGGCTCGCCGATCGGGCTTACGACGCGCCCGATCATGGCGTCGCCGACCGGGACCGAGGCGATCCGCCCCGTCCGCCGGACGGTGTCCCCTTCCTTGATGCCCACGTCGGAGCCCAGGAGCGCCACGCCGACGCTGGATTCCTCCAGATTGAGCACCATGCCCATGATGCCGCCGGGAAACTCCAGCAGTTCCCCGGCCATGGCGGCCCGCAAGCCGTAGACCGTGGCGATATTGTCCCCGATCCGGAGGATCGTCCCCACGTCGTCGACTTCGAGCGTCGCCTGATACTGGGCGAGCTCCTTTTCCAGGATCTGGGTGATTTCATCGGGTCGGATGGCCATCGTGGTCGCCTCGTCGGGGGCGGCAGGCGCGGGCTCAGGTCGCCGCCGCGCCGTCCCGCCTCAGGAATCGTTTTCTCAACTCGTCGAGCCCGTGGCGGACGGACCCGTCAATCAGAACGTCGCGGAACCGGAAGACGATCCCCCCGATCAGCCGCGGATCGACCCGGTAGGCGACTTTAAGCCGCTGGCCCGTGTGCCGCTCCAGCGCCCGTCTCAGCTCGCTTTGCTCATCGGCGTTCAAGGCCCGGGCCGAGGTCACGCTGGCCGGATGGAGCCCCTCGGCCTCCTCGGCTATCTCGATGAACGTTCTCAGGATCGCCGGCAGGAAGATGGCCCGCTCGCGGTCAACCATCAAGTAGAACAGATTCAGCAAGAGCAGGTGCAAGCGACCCTTGAAGAGCCGATCGACCAACTGGCGCTTGCGCTCGGTCGGAATCTGCGGTCCCTCCAGAAAGTGCCGCAGGCTCGGCCGCCGGGCCAGGAGCTCCCCCGTCTGGAGGGCTTCGCTCATCAGCCGGGGAATCGCCGCCTGGGCTCGGCCGACGTTGAAGAGCGCCTGGGCGTAAGCGCGGATGACAAGGGTTTCGTTGGTCTTGGCGGCCATCAGGATTCCCCCTCAAGCTCCTGAATGAACGCGGCCACGAGCTCCCGATCGCGCGCCGGGTCCAGCCGCTGGCGGATCAACTTCTCCGTCGCCCCCAGCGTCAATCGGACGACGTCCTCGTGGAGCTGCTTGCGCGCCTTGGCCAGTTCGAGGGCCACGTTGGCCTGGGCCTTCTCGACGATGGCGAGCGCGTCCTTTCGGGCTTGCTCGGTCACCTCGGCGGCCACCCGGCGGCCGTCGGCCACGGCTTCCTGGATTTTCTGCCGGGCCTCTTCCTCGATGTGGCGCAGCTTCTCCTCGTAACGGCGGTGGGCCTCGGCCGCTTCGGCCTGGAGCGCCTTCACCTCGTCGAAGGCGTCCTGGATTTTCCTCTGGCGCGCGTCGATCGTCGAAAGTATCGGGCCCCAGGCGAACTTCTTGAGAATCCAGAAGAAGATCAGGAACGTGACGATCAGAGAGATCGTTTCGTAAGTCTGCTGAATGAATTCGACGCTCATGGCTCCCCTCGCGTGTAGGGTCGCTTCGGCCCCGGCGGTCTCAGCCGTCCTTCGGCGAGCCCGTCCGGCCCGGCTCGATGGCGCGGCGGCCTATCTTCAGACCGCCGCGGGGGCTCCGCCGTGGGCCTCGTGCGGCCTCAGACCAGAAAGATCGAGATCAGGGCGTAGATCGTGAGGGCCTCAATGAACGCGCAGCCGATGATCATCGCCGTCTGGATTCTCGGCAGCGCTTCCGGCTGACGCCCCATGGCTTCCATGGCCGAGCCGATGGCTCGCCCCAGGCCGACGGCTGAGCCGGCGGCGGCCAATCCCAGTCCCAGCGGATAGGCCACGCGGACCCAGTCGAAACCCTCGGCGCCAGCCGCCTCGGCGGCCGCCTCGCCTGCCTCCTGAGCCAGCGCCGCGGCCGACATCGAGGCCCAGCCCGCCACCGCCGCCCACAACTTTCCGCTCGTCTTCATGTCCTCCACCTTTCCTTGAGTATCGTCCGCGCGGATGAGCCGCGCGGTCCGTATTCACCCCCGGAAGACCCTTGCCTCCTGCCGTCGGGCTGCCCAGGGCCCGCCCCCGGGGGGGACCCGCCGTCGCCGGCGATGCAACCGACTCAAACCACCGTCGAGTGCGCGGCCTCCCCGTGCCCCTCCTCGCCGTGTTCGTGCTCCTCATGCGGGAGGAGCATGGCGATATAAACGGCGGCGAGCATGGCAAAGACGGTGGCCTGGATGACGCTCGTCAGCGTGGCCAGGAACATGAACGGCAGATGAAGCGGGAGCCCGACGACCGGCATGGACGTTCTGAAGAGGAAGCCCATGAGCAGCATGCCCAGACCGAGGAAGGCCGCCAGAAGCTTGTCCTCGCCGAAGATGTTGCCGAACAGACGCAGCGAGAGCGAGAGGGGCTTGACCAGCGTCGAGATAATCTCCAGCGGCAGAAGAAGAACCGCCATGACCCAACCGATCCAATCCCGGGGGCTCCCACAGAGATGCCACACATAATGACCGAGGCCGCCGGCCCTGATCCCCTGGTAATTGACGTAGAAGAACGTGCAGATGCCGAGGCCGATCGTGACCTGAAAGTGTCCGGTCGGGGACTTGAGCAGCGGGACGAGCCCCGACAGGTTGTTGACGAGAATAAACAACCACAACGCCCCCACGTAGGGGACGTACTTGCGGGCGTTGTCCGGCCCGACGATCTCGCCGAAGAACTTCATCAACCCTTCAAAGAGACCCTCGACGGCCACCTGGCCGCGCGAGGGCTTCTCCAGACTCTTGCGTCCCAAGAGCCGCATCACGACGGCAACGAAAACCGCCCCATAAAGGAGCGAAAAAGCCGGATTCACCCAGAAGGGGGCATGGTGCTCCCCCGCCGCCTCGTGATGGCCTTCGCCCGGCTTTCTTCGCGCCGCCTCGATGAGCGTGTAAATGTTGGGGAACTCCGCCGGCATCGTGTACTTCGGACGATGACTCTCGCCCGGAGCGGCCTCATGGGGACGATCGGCCGGCCCCCCGGGGGCCGCGACTTCAGTCCCAGCGACCGGTCCATCGCCGGAAGCCGAGCTTTGATGAGAGTTCTGGGCGAGGATCCACTCCCCCCAGGGTCGAACCGGCTCAAAAGAAGGCGGGGTATCAACCCACGCGGCGGGGTCACCCCAGGTCGGCGGGGAAGGCAGGGCCCTCATGCGCGAGTCCCGCGACCTCCCGCTGGGACGGACGCTCTACCTTTGCCATACGCCGCGGCGGGGGCCCGCCGGGCCGAAAAGTGGCGCGAGGAGGGATCAACCAGCCGTCCGAGGGCCCGGAGAATCAGCACGGCCGGCGGCGTGACCGTCCCCAGGACGATGGCGATCCCCTGGCCGAAAGTCTCGCTCGGCGAGACGGGCCAGAGCCACATGACGGCGAAAATCAACGTCAAGGAGGCGAGCTTGAGGAGAGTCAGTAGCGCGAGCCTCCTGCGGGGTCTCCCCAGAGCGAGGGCTCTCAGGATCAAAGCCGTAAGCGAGAAGAAAGCCAGAGCCCATAAGGAAAAGAGCAGATAGCGACCGGCCCAGACGAAAGAGCCATAAACCGCGCTGAAGAGTCCTACCAGAAGGGAGGTGACCAGCGCCGATCGAGCCGTGCGTTTGAGAAAAGTCCAATCGAACGCCGCCAAGGGGGGGGCTTCCGAGGGAGCTTGGGCCGGCGAGGCTGACATCATCACGCCGATTGGATCACCTCGCCCCCGGGACCCGCTTCATCAAACCCATGGGCGTTACATCGCCTTAAGGAGCCTTGGATTGCCGGGGGCCTCTCTCTCAGTCGGGCCGTGAGAGCCTCCGGATGAGCCGAACTGTTTCTCGCCCGCTGGCCAAGGCTCCCAGGATGACGCCCACCAGCTTGAGCCTTGTGTTCCAGGGGGGGCCGATTTCCAACCAACGAATCAATCCCAGGGCAAGCAAGTAACCGACGATCGGCCCCGCGGCCATGAGCGTCGGGATGCTGAGGGCGAGGCCCGCCTGACGCCACGTGCCGTCGGGCGGGCCCGGGCGGGGCGCCTCATGGCGTCGAGGCTCCTGACTTTGCGCAATATTTCACGATCTCCAGTCGCCCATCCTTAAACGCCGGGCGGCCTTTTTCAAGCCTGCGGCCGGCGGGGATAACCCGACCCACAAGACCGCAAAGCCGGCGATCCTAGAAAACCGATCAGGCGAGTTCAAGGAAAAAGCCGTCTCCATTCCCGCCGCCGGAGCTTCGGCCGCCGATAGGCAAGCGGCGCTTCCGGCGTGATTGCCCCGAGACGGCCGAGCGCGCCGGCTTTTCCCTGGACAATTGCGCGACGCCTTGCCACTTTACGCCACGGCTGCGCAGCCCACCCCCCGGGCCTCGGCGGCCCCTTCGGGGAGCCTCCGTCCTCTATGCGCTCCAAAGTTTCGGCCAAAGCCACCCGGTTCACCGAATCGGTCATACGGGAGATGACGCGGCTGGCGTTGCGCCACGGAGCGGTCAATCTCTCTCAGGGATTCCCGGATTTTCCGGCCCCCGAGGAGATCAAAATGGCCGCGTGCGAGGCGATCCTCAACGACATCAATCAATACGCGATCACGTGGGGGGCGCAGCCCTTTCGCGAGGCGCTGGCCGCGAAAACCTACCGGACCCTCGGGCTGCGGATCGATCCGGAGCGCCACATCACGGTCTGCTGCGGCTCCACCGAAGCCATGCTCTCGGCGATGCTGGCCGTCGTCGATCCGGGCGACGAGGTCGTTATCTTCGAACCCTTCTACGAGAACTACGGGCCCGACGCGATCCTCTCGGGGGCCACGCCCCGCTTCGTCCGGCTGCGGCCGCCGGACTGGACCTTCGAGGCGGCGGAGCTGGCGGCGGCGTTCACTTCCCGGACCAAGGCCGTCATCCTCAACACGCCGAACAACCCCACCGGCAAGGTTTTCACCCGCCCGGAGCTGGAAGCGATCGCCGAGCTCTGCCAAAAGTGGGACGCCATCGTCATTACCGACGAGATCTACGAGCACATCCTCTATGACGGGGCCGAACACGTGGCGATCGCCACGCTGCCGGGGATGTGGGACCGCACGATCACCGTCAACGGGATGTCCAAAACCTATAGCGTGACGGGCTGGCGCGTCGGCTATTGCATCGCCCCGGAGGAGCTGACCTCGGCCATTCGCAAGGTGCATGATTTCGTGACGGTCGGCGCCGCCGCGCCGCTCCAGGAGGCCGGCGTGGCGGCTCTGAGCCTCCCGGAGGCCTACTACCGCCAGTTGCAGGCCGAATACGCTCACCGGCGCGACGTCATGACGGCCATCCTGCGCCGGACCGGTTTTGAGTATTATCTCCCCCAGGGCGCCTACTACACCATGACCGAGATCACGCCGTTCGGCTACGAGGACGACGTCGCCTTCACCGAATGGTTGATCAAGGAGATCGGCGTCGCGGTCGTCCCCGGCTCGAGCTTCTATAGCCACCCCGCCGACGGACGGACGCAGGTGCGCTTCTGCTTCTGCAAGAGTCTGGCGACGCTGGCCGAGGCCGGCCGGCGACTGGAGAAGCTCCGCGCCCCGGCCCTGCGTTAGCGCGGCTGACGGCCGGACTTCGCCGAGGGCCGCCCCCGCCACGACGGCCCGCCTTCAAAAGGAGGTCGCCCCCCATGCGCATTCGTTCGGCCACGATCGGCCTGGGTCTCCTCTTGACGCTCCCGCGGCCGCTTCCCGGGCAGAGCTCGCCCGCGCTCTACCCGCACGACACGATGAACACCTGGGGCGCCTGGGGCGCTGAGGACGAACGGGGGGCGGCCAACTACATTCGGCCGAAGGACATTGTGGCCGCGGCCCGATTGATCCGCACGGGGCGGACCTTCAGCCTGGCCGCGCCGCTGGACAACACCGGGCCGGTCTATCCGGGCCGTCTGACGCCGCACCACACGATGGTGGCCACCGGGGCCGACGTCCTCGCCAACCCCGCGACGACGGCGCCCGGGCGCGTCCATTTCGCCGACGACTACATCTACATGCCGCTGCAGGGCTCGACGCAGTGGGACGCGCTCTCGCACGCCTGGTACGACGGCAAGCTCTATAACGGTTTCTCCCCGGCCGCCATCCGTAGCGCCCCCGGCGGCGGCGGCGCCACGCGGCTCGGCATCCAGAACGTCAAGGATCGGATGGTCGGCCGGGGCGTCCTGATCGACATCGTTCGCTTCAAGGGGGGCGATCTCCCGCCGGGCACCGGCATCACGCGCGCCGACATCGAGGGGGCTCTGGCGCGACAGAACGTCCAAGTGCGGCAGGGGGATATCGTCCTCTTGCGGACGGGGGTGCTCCCGAGCTGGTACGCCTCGCGGGACGCGGCCTTTCGGCAGAACTTCTTCCGCCCGCAGACGGGCATCCTGAAGGACGTGATCCCCTGGATCAAAGAGCGGCGCGTCGCCGGCGTGGCCGCCGACAATATTGCGCTGGAACGGATGCCGAACCCGGATGATCCGCGTAACGTCGTGCCGCTGCACGGCAATATCCTCCGGGACCTTGGGGTCTATATCGGGGAGATCTGGTGGCTGGAAGAGTTGGCCGACGATTGCGCCGCCGACGGCCGGTATGAGTTTTTCCTCTGTGCTCAGCCGCTGAACATCACCGGCGCCGTCGGCTCGCCGATCAACCCGATCGCCATCAAGTAAGCCGCCCCCCGTTCGGCTCGCCTTTGCGCCCTCCCATGGCTCGCTCGGACTTTCGGTTTGTTCACCCGTTACGCGTGCGCTGGTCCGAAGTGGACATGCAAGGCGTCGTGTTCAACGGCCACTACCTCAATTTCTTTGACGTGGCCCAGACGGAGTTCCTGCGGGCGATCGGCGCCCCGTATCCGGCGGCGTTGAGCGATCGGGCCTGGGACCTGCAACTGGTCAAGACGACGCTGGAGTTTCGCGGGCCGGCCCGATTCGACGATCAGCTCGAGATCGGCGTTCGCGTCGCGCGCCTCGGTCGCTCCAGCCTGACCTTCAACTTTGAAGTTCTCGGACCGAACGGGCCCGATCCTCTCGTGATCGGCGAAAGCGTTTACGTCCACGTGGACCTCAGGACCGGCCGTTCGGCTCCGACCCCCGCCGAGCTGCGCGAGCGGATCGAGGCTTATCAGGCCGGCCCGCCGGGCCCGGAGGCCGCCGTCACGAGGACCGGCGACCCCGTCTAGGCGTCGGCCGGGTCGATGGCTTCGGCCGCGTGGAGCAGCCGCCCCTCCATCCCCCCGGCCACGGCCACGACCTCGCCGGTGACGTGCCCGGCCAGGCGGTCCGAGAGAAGGAAGACGACCATGCGGGCCACGTCTTCCGGCCGAGCCAGCCGTCTGAGCGCGCGGGTTTGCAGCACGCGACGGAGGGTCTCGCCGTCGGCCAGCGCGTCCTCGGTCATCGGCGAGAGCGTCCAGCCGGGGCAAACGGCGTTGACCCGACCCCGCGGGACGAGCCGGACGATCTCATTCTTGAGCGAACGCGTGAGGCCGTGGACGACCGCGGCTTTGGCGGCGGCGTAATCGGCGTGGCCCTCCTCGCCGAACAGAGCCGCCGTCGAACCGATGAAGACGATCGAAGCCGCCTCCGGCCGCGCGCTCTCCAGATGCCGCAGGAAGCCTCGGGCGCAGAGGAAGACTGTGGTGAGATCGGTCGCCAGCGTGTGCTCCCATTCGGTCAAGGAAAGGCGATGGATCGGGACGGCCGCCTCCCTCCAGAAACCGGCGTTGGCCACCAGGGCGTGGAGCGAACCGAAGTGCGCCGCCGCCTCGTCAAACAGACGCTCCACGGCTTCCTCACGCCTCAGGTCTGCCTGGAGCACGAGGGAGGCGGTCGGCAGCGCCTCGGCGAGGCGTTCAGCCGTGGCCCGATGGCGATGGGCGTGGAGGACGAGATTGGCCCCCTCGGCCGCCAGGGCTTCGGCGATCGCGCCGCCGATCCCGCCCGAGGCGCCCGTCACGAGGATCACTTTGCCGGCCAGACCGGTTTCCATGGGAGCCATCCTCCTTGTCCACCCCCGGCCGAAGGGGCTTCATCCGGCGCTCCCCCGCCCCTCCTCTTCTTCCCCCGGGCAAGTGTTTTCCCTTTGCCTCGCGGGGCACGGGCGGGATAATTCCAGACGGAGGGGGGCGTTGCCAATCGGACAATGAGGGGTAGCCTCAGACAATGAGCATGAGAGACGGCGAACGAACCGAGGACGTCAGCGGGTGGATGTTTCCCCCGGAGCCCAACGGCCAGAGCCTGGAGACGTCGCTCAGGCGGCACCGCCAGGTGGCGGGGGTCCCGATCACGAACGTGGAGCAACTGAAATCCCTCAACCCTCAGGGTTGGGAGATGGCCTTCATTCGCATCCGCTACGACCGATTCGCCCCACGGGTTTGCCCGCCTCCGGCCGCCGACTCCTGATCGGAGCCCCTCGCCGGGCGGGGGCCCTTGGCCGAACAAATCGCGGCCCGCTTGCATGACGACTCGGACCTTCCGCTGGCTGGTCATCGCCGCGGCGGCGGTGGCGCTCGCCTGGGGGGGCAGTCGATACTTCCGGCGCGAGCCCCTGGCGAACGTCCCCCCTCGCCCCGGGCCGATCGTGGCCTTCGGCGATAGCCTGACCCAAGGGGTCGGCGCGCGGCCGGAGGCCAGTTACCCGGCTCAGCTCGCCCGGCTGCTGGGGCGGCCCGTGATCAACCGAGGCGTTGCGGGGGAGACGGCGGCCGCGGCGCTGCGGCGGCTGGAGCGCGATGTGCTCGCCGAGCGGCCCGGCGTCGTTCTGGTGCTCCTGGGGGGGAATGATCTGCTCCAACGCAACAGCGCCGATCAGGCATTCGCGGCTCTGGAACAGATCGTGGAGCGCTCGATCGATTCCGGGGCCATGGTCGTCCTGATCGGCATCGAAGGGTTGCCCCTGGTTTCGGAAGATTTCGGCTCACGGTTCAAGGCGTTGGCTCGGCACCACGGTTGTCTCTACGTGCCAGACATTCTCGACGGCATCTTCGGCCGTACGGCGCTGATGGCCGATCACATCCACCCCAACGCCGAGGGCTACGCCCTCGTGGCCGAGCGCGTGGCCCGCGCTCTCGGCCCTCACCTGAACTGATCGGCGTCCAGGCTGATCGCGCTCGCCCGAGCGAGCTTCAGGGGACCGTCCTGCCCCATCCGACGGCGGACCAGGGTTATCGCCGAAGGAAGAAGCGCGCTTCCCACGGGGTCGGACCGGCAACGCGCTCGACCCGGCGATCCGGATTGGCCGCCAGGTGCTCAAGGATTCTGAAGACGCTTTCGACCGCTTCGGGGGCCTCAATTGCAGCCGCCCATTCGTCGGCCGACCGTCCGTTCTCCGGGGCGGCGGCCATCGCATCGAGGAGGCGTCTTTGAAGTTCGAGGACCGCCTCGGCGGCCTTTTTGCCGGCCTCAACCCCCGGCTGATGATAGGCGTTGATGTTCACCAGCGACGCATAGAGGCCGACGGCGCGCTCAAACAGCGCGATCAGGGCCCCCAGGGACCGAGAAGAAACCTCCGGGATCGTGATCGTGAGGGATTGCCGGCCGCGTTCGTGCAGCGCCCGGCGAGTCCCCTCGAGAAAGCCATGGAGATAGTCGCCCGCCGTCACGCCGGGCTCGATCTCCAGGGAGGCGCCGTCGCGATCGCGCAAAACCTCGACGAAGACGACGAAGAAATTATCCACGCCGTCCCGAAGTTGCTGGACGAAGGCGTGTTGATCCGTCGAGCCCTTGTTGCCGTAAACGGCGATCCCCTGGTGGACCAGGGCCCCCTCCCGATCCCGTTCTTTCCCCAGGGACTCCATCACGAGTTGCTGGAGATAGCGGCTCAGGAGCAGGAGGCGGTCCTTGTAGGGAAGGATGACCATGTCGCGTTGGCCGCGGCCCCCCGTGGCGTGATGCCACATGAGGGCGAGCCAGGCCGCAGGGTTGCGCCTCAGGTCGTGGCGCCGGGTGGCGGCGTCCATGAGCCGCGCCCCCGCGAGGAACGGATCGATCTCGATCCCCTGGAGCGCCGCCGGCAGAAGCCCCACCGCCGAAAAAACCGACGTTCGGCCGCCGACCCAGTCCCACATCGGAAAGACGTCAAGCCAGCCTTCCGCTCGGGCCTGGCGATCCAGAGCGCTGCCGGCTTCGGTCACGGCGACGGCGGCCCGGGGAAAATCGAGACCCTGGCGGGCAAACGCCGCCGCCGTCTCCAGCATGCCGTTTCGCGTCTCTTGGGTGCCGCCGGATTTGGAGACGACCAGGACAAGCGTCTCGGCCAGCCGGGCCCCGCATCGGCCGAGCGTCCGGTCGATCCCGTCAGGGTCGGTGTTATCGATAAACGCCGGCGTCAGCCGATCTTCCTCCGAACCGAGGGCGTCGTTGAGCAGTTGCGGCCCCAGGGCCGAGCCCCCGATCCCAATCAGAAGGCAATGGCGAAAGGGGCTTCCGCGCTGGCCGCGAAGCCGACCGAGGTGAACGCGATCGGCGAAATGCTGAATCCGCGCCACCGTGGCGCGGATGGACTCGGCGATCGCCGGCTCCGGAGCGCGATCGGGGTCCCGCAGCCAGTAGTGGCCGACCCGGCGTCCCTCGTCGGGATTGGCGATGGCCCCGGCTTCCAGAGCGTCCATCGCCGCCAAGGCCCGCTCCAGCGGCGGACTCATCGCTTCAAGAAAACCCTCGGGAAAATCCATCCGGCTGGGGTCCAGGGTGAACTGCAGCTCCGGAACGGAACACAGATAGCCCTTGTAGCGTTCCCAAAGAGATCGGTGGGCTTCGGGGTCCCCGGTGGCCGCCCCGAGGGAGCTTTCCGCCTGGGGATGATGGATGGGGTTCACTTGCGTTCGCCGGGGTCCAGACTCCAGGAGGCCAAACTTAAGTTCAGGGTTTCAACGGGTCAACCTCGGCGGGGCCGGCCGGCGGCTTGGTGTGTCAGCCGATCGATCAGACCGGTCAATCGGACCCGGGCCGCCGCCAGTCGGCGGCGTTGGGCCGCGACCCACCGGCGAGCCTCGGCCGCCGATCGCCGCAGTTGCGCCGCCTGGCGCCGTGTCTGCTCCGGCGCGGGGCCGCCGAGGCTGCGGCGCCGGGCCACGGCGGCGGCGGGGTCAACATGGGCCTGGAATTCAGCGGGGGTAAGGGAGGCCAGCCCCGCCGCCGCCAGTTGCTCGTTCAGCGTGGCGAGCCCCAGCCCATCCGCCGCGCGATCCCGCCGTACGGCCTCGGCCACCAGGCGATAAACCTCGCGAAACGGCGCGGCCCGCGTCGCGCTTAGGTAATCGGCCAGATCGGTCGAGGTCGAAAAGTCCGCTCCGGCGGTCCCGGCCAGGGACCGGCGATCGACCGTGAGCGTGGCCAGGGCCCGATCGAAAACGGCCGGCGGCCCCTCGACGGCCTCCACGATTTCCATCATCCAGGTTTTTGTCCACTGGACGTCGCGGTTATACCCGGACAACGCGGCGCGCCCAACCTCCAGGAGCGCCCCCAAAAGGGCGTGGACGGCGGCGGCCCGAGCGCGCGTGACCTCGGCAAAATCCGGATTACGCTTCTGCGGCATGATGGAGGAGCCCGTCGTGAAGGCGGGGGAAAGCTGAACGTGCCCGGCCGGAGGCGAGGCCAGGCGAATCAGATCCTGACCCAGGGAAGAAAGGTGGTTCATCATCACGGCCAGGGCCGCCGCCACGCGCGCTTCGGGTTCCCACCGGGTCGAGACGGCGTCAAGGGAGTTGGGCTGAGGGGCGTCGAACCCGAGCAGGCGCGCCGTCAGGCTTCGATCGATCGGCCAGGCCGTCCCGAAACCGGCCGCCGCGCCGAGCGGGCAGACATTGATGACCGGCCAGAGATCGCGCAGCGCCGTCAGGTCCCGGGCCAGAGCCGTCCCATGAGCGGCGGCCCAATGACCGAGCGTCGTCGGCATCGCCGGTTGCCCGTGCGTCCAGCCGGCCATAACCGTGCGGGCCTCGCGCCGGGCCAGAGTCGCCAGCCGGACGACCGTCGCGCTCAGGGCTTCCAGGAGGCTCAGGAGCTTCTCGCGCAGCCAGAGCCGAGCGTCGGTGGCCGCCTGATCGTTTCGGCTGCGGCCGGTGTGCATGAGGGCGGCGACGCGGGCGCCGCCGAGGCGGGCGACGGCGCTCTCAACGTTCATATGGGCGTCCTCGAGCGAGGGATCGAGCGCAAACCGACCGGCGCGCCAACGTCGCTCGATCCGATCGAGCGCCTCAGCGATCGTCGCCAGGGCCGAGGCCGGAATGATGCCCTGAGCCGCCAGCATCGCGCAGTGAGCGCGGTTGGTCATCACGTCGAAGGGAATCCAGGCGGCGTCGGCCGCGGGGCGCGCCGCCACGTCCCTCCCGGAACAATAGGCGAGGACGAGCGCGGCGTCGGCCCGGCCCCGCGCGTCCAGTCGCCGCGTGGCGCTCCAGACGGGTTCCGACGGCTTCAACCGGCTGCGTTTCATCGGATTCCGGGCCGGCGGGCGGAAAGCCCCCGCGGCGGCGGCGCCCCGCGCTCCTGAGCCGGATGGTGAAAGCGGACCATGGGCCTGGAAGGGGCCCGCGAGGTCCCGGAGCCCCGGCCCGCCGCCGATCCGAACGATCGCCCTCCCGGCGGGAGTCTCAAACGCCGGCCTCGATCGGGAGGGCCGTCAAGAGGGAACTCTGATCGATCCATTCGGCGTTGTCCGGCGGGCCGTCGGTCGTCCAGAGCCGCGCGCGCCGACAACCCCACCATAAAATCGCCGAGCTGCGCGTGCCGTAGAGCCCCAGATCAACGCAGGGCCAGCCTTCCCCCCCTCGGGCCAGGAGACCCTTCAAACGTTCGAGCAGGGGTGCCGGTTCCAGTGCCTCCGCGCCGTGCAGCTCACGCCGTAAGTTGGCAACGACGGCGTCCCGCTCCTCGTCCAGGCCGTCGTTGCCGAGGACGTGGAGCCCCGGCTCGGTGGGATAGATCTCCCAGACCTGCGATCGATTGGTGCACCAGATCATCTGGTCGGCGTCAGCGGCGACCAGGTGAAATGATCCATAGGCATGGGCCGGCAAGGCGCAAAGATCGGCGGCCACCTGACCTACGCTCTCGGCCCGTAAGGCCCTGACGACCAACTCCCCCCGCGAGCGTTCCCCCGGAAAAGCGCGGCCCGTTGCATGGCGTTGATTGGTCAAACCGGCGACCACGCGCCGGCCGACGCCGAACCACGTCCCCCCCGCCCTCAGGTCCTTGCCCGCGACGATCGGCGGGGCCTCCCCCTCGTCGGCCCAAAGGCTCACGGGGGCGGTCGGCCGACTCTTGAACTCGTCCCGGTTGAGCGCGACGATCAGCCGGGCCGAGGGATGGCATCGCCAGAGAGTGATCAGTGTGCACACCAGCGCTAGGAGAGCCCCGCGGGCAGGTCTCCGGCCGAGCGCCCTCGGCCACAAATTGACGTTAGACGCCACCGATCGGATCGTCAACGGCTCATCGGCGCCCTGACCCGCCAGCGATCTCCCCGCCCGCCCCGCCGATCGGAGCCGGGATCCCGAGGTTGACCGGCTGGTCGCCCCCTCCCTACAATCGGCCGAGGTTGTTGAGGACAATTCGCCCGGGGGAAAGGCTGCCGAGGACTTGATGCTCCAGCTCCGGAAAAATCCCGACCCGGACCCGATACGGGGGTCCAAGCGCGGCCGCCCGATCTGCATTTGGGCCTTAATTATTGTTGGCGCCTGGGGGCTCGCCGGGTCGGCCGCGCGTCGCGCCCCCGGCCAGACGCCTGAAGGGACGCTCCCCCCCGAGGCCTCCCACCCCCCCCCGGCGGCTTCGCCGGAACTCGAAGGGCTGCTGGAGGCGCTCAAAGTCGCGTTAAGGGACCCGGAGGCTCTCCGCCGAGCGGTCCGTCAGGCCATCGACGAGGCCGAAGCGGCGCGCCGGGCCAAGGCGGCCGAACTGGAGGCCATCGAGGAACGGCTAGGCCTGCTCAAGCAGGCGGGCGCCCTCGGTTTGCTGGAGGCGCCGCTACCGGCTCAACCGCCGGAGCCGCCCGTCGCGCCCGAGGCGGCCAAGCCTGCGCCGCCGGAGGCCAGCCCGGAGGCGCGTCCCGTCGCTTCGGCGGAGGTTCGATTTTCTCCAGAAGTACAGAGGCAGTTGGCCGATCGGTTCGCGGCGGAGTTCTGGGGAGCGATCTCCGAAGGCGAGCACGCCTGTCTTCAATGCCACGGGGCGGAGACCAAAACGCCGCTCAATTTCGGGCTGGACCCCCGCGAAGCTTTCCTCCGGCTCGCCCAGGCGGGTTACTTCGCCGTTCGGGGAGCCGAGACGCTGCTGGCCAAGGTCAGCTCGACCTCCGAGAGCACGCGCATGCCGCCCCCGCCGCATCCGCCCTGGCCGTCGGAACGGATCGAAGCCTTGCGCCGATTTACGGAGGAGGTCAGCCGCGCGCTCGAGGCCGAACTCGTCCCGATGGACGAACAATTTCCGCCGCACCTGGCGCTCCCGTCTCGCGTGGCCCGACCCGATCCGGGCTCGGGCCTGCCGTTCACCTTCATCACTTACTTTCAGCTCAAGGGCAAGATTCAGACGCTTTTCGGGGACGACTGGGTCCGGGACGAACGCGACCGATTTCAGGAACACATCCATCTGTTCGCCGGGGCCGATTTTCAGCTCCGGTTCGACGAGAGTTCCAAGCCGACGGCCATGTTCCTGACCGGCCTTGATCTGCTGGCCGCCGACGTCGCCTCGCGCGCCTATCTGACGGCGTCCGGCCCCTTTGAGGGCTGGTCCGAAGGGCGACTCTCGGGGGGGATATTCGAAGGACCCGAGGCTCGGCTAGCTCAGGCCGTGACCGAAGTTTATCGACGCATCCTCCTGCGCCGGCCGACGCCGGAGGAACTGGCCGGCTCGATCGAGCTCGTCCGCGCAATCTACAGAAACCACGAGGACGAGGCCGGGGGGGAGCAATCGTTGCTCTTTGAAGTCACGGTCACGGGCGAGGCGGGCGTCAAGACGCACCGGAGCTTGGCCGTCGCTCTGCGCAACACGCGCCACGGCCTTTATGAGGAAGCCGTCGATCTGGGGGCGGCGCCGACGAGCGGCGTTTTCCGCCGGCGGCTCGGCCGCACCTTCGAATTGCGCGCCGACGACCCCGAGGCGATTGTGGCGGTCAGCAACACCGACACCTCCGGTCTGGTCTCCCTCATCGGCGTGGAACTGGTGGGGCCCTTGCCGGCGACGACGCGACGGCTCATCCCGGTGGACTCGGTCGAGGCGCGCCTGTCCGGGCCCTGGAACTTCCGCCGCCGGGGCGGGCTGATCTGGGCCGACGACGCCGATCAACACAAGGGGGAGTGCGCACTGGAATTGCCGCTGCGCGTCGATCGCGACGGCCCATACGAGCTCTATCTCCGGTGGTGCCGAATCAACCGCCGGCCGCTCGCGCGGCGGCTCGTCGTTCAAGTCTTCGCTCCCGGAGAGACCCGCCTGGTGGAAACGCCCCGCCCGCCGACGCCCCCTCCCGGAGAGGCTCATTTCGTCATCGATCAGACGGAGGACACGATCGCCTTCTGGGACCTGAAGACGTCGTTCCGCTTCGTTTCGGAGGATCAAGGCGTCGAGATCAGCAACGCCGGGACAACGAAGCGCGTCGTGGCCGACGCCGTCCGGTTCTCGCCCGTCGGGGGCGGGGCGACGATCCTCGTCGACAATGACGAGGCCGAAGGGAAGGAGGACTGGCCGGTCTTCACCGAGTTCGCCTTCCGGCCCTACAACATCACCGGCCCGGACACCGTCAACGACCGCAATGAACGTAAAGGGGAGCTCCGCCTGAGATACAAGCCGTCCGTCCGCAAGGACCGCTGGTCCGCCGAAAGCTATTATCAGGTCGGCGTGGGCTTCCCCGGCCAGGAATCCAACGAAACGGCCACGCCGGTCATCGTCCGGGCGGCCGCCTCCTCGCCGATCGTGCGGCTGCAACATCCCCGGCGCGTCGCCCTGGGGATGAGCGTCGAGGTCGACGGCTCGGCCAGCTACGACCTCCAAGGGGGAGAACTGGGGTTCGAGTGGCGACAGGTGGGCGGCCCCCGCGTGGAGATGGAAGACGCCGCCTCGCCGATCCTGCGCTTCCGGGCTCGCCCGCGCGGCGGGGCTCAGGCCGCCTGGGAGGGCCTCGTCCGGGCGCTGCTCAGGCATCCGGACTTTATCTTCACCCGCCCGATGACGCTGGATCGCGACGTGGCCGAACAGGATCGCCGCCGACTTCAACTGGTGAAGATCGCTCAGGACCTCGTCGGGCGGCCGCCGACGGAGGATGAATTATTTGAACTTTATCGGGGCGCCTCGCTCGCGCGGATGATTGACCGTTATCTGGCATCGGCCGAATTCGAGGCCTTTTACTTTCACCGCGTCCGGCTGTATCTGGAAAGCCACGGCCAGGAGGATGAGGACGAGCCGGTTCGTCTGTGGTGCTACATCGTCTTCAACGATCGGCCGTTTAAGGAGATCCTGACGGCCGACTATACGGTGGACGCCGAGATGCAGCCTCAGCCGCGACCCACCTACGCCGGCCGCACGGGCCTCCTGACGATGCCCGGCTTCATCCGAGGCAAGCCCGGCCTTCCGCATTTCAATTACGCCGCTCAGGTGGCCGAGAAATTCCTGGGCTACGTCTTCGAGGTCCCGCCGGAGATCGTCGAGGAGCGCCAGGGCATCACGGCCGCCGGGACGACCGATCCGGCCAGCGTCTGCTATAGTTGCCACAAGATTCTCACTCCGCTGGCCTATCAGCGCCTTCACTGGGACGACGAGGGAAATTACCGGATGCACGACGAGCGGGGCCTTCCCATCGACGCGAGCGACCAACGGGTCGTGGCCTCCTATCCGTTCCCGGGCGACGGGATGGAGGCCTTCGCGCGGGCGGCGCAGAACAAGGAGCGGTTCATTCGGACGATCCTCGACACGCACTTCATGTTCTTCTTCGGCCGCCAGATGCGCTGGGAGACCGAGGAGCGCGCCCTCTACCGGCGTCTCTGGGACGTGGCGCACCAGAGCCGATTCTCGATCAAGACCGTTATCAAGGCCCTTCTCTTAAGCCCCGAATACCTGGGCGAGGGGGGCCCGATCGAACGTCCTCTGGAGGTGGCCCTCGATGGATCGCCGTAACTTCATCAAGCAAGTCGCTTCCGGGGCCGGCTCCCTGACCGCTTCTCAGTTCCTCGCCTATTTCATCAATTACGGGTTGCCCGTTTCGCACGCCCGGGCCGCCGCCATGGCCGCCGATCTGGCCGCCGCGGCCGACGAACCCCGCTTCCTCATCTACTGGTTCATCGAAGGCGGCTGGATGGGCTACGACATGTTCAACCCGGTGATGTCGCCCAATCACGTGGTCCGTCGCCTGGAGGACCCCGGCCAGGAGCGTTACCGCGTCCTCAAGTGGGGCGAGGACGGCTATGGCATCGCGACCCACGGCCACATCCGCTACGGCTACCTCGCCGAAGGGGGCAAGGACCTGTTCGCCGACATGGCGGTCTTGAGTTCCATGCGGACGGGCTCCTTTCATTCGGGGGAGCGGCTGAAGGCCCACATGGGGGATTACGCCTATCGTCACACGGACGAGCGGCAGGAGGACGAACGCTCGGTCATGCAGGCTTTCGCCGAGGCCCACGGCCAGCCCTATATCCTCCCCAACCTCTCGTGGCATTGGTGGCTCTCCGACGGCGAGCTGAACGAGGCTCAATTCACGGGACGGCGGGGCTACTATCACGCCCTGGGCCCCGCGCACGCCCACACGATTTACGCCGGCACGCCGGCGAAGCTCCGCAGCTTCCTTCTGCGGATGCATCAGATGTCCACCGACGAAGTGAATCTGCGCGTGCAGGACTTCATCGATAACGTCGAGGGGAATCTCCTGGCCGATGAGCGGGCCGAGGCCGTCAAAAGCTACCATTCGGCTCGGGCGATCTATCAGAGCCTTGCGGGACGGGGACGCGGGTTGGAGCCGACGCGCGTCAACGGCCTGTTCAACGATCCGGAGCTCAAGGAGGCTTTCAACGTCGCCCCCGCCGACGAACTGATCACCTACCGGAGCATCAACGGCAATAAGGCCCGAACGAAGTTCTCCCCAGCCACCAATGTCCAGGCGATGATGACCTTTGAACTGATGCGGGCCGGCTACGCCTGCGCTTTCTGGATCGAAAGCCAAGGCATCCGAAAATTCGACGATCACTATACCCGCCGGGCGCTGTGGAAGGACGACGGGCGCACGCCCGTCGGGCTGCCCGACACGACCCGCAAAATGGACGAAGACCTGTGGGACCCCCTGCGGACGCTCGTCGGCCTGCTCAAATCGACCGAGTACCGTTCGACGGGCAAGAGCCTCTTCGATTTGACGACGATCGTCATCACCTCCGAATTCGGGCGGACGATCCACGGCGACGTCGAGGCCATCTGGAAGATGCCGATCGACGAAACCGACAAAAAGAAAATGATCGACGATCAGGACATCTGCCAACATTGGCCCGTGACCTCGGCGGTCTTCCTCGGCGGAACCGTCGCGGGGGCCCGTCAATTCGGCGGGGTCGGCGAGCAGACGTTGCAACCCATCCCCCTCCTCCCCGACGGCTCCCTTGACGAGGCCTACGACCCCCAGACGGGTCTTCTCAAGCCCGAGCGGCGACCCAACGAGAAGGGCTTCGTCCCCAATCATGGCGACGTTTACGCGACGGCGCTCGACCTGACGGGGCTCAACCCTTCGGGACGGGGCCGCAATACGCGTCCCCCCCTGCGTTTCATCAAAAGGGCCTGAACGGTGCCCCCCGGAATGCGCGGCCGGCCCGGCGCTCTCCTCGCGGGCGCGCTCGTTCTGACGCTGACCCTCGGGGGTCGCCTCGGCTGGGGCGCTTCCGAGGAAACGCCTTCACCCCCCGGCAACCCGTTTGAGTGGATTCGCCGTCGAGCCGAGGAAATGGCCCGCGAGCGCGAGGCCGAGCGCCAACGCGAGCAGCAACTTGAGGCCGAGCGGGAGCGGGTCAAGCGTCTCATCCTGGACACCCTCGCCGAGAACGAGCGGATCGCGCGGGACCCGGAAGGCGCCCTCCAAGAGCAGCGCCGCGCCCTGCTGGCTCTGGAACGAGGCCTGGAGGCGCTGGGCGAGGAGCTGGCGGCGACGCGTCGGGCGATCGAGGAAGCCGAGCGGAGCCGGCAGAGCGAACGGGAGACGCTGGAGAAGCGGCTGGCGGAACTCGCCGAGCAGAACGAAGCGCTCAAGAAGCTGATTGAGGAGAACCATCGGCTCGGCCAGGGGGCCGACGAGGAGATCAGGAAGCAGCTCGAAGCGCTGGCGGCCCGCGGCGACGCGGTCGATCGCAATCACAAACGGGTGATCGACGTTCTCAAGGAACGCGCGGCCCGTGATTTTGAAACAGTCCGCTTCGACGGCGTCGATTTCCTCAAGATACCCGCCGGGGAGTTCACGATGGGGACGACGGCGGCGCATCGCTCGGCCCTCGAGGCCGCCGGCCTCTGGAGTTCCCTTTACGTCTGCGAGACGCCGGCCCGCGTGGTTCGGATCGAGCGCCCTTTCTTCATCTCCAAAACCGAAACGACGCAGAAGCTCTGGCGGGACATCATGGGCAACAACCCGTCGGCTTTTCGCGGCGACGATCTGCCCGTCGAGCGCGTCCGCCTGGGCCAGATCGCCGAGTTCCTCAAGCGGCTCGCGGGGGAGGGGGCCGCCCGATATCGCCTGCCGACGGAGGCCGAATGGGAATATTGCGCGCGGGCCGGCGGCGAGGGGCTCTTTGGCCGCGCCGAGGACGCGGGGGAGATTTCGCTGGAGGCCCTCGGCGACTTCGCCTGGCACGCCGCCAACAGCAGCAACCGCACGCAGCCCGTGGCCCGCAAGCGCCCCAACGCCTGGGGGCTTCACGACATGTTCGGCAACGTCTGGGAGTGGTGCTCGGACGATTTTCATTGCGACGCCTATGCCCTGGCCGAAGCCGGCGGGGCGCCGGCGTCGCCGGCCACGGAGCAAGTGTTTCGAGGCGGATGCTGGGGCGTGGAGGCGCGGGACCTCCGGGCCGCGGCCCGCGGGGGGAACCTCCGGAATTTCGTAAGCCCCTATGTCGGCTTTCGGATCGTGCGCGAGATGAGCGAGCTGCCCTGAGGTCGTCGCCGACTCAGGCGGCGGTGACGACGCGGTCGTAAAGGTCCATCATTCTGCGGGCGTGGGCCCGGATCGAGAATTCGGCTTCAGCGCGCTCGCGCGCCGCGCGGCCCATCGCCCGCCGCTCCGGCTCCTCGCGCGCCAAGCGGCTGATCGCTTCGGCCAGGGCGGCGGGATCCTCCGGCGGGACGAGCAGACCCGTCCGGCCGTGATCGATCAGTTCCGGGATTCCGCCCGTGCGGGCGCCGATGCTGGGCGTCTCCAGGGCGCCGGCCTCGATGATCGTCCGGCCGAAACCCTCGTCGCGCGAAATCAGAAGATTTACGTCGGCCGCCTCGTAGAAAGGGAGGATGTCTCGCGTGTAGGGGAAGAAATGCACGCGGCCGGCCAGCGGGGGTTGCGCCGCCCGCCGCCGCAACCCCTCGGCAAACCCCGACTGCCCGCGGTGCGGGTCGCCGACGAACATCAGACGCAGCCCCGGGATCGCCGGACCCAACCGGGCGAGGGCTTCCAGCACCAGATCGCCCCCTTTGCGGGGGCTCACGTCGCCGATCGCGCTCAGAAGAAGCCCATTCATCGGCAAGCCGAGACGGCCTCGAGCTTCCTCCCGCGAGAGCGTTCGCCGAAATTCGTCCAGGTCCACCCCATTCGGAACGACGACCACCCGCCGCTCCTTATCGGGCCAGAGGTCGAAATCATGCCCGGCGGCCGCCGAGGGGACGATGATCAGGTCCGCCCGTCCCAGATCGTAATTGCGCACCATCCGGGGAGAGATGGAAAGCCGCATGTGCGTGACGACGGGGACGCGCCGCCCCCGGGCACGGTCGAGCCGAGCCGTCGCGCGCACGGCATAGGGATTGGGATAAATTTCATTGCAGTGGACGAGGTCAATGCCGCGCCGGCGGATGAGCCGCGCCAGCCGCGCGATCGCCCAGGGGCGCCGCAGCCAGTATTTGGCCTTGCGCCACCAGCCGAGGTGCAGAATTTCGAAGGGGACCCCCTCCTGACGCAACGCCTCGGCCAGATGGCCCTCGCTCTGGCCGCAGACGATCGGCTGCCAGCGGACGGGGTCCAGATGCGTGACCAGGCCCAGCAAACTCCGGCGGGCGCCCAGAAGCCGGACGCTGGGAGTCAGATATAGCACGCGGCGGGGAGCTTCGGGGGCCATCGGTGAATCGCCGGTCAAGGAGGCGAGGCCTTCGGCCGGGCGATCTCCTTTCAAGGGCCGAACCCCCAGCCTGTCGATCGCGCGCCCACGGATCAACTCGCCGGGTAGCGTCGGGCAAGCTCCAGGGCTTCCTCGGCGCTGCGGACCCCCTGCGTGCAGGTCGCGTGTCGGAGAGAGGCCGCCGCCGCCGCGTGAGCCATCTCCAGACAGCGAGGGACCGGCCAACCCTCGTGCAACCCCAGGAGCATGCCGGAGCAGAAGGCATCGCCGGCGCCGGCGGCCCCCTTGATGAAACCGGGCGGCAGCCGGAGCGAACCCGCCGTGTGCATTCGCCCCGCCGCCACATCCAGCGAGACGGCTCCCTCCGGTAGATGGATCGTCGCGTTGCCGGCCACCCCGAGATCGGCCAATCGGCGGGCGGCCGCCTCCAGAGCGTCCCAATCGGGCTCGCCGGAGGGCGACCGGAGGCGGAGGCCGGTCACCGCCTGAGCTTCGACCTCGTTGATGATGGCATAGTCCGTAACGCGCAGCGCCGGCGTCACGATCTCGGCGTAGCGTCCGACCTCGGCGCTCACCAGGTCAATGGATGTCCGGAGCCCCGCCTCACGGCACCGGGCGAGCAAGCGGGCCGCCCGCGATCCGTGCGCCTCGTCGGGTTGATCGAGCCGGGTCAACAGCATGAGGTAGCCCAGATGGAAGATCCTGGAACGGAGCGCCTCGACGTTGACGTGCTCGATGTCGAAAAGCTCATTAGCCCCCCGCAGGTGAAAGAAGGTGCGCGTCCCGTCGTCTCGCAGCGTCATGACGTCGGTATAGCTCGTCGGCGCTGCCGGGCAGGCGAGCAGGCCGGAAGCGTCGGCTCCGCTGAAGGCGATCTGATCGCGGATCCACTGAGCGTCGTCGTCCTCGCCGATCAGCCCGATGGCCTCCAGCGGCAAGCCCGGGGCCAGGCGGGCGAGATCGATGAGGCAATTGAAAGGACAGCCGCCGGTCCCCTTCTCCTCGCTCAGAATGTTGGCGAGGTTGCTCGGGCTCGGCCAGACGTCAATGATCTTGACGTGATCGACGATCCAGTTGCCCGCGCAGGCGATGCCCCGGCGGTTCTCCGGCTTCATCCGGCTCCTCCGGCCGGTGCCGTCGCTCTTAAGGGCTCGCGCGTTCGCCGACGTTCCGGCCGGTCCGGGGGATTATCGGGACGGCGGACCGATCCGGCAAGTTCGCCGCGCGGACCGGGCGGGGGGGGGCCTGACCCCGGAGCGGTCTACTCTTCTTCGACCACTTCTTCCTTGACGGTCTTCCGGGTCACCTGGTGGATGGCCCGTCGGACCTGGACGAGAACGAGCTTCATGCGTCGCAGCGGATCGGATTCTTCGAGGATGCACTGGCGGTCGTAGGCGTCGACGACCAGAGCGGAGGCGAGTTGGTCGGCGCAGACGCCCGGGTGCGGATGAGAGGTCCAGGCGCTGTGAATGGCGTCTTTGCACTCGGGCAAAAGTTCGGACAGTTGGCGGCAGGCTTCGCCGAGAATCTTCTGCAGCCGGCCCACCTCAGCCCGCCGATGATCGATCCGCTGGTCCTGGCAGACGGAAACACGCCCCGTCCGGTAAGGCCGCGTCGCGTGCTCGGTCACCAGCCGGCCGCGATACAATCCTTCCAGAACGATGTCGTAGCGTCCGTTGCCGAGCTGGTGCCAGTCGATGATCTTGCCGATGCCGAACGTTTTGAAGATGGGCGGCTGGCCGAAGTAATCCTTCTGCCAGCCTTCTTTCAGCAGGGCGACGCCCATTAACCGGTCGCCGTTAAGGCAGGCCCGGGTCATTTCCCGGTAGCGCGGCTCAAAGACGTGAAGCGGCAGCAGCGTCCGGGGAAAGAACGTCACGTTCGGGAGCGGGAAAATGGGAACGTCGAGATATTCGGGCACCATGATCGACCGGTTCGAGGCGCCTCATGTTCGAGCCGCGCATGATGAACGGCGCGATCGCGCCGTTCACGATTCGTAATTTAGCCATCGCGTTTCATCGGGACAATCAAAAAGGGCCCCGCCGGCGCGATCGCCGTCGCACGATCGCAATCAGGACTTGACATCCGGGGCCTCAGCCAGGCGACGGCCGACAACGAGCCGCGTCCCGCGGACGAAGGCCGCGGCGTCCACGGCCGCCCGGCCTTCGACCTTGATCCGCCGAAGGAGCCAGTGGCCGTCTCCCGTCCGGACCGTGAATCCGTAATCCTTGACCAGCGCCGTCACCACGCCCGGCGCCCAGTGCTCCCGCGCCCCCCACCGCCGCGCTTCGTCGGGCTCGATCGGTTCGGCCTGAAGAATCTGCGCCCGACGGCCGGCGATAACGGTGTAGAGACCCGGCCAGGGCGTCAGCGCCCGCAAGCGGAACATGAGCTTGTGGGAGGTTTCCCGCCAGTCGATTTCTCCCTCCTCCTTGCGAATCCGAGGCGCGTAAGTCGCCCGAGCTGCGTCCTGCTCCACCCCCTCGATCGCGCCGGATCGCTCGGCGTCGTCAAGGACGCGCAAGAGCAGGTCCGCGCCGATCACGCTCAGAGCATTGGAGAGCGAGAGCGCGTCATCATCGTCGTGGATGGGCAGGCTCTGCTGGGCCACCAGCGGCCCGGCGTCCATCTCCCGGACCATCTTCATGATCGTGACGCCCGTCTCCAGACGCCCGTCCATCAGGGCGCGCTGAACGGGAGCGGCTCCGCGATATTCGGGCAACAACGACGGATGAACGTTCAAGCAGCCGAGTCGCGGGGCCGAGAGGACATCCTCCGGCAGAAGCCGCCCATAAGCCGCCACGACGAGGACGTCGACCCCCTCGTCTCGAATCAACCGCGGCAACGTCGGATCTTTGGGGTCCTCCGGCTGAAAGACGCGCACCCCGCGCGTCTCGGCCAACCGCTTAACGGGCGGATCGGCCGGCCTCTGCCCCCTTCCCTTGGGCCGGCTGGGTTGAGTAACGACGAATCGAACCTCGTGAGGACTCTGCAGCAAGCGCTCAAGCGGCGCACAGGCGAACTCGGGCGTCCCCATGAAGGCCACGCGCATGGCCGCTTGCCCTCCGGGGGGCCGCTACTTCAGGGACGCGCGGGGCTGAGTTCCCCCGTGTGGTCCCGCGCCGAAAGGAGCAGGTTCCGGAATTGGGATCGCCCCACCTCCGTCAAGGATCGCAGAAAAGCGACGAGGGGGGCGACGTCGGCCTCGGTCAGATTCATGCCGAGATAGGCCGGATCGATCGCCCTCAGGGCTCCGGCCCGGGCGCGCTCGCTCACGTCGACGATTTCCCCGACGGCCTCCTCCAGGGCGGCGTAAGCGCCGTTATGCATATAAGGAGCCGTCAGCGCGACGTTGCGGAGCGACGGGGTTTTGAAGGCGCCGATCGCCGCCTTGAGCTCGGCCTCCTCGGCCGCCGGGGCATGATTCCAATGGCCCAGGTCCGCCTGGCCGGGGGCGCCCGGCTCCGGCGGCGCGGAAAGCCTCGGCTCCGGCCGCCGGGCGGATTCGAGGGCGGGAATTTCGAGCCGGGCGAAACTACCCGGGCCATGAACCCCCTCGTATTCGATTTGAGCGATTCCGGTGTTGTGAAATCCGAAATCGGTAAAGATCGGCGGCGTGTGACAGGCGACGCAATTGCCGACCGAGCTTTCGCCCGACGTTCGAAAGAAGATCTTGAGCCCCTCGTAAGCATCGACATCGAAGCCATCGACCAATTTCACCTGAAGGCGGCCCTCCAGGTTGGCCAACCGTCCGAAGACGCGCCCGGCGTAAGCTTCCGGCGTTTCGCCCGCCCCCGGCCCCGTCGGGATGCGATTCATCGAGGCAAACGCGTCCCAAGGGGCCGAAAGGTCCGTTTTGAGCGTCCGAAGGTAAGCCGCCAAGGCCCGGGCGGCCCCCCGCAGCGCCTCGCGATGGCTCAGCTCCCCCAGCGTGAGCCCGAGAGCCGACCTGAACTCCTCGGCGTAACTTGCCTCGGCCCCGCCGTCCTCGCCGGCGTCGTTGATCAGAATCGTATAAATCTCATCCACGGCGCGTTCGGATTCCCCTTCGAGCCAGCCGTAGTGAGGCCCCGTCAGTTTGGCTTCAACGAGCGATTCCAGGCTTTCGAAGGCCCCGTCGTGGCCCAACCGCGGCATCTGCCCCACGTCCAGCAGGCTCGGCGTGTTTCGCGTGGTGAGCGCTCGCCCTTGCGACCCCTGGCGGCTCGGCAAGAGACTTCGCCGGAGCTGATCGGCATAGGCCTGATTGCCGCCCGCCTCCGGCGGCTTGTGACAGGCGCCGCAGGTCACCAGAAAGTTGCTGCCCGGGTTGGTGAACCGATTCTCGCCGAAGAGTCGCCGGCCAAGCCGACTCTGAGCTTCGGCGGTCGTCTCGCGGGCCCCCTGCGGCGTTTGCGCCGCGGCCAGGGAGCCGCCGGCCAGGCTCAACCCCATGAGCACGATCACCGCCAATGAACGAAGGGACGGCCCCATATTCAGCCGATCAACCACCCGATTAACCGCCCGGAAGCCCCCCGCCCCGCGGAGCGACGCCCGCCACCTTTCACTTCGCGGGTGGGGTGAACGTAAAGTTGGCGTCGGCCACGTCGGCCGCGACGGCGCTGACGGAAAGCTGTTGCTCGCCATAGACCTCATGCCAGGCCGCCAGGACGTATTCGCCGGGCGGGAGGCCCGAGATGGAGAAAGTCCCGTCCGGGCCGGTCACGGCGTAGAAGGGATGCTCCATCACGAAAACGTAGGCGAACATCCAGGGATGGACGTCGCACTTGAACTTCACCTCCATCTCCGCCTTATGAAAGACCTTCTGGCGCGTTCCGGGGCCCGGCTGACCGAGATTGAACGGCGGATTGGACTTGGCGAAGCATCGCACGTTGTGCGTCGTGGGATCGCTGTTGAGAATATTGAACGTCTGGCCCACCCGCACCCCCTGGACTCTCGGCTGATACATGCATCCGTTCTGGTCCAGGACGGCGGGCTCGGTCGGCACGGCCCATTTGCGCTGTGGCAGGCCGCTCTTGATGTAAACAAAAACGTTCTGCAGCTCGCCCTCCTCCCCGATCAGCTCCTTCGTGTTCGCCACGGGGGTTTCGCCATGAATCTCTTCGCACTTCTTGTCGGCGTTCATCTTCAGATACTGGGGGGCCGGCCTGGGTCCGTCGAAGCGGATAAATCCGTTCACGCTGACCGCCTCGGGCATTTGGATTTGAATCTCGGGGACGAAGGATTCGACCGAACCCTCCGTTCTCGGCGCTCCGGCCTCGACGGCGCCGCCGCTCATCGCCGCGGGTTCCTCCTCTCGGCCGCCGGAACAGGCCCCGGCCAACGCAACACCTAGAAGGAGCGCGCCGCGCCGGCCGATCCAGCGCGCCTTCCCGGAGAAACGTCCTGTCATTTCCAGCTCTTCCTTTGGGAGCGGCTCAAAATCCCGCCCAATCAAATCCTTGTACCTTGGGGCCGAAGGCTCGGCAAGCTTTTCCGGAGCGAGCCCAAGAAACGAAGAGCGCTTGGCCTGCACCTGCGACCCGATGTATCGTAGGCGCGTCGCTTATTGAGGCCGAAAGCCCACGCGCGACCATCGGCGGCCCGGGCGATCCCGGCCCCCGATGGCCAGAGCTCCGACGTGACCGACCCCCATCTTCCGATCCCCCCCAAGAGCCCCGACCAGGCCGAAGAGCGGACGCTGGTGGAGCCCTCGACCGGGCCGACCAGCGCGCCGACCGGCCCCGGCGAACTCGATTCAAACCAACTGACGAGCGCCCTGCGCGATCGATATCGGTTGATCAAAGTGCTCGGGCGCGGGGGGTTCGGCGTCGTTTACCTGGCCCACGACCGGGTCCTGGACCAGCCCGTGGCGATCAAAGTCCTCAAACTCGGGCTCACCTCCCCCTCCGACCGGGATCGGTTCCTGTTCGAAGCCCGGACGGCGGCCAAGCTGCGTCACGAAGCCATCGTCAACGTCTTTGACATCATTCAGACCGAAGACGGGCTCCAGATGGTCATGGAGTTCTATCCCGGCGGGACGCTCGCTCAACTCATCCACCGCCAAGGGGCGTTGCCGCCGCGCCGGGCGCTCTTGATCCTGCGCCGCGTGGCCCTCGGGCTCGCCCACGCGCACGCCAAGCAGATCATTCATCGGGACATCAAGCCGGCCAATATCTTCCTGACCGACGGCGACGCGGCCAAGCTGGGGGATTTCGGCATCGCGGCCCATTACGAAACCCACGAGCACACGGCCACCGGCGACGTCATCGGGACGCCCCTTTACATGGCCCCCGAACAGACGCGCAACGCCAAGGATGTCGACCCCCGGAGCGACGTCTACGCCCTCGGCATGACGCTTTACCATATGGTCAGCGGAAAAACGCCCCGTGTCGTGGACCTGGACCTCGTCCCGCGCGAGCTTCGGGGGCTGATCAAACGGGCCACCGCCGAGGATCGCCACGAGCGGCCCGTCTCCTGCCAGCAGCTTGTCGTCATGATCGATCAGGCGCTCGACGCCCTCAAGCCGCCGCGATCCGGCGCCGCGCCCCCCCCTTCGCCAGCCCACGCGCCGGCCAAAGCCGCTCCCTCCCCATCGGCCGAAGTCGCGCCCTCTCCGTCCCCGACGGCCGCATTGGAGGAGCCGACGGTCACTCACCGTCGCCAAGCCGAGCCGGCGCCCGACACGCCGGCGCCGCCGCGAGCCGCCCGATCGCATTCCCCGGCGCTGGCGGCGATCTCGGCCGTCGCGGTTCTGGCGTTGGGAGGCGGCCTGCTGACCTGGCGGCTCATGGTGAACCGGCAGGGAACGCCCGCGCCGGCAGCGGAGACGTCCGTTGCCGGCACGGAAGTCGCATCGGCCCCGACGACGGCGCCCCCGACGGACATCCCCGCGGCGGAGGCCGCAACCGGCCCAACGGATAGCGAGGCCTCAGCGGCCGAGGGGAACGCGCCCGACGCGCCGGCGCTTGAACCGCTCCCGCTGGAAGGGTCCGCATCGCCTGCGCCGATCCCCTCAACGATCGTCGTTGAGCCGATGCCGGAGCTACCGCGCGTGACGCTGGAGGAACTCAAGGCCCGGCTTCATGAATTGCTGCCGTCGCCGCCGGAGGACCCGGCCGAGCGCGCCTTTCTGTTCGCGCGCAGGTGGGTCGAACTCCGGGACCGAGATCAATCAGCCTCGACCGTGTTCCTTGTGGCCGCCATCTGGAGTTTCGAGCTGGCGGCCGGAACGGGGCCGGAGGAGCCCACTTACCCGTTCTTTCTCGCGCGTCTGCTTGAGGCCCTTGGCCGGCCCAAGGCCGCAGAGGAGTGGAAGGGCCGCCTGCAAGCCCTGGATCCCGCCTTTGAAACCGAGGCCGCGGCCCGTCTGCCTGAAGCCGCCCGGCGCCTCAAGGTCCCCGATCTCCTGCAGTTGGCCACGCAGGTCGCCGCCCGGCCTCTCGAGGCCTCGAGGCCTTGAGCCAAGCCACGCCCGGCCGCGCGCGAGGGACGGGGGGGCGGCTGAGCAGACCTAAGGAGCGCGGCGGATCGTCACGAAGCGTCGCCCGCCGCGCGACTGCAGCCGGAAACGCACGAACTCGCCCGGTTGAGTCTTGGCCAGCGCTTCCTTGAACTCCTGAACGGTCCCCACCTCGTCATAGCCGACCGCGAGGATCACGTCATTGACGGCGATCCCGGCCAGCGCGGCCAGACTGCCCGGCTCAACCTCGGTGACGAGGACCCCCCTCGCCCCCTCGTCCATCCCCAGGCGTTCGGCGTCGGCGCGGGCGAGGGGCCCGACGGTGAAGCCGAAATCGGTCGGCTGACTCCCTTCGGCCGCTGGAGCGATCGCTTCGGCGGCGCTTTGGCCCTCCCTTTCGCCCACCTTGACCTTCACGGTTTGGCGCTCGCCGCGACGGAAGAACTCGATCGAAACTTCGGAGCCGGGAGCGGTCCGGGCCACGGCGTTGACGAGCTCGCTCGGGCTGCTCATCGCCGCTCCTTCGTACTTCGTGATGATGTCCTCTTCGTTCAGGCCGGCCTGCGCCGCGGGGCTTCCCGGCGTCACTTCCGCCACCAGGACCCCTTGGCCTTCGAACCGGTAGGATTGGGCCAGGGCCCCGTCCAGGGGCCAGATGCCGATCCCCAGCCAGCCGCGATCGACGCGGCCCTTGCTGATCAGGCTTTCCTTGACGTATTGGGCCATGTTGATCGGGATGGCAAAGCCGACGCCCATCCAGCCGCCGCCGAGCCCCGCCGAGAGAATAAAGGTATTGATCCCGATGACCTCGCCGTCGAGGTTCACGAGCGGTCCGCCGCTGTTGCCGGGGTTGATCGCCGCGTCGGTCTGGATGAAGTCCTCATAGTCGGCGACCTGGCCGGCGAAGTTCCGCCCCTTGGCGCTGACGATCCCGGCCGTGACCGTCTGCTGAAGTCCGAAGGGGCTGCCGATGGCGACGACCCAATCGCCGACCTCGATCGCATCGGAGTCGCCGAGGATGGCCGGCTTGAGGCCTTCGGCCTCGATCTTGAGCACGGCCACGTCGCTGGCCTGGTCCGTGCCGACGACCTTGGCCGAAAACTGGCGGTTATCGGCCAGCGTGACGGTCAGTTCATCCGCCTCACGGACGACATGATTGTTCGTCAGAATGTAACCGTCCGGACTCACGATGATCCCCGACCCCAACCCCCGCTGCTGGAACCACTCCTCGGGGGATTGGCCGCCGAAGAACCGACGAAAGAAATCCTCCAAATCCCCAAAAGGGCCGGGGGGAGTCTGCGGTGAAGGCGTCTGAGGGGAGGGAGCGCGCCGCCGAAAGAAGGGGTTCTGAATCCGTCGCGTCGCCCGGACGTTGACGACGGACGGGGCGGCCGCCTTGGCCACCTCCTTGAACGCCGTCGAAAGATCATGGGCGTGCTGAACGGCCGCCGATCCTGATCCGGAGCGCTGCGCCCGACCGGAGAGGGCCGTCCCGATCGCCAGCAGCAGGCCGATGGCGATGACGCCTCCCCCTACCGGTCTCATGACGCCTCGAAGGCTTCGCCCTTCCCGGGTTCCACTTAAGTTCGATCGAGGGGTAGCGCGCATGATCGGGATCCTCCCGCGCGTCGGAAATCTCGGCCTCACATGAGACCACGCCTTTGCCGGAGCGGGTTTGTCCTCTCCAGGGGGCGACGGCTCATGGCCTGCCCAACTTGATGAACTCGGCAAAGGCCATGCCCGACGCCGCCGGGCTCCATCTGAACATGTTCGGACATGACACTCCGTCGTGCAACTTGAGTCGCCTGAGGCGATCACGACGAACGATCGGCTCCCTTCCGAAGCCCTGCCTGAGCCTAGGATCGCAGTTGCCTGAGCCCGGTTGCATGTTCCTTTTTGATACAAAGCGGGTCGCGCGCATCTATCGGCTCCTTGGGGAGCGTCGCCTTGACATTCACCTCGAGCCGAGACGATCATGCCTTTGGCTTGGGGAGTGGTGTAGCCGGTAGCACGTCTGGCTCTGGACCAGAAGGTCGTGGGTTCGAATCCTACCTCCCCAGCCAACATTTTGGGGCCGGGGCGCGGTCTGTTTACCGGACGCGTGGACGCGGCCGGGCTTGACCCCTTCCGGGTTTGACTCGACAATCCCAGGGATTGTTGGCGGGGGAAGAGCCACCGGATGAACGTCGCGCTCCGTCCCACGGGATATGTCTTTCGGGTCGAGGCCTGAGTTCAAAATGAGTAAGCAGTCGGGTTTGCGAGAAGAGTCGTCGGCGGTGTCGCCGGCGAAGGCCGAATCGCCGGCGGAGGCCGCCGGAAGCCCCGACGGCCGACGTCGATTTCTCGGTAAACGCAAAGACATCCCTTCGCTGGCTTTGGTCAAGGACAACGTCGTCCGAGACTACCAGGCGATGTACAAGGACATCTTCGGGCCGGGAACGATCGATCGGAAAACCAAGGAATTGATCGCGATCGCGGCGGCGGCCGTGGCCGGCTGCGAGGGCTGCCTGCTCGGCCACCTGCGCAAGGCGCGGGCCTTGGGGGCCACCACCGACGAGATCAAGGAGACGGTCGGGATCGCCTTCGCCGTCAACGCCGCCTCCGTCGTCGATCGGACCGACGTTGCCGCGGCGTTGCTCAAACTGGAAGAGCGCGCCGAAGGGGCCGGGGGCGACGCATGAAGCCCTTCTCGCCACGCCGCTTCCTGGCCGTCGTCTTCGTCGGCGCCCTCGCCGCGAGTTCGCCGGTCCTGGGTCAAGAGACCCCGCCCGCCTCCCCGACGCCCCACACGCATCAGATTCCTTCGGAGCTGCTTGGCCAGCCGAAGCGGTTGTGCGTTTACCTGCCGCCGGCATTTGACGCCTCCGGCGAGCGCCGTTATCCGGTGCTCTATTTTCTTCACGGCCTGGGGAACAACGCCGAGGACTTCTTCGCCGAGGGAATCGCCCAGATCACCGATGAACTGATACGCGCGGGCGAAGTCGAACCTCTGATTGTCGCCTGCCCGTCGGGTGATTTCAGCTTCTACGTCAACCGGCCGGGCGGGGCTTACGAGGATCACGTGACGGCCGAGGTCCGAGCCTTCGTTGAGAACCTCTATCCGGCGCGCGCCGACCGGGCCGGACGCGGCATCTCCGGAATCTCCATGGGAGGTTACGGGGCCATCAAGATCGGTCTGCGCCGTCCGGAGCTTTACGGCTCGGCCTCCGGCCATACGCCGTTCATGCTGGAGCGGCTGCCGGACCTCAAGCGAACCGACGCCCGCTCCCAGCGGCTCAACGGCGTCTTCAGCCGGATCTTCGGCAATCCGATCGATTCGGAACTCTGGCGGGAGAACGACCCCTTTGAGCTGGCTCAAACGCGCGGCCTGCAGGGCCTGGCGCTTTACTTCAACTCCGCGGCCAAGGACCGATACTTCCTCAACCGCGAGGCCAACGCCTTCCATCGCCTCCTGGACGAAAAAGGATTGTCGCACGCCTTTGAGCCCATCGACGACGTCCATGGCTGGGTCTCCCTCCGCAATCAGTGGGCGGCGATCCTGAGGTTTCATCATCAGATCTTCGACGGCGGCGGCCGGACGCCTTGAGGGTCGAGGCCGGCTCGGGCCCGCCGTCTCCCGGCTCGGATGAATCGGGCTTGCCCGGGCGTTATCTGGCCCTTTTCTGCCTCACTTACTTCGTCACCACCACGGACTCCCAGAATATCCCCCCCGTCCTGCCGGCCGTCGGCCGCGGGCTCGGCGCCGAGCCCGCCGCTCTGGCCACCCTGCTGCCAGCCTACGGCCTGGCGGCGGCCATGACCTCGATCGTCGCCGGGGCGGCGAGCGACCGCGTCTCGGTCCGCCGAGCGTTGCCTTGGGGATACTCTCTCTTGATCGCGGGACTGCTCTCATGCGCCTTGGCGCCGTCGATCAGCCTGCTCCTCCTGGGTCGGGTCGTGACGGCGGCGGGCGCCTCAACGCTCAGCCTGGCGATGATGGTCCGGATCGGGGAGCTTTTCCGCCAGCGCCAAGGCCCGGCCATGGGGTGGTTCGTCATGGGCGGGATGGCGGCGGCGGTGGTGGGCCTGCCGCTCGCCGCGGGCTCCGTGGCGGCGTGGGGCTGGCGCGCGCCGTTTGCCGGCTTGTTCATACTGGCGGGCCTGGTCGGACTGATCTTCGTAGCGTTGGAGCGAACCCAGTCGAGCCGGGAGAGTCGGGAGGGGGTTTCCCCGTCGACGCGAAAGCTCCCCTCGGCGGGCGGGCATCGTCCGCTTCCAGGAGCGCGGGGGGTTCTGGTTCTTTCCTTGGGCCTGATCTTCAATTTATCGACTCACTCGATGCTGGCGATTCTCGGTCTTTGGTGCGCCGAGCGGTTCGGCTTCTCGTCGGTTCGGATCTTCGCCTACTACATCGCCGCCGGGCTGGCGGGGCTGGCGGCGAGCCCCCTGGCCGGTCGCCTTGCCCAAAGCCTCGGCCTTCAGCGGACGATCTTCGAGGCCAATCTGGGGTTGATGATCGTCCTTCCGCTGGTTGCCTACTCCCCCGGCCCGATGCCGCTGTTGTTGTTGTTCATGACGGCCTCGGCGCTCGCGATCGGCCGGATCGTTCCTTATCACGTCCTCACGTTGCGGACGGGCCTCCCGGGGCATCAGGCTTGGTTCGTGGGGCTCCGCAACGCCATCTCGCAATTGGGTGTCTTCGCCGGAGCGGCCGCTGGCGGGGTGATTTACACGGGTCTCAAGCTGGGCTATGGCGCCGTGGGGCTCTTCGCCGGCCTGGCCTGCGCCGCCGCCTGGGTCCTGCTCAGTCGACTGGAGCGGTCGGGCGGGGGAGCCGAGTCCGCCGCCTCCGCCGGCCCGTCCCGTTGAGACCGCGCCTCCATTGCGCCGCGCCGACGCCAGGCGATAGGCTTATGTCGGGAGCGAAGGGGGGCCCTTTGCGGAGCCGGGACCGTTCCCCCACCGAGCGTGGGCAGCTCCCGGCCCCTGGCGAATTGATCATGAGCCCGGAACTATCAGGGTCTGGTTCCACCTGCGCCGTCCGGCGCCTGGTGGAGCAAGGCATCGCCCGCCTGCGCGCTCGGGGTGTCCCGCAGCCTCGGCTCGACGTCGAAGTGATGCTCTCTGAAGCGGGGGGCGTAGATCGCTGCTGGCTATATGCGCATCCGGAGGGCGAGCTGAGCGAGGCTCAGCGTGACCGGTTCCAGGCCATGCTGGAGCGACGAACGCGGCGCGAGCCCCTGGCTTACATCCTGGGCCGCAGGGAATTCTACGGCCTCGATTTTTCCGTTACTCCCGACGTAATGATCCCCCGTCCGGAGACTGAAGGGCTGGTCGATCAGGCGTTGGATTGGCTCCGCGACCGGCCTCGAACGCTTCCGGGCCCGCGGCTGGCTGATATCGGCGCCGGCTCCGGGGCCATTGCCGTGGCAGCGGCGACGGTTCAGCTACGAGAAGGCCTGGAGGGCCGATGGATCGCCACGGATGTCTCGGCGGCGGCCCTCAACGTGGCTCGCGCCAACGCCCGGCTCCATGGCGTGACCGACCGAATCGAGTTTCGCCTGGGGCCGTTTCTGCTTCCGATACGAGAGAGGCTGGACGCCCTATGCGCGAATCCGCCCTATGTGCCCGAGAGCGATCGGCGAACCCTGGAACCCGAGGTGATCGACTGGGAACCCGAGGGGGCGCTCTTCAGCGGCGATGACGGGCTTACACATTTGAGAACATTGATCTTAGAAGCCCCCGAGCGGTTGCGGCCCGGTGGGCTCTTGTTGCTTGAAATCGGCTTCGGTCAGGCGCAGGCCGTCGAGGGGTTGATCGGCGCATCCGGCCAATTTGAGGCGATCGCGACGCTTAAGGACCTGGCAGGCCACCCCCGCTGGGTCCGCGCGCTACGCCGAGACGCCCCACCGGCGACCGCGCCCGACGCCGCCCGCGCCGTGACCTCCGCCGTCGCCTCCTGATCTCCGGCCGGTTTTTCTCCGTTGAGGCGGAACCTTGGCTTAGAATCAGGGTCTAGGGGGTTAACAGCGGTTGTGGAGCGCGCCGCCAGAGCAGTGACGCATATGGAGTGAACAGGTCATCCCGGCCGGCGTGGAATCAAGGAGTAATCCCGATGAACGTGATGCGGCAGTGGATGTTGAGCGGGGGGCTGGGGCTCAGCTTGGTCGCGATGACCGGCTGCGCGACGCATACGGGTCGGACGGCGCTGGGCGGCGCGTTGGTCGGGGCTGGAGCCGGCGCCCTCGTCGGCCACGCCGTCGGCGACTCAGGCGTCGGGGCGCTCGTCGGGGCGGGGACCGGAGCGCTTCTCGGCGGGATCATCGGCAACGAACTGGACCTGCATGACCGTTATCACCGCGGCTACGCCGTCCCGCCCGCCCCCTGCCCCCCCGCCTACTACGAGCCTTATTATCCCCCTCATTACCATCCGCCCGTCCACCCCCGGTATTATCCCTCTCACAGCCATTTCACGTTCGGCTATAGCTACCGCTACTATCGTTGAGGCCCGGCAAGTTCCGGGGTGCTCGAACTTGAGCCCTGGGGCCGGCGGAAGGCCGCCTTGCGAGGTAAGGCCCAAGCCGCCGCCCGCGGGCCGGAGGCTTGCCCCCCGGGCTCCCCGTCGCTCCGGGTTGAAACGGCTTTTGCGTTTTTCCTTGTGACAGGTTGCCGGTGGAAAGATTTAATCGGGGGGCCGTGTTCGCCGCTGGGCCAACCGCCGAACGATCCGAAGGGGCGGGCCTTTCCTGGCGGGCGTGGGAGGCCGCCCTCCTGCGCCTGGCGGCGGCGGGGTTTGTCGCCTTCAACCTCGGCAAGCACGGCCTTTATCGTCCTCTCACGATCCACGGGGTTGACTACCCGAAGCACTGGCTGGCGGCGCGCGCCGTTCTGGAAGGCCGGAGCGTCTACGCGGGCGATCAGCTCTGGATGGGCTTCAACTATCCGCAGTGGAGCGCGCTGCTGACGTTCTGGCTCGGCTGGCTGCCCCTGGAGGCCGCCGAGCATCTCTGGAAACTGACGATGCTGGGGGCTCTGGCGGGGGCATGGTGGCTGGCCTGGCGCGAATTCCGACCTCAGCCGGAAGTGGGGGAAGCGGCTCAGGCGGCAAGGGGAGGGCTCCGCCGAACGGTCAGCCGTGAACTTGCTCGGCATTGGGGACTCACCGCGGCGGTTTTGATCGTGGCCTTTTCGCCGGCCGGGGCCAGCGGGCTTTTCGCCGGCAACGTCCAACCGTTCAATGTCTTCCTCGTGATGGCCTTCGTCGCGGCGCTCCTGGCCGGGCGGGAGGCGCTGGCGGGCGTTTACTGGGCCATGCTCTGCCTGGTCAAGATGACGCCGCTGGCGCTGGCCGCCCCGATTCTGATCTGGCGGCGCGGGTCCGTGCTGGCGGGCTGGGGGGGCTTTATCGGTCTTTACGGGGTCGTTCTGGCACTTACCGGCCGCTGGAGGGAGGAGGCTTACTTCTTTGGGGAGGTCGCCGCTGAAGTCCCGTTCTACTGGCGGGAGATTTCCAAATCCGTGCCGCGCGGCCTCCTCTTGTGGCTCTCCCCCCGCCGATGGCACGAGAGCCCGGAGCTTTTCAACCGGGCGATCGCCCTCTACGTCGTGGGGCTAGCATTGCTTCTGACGGGGGCCCTTCTGGCCCTCCGAGCTCGCCGGGTTCCGTTCCTATGCGCGCTTGAGCCGTCCCTCGTCGTCGTGCCGTTATTCTCTCCGCTGCTCGAAGGGCATCACTTCGGCTGGGCGCTGCCGGCCTTGTTTCTCCAGGTTCGGCGCTGGGCCACGGGAGAGATGAGCGGGGCGACGGCGGCGGCGCTCGCGATCGGCTGGGTCGCCGTCTCGCTCGATTACTTCTATTCCAACATGCTTCAGTCGTGGGGGGCGTGGACGCACTTCCTGGTCACGCTCGGCGGCGCATGGCTTCTGGCGGCCTCAGCGCTTTCGGCCTTCAAGAGCGCCCCGGCGACGGCTTAGACCTGCGGAAGCGTGAACCAGAACGTCGAGCCCGCCCCTGGGCGGCTTTCCGCCCCCAATTGACCGCCCATCAACTCGCAGAGGCGTCGGGAAATGATCAGCCCGAGCCCCCGAGGCGGATGTTTCGGATCAGGGGCCGAGCCCGGCGCCAGAAGTCGCGCCAGCCGTTCGTGGTCCAACCCGACGCCGGTGTCGCGGACGGAGAATCGAAGCCGACGGGAGGCGGGGGCTCCCTCCGGCTCGACGCCAAGGGCAATCTCTCCACGCTGAGTGAACTTGAGGGCGTTGGTGAGCAGGTTGATCAAGATTTGACGTAGCCGAGACTGGTCGGCCCGGACCAACAATGACGATTCGGACTGCACGCTGCTGGTCAAGGCGAGGCCCTTCGCCTTGGCCTGCGGCCCAAACAGGCCCAGCAGCTCCTCAATCAAGGGCCGGACGTCAACCTCGGTGAGATCGATGGCCAACTGTCCGGCTTCGAGCCGAGCGAAATCCAGGAGATCATTGACGATGAACAGAAGCGAGCGGGTGGACTCCCTCGCCGTCCGCACCAGATCGCTCTGCTCCTCGTCCAAGTTCCCCTCGGCGAGCAGTTCCAGCACGCCGACGACGCCGTTCAAGGGGTTGCGGATCTCGTGGGCGATCATGGCCATGAATTCGCTGCGGGCCGCCGCGGCCGCTTCGGCGTCCGCCCGGGCGCGCCTGAGCGCCAATTCGGACGCCTTGCGCGCCGAGGCGTCGAGGAACCCCACAACGGCCCCAAGATAGACGAGCCCCCTGAAGACCGGGACCAAGGTCAGGTCCACCGGAACGGTCGGAACGCCATTGACCGGCCGCAGCACTCCCTCGCCGTGAAACGGCGTCCGGCGTCCCTGCTGCATCGCGTCCAGGGGGTGGAGCGTCGAGATCGGGGCACGGGCGGTTTCCGGCCCGAACTCGACGTAGGCGTCGATGCGCCGGCCGAGGAGAGCCTCCTCGCGGGCTCGCAGCATCTGTTCGGCCGCTGGGTTGAGGAAGAGAATTTCCCGATCGGCATTCAACCCGACCAGCCCCTCGCCGAGCGCCATCAGAACCTGCTGAGCGTACTGATGCGAACCCCACAGAGCCTCCCGCTGATGCCGCAGCCGATCCGTCAGCCGCCCCGGGGGCGGGCCGATCTCCATCAAGTGGACCAGGCCGCAGACCTGGAGCGTTTCGATAACCTGACCGGAGACGCCCTGGAGGCGAAATTCCGCGTCCCGCGTCGTGAAGTGACGATGCCAGGCGACCAGCGCCCCTATCCCGCGCGAGTCGATTTGAACCACCCCGCCGAGATCGAAAATCAGGGCCGACAACCCCCGGGCCTCTTCGGCGTCGATCATCCGCGCCAGCCGCGCAAGGTTGGACGAGAAGAGGTAACCCTCCAGGCGAAGCGTGACTTCTCCCTCCCGTCGATCGACCCGGATGTGAAGCGGAAAATCCGGCATCGGCCCCCGGCTCGGCCAGTCGAAGGTCGCTCAGCCCCCTTCGTGAAAGCATATACCCGATCCGCAAAAGCGGCGCAGCCTCCTTGAGGCGGGCCGAGCCGATCGCCCCGCGTCGAAGGCTTCTCTTGTCTTGATTGTCCGGGGCCGTTTCAGTAGGGTCTTGGGTCGTGGGGGGTCAGGTGGGGGAGGGTTTCTTCGCCGTCGCGACGGGACCCGGGGGGGCGTTTCTGCCGGAAAGCGAGGGTGAACGTGGCGCTTTCTGATGTGCCGCTGGATCTGATCGAAGCCTGCCGCAGCGGGGAGCGGGACCGGATCGAGGAGTTGATCCGGCTGATCAGTCCGGACCTTTACCGGATTTTATTCTCGATGCTGCGGGACCATGACGACACCGACGAGGTCCTGCAGGAGACGTTGATCCGTCTATTCCGCTATATCCGAGCCCTTAAGGAAGTGGAGCGGTTTCCGGCCTGGGTGATGCGCATCGCCGTCAATCAGGCTCAGACCTATCGCGTCCGCAAAGGCCGGACCCGGCTTTACGAAATCGAGAACTCCAGCGAGGTCAGCAACAGCGCCGTCGTCCTGGCCAATTCTCCGGACGACCCGCGCCAGAAGATGATGCGGGACCAGCTCCGGGGCGAGATCACCAGCGCCATGGACTGCCTGCCCGAGCGCCAACGCATCGCCACGGTGCTCTTCGAGGTCGAGGGGCTTTCCATCAAGGAGATCGCCCAGGCCCTGGGGTGCAGCGAAGGGGCCGTCAAGTTCAACATCCACGAAGGGCGCAAGAAACTCAAACGGCGGCTTTTCCATCTGGTTCGCGGGCTCCGGTGGGGGCGGCGATGGGCGCTGGAGAGCGGATCGGCGTGGAGTCGGACCGGGAGCGGCGCCGCCGGGCGTCCGGCGGCATCCGCGTCGGGCCCGGCCTCGAGCTTCCCTTCGCTGCCCGCGCTGCCGTCCGATGGCTTTTCCCCGAGCGAGCTTCCTCCGGATGAACTCTCGGCGGAGGGCTGAGGTGGGAATCCCCCAAACCTTCGGCGCCGGGAGTTTGGTCGGATAAGACGTTCAAAAGGGGGGAGAATCGGCTGAGGTCGGCCCGGCGGCGACCATGCGATGTTCCAGGGTCCAGTATCTCTACGAAGAGTACGCCTCCGGCGAGCTGCCGCCGGTCACCGCGGCGCGGATCGACGAGCACCTCGTCGCTTGCGTCGCCTGCCGGGAATTCTACGAATCCAACGATGACATCTCTCAAATCCTCTGCAAAGGGAGCGATATCGGGCATCCGGGGAGCGCTTACCTGGAGGGCTTGACGCAACGCGTCGTCGGCTCGGTGCTCGACGCCGAGGGCAAGCTCAAGTCCGACGCTCCGGAGGAGCCCGATCGAGCGGCACCCTCCCCCCTGAGGGCCGCGCGTCCCCTCTGGTGGGCGGGGGCTGTGGCGGCGGCGGGTCTTCTGGCCCTAGGTCTGGGGACGAGCCCCCTGTGGTCGCCCGGCGGGTCGCGCTCCGGCCAGCTCGGCGATCATGAAGCCGTCCTCGCGTTCCCGATTACTCTGGGGGGGTCCCCGCTCGCCGATACCTCGGCAAGCCCCTGGCGGCGGGAGAATTCCCCGGCGACGATGACGCTGGAGGATTCGCTGGCTCCGAGCGGCAGCAACCTGCTGAGGCTGGTCACGGCGCGGCTCGGCGAGGTTGATTCCTCCCTTGAGGGGCGGATCGGCTCCGGGATCGCCAAGAGCGCCCGGCGATCCATCGGGCTGGAAGCCCCGGCCGGGGGTGCCGGTTCCCCTCAAGGGATCACCAGCGGGGGTGGGCTCTCCTTTTTCCTCTCCCGGACGTTGGGGCTATTTGGGAACGAACCGGTCGCGGGCGGGACGAGCCGAGATCGCGATGGCATGGCCGTCACCTGGCTGCCGGAGACCTTTGAAGAACTCCTTTGCCTGCAGACGCTCGGAACGGAACCGGCCTTGGAGCGGCTTCAGGCCCGGCTTCAGGAGATCGGGCTGGAACCGGGCCCCGGCCGCGCCGAATGGGTCGGCCGCCCGATCGACTCCCCCCTGATCGACCAGGTGCGGCACTTCCGAGCCGCCGAGGCTCACCAGCGCGCCCGCCGCTTCGAGGATTCAGCCGCTGCCTTCCGCCAAGTCGTCGAAATCGACCCGACGACGCCGCTGGCCCTTCGCGCCTCACTGCGGCTGGGCGACCTCTGTTACTTCGAATGGGGGGAATTTGAGAAGGCCCTGAATTACTACCGGGTCTGCGATCGGAGCCCCTGCGAGGTTGCGCTTAACCAAGATGAACGAGGGCATGTCGCGCGGCAGCGACGCTTGCTCGAACGGTTCGCCCCGTCGGGCTGGGCCGCGGTCGACAGTTTCCGGCGTCTGAGTCGGGCCCCCTGGCCGGAGGCGATGGAGGCCTTGGAAAGGCTGGCCGCCGAGACCGGCGGGGCGGAGCTCCTGCCGGAGGCGGCCCGGACGTTGGTAGAGCGCGTCAGCCCCCTTGAACCCGAGGCTGACGCGACGGCCCTCCGCCTTGTCCAGATGATCCATCAGGGGATCGCGGCTCAGCCCGAACCCGAAGATCGAGCCTGGCTCTACGTCAGCCTCGGGGATTTGTTCTGGAGGCGCTGGCGCAACGCCGAGGCGGCGCTGGAAGCTTACCAGCGGGCCGTCAATGAGGAAGGGGCCTCGCGAACGGCCGGCCTCGCCCAAAGCAAACTTCGCTATCTGCGCGATCAGGTGCTCGCCCCCCGGGGGGCCTGGTGGTAAGCTCCGCGGGGCTCAGGGGGGTTGGCCACCCGGCTAAATCCCCGTCGCCCGCTTTCCTTCGTTGTCCCTGAGTCGAGCGTCGGCTTTGACGCCCTCGTGGCCCCCATTGGTCTTCACGCGCCGTTTCCCGTTGATCGCGCTGCTCGTGGTCCTTCCTGGGGCCGCGGCGGCTCAGGGGAACTGGCCCCTCAAGCTCTGGCCGCGGCGGGAACTGCGGGCCACGCTCGCGACCCTTCAGGGAGAAACGCTACCCGCCGAATCGATTCGGCTGAAAACACCGCCGGACTTGGCCTCCCCGCCGCCGGGGGGGAGCCTCTACGACTGGCGCGCCGAACCGGGCAATCCGGCGTTCGAAACGCTGAGGGCCATCCTCGTCCAGACCGAAACCGTGGAGTGGCTTTCGTCGGGGGCGGGCGAGTTGGAGTGCTTCCGTCTCGGTCCGGTCGGAGGGGCCAGCCCGCCGCCGCCGGACTGGCGACGGAGTTTCGGTCAACCGGCCTGGACCAAAGCGGCCGCCGTGGAGGGCTCGGCGACGCTCCCCTACCTCAATCGGGCACAATTCTGCTGGGTTGATCCGAAACAGCCCAATTTGGAGGCCCAAGGGGAATTCCTCTTCCGCCAGCGTCTGAGAAGTCGGTCGCCGGGGCTGATCTCGCGGGCCATCCTCCGTGTGGGGGGGCGCATCGATTTCCTGAGCTTGTCGCTGAATGACCGCCCGATTCATCTGGCCGGTCAGGCCGATTTCCGCCTGGGCGAGTTCGACGTGACGCCGCTGGTTCGGGACGATGAAAATCTCGTCGCCGTCTGGGTCCGAACCCGTCCGGAGTCGCTGATCGAGCAGCCTGCTCTGGCCTTTCAATTGGAGATCTGGCGGGTGGCGACGCCGGGCCGGCGGGCTTCGGAGGGCTGGACCAGCCGCGCAATCCTGATCTCGACCGGCGGGGGACGGCTTCTGGGCGAGCCCTCCATCATGAGCCAGGAGCGGATCATCTTCCAGACGCGCTATGGGACGTGGGCGCTCCCCTGGGAGGGGGCGCGGGGGCTCTTGTTTCCACTGAGCATGATGGGGGAAACCCCCGAGGTGAAGAAAGAGAACGCCTGGCAAATCGCCCTGGGCCGGTTCTGGCCGGGGCGGCCCTCCGGGCCGTTGGAGCCTCAAGGTTATGGCCTGCCGCTCAAACTTCTCCCGGAGGCGTTGCCGGGGACGGTGCTCTTGAGCGGCGGACGCACGACGCGGACGCACCCGACCTTCTTCGCCAAGGGGCGGCTTCACCTGGTCAGCCGCACCGGAGAATCGTACTCCGTGGGGGGAAGCGAAGTGGTAGGGATTTATCCGCCGGAACCGGCTGAGGCGCTCATCCGGCGGCCCAGTTCCGACGTGGCCCTCCTCTACGGCCGCCTGCGAACGGCAAGAGGGGAAACCGTGTCGGGCGTCATCCGCCAGCTCGACGGCCGTGGAGCCGTCCTGGAGACCCCCGCTGGGGACTTCCTCAAATTGCCGACCGAAGCGATCGTCAAGGTGACGTTCCCGTACCACGGTCTGGCGGGCCCTGCGGCCCGCGCGCCGGCGGCCCTGGCGGCCGCGGGGGAGCCGCAAAAGGGGCAGGTTGGACTGCTGGGCCAGGCTGAGGGGGCGCCGCCGGCCGCCCGCGCCGACTACCTCGCGCTGGCCTCGCAGGTTCAAGAGGCCGCCTTTCTGGCCGGGCTCGAATGCGTCCAGCCCACCCAAGCGGAGCTGACCGACGCCGAGGGGTTCTTGCCGGCGCGCTATCCGGTCCTTGTGATCGTGGACCCGCTGGGAGAATACCCCGAAACGCTCGGACAGGAAGGCGACGCTCAGGCGGCACTCCACGCGCACGTCCGATCCGGCGGGGCGCTGCTGTTGTACTCCCGCGGCGGGGCCCTCAGGACGGCCGTGAGGAGCCATCAGGGTCGATTCCTTCGTTCGCCCGCCGAAGGGGGCCTGGCCCGGTTGCTTTCGCTGGAGACGCTTCATCCGGCGGGTCGGCTGCCGAGCGGCGAGGCCCCGTTCGACCGTCCCCCGAATTTGGCGCTCGCCCTGCAATTCCAACGCGCGGGGGGCCTGCCCGATCCCCTGTTGGGCCTACCGGAAACGATCGACCTGCCGGCGTTGGCCGCCGCCCCGTTCTATCCCATGGTTGAGGCGCTGAGACGCGGCAGCGTCATTTATCAGCTTCGGGACGACTCGGGCCGCCGTTACGGGCCGGGGCTCTCGGTCATTCCCGCCGTGGGGGGCAAAGTCATCATCATCGATCACCTGCTCTGGCACAGCGTCGTCGATGAAGAACCCTTCACCCGCATCGTGCTGCCCCGGATTCTTTCCTGGGCCGCCCTCGAAGCCCTTCGAGGCCGCCCAGGGGCCTGAACCGTCGGCCCTTCCCGCACAACTAGCGGTTCAAGGAGGCGGCGCGCCCGGGAGCGGCGTCGCCGTCGCCGGTGGCTCGGGCTGGCGGGGCGACAGGGGAGAAAACGCCTCCAGCGGGTCCATTCCTTCTTCCCGGGGTTGCGGCCGGTCAAGGGTCGCCGGGCGCCCGGTGGGGTCCAGGATCAGGACCGGATCCTGGGGCGAGGGAACCGGAAAACGAGGCGTAGGCTCGCCCATCGGGCCGCTCGCGGCCAGCGGCAGACCGGAGGGACGGCGTCGTGGAAAAATCCAGGCGCTTCGCCGGAGGAGCGCTTCCGGGGTCATCATCCGTTCGAATTCATCACGCACCACGAACGGTTCGAGCTGACGATTGAGGCTCATCGGGCCCGAGAGGCGATAGCCTTCCGGCGGCGCGGGGCGCAGGTCCAGCCCGATCCAGCGGCCGGCCGGGGGAAAGTAAACCGTCGTCCACGCGCCGGAACCGTTCACGGCATCCCGGAAGGTGACACAGCCGCGCAGGAAAATCCGACCCGAGGCCAGCCGGAGCGGTTGACGGGGGAGGCGAGACTCCACCCAGCGGCCGTCGGCCGTGAAGCAAGCCCGCGGGCCCAGCGGCAGATAATCCTTGTGCCCTTCCGGAGGCAGCAGGATGAGACCGGCGGAACCTGAGGGGAGGCTGCGCAGGACCGCCAGGTTGTTGACACCGATCCGTTTGCCCTTGGTCATCTGCGTCTTGTAATCCCATTGGCCGTCGCCGTCGGCGTCGATCTCGACGTAAGCGAAATCGTCCCAGAAGCCCTCGGCCAGCCGGTCCTGGCGCCGCGGGTCCGTGAACGGACGCGGCGTCCCGAAGCCGATCAGAACAAACACGAAGTCGTCGTCGGTGGTGACCTTGAGCGTCAGGATCCTGCCGAGCCCCTCCCGAGGATCCCCAGCGGCGGCGGGGACCGGCACGGCGGGGACGCTCCCCCAATCGTTGATCAATCCGTCGATGAGAATCTCAGCCCGTCCCGGCGAAAACCCGGCAATCAGGCAGCAAATCAAGGCCGCCCGCGTGAGCGCCGACGAATGAGCCGATCTACGGCTCAAGGATGACGGGTCGGAAACCGACAGTCTCCAGGCGGGCCGTCGGATCGATGCGCCGGGGCAGACGGGGATCATAATTGGAACCGCTTTGAGCGTAATCACCCCCCAGAAGGATGGGCGTTCCTTCGGCGTCGGTCCCCCACTCCGCGGCGTTGCCGATGAGGTCATAGACCTGTCCCTCCGGGAAGTAAAGCGTATCGTTTTTCGTCCGGCTCACCTGAGCCGGCTGGCCGCGGCGCAATCGCGCCCGGTCCCAGAAGCCCTCGTCGGTCACCCGACGATCATAGGATAGTGGGGCCCGCAGCGCCCGTTCGAATTCAGCCTGGCGAGGCGGCCGTACCCGATCGGCGTCGAGGCCCCATCGGCCGGCCAGCCACCGGCAGTAAGCGAGGGCGTCTTCCCAGCGAAGGCCGGTGACGGGCGTCTGGGCGCGCCCGGCGGGAAAATTGAAACTGTTCGGGTTCCAACCCGGCGGCAGCCGATCCTGCCGGAGCCCTTCCAGCACGAATTCCTGATATTCCTCGCAGGTAACCTCATGGATTTTAATCTTGAAGGGGGGAGGGTCCTCCGGCGTCTCCGGGTCGATCCTCAGAAAGCCATCGGCCGGGTCTGGTTTCGGCCGATCCCAGACTTCAAGCTCTCCCGGGGGGAGAGAAACCGCCTCCGGCGAGGCCTCCTCGGCCGGCCCCGCCGTCACAGTTGAATCCTCAATGGAGGGCGTCAGTGGAGCGGGGGCCGGCGCTTGGGCCTGATCGCGCGGCTCGAGGGCCATCGGCGGGCTCGGCCGGCGAGCCGGCCCCGCCAATTGAAAGCCGGCGTAGGCGATGGCGGCGGCCGCCAAAGCCCCCAGGGCGATTTTGGGCAGCGCCCCTGCCAGCAACCGCGGGGCCCAGCGGCGCCTGCCGGAATAAACGACCATCTTCTGCCGGCGGAGGAGGCCTTCGATCTCCGATGCCTCGAAGCCCGCCGAGGTGAGCGTCATCGTTTCCAGGTCATGCTGGGAGGCGCTGGTGTAGGTGAAGCCGGAGAGCACTTCGTAAGCCTGATCGGGGGTGAGCCCGATTCCGGCGGCCTTGGGCATGAGCAGGCGGGCCTGATTGTCGCTTAAGACGCCCGAGGCGCGAGCCACGTGTTCCACCAGCCGTCGGAATTGTTGTAGCCGCGTCTGAGTGAGAATCTTGACCGCCGCCGCTTGATCCAAGTCGTATCGGCCCGCCTCGGCGATCAGACGATCGGCCGCGGCCGCGTCGAGCGTCCCCCGCGAGAGCATGGCGGCGGCGGTCGTCCGGAAGGCGTCGGCCCCCCCCTCGGCCAGTCGCATCTCCCATGCGTCCTCGGCGGGCGCGGGCTGGACGGGGCGGACGGCCGCCGCGGCCATCTCGTTGACGATCCGGCCGGCGGTCTCCAGGGGAATGCGGTGGACGGCCGCATAGCGCAAAAGCTCGGCCTTGCTGGCTTGATCGACAACGCCGTCGGCGAGCGCGGCGCGGACCATCTCGCGAAAATCGTCCAGGGGATCGGCCGCCACGCCGGAGCGGAGACGATCCAATTCGCGTTCGTAGGCGCGTCGTCGGGCCGAATCGCGCAGCACCGAGGCCACGCGATGCAGCATGGGCAGGAGCCGGACGGTTTCCTCACCGTGCTGAGGTGAATTCTGCCAGGGGCGGAGGGCCTTGGTGCGGTCCAGCACCCCCCGTTCGAGATCAGCCGGCTGCCAGCGCTGCCGATCGAGCCCGAGCAGTTGAAAGTAATCGAGCGATCCGGTCTCCCCGCTCAGGCCGATCGCCTCGAGCAGAACGGGGCTGATTTCGACCGTCAGGTTGTCGCGGGCCACTATTCGATTCGCAGCCGGGCGATCCGACGCCGGGCCGCCTCGATCTCGTCGCGGCTCATCCCGGCCGTGCGTTGAATATCGGTCGTCGCCGACTGCTGAATCGTGGGAAGGATTGCAGAGACATTAAGCCGACTATCCTGAGTATACTCAAACAGTACCTCAATGGGCGTCCCCTGGGCAAGGTCCGGCGGCAAGCCGCTCACCAGGCAGGTGCCGATCTCGGTGCACGCTTCGGGGTTCAGGCCCTCGCCTTCCATCACGGCGATCCGGACCAGCTCCTGGCCGCGGCGCGAGGTCTGAAAGGTTCGCGCCTGCCGACAGGGGACGCTGGAGGCCCGGGGAATGACGGGGGCGACCACGAGCCGTCCCGCGGCGTCCAACGCCTTGACGCCGAGCGTGTGGGCGTTGATCAGCCGCTCTTCCATCACCCGGAACTTCTCCAGGCACTCCGACCGTACGTCGGGCGGGCCGATCGGATAGCCCTGATCCAACCGCTGAAGCTGGGTCATGATGGCGTGAATGGCGGCCCCTTGAGCCACGCATTCGTCGGGATTCAGGATCACGCGGGGTGACTTGCCGACCAGGCGCGTGAACATCTCGTGCACGGCGCGCATCCGCGTGGAGCCCCCGACCAGAAGAACCTCGTCCACCTCAGAGAACCCCAAGCCGGCGGCCTCGACCGTCAACCTCAACGTCATCTCCGTCTGGGCCAGCAGGTCCTGCGTCAGCTCCTCGAACGTCGCGCGCGCGACCGGGACGTTTTCTCGAACGCCATCGCACGTCACCGGGATGCGGGTCTCGGGCAGCTTCGAGAGGCGAATCTTCGCCTGCTCGGTGTGCACGACCAGCTCCTGGAGGCTTTCGAGATTGTCGCGGGGGTCCACGCCGTGACGGGCCGCAAAAGCCTCGGCGACGTGATCGATGAGACGTTGGTCCCAATCCTTGCCGCCGAGCTGAACGTCCCCGTCGGTGGCCAGCATGCGCACGATGGGGCCCTCGATCCGCATGACGGTCACGTCGAACGTCCCGCCGCCGAGATCATAGACGACGATCGTTTGATCCCGGCCCAATTGGTGGAAACCATAGGCGAGGGCCGCCGCCGTCGGCTCGTTGATGATGCTCAGGACGTCCAGCCTCGCGATCTGGCCGGCGTCGGCCGTCGACTGGCGCTGCTGCTCATTGAAAAAGGCGGGCACGGTGATGACGGCGTGTCGCAACGGGCTCCCCGCCCCCAAACCCTCCTGCGCGTCGGCCACGACCTTGCGCAAGATCATGGCCGAGATCTCCTCCGGCGTCCAATCGTCTCCATCGATCGAGAAGCGTTTGCGCCGGCGGCCGATGTGATTCTTCACGAACTGGACGGTGTTCTTCGGCGACGTGACCGCCAACTCCTTGGCGATCCGGCCGACGATGGCCGAGGCCCCGCTCAGGTGCACGACCGAGGGGGTGGTCCGTTCATTCTCCAGATTGGGAATGATCCGCGGCACGCCCGAAGGGTCGACCTGCGCGATGGCCGAATAGGTCGTCCCCAGGTCAATCCCGACGACGGTTTCAAACTCGCCCATGCATGATCCCCCCAGGCCACACCCCCCCGGCCACCCTCCCTGACATCTGCAATTTAAGTGAGGCGGGTCAAACGGGTCAATGGCCGAACCGGCCCGCCGTCAAGCGGCCGACCGCCTCCCGCGGGACGCCCGCGGCGGGAATCTCCCCCCTTCCGGCCGGCCTTCCCGTCCGCCGAGGCGGCCGGACCCGGCGCCCCCCTCTGCCCTCATCGTTTGAACTTCATCCGCTTGCGCAGCTTCTTATACTTATGCTTGCGGATTTTCTTGCGACGTTTCTTGACGACGCTGCCCACACTTGCTCCTTTGGAATGGCCGCCGGCGACATCCTGGCCTCAGCGGGCGTGGAATCCTCGGTCCGACGGTGATTCTAGCCGGACGGCACTGCGATTCAAGCCCCTTGGCGGCGCGACCCGTCGAAGGCCCGATCCCGGCCTCAACCTTCAACTCCGCCGGGGGGAACGCTCGCCTCGCCGGAAAGGATCGCGCGACATGAAAACCAGTCTCGATCGGCCAAACCGCATTCGTTGGATCGGCCTGCTGATGGTTGTGGCGCCGCTATCTAGCCCCACGGCCGAGGAAGCGGCCCCCTCGCTCTGGCCGGTCGTCGAAATGTTGCGCACCAAGCGCTTCGTGGACCTCACTCACGCCTTCGAGCCGGGCATTCCGCACTGGCCGGGGTTTCCCGACGAACGTCGCGAGACCCTCTTTCACTATGATCCAGGGCGCGGCTCGATGGGCACGGGTTTCTTCGCCGAACGCTTCACGCACGTCGGTCAATGGGGGACTCACGTGGATCCGCCGGCGCACTTTGTCCGTGGCCTGCGGACCGTCGACGAGATAGAGCCGAGGGAGATGATCCTCCCCCTGGTCGTGATCGACGTGCACGAGCGGGCGGCGCGCGACCCGGACACGGTGCTGACGCTCGCGGACATCCAGGCCTGGGAGGAACGCCATGGTCCGATACCGGAGGGGGCCTTCGTCGCGATGCGAACCGATTGGTCCCAGCGCTGGCCGGACCCCGACCGCATGGCCAACCGAGACGCCGACGGCGTGGCCCATTATCCGGGCTGGTCCCGCCCCGCCCTGGAGTTCCTTTACGGAGTCCGTCGGATCACGGCCTCCGGCCACGAAACGACCGACACCGACCCGGGTGTGGCCACCAGCCGCGGGGATTATTCGCTGGAGACCTATATTCTCTCGCGCGATTGCTATCAGATCGAGCTGCTGGCCCATCTGGACCAGGTGCCCGAGGCGGGGGCGATCGTCGTCGTGAGTTTTCCCAAGCCGAAAGCGGGCTCCGGCTTCCCCGCCCGGGTTTTCGCCATTCTCCCCTGAACGGGGCGCCCGGCGCGGCCGTGCGCTCAACGGGCCCGATCGGACCGGAAGCCCATCCGACGAAGCTTGTTATAGATCGTTTTTTCGCTGAGGCCGAGGCGGCGCGCGGCCGCGGCCTTATTGCCCCCCGTGGCTCGCAGCGCCGCCACGATCGCCTCGTTCTCGATCTCGGCCAGCGTGCGCCCGGCCGCCGAGGTCGCCCCCGGCCCCTCGGCGCCGGCGAAGGCGGCCCCGTCCAGGTCCAGATCTTCGGGCCGGATGATCCCCTCGCGGCAGAACGCCGCGGCTCGTTCGAGCGCGTTCTCCAGCTCGCGAACGTTCCCCGGCCAAGGGTGGCGCACCAGGGCCTGACCGGCCTCGGGAGAAAGCCTCACGGGTTCGGCGCCTCGGCGGGCGGCGACGCGGGCGAGCAAATGGCCGGCGAGGTCCAGAACGTCCATCGTCCGCTCCCGCAGCGGCAGAAGCCGCAGGGGGAGGACGTTGAGCCGAAAGTAGAGGTCCTCGCGGAAGCGGCGCTGTCGGACGCGCTCGCGCAGGTCCCGGTTGGTCGAAGCGATGACCCGGACGTCGACGCCGATTTCGGCGTTCCCCCCGACCCGCTGGAAGACGCGCTCCTGAAGAAAATTCAGGAGCTTCGGTTGAACGTCGAGCGGCATCTCGCCGATTTCATCCAGAAACAGCGTGCCGCCGTCGGCCATCTCGACGCGGCCCAAGCGACGGGCGTGAGCGCCCGTGAATGCCCCCCGTTCGTGGCCGAAAAGTTCCGATTCGACGAGCTCCCGCGGCAGGGCCACGCAGTTGACCGTGACGAAAGGCCGCGCGGCGCGACGGCTCATCGCGTGAATGAGCCGGGCGACGACGCCCTTGCCGACGCCGCTCTCGCCGGTGAGGAGCACCGTGGCCTCCAGGGCGGCGATCCGCCGGAGGCGTTCCATCATCTGCCGAGCCGCCGCGGAGTGCCCGATATACGGCGCGCCCGGCAGCGGCAGCGAGATCGCCTCCCGCAGTTGGCGATTCTCGCGACTCAAGGCCGCCGTCCGACACGCCCGTCGGACCAGACCCAGCAGATCATCGAGGTCAAGTGGCTTGGTGACGTAGTCCAAGGCTCCGGCCCGCAAAGCCGCCACGGCGTCGCGGGCGTCATTGCGGCCGGTGATCATGATGGCCTGCGTGTCCGGATAGTGAGCCGAAATGTGCCGCAGGCATTCCATCCCCCCCACGCGGGGCATCACCAGGTCCAGAAGGGCCACGGTGACCTCGTCTTCGTCGAGGCGGGCGATCGCCTCGTCGCCGTCGTCAGCCAACAGCACGCGGTAACCGTCCCGGCTGAGCTTATGTTGAAGGACCCGGCGCGTGCCGGGGTCGTCGTCGGCGACCAGCACGCTGGGGGAGGGGTGACCGTCGATCGTATCCGGCATGGCGGCCGTGTCCGCCGGCGGCCGTCGGAGCGGCCGACCGGGCCTTCTGGCCTGGCGGCGGACGAACGATCCTATTTTGGTCCTGCCCGTCCGGCCGAGCAACTCGGGAGTTTGCCCGTCGCGACCCGGAATCAGTCCCGATAGAGCCGCAATGCGGCCGGATCGCTTTCAATGGGCAGAAGCTGCGGGTAGAAATCGACGCCGCCGGGCCCGAGCCCTCCTTTGATCTCGTACGGAATCCGGGGTCGGCCCAGCCGGCTCAATTCGCGTTCCGCGCGTCCCTGAGCCGCGACGGCATGGCGAAGATACCGCGCCAGAGGCTCGGGCAGCCGCGTCAACGTCAGGCGCTCCTCGACGATCCGGCGCTCCGTCCCGATCCGGAGGGGGTAGCTCAAGGTGATCTCGCGCGCGTCGGCGTCCTCGGCTTCGATGGTGAAGCCTGGATCGGCCACTTCGCCATTGGCGGCATCCCCATCGAACCACTCTTCCAGGGCCGGCAAACCGGCGGGAGGGGGCTGACCGAGCCAAGCCTCCAGCGAAGCCCAAGCCGCGTGGACCACGATGGGCGGCGTCGGTTGCGGGCGTTGCTCGATGAGGCGCTCGGCGCGACGGGCCAGCCCCGTCCCCGGCGCGAGGACCTGCACACGATCGAGCAGTCGCCGCCGGAGGGGTTCGCCGACGGCCAATCCCTCGGCCAGAGCGATGAGGCCGCGGGCTTCGGCGCGGTTGATCTCCTGAGCGCGGGCCAGATCAAGCCTGCCGTACCGCTCCAGCAGACGCCGGGCCTGGTCATGGCGCCCGGCGGCGACGTGCTGACGCGCCAGCCAATCAGCCAGCCAGCGGGATTCGGCATGCAGCGGGGCGGCGTCGAGGAAAACGGCCGCGGCGTCCAGGACGTCCTCGGCGGGCGGCGGCGGGCTGAAGAGGGCCACGCCCGTCCGGTAGATCACTTCAAAGACATAGAAGACCCCGAGGCTGGCCACGGCGTTCCAGGCCTGAGCCGCCCGCGAGGATGTCGCGTAGAGCCGTTCTTGCGCCGTCTCCGGCCCCAGGAAAATGAACCGGGCGAGGTTGGCGCGACGGGATGCTTGCGCGCGGGCCAGCCGAAGGTCCGGATTGAAGGCCGGATTCAACAGAAGCGCCCGAAGCCAGACCGTCTCGGGGGTTCGAAGCTCCGGTCGGCGCCCGATCGCCTCGGCCCAACGGCGCAGTTCCATGATGGCCGAGCCCTCGGCCTCGCCCGCCGAGGCGAGCACGCTCGCCAGGTAAATCTCGGTCGAGCGCAGGACGGGCGAGGTCCCGGCATCCTGAGCCGCCACGAGCCCGCTGGCGGACACGCCTGATCCGGGAGCGCCGCCCGAAGTCTCCAACACGGACCGGAGCGGGCCGCGCGGCGTGGCCAGCACGGCGCGCAGCAGTTCGGGGGGGCTCTCGACCATCGGGGGGTCACGATCGGGATACCCGACCTGGGAGGAAGCGGCGGCGGCGCGACGCCGACGAGCGATCTCGACGGCGGCCGCGCGACCGACGGCATCGGCCTTGTCCCAGAGAGGGCGGCGGATCAGAGCGGCGCGAGCGTAAAACTCGGCCTGAACGGCGTCGCCCTGGCGCAACGCCCATCGGGCCCGTTCCAGATCCCCGGCCGCCTGAGCCCTTTCCAGCTTCCGGCGGAGGCGTTCCAGCTCCTCGGTCTTAAGGGTAGGGCTCCGGCCGGCCGCTTCCAAAGCGCGCTCGAGCCGATAGATTCGCCGCTCGGCGGGCGTCATCTGAGTCCGCCCGAAGAGGTCAAAAAGGGCGTCAACGAGAACCTGGCCGACGGCCTGAACGTTGCCCTGGAGCGCCCTGGAGGCCGAATAGACCAGCCGATTGAACCAGGCCGCTTGAACCCCGTAGCGACGGATGAACTGCGCCTGACGGCTTTGATAACGGAGATCGGAAGCGATATCGCGAAGGATCACCTGCCGCAACAGGTCAGGAAGGGGTTGGTCCAGCAGGGCTTGGAGGGCGCGTTCGCGAGCCTCAGGAGCGGCCGACTCGCCGATGGCGAGATAGGCCATCCAGTAATCCGTGGGCGGCGAATCCGACGCGGTCCCCTCGGCGCCGATCATCCAGCGCCGGATCGCCTCGACGCGGGCTTCGATGTCCGCTGCTCCAGACGCCGCGGCGGCGGTGGCGGTCGTGAGACCGTCCTCGCCGACGACGGCGGGCGCCGGAGTTGCAATACACCGGGCTCCCCCGCCGAAAACGAGAAGCGCCAGAGGCACGAGGCGGCCGACCGGACGGCGACGCTCCCACCCCGTTCCCCACCGCGCGGTCGATCCCCGGCGCGGCTTCATGGGGAGGCCGTTCCTTTCGAAGCGACGCCGATCCGAAGGACCGTCGTTTCAAACCGTTGCGGCTGATAGCGCAGGTACCACCACAAGGGATTTGTGTGTGTCAGAGGTTCTTCCATGATGTCCGGCAACAGGGGATAGGTTACGTACGGGGCGACATAAACCGTTTGCGCGCCATACCGTGTCACCAGGTCCCGCTTGAGCGTTTGATATTCGCGCCAGCCGCCGGCCGCCAGACCTCCGTAAAAGCTCGGCAGGATCACATAATCGCCCGGCAGCAACGCTTCGGCCTCCAGCACGGCCGGGAGCCAGCCGACTTCCCGGCGACTCCAGAAGACAACCTTAGCCGGGCCGATCTGTCGATTATACCGCTCCGTGCTGACCAGCCGGGCCCCGGGCTCGGCCTCACGGCTCACCCATCGCGCGGCCTCCTTAATGTCCACGAACGGACTTCCCTGATAAAACGCCACCAGCGACGAAAAGACGAGCCCATACGACCAGGCGGGGCCCGCCAGCCCCCAGAACCGGAGGGGGCGCTCCTTGCAACGCCGTTCCCACACCGCCAGCCCATGACCCGCCGCGATGCACACCAGCGGCACCAACGGCAGGAGATAGCGCGACTGAAACGCCTGGAAGACCGATTGGAGCGCCAGCAGGCTGAGGGCCAGGTAAAGAGCGACCCAACCGCTCAAACGCAGACGCGGCGTGGCGAATTGCGCGCGAAACAGCCCATAAAGAAAGAAACCGAAGATGCCATAGGTAACAAAATAAGGACCATCCAGGACGAACTCTTCAAACACGTACCAATAATTCAACAGGGTCTGCGCCGTCGAGCCGGGCGATGTCCTCTCCCCGATCTGCGCCAGGTGCATTTCGAGCGGAGCCCAACCCTGTCGCAGAAACCAGAGCGGAACGACGACCCAGGGGAGTCCGATCAGCGCCGGGTGATACTTTCCCGCCGAGGACGGTCCCTCCGCCCCGCGGCCGGAGCGCCAGACGACGAGCGCCACCAGAGGGAGCAACAAAATTCCCTGATAGCGCGTCAGCATCGCTAGCGCGCCGGCCAACGACGCCAGGAGGAACCATTTTGAAGCCTCGTCCGGACGCGGCGTCGGGGCCGAGGGCCCCGGATCAAACAATTGCGGCCAGCGGGCGCTCGCCGCGATCGTGAGGGCCGCCAGGCATCCCATCCAGAGCGCCGCGAAGGTGGCGTCGGTCATCACCTGGAGACTCCAGCGCAACGGGATGGGACTCACGGTGTAACAGATGGCGGCGAGCAGCGCGGCGCGATCGCCGAAGAGGCGCCGAGCGATCGCCAGCAGCGGCGCCACGGCGAGCGTCCCGGCCACGAGCGACAGGCCTCGGGCCGCCGCCTCCAGGTCCATCCCCGGCACCAGGACGAACAGCCGGGTCAGCGTCGCGTAGAGGGGGGGCCAATAAGTCAAGCCGTTCCGCCACAGGTCGATCTGAAGTATGCCATCGGTGTAAGCGCCCCGGCTCGCCGGCAGCCACGCGAGCCGCCAGAGGGCATTGACGCCCAGCAAGACCCACATCCAGCCCCTGGGCGACAGTCGCTTGCGAGGTGGCCACATCAGTCGGATCGCCGATCGGCTTTAGCCCGGTCTCAGCCGCTGGGATCATAAACCAGGGGAAGGAGCTTCTCCCATGACGTCAACTCGGGTCGCTCCCCGAAGACGGCGTCGGGCAGCGTGAGCAGCGCTTCCATCCACCGGCCGACCGTTTCGGACGAAGGGGGGGCGGCTCCGGAGCGGAAACCCAAGGCGCGGCCGTGAGCCAACTCCCGCAGGGCGGCGCGAGCGAGACCGAGCGACGCCTCGGCCTGAAACTCACGCCAGCGATCGGGCCCGGCGGTCTCGAAATATCGCCGCCAGGCGGCGCCGCAGCGGGCGGGGTCGCGTCCGCTCAAGGTCATGGCGGCCTTGATGATCTCGGCCCCGGCCCAATGGAAGGCGACGTCGGCGAAATCGATCATGCGCAGGCGACGAGCCGAACGAATGAAATTCCGCGCCGTCACGTCCCCGTGAACCAGACGGAACGGAGGCGTTCCCGTCTCCAGAAGGGCGCGCCCCCGCCGCTCGAAGGCGCGCCAAAGACGATCATAGGCCGCTTCCGGCCAGGGACGATCGCTCAGGCGGCCGATGCGTCGCAGGTCATAGAGCACCTCGCGGCGGAGCTCGGCCAGGAGGTAATGTTCGGCCGAGAAGCCGCGCCGGCCGCTGAGCGGGCCCCAGCGTTCGGCGGTCTGGGCGTGAAGTCGGGCCAGGAGGTCCATGGCCTCGGCCGTCTCGTCGTCGGCGGTGGCGTCCAGCGGCCGACCTTGAATGTATTCCTCGACGAGGACGACGTAACGGAGCAGGCCCACCCACGCCAATCCCTCGCGGACCCAGTAGAGCCGGGGAACGGGAAATTGGAGCTCCTCGAGGGCGCGCTGGTGCCGGGCCGCGAGCAGATAGCGATCCAGTCGCCCCGCCCGGCGCAGGGGCCCGCCGAAGCGCCAGGCGGCCTTGACGACGTAAGTTTCCTCGCCGGGAAGGGTCAGAAATCGGACGTAAGGGCTCCAGGTGTCGGCGTCGCCCGGGGGGCTCGTTTCGAGCCGGATGTCGGCCGGGGCGCCGGGAAATAAGGGGAGGACTTCGCGCTCGATCAGTTCGACCCACAGGAGATTGCGCCGGAGCGTCCGGAGGTTCTTGACGCGGCTCAAGGGGGACTCTCGGGCTGGGGAGCGCAGCTCCGGCCGGGCCCCGGGTCGGCGCGCGGCCCGGGAAAACATGTGCCAGAAGCGCAGGACGAAGATTTCTTCGGCCTTGCGTTCGGTCCAGGCGATCACCCCCGGCAGGACCACCAGCGCGGCGCCGCCCATGGCCGCGCCGATCAGCGCCGAAACGCCCATCGAGAGGAGCCAATCCATTCCGATCACGGCCTTGGCCATGCCATGAAGAATCAGGAGGATAAAAGCCGCCGCCGCCGCAACGCCCGCGCGCGGCAGCAGAAACAAGATCAGAAAGCCCCAGCCGAGGATATTCTCCTCAGGCGTGTGGGTCCGATCCTGAAGGTCATGCCAACCCAATCCGTAAAAACGACGCAGGTCGATCAGATCGTCCAGGCGGAGCAACGGGGCCTCCGGCGTCGGGAAAATGTCGCTGATCTCGTCGCCCACTTCCTGCGCGACAAAAGCCAGGACGCCGGCCAGCGCCCCATAGCCGAACAGGCGCCCGTAGTCCTCAAACCGGCGACGCCAGGCCAGCAGGGCCAGGACGTAGCCGATGATCAGAATGCAGCCGTAGACGCCATAGCTGCTCGAGAGCACGAGCAGCGTCCAATCCCAAAGGGGATTGCGCCCCAACGATCGGTTGAGACCTCGGATCCCTCCCTCCCCGAACGTGGACTGGGGAGCTTCTTCCAGCGGAAAAAGGCCGATGACGTAGAGTGTCAATAAGGCGGTGGTCGAAACCCCCAGCGCCACGCCGCCCAAGAGTCTGCTGTTGCGGGACGAGTCAGGAAAGCTCAACAAAGGCGATCAGGAACTCGGCAATGGGGAAATCCCCGGTCGGGGAACGCAACGG
>CAYXAU010000003.1:0-62628 GCA_964463045.1 uncultured Candidatus Sumerlaeota bacterium | reverse complement strand
CGCAACGGCAAAGCGGAACGGTGGAACCCGCGGCGAGGAAGGCCCGGCGCCGGCAGGCCGCGGCCCGCTATTCGACATTCTGCGCCTGTTCCCGAATCCGTTCAATGGCCCCCTTCATCCGGAGCGCCTCGTTGACCAGGTCCAGGTCCCGGACCTTGGCCGCGGTCGTATTGGCTTCGCGGGCCAGCTCCTGAATCAGGAAGTCCAGACTCTTGCCCGCGGGCTCGGGGCTCTCCTGATGGATCAAGTGTTCCAGGCGGTCAAGGTGAGCGGCCAGACGCGTCATCTCCTCCGAGACGTCGCTCCGGTCGGCCAGGAGCGCCGTCTCCATCTCCAGCCGGCCCGGCTCCAGGCGCACGGCCGTCTGCGCCTCCAGTTCTTCCAGGCGGGCCTTGAGCTTTTGGCGGTAGCGGGCCACGACCTCCGGCTGAGCGGCGGCGACGGCGCGGCAAGCCTCGCGCAGGCGGACGACGTCGCCCAAAATCTGCGCCGCCAGCTCCCGGCCCTCGCGCCGCCGCTCGGCCTCAAGCTGATCGAGCGCAGAGCCGGCGCAGGCGGCCAGCGTGGGCCACAACTCCTCAGGGCGCGCCCATTCGCCGGCGGGCTCGACCGCCCCCGGCAGCAAGAGCGCCGTCTCCAGGTTGACCTCGGGGTTCAGCCCCGCGCGGCTTTTGAGGGTTCGGAGTTCCTCCAAGTAGCCGAGAATGAGGGGCGCGTTCAGCCGCCCGGCGACGGCCTCGCCGGCGGCCGGGGCGAACCGCACGTGGCAGTCGATTTTGCCGCGGCGCAGGCGGGATCGGATCAGGCCGCGCAGGTCGCCTTCCAGGGCTTGCAGCCCCGCAGGCAGGCTGATCTTCACATCGAGAAAGCGATTGTTGACCGAACGAAGCTCGACGGTGAACTGGCCGCGGGGGCCCTCGGTCTGGGCGCGCCCATAGCCGGTCATGCTGCTCAGCGTGGGTTGGGTCTCGGCCAAGATCAGGGTTCCTGAGGCGGGTCGGGCGACGTGGCGGGCGAGGCCTCAACGGTCTGAGCCGGAGCGAGGTCGGGCTCGGTCCGCTTCCAGTAGAGCTCGACGATGAAGACCTTGACGACGCAGGCGACCGGCACGGCCAGAATCATGCCGCCGAGCCCGAACTGCGCCCCGACGATCAGGGCCAACATGACGGCCAACGGATGCAACGTCGCGCGCCGCCCGACGATGAGCGGCTGAAAAACGAAGCCGTCGATGGCCTGGATCAGCCCGAATCCGCCGATCAATAACGCCACGCGCAGAAGACGCGCCTCCCAGCCTTCCAGGCCCGGCGTGAGCAACGCCCAGAGGAGGGCCGGCAGGGCGCCGACGGTCGGGCCCAGATAGGGGATGAAATTGACGGCCCCGGCCAGAAAGCCGATGAGGACGGCGTACTGGTGAAGACCGACGGCGAACAGAAGTATCGAGGCGAGCAGGCCGACGCCGGCGCAGGCGATCAGTTGGCCCCGGAGAAACCCGCCGACGGCCTCCTCGGCCCGCACGAGCAGCCCCCATATCGTCTCGCGTCGATCCAGCGGAATCGCCCGCCGGATGAGGCCGGGAATCGACGACATCCGCAGCAAGCAGTAAAACGCGATGATGACGGCGAGAAGCGTCGTCGCGGCCATCCCGCCCAGCCAGCCGAAGACCGAGAAGACCGCGCGGGCGGCGACCCGAACCGCCTCGGCCGAGCCGCCGGCCACCGGCTGGACCAGTTCCGGTCGGGCCGCCAGGTTCGCCGCCAATTGCCTCTTGAGATTCTCCAGCCCGTCCCGGAGGTAACCGAGCAATTCCTCCCGGCGTTCGGGATCCTGGACCAACCGGGCCAGGAGGCGATCCAGCCCCTCGGCCGAGACGAATTGGGAGAGCGCCTCCAGCGCCGCCCGCGTCTGACCGTAGAGAATGGGCGCGAGCATGACGACCAGGAGGAGCAACACGCCGAACAGGGCGGCGGCGACGACGATCACGCCGGCCAGACGGCCGAGCTCAAAGCGGACCTCCACCAACCGGACGATGGGATGAAATACGTAGGCAAGGATCAGCCCGATGATAAAGGGCGTAAGGATGTCGAGAAGGCGGCGCAGGAGGGGCCAGACCTGCGAGGCCGTCAGGAACACCACGGCGACGAAGACCATCCAGAAGAGGGCCTTCAACGCCCAGAGATAACGCTCGTCGGCCCGATGGGAAGTGTCCACGCGTTTCACCCCGGGGCGAGGGGCTCACGCCGCTCGCCCCGGGCGCTGACTTCGTATCAAGAGCCGACCGTCCCTGTCGAGAAGGGAAACGTTGACCGCCCTTCCGGAGGACGAACATAATAACTGGAATCGGAGGTTTCGGCCGTGGCGCCGGACGGCGGCCGCGCCCCTCCGACGAGCCCCAGCCCGCCGATCGGCGGGTTCGCCGCCGACGCTCATGCTCTCCCGCCTCGTTCGACTTGTCTTTGGCGACAAGGCCGAGCGCACCTTCCGCCGCAACCGCCCCCTCGTGGCCCAGGTGAACCGCTGGGCCGAGGGCTACGCGTCGCTCTCCGACGAGGCCCTGACCGATCTCACCCGACAATTCCGGGAGCGGCTCGCCCAGGGGGAGACCCTGGACGGCCTCCTGCCGGAGGCCTATGGAGCCGTCAAGGAAGCCTGCCGGCGGCTGCTCGGGCGCCGGTGGGAGGCCGCCGGCAACACGATCACCTGGGACATGGTCCCCTTCGACGTTCAGATCGCCGGGGCGATCGAGCTGCATCGGGGCAACATCGCCGAAATGGCCACCGGGGAGGGAAAGACGCTGGTGGCGGTGATGCCGCTTTATCTCAACGCCCTGCCCGGGCGCGGGGCGCATCTGGTGACGGTCAACGACTATCTGGCCAAGCGCGACAGTCAGTGGATGGGGCCCGTCTTTGAGGCCCTGGGGATGACGGTGGGCTGCGTTCTGACGGACATGTCGCCGGACGAGCGCCGGGCGGCCTACGCCTGCGACGTGACCTACGGAACGAACAACGAGTTCGGGTTCGATTACCTGCGCGACAACATGGCGCTCTCGCCGAAGCACCTGGTGCAGCGCGGGCATTACTACGCCATCGTCGACGAGGTGGACAGCGTCCTCGTCGACGAGGCGCGCACGCCGCTGATCATCTCCGGTTCGGTCGATCGAACGATTCAAGAGTTCGCCACGCTCAAGCCGGCCATAGCCGAGCTCGTCCGCAAACAGACGGCCCTCGTCAACCGGCTCGTCGGCGAGGCCGAGACGCTGCTGGAGGAATCGCGCGACGGGGACCGGGCCGCCGAAGACAAACGCTACGAGGCCGGGATGAGACTCCTCAAATCCCGCCGGGGGCATCCCAAGCACAAGCGGCTGACGAAGGTCCTCAACGACGCCGACATGCAGCGGCTCGTCCAGACCGTCGAGAACGATTTCATGCGGGACAAGCGCCTGGGCGAGCTCGACGAAGAGCTTTACTTCACGATCGACGAGAAGAACCACACGATCGATCTCACGCAGATCGGACGCGAGGAACTTTCCCCTCATGACCCCGATCTGTTCCTCGTCCCGGACCCGGTGGAGGTCATGGCCGAGATCGAGGCGGGAGCTGACCTGCCGCGGGCCGAAATCGAGCGACTCAAGGAACAGGCCCTGGCCGTCTACGAGCGCAAGACGGAAACGATCCACATCCTCTCCCAGCTCCTGCGGGCTTTTACGCTCTATGAGCGGGACGTGGATTACGTCGTCCAGGAGAACAAGGTCATCATCGTCGACGAGTTCACGGGGCGCCTGATGCCGGGGCGGCGCTGGAGCGACGGGCTGCATCAGGCCGTCGAAGCCAAGGAGGGGGTCGCCGTCGAGCGGGAGACGCAGACGCTGGCGACGATCACCCTTCAGAACTATTTCCGCATGTATGAAAAGCTGGCCGGGATGACCGGCACGGCCGAGACCGAGGCGGCCGAGTTCCGTCACACCTACAAGATGGAAGTCTCCGTCGTCCCGACGCACCGGCCCGTCCATCGGTTGGACGACGAGGACCTGATCTATCGTTCCCAGCGGGAGAAATTCAACGCCATCCTGGAGTGCATCCAGCGGACGCACGCCACCGGGATGCCGATCCTCGTGGGGACCGTCTCGGTGGACGTGAGCGAGAAACTGTCGCGCATGTTGCGGCGGGCGCGCATCTCGCACAACGTCCTCAACGCCAAGAACCACGCCCGCGAGGCCGAGATCGTCCGCGACGCGGGCCAGCTCGCCGCCGTCACGATCGCCACGAACATGGCCGGCCGCGGGACGGATATCAAACTGGGTCCGGGGGTCATCCGCTGCAAGAGCGAGGACTTCGACGGCGAATTCTGCGCCGTCTGCCCGTACCGGCAAGATCGATCCGGCCGCGTCAATCCCGAACGGTTCCCCTGCGGCCTGCACATTCTGGGGACCGAACGCCACGAGGCGCGCCGCATCGACCGCCAGTTGCGGGGGCGATCGGGCCGCCAGGGGGACCCCGGCTACAGCCAGTTCTACCTGTCGCTGGAAGACAATCTGATGCGGCTGTTCGCCTCGGACCGGATGGCCCGCTTGATGGCCAAAGGCTTTGAAGAAGGCGAGGCGATGAGCGCGGGCCTGGCCACGCGGGCGATCGCCTCAGCGCAAAAGAAAATCGAGGACATCAACTTCGAGCGGCGCAAGCGGACGCTCGAATTCGACAACGTCATGAACAAGCAGCGCGAGGCCATCTACGGCTTCCGCCGCCGCATCCTCGAGGCCACGGGGTCCCTGGCCGAGCAAGTGCTCGGGGTCGCCGAAGAGGCCCTCAACGCCGAATGGGGGACCTACCAGCCCGACGGGGCCGGCCCCGAGGAATGGGACGCGCCGGGCTTCTTGTTCTGGATCCAGCGCTCCGTCCCGATGGTCAACCTCAAGGAAGCGTCGCCCCCGACGGATACCGAAACCGTCGCCCCCTGGTTGGAAACGCTGCTGGATCGGATCGCCAAGGCCTACGAGGAGAAAACGGCCTTTTTCGGCGAGGACATCCTGGGCAATCTCAGCCGATGGGTGCTGCTCAATATCATCGACACGCATTGGCGGGATCATCTGCTCGCCATCGACGAGCTGCGCGAAGGCATCTACCTGCGCTCCTATGGGCAGTACAATCCGCTGACCGAGTACCAGAAGGAAGCCACGCTCCTGTTCGAACAAATGATGTACAGCATCTATAAGGTCAGCTTCGAACACGTCTTCCGGGCGACGATCGTGCCGGCGGCCCCCGAAAGCCGCACGAGCATGGTGACCTTCACCAAGGCGGAGGCCGCGCCGGCCGCCGCCGCCAAGGAACAACCCGAAGCCCCCCCGCCGCGCGTCCCTTACCGGCGCAGCGCCGCCAAGATCGGGCGGAACGATCCCTGCCCGTGCGGCAGCGGCAAGAAGTACAAGAAATGCTGCGGCCGTCCGGGCGTCAACGTTGGGGAAGGCCCCGCCCTCCCGGCGGCCTGATCCGCCTCCCCCCCACGGCCCGAAGCGGTGGAATCACGCCGCCGAGGTCACCGCGGCCGGCTCCTCGCGCGCCGGCTCGCGCCGCGGGAGGGCCGGGTAAGCGATCCGGTGATGGAAGCGGGCCTTGAGCGTGTTGACGAAGGACTCGCGAATCCGGTAGAGGTCGCGCATCGTCAGATCGCATTCGTCGAATTGACCGTCCTGGAAGCGCTCGGCGACGGCCTGGGCGACCACGCGACGGAGATCGTTCTCGTTGACCTGCGGCGAAGTGAAGGTTGAGGTCACGATCGCCTCGACGGAGTCGGCCAACAGGACAATGGCCGTTTCGATCGATTGCGGCTTCGGGCCGGGGTAGCGGAAGTCCTTCTCCCGGACGACGTCGAGGGATTCGGATTCCTCGTAGCGGCGCTGGGCTTCGGCGTAAAAGTAGCGGATGAGGCTCGTGCCGTGGTGCTGGGGGATGAAATCGATCACCTTCTCCGGCAGCCCATGACGGCGTCCCAGCTCGATCCCCTCTTTAACGTGGTTCTTGACGATCAGCACGCTCATGTAGGGGGAGAGGCGTCCGTGCAGCTGTTTGTCCTCGAGCGTGATCTGATTCTCCGAAAAGTACTTCGGTTTGATCATCTTGCCGATGTCGTGGAAATAGGCGCCCGCGCGGACCAGGAGGAAATTGGCCCCGATCTCGGCCGCCGCTTCCTCGGCCAGTTTCGTCACGTTGAGAACGTGCTGGTAGGTCCCAGGGGCCTTTTCCTCCAGCATTCGGATCAGAGGGTGATGCGGGCCCGTGATCTCCAGGAGCCGGATGTCGGTCACGACGCCAAAGGAGCGCTCGAAGACCACGACCAGCGGCATCGTCAGCATCGCGCAGAGGAGCCCATTGGCCAGACCCGCCGCCACGGGGCCCATGTCGGCCATCTGCGGCAGCGGCGGGATCCGGAAAAGGGCGAGAACGATGACGACGGCGGCGTTGACGAGCCCTACGCGCGCCCCCGTCTGGAGCACGTCCTTTCGCTCGCGCAGGGACTGAAGGGAAATCACCGCCGTCGAGCCGCCAAATAGGGCGAGAATGAAAAAGTCCAGGCGGGCCTCGTCCAACCGCTCCTGAACCGCCACGCCGAACAACAACGCCGAAACCAGCACCAGCATAAAGGCCATCGGGGCCCCCATCACAATCGTCGCCAGCATCCCCACCAACGCCGCCGGAAACAGAGCGACGACCAGACCCGCCGACAGCGGAAGCGACACCAGAAACCGCCCGATCCCCAGAGCAATCAGCACCGGCAGGGCCACCATGCAAATGCCGGAGGGGGTGATGAGCCATTCCTTGCCGAACCGGCGGGCGTAGACGGCGACGGAAATCAGACAGAAGGCCGTCAGCACGACCACGCCCCCCAGGCCGAAGGGATAGGCCCCCTGACGCCGCTCATTCATGCGGGCGAGGGCTGCCGCCTGGGTGGTCGTCAGCGGCTCCTCGCCTCGCGCAATGACCTCGCCCCGCTTAAAGGTGAGCGTATAAGCCGGCACTTCGGCGAGGGCGCGGGCTCGGGCCTGCTCCGTGGCCGCCCGATCGAACTGGACGTTAGGGGGAATGATCTGGCCCAGCAGCCGGGCGCAGGCCGTCACGAGCCGTTGCTCCGGCGCCGACGGGAAAAATCGCCGCAACTCCCCCTCGACCAGATAAGCGCGTAGCTCCTGTGGGGCCTCGATCGGGCTGGCCACGCCGTCGCGGGCCAGGACGGTCTCCGGGAGACCCTCCAACCGGAGGCGTCCGCCGTTGCGCTCGGCCAGGTAACGGGTCTTATCGGCGACGATGATTTTGCCGAGGAGCGTCCGCTCGACGATGGTGGCCAGGGTCTCGGCCAACCCGACCGGATGGACCTCGCCCGCCTGGAAGCTCTTATAGATGGCGTCCAGATCGTCCTGCGTCAACGCCAGCCCGGCCTGCTCCTGGATGCGATCGGCGGCGGCCTTGACGTCGGCGGCCGAGGTCGGGCGCATCTGGCCGAGGATGTCCGTCACCGCCTTGAGTTGCTCCAGCGCCTCCGGGAGCGCTTGACCGCGATAACTCCATATCCGTTCGTACTGCTCTTCGATGCGCGACTGTTCCCGCTGGCGCCGGTCCACGTCGGCGACGGTCAGGTCCTGCGCGGCGCGGACGTCGCGGCGCAAGGTGGCTCCGGGCTCCTCGGCCAGGCGGCGCGGCGGCGGAGCCAGCAAAACGACGGCGAGAGCGAAGGCGGCCCCGGCCATGACCGCCGCGCGCCAACGAGGCGGCCTGGTCTGGCGAGGGCCCCGGGGGCTCCGGCCGACCTCCCCGCCCGCGGGGAGAACCTTACTTTTTGCCATGCGCCTCGTAGGCCATGATGATCTTCTGCACCAGCTCGTGCCGAACAATGTCCTTGCGCGTGAAGTAAACGAACTCGATGCCGGCGATCGCCCCAAGAATTTCGCGGGCGTGGACGAGGCCGGAAGGTCGCCCGCGCGGCAAATCGATCTGGGTCACGTCGCCGGTGATGACGGCCTTGCTGTCGAAGCCCAGGCGCGTGAGGAACATCTTCATCTGTTCGATCGACGTGTTCTGAGCCTCGTCCAGGACGACGAAGCTGTGATTGAGCGTCCGCCCGCGCATGAAGGCCAGCGGCGCGATCTCGATCGTCCCGTTGTCGATCAGCTCCCGGATGCGATCGGCCTCCATCATCTCGTAAAGGGCGTCGTACAACGGACGGACGTAAGGGTCGAACTTCTGCGCGATGTCCCCGGGCAAAAAGCCCAGATGCTCGCCCGCCTCGACGACCGGCCGGACCAGGATGAGCCGCGCCACGCGCCTCGCCATCAGGCTTTCGACCGCCTGCGCCATCGCCAGGTAAGTTTTGCCCGTCCCGGCCGGCCCGATGCAGAAGACGACGTCCATCTCGCGCATCGCCTGCACGTAGCGACGCTGCGCCGGCGTCAGCGGCGCCAGACGGGCTCCCTTCAGGGGGACGCCGATCGCCTCGGCCAGAAGCGGGGCGACCGAAGCCGGGCCGTCGCTGTCGCGTTCGAGGGCTTGGCGCAACTGCAAATCGCTCAGGCCGGCGGGATGAGCGCGCTGAGCCTGGAGCAAGTCCGTGATCACCTCATGGGCCTCTTCGACTTCCTCCGGCGTCCCGCTGAGGCGGAGCTGATTGCCCCGAGGGATGACCCTGGCGTCCAGGCGGGCCTGGATTTTCTTCAGTTTGCGGTCCGACTCGCCGCAGAAGGCCAGCAATTCGTCGTGATCGAGGGTGATGACTTTCTGGACTTTGGAGGTCAACCGGTCTAACCTGCCGTGCTCGCGCCGTCACTCCTGACAAAGGCCGATGGCCGGCAGTTTCCGCATCGGGTGATTGATCGTACGGGCCCGTTTTTCCATGTGTCAAGGGTAATCCCCCCTTCGGAGGCGCCGCAGGCCTCAACCGCCGAGGCAGGCTCGATCGGCGGCCTTGCTTACGCCACGGCGGCCGCTCGCGGGCTGGCCTATCCTCTCTTTTTCGCTTCGGGCCTGGCCGGCCTCGCCCAGGAAGTCGTCTGGACGCGCCTGCTCCTTTACGTCTTCGGTTCGGGCTTGTACGCCGTGACGGCCGTTCTGGCGGCCTTCATGGCCGGGTTGGCCCTCGGAGCGGCCGTTTTAGGTCGTTGGGCCGATCGCTCCCCTTCCCCGCTTCGCTTTTATGCCGCCCTGGAGGGGCTGATCGGCCTGGCCGGCCTGGCCATGCCTTCGGCGCTCGGCCAGATCCATCGCATCGACGGCTGGGTTTACGCCCAGGTGGGGGACAACTTCGCCGCGCTGACGTTCGCCCGCTTCGTCCTCGGCTTCGGGCTTCTGCTTCTCCCCACGACGCTCATGGGGGCGACGCTCCCGGCGCTATCGCGATTCTTGGTCCGGCGACGCGAACACCTGGGCCTCCACGTGAGCGAACTTTACGGCGTCAATACGGTCGGGGCCGTTGCGGGGGCCTTTCTGGCCGGATTCGTCCTCATTGCCGAGTGGGGGGTTCGCCAGACGGCGTGGGCGGCGGCGGGGCTCAATCTCCTCGTCGCCGTCGCGGCGTGGGGGCTCTCCCGCCGTATCGAAGGCCTCCCGGCCGGCGGCCCGGGCCTCGCCGCCGGCCTCGCGCCAGGCTCCGGCAGCCCGCCGACGGCGGAGGCCGTGGCGCGGGCGCGCTGGGTTTACGGGGCCGCCGGGCTGACGGGTCTCGTCGCGCTGGCAGCTCAAGTCCTCTGGTTTCGCTCGCTCGTCTTTGTCTTCGTCGATCTCAAGAACACGACTTACGCCTTCTCCTCCATGTTGACGGTCTATCTGGCGGGGCTCGGCTTGGGCAGCCTGATCGTCGGCGCGCTTATCGACCGCCATCCCGATCCGATGCGGCTTTACGGGCTGCTGGTGACGCTCACGGGGGCGGCGATCGCCTTCTCGGTCACGGTGGCTCACGCCGGGGCAACGGCCTTCCTCCTGGGGGACGCGCTCGAACCGGCCCGCCAGCGTTTGAACTGGCCGATGGCCGTGACAAACACGCTCCTCCAGGCCTTCTCCGTCTTGGGGCCGCCGACGCTGCTGATGGGGATGGCCCTGCCCGCGGCGGCCCGAGCGGTCGTCTCCGTTGAGCGTGTCGGGGGGGAGGTCGGCCGGCTCTACGCGATCAATACGGCGGGGGCGATCGTCGGTTCCGTTCTGGCCGGCTTCGTCCTGATTCCGGTTCTGGGCCTGACGGGGGGGCTGTTCGCCCTGGCGATCGCCGACGTGGGCATCGGCCTGGCGCTCCTCTGGCGGTCCGGCGCGGGGCGAGCTTATGCCCTCGCCTTTGCCGCGGCCACGGTCGGCCTTATGAGCCTCGCGTGGGGAGGGTTGCCGCGGGAGCGGGCGCTGCAGCGGTTACAGCCGGGTGAGACCCTGGTCCACTACAACGAAGGGCCGCTGGCGACGGTCTCCGTCGTCCAGGGAAGGCTCGGGTTTCGCACGTTGCACATTGACGGCGCGGGCGTGGCGGGGACCGACCCGATTCTTCAGACGGATCAGAAGTCCCTGGCCCACGTGCCGATGTTACTGGCGGCCGATCCGCGCAGGGCCTTGACCGTCGGTTTCGGCAGCGGAGGAGCCTCGTATTCCTACCTTCTTCACAATCGGTTAGAGCGGCTGGATTGCGTCGAGATCGCCGGAGAGGTGCTCTCGGCCGCGCCGGGGCTCGCGGCGGCCAATCATGGCGTCCTCGAACGGCGCGACCCCCGTTATCGGATCATCTTCGACGACGCTCGGGCCTGGCTGCGGGTCGCTCCGGAACCCTACGACATCATCGCCACGGATTGCACGGACCTGCGCTACAAGTCCAACGCCAATCTTTACGATCTGGAGTATTTCCAGTTTTGTCGGCGGGCGTTGGCTCCCGGCGGCCTGGTCGTCGTCTGGATGCCTCTGGCGGGCCTGTCCGAATCGATGTTTCGGCTGGCGCTCCGGACCTTCCATCGGGTCTTCCCCGAGATGGCCATCTTTTACATGAACAACGTCCCGACGCATTACCTGCTGCTGATCGGCTGGCGGGAGAAATTGGAGCTCGATGCCCTGCGGCTCAAGGAGCGGCTCGGCGAGCCCGACGTGGCGGCCGACCTGGCCGAGTTGGACCTGAACGACCCGGTCAAACTTCTTTCGACGTTCGTCACGGCCGGCTCTCCCCTGGCCGATTACCTGGCCGGCGACGGCGTCAACACCGAAAACCGCCCATGGCTGGAGTTCCAGAGCCCGAAAGAGGGCTTCGACGAACAGCCGCTCCTGAACAACCTGGCCTCGCTGATGGCCGCTCGCGTCTCCCCGCGATCGTGGATTGTCCCCGGAACGCTGGAGGCGGCCGAGGCCGAACGTCTCGCCCGGTATGAGGCCGCCTTCGAACACGTGCTGGCCGGCCACGCCGCCTATCGCCGGCTGGAGATCGAAGCCAGCGTCCCTCATTACCTGGCGGCGGCGCGGCTCGCGCCGGAGGACCGGACGGTCCAATCGCTCCTCAGTTACCCGGAGCTGACGATCCTGGCCGGCCGCGGCGACCTCTGGGCCAGGCTCATGCTCGGCCGCACGACCGAACTGCAAGGGGCCCGCGAGGCCGCGGCGCGCCACTACCGGGCGACGCTCGAAGCCATCGGCCGCCGGGAGCCGGCGCAGGCCGCGCGGGACCAATGGCTGGCCGATCGGGCCGCGCGCTGGCTGAAAGAACTCAACGAGGGGGAAAACTGAGGGCCGCTTCAAGCGGCTGGTGGATCAGCCGCCGGCGCGTCAGGATGGCCATGCCCACGGCGCCGATCATGATGAGCCCGCCGGCGTAAAACGGCCAGGCGATGCCGAGAAGCTTCCAGACGGCCGTGGCGAGCATCGGCCCCAGGATGCGCGCCATCGCCGAGGCCGATTGCGTCACGCCCAGCGTCCGGCCCTGCTCGGTCGCGGCCGTCGTCCGAGAGACCAACCCCAGGAGCGACGGGACACAGATGCCCTGGCCGACGCACAGGATGCCGATCGAGATATAGACACAGGCCTTGCTCGGAACCACCGGAAAGATCAGTAGGGCGAGGCTCTGAAGGGCCGTCCCGGCGATCACCAGGATCGTCTCAGGGAGATAGTTGAGCAGCTTGCGAACGACGTAACCGTTCATGAACGCCAGCCAGAGGCCGATGTAGATAAAGAGAACGTAAATTTCGCGCGTCGTCATCTTCAGTTCCGGCACGATCTTGCCGTAAATCCCCAGCGAGACCTCCATGTTGGAAAAGGCCAGCGTGGCCACGAAGAAAACGCCCACGAGCGGCCCGATCGTCGCGTGGCCGAGGGCCGCCCGCACCGCCGTGAGGGGCGCCAGCGCCCCCCGCGCCGAAGCTGGGCCGCGTCGCCCCGGCGGCAGCGACTCCGGCAGCGCGACCGCCGCCCAGATCAGATTGACCAGGCATAGGCTCGCCGCGCCCAGGCCGGGGAACGTCTGCTCGGCCAACCCCTCCCGGAAGGCCCCCTGCAGCAGGGATAAACCCGCCCCCAGCACCGGCCCCAGGGCGAAGCCCAGGCCGAAGGCCATGCCGACGAGGCCCATGCCTGAGGCGCGCTTCTCCGGCTCGGTCACGTCGGCCACGTAGGCTTGGGCGGCCGTCAAGTTCGCCCCGCAGACGCCGGCGAAGCTGCGGGCGATCAAGAGGAGGGCGTAACTGCGGGCGATCCCGAACAGCGCGTAGGAGACGACCGATCCGGTCAGGCTCAGAAGAAGAATGGGCCGCCGGCCGACACGGTCTGAAAGCCGCCCCCACACCGGAGCGAAGACCATCTGAAAAAACGAATAAGACGCCATCAGGAGGCCGACCTTGAGCTCGCGGACCGGCCCGACCGCGTATTCCTCGGCGATATAGGAGAGGATGGGAATGACGATCCCGAAGCCGAGCAGATCGATGAAGATCGTCAAGAAGATGAGCAGCCGGGGGGAGAGGCGTCGCAAGAGAGGCTCCACGTCCGCCGCGGGCGGGCCGGGCGGAAAAAGGCCGCCGCGCGAGCGCGGCGGAAACCGAGATTGTTGCATTCACGGGGGCGAATCTCAAAACTCTCCTGATCCTTCGCCCTTCGCTTGAAGGTCGTCCCGCGGCCCGGCCGAGACGCCCGTGGCGCGCCGAGCGGGTTACCGACCGGAGGCGAGGGGCGCCGCAAGGAGGAAACTTCCCCTCATGACCATGGCTCATGGAGGCAAACTGGCGGCGCGGGCGCTCAAAAACGCCGGGGTCGAATGCGTTTTCACGCTCTGCGGCGGCCACGTCATGCCGATTTACGACGGCTGTCTGGACGAAGGGATTCGCATCGTGGACGTCCGGCACGAACAAGCCGCCACCCACGCCGCCGACGCCTGGGCCCGCCTGAAGCCCGGCCGGATCGGCGTGGCGATCGTGACGGCCGGGCCCGGCGTCACCGACGGCGTTACCGGCGTGGCCAACGCCTGGCGGGCCAATTCGCCCATCGTCGTCATCGGCGGCCAGGGGCCGTTCGCCAATCGCGGCCGTGGCTCCCTGCAAGAGATGGACCACGTGGCCCTGATGCGGCCCATCACCAAATGGTCGGAGACCTGCCTTCACACCGAACGCATCCCCGAATACATCGAAATGGCGATCCGGCAGGCCGTCTCCGGCATCCCGGGCCCGGCTTTTCTTGAAATCCCGATGGACATCCTCATGGGTCAGGCCGATCTGGAGAAGGTTCCAAATCGTCGCATCCCGACCTCGCCGCCGCGCGTGGGGCCGGCCGAGGAGGACGTCCGGGCGGCGCTCGCCCTGCTGGCCGAGGCGCGGCGGCCGATGCTGATGGCCGGCACGAGCGTCAAGTGGTCCGACGCGCAGGAGCCGCTCAACGCCTTTCTCGAAGCCACGCGCATCCCCGGCTACGCCAACGGCATGGGGCGCGGGACCATCCCGCGAGGGGCCCCCTGGCTGTTCAATCGGACCCGCCGAGAGGCGACGGCGCAATGCGACGTCATGATCCTGGCCGGGGCGATTTTGGATTTCCGGCTGGCCTTCGGCCGAACGATCCCCCCGGCGGCCCGCGTCATTCAGTTGGAGATGGACAACCCGCTCATCGGTCGCAATCGCTCCGCCGACGTGGCGCTCGTCGGCCATCTGGCCGTCACGTTCGAGGCCCTCCTGCGCGAGATGAAGGATCAACGCCGGGGCCTGGATTTTTCGGCCTGGAGCGATGAACTGCGAGCGGCCGAAAATCGCGCCGAGGAAGAACTCGGTCCTCGTTACGCCTCCCCCGCCGTTCCGATCGATCCTCTCCGGCTGTGCAAGGAGATCGCCGACTTCGTCACCGACGATATGATCGTCATCGGCGACGGAGGCGACATCGTCGCCCAGGCCTCCAAGGTGGTCCCCATTCCCCGCGACGGTCTCTGGATGGACCCGGGCCCGCTGGGGACGCTCGGGGTGGGGATGCCGTTCGCCCTGGCGGCTCAGGTGACGCATCCCGATCGACGCGTGCTGATCATCTATGGGGACGGGAGCTTCGGGCTCAACGGTTTCGAATATGATACGGCCGTGCGGTTCGATCTGCCGATCGTCGGCGTCGTCGGCAATGACGCGGCCTGGGGGCAGATGCTCCGTCCGCAGGCCAACGTCTATGGGCCGGAGCGGGTCGTCGCCACGCGGCTCAACCCGACGCGCTACGACAAAGTCGTCGAGGCGATGGGCGGGCACGGCGAGCACGTGACCGAGCCGGACGAGATTCGGCCGGCGCTGGAGCGGGCCTTCGACAGCGGCAAGCCCGCCCTCGTCAACGTCGAGATCAAGCAGGATCTGACGTACCGCGGCGGGATTTACGTCTAGGAGCATCCTCGGCGCCGGGACGCCGAGGCGCCCAGAGCCGGTCAAACCACAACCTGAATCAGGGGATTCTCGGGTCCCGGAATTTCTGAGGTTTTCTTCCCCGATGATGAAGCCGTTCGGAAAAGCCTAACCCGTCCCGGGGGCGGCGGCCGGAGGCATCGGCCGATCGCGCTGGCGATCCACGATGCAAAAGAACCCGAAAGGTTCGCTCCCCTCGTTCCGGAGCTGGTGCGTCTCCAGCGAGTCGATATAGGCGATATCGAAGGGCTTGAGTTCCTGGAGCTGACCCTCGCGTTCGATCGTCCCGCGGCCCCGCAGGCAGATGATCGTGTGCGTGTGCGCGTGACGTTCCCGGCTGGTGAAACCGCCCGGGGCGATCTGGAAATACCTCAGGTCGAAGGCCGTCCGTTCCCCGGACGGGCCGATCAGCTCGTGACGCGTCACCCCCTGGAAGGGAAGCTCCGGCGAGGCCTTGTAGGCCGACGGCGGACGCCCGGCCCAGGCAAACCGATCGGCTTCGAAAGGCAAATGCGGACTTGGCCGGGCCCCATTGGTCGCCCCGGTGTCCATCTCGCACGCCGAAGCCGGCGCGATCGCCGGCGGGCGGCGAATCTCCCTGAACCGGTCGCCGATCGCCCGCAAGAACGCCTCCGTCCGGCGGCGCAACGACTCGCCGGGGGCCAGCAACGCCCCGCCAATCAGGTAAAGGGCGTCCGGCCCGTATGCCTCGGCCATCTCCGGCACGCGCTCCAGCGACATCCCCCCCGCCGGCACCGGCCAAGCGGGCCGCAACCCTCCCCACGGGCCCCGCAAGGCGTCGGCGATCTCGCGCGCTTGAGCCCACGTGAGGGCGAATCGGCCTCCGGGGTTGGGGAAGATCGATCCGTCGCAGCCGGCCAGCCGATAGAGCTTTCCGACGGCGAGGCCGGGCGCGATGCCGAATCGATCGGATAGGTAAAACGATCCGGTCAAAGCCGGGTGCGCGAGGAAGATCAGGGGATAGCGGGCCGCGAGCGAGCGGACGGCATCGAGGCCCAGAAGCTGAGGCTCGACGAGCGCGCCCGGAAGCCCCGAAAGGGCGAGAAATTCGGCTGCCCGCTCCAGCTCCTCCCTCGGCGAGATCAAGTGCGGCAGATAAAGCGTGAGCCGGCCCGTGCGGTCGTTCGCCTCGCCGACCGCCTCCCCGCAGCGCAAAACCCGCTCGCGAAAGGCCTCGAAGCCGGAATCGACCAGGTTGTGGTCGTCCTTGATGAGGTCACCGCCCCCGAGGGCAAACTCGCGGGCCATCTCGGCCAATTCGGCCGGGGAGAGCCCCCGCGGCTTGAGCGCCGTCGCCATCAGCGGCCGACCATAGACGCCGAGCCGGGCGCGCACGCCGTCGATGCCGTACTTCGGCCCCCCGAATCCCACCAGGCACGACGCCGGAAGTTCAAAATCGACGAGCCGGATGTTCGGCTTGATGGAGACGTTCCCGGAGAGCAGGTTCAGCAGCGGATTGAGCCGCCCGCAAGCCAGCGCCTCGTCGTAAGCGATCGTGACGCGAAAGAGGGACGCCCCTTCGGGGGAGAACCCGACCACGGCATCGGCGCCCCCCTCCGCGAGCGGCTCGATCGCCTCGACCCGGCCGACGAGCCGACGCGAGGCTTCGCGCGCCTCGGCGACGGCCTCGGGGACTTCGACCGTCTGTTCCAGGGCGATCGCGCGGGCCTCGGCGGCGATCTCCGCTTCGCGCGCCGTCACCTGATAAACGGCTCGAATGACACCCATAGTCGCGGGCTTTCCTCCGGGCAAGGTCAAGGCGGCGCAGTCCATTTTCGCCAACGCGCCCCTCGCGGCTCAAGGGGAACGTCCCCAAGGGGCACGCGGCGGATCGTGGGCGAGCCTTCGACCGCGCGCAGTTTCCAGTTGGCGATCCGCAACCGCGAGCCAGAATGAGCCATGATCCCGCCCACCGCCGGGCGTCCCTTCCACGAGCGGCTTGGACCGGCTCTGGCCATCGGCGCCGGACTGCTGGCCGCGCTGGCCCTCGGCCTCCGCTACGACTTCATCCTTGAAGACACCTTCATCTCGCTGCGCTACGCCCGCCATCTTCGCCAGGGGTTCGGGCCGGTCTATAACCCCGGCGAAGAACCCGTCGAGGGCTACACGAACTTTCTCTGGATGCTCCTCGGCGCCGCGCACTTCTTCTTTACCGCCCAGCCGGAGCGTTGGTTTCTCCTCTACAACCGCCTGCTCGGCCTGGGGCTCGTGCTCGCCGTGGGCCGGGAATTGATCGCCCGGCGGCTCGGCCGTTGGGTCTGGCTGGGCGTCGGGCTCGTCGCGCTCGACCCGGACACGCCCGCCTGGATGGCCGGCGGCCTCGAAACGCATCTGTTCGCCCTCCTCGTCCTCGTCGGGTTGGGCCGGAACCTGCGGGAGGAGTACGAGCCGGCCTCGGCCGCGCGCCCCTGGAGCGCGGCGATTCTGGCTCTCGCTTTGCTCACGCGGCCGGAGGGTTACCTCTTGGCCGGGGTTGCCGCCGGGGCCATGATCGCCCGACGGCTCGGGCCCGGAACCCGCGCCCCAGGAGGGTGGGGGCGGTTGGTCCTCGGGTGGGGGGTTGTCGCCGGGGTCGGCGCGACGCATCTGATCGGGCGACGGCTTTACTACGGAGCGTGGGTTCCGAACACGTTCGTGGCCAAGGTGCCGGGGCCGTACTTTGAAAAAGGCCTCCCCTACGTCGGCCTTTTCTACGCCTATCGGCACGGTCACTGGGGGGTGACGGCGGCGTTGGCCCTGGCGACGCTGGGGTTGGCGGCCTGGCGGCCCCGGCGGCCGGCGGCTCCTCAGATGGCGATCCTCACGATCGCGATCGGCCTGATGACCTTCTATCAGGCCTACGTCGGCGGCGACGCCTTTCAATTCCGGCTGTTCATGCCCGTGGTCCCGCTCATGGCGATCCTGATCCCCATGGCGTTGGCCGGGCTCGAGTCCCTGGCTGAGGAACTCCCGCCGCCTCGCCGACGGTGGGCGCGGCCAGGGCTATGGGCCCTTGGGGCGGCGTTGCTGCTGCGTCCGCTGCACGCCACGCTCGGCCTGGCCGATTACGATCCGCTCCGCCGGCTGAACAGCTACCCGGCCCAGGACTACCAGGACTGGAACTGGACCGAACGGCTGCGGCCGATGGGCCTCTGGCTCAGGGCCTTCGCTCGGCCGGGCGAACCGATCGCAGTGACGGCCGCAGGCGTCATCCCCTACCTCTCGGACCTGCCGACCGTGGACATGCACGGGCTGAACGATCGACGCATCGCCCGCCGACCCATCGAGCGTCGCGGCATGGTAGGCCACGAACGGCTGGCCGCGTTCGAAGACCTGACCGAGCGGGGGGTCGTCTACGTCCTCGATGATATCGTGACGCGAGCGAGTCCGGCCCGGTGGCCTGAGGCGCTTCGCGCGGACCCCGCCTCCATCTTCGCCCAGCTCTTCGACGGCCGCTGGATGCGATTCCGAACGACGCGCGATCCGGCGGCGCTCCGGCGCGACCTGCGGGCGCGGAGCGCCATCATCGCCGCCGGACCGGACGAACCCCAGGCCGCGATCCGAACGATCAACCTCGGCAATCGATCGGTTTTCGAGAGCCGGGCGGCCGCGCTTATGGGGCCACCTTGAGCTTGCCTTTGCCTTGCTCGTCGCCCCAGGCCAGACGAAACTCAAGCTCCTCCCCCTCGGCCTTGAGTTCGATCGTCATGTACTGGACCGGCTCCTCGATCTTCTCGTATTTGAGCGCCAGCTCGGCGATGAAGCCCTCTTTCTTGACCGGCATCCCCCAAACGTCGGCCTCCGGGTGCACGAGCACCGTCCAGCCCTCGCCGGCGCGCTTGGCCCAGAGGCTGTAACTGCCGGCCTGAACGACTTTGTCCCCGAATTGCAGGTTTACCTCGCTCACGAGTTTGGTGGCCTGGTTGGAACCCATCCGCCAGATATAGCCGTCCGGGACTCCTCCCTGCATGCTCTTGTAGCCGGGGCCCTCCGTTGAGGGTCGGCCAAACTCGATCGAGACCTTCTTGCCGCCGACTTCCACTTCGGACTTGCCGCGGCCGGGCGCCTGCGCCGCGGCCCAGATCGGGAGGATCGCCAGGCCGACGACGGCGACGGCGGCCTTGCCGCTGATCCGACTTTTCTTCGCCATGCTGCTCCCTCCGCTCCACGCCTCAGAACATTGTCACTTCAAGGCCTCAAGCCTCGCCCGTACCGTTAGCACTGGGCCCGGACCGGCTCAAGAGCTTTCGTCCCGGCCCGCCGCCGCCCCAGCCGACGGCGTTCGAGCGTCCCGAATCAGGCGACGATCGTCGTTGACGCCGATCGTCCGGCGAAGGTATAAGTAGCGGTTCCGAGGGGAGGGAAACCTCCCGGGACCGCGCGTGGGGGCTTAAACCGATGGGCTACACGAAGTCGGCCAAAACGTCGGAATTGCCGGAGACCTGGTACGTCGTCGACGCCCGAGGCAAGGTGCTCGGGCAACTGGCCGCCGATATCGCCTCGACGCTCCGAGGCAAGCATTCGCCGCTGTTCACCCCTCACGTCAACATGCGGACCCACGTGATCGTCATCAACGCCGAGAAGATTCACCTGACGGGTCGCAAGTGGGACGCCAAGCGCTATCACCAGCACAGCGGTTGGCGCGGCGGCCTGCGGACGTTCACGGCCCGCCAGCTCAACGAGCGCAAGCCGGGGGAGCTGATCCGGCGCGCTGTCTGGGGCATGTTGCCGAAGAATCGGCTGGGAAGGGCCACGATGAAGCGGCTGCGCATCTTCGCCGGGGAGACCCATCGCCACCAGGCTCAAAAACCCATGCCATTGCCGCCGCGAACCGCGCGCGTCGAAGGAGCTTGAAGCCCCCATGGAGCAGCAAATCGCCGTCGGCCGCCGGAAGACCACCGTGGCGCGCGTTTACCTGCGCCCCGGCGACGGCAAGGTCACGATCAACCACAAGAGCTTTGAGGCTTACTTTGGGCGTCGGCTCGGCTACCGGGACATCCTGGAGGCCCCGCTCAAAGAAGTGGACGCCCTGGGGAAGTATGACATCGTGATCAACGTCCGGGGGGGCGGCGTCATCGGTCAGATCGAGGCCATCCGTCATGGCGTGGCCCGTGCATTGGAAAAGGCCAATCCCGCCTTCCGTCCGGCGCTGAAGAGCCGGGGCTTCCTCACGCGCGACCCGCGGGAGAAGGAGCGCCGCAAATACGGTCTGGCCAAGGCGCGCAAGGCTTATCAGTATTCCAAGCGTTAAACCGGCGCGCTTCACCGGGCCGATCCGCTCGCTGAGGCAGCCCTCTCGCCCATGAAGGCCCCGAAGCGGCCCGGAGGGGTCCCATGCCTCCCGTCAGTCGATGGGGGAGACGCCGATGGGCCGCGGGCCTGACGGTGGGGCTGGCGCTTGTGGGTCTCTGGTTTCTCCGATCGCGCCCCTGGCCCAAAGATCATGGGGCGCCCTGGGGCCCGTGGACCTTTGACCCCTCGGTCACCGAACCCCTGCGGGAATTCCTCCAGGCAGAGGGGGATCGAGAGACAACGCAGGCCGGCCAAGGGTGGCGGCGGGGCGTCGCGCTCGGCCTCCACAGCCGCGACGTGGATTACGACTACGGCCGGCTCATCAACGAGATCGCCGCGCACGAGGCCGATTGGATCGCCCTGGTCTTCAACGTTTTCCAGCGGGACGGGAGCGCCTCTACGATGGCGCCGGCCATGACGCTGGCCGAGGAAGAACGCCTCCTCGGCCGGTCGATCGGTCAGGCCCGGCGCGCCGGTCTGCGCGTGCTCCTGTTTCCGCTGGTGCTCCTGGATCGTCCTCGGGGGGAGGAATGGCGGGGCAGCCTCGCCCCCGATGACCTGGACCGGTGGTTCGGCGCTTACACGATCCATACGCTGCGCTGGGCCGGGTTGGCCCGGCGGACCGGCGCCGAAGGGCTTTGCATCGGCTCGGAACTCTCCTCGCTGGAGCGGCATGAGGCCCGATGGCGGGAGCTGATCGAGGCCGCCCGTCGGGTGTTTGACGGCGAGATTCTTTACTCCGCCAATTGGGATCACTATCGCGCCGTCCCCTTCTGGGACGCGCTCGACGCGGTCGGTCTGGCCGGCTATTACGAACTTTCGCGCACGCCGGAGCCGACGCTTGAGGACCTTCTGGAGACCTGGGCGCTGGAGCGCGAGGCCATTTTGGATTGGCGCGCCTCGGTCGGGCTCGATCTGCCGGTCGTTTTCACCGAGATCGGCTACGCCAATCAGGACGGAACTAACATGTATCCCTGGGACTACACGCGCCGGGCCCCGCCCGATCCGGCCGAGCAGGCGCTCTGTTACGATGCGTTTATTCGGACGTGGCACGGCCGACCGGAGTTCGGCGGCGTGTTCTTCTACAACTGGTTCGGCCGAGCTGATCTCAACGACCCCGGCTATAGCCCCCGCGGCAAACCCGCCGCCGCCCTCATCCGCCTGTGGTTCGGCTACTGAATTCCGGGTTCGCCCCGCCCTAGCGGTATAACAGCCAGGCGCGGACGGCGTTGGCCGCTTGCTCGCGCTCCAGCAGGATCGTCATTTCGATCGGCGACTCGTTCAGGCCGGCGCGGGCCGGGTTTGACGGGGCCGCGTCTTCGGCCAGCGTCGTCGCCCGCGCAAGGTATCCCTCGGCCGAGGCGAGCAGCGGTCCCCCGTCGGCGGGCACCCCCTCGATCTCCACGATCCCATCGGAATCGCTGCGGCCCCACCACGGGTCGAAGGCCGAGCCCGGCTCCACCCACCGCGTCAGCGGCAAATGCACGCGGGCGCCCGCGACCGGCTCGCCCGTCCCGACCTCAAGGCAACGAAAACGCCACGTCTGGCCGGAGCTGGTTCGCGGGAGAAGGGCGAAATCGAGCCGGACGGTCTCCCCGGCGGAGACGAGGACGACCTGGGCCAGAGGATAATACGCCCGTTCAAAGGCGACAACGAGCCGCTCGCCTGCCGGAACCCCCTCGATGCGATAAAGCCCCCGGTCGTTGGTGCGCGCGTAGAGCGCCGTGTCGGGAGAAGCCGAATGGGGCCGGTCCAACAGGGGAACGAAAACGAGCGCTCCGGCGATAGGTTCATCGGTCCGCGCATCGGCCACGCGCCCCTCGATCGCTCCGACCGCCGTTACCGGTCGAAGATCGAAATCCAATTCGACGCGACCCCCCGAGGAAATGAAGACCACTTCGGCGGCCGGCTCAAAGCCGTGTTTGCCCGCGATCGCCTGATACGGACCGGGCCGCAAACGAGCGAACGCATAACGCCCGGCCTCGTTCGTTCGGGTGGTCAAAGCGTCATTTTCGGCCAGCCAGCCGTGCCCCGCCGGGAAAAGTCGTACCCACGCCCCGGCCAGCGGCTCGCCGGTCTCGCCATGGCGAACCTGACCCGCCAGGGCGCCGGGATCGGGCCGCTCCAACGGCAGCAAAAGAAAGTCCACCCGCGTCACGGTTCCGGGCTCCACCCACGCCGGTCGCACCGCCGGCTCGTAGCCCGCTCGGGCCGCCTGGAGGCGATAGCGGCCGGCCGGAACGTCGCGGAAGCCGAAGCGACCCTCGGCGTCAGTGACCGCCGTCGCGACCAGATCGGCCCTCTGGGAAAGCGCAAAAACCGCCTCGTCGTCGGGCAGGAGCGTGATCAGCACCTCAGCGAGCGGCTCAAGCGTCACGGCGTCGCGCACCACCCCGGCGATATGGCCCGTTTCGAGGACGGGAATCGGCTGGAGCTCGAAGTTGACCTCCGTGGCCTCGCCGGCCGGAACGCTCACGCGCCGGTCGGCCAGGCGATAGCCTTCCTTGACGGCAAACACGCGGACCGGGCCGACCGGCAAGCCGTCGATCCGATACCGCCCCAACTCATCGGTCACGGCCCGCCCGAAAAGAATCACCGGGTGAGAGGCCAGGATCGGCAACTCCTCGGCCGACGTTACCCAGACGACCGCCCCGCCGAGAGGCCGCCCCTCGCGGGCGTCCACGACGCGGCCGAAGATCGACCCTTCGCCCGTCCCGATTGGAAAGAGCACGAAGTTGAGTTCGAGGTCCCCCCCGGGAGGGATCGAAACGTCACGATAGTGCAGGCTGTACCCCTCCTTGGCGGCGAAGACGCGGACCGCCCCCGCGGGAAGATTCTCGATCCGATATCGCCCTTCGGCGTCCGTCTCCGTCCGACCGACGATCACGATCGGAGCCGCCCCGAGGATCAGGGGATTTTCGAGGGTGACCCAGACGCGCGCCGCCGGCAGCGGCTGGCCCGTGCCGCCGTCCCGGACGCGCCCGTGTAGGGCCCCATGGACCTTCGTCAGAGGCTCAAGCGCGAAATCGACCTGCGTCGTCTGCTCGGGGAAAACGCCCGCCGATCGGGTCTGGGGATGATAGCCCTCCCGGTGCGCCGTCACGCGGACCGGCCCGGCCGGCAGAGGACCGATCCGGTAGCGCCCCAGGTCATCGGTGACGGCCTCGCCCAGGAGGAGCGTCGGCGCCTCGCCATCGAAACCATCGCCCGGGCTGACCGAAACCACTGCCCGCGGCAGGGGCTCGCCCGTCAAGGCGTCGCGGACGACGCCGGCGACGGCGCCGTGGCCGGTGAGCCGCGGGAGAAGCCTGAGATTGACCTCGGTCGCTTCAAGCGGCAGGACGAGGGCCTGCTGTCGGGCTGGATAGTAGCCATCCTTGGCGGCCAGCACGATCACACTGCCCGCCGGAACCCGCTCCAGTCGATAACGGCCTTCGGCGTCGGTCTTCGTGGGGCCGAAGACGACGGTCGGGACGACCCCGGCGATGACGACCTCGCCGTCGAGGATCGCCCAGACGTCGGCCTCTGCGATCGGCGCCTCCGTCCGCGCGTCTCGGACCCGACCGAAAATCGAGCCGTCAGCCCCCGTCAACGGCAGGAGGGCGAGATCGGCTTCGGTGACCTCTCCCGAATGCACCTCAACCAGTCGGCCGCGTGCCTGATAGCCCTCGGCGACGGCCAGCAAATGGTAAAGCCCGGGCGGGACGGCGGCGATCGCGTAGAAACCCTCCTTGTCCGTAACGGCCCACGGCGGCGGGAGACCACCCGGGTCAAGATCGCCCAGCAAGGAGCCGGCCGACGGATTTGAGTTCAGGAGATCGTCGCTCACCCGACGCAGAAACATGAGCGCCCCGGCGATCGGGGCCCAGGTCGCGGCGTCCGTAACGCGCCCGGCCAGCCCGCCCGGCTCGGGGGGCTCAAAAGAGACGAGCGAGAAATCCGCCTCGGCGATCCGGCCGGATTCGACCGTCACCGAGCGATGCTGAGGCTCGTAGCCCTCGGCGACGGCGAGCAGATGATAGCCCCCGGGCGGGAGACCTCCGATTTCGTACCGCCCCTCGGCGTCGGCGACGACGAACGGGGCGAGGATCGTCGAATCGGGATGAAGCCACCACTCCGGCTCCCCCAGAACGCCGGTGACCTGACCATAATAGATTCGAGCCCTCGCGATCGGGCGCTGATCCGCCGCGTCCATGACACGGCCGCGGATGCCGCCGCCGAGAATCTGTGGCTCAAGACGGAAAACGCGTTCGACGATGGCGCCCGGGGCCAAGCTCACCTCCGACCGCGCCGGATAAAAGCCGGGGGCGGCCGCTTCAAGCACGTAAAAGCCGGGCGGGAGGCCGTCGAAACCGAAAAAGCCCTGCTCGTTGGTATGGGTCGTCCGGATCGTCGGCGGGACGTTCGGCGAGAGCGGCCCGGCGGCCGTTACTTGCGCCCCGGCCAAAGGCGCGAGCGTCCCCGCTTGCCGAACCGCGCCGACGATCCGGCCCGTGGCGGCCTCGCCCGCCCGCGCCGTCTCAGCGAGGCCCGCCCCGACCAGAATAAAGGTTCCAATCAGCGCCGCCGTGGCCTGCTTCTTCCAACCGAAGGAAGTCGGCTCCGGCAGGCTGAGCATTACTTCTCCTGCGATCCCCGGGTTCACTTCTTGATAGGATTTAAGCCAAGGCCGCGCGTTTGACAACCTCTTTAAGGCTGGGGCCGGGGTCGGGATGAGGCCCGACATCGGGGGGGAGGCTTGTGGATAAAGGGCTTGCGGCCCCGGGGAGGGCGTGCTAGGCTCCCGCCCGCGGGTGGGGTCCGCCCTTCGCTCGCCGGTGGGGCGCGGGCATTGATATTGTTGAGATGAGGCAGCCGCGATGAGACGCAATCACCTCCTCGTCAGAACAGCCGCCCTGGCGGGCGTGGCCGTGCTGGGGAGCTGGCTCCTTCGCCCGCAAGCCCAGGAGCAGCCGACGAGCCGACCGTTGACGAAGGGGGAACTCAAGAACGAAGCCTGCCCGATCAGCGGAAAGCCGACGACGGCCGAGCACCTCATCGTCTATAAGGACGACAACACCAACGTCCATGGGCGGATTTATTTCTGCTGCCCGGAATGCCCCAAATCGGTCAAGGAAGCCGACAAAAAGGGGGTTTATGAGAAAGCCTTCCTGACCAAAAAGGACGGCACGAAGATCGCCTATGGGAAGTTCCGGCTGGATCTCAAGAACAAAATTTGCCCGATCTCGGGCGACAACGCCGGCGAAAGCGACTACGTCCACTATAACGCCGTCCGCGTGAACATGTGCTGCCCCAGTTGCTCCGAAGAGTTCTTCCGGGACCCCGATAAGTACCTCCACAACGTCAACAACGATATAGATCGCGCCTTGGCCGAGGCCGCCAAGGAAGAATCCAAGTAGCGAGACCGGCCGGCCGGAGCTCCCCGGCCGATGCCTGATGTGAAAGGAGACAAGCGGATGAAGAAGATGCTGACCCTGGCCGCGTTCGGCGTGTGCCTCCTGGCCTTGCCCGGGCGCTCGTTCGCCCACAGCTACGACCAGAACGACGACGGAAGCCTGCTGCGTCTGACCGCCTACGTGCTGCACCCGGTGGGCGTCTTCCTGCAGGATCACGTCTTCCGGCCGTTCCACCGCTGGGTCTCCTCCGACGAGCCGCTCAAGGTCTATGTCCCCTTCCGGAAGAAACCGGTTTTCAGCTCCGAGAAGCCTCGCTGGTATTGGTTCGGCCATCTACCCCGCGAGGGGGACCGGTACTGACGGCTTTCCAGACCCCGTCCAGGCGGCCCGGGCCGTGGACGCGCTACCGGAACGGAAGCCGCAGGACGGGCGTGGAATCAAAAGGCCGGCGCAGGCGAGTGAGCCTGCGCCGCCTGCTTTTCAACGGTCCGGAACCCACCATGCGGATCATCGCCGGCGATAAACGCCGCGCGCGTCTCGTCGCTCCGGCCGGTCGGCGCACCCGGCCGACGCTGGCCCGCGTCCGCGAGGCGCTCTTCATGATCCTTGCCCCTCGGCTCCCGGGGGCGCGCGTGCTGGACCTCTTTGCCGGGACAGGAGCCCTCGGGTTGGAAGCCTTGAGCCGCGGCGCCGCCGAGTTGGTCTGCGTCGAATCGTCCCGACGGGCCTGCCTCACGTTGCGGGCCAACGCCCGCAGGCTGGGCCTCTCTGACCGCGCGAACGTCATCCAGGCCGATGCCCTCAGGTTCCTGCGACGCGAGGCTCCCGGCGGCGGATTTGACCTGATCCTGGCCGACCCTCCTTATGGTCGTGGTCTGGCGGCGCGGGCCGCTGCCGCCGTCGCCGAACGACCCGGCCACTGGCTGCTCCCCGGCGGCGCGCTCGTGCTTCTGACCGGCCGCCGAGAGGAGGTGGAAGCGACGGAGGGCCCGTTGGCGCGGCCGTTCAGCCGCCGTTACGGGGACACGCAGGTTCACGTCTTCGAGGTTCGAGCTTCGGAGACCGCCGCCGATCCGGCCGCGGAGACGGCGAAGCCGTGAGAATCGTTGGTTGGCTGCTCCTTTTGATGGGCGTCCTGTTCGGGGCGCAGGCGCTCTACTATCGCTCCAAAGCCAATCGGCTCGGGCGCGAGGCCATCGCCAAACTCCCGCACGATCCGCGCGGAGCTTACGACACGATCCGGCCGGCGCTCGCGTTGAGCGGCGCGATCACGCTGGGGCGCGCCCCCCGCGTCAAGGAGCAATTCTTCGCCGCCCTGCGGGACAGGTTGACGGCCGATCTGGCGGCTCCGCCGCTCGCGCCCGAATGGTTCGCCATGGCCGAGGGGAACCTGCGCGTGCTTGACGAAGCCTCAAAAAGCCGCAAGACGCCGATGGCCGGGCGATACCAGGCCGACGTCGCTCGCGCCCTCAAGGCCGCCGAGCCTCAATTGCGGCGCAACCTGGGCCTGGCCGCCTGGGACGCCTACGTGGGCTTGATCGACGTGAGCGCCCGCGGGGATCTGCTCCCCTCGGAGGCGATTCCGGACCTGGAGGCATGGCTCCGGCAATTGAAGGAGGTCGATCGGCGAGAGATCGCCCGGCGGGAGGCCGCCGGCATCTGCCGGGAGGCCATGGTCGCCTGTGCTCAGGCCCTGCGCCGGGTGCCGTCGGCTGAGCCGCAGGACCCCTTCATCTCCGCGCTCAAGATCAAGCTGGAGGATCGGGACCTGATCGACGCCGACCGGGCGATCGAGCGGGGCAAGGCCGCCGTCGCGCTCTATCGCGCGGCTTTCCCCAACGACGCCCTGCCGCCGGAGCTGGCGGCCTATGGCATCAAACTCGACCTCAACCAGGTCGCGATGCGGATCACGCACCTGCTTCAGCTTGGAGAACGAGCGCTCAATCCGGGGAGCGGCTACATCACACAGCTTCTGGTGGGGCCCGGCTCCGGAGCCGTCCCGAGCAACGCCGAGCTCTATGGGGCCTTCGTCAATGGTCTGGCCGGGCACGTCGCCCAGATTGTGGAAACAGCCCGGGCGGCCGATGCGCTGCCGGCGGGCGAGGGTCCGGCGCTTCAGTTGCTCGCCGTATGGACACAGAACGGCTATGCGCGTCTTGTCCGGGACGGCGAGCTGGCTCAGGCGACGACGCGAGCCTATCAGGGGCTGATGCCCGCCGCCCAACGAACGCCCGATGGGGCCGAAGTGATCCGCCATATCCGCTCCTCCCTGATCTTGTGTATCGTGGTCCGCTGAGCGGAGCCGGCCGCGAAAGGTCGGGAACTCAGGGGCCGACGGGCCCCGTATCATTTTGACTCAGACGCGATCGCGAACCCTGGCCGCACGCCGCGATCAAAACCGGCTCGGCGCACAGGAAAAAGTCGTCTCTAGGGCAGCGTATCAATTCGATACAAAAGAGGCCCCTGGATCGGCCTGGCATCGTCAAGATGGTAATGTACGGATTATTGAATTATATGATGTTATATATCTGGTTAAGCTCTCCACACGCTGGCACAGGCATTGCTCTCTAATAGAAGCTGGAAGATGATGGGAGACGCGAACCGAACGAAAGCCGATCTCCCCGAAAAACTTTCAAGAGGAGGAGCCCACCATGTCGCTCCTGAAACTGGCAACGCGGACGGACCTGCCGGACGTTTTCTCCGAATTGGAGAGCTGGGATCGGCATCTGCACCGCTTGATGAGCCCCTGGCTGCGCGGCTTCTCGCGGGCCGACGGCGGCGAGGGCGTCTTCTTCAGCCCCGCCATCGACGTGACGCGGGACGACGAGGCCGTCGTCGTCAAGGCCGACCTGCCGGGCGTCACGAAGGATGACGTCGAGCTGACGGTCTACGAGGACACGCTTACGATCAAAGGCGTCCGGAAAACGGAGACCGAGCGGAAGGAGGGGCGCTATCACTACTCGGAGCGTCGCCACGGGGAGTTCCTGCGAACGGTTCAGCTCCCCGACGCGATCGACCCCATGCGCGTCCGGGCGGAGTTCCGCGATGGCGTCCTGGAAATTCACCTGCCGATCGCTGATGAGGCCAGGCCCCGCAAGATCGACATCGCCGTCAAGTGAAGGCGCCGCCAACGGCGTGACCGCGCTAAGCCGAATCCGGCGCGCCCCGGCGCGGCGCGCTCAGCTCGAACGCCCCCGAACGCCCTCGGGGGCGTTCCGGTTTTTGTGCTTGCCGCCGCCCGGGGCGGACACTAACGTGACGGGGGCCCCGGACGGAAGGCATGGTCTCCGCTCCCGGCCGCACGCTTATCCGGCCCCGGCGCCGGCGTCACGCTCCTCAAGTTCCGTCCCGCCATCCGGGAGGTCGAGATGGGAAGGGCTCCTCGAACAGGCATCCCCTCCCCCGCCGCACCGGCGCGCTGGCTGGCTCCGTTCTGGGTTTCCCTCCCTCTCCTCCTGCTCGTCGGTCTCTCGCTCGCTTTCCTGCGAACGCGGACCGTGCGGGCGCATCGCGCCGCTCAAGCCGAGGCGGTGACCTCGGCCCGGCAGGCCATGGGATTTCGTCTTGTCGGCATTCAGCAATATCTGATGTTGCTGGCCGATGAGCGGGCCCGCGACCGGCTTGCGCCCGGCGCCTTTCGTGACGCCGCCTCCCGATACGTGGACCTGCGGCCGGAGCTGATCTGGATCACGTGGGTCGAAGCCGACCTTTCCGTGGCGCACGTGGCGCCCGAAGAGCCGCATCGCTCGCTGATCGGCCTGCATCTCAATCTACCGGATCAGATCGCCGCCGCCGAAGCCGCCCGAGCGTCGGGCCGCCCGGTCTTCACCCCGCCGTTCGAATCTCCCATCGGGGGTCCCGCCTTCGAAATCTGGGCCCCAGTGCTCGCCAATGGGAACAGCCAGGGCTACTTCGCCGGCCACTTTCTTTTCCGTGAGTTGCTGACCCCCGTCTTAAGCCTGCCGGCGTTGGCCGGTAACAATTATCGGTTGATCGGGCCGGAAGGCCAGACCTTCGCTCAAGGGGGAACCGCCACCAATGGACGCGGCGACCTGATCACCTCGGAGACCCTCGAGCTGCCGGTCGGCGGCGTCCGGCTGGAGTTGAGCGAGGATCTGCCACCCTGGTGGGACTGGCCGACCCTGTCGATCATCCTGGCCACCGCGCTCCTTGTCGTCGGCATGGGGGCCAGTCTGGGGTTGCTGCGGCGGGATCATGCTCGGCTGGTGGGTGCTCAGGCCGCGCTGGCGGCTTCGGAAGCCAAATACGCCGATCTTTATGACAATGCGCCGGACATGTTCTTCTCCCTGGACGCCGCCACCGGCCGCATCCTGGAGTGCAACCAGACGCTGGCCGATCGGCTGGGGTACACCAAGGAGGAGTTGATCGGTCGCCGGGGGATTGAGGTGTATCAAGGCGCCAGCGCCCGCCAGGCCAAGCAGGCGTTTCGGGACTTTCTGCGCGAGGGGGAGCTGCACGACGTCGAACTAGAGCTCAGAACCCGCACGGGCGAAAAGGTTGAAGTCAGCCTGAACGTCTCGGCCGTGCGGGACGCCGAGGGGCGCATCCTCTACAGCCGCTCCGTCTGCCGGGACATCACCGATCGGAAGGCCATCGAGCGCCAACTGCGCGACCGGGCGGAGCTGCAGGCGATCCTCATCGCGCTTTCAACCCGGTTCATCAACCTGGCCCCCGAGGCGATCGACGCCGGCATTCAAGCGACGCTGGCCGAAATCGGACGCTTCGCCGGCGTCGACCGGAGCTACATTTTCCTCTTCCGCCACGGGCACGACCGGATGGACAACACGCACGAGTGGTGCGCCCCCGGCGTCTCGGCGCAAATCGCCAATCTCCAGGACCTCCGGCCGGCCGAGGAACTCCCCTGGTTTACCCCCAGGACGTTGGCCGGGGAGGTCGTCCACGTCCCGCGCGTGGCCGACCTACCGCCGGAGGCCTCGCTGGAAAAGCGGCACTTCGAAGCCCAAGACATTCAATCCTTGATCACCGTCCCGCTGATTTCCCGCGGGGCCGTCATCGGCTTCGTCGGCTTCGACGCGGTTACCGCGGTGAAGGCGTGGTCCGATGAACACATCGCGCTCCTGCGGATCGTCGGGGACATGTTCGTGCAGATGCTGGAGCGCAAGCGGGCCGAGACGGCCCTGAGGGAGGCCGAGGCCTGGCTGCGTCAAGCCGTGCGCGGCTCGCGGATCGGCCTTTGGGACTGGCGGCCGGGCCGAGGCGACGTGACCTATTCGCCGGAATGGGGCGAGCTGATCGGCGAAAGTCATCTGCGGCCGTCGCTCGAAGAGTGGGAAGGCCGGCTGCATCCGGAGGAACGTCCGCGCGTCATGGCGCGGCTGCGGGCCGCGGCGGAGAATCCAGCGCGACCTTACGCCGATGAATTTCGCCTCCGGCACGCCGACGGCGACTATCGTTGGGTGCTCGGTTACGGAGAGGCGCTGACCGACGACCGCGGGGCCGTTGAACGGATCGTCGGCTCGCTGATCGACGTGACGGAACGACGGCGGGCCGAAGAGGAGCGCCGGGCCTTCGAGGCGCAGCTCCAACAGGCGCAGAAACTGGAAAGCCTCGGCGTCCTGGCCGGCGGGATCGCTCACGACTTCAACAATCTCCTTCTGGGGGTTCTCGGCAACGCCGATCTGGCCCTGATGGACCTTTCGCCGACGGCGCCGGGACGCAATTACGTCCAGGACATCGTCAAGATCGCCCAGCGGGCCTCTGATCTCTGCCGACAGATGCTGGCTTATTCCGGCCGTGGGAAGTTCATGATCCAGCCTCTGGACGTGAACGCCGTGATCCAGGATATGACCCATCTGCTTGAGCTCTCGATCTCGAAAAAGGCGATCATCAAGTATCAACTGGCCCATAACCTGCCGGCGATCGAAGCCGACGCCACCCAGCTCCGCCAGGTGATCATGAACCTGATCACCAACGCCTCGGAAGCCATCGGCGAACGCAGCGGCGTCATCGCGCTCACCACCGGGGCGATGCAGTGCGACTGGCGCTACCTGGTCGATACGTTCGTCGGGGAGGAACTCCCCCCCGGGCTTTACGTCTTTCTGGAAGTCGCCGACAACGGCGTCGGGATGGACGAGGAGACCCGCAAGCGCATCTTCGACCCCTTCTTCACCACGAAATTCACGGGTCGAGGGCTGGGGCTTGCCGCCGTCATCGGGATCGTCCGCGGCCATCGGGGAACGATCAAGGTCTACAGCGAGGCCGGCCGCGGCAGCTCCTTCAAGGTCCTCTTCCCCTCCAGTCAACAGCCGGCCCTCCCGATCGCCGGAGAGGCCGCCCCCGCCGTCGCCTGGTCCGGCTCCGGGACGATTCTGCTGGTCGACGACGAAGAGACGATCCTTGCCGTCAGTCAGGATATTTTGGAGCGTAGCGGTTTCCGGGTTCTCTGCGCCGCCGACGGTCGCTCCGCCCTGGACTTCTTCTTCGCTCACCGGGATGAAATCCGCCTGGTGATTCTCGACATGACGATGCCGCACATGAGCGGGGAGGAAACATTCCGGGAGCTGCGGCGGCTCAAGCCCGACGTGAAGGTTCTTCTGAGCAGCGGCTACAATGAGCAGGAGGCCACGCACCGCTTCAGCGGCAAGGGGCTGGCCGGGTTTATCCAGAAGCCTTATCGCGCCAGCGAGCTGCTGGAAAGAATCCGAATCGTGCTGGAAGGCCCCGGGCCACAGGTCTGAGCCCCAGGCCGCACGGTCCCGTCGGGGTTATTTCCCCAGACAAAAGCGCTCAAAGATCCGGTCAAGGACGGCCTCATCGGCCGAGAGCCCGATGACTTCGTCGAGAGCGGCCAAAGCCTCCCGCAGGTCGATCATCGCCAACTCGCCGCCGAGACCGGCTTCCCAGGCCCCCCGGGCTTCGGCCAGCGCGGTTTCGGCCCGCGCCAAGAGCGCGTCGTGGCGCTCGCCGATGGGCACATCATCGGCCTCCCCGCCGAGGCAGCGGCTCGCACCCTCGCCGAGGAACAACGCCGCCAGCGTGGCTTCAAGGCGCTCGATCCCCTCCCCCGTCAAGGCTGAGAGGAACAGACGGGGAGGGGCGTTCGGGGAGGGCGTGATCTCGGGTCGGGGTGGCGGCACGAGGTCGATCTTATTTTCGACGATCAGGTCCGGCGGCCGAGCGAGCGGCCCCGCGAGGGGAGGAATCCCTCCCGTGGCGTCGCGCACCTCGACGATGGCGTCGGCCTCGGCGATGGCCCGGCGCGTACGTTCGACCCCCAGGCGCTCGACGACGTCGTCGGCCTCCCGCAGGCCAGCCGTGTCGATCAGCGTCACGGGGATGCCTTCGAGATCGATGCGACACTCGACCGTATCCCGCGTCGTGCCCGGCTCCGGAGTCACGATCGCCCGATCCTCGCGCGCCAGGGCGTTCATGAGACTGGATTTCCCCACGTTGGGCGGCCCCACGATGGCCAGGTGCGCCCCTTCACGAAGGAGTCGCCCGCGCCGGCCCGATGCCCGCAGCCGGGCCACCCCCTCGGCGATATCGACGAATTGGGCCAGCAGGCGAGCCGCCTCGGCGGGTTCGATCCCTTCCTCCGGGAAGTCGATCCGGGCTTCGATCTCAGCGGCCAGCTCGATGAGAGTCTGGCGCAGACCCTCGACGAGGCGGGAGAGACCCCCGGCGAGTTGACGTTGGGCCAGCCGGAGCGCGGCGGTCGTCTGGGCCTGGATGAGTTCGGCGACGGCCTCGGCCTGGGCCAGGTCGAGCCGGCCGTTCAAGTAGGCGCGGCGGGTAAACTCGCCGGGCGCGGCCGGCCGCGCCCCCAGGCTGACGGCGGCCTCGATCAACCGGCGAACGACGACCGCCCCGCCGTGGCAATGCAGCTCCGCCAGATCGTGGCCCGTGTAGGAGCGGGGCCCTCGAAAGAAGACGGTCATGCCTTCGTCGATCAGGCCGTCGGCGCTCTCGGCGTTGGGGTCGATCCACTGGCCGAAGATCAACCGGCGGGGATAATCCACCGGGTGGCGACGGCCTTGGGGGATGAAAAGCCGCCGAAGCAACGGAGCGACGCCCTCGCCATCCAGCCGGACGATGGCGATCGCCCCCTCGCCCGGCGCGGTCGAGCGCGCCACGATCACGTCGCGGTGGTTCAGATGATGGCCCAAGGAAGAGGTCACGGCCGCATTCTATTCGAGTCGAACAGGGAGCGATCAATGAAAGTCGAGGGGCCCAATGTGCGTTTGAGCGTGCGGAAAGCAGACGGAAGGTCCGTTCATCCACGGGGTGGAGATGGGGTTGAGATTACCCGGGCGCTCAGGCAATCGGTCAGGCCGAGCCGGGCCAGCTCGGCTTCCAGGCGCTCCCGCCACGTCGCGCCGCCGAGCCTGGCCTCATAGGCAGCCAGCCGGCGATCCACCAGCGGGGCGTCCCCATCTCGGCAAGCCAGAGCGATCAAGGCCGTCAGCACGGCCAGGGGGAGGCCGTCGGGGGAACGGTCCACATAAGGTTTTAAGGTTCGGCGCGCGCCGTCGACGTCGCCTCTTCCCAGACTGAGCAAGGCGGCCATCCCCGCCGCCGGAGCGTACCGGGGTTGACGGCGCAGCGCCTCGGCGAACCAGGGCTCGGCCCCTTCGGGATCGCCGCGATCGTAGTATTCGATCGCGCCCAGATTGAACGGCGGGACCGGATCCTCCGGCAGGCGATCGAGGGCTTCTCGAAACGCCGCCGCCGACTCTTCGATCCGCTCCAGGCTGTATAAGGCCTGGCCGCGCAGCAGCGGAACCGTCGGATAGCCGGGGAGCTCGGCCTCGGCCCTATCGGCGAAGGCGAGCGCCCGGCCGGGCTCGCCCCTCTTCCAGGCGGCGTTGCTCAGCCGCGCGTATTCGAGATGAGCCAGCCGTTCCGACCGGACCCCCCACCAATCGGCGAAGCTCAGGACGAAGCCGCCCAGAGCGAGAGCGCAAAAGAAAACCCATCGCCGAAAGACGCCCTTAGGGCTCGAGGTCGTCCCGCGGGCCATCAGGGCCAGACCGCTCGCCGCCAGGGCCGCGGCCGGGAATACGAGCGGCATCCGCATGCGGCCGCTCGCGTAGTAAAGCGCCAGCGCGCCGCCGAAGCCGACGAAATAGAGCCAGAGGAGGGCGATGAGGGAGCGACGCCCTCGAGGAACCTGCGCCCAAACGGCGAGCGAGGCGAGCGCCGCCGACCAAACCCAACCGAACCCAAACGGCAACCACCGGAGCAACTTCGATAAGCCTTTCTCGACTTCGTAGACTTCGAAGCTGTAAATCTCCCGGTCGTTCAGGAGATAAAGCGTTTTGCGGCCCAGCAGGCGGAGCCAGGCCCCGGGTGAACGTCCGATCTCCTCAAAGGCCAGCCGCCGCCAATGGGCGTCGATCGCGCGAGAACCTCCGCCCGCAGGGGCCGCCGCGGCGCGCGCGACCGCCGCTTCATAACCGGCGATGGTCAGCTCCCGCGTGGGATTCCCCGCCTCCGTCAGCGCAAAAACCGGCTGAAGGAAATAGCGTCCGCTCGCTCCCATCCGATTGGCATGATAGAAGTTGAACCCCCCTTGCCATGGGAGCAGAAGCCCCTCCCCGGCGACGAGCCGATTGCGCAGCCCGAAGGCGGCGATCGCGACCAGTGGCCCGACGAGAAAGCAGGCGGCGGCGAGGCTCCAGCCTCGAAGTCGCCGCGGCTTCCGGACCGGCCGTCGGAGCGTCGAACCGAGGATCCAAAGCGCCAAGAGCGGGATGAGCGGCGTGAGGGTCGGTCGCGTGAGCCAGGCCAACCCCGCCGCCGCCCCCGCTAAGGCGGCCCAAGCGAGCCGCAACCGCCCGGCACGCGCGGTGGCCATCCGAATGAGGCTCCACAGCATCACGGATTGGAAGAAGACGAGCGTGAAATCCAGGGCGAGGAGGTGTTCGAGCCGAATGAGCGGCCCATAGAGGGCAAGACCGACGGCGGCGATCGTCCCGCCGAGCCGCCCCGCCGGACCTGGCCCCAAAAGCCGGCGCGTCACGTCGTAAACGAGCAGCACCAAGGCCGCCCCGCCCAGGTGCTGAACGAACCGTAGGAGCCAGAACCAGCCCGCTCCGCCGACGGCCATCGCCCCGCCCACGACAACCGGATAAAGCGGCGCCCGGAAGAACGGCTCCGGGCCGAATCCCTCGCCATCCAGCAATCTTCGACCCGCCTCGGCCATCTCCTGCTCGTCGAGCAGCGGCTGATCGAAGAGCGGGGAGGTCAGTTGCTGCTCCTGCAGGTAACCCAACCGGAGGACCACAGCGAGGGCAAACCAGGGAAGCGGGCGCAGCCAGAAGCTCAAGGAGCGGGCGATCGGAGCGGCCGACGCTGCTTGCGGAAATGAAGGAACGTCGTCGGGCCGGTCAAATTGAAGACGGCCCGGCCCGAAGGTATCATGGCCCATTCCAGGGGCGGAAAAAGAAATCGTTCCCTCATGGCGCTCCTTGACGTCTTCGCCTGGCTCGGGCCGCTCGCGCTGAGCGGGGCGCTGGCGGCCGTGGGCGTGGCGGCCCGCCAGAGGCTTCGGCCGGGGATTGAACGTGCAGTCCGCCTGCGGCCGACGCCCGCGCGCGAGCTGCTGCTTCGGGCCCTGGATTGGCCGGCGGCGCTCGCCATCGCGCTCGCCCTCGCGGCCCTACTCATCGGGCTCTGGCCGTTGCCGCCGGCCCCGAGGGGGCTGCTCGTGGCGCTCTTAAAGCTGACTTTCGTCCTCGGCGCCGGAGGAACGGCGCTCGCGGCCTTGGAGGCCTGGAAGACGATCGGCCCCGAAGGAAGCCGGCTGCGTCAGACCTCGGCGCGGCGGACGGCGCAGGCCGCGATCGTGGCGACGGTCGGTCTGTTGGCTTTGGCGTTGCTCGGATTGCCGCTGCTTCCGTGGCTGATCGTCGCCGGCGCGGCCGGGGCCGTCGGCGGACTGGCGCTGCGGGAGACGGTCGCCAATTTCCTGGCGGGGCTTATCCTGGCGGGGCGGGGTCCCCTCACGACCGGGGAGTGGATCGAGCTTGAGGGCGGCCCTGAGGGCCGGCTCGAAAGCCTCGGGGCGCTCCACGCCACGCTCGTCGAGAGCGACGGCCGAATCACGCTCGTTCCGAACCGGCGACTGGTGGAGGGGATGCTCCGTTCGTCGGCGCACCCGGAAAAGGCCCGGCGCGTGGAGGTCGAATTTCACGTCGATGGGGGCCTCTCGCTCGAAAAGGCCAAGGCGGCGGCGATCGCCGTCGCCCGGTCGGTCGTCAAGACCGAGAAGACGCTCGCCGGTCGAGGCGAGCCGCAGGTGTTTCTGGAAGCGCTGGATGGAGCGGGGGCCCGACTCGTGGCGAGCCTGCCAGTCAAGAACGCCGAGGCCGGACGGGCCCTGCGCGACGTTTTCCTGCTCGAGCTGGCCCAGCGTTTCAAGAGCGAGCGCCTCAAGTTCGGAGGTTCTTGAACCGGCCCGGGGTCAGACGGCGCGGATTAGACCTCCCCAGCCTGGCGATCGGGCTTTAGAATGACCGCCGGGGTCGCCGCCGGCCGGGCCCTCCCTTTCAACGACTCATCGTGACGGTTCCCTCCTCCCCGACCTCCACGACGACGCCCGCCGAGGGCCGCATTCGGCGGCTCTCCCCCTCGCTCGTCAATCAAATCGCCGCCGGCGAGGTGATCGTCCGGCCGGCTTCGGCCGTCAAGGAGCTGATCGAGAACAGCCTGGACGCCGGCGCGCGGCGGATCGAGATCCTCATCGAGGAAGACGCCCTCAGCTTCGCCGTCCGCGATGACGGCGCCGGCATGAGCCGCGCCGACGCGCGTCTGGCCGTCGAACGTCACACGACGAGCAAAATCGCGGCCATCGAGGACCTTGAGCGGCTGGCCACGCGAGGGTTCCGCGGCGAGGCCCTGGCCGCGATCGCCTCGGTCTCGCGCCTGGAGATTCTGACCCGCCGACGGGAGGACGAGGCGGGCTGCCGGCTGCGTTGCGAGGCGGGGAAGAACGTGAGGCTCGAGCCGGCGGGCGCCCCCCCCGGAACGACCGTGACCGTACGGGACCTCTTTCACAATACGCCGGCGCGGCTCAAATTCCTGCGCGCGCCGCTGGTCGAGTGGGGCCACGCGCTGCGCGAGATCGTGCGCCAGGCGCTGACGCGCCCCGACGTGGCCTTTCACGTCCAGTGGCGGGGCAAGCCCTATCTCAAATTGCCGGCGCCGCAAACGCTGGCCGAGCGCCTGGAAGCCCTGCTTCCGGGGGAGTCCTCCCGTGAACTCCTGGCGGTCGATCACACGCTCCAGGGCGTGCGCGTCCAAGGTTGCGTGGGATCGCCGCGTCACCCGCGCCGGGACCGACGGCACCAGTACTTCTTCGCCAACGGGCGGCCGATCGTGGCCCGGCCGCTGACGTTCGCCTTGCAGGAGGCCTATCGGGGGTTGCTGATGACACAGCAATTCCCCGTGGCGGCGCTGTTTGTCGAATTGCCGGGCGAAGAGATCGACGTGAACGTTCACCCGACCAAAGACGAAGTGCGCTTCCGCAACGAGCCGCTGGTGGCGGGCGCCGTCCACCGGGCGGCCTTGGAGGCCCTTCGGGGGGCCGATCTGGTTCCCCGGCTCCAGGTGGGCCCGATGACGGCCTCAGGCGGTTCGAGCGGACGGTCCCCGATCCCTTCCGGGAGCGAGCGGCAGGCTGTCAAGCCGCCTCCAGTTTTCTTCGTTTCGTCGGAGCTAGCCGCCCCGACCCCTTCCGGGACGCCTTCCGACGCGCGGGTGGAGCCGCGGAATCTGCCGCTCGGCGCCAGCGTCGCGCGTCCGCCCGAGGAGTCGGTGGGTAAGGGATTGCCTGTCGATCCGCCGGTCGAGACGGAGTCCCCGCCGCCGGCGCCCACCTATGCCGACGAGGCCGCGGCCGAAGAAGCTCGGCTCATCCGGGACTATGGAACCCCCCGACCCCAAATCCTGGGTCAACTGGCCCTGACCTATATTCTGGCCGAAGCCCCCGGCCGGGGGATGCTCCTGATCGATCAGCACGCCGCCCACGAGAAGTGCCTTTACCTGGAATATCTGGATCGCGCCGACGGGCGGGAGGTCCAGCCTCTCCTCGTGCCGTTTCTCTATGAGCCCGGCCCGGCGGAGGCCGCCTTCATGGAAACGCTCGCCCCGGCCCTCACCGACGAAGGCTTCGAAACCGAAGCTTTTGGCGGCGGGAGCTATGCCGTGCACTCGACGCCGGCGCTGTTCCAGGCGATCGACCTCGGGGGGCTGCTCAAGGACTTGACCGACGAGCTGGCCCGCGGCGATCTGGCGGGCGAGCTGGAGCGCCTGCGGCAGGCGATTGTGGCGCGGGCGGCCTGTCGGGCGGCCATCAAGGCCGGCCAGGCGCTGTCGCGAGCCGAGATGGAGGCCTTGCTGGATCGCGTGCTCGGCACGGCCGAGGCCCTTCGATGTCCCCATGGACGGCCCACGATGATTCTCCTGAGCAAGGAGCAGCTCGACCGCCGGTTCGGTCGGCTCTGAATCGGCAGCGCCCCCGCCCGGCCCGGCCTGGGCGGCCAGGGCTTTATTCGGTCGGCGGAATGCCCTATGCTGTTGACCCCCGGCGGGGCTCAATAGGACGCTGCCGGCGGGGACGGGGGGGGACGCAATCGCCGCATGAATCCTCACGTTTTCCGATGCCCGCGTCTGCCATTTTGGGCGAAACCCGCCAAGGCCGTCGGCCGCCTGACGCTCGGCTCCGTCTTGCTGGCCGGGGCGCTCGCCGTGGAAGGCTGCGTCACGATTCCGGTGTCGGTCTTCGGAGGGGAGCGGGGCCCGATGCGAAGCGAAACGATCGTCCCCGCCGATCACTGGTGGACGCGCGATCAGGTCCTGCTCCTCGATCTCTCAGGGTTGATCTCGGTGGGAGAAGTCCGGGGCTTGTTTCTGAACGGGTCCGGGATGCTCGTGGAACTCAAGGACCGGCTGAAGAAAGCCGAGAAGAACGACGCGATCAAGGCCATTGTGCTCCGGATCGACTCCCCCGGCGGGAGCGTGACGGCCTCCGACGTGATCTATCACGAACTCAAGGAGTTCAAGCGGCGGCGGGGCATCCCGATCGTCGCCTCGATGATGGACGTGGCCGCCTCCGGGGGGCTCTACGTCGCCATGGCCGCCGACGAGATCTACGCCCATCCCACGACGCTGACGGGCGGGATCGGCGTCCTCATGATGCTCCCCGATCTGCAGGGACTCTCGGAAAAGATCGGCTTCGGCATGCGCGTCGTCAAATCCGGGGAGAACAAGGACCTGGGGTCCCCCTGGAGTCCATTGACCGAGGAGCAGCGGGCTTTGATTCAGGAGACGATCGACGGCCTCCACCTCCGGTTCCTGAACGTGATTCTGGAGGCGCGGGGAAACCGGGGGCTGGATCGCGCCGCCCTGGCCCGCGTGGCCGACGGGCGCGAGCTTGACGCCGCCACGGCCAGGGCCGTCGGTCTGATCGACGGCGTCGCCTACATGGACGACGTGATCGAACGGGCCAAGAGCCTGGCGGGCCTGAGGGACGCCGCCGTCGTAAGCTACGAGTACCCTTACGATTTTCGAGGCAACGTCTACGCCACCACCGGCGGCCGCCGGCCCGTCCTCAAAGGCTCCGGCGGCGAGCTCAATCTCCTCAAGGTGGACCTCGGCCTGGACCTGGGGCATCCGCTCCAGACGCGCATGCTCTATCTCTGGCTTCCATGAGGCCACCGCGTTACCCCGAGGGCTTCCTGGCCGGGGGGATCGCCGCCGGCATCAAGCCGTCCGGGCGACGTGACCTGGGGATGATCCTTTGCGAGGGCCCCGCCCTCGCCGTGGCCCTGACAACGACCCATCGTTTCCCCGCGGCCCCCGTCGTCCTTCTCCGGCGGCGGCTGGCGCGGCCTCGACCGATCCACGGCCTGATCGTCAACAGCGGCAACGCCAACGCCGTGACCGGCGCCGAAGGCCTCCGGGACGCGCGAGCGCTCCTGCGCCAGGCCGAACGGCTGACGGGCAGGCCGCGCGGCTCCTTCCTGATGGCCTCGACCGGCAAGATCGGCGAGCGGCTGCCGGTGGCGAAAATCTTGGCGGGGTTGGAGGTGGTCAGGCGCGGGCTCTCCTGCCGGGGGTGGCCGGCGCTGGCCGAAGCCATCCTGACGACCGACACGCGGCCGAAGCTCAGCCGGCGGACCGCGCGGCTGGAGGACGGCTCGGTCAGGACCGTCCTGGGGCTCGCCAAGGGAGCGGGCATGGTTCAGCCCGATCTGGCGACGATGCTCGCCTTCTTCGCCACCGATTTTCCCGTCACGCCCGCCCTCGCCCGCCGCGCCCTCAAGGCCGCCACGGATGCATCCTTCCATTGCCTGACGATCGACGGGCAGACGAGCACCAATGACACGGTGTTGCTTCTCGGAAGCCGGCCGGCCCCCCCCGGAGCGGCCCCTTCGACCGAAGAAGCCCGTCGGTTTGCGCGCGCGTTGCTCGAGGTGGCTCGGGAGCTCGCCGAGGCGATCGCCGGGGACGGAGAAGGCGCGACCAAGCGGGTCACGATCGAGGTCCGGGGCGCCCGCGACCGAGCTTCAGCCCGCCGGCTTGGCCGGGCCGTCGCCAATTCCGCGCTGGTCAAGACGGCGATATACGGCGAGGACCCGAATTGGGGACGCATCGTCCAGGCGCTGGGTCAGGTCCGGCCCGGCGTTCAACCGGGACGGGTCTCGATCCGGATCCAAGGTGTGAGGGTTTTGGAGGCGGGCCGGGCAAAACCGTTCGACCGCCGTGCGCTGCGCCGGGCGATGGCCGCCCGCGAGATCACGATCCACGTCGCCGTCGGTCGCGGGCGCGGCCGCTGTCGCCTCTGGACGTGCGACCTTTCCCCCGACTACGTCCGGATCAACGCCGAGTACAATTGACCCCCGCCCGCATTCCCCAGGTCGCCGTGATGCGTCCCAGGACAACCGCCGGGACGAAAAGGCCGCCGGCAGACGCTATCGGATGGGGGGCCGCGGCCCTCGGCGGGCTGGCCGGGGGATTGGCCTTCGACCCGGCGGGGCTTCGGGCGCTCATCCCGCTCGCTCCGGCGGGGCTGTTTCTGGCCGCCTGGAACGCCGCGACGCCCCGAAGGGCGTTCCGCCAGGTGCTCGTCGGCGGCCTGATTTTCTATGGCGTTGCGATCTCCTGGTTGTTGACGCTGGTCCGCTATAACGCCGTGGCCCCCGTGGGCGTGGCCGTGATGGCGCTCTACATGGCGCTCTATCCGGCCCTCGCCGCCGTCATTGTCCGACGGTGGTTCACGGGGCTCGGCCCCTCGGCGGGTTTTGTGGCCTTCGCGGCGCTGTGGCTTCTCGGCGAATGGTTCCGAACGTTGGGGCGACTCGCCGATCCCTGGACGCTGCTCGCCCACGCCTGGGCCCCGTGGCCGGCCGCGATCCAGTGGGCCGAGTTCTTCGGGGAGCTTGGCGTATCGGCGACGGTGCTCGTGTGCGCGGGGGCCGCCCTCGCGATCGGCGCGCATGCTCTCAAGTGGAGGAGGGCCGGCCGGCCGGAGCGCCGATCGACGGTCTGGGCGGTCTCGGCGACGGCGGCCGCCGCGGCCCTGCTGGCGTTTTCCTCCATCCGCGAACGAAATTGGGCGGATCGGCTCGCGGAAACGCCCGCCTCAACGGCCCTGCGCGTGGCCCTCATTCAGCCGAACATCGATCAGATGGAAAAAATGGCCAGCTACATGGCCGAGGACGCGGCGGTCCGGGGGCGGCTCCTTCGAGAACATGAGAAGCTTCTGGAAGGCTTGATCCAGGATAGGGTGGAGCCGGGCGTGGACCTGATCGTGACGCCCGAATCGACGTTCCCGGCGCTGGATTTTCAATTTGACCAGCCCCTCCATCGGAGAATCGAAGGCCTGCTGGCCCCGATCGGGGCTGATGCGGTCTTCGGGGCCGTCCGGCTCGTCGTGGATCGCGAGGGTGGGATCGAGGAGGCCTACAACAGCGCCTACTTCCTTCCCGCCGGAGAGCCGGTCACGGCGGCGGCGCAGCAGGACAAGATGCGGCTCGTGCCGTTCGGCGAATACATCCCTTACGTCGGGGAACTCCCGGGGGTGAGAGCTCTCGTCGGGATCGCTGATTTTAACGAAGGGAAGGTCGTCCGTGTTTTCTCGACGCGCGGTCATGGCCTCGCCGCCATGATCTGTTTTGAATCCAGCTTTTCGGCTCAGGCGCGCCGGCTCACGCGCGCCGAGGCTCATCTTCTGGCCGTGATCACCAATGACGCCTGGTACGGTCGCTCGGCCGGGGCGGCCCAACATCATCATCTGGCGCGGCTGCGGGCCGTGGAGACGCGCCGGCCGGTCGCCCGGGCGGCCAACACCGGCATTTCATCGCTCATCGACCCGGCGGGCCGGCTTACGGCCACGCTGCCGCTCGGCGAACGGGGCGTTATTCTCGGAACCGCTCGGCCACAGACGACCCTCACGTTTTACGTGCGCTGGGGAAATCGCTGGCTCGTCGGGCTTGCCTGCGGCCTGATCGTCGGCCTGGGGGGGGCGACGGTTCTGCGGCGCGGCCGCGGCGGCCCAGGGCGAGATCAACCATGCGCTTGATCCTGGCCAACAGCGGGCGGCGGTGGATCGGCGAGGTCGGCCATTGCGCGCTCCTTTACCGGGAGCTTGTCCGCCGCGGCCACCACGTCTGGCTTGTCTGCCGCCGGGGGCAGCCCCTGGAGGCCCAGGCCCGACGCGAAGGCTGGCCCCACCTGGCCCTGCAGTTCTCCGGAGGGTTTCGACCGTGGGGGGATGGAGGCGACGCCTGGGCGCTCTATCGGCTTCTCCGGCGCGAACAGATCGAGCTCATTCATGCCCACCGCGGTAAGGATCATTGGCTAGCGGCCGCAGCGGCCTTGCCGGCCGGCGTGCCCATCGTGCGGACGCGTCACGTCGTGACGCCCGTGCGCCAGCATCCGTTCAATCGCTGGCTTTACCGTCATGCGACGGCGGCCCTGGTGAGCGTCTCGCGGGCGGCCGAGGCGAGCCTGGGTCCGCTCGTGGAACGTGTCCCGTTGCGCCGGACGATCCTTTCGGCCGTCGATCTGGAGGCGTTTCATCCGCGGCGCCGATCGGACGGCTGGCGGTCGGATCCGGCCCGCCGGCTCGGGGCGGACGAGATCATCTGGGTGGGCCTCATCGGGCGCTTCCAGGCCATAAAGGGGCAACGCGTGTTCCTGGAAGCCGCCGAGCGGGTGGCGGCGGCCTGCCCGCAGGCGCGGTTCTTCATGAGCGGGCGCAGCCGCGCCGGCAAGCGCCGCAAATTTCGCGATCTGGCCCAGCGCGCCGGTTTTGGCGACCGCCTGCGCCTCCAGGGCTGGCTGACGGACGTTCCGGAGGCGATGGCTTCGCTTGACCTCGGAGTCGTTGCTTCGCTCGGTTCCGAAGGTTCAAGCCGCGTGACGCTGGAATATATGGCTTCGGGCGTGGCGGTCGTCGCCAGCGCCGTCGGCGGCATCCCGGAGATTCTGGCCCCCGGCGATGGGGAGCCGTTCGGCCGGCTTGTGCCTCCGGGAGACGCCTCGGCCCTGGCCGAGGCGCTCGTGGACCTGGCGCGGGACGGCTGTCGACGACGCCGACTGGCTCTGCGAGGCCGCCATCAGGCGGAGGCGCGACACGGCCCGGCAGCCTGGGCCGAGGCGATCGAGGCCGTCTATCGCCAGGTCCTGGCGGCTCGACGACTTCCATCCACGGCCGGGACCTAGGCGATGGGTTGCGTTCTCCGGAGCAACCGGCTCATAGTGCCGTCTTCAGGACCGATTCGGCGATGGCCCGAGGACTTCTTATCCTGGCCCGCTGTGTGCCTATGACGGTCCATCCGGCCTGGGATTTTTCCCGCGCGATCTTCCGGCATCGGGCCGGGGAAAGTTGCCTGCGCCATGAAGCTCTTTGAATGGCCGCGACAACGCGAGGCCGTCGAACGCTTCTTCACGCGGTCGTCTCAGCCGAACCCAACCGTCGAACGAAGCGTCGAGCGGATCATCGAATCGGTTCGACGAGAAGGCGATCGCGCTGTCGCCCGGTGGACGCTGCGGTTCGACGGTCTTCGCCTTCGACCCGAGGCCTTCGAGGTCCCCGAGCAGACGCTTAAAGCGGCGTGGCGCGCCCAACCGGCCGACCTTCGGGCCGCGCTCCGATTGGCGGCCCGGCGGATCGAGCTGTTTCACCGCCGCCAGGTTTTGCGCGGCTTCAGGGTGCGGGACCCGGCGTTGGGCTGGATGGAGCAGCGCGTGGCCCCCGTCGAGCGCGTGGGGATTTACGCCCCCGGCGGCAAGGCGGCTTATCCTTCCACGGTCCTGATGAACGCCATCCCGGCCCGCGTGGCCGGCGTCGACGAGATCATCCTGGCCACGCCGCCGGGGCCCGACGGGAACCCGCACCCGGCCGTCCTGGCGGCGGCGCGGCTGGCCGGCGTCCATCGGGTGTTCAGGATCGGCGGGGCTCAGGCGCTGGCCGCCCTGGCCTTCGGCACCGCGACGATACCGCGGGTCGATAAGCTTGTCGGACCGGGCAACGTCTACGTCGCCGCCGCCAAGCGGAGGCTCTTCGGCCAGGTCGATATTGACGCGGTCGCCGGGCCGACCGAGCTGATGATCCTCGCCGACGCGAGCGCCCCGATCCCCTGGGTCGCCGCCGACCTCCTGGCCCAAGCCGAACACGACGAGGCGGCGTCAGCCGGCGTGGTCTTCGTCGGTGGGGATCGATCGGCGGTGGCCGGGTTGCGGCGGGAGCTTCGGCGCCAGGCGGGACGGCTGCCCCGTCGGCGCATCGCCGAGAAGGCCCTGGCGCGGAACGGCTACGTCATTCATGTCCGTCGGCGGGAGGAAGCCGTCGAGATCGCCAACCGCCGGGCTCCCGAACACCTGGAGATCATGACGCGCGAGGCGGGGCGGCTTGCCCGAGGGATTCGCCACGCGGGGGCGCTCTTCATCGGGCGATATTCGGCCGAGGCCGTGGGCGACTATCTGGCCGGCCCCAATCACACGCTGCCGACCGGCGGGACGGCGCGGTTCTTTTCTCCCCTCGGCGTGTGGACGTTCTGCAAGACGAGTCACGCCATCAAGGCGACGGCGGCGGGACTTCGACGTCTGGGGCCGGCGACGACCCGGCTGGCCGACGCCGAAGGGCTGGCGGCTCACGCCGAGAGCGTCCGCATCCGGCTGGGGAGGGGGCGCTGAGCATGGGCGGGGAGCCCGCCTCTCCCGACCTCCGAGGCCTGGGGGGACGGCATCGGACCTTCGCCGGGATGGCTCTGGTCCTCCTCCTCGGCGGGGGGCTTCGGTTCGCGAGATTGGACGAGACGCCGCCGGGGCTCTGGTTCGACGAGGCGCTCAACGCCCAAGACGCCCTCGCCACGGCCCGCGGGGGGCCGTGGCGGCTCGTTTACCCCGACGAATTTCCCCGCGAACCGCTCTGGGTCTGGATGCTGGCCGGCGCAACACGCCTGGCCGGCCCGGAGCTGGTGGCCTTGCGCGCCACGGCCGCCGTCGTCGGGCTGGCGACGACGCTGGCCCTTTTCCTCCTGGTCAGGGACACGGCGGGGGGGCGGGTCGCCGTCCTGGCCGCGGCCGTGCTGGCCACACTGCGCTGGCACGTGATCTTCAGCCGACTCCTCTTTCGATCCCTCCTGCTCCCGTTATGGCTGACGCTCCTGGTCTGGTGCGCCGTCCGGGCGCGGCGGCTGCCGAGCGCCCCCCGGGCCGCGATCTTGGGCGCCCTGATCGGCGGCGGCTTTTACACCTATCTGGCCTGGTTCTTCATGCTGCCGGGCGTTGCGGCGCTGACGGTCTGGCCGGCGGCCGGACGCCCTCGGCGCGAGGCCGTGCGATTTTCAGGGGTGGCGCTGGTCACGGCGGCCCTGGTCGCCGCGCCGATCCTGATCCACTACGCGCGTCATCCGGAGCACCTGACGGCCCGGCCGGCGGCCGTTTCGCCCTTGAGCGAGGGTCTCGGCCCCGCCCTCGGGGAGATCGGAGGAAACCTGATCGAGGCCCTGGGGATGTTTCACATTCGGGGGGACCACGTCCCGAAGCACAATTTGCCGTGGAAGCCGGCTCTCGATCCGTTGCAGGGCGTTTTCTTTCTCATCGGCTTGGTCGAAACTCTAAGGCGAGCCCGCCGGCGCGAGCCCCTGGGCTGGATCTTGCCCCTGTGGCTTGGCCTGGGGCTCACCCCGACCATCCTGACGCGGACGGATTCGCCCAACTTCCTCAGGACGCTGGGCGTGACGCCCGCCGTTGCAGTTCTCGTCGCCCTGGGCATCGAGGCCGGCTGGCGGCTCGCCGAACCGCTGGCGACGGGCCGGGGGATCCGGGTCGCCCTGGCGGCGACGGCGATGGCTTGGGTGGCGGCCTCGGGGGTGCTCACCGCCCGGGACGTTTTCGGCCGCTGGGGCCGCGATCCCGTCGTGTGGGAAAGTTTCAACGGGCGGGAAGCTCAACTGGGCCGGGGCGCGGCCGAGACGCCCGCGGGGGTGATTTTCTGGGCGCCGGCCTTCCTGGCGGCGCACCGTTCCTTCCTATATCTGGCGGGCGAGCGAGAGGTCCGGCCGTACGAGAACTTCGACGGCCTGCGGCCCGATGGCGGCTCGCGCTGGATCGCCGTGACCGACCATAACGCCATGCGGCCGGTGCTCGAACGACTCGCGCCCGGGGGACATCTCCGGCGAGAATTGCGGCGGCCGGACGGCCGAGCGTGGGCCTGGATTTACGCCGTGCCGGAAGGGGCGCTGCCGGACCCGGCCGAGGTAGCCCGCGCCGAGGCGGCCCATCCGGTGGACGTGCGCTGGTGAAAGCCTGCTCCGCGCGCCGATGATCGAGACGTTCGGACTTTCCAAGAACTACGACGGCCATCCGGCCGTGATCGATCTGACGCTCAAGATCGAGCGGGGGGAGATTTTTTGCTTTCTCGGCCCGAACGGGGCGGGCAAAACGACGACGATCAAGATGTTGACGGGGTTGCTGATGCCCTCGGCGGGGCGGGCCGCCGTGGCCGGCTTCGACGTGGTCGATCAACCCGAGGAAGCCAAACGTCGCATCGGCTACATTCCCGACCGCCCATACCTCTACGAGAAGCTTTCCGGCCGGGACTTCTTCACGTTCGTCGGGGACATGTTCGGCGTCCCCCGAGCGGTTCAGGCCCAAAGGATGAAAGCCTTCTTCGATCTCTTCTCGCTGACGGACGCCCAGGATCAATTCATCGAGAATTATTCCCACGGCATGCGCCAGAAGCTCGTCTTCGCGGCCTCGCTCCTGCACGATCCGGCCGCGCTCATCATCGACGAGCCGATGGTGGGCCTGGACCCCAAGTCCGTCCGGATCGTCAAATCCCTTCTCAAGGAGAGAAGCCGGGCCGGAACCACCGTCTTTCTCTCCACGCACACGCTCGCCATCGCCGAGGAGCTGGCCGACCGGATCGGCGTGATCCACAAGGGGCGATTGATGTTCCTGGGCACCATCGGCCAACTGCGCGAAGCCACGCGCCGCTCCGGCAACCTGGAGGAACTTTTTCTCCACCTCACCGAGGAACAAGAAGGGGGAGCCTGGTCATGACGGGGGCCGAGACCCTCCGGGGCCCGGCCCGCCTCTTCTGGGGGGTGAAAGCGCGGCTGGCCGTCAATTACGTCGGCTCGCTCAGGCGCTTCTATCTCGTGCACGTGGCCGTCGGCGTGGGGGTGTTGCTCTTCCTGCTCGTCGGCGGCTACGAACTGTTCGACTTCATCTTCCGGTTCCTAAAGCATCCGCGCAACCAACCCTTCGGGGAGCCGCTGCTCAAGCGCCTGATCGGGATGCTGCTCCTGGCGTTTTTCTCGATGCTGGCCTTCTCCAATCTGATCGTGCTGCTCACGACGACCTATATTTCCCGCGAGGTCGAGTTCTATATGTCCCAGCCGATCCGACGGCGGACGCTCTTCTTCTGCAAGCTCGCCGAATCGACGCTCTATAGCTCCTGGGCTTTCGTCATCCTCACGTTGCCTTTCTTTCTGGCGCTGGGGGATACGTCCGGTCGAGGCGCGCCGGGATTGCTTTATCTGGCCATCGCGGCCTTGTTGCCGCCGTTTCTGGCCATTCCTGCGGCCCTGGGGGCGATGGCGACGCTGATCCTCACGGCGTACTTCCCGGCCAAAAAGACCGTGCGGTTCGCCGTGGCGCTGGCCGGCGGCGCCGTCGTCGTCTCGGTGGGGGGGGCCCGCCTGGCGGCGGGGGCCCGCCGGGTCGGCGGCGAACAGTTGAGCATCGCCCGCGTGATGGACTTCATCAGTCTCGGCGACCATCCGTGGCTGCCGAGCACCTGGCTGGCGCGCGGCATGCGCGCCGGGACCGAGGGGCAGTGGTCGGACGTCCTCTTCTGGTGGGCGATGTTGATGTCGACGGCCCTGATGGGCTTGCAATTCTGTCACTGGTTGGCCGGACCGCTCTACTACCGGGGATTCTGCAACTCCCGAACGACCGGAAGCCCGTCGCGGCGGCGTCAGGCGGGCCTGTTCGGCTTTTTCGATCGCCTGGCCCGGCCGCTCCCGTCGGCCCTCCGGGCCCTCGTCGTCAAGGACATGACCGTCTTCTGGCGGGACCCGGCCCAGTGGGGTCAATTGATGGTCCTTTTCGGCCTGCTCTTCATCTACGTCGCCAATCTGGGGAGCGCCGCCGAGCTGAGTCGCATCCCGATCAATCGGCCGATCTGGCAGAGCTTGACCTCGCTCTTCAACATCGGCGCCACCTGCTTCGTGCTCTCGATCCTCACGACGCGCTTTTATTACCCCATGCTGAGCCTTGAGGGGAAACAGCAATGGGTCATCGGCCTCGCCCCGCTCAAACGGACGCGGCTCGTCTGGGTCAAGTACGGCGTCTGCTGGGGTTGCTCCCTCGCCCTCACGCTGCCGCTGATCCTGCTCTCCTGCGCCATCATCCGGACGGACGGCTTCGTCACGGCGCTCTCGATCGTGACGATCCTGGCCATGTCGCTCGGGCTCAATTCGCTGGCGATCGGGCTGGGGGCGCTCATGCCGAATTTCGTGGAGGATAATCCGGCTCGTATCGCCAACGGCCTGGGGGGGACGATCAACGTCATCCTGAGCCTCATCTATATCGGCCTGACGATCGTGCTGGAGGGACCGCTCGTCACCGTCTACGTGCGCGGCGAGCTGCCGCTGAGTTTGGCGGGGCTGGCCTTGTTTTACGGTTCGGTGCCGGCCTGGGCGATCCTCCAATGCATCTGCATCGTCGCCCCGATGCGGCTGGGGCTGCGCCATTGGAGCCGCCTGGAATTCTGAGCCGGCCGCCGGGGCCCGAGGCGTCCGAGAGCCCCCTCCAGCCGATTCAGTTCCGTGTGGCCGACGGCGCCCGTATTGACCGCCGAAGTCCCGACGGCTAGCATTGCGGGCGAGTCCTGGATGCGATCGCCGATTCCTCCCAAGGGGGGAGGAGCGCGTTGGGAGTTGATGTTCCAGCGCAAAGCGGATCTCGCCGCGCGAGGGCTCCGGCCGACCCTCGTTCGCAGCGATCTCACCTCGGTCGGGCTCAACGCAAGAATTGAAGGGGCGGTCGGCCGCCGCTGGCTCGCCGGCGCGCTCGCTCGCGGGCTGGGTTGGGTCGGGGCGGCGATTATCGGCGCGACGGCCTCCCTGCCGGCCGACGGCGCGAATCTTCGCCTCTGGGCGATCAACGCCTACGTCGCGCGAATCCCCAACGGCTCGGTGTTCAACTGCTCGAACTGCCACGCGGCCGCGATCAACGGTTTCGGCAACGCCTTCTTGCTTAACGGGAGAGTCTGGAACGCCGCCCTGGCCTCGGCGGATTCCGACAATGACGGAGCCACCAACGGGGCGGAACTCCAGGACCCCAACGGCCTATGGCAACAGGGCCAACCCAACCCCGGAACGCCCGCGCTGGTGACCAACCCGGGTGATCCCAACAGCCGTCCGACGCCGACGCCCACACCCTCGCCGACGCCCACGACCACGCCGACGCCGACCCCGACCCCAACGCCGATCCCGACCCCGCCGGGCGTCCGACTGACGAGCAATGACATCGATGAAAATTGGTCCCCCCGGGACCCCAGCACCACCGGCGGCAGGGTTCTCTGGTTCGACGGCGACGGCGACGTGTGGTTCTTTGACGGCGCAACGGCCACGCTCGTCCAGGCATTGGACCCGGACGATCCCAGCCTCGACGACGTCGCCGATTTTGTCTTCGGCGTCGCCGACGGCGCCGCCGCCGGTCAGGTCGTCGCCGCCTGGAGGCGGGGGACCGATTTCGCCTGGGTCTGGAGCGGGCAGGGTCAGGCGCCTCGGCTGGTCTCGGCCGTCAACCCGATCGACGTCAATGCCCCGCTCAACCCGGAGAACCTCGGCGCCGGCGGCGGGGGAATGTTCCTGATCCTTCAAGCCTTCTTCGGAGGCGACGCCGTCAAGCACGTCTTTCGGATCGACCTGGGGACGGGGCAGGCCACGAACCTTTCCGGGAGCGATCCGGTCCCGGGCGTGGCCGACGTCGTGGCCGGCGGCGCCCGGGCGGCCTGGATTTACAAGGGCGACCGGTATGATACGGCGGCCGACGACGGCCAGGCCCCGACGCTGCGCTTCTACGACGGCGCGAAGGTCGCCGTCGTCGACGCCGGGGACCTCCGAAACGTTTCGCTCAGCCAGGGGAGATTGGTTTTCGATAAAGTCCTCGGATATTGGGTCGCCGTCGGCAATCTCGCCTCCGAGACGTTTTTCGCGCTCGCGGCCGACCGGTCGCCCGGAGGCGCCGTTTACGCCGCCCCGACGACCGGCCTTTATAAGAGCACCGACGGGGGGCTCACCTGGTCCCTGCTCACCGGTCTCGTGAGCGATCGACGGGTCCGCGGGCTCGCCGTCGATGGAGCGCGCGTCCTCGCCGCCAGCCATGATCGGTTCGGAGGTCCTCCCTCGCAGATTTTGCTCAGCACCAATGCCGGCGCCTCCTGGGCGGAGGTCGTCCCCGACGGCGGGGAGCTGGGGGAGACCAACAAGGCCCTGGCGATCGATCCGGCGACGCCGACGACCCTCTACGCTGGAAATTTCGAATTGCCATCGATGGCCACCGGGGATTCCTTCCTGATCAAATCGACCGACGGCGGCCTCACGTGGGGGCATGTCCCGGACTTCCCCGGAGGCGAACTCCGCGCCTACGCCCTTCTGGTCGATTCATCCGGCGTCCTCTATGCCGGCGGCACCGGAACGCCCAATCTGGTCAAAAGCTCCGACGGCGGCTCCACATGGATCGATGTCGCGCTGCCGTCGCCCAATTTCATCTACAGCCTCGCCCTCGACCCCAATGGAACCCTTATGGCCGGGACGCTTGATAACGGGGCCTATCGCAGCACCGACGGGGGGCTGACCTGGACGCAGATCAACGCCGGCCTGCGCGGCTCCCGCGTGAGCGCCCTCGCCCTCGATCCCGAGCAAGCCGGCTCGTTCCACGCCGCGACGGACCTGGGTTTTTACCTGACGGGGAACTCTGGGGATCTGTGGCAGGAACGCAGCGAAGGGCTCACCGAGCCGTTCCTCTACGCGTTGACGCTCACCTCGGATAAGCATTTGATCGCCGGGAGCGCCGCCGGACTGTTCCGCATGGATGCTCCGATGCCCATCGGCGTCGGCCACGTCTTTCTCTACGACGCCGCCGCCGCCCCCAGTCCCGTCCGATTGAGCCCGGACGTCCCCCTCACCGAATCGCATTCCTTCCCGCTTATCCACGGTCGACACGTCGCTTGGGTCCATCGCGTGTCGGGCGCCAACGAGAAGCGATATCTGGCCCTCAACGGCGGTCTCCGCCTGAGCGACGTGGATCACGAACTGGGCTCCCAGGAGCCCTTGTTCCAACTTCACCGGAGCCAGTGGCTCTGGATCGACGGCGCGGGCGCGCTGCGCTACGACGACGGGCGAACCCCGACGCTGGATGGGCGGGCTCCAGCGGTCCGCCTGGCCGAGTCCGGCGTGTTCAACCGACCGTGGCTGGCCGACGGCCACGTCGCCATGCTGGGGCCCGGGGATGACGGGGGATCGGATACGGAGGTCTATCTTCTGACCGCGACGCCGCCGGCCGACGCCGAGGCGCCGCCGCCACCGATCGTCGTCCTGGCGCGGGCTCGCGGCGACGGAACGATCGACGTGGAATGGGACCGTGTGCTCGATGTTGACACCTACAACCTCTATCGGGCCGAGCAAGCGGGGCTGACGAAGGAGAACTATCAATCCCTGCCGGGAGGGGCGCGCGTTACCGGCCTGACGGACAACCGATTTGTGGCGTCCGGTCTCAAAACCAATGAGACCTACTACTTTGTAGTCACCTCCGTAGAGGGGGCGACCGAGGGTCCGATCTCGCGCGAGGCGCGCGCCCGGCCGGCCTGGGCGCCGTCGGGCAACCTCGCTTCGATCGCCTTTTACGCCGTGGCGGCCGACGCGGGCGACGCCGACGTGGCCTATGCGGCGGGGGGCGAGTCGATTTATAAGACGACCGACGGCGGGACGAGCTGGATGGATTTGCTGGGCCCGGAGTCGGGGCGGGACGTCCGAGCCCTGGCCGTCGACGGCGCCCGCGTTCTGGCCGCCACTCGCGACGGGGACATTCTGCGGAGCACCGACGGCGGAGCCACCTGGACCGTCACCGCCGACGGGGACGACATCGGCGAGCTGAACAAGTCCCTGACGGTCGATCCCACGGCCGGGGCCATCGCCTACGCCGGCGACTTCAGTCTCGCGGCCAAAACGGCCCAGGATTCCTACCTCATCAAGACCACCGACGGCGGATCGACGTGGGCCCACCTGCCGGACATCCCCGGCGGGGAGCTCCGCGCCTATGCGCTGGCGGTGACGGGCTCCGGCAGGCTTTACGCCGGCGGGACGGGGACGCCCAACGCGGCCGTCAGCACCGACGGCGGGCTCACCTGGACCGCCATCGGCCTTGAGTCGCCCAATTACGTTTATTCGCTCGCAATCGATCCCGCCGCGCCTTTGGGCCTCTTCGCCGGCACGCGCGACAACGGCGTTTATCGAACCTCCGACGGCGGGATGACCTGGGCCCAGAAGAGCCAGGGGCTGCCGAGCAGTTTCGCCTACGCTGTCAACGCGTTGGTCGTCAGTCGGCTGGACGCTTCCACGTTGTTCGCCGGAACCTTCGAGGGGTTTCACGTCACCTCAGACGCCGCCGAGACCTGGACGGGGTGGGATACGGGTTTGCCCACGGCCGGAAGTCGGGCGATTTACGACCTGGCGCTCCTGGCCGATCATCGCCTGCTCGCCGCCACCGCCGAGGGCCTGTTCATCCTGGACCTCTCCCCTGCGGGGGCGACCCCCACCCCGACGCCGACCCCCACGGCCACGGCCACGCCCACGCCCACGGCGCCCCCCAACGCCGCACGGCGATGGTCGCTTTACTGAGCGAAGCGCCGGAATGTGGTAGATTCGGCGCGGGATCGGATCGGACCGGAAGGCAAGATCGGGCCGAGGCGCTGAGAACCGGATCGAGGGCCGAATACGTTCATGGACCCTGTTCGATTTGACGGGCGCGTGGCGGTGATCACGGGGGCGGGTCGGGGGCTGGGCCGCTCCCATGCCCTCATGCTGGCGGCCCGGGGGGCAAAGGTGCTGGTGAATGATCCCGGCGGCGGGCCGGACGGCGCCGGGGTCGACCGCGGGCCCGCCGAAGCCGTCGTCGAAGAAATCCGGCGCGCCGGCGGCGAGGCCATCGCCAATTTCGATTCCGTCGACACCTGGGCCGGCGGCGAGGCCATCGTGGAGGCCGCGATGGGGGCCTTTGGCCGGGTGGACATCCTTATCAACAACGCCGGCATTTTGCGAGACCGCTCCCTGATGAAAATGACCGAAGAGGAATACCGCCGGGTGATGCAGGTTCACCTGGACGGGAGTTTCTTTGTCACGCGGGCGGCCTTCCCCCCGATGCGGGCGCAGAACTATGGGCGCGTGCTCTTCACGAGCTCGGGGGCGGGGCTCTGGGGCAACTTCGGCCAGGCCAATTACTCGGCGGCCAAACTCGGCATCGTGGGCCTCATGCACGTCGTCAAGATCGAAGGCCAGAAGCATCGCATCCTGGCCAACGCGATCGCCCCCGTGGCGGCGAGCCGCCTTCTCGGCAGCATCATGACCGAGCAGATGATGCAGGCCCTGGACCCGCGGTACGTCTCGGTTCTGGCCTGCTACCTTGTGAGCGAGACCTGCACGTTCTCGGGCGGCATCTTCGCCGCCGGAGCGGGTCACTACGCGCGAGCCGCCATGGTCGAGGGCCCCGGCGTGGCCCTGGAGGAGCCGACGATCACCGTGGAAATGATCGCCGACCAATTCGACGCCATCTGCGATGTGACGGGGGCGCGAGAATACTTCAAGTCCCGCGACCACCTGGTCCAGATGCTCGGGCCCGCCCTCCAGCCCCCCGTCTAGGACGCGAGGAGCTTGCCCGAGCCGGGCGAGGGTCAAGGATCAAGCTCGCCCGCCGAAGCAACGATTCCGGAGCGGCGCATGGCGGGCGATCTGGAACTCATCGACGGCTTTGAGGCCTTGCGCGCCGACTACCTCGAAGCCAATCCCACCCGGCCCCTCCCGCAAAGCCCGGCCGACGGGGTCGAGGTTCCGTTCTCGGTTGAGCGCGCCCTCACGGCCTGGTTCTGCGCCATGCGGGGATGGCCCCCGGAGCCCGAGGGTCGGCTGCGACGGCGGCTGCGGACGCTCGTCCGGCAAACAATCGAGCGTCAGGCGGGCCAGGCGGACGCTCCGCCGGCGCCCGAGGGCTCCGAGCCCGATGGCGCCATCCTCCGCTCGGCGGACGAAGCCCTCAGCCTCTTCCGAGCGGTCGAGAGGGGGGAGGGTCCCATCGCCTGGAGGGGAGGCTTTCCCACCGTCGCGTCCGAAGCCGAAGCATGGGAAGCGGCCTTGCCGTCCCTCAAAGGCGTGCGCGTCTGGCGATGGCTGGCGGCCCTGGGTCGGCCGGTGATCGTCCCCGAAGGGCCGATCCAGCGCCTGTTCTGGCGTCTGGGATTGGCCGATGAAGCCGACGTCACCAGCCGAGCGGCCCGTGCGCGCCTGATGGCCGAGGCCGAACGGCTCGTGACGCTCACGGGGTTGGCGACGCCGTCGCTCAACTCGCTGCTGGTTTGGCATACCCGCTCCGGCCTCGGGCTTCGGGGCGGAGGCCGGTGCGGAGCCCGACCCCACTGTGATGGCTGTCCGCTGGAGGCGGCTTGTCTCTGGCGACGGTACGGTTCGGGCTCAGGGGGCGCCGAGCCGGAGGCCGAGGTTTCCCGCGCCGACCCGATCCGGCGGCTCAAGGAGCGTTGGGAGAGGCTTGGCCCCGACCAGCTCGAGGACGCTGAGCTGCTGGCGCTGCTCCTGCCGGGGCGCGACGGCCGGGACCCGCTGGCGCTGGCCGAGGCGCTGCTCGCCCGTTCGGGGGGCCTGCGCGGGCTGGAGCTGGCGTCGATCGTCGAGTTGACGCGTCAGAAGGGGATCGGCTCCGGCCGAGCCCTCCGCATCAAGGCGGCCCTGGAGCTGGGCCGACGTCTGGGGCTTGAACCGCTGCGACGGGGGGAAGCCATTCACTCCAGTCAGGACGTCTGGCGGGCTTATCGGGATCGCTATCGCGACGTGCCGCAGGAGCACTTCGTCGTTCTCCTGCTCAACGCGCGCAATCAGTTCCTCCGCCACCATATCGTCAGCAAGGGCTCGCTGACGAGCAGCCCGGCGCATCCCCGTGAAGTCTTCAAAGAAGCCGTCCGCCACTCGGCCTCGGCCGTCATCGTCCTCCACAACCACCCGAGCGGGGACCCGGAGCCAAGCGCCGAGGACGCCGCCGTGACGCGCCAACTGGCCGAGGCGGGCCAGGTCCTCGGCATTCGGCTGCTCGATCATCTCATCCTCGGGGCCGACGGCTATTACAGCTTCAAGGACCAGGGGCGACTCTGAGCCGGGCCGGCCCGGCCGACTCAACCGCCGACGATGACCGGCCGAAAGCGATTGCGGCGGGTCGGCCTCACCCCCTAGACTGAACGCAGATCGGATCGGCGTCCGTGGAACCTGGCGCTCCCACGCACGTTGGCTTTCATCCCGGCAAAGCGGCCAGTCCTCTTGAAGGTTGGAGCCACGGCTCGACGTTCCTCGAGAGTCCGGCGGCGCTCCGATCCGCCGGCGCGTCTGGAAAATCGAGACCTCCGGCATGACCCTAAGGTAGTAAGGGGGTTACCCTCATGTCTCAATGGCGCGTCCTTCTCGTCGATGACAGCGCGGACACGATCGAGCTGGTCCGTGAATCCCTGGCCGGGGAGTTCGACTTCTGCGCCCTGGAGGACCCGGAGCGCTTCTTCGATTACCTCGAGGTGGCCGAGCCCGACGTCGTGCTTCTGGACCTGCTCATGCCCAAGGTCGACGGATTCGCCATCCTGTCCGAGCTCCAGGCGCGGCCAGCGCTGGCGGCCCGCCTGCCGATCGTCGTGCTTTCGGCCAAACGCTCGGTCGAGGATCAGAAGCGGGCCTACGGCCTGGGGGCGAAGCTCTATCTGACCAAGCCGTTCGAGCCGGACCGGCTCCGGCGCAACCTGAGCATCTTTATCGAGTCGGCCCACCTCCCCGAGCGACCCAAAATGTTCAAGGTCTCGGAGCTGGATCGACAGCTTAAGCTTCGCGCATCCTTCAAAGAGTCCCAGCTTGGGCAGGTTCCCTCCGGCGGCCAGGCTCCGGAAGGAACGGTGCGATCCGGGGGAAGGGGTTACCGCCCCCCCGGCCTGGGCTCAGCGCTCTCTCACCTGGAGGAAGACGAAACCTCGCCCGAGCCCCGTTGGGTGGACTGAGCGCGGCCCCGAGGGCCGCCACCTCGGGGGCCGCCGAGGGGGCCCGCGGCCGCCAGAGGTAATAAGTCGTCCCCAAGCCGCCGGGGACCGGCGGGGCCAGCGTCTCGGCCGGCTCGTATCGGTCCAGCACCGCCCGAGCAAAGGCGGGCGTGTAGCGCCAGAGGTGGCGTCCGGCCTGCCAATCGCGTAAATCCTGAGTGGTCAGTATGAGAGCGAAGCGCCCCTGGCGGATCGGCTCGAGTAGAAGGGCCTCGTCCCACCGACCCTCGGCCGCCAGCCGAGACATGATGAACGGCTGAAACAGGACGGGTCGGCCGCTCAGAATCGCGAAAATCGGATACTCGGCCAGCACCTCCCCCTCGGCGGCCCGGACCGCCTGGCGCGCGGCGTCTCCCAACTGCAGATCGAACCGATCCGGCGTGGGGCTGCTGAAGAGGGCGCGGCCGACGTTGGGGATCCGCGCGGCCTCGATCAGGCCGGCCACGGCTCTCGCCTGAGCCGAGCGCTCGGCGAGTTGCACCGGGAAGACGCGCAGCGCATGGAGCGTCAAGAGGAGGGCCATCGCCGCCGGGGCCGCGCGCACGATGAGCCGCCGGCCCGGAGTCGGCCCGACCGGCGCGCGCGTCAGCCGCCCGAAGATTTCCATCGTCCAGAGGGAGGCCGCCGCCAGCGGCTCAAGCCCGTAATTGGGGGCGGAGCCCACCTTCGCGTAGGCGATCATGGCCACGCCCGCCGCCAGAGCGTAAATCCCGAGCACGCGCTCGCGTGCGGCCGCCTCCTCGGGCCCTCGGGAGCGGCCCGACTTCGACGTCAGGACGATCGCCGTGAGACCGACGGCCATCGCGCCGATCCAAACGCAATAAAAATACCAGATCTCATTGCGAAGGATTCGGGGCAACATCGCCCAGTCCATCACGTTGCGGTTATAGGTGACGACGTGCCGGTGAAACTCCCCTCCCGTCGCCACGTTCAACCCCGCGTAGATCAGCCCGCCCAGGCCGACGTAAGGTCCCACGAGCCAGGCCAACCGGCGCCGGTCCCCCAGGAGGAGCGCGAGGGCGCAGGCCGCCGGCGCCAGCAAGGCCGTTTGCCGCGTGTATCCGGCCCATACGAACGCCGCCGCGGCCGACAGCGCGCCCCAGGCCCCGCGGAGCGTCAGGAACGCCGCCAGGCCCAGAAGCGTGAAGGCAAGGGCCGGCAAATCGACCCGGCAAAAGGCCGACCAGTTGTGAAACTCGTAGCTGACCGCAAACAAAAGCGGCGCGGCCAGGGCGGGCAAGGCCTGACCCGTTCGAACGAAAACGATCCCGACCATCAGCAGCGCGACGATCGCCGAGGCCGCCAGCACAACGGCCCGGCCGACCGCCAGCCTCGGCGCCGCTGGATCCATCAGCCGCGAGACGATCCACGGGAACACCGGAGGATAATTGCCCACCCGATAGGGAGGCTCCCCGATCGGCCGGTAAATCGAGCGGCCCTGGGCCACGTCCAGCGCCTGCAAGAGGACGAATCCTTCTTCGGCGTCCATCTGGTAGGGATACCTGATCGCCGCCGTCAGCCGATCGGCCAGCGGGACGAGGCCGTGAACCCACAAGACAAACGCCGGCAAGAGCGCCAGGCCCCACCACGGGGAGCCACGAACGGGCGCGGTCCCCCCCGGCGCCGCCGATCGGGCCCCCGGCGGGGGCGGGGGGGGCGGCCCGGTGGCGCCCTCTGAGGCCGTCGGGCTGGACAAGGGTTCAGCGGGGGGCATGGGGTTCCGGCCTGTAAAATCCCGCCTCAAACGCCCGCGCCGGTGAGGGGACGTTCCACGCTCCCGGCCTCGCCGAACGGGGCAACCCTAGCCGAGCACCCGCGCGGGACGAAAAACGACTTCGCCTTCGATGGCCGTCTTGGTATGGGAGGCCGAAATCGCTTCGGTGGCCTCGCCGGGCGCGGTCGGTTCGGGCGCGCCCGAGCTGCGAACGATGGCCAGCGCGCGCCCCTCGGCGTTCAGGACGAGAAAAGTCTCCCCGGGCCCGGGGAGGGTTTCGCAAGCCAGAATCTGGCGGCGCGTGAAGGCCCGCCCATGAAGGATCGCCGGCTCCAGCTCCGGGCCGACGGTGATCTTGGGCAGGTGCGCGAGGGCGTCGGCCACGGTCAGCAGCCGGTCCCGCACGAGGGAGGGCTCGCGGGACAACTGGTCGAGCGGGGCCGCGGCTTCCCGGCTGAATCCGCCGACGCGTTCGCGCCTCAGCGCCGAGAGGAAGGCCCCGCAGCCGAGCTGCGCGCCGAGGTCGTGCACCATCGAACGGATGTAGGTCCCGGAGCCGACGCGTGCCCGGAAACTCACCAGCGGCGGATGATAATCCACCAGCTCAAACCGCTCGATGAGGACTCTTCGGGGCTTCGGCGGGGCTTCCTCCCCCGCGCGGGCGTACTCATAGAGTTTCCGTCCGCGGACCTTGACGGCCGAAAACGGCGGCGGGAGCTGAACCCGCCAGCCGATCTGCGCGCGCATGGCCTCGCGGATCGGGTCGGCCTCGGACGGCAACGGCGCCCCGTGCGGCTGCGCCATGATCTTGCCTTCGGCGTCGTACGTCGAGGAAACCGCCCCCAGCGTCATCCGCCCGGCGTATTCCTTGGGCAAGCCGATGAGGAACTGCGAGATGCGCGTGGCCGGACCGATCAAAACAAGCAGCAAACCCTCGGCCATCATGTCCAGCGTCCCGGCGTGACCCACGCGCCGCGTCCCGGCCAGCCGTCGGACCCGCTCCACCACGTCGTGCGACGTCAGGCCGCTCGGCTTATCGACGAGCAGCAGGCCGTCGAGCGGGCGATCGAAAGGTTCCGCGGGGGACGTCATGGTCGCGCCGCCTCATCCAAGACGGATCGACGCACAAGATCAAGGCGCCAACGGCTCGCCGACGCGAAATTGGGCGATCCTGTGGGTAGGGGATTACCCAGAGGCGCGGGCAGAACCCGAACGTGATCGCCCTTCGTGGACCCAAAAAGGATGACAAGTGCAGTCAGATCAAGTATAAAGCCTTTCGGGTCCGGACGCAGGCAAGTCTCATCCGCGCATAGCGCCGATCCGGCACGAAGGCTGCCTGAACCAAGGCGGGGGCGGAGATGGAAGAAGGAAGAGAGATGATGGAGGCGCAAAGCTTCACACGGCGAGCGGCCCGGGGGCGACGCCGACCGGACCGCCGAGGGTTCTCCCTCGTCGAGGTCATGATCTCCGTCGGCATCGTGGCCCTGGTTTTCGTCGCCACGCTCTCGATGCTGACGTTCGCCCACACGATGGACGCGCTCGAACAGGAACGCGCCCGCGCCCACCAGATCGTCGTCGAAAAAATCGAGGAAATCGACAGTCTCCTTTACTCTTACGTCCGCGCCGATGAATCGGTCACCGTCTGGGACAACGGGACGCCCAACAACGCCGCCGACGACACGCCGGGGTGCCTGACCATTCAGGCCGCACTCTCTGACGGGACCGTCATCGAGACGCCGACGCCGGTGCCGGCCGAGGGAACGCCCCCCGAGCGCGTCACGATCACCATAACGCTCCGATGGCAGGCGCGCGGGGTGCTGGGCGGCGAGCGGCTGGAGGACCCGTGCGAATCGGTCGACAATCCCGACCTCGAAGGCAAGGTCATGAGCGAATCGCTGGTGACCTACCTTGTCCCGGGAGGGTGAGAGCGCGGGCGGGGGCGCCGCGCCGGAGATCGCCACGCTCTTGATGAGGCTTTCAAACATGTTCGGACCCATCCCGAGATTCAAGGCCCCGCGACGGAGAGCCGGCTTCACGCTCGCTGAGGCGATGATCGCCATCGGCATCACCGGTCTCGTCATGGTCGCCGTGGCCGAGATGATGTTCCTGTCCGCGCGCTCCAACAAGGCCATCTTCGCCCAGAGCCGGACGCGTCAGGCCCGTATGATGGCGATCGACCAGATCCGCTACCGGCTCGCCAACGCCCTCATCGGCTCCGTCGAGGGCTTCAATCAGACCAATGCGGACGACGAGGAGGCGCCGCCCCTTTATCACGGGATCACGTTCACCGACCCGACCCAGGCCAACGTCACCAGCTCCTTCGAGTTCGTCCCCGACCCCCGGATCGAGGCCGGCACGCTGGGCCGTAACGACCCCAAGGGGACGCTCGTCTTCGACAACGACGTCGACGACGCCACCGACGGGGTCGTCGTCGCCCGCGGGCCCGTCGACGTGACGTTCCAGATCGAAGAAGGGGAAGTGGACCCCGACCAGGGCATCTTCTCCACGCTCGTCCAACTGCGCGTCGTCACGACGGCGCGCGTCCGCTACGGCGAGCCCACCCAGGGCGAAGACGAGAGCGACGAGGACTTCGAGAAACGCAAGCTGCGCGAGGTCGACACCCAGGACGGCTTCATCAAGATCTACCTGCGCAACGCCGCGCAGCCGTAAGGGCGGAGGCGGAAGTCCAGGCGGAAAATGCTCACTCCCCAAGACACCCATACCCCGGCAAAGCCCCGGCAAGACCTTGAACCCCATGCCTTCGGCCGCTTTGCGGCCCGGCGTCCGGGTCCTTCGATCCCCCGCTTCGCCGGCGCACGACCGATGAATCCAAAGGAGGTTCCCCCCATGCGCGCGCGCCTGATCCACCCGGCCCTGAAGTCCGCCGCCCGTCGCGGCGGCTCGCTGGCCGTCTATATGGTCGTCCTCTCGCTGGCGAGCCTGAGCTCGCTCCTGACGGTCAAGAGCCTGATCGAGAACCAGCGGCTCAACCAGCGGCGGCGCGATCTGAGCCGGGCGCTTTACGCCGCCGAGGCCGGCTGCAATCTCGTCCTCCACTGGAGCAATTTCCCCAGCGAATACGGCGAGGACACCGACCTTTTCGTCCGGGCGCCGGGGACTGACGCCAACACGCCCTTCTCCGAGGGTTACCCCGCCCTGAGCGATGCCATCGAGGGGGACGGCCTGGACATCACGCGGGAGATGATGGACGGCATGGACGAGGTGGGGATGTTTCTGGATGAGAACGGCAGGGAACTCTGTTCGATCGAGCTCATTCAGCTTCTGCCGGCCTCCGGCGACGGCGGGCTCCCCGATCACGACTTTCGAGTCCGTTCCGTCGGCGTCACGCCCAGCGGCGTCCGCCGGACGGTCATCTGGTACTACCGGATGAACCGGCTCCAGGTGAACCCGGATCTCGAGCTTCAGGCGGCGCTCATCAGCCTGAGCACGGCGGCCATCGGCGGCAACGCCAAGGTTCACTTCGGCGAAGCCTGGGCCAAGAGCGATTTCACCGCGGCCAACAAGT
>CAYXAU010000002.1:379295-386415 GCA_964463045.1 uncultured Candidatus Sumerlaeota bacterium | reverse complement strand
GGAACGGGGCAGCCTCGGCCTCGCCGATGGCTCATTAAAATCAGACAGTCCGGGGGACGTTCCCCTCTGGACAACCCGAGTCCGTTGCCTTTAGAAAAAGGCGTGAGACCCTCACGAGGAAAGGCGCGGCGCGCGGAACGGTCGTCCGGCGCGCGCGTGGGCGAGGCCGCCCGGCACCGCGTCGGGAACCTTGAGGCGGCGAGGGGGGGGCCGCGCGACCCCGATCACGTCCCCTTAAGCCCCGCCTCACGCGCCGAAGCGGCCTTGACCGCCCGAGGGGGGGCGCGCCACGTCGCGGTGGCCTCTCCGCGGGTCGGCGAGCTTTATTCGGGGGTCTTCCAGGCGAATCGAAGCGGCGGGGGTTTCGTCGTTCCGGAAACGCCGGGGCTGCCGGACGTGTTCGTGGCCGAGGAAGCCGCCGGGGGCGCGCTCCACGGGGATTTCGTTCGGGTGGGGATTCTGCGACTTCGGCCGGGCCGGGCCCCCCAGGGCGAAATCGAACGGATTCTGCGCCACGCGCACCATCAGATCGTGGGCCAGATTCACCGAAGCCGACGCATCTCCATCGTCCGGCCGAAGAGCCCGAAGATCACGCGCCTCGTCGAAGTCCATCGGCAGTTTCCATCGGAGGAGGTCCCTGACGGGGCCTGGGTGATCGTCGAGATCACGAGCTGGCCGCGCGGGCCGGGCGAACCGCTGGCGGGGCGGCTCAAGGAGGTCCTCGGGGTCGAAGGGGATCGGCGGCTGCCGATCCTGCTGCTCATCCGTGAAGGAGGCGTCCGGCCGGAGTTCCCTGCCGAGGTCGAACGGGAAGCCGAGGCGATCAGCCGTCGGCGGATCGGCCCGCGCGACCTCGAACGGCGGCGCGATCTACGCTCCGGGCGGGTGGCCACGATCGATCCGGCGACGGCGAAGGACTTCGACGACGCGATTTCATTGGAACCTCAGTCGGCGCCGGGCTGGCGCGTGGGGGTTCACATCGCCGACGTGGCCCATTATGTCCCGCCCGGCTCGGCCATCGACAAGGAAGCCTTCGATCGGGCCACCTCGATCTACCCCGTCGATCGCGTGATTCCGATGCTTCCCGAGGCGCTCTCCAATGACCTCTGCAGTCTGCGGCCGGACGAGGACCGGCTGACGGTCTCGGTCTTCTTCACGGTGTCTTCGGCGGGCGAGGTGGACGGCGTCGAGATCGTCGAGAGCGTGATCCGATCGGCCCGCCGATTCAATTATCAGGAGATTCAGGGGCTCTTCGACGAGACCGATGGCCTCCCGACGTCGCCGCATCCGCGGCCGTCGATCCCCACGGGGCTCAAGGCCGACGTGCTCGAACTGCGCCAGGCGGCCCGGGCGCTCTTGCGAGCCCGCATGGCGCGCGGGGCGCTCGATCTGGACCTGCCGGAGGTTGAAATTGACTTTGATGAGGAAGGCCTCGTCGCCGGCGTGCACCGAAAGGACCGACTGGAAAGCCATCGCCTGATCGAGGACTTGATGATCGCCGCCAACGAGGCGGTCGCCCGCGAGCTGACCCGTAGGGGGCTGCCGCTGCTTTACCGGGTTCACGAGGAACCGACGCCGGACCGCCTGACGACCCTGGCCCCCGCGCTCGCTCGGTTCGGCATCGCGTTGGCCCGCCGCGGAACGATGAGTCAGAGGGAGCTTCAGGCGGCGATCGCCCAGGCCCAACGGCATCCGGCGCGCGAGATACTGCAACGCTGGGTCCTCCGGTCGCTGGCGCGGGCGCACTATCAACCGGCCAACGTCGGCCATTTCGGTCTGGCCAGCGACTGTTACGTCCATTTCACTTCCCCCATCCGGCGCTACCCGGACCTGCTGGTCCATCGGGCGGTCAAGGCCGCTTTGCAGGGAACGACGGGCCGGAGAAGCTACGAATCCGACGTGGACGGCCATCTGGAAAGCTGGGGCCGCCACGTTTCCAGCCGCGAGGAGCGGGCCCAGCGAATGGAATGGGACGCCCAGAAAATTCTCACGCTCGAATTCATGCGACGCCATCTGGGCGACCTCTTCGACGGTTACATCTCCGGCGTCGCCGCCAAGGGGTTCTTCGTCGAGCTCATCGACGTCCCCGCCGAGGGGTTTGTTCCGATCCGCAGCCTCGGGGACGATTTCTATGACTTGGACGAGGGGTCGTTGGCCTGGTACGGGCGGAGCTCCGGCCGATCCTTCGCCGTCGGCGACAGGCTCCGGGTTCAGGTCGAGCGCATTGACGTCCTCGCGGGCGAGATGGACCTGCGGGTTCTGCGCCGGGAAGCGCGGACGGCCCGGCTGCCCGCCCGCCGGCCTCGCGCGCGATCGCGGGCCGGTGTCCGAGGATCGCGGCGTCGTTGAACCCGTCGGATCGACGTTGGTTTGCAGCCCTGGCCCGGTTAAGATGGGCGACTGGGGCGGGGGCGTCCGGGGTGGGTTGAGTTCCCGTGTCCCCAGTTCAAAGGAAGAGTGCGCGCGCCGTGCGGCGGATTTACATTCTCCCCAATCTGTTTACGGCGGCGGCGTTGCTGGCCGGCCTGCTCGCGATCTTTGAAGTCTTGCACCCCGGGGGGGGGGACCTTTTCTGGGCCTGCCAGCTTGTCCTCGTCGCCGCTATGTTTGACATGATCGACGGCCTGATCGCGCGCTTGACCCGCACCGAAAGCTCCTTCGGGCTCCAATTCGACTCTCTGGCCGATGTCGTTTCCTTTGGCGTGGCCCCGGCGCTGTTGCTTTACTCGGCCATTCATCCGACGTTTCCGCTCCTGGCCAAGGCGACCTGCGCCCTTTACGTCATCTGCGCGGCGCTTCGGCTGGCGCGCTTCAACGTCCAGGCCGGCCGCGAGGAGCGGCGGGCGTTCCTCGGCCTGCCGTCGCCGGCCGCGGCGGGCGTGGCCGTGAGTCTGTTCTGGGCGCTGGCGGCCCGGGGCGAGTCGGCGGCCTTCATCATCCCCGAACGTCTGTTGCCGCCGATCCTCGTCGTGCTGGCTTACCTGATGGTGAGCAAATTCCCCTATCTCGGCCTGAAGAGCCTGCCCCTTTCCAAGCGCCAGCCCTTTGAGATTCTTGTCAGCATCGTCGTCGTCTTGTCGCTACTGATCGCCCTCAAGCAACACATCGACCTCCTCTTGTTGACCGGCTTCGGGCTTTACGCCGCTTCCGGTCCGGCCCTCTGGCTCAGGCGGATGGCGCGGCGCGGGGCCGGAACGGCGATCGAAGAGAGGGGGGCCGGCTCGGAGGCCACGCGGAGTTCCGCTGAGACCGCCCGGAGCCCGCTCGGCCGCGGCCGTCCCTCGCGGTGAACCCGCCGGGGCGTCTCCGCCGCGGCGCCTCACGGGCCCGCGTTGCGGCGTTGGAGGCGCTCATCGAGCGGCGTCCGATCGTCGGGGCGGGCGATGAGGCCGGCCCCGTCTCCGATTCACGGACGACGGCCTGGAGAGATCGGGCCCTCGCCGAGCAGCTCCGCCGCGGCGTCCTCCAGAACCTGACCCTCCTCGATTACTATCTCAAGCGGGAAGGAGAGGTCCGTCTGGGGCGGACGCCGCCGGCCCTCCGTTGGGTTCTCCGCCTGGCGGCTTATCAGCGACTGTTCCTCCGCTCGGTTCCTCCCTACGCGATCGGACAGGAGGCCGTGGCCCTGGCCCGAACGGTCGGCGGCGAGCGGGGGGCTCGCTTCGTCAATGCGGTCGTCCGGCGCATGCTTGGGCGTCTGCCCGTCGGGGAGCGCGCCATCGCCGAGGACCTCGCCTCGCAGGAGACCGGTCCGCTCGACCCATCGATCCGGTACTCGATGCCGCGCGCGATCATCCGCGCGCTCGCCGAAGGTTACGGCGAAGCGGCCGTTCCCTCGTTGCTCCAAGCCTTCAATGAGCCGCGGACTCCCGTATGGCTGCGCGTCAATCGGCTCCGAGCCGAGAGCGCAACGCTCATTCAACGACTGGCCGACGAGGGCTGCCGCGTCGAGCGTTGGGAGGGACTGGAAGGGGTGCTCCGATGGGTTCCCCCCTCGCGGGCGCCTTGGGAGACCGAACCCTGGCGGCGCGGCGAACTCACCGTCCAGGACTTGGGGGCGATGCTGGGCGGCTGGCTCCTGGCGCCGTCTCCCGGCGACCGCGTGCTGGACGCGTGCGCCGCCCCGGGGGGCAAGACGGGTCAACTCTGGGAACTCATGGCGGGCAGCGGCGAGCTGGTGGCCTCGGAGCCTGATCCGGCCCGCCGCCAACGGCTCGGCCAGACGCTGGAGCGTCTCTATGGTCCGAACCTGCCCCTCCGCGTCGCCGCGCCCGAAAATCTGAAACGGGATCGGCCGGATGAAGTTGAATCCCATCGCTTCACCCATATCCTCCTGGACGTCCCCTGCCTCGGATTTGGCCTCTTGCGGCGACATCCGGAGGCCCGCTGGGATGGGCGCTGGCGGCGGGTAGATTCGATCGTAACCCGCCAGAAACGGATCCTGGCTGAGGCGGCCCCCCGTCTGGCCCCGGGTGGTCGCTTGCTCTGGATGACCTGCAGCCCGACCCGTTGGGAGAACGAGGAAGTCGCGGGCGAATGGGTCCAACGGCATCCGGAGTTCGCCTGGGTTGACCCGACGCCCCGGATTCCCTCGGCGGCGCGCCAGTGGACTCAGATCGATGGGCCCTTCGTCCGGACGCGCCCGGATCGCGCTCCCGTCGACGGTTTCGCCCTCGCCCTGATCAAGCGGGCGTGAACGCGCCCGGCTTGCCCGTCGGGTCCCCTCGCCGGACAATACGCCGGTGATGACGACCGAAGGCGCTTCCGGGCGGGCGATGGCGCGATCGGACGCGTCGCAAGGCCGGACGGGCGTGGGCCACGCGCCGGAGACCGAGCGCGATAGCCTCGTGAAGGCATGGGCTCGGCCGACGGCGACCTGGGGGTGGGCGCTGGCGGCGCTGGTCGGCGTGGCGCTTTATTGGCCGTCGGTCCGGTACGAATTCACGTACGACGATCTGGCCATCGTCAGCCGGAATTATCGCCTGCGGGACCTTTCGGACTGGCGGGCTTACCTCGCGACGAGTTACTGGGACGAGCCCGGCAAGCATCGCGAGTATCGTCCGCTGACCATGGCGAGCTTGGCGCTCAACGAGGTCTGGGCGCGCGGCCGACCGGGGCCGTACCACGGGGTCAATGTGTTCCTCCACGGGGCCGTCTCGGCGGCCGCATGGGCGCTGATCCGGCTTTTATTCGGCCGCCCGGGGCTGGCGACCGTCGTGGCGCTCCTCTTCGCGACGCACCCGGTGCATGTGGAGGCCGTGGCGGGCGTCGTCGGCCGGTCGGAGCTGCAGGCGGCGCTCGGTCTGATCGCCGCGCTGATTCTCGGGCATCGGTCGGCCGTGGCCTCGCCCCGCTCGGCGCGGTGGGGCTGGGCGGCGGCCGCCGGGGCGGCGGCCTTGCTCGCCGTCGGCTCGAAGGAAAGCGGCCTGACGGTGGCGCCGGCGATCGTTCTGCTGGTCCTGGTTCCGCAGGCGGGCGCCGGCCCCGCGGCGGCGGGTGGTTTGCGCGGTCGCCTGCGCCGCCTCGCGCCGTCGCTTGTCTTTACGTCCCTCGCCGTTGCGGTTTATCTGGCGGCGCGGCTTAAGGTGCTCGGCGGGCTTTACCGGGAGGGCGAACGCGGGATCACGGTCATCGACAACCCCTTGGTGGAATTGAGCGGCCTGTTGCGCGGGCTCTCGGCCTTGAAGGTGGTGGGGTATTACCTGGGACTTCTGATCTGGCCGATGAATCCCTCGCCCGATTATTCCCTCGGCGCGATCCCGCTGATCCACGCCCCCGGCGATCTCACCTGGATCGGAGGCGCCTCCCTCCCCTTGATCCTTCTGATCGGAGCCGTCGTTTTGCGGGGGCGTCCCGCGAGCGTGTTCGGGCTGGCCTTCCTGGTGGTTACCTTCGCCGTTACGTCCAACCTTTTCTTCCCGATCGGGACGATGATGGCCGAGCGGTTGCTTTACCTGCCGTCCCTGGGCTTCTGTATTGTCCTGGCGGATGTCATTTTTCTGCTTGCCCGGGGCGAGGGCTTCTTCCGCCGAGGCGAGATTCCGGCTCTCGGCCACGGGACGCGACTTCTCCTGGCGGCCGCTTTGAGCGCCGGGGCCCTCGCGCTCCCCGTTCAGACGCTCCGGTATCTGCCGACGTGGCGGGATAACGCCACGCTCTTTGAGTACATGGCCCGGCGCGTCCCCGGCAGCGCGCGGGCCCAGTACCTCTTGGGTTCGCTCCGGATAGATCAGGACCGGCCCGCCGAGGCGATCGAATCCCTGAGACGCTCCGAGGCCATCTACCCCAGAAGCGCGCACACGCTGGCGGCCCTCGGGCGCGCCCATCAGATGTTGGGGGAACCCGATCTCGCCCTGGGCTACGTCAATCGCGCCCTCGCCCTCCATCCTGATAACGCCGCGGCGCTGACCTACTTGAGCGAGCTTCTGGCCGAGCAGGGCCGCCTTGAGGAAGCCGAAGGGCTCTTCGCCCGCGCCGTCCGGAACGATCCCAAGCAACCGTTGATCCGGCTGGGGTACGCGCGCGTGCTGGAGGCCTTGGGAAAAAATCGCGAGGCGGCCGAGCAGTATGCGACGCTGGCGGCGCTGCCGGGGGAGGGCGATAACGTCGGGATGCTCATGGCCCTGGCCCGCCTGGCCATGAAGACCGAGGATCACGCGCGGGCGGAGAGGTTGCTCGCCCGCGTGCTCGTTCTCAAACCCGAGGACGCTCAGGCGCGGCTGTTCCTTTCCAGCACGCTGATGGCGCTCGGACGGCTGGAGGAGGCCGAGGCGGCCGCCCTGGAGTTGCTCCGCCGGGAGCCGGAGAACGCCGTCGCGCGCGAGGGGCTGAACCGGATTCGCGCCGCCCAGGCGCGCCGGACCGCCCCCCCGCGCTGAAGGGCCTGCAGCTTCAAGGGAAGGGTTCGGCGGCGGGGAGCGGGGCGCTCATCCAACCGTTCCAGATCAGTGGCTCCGGCTCAACGTTTCGATCTCCGGGGGGCCATGGATTTGGGCGTCTGAGGAGACCCCCGGCGGCGGCGTTATTCATAGAACCTCCAGCGGCGGGCAGCGTTGGGCGTGGGCGTCGGCGTATCCGTCGGCGTCGGGGTCGGCGTGGGTGTCGGCGTCGGCGTGGGCGT
>CAYXAU010000002.1:370966-379195 GCA_964463045.1 uncultured Candidatus Sumerlaeota bacterium | reverse complement strand
GTCGGCGTGGGCGTGGGGGTCGGGGTCGCCGTCGGTGTGGGCGTTGGGGTCGGCGTTGGGGTCGGCGTGGGCGTCGGTGTCGGCGTGGGCGTGGGCGTCGGGGTCGGGGTGGGGGTGGGCGTGCCTTGAGGGATGGCGTCTTCCTCGCCGTCGACGTAGATGCCGCCGGTGAGGACGGCCACTTCGCCGGAGTCTTTGCGGACGGTCAGGTTGCGTCCCCCCGGGATGGCGTTGCTGGGGATGCTCACACGAAAAGAAAGGAAAGCGAGCCCGCCGCCGAGGTCGGTGGCGCTCTGAACCAGCGGCCCCAGGCTGATCGACGGGTCTGAGATGGTGATGTTGCCGAGGGCGACGCCGCTCAGAAAGCCGGTGCCGCCGAAGACGATCGCGCGGGCCGTCCCGCCGCGCTGCAATACGAGGACGGCTTGGGAGATACCGACGAAGAAGCCGGTGTTTTCGTTCAGGACGCCGGTCAGCGTGGGGTTGATCGTCGAGGCGCTCGATTCGACGACGATGTTGGCCGTGGCCGTCGAATTGACGACGACGAGGACGGTGGCCGGCGAAGCGTTCCCGCCGGAAAACGTCGTCCGGTAGCCCGACGTGAAAGGGTTGCCGGACTGAGGGCCGAAGAAATCTCCCGCGGCGAAATTGCCCGACCAATCCCCGCCGACCGAAGGCTCGTCGTTGGGTTCGGCGTAAACGAGATAACTCCCCGGGGGAACGTTATCTATCCGATAGCGGCCGTGATTGACCCCCTGGTTCGAGCCCTTCGTCAGGTTGGCCCCGAACACGATGCCGTTGGCCGTATTGACGGCGGCGACGTGGGCCCCGAAGACGTTGGAGCCGTTGAGCGTCACGAGACCCGTGATCGAGCCCGTCTGCGACGTGAAGGAAGTTTTCGGGTAGAGGACGTTGATGGCGGCGCGGTCGTCGTGGCTGATCAGGCGATAGTGATCGGCCCGGTCGATCAGGATGTTCCCTTGCGTGTCGTCGTTCCGGTTGGCGCTGGTCCGCGCGAACATCGTCGCGGCCAGAACGCCCGAGTGCGCCAGCCCGAGAAAGTGACCGGCTTCGTGCGTGGCCACCGAGGGGAGGGGAAAAATCTGGGGCGAACCCACCTCTCCCAGCGTCGAGTAGCGGATGCCGGGGTTAAAGATGATGTCGGCGTCGATGATTTCCTCGTCGGCCCGGACGAACGTCACGAGCGTGACGGCGAGCGCGCTGCCGACGATGTTCACATTCGTCATCGTCGCCTCGAACGTCATCAGGTTAGTGCCGTCGTTGCCGGCGTTCTGAGTCGATGTGTCCGCCCCGATCGTGAACGCAATGTTGGCCTCGGAGGCCCACTCGGCGAAGGAGGCGTTGATCGCTCCGCGCGGGTCGCTGCTCGCCGTCACCATGGCCACGCCGCCGGCGACGTTCTGATTAAACTGATAGGTCACGTTCGAGACCTGCCATTTGAGCAATCCCCAGCTCCCCCCCTGGAATTCGTAAGCGGCGGGGCGTCGCGGGGCCGGGCCCAGGCCGGCCGTCAGGAGCGTGGCCAGCCCGATCAGCCTTCGGGCGCGGGAGGCGTTCATCGGTCGCCTCCTTCAGGCGCCGGGGCCGCCAGCGCCCGCACGCGCGCCTTGAAGGCATCGAGGTCCTCCGACTCCACGCCGTCGTAGAGCGCCCGGAGCCGGGCGATCGATTTGACGAGCTTTTCCTCCCCCGTGGCCAAGCGGCTCACCGACGTCTGGATCGTCAGATGCCCCTGCGGGCCGTTGAGGACCGTCTGCCAACCGGCGCCGAAATCGCGCGTGAAGACGATCAACTCCTCCCCTACGGCGAAGTGCGGAATCCCCACGGCGACCTGGCCAATTTCCCCGACCGAGCCGCCGGGCTGTCGAACGGTCACCTGGGCCGGGGCCGGGCGGCCCGGAGCCTCCCCTTTCAAGTGCTCAAGGACCTGAATGACATAGGTCGTCCAGATGACGCCGCCCTCCCAGGCTGAGTCCTTGGAGAGGACGCGCCCCTGAACGACGCGGTCGGCCTCGCCGACCATCTCGGCCAGCGATTTCCGGATGTAGATGGTCCCCCGGGCGGGCAAAGCCAGCGCGGCCAGCACGATCAGCGCCAGCAGCCGCCCCATCCGGCGGCCATCGCCGCCGACGCACCCCGACAATGGCCTTCCCCTCACGGCACGCCTCCTTCGGAACAAATTCGAGCGCCAGGGAGGATTCCCGTTCCCGGAGGTACGGTTAGCCGAACCGGGCGAAAAAAGCCATGAAATTGAGCCGCGCGGGCGGCGAGCGCATCGGGACCGACGCGCGCGAACGCCCACGCTCGACGGCGCCCCGGGGGACGCGGGCCAGGGAGCGAGGGCGTTCATCCCCCAGCCTGCGTCGTCAGGCGCCGCCGAAGGCCCGCGATGACAAAAGCCACCCAGAGAAGGACAAGCGGCAGCAGGCTCGCGAGCCCCGGCAGCCCGAGCGTCTTCCCCCAATTGGGCTCGATCTCTCCCCGGATCGCTTGGCCGATCAACTCGATGAACGGGAGCGGCCAGTCGGCGACCGTTTCGGGAGCACGGAGCGCGGCCTCCGGGAGCCCCGGCGGGGGTTGCGGATCGACCGCGACGGCGGCGGCGTTCATGAGACCCCCGGCGATCATGACGGCCCCCAGGCCGCAGGCCCGCGCGAAATACCCCCGCCGGCCCGGGGAGCCGAGCCACTCAACCAGGCCCAGTGCCAGAAACGGCAGGCTGGGGATCAGGTGCCGCGGCGCGTAAGCCCATCCGCCCCACCACATGTAATAGCCGGCGTTATAAAGAAGGAGCGCCAGTAGAAAGGCGAGGGCGATCGCAAGGGAGGTTCGTCGCCCAAGACGGAGCCCCCCAACGGCGCCGAGCCAGGCGATCGCGGTCGTCGGGAAGAGCGTGAAGAGCCCACGGAACGGGTGGAACGTGATCAGGGCGAGGACGCGCAGATCGGGCCAGCGAGCCCCCATGAGGCCCTGGGCCATGCTCGCCCGGAAGTTTTCGTCGTACTCGAACCGGTAAGGTGTCGTGATTTCGCCAAACAGGGCCCAGGAATAAATGGCGAAGCCGGAAGCCCCGATCACTCCCCCGACGGCCCAGGGCAGGAGATGGGCCAGAATCCGCCTCGCGGCGGAGATTGGCCGGGCCCCCGTGGAATCCGCTCCACGTTCGCGAACTGACCCCCAGGCGAGCCCTGCCGTCATCAGAAGCGCCAGGGAGGCCATCGTCGGCAGCGTCCAGGACGCCAGCCCGACCAGGACGCCGCCGCCCAGCAACCGGCCCCAGACGCCACGCGGGCCCGCGCGACCGCCGGGCTCGGAGGCTCGGGGAGTCCAGAACGGTTCAACGAGGAGCCACCCCCCCAGCGCGAAGGCGCATGCCGGCAGATAATTGAAGTAGAGCGTCGAGTAACCGAGCAACGGTGTCGCGGCGATCCACCCGGCGGCCAGCAGCGCCGAGATTCGGGGGCTCGCCCCATGCCGTGCGAGCAGCAGGGCCAGGAGGGCCGCCAGAGCCGCCGCCGATCCGCCGACGGTCGTCCACGTGACCCAATAGCGGGCGCGATTGGCGTCCAGCGGCCAGAACCCCCGCCGGGCGCCTTCGTAGAAGACCGCGTAGGCCGGGACGCCCAGAAAGGAAAGGACGGGGCTCTTGTCGGAATAGAATCGCCCCTGGAAATAGGCCTTGTCCATCGTCAGGAAATCGGGTCGCTCGTGATAAGCGTCGATGCTCAACGTTCCGCGCTCGACGATGGCGCAGGTCAGCGCCAACTGGGTGTTGACGTTCCAGCCGGGCCGGCGGTTCTGGAAATAACCCGCCGTCAGGAGGACGACCAAGGCCGCCCATCCCGCCGGGTGAAGCCGGAAGCGCCAGGGAGAGCGGGTTGCTTGCGGGTCCATGGGATCGTGGCCCGGGGTGTGCTACCCTACGGAAATGGAAAGGCTTGCGCAGGGCTGAAATGAGGCCCGCCGAAGCTCAACGTCAAGGCCTCATCTTTGACTTTGACGGCGTGATCGCCCTTTCGGAGCCGGTTCACGTCCGGGCGTGGGAGGACCTGGCCCGCCACCTCGGTCGGCCTCTGCCCGAGGGATTCCTTCAGGGCGGGCTGGGCCGGGCCGATGGGGAACTGGCCGAGGAGCTGGCGCGGGCCTGGGGCGACGGGAGAGACGGGGGGGCGCTTCTGGCGCTCAAGCGGCAGTTTTATCGCCGCCGGTCCCATGAGGAGAATGTCCTGGTGCCGGGGATCGCCGAGGCGCTCCCCCGATTGGCCGAACGCTACGGCCTCGGGCTGGCCAGCAGCTCGGCCCTGGAGGACGTGCTCCCGACGCTGGAACGTTATGGCTTGAGGGGTTATTTCCGGACGATGCTCACGATCGAGGCCGTCCAGCGGCCCAAGCCGGACCCGGAGATTTATCTGAAGGCGGCGGCGGGGCTGGGCTTCAGTCCGCGGGCCTGCTGGGGTTTCGAGGATTCGGTTCAGGGGGCGCGGGCGGTTCGGGCCGCCGGGGCGCGGCTGATCGGCGTGACGACGATGCTGCCGGCGGCGGCGCTGGAGCCGTTGGACGGCCACGTGGCGGATTTTCAGGCCTGGGAGCGATTGGCGTGGATTCTCTGCGGGGAGGGGTCGGCGATGGGCGAATGAAGTCGGCGCGCCGGCCCGAATTTGCCGGATCAACGAAGCCGATCGCGCCGCTTGACCGATGCCCCGTGCATGTGGTTTAATAAGACGCAATTGCGCAGCCATAGATCGTGGGCCTGACCGCATGGAAGAGAAGGCGAGCCGCTGAACGAATGCGCGGATTTTGTGGCAGCGGCCATCCTCGGACGGTTCAGGCGATCCTCTTCGGAGGTAGCAGGCGGGACGGGAGGTGGCAATCCCCCCGTCCGTCGCGGCTCTAGAAAGGAACAACGGCTTTGGCCCCGGCAAAAGCGACCCGACCCGGTTTCCGTCCCTCCCTGGCCAATGCTTACACAGACGCGCGCAAGGCCGACACCCTCGAAATCAATCTCTTCCACCCGATTTACCACAGCTACACGTGCCTGGTGGGCTCCCGGATCGACGTGGATCGATCCTGGCCGGTCCACCTGGAAGACGAGGACGCCGAGGACCTGATCGACCTCTTCTCCGAGCCGCCGCAGTTCATCGAGCGGCTCTCCCCGGTCTGGGCTCACCTGGGGGAGGAAGTCGTCAGCGGACGCAACTCCACCGAGCTGATGCTGAAGGTTTATCGCTCGGCGCTGGAACTGTTCGACGGCATCGGGCGCTTTATCCAGGCCTCGATGCGGCGGGGACGCACCGGCGCCCCGCGCGTCCCCTTCCTCTCCCTGGCCATTGATCCCGATACGCTTCAGCGGCTGATCGAAATGGACTATGAGTCCGGCGAATCCACTTACGCCCAACTGGTCCGGCAGTTCACCGAGGGGGTCGTCGCCCCGTGCCTGACGACGCCGTTCCACGCCTTGCTGCCGCTGATGAGCGAAGCCGAGATCCGGCTCTCCATCCGGATCACGTTCGTTTTCTACAATCGCCTTCTCAGGAAATATCACGAATTCCTGCGGCGGCATCATGACGTGGGCCTCCTCGTCGTTCCGTTCTGGATGCCGGAGTGCGCCTTCAGCAGCCGGATCGAGGCGATCCTGCGCGAGGAGCTTCACCGGTTCTGCAAGAAGGAGCGCCTGGGGAAGCCCCACTTGGTGCTTTTGCTGGACTGCGAGCAAGCCCAACAGCGGGAGTTCGACGCGCTGATGAAGTCCTGGAACCTGCTCGACAACGGCAACGGGGCTTCCCCCAACGGTTCCCGTCGCCGCCCTTCGGGCAACGGGTATCATCCGGGTGTCGAGCAGACCTCGGTCGTCTTCCGGGACCGGACCTTCAGCGAGTGGGTCATTTACGCCAATCCATCGGTCAAGAAGCTTCTGGATCGGACGATCGCCAAGGTGGACTCCGACCTGAACAAGCAGGAGGTCCATTACGGTTGGGCGCACTTTGAGGAGCTGGAAGCCCTCGTCCAATCCCCGAAGTCCGTGCTCAATTTCCGCCAGAAGCTCATCAAGCTGACGGAACTGGGTTACGTCCCCCTTTCCCCCGATTTCTACGTCCGCGGCAAGCTCAACGGTCAGCTCGGCCACGCCTCCACGGAGCCCCGCCTCGTGCGCCTGCGGGAAAACTCAAGCGGCTTCGACTGGTTCCCGCAGACCGACGCGTTCTGCCGCTGGCAGGGGTTCCGACCGGAGCCCGCCACCGGCAACGGCCGCGTGCTCGAACACCGCCGATTCGTCCGCCAGACGCCCGCCGGCGCCGTTGAGGAGGAATCCCCCCAGTGCTGGAAGCTGGCTTGGGTCAAGGCGCGGCAGACCTGTTGCGCCGCCGTCGTCGGCGACCTGGAGACCTGTCAAGGGGGAATGGCCGAGGCGCTGGCCGACTTTACCGGCCTGCGCAAGCCGCAGGCCCGCCGCGACAACGTGCAAGAGTTCCTGGCCGCCTACACCCACGTCTATTGGCGGGAGCATTTCATTCAACACGACCTGTCCGAGGCCGACATCAACGTTCAGGAGCTGGCCAACGCCTGTCTGCGCGCCGGGGGGCGGCCGACGCTCAGCCCGGTGGAGGCGGCGATCGCCGGCGCGGCCGCCCAGGCCGTCTTTTTCGCCCTGGATTCGGGGCGTTCCTGCGGCACGCGCTTCGAGCACATGGATCAACGGGCGTTCTATCAGAACGTCGTCATGCTTACGCTCGCCCTCTGCAACGGCGTTTACGTCTATCATTGGATCAAGGATACGCGCCGGGCGCGGAAGCTGGTGGACCTCCTCAAGACCGAGTTGATCGGCTTTGAGCGGGCCTACGCGCGCTATGACCTGGCCGCCTATGGCGTGACGCGAAAATGCTGGGAAGACGCCCTGCGGTCGCACACGGCCGACTCCGAGGAGAACGTCGTGGCCCGGGCCGCTTCCCGCGTGGCGGCCCTTCATCTGCGTCCCTTGGGCTACGCCCGCGACTTCAGCCGCGAGGAAGAACTCAAGACCGTCAACGTCGGCCATCTCTGGTCCACGGAGATGGCCAGCCTCAACCTCCACTACGAAAACCAGTATTTCTGCGGCGTGAACGAGGCCTGAAACGGCCGCCGTCATTCCTCCAGGGCGGCGATGGCGCCTCGGAGCCGAGCCTCGATCCGCCGGCGCTCGGCGTCCAGGCGCGCCAGCCCCGTGCTCGGCGGCCCCCCGGCCGGCGCCGGGCGTCGCCGCAGGCGATGGCGCCGGCGCGTCACGCGGGAATTGAGCCCCTCCCAGAGCCGCAGAAGCCCGAAGGTCGTGATCGCCTCCGGGTCGATGGGGGGCTCCCGGCGCGCGACGGCCTGATAGCGTTCCAGGAAGCCCTCAAAGGCGGCCGGACCGATCAGTTTGGCCCGGACGTCGGCCAGGTCCTGCTCGGCCAACCCGTATTGGGAAGCGCCGAAATCGATCCACGTGAGCGCTCCGACGGGAGAGACAAAGAGGTGTCCGCCGTGGATGTCGCCATGTAGGAGGACCGGCCAACGCAGCCGAAGCGCCTCCAGGCGCCGTTCCAGTTGGTCCAACCCTTGACGGAGCTGTTCCGCGCCGAGGCCGCAGGTCTCAGGCGTGAGCCTCAGGCGGAATTTTCGCAGCCGCTCGGCCCAGTAGGCGCGCGGCTGAGCCCGTTCGTTCTCCGGCCGCCAGGGTTTGCCCCAGGCCGGGGCCGTCTGCTGGTGAAGCAGCCCCAGCTCGGGGGCCAGGCGTTCGAGCGCCGCTCGATGATCCGGGCGGGCGGCGTCGAGCGGTTCGCCATGGGCGGCGGTTTCAACGGTGGCTTCCAGACGCCACCGCCGCATCGTCCACAGGCTGTCGTCGACGAAAAGGGTCTCCGGCGTTTTGAGCCCCGCCTTGACGAAGAGCCACGCCACCGTCGCTTGTTCGCGCGCAGGGGTTCGGCCCGGGTCCCACGGCCAAGCCCGCACGTAAAGGTCGCCCCGGAGGCGGGTTTTCCACCGCCGCACCAGTGCGATCGCGCCGGATTCGGGAGTTTCCAGCTCAATGGGCTCGTCCTCGAACCCCAGGGCCGGGGCCACGCGCCGGCGCAAATAGTCGGGCAGGCGCGCTCCCAACTGGCGCGCCGGGACGCGCGGCCACACGAGCCGACAGAGGAGGCGCCCCAGGGGGTTCATGGGAATTAAACGTCCCTGGGCAAAGGCGGGGGC
>CAYXAU010000002.1:315640-370866 GCA_964463045.1 uncultured Candidatus Sumerlaeota bacterium | reverse complement strand
GGCGGGGGCATCCGACGCTCAGGAGCCGGCCTCGGCCCGAAGGTCGAAACAGGCCATCTCCCGGCCATTGCGAATGAGCAAGCGTCCGCCCGCCAGCGCCGGATGGTTCCAGGTCTTCCCGTCGATGGCCTTGAAGCGGCTCACCTCTTCAAAGGCTCTCGGCGTCGCCCGTACGAGCGCCAATTCGCCGGATTCCCCGAGCACGATCAAATGGCCCTCGGCCAGCAGAAGCTGCCCGTGGCCGTAGCGCCCCCCCTTCCAGCGCCGCCGCCCGTCGCGCGCGTCAAGACAGGCCAGCACGCCTTCATCCAGCCCGTAGATGAACCCCTCGTGATGGACTGAGGAGTTGAATTTGTTCTTCATCTGGACGTTCGACCAGAGGCGGCGGGCGTTCCATTGAGGACCTTCGGGGCCGTCGGCCACGCCGATTTCAATCATCGCGCAACCTTGGCCGTAACCGGAGGAAATGAAGACCCGGTCGGGCCCGATGAACAGCGGCTGAGCGGCGTTGATCCCGTTCTGGGGGCCGGTCCAGTCGAAGCTCCAGAGCCGCCGGCCCGTCTCGGGATCAAGCCCCACGAGCGCCTCGGCGGCGAAATCGAGCAAAACGGGGCGGCCGACCAGCTCGACCCATTCCAGCGAAGCGTACGCCTGCTGCCGGCCCGGCTCGTAGGCCCCGACGGGCTCTCCGGTCGCTTTCTCAAAGACGAGCACGCCCGGTCCGCCGAGACCCGAGGCCGTCACCCAGAGGCGATCGCCCTCGATGAGCGGCGAGCCGCTCATGCCCCAGGTCAGGTTACCCGAATTCGTCTCGCGCAGAAGGTGCCGCGCCCAGACGAGCTCGCCGGTGAGCGCATCCAGGCAGTTGAGGTGCCCTTGGGCCCCAAGGGCGTAAAGCCGGCGGTCGTCGAGCGTCGGCGTGGCTCGCGGTCCGTCCCCGCCCATTTGCTCCTGAAAATAAGCCGGATAGCTGAACGACCAGAGCTCCACGCCCGAGAGGAAGTCATAGGCGACGACGGCTTCCTCGCCGCCGCGCTGTTCGAGCGTGTAGGCGCGCCCGAGGCCGAGCGCGAAGCCCGAATACCCGCCGCCCACCGGCTGGCGATAAAGCGGCCTGAGCCCATCGGCGGGCCAGGCGCTGAGAAGTCCCGTCGCCTCGGAAACGCCATCTCGCCGCGGACCCCGAAAGCTCGGCCAACCCTCCAGGGTCTCGTCGGCAGCCTCAGCCGTCGGCAACGGGCCTTCTCGCTGCGCGGCCCGATGGCGCTCCAGCTCCTGGAGCCGCCGATCCGGAGAGCTGAAATCAAAGACCGGAGTGAAATTGCCCCGGAGGTCCCACTTGGAACGGAGAAGATAAAGCGAACCGGCCGCCAACCCGATCGCCAGCGCCGACCCGACAATGAGCACCAACCCCCAGCGCGCCAGTCGGCCGAGGACGCCGCGTTTGAGTGGCGGCGATGTCTCGGGAGTTCGGTTCATCATTGATCGGGATACCCCGGTCGCTCCTTGCGCCGCCGTCGCCGAGGGCGCGCCGGCCGGGGCTGCGCCATCTTAGGGACCTCAGCCCGGTGGTCTCAACCGGCTTGAGGCTCCCTCGGGCTGTTGCTCGCGTCGATCGCGGCCTCGTCCGACCCTCCGGCCAGGGCCAGACACCCCAGCGCAATCGTGGCGGGCCAGAGCTGAACCAACAGGCGCCCGAGGGAACTGCCGATGTGAAACCCGAGATCATAGGGTGAGACCACATAGGCCATGAGGTAGCCGAGAAACGTCAGCGCGACCGCCCCCGCCGGCAGCGCCACCCCTCGCCCCCATAAGCTGATTCTTCCCCGCATCGGACGGCGCCCGATCATCAAGAGCCCGGCGGGCAGGGCCAGCGGGAACCACCCCCAGTGACCAGGGCCGATCTGGCGCAGCTCGCCGAGGAGCCCTCGGCCGACCGTCACGTATCGGCCGGGATCGGTCAGCCGCAGGAACGTCGCCTCCCAGCCTTGCGCGGCCAGCAGATCGTTGCGCCCCGTTCCGGAAAGCTTGAAGGCCACCAGCGCGAACACCGCCGCCAGCGAGACCGCGAGGAACGGACGCCGCGCCGCCGGCGACAAGGGGCAGCTCCCCGCCGCCAGGGTCAGCAGCGTCAGGCCGGTGAGCGAGATGAGAAACAACAGCCCCTCGTTCTTTGTCCAGGCGGCCAAGCCGGCGCCGGCCGCGGCGAGCCAACCTGCTTCGGCCGGGCGCAAGCCGGCTGCTCGACGCCCCGACAAGGTCAACGGTAGGACGGCCGCCAGGAGGAAAAACGCCAGCGGAACGTCCGCCTGTTGGGCGGTCCCTTCGTATAGGAAACGCGGCGTGGCCAGGAGCGCCGCGGCGGCCAGGCACCCCACGGCCGGGCGAGTCGTGGCCGCCAGGGCGACGCCGAGGAGCCCGCCCGTCGAAAGCGTGAACAACGCTCCGATCAACGCCGGAGCCAGCGGCGGCTCGGCCCGCAGTCCGGCCCAGACGCTCGCCACGGCCCCGGGCAAAAGGAGCGGGTAATCGGGGTGCGTATGCGGGAGCCGATCGGAGAGAACCCACGGCCAGCGGTCCCCCAGGCCGACGAGGTAACGGGCTTTCAGGTTCCAGATGGCCCAGGCGTCCCAATGCCCGTGAGGACTGGAAAGGGCATGCAACAGGAAGGGGAAGAGCGCCAGCCCAAGGACAAGGACAAGGGCGACGGCCGTGGCCCCATCCTCGGCCGTCCACGTTGGCGGCCTGAGCGCCGGGTCGGCCGGGGCCGGACGAAGCCGACGGCGCAACATCCGCCCGGCGATCAGGCCGAGCGCCATCGCTCCATCGACGGCCAGGAGGACCGTTCGATTCGGCCCGAGCAGGCTCCAGACGCCGAGAAGCGTCAGCGAGGCGATTCCCTGGCCGAATCCAAAACCGAGAAAGACTTTGAAGAAGACGGAGCCCGACCCTCGGGCGAGGTGATCCACCACGAGGTAACCGATAAGCCAAGCCAGCGCGATCGACGGCGCGACATAAGGAATCAGGGAAGGTGCCCAGTCGAGCGTCATGGTTCCCGACGTCGCAGCAGCACCGTCCCGCGAGGGCCCTCGGCGATCACCTCCAGACGCGCCTTCCACGGGATGGCCAGGGCAGCGTCACGAAAATCGCCGACAAGGTATTCCCGGGAGGGGCTCTGCACGAGGAGAGCCGGAGCCAGCGCGTATTGGGCCCAATAAAAATGCGTGTAGGTATCGAAATCAAATAACGGCGCCGGGTAGCGGAGGTCCGTCACGTAGCCCAGGAGCTGATCCCGAGGGGCTCGCGCCCGCAACGGCGCCCAGCGACGTTCCTGATCGGTGACGAGCTCGGCCCGACGCGCCCAGCGCCAGACCTCCCGCGCTCGCTGCGTCTCCGGAATCAGCGCTCCCGCCGCCAGGCCGACGATCATCCCCGCCGTGAGCCACGGCCGCGCGCGCTCCAGGCCGGTTCGTCGGTTCTTTGATTGTGGAAGTTCGGTCATCGTGAAAGCGGTTCATTCTCTCGTCGGAGCAGCTCAACGCTGACCGCGCCCGCCCCGCGTCTTTGTGGCATGGTCCCGGAATCCACGCAAGGGGCTCCCGCCGGCCTCGCGCGGCGACCCCCCTTCAATTCGATGGTCTTGCCCCCGGCCGGACCCTTCCACTAACCTGAAGGGCTCATGTCGGCTTCCGTGCCCGTCCGCGTGGGTCCGTGGCTGGCGGTTGTCTTGGCGGCCGCCGGGCTCGCTCGCGCCGGGGCCCCGGGGGAGATCGACGGCTTCGTTCGGCGCGGCGGGCGATACGTTCCGCGGTATCCGTACGAAGCGCTGCGACCTCGCGGGACGGGCCTGCTGCACCCGCTGCCGCCGATGCCGGGCGTCGAGGCCAACCCGATCACGCCGGCCAAAGCCGAACTCGGGCGATTTTTATTCTTTGACCCGATCCTGAGCGGCGATAATCGGCTCTCCTGCGCTCATTGTCACGATCCGTCCCATGGCTTCTCTGACGGGCGGCCGCTGAGCCAGGGGGCCGGCGGGCGCGGCCTCGGCCCGGCCCGGTCGGGGGGGGTTGAATTGCCGCGCAACGCGCCGACGCTGTGGAACGTGGCGTTCAACGCCTGGCAATTCTGGGACGGGCGGGTCCAGACGCTCGAAGAACAGGCCCAGCGACCGATCACGGACCCCCGCGAAATGGGGGAGGATCCGGGCCGCCTGATGGAAGAACTCCGCGCGATCGGGGCTTATCAAGCACTCTTTGAGCGGGCCTTCGGGGACGGGGGCCCCGCGCCGGTCACGTTTGAAAACGTGACGCGCGCGCTCGCGACCTTCCTCCGGACGCTCCTGGCCGTCGATTCCCGGTTCGACCGATACGCCGCGGGAGATCGGAGCGCGCTCAGCGAACAGGAACGCGAGGGATTGAAACTTTTCCGCTCGCTCCATACGCGATGTTTTGAATGTCACATCCTCCCGATGTTCACCGATCAGACCTTCCGGGTCATCGGCGCCGGGGCCGCCCCACGGGCCGACCTCGGCCGCGGAAGCGTCGAGGGCGCCGGGCCGCCGTTCGCCTTCAAGGTGCCGAGCCTGCGCAACGTGGAACTGACGGCCCCCTACATGCACGATGGCTCGCTGGTCACGCTCGAGGAGGTCGTTCGTTTCTACGCCGAAGGGGGGGGGCGGCGTGAAATCAATCCGGCCTCAGGCATCGACGGGAAAATCCTCAATTTCGATCTGACGGAAACCCAAACGGCCGCCCTCGTGGCGTTTCTCAAGTCCCTGACCGATAGATCGTTGACGCCGCCGCCTCCGGCCTCCGTCCCTTCGGGGCTGCCGGTCCTCGATGGCTCGGCGCCGGCCTCCCTCCGGCCGGCGGCCTCGCCGTCCGTCCGATGAAAGGCGGAGCCAGGCGCTTGGCTTGATCTCATTCGCGCATCGACCCTCCGTGTTCTCCGCCCCTCCGCGGTTGCTTTTTTCTGCGCTGGTCAGGGGGTTCTCGATCGCCTTGCTGGCGAAGTGTTCGGGGCTGCTCGCCGCGCCGGACCTCATCCTGCATGGAGGGCGAATCTATACACTGGACGCCCGCGATCGCGTGGTTGAGGCGGTCGCTATCGAGGGGGCGCGGATCGCGGCCGTCGGTCCCGACGAGGCCACGTTGGCCCTGGCCGGGCCGGCGACGATCCGGATGGACCTCGGGGGGCGGAGCGTTCTGCCCGGCCTGATCGACGCCCACGGCCATCTGAGCGGTCTGGCCGCGGCGCTCCGCAACGTCGATCTGGTCGGAACGCGCAGCTATGAGGCCGTGATCGAGCGAGTCGCCGCGCGGGCGCGATCAACGCCGCCCGGTCAATGGGTCCTTGGGCGCGGATGGGATCAGAACGATTGGCCCGAGCAGGTCTTTCCGCATCATGAGGCCCTGAGCCGCGCCGTCCCCGATCACCCGGTCTACCTCACGCGCATCGACGGCCATGCCGGGCTTGCCAATGCCGCCGCCCTGGCCTTGGCCGGGCTTGCCCGGTCAACCCCGGACCCGCCCGGCGGCCGGATCGAGCGAGATCGCGCGACGGGTGAGCCGACGGGGGTTCTCGTCGATCGAGCCCAGGGTTTGGTGACGCGCCACATCCCCCCGCCGGCGCGCGAGGAACTGCGAGGGCTGGTGAGGCAGGCCATAGCCCAGTGCTTGGCCGCGGGGTTGACGAGCGTCCACGAGCCGGGCGTCGGCGCGGCGACGATCGATCTCTACGGCGAGATGATCGACGCGGGCGAATTCGATCTCCGACTTTACGCGATGATCGGGGCGGGGGAACGGGAGGCTCTGGAACGCTACTTTGAACGCGGCCCGATCGTCGGCTACGGGGAGGGTCGGCTGACCGTCCGGGCCATCAAGGTCGTCATGGACGGCGCGTTGGGCTCGCGCGGGGCGGCCCTCCTGGAACCGTACCGCGACGACCCCGACAACGTCGGGCTGCTGACCACCACGCCGGAGGAATTGGAACGATTGCTGGCCCGGGCGATTCCCCGCGGATTTCAGGTGGCCACCCACGCCATCGGCGACCGGGCCAACCGGCTGGTCCTCGACGCCTACGAAGCCGCCCTCGCACGCCGGAACGACCGTCCGGGGCTGCGCCTGCGGATCGAGCATGCCCAGGTGCTCGCCGTTGAAGACATCGCGCGGCTCTGTCGGCTGGGCGTCATCCCCTCGATGCAGGCCACGCACGCCACCTCCGACATGTACTGGGCGGGGGATCGGCTGGGACCCGAGCGCCTGGCCGGCGCTTACGCCTGGCGGAAATTTCTTAAGGCCGGCTGTCGCATCGCCAACGGCTCGGATTTCCCCGTCGAGGGCGTAAGCCCCCTCTGGGGGGTCTACGCCGCGATCACGCGACAGGATCACGACGGTTGGCCCGAAGGGGGCTGGCGGCCCGAGGAACGGATGACGCGGACCGAGGCGCTCCGAAGCTTCACGATCGACGCCGCCTATGCGGCTTTTGAAGAAAATGAGAAGGGCTCGATCGAGCCGGGGAAGTTCGCCGATCTCGTCGTTCTCTCGGCCGACGTGATGACCGTCCCGCCCGGCGAAATCCTCAAGTCGCGGGTCGAAATGACGTTTCTCGGCGGCAAGCTCGTTTACGCCGCCTCGACCGACGACGCCCCAACTCCCCGCGATCCGGCCGACTGATTACGGGTTTCTCCCGTCCGAGGCGAATTCAATCCGGAGGGCGAACTCATGGACGGGGGCTTCCCCCGGATAGGCTTCCTCGAACGTCATCGTGGCGGCGGTCTCTTCGCCCTTGAATTCGGCCGTGAGCGATTGATCCAACACTTTGGCGAATAACCACCCCGGGTGCTCCGGCTTGCGCCCGAACACGAAGGGTCCAAAGGGGGTGAATTGCGTCCGGCCGACGTGGAAAGCGTCCGAGGCGATCCAGTGCCTCAACCGAAAACCGGCAAGCCCTTCCTCCTCGATCCGAACGACCCCCTCGCCCGATTTGAGCGGGATTCGAACGGGCGCCGAAGCTTCGGCGTCGCTCAGACGCCACGCCCAGATAACGTGGGCCTCGGTTGGGAGCCGTCGCCGGTCAAGCCGGTGTCGCAGGAGAATCGGGCCGTCCGCAAGTCGCTCGGGTTGGAGCGACGTCCAAGCCTCCGCCGGGAGCGGGGGGCCGATCCGACCGTCGAATGAGCCGATCCCGCGCTCGATCTCGTAAAGGACGTTCGGCCGGAGAGCCTCCGGCCCGGGCGGGACGTTGAGCGTGAACGGTTCGCCTTGCGGCCAGGTCGTCGGCGGAAGCTCCCATCGCGCGATCATCTCCCATTGCTCCCGGTTGTGAAGGAGAGCCTGATCGCGCCTGAGAAGCTTCGGCCACGGCGGGCCCATCCCGAAACTGTGCTCCCAGAAGACGAGCAGCCGCCTGACGTCGGCGGGGGCGGGGTCGGTCGCGAGCGCCAGGCGGCGCTCCTCGGCGCGGGCCCGGGCAATCGCCGTCGGAAGGCCGGTCCGGACGACCTCCCATTGACCGCCGAAGCCCCCGCGATGGACGGGCAGGTCGGGCCCGTGACGCTCCTCGATCCGCTCGAAGAAGTCCCGCGGCGTGGCGAGGCGGAGTCGCGGACGGCGGCCGGCCTCGTTCCAAAGTCGGGCGGCCTCGGGCAGCCGGCGCGCCGGCTCCGAGCCCCAATTGTCGAATCCGAAGAGGGCGAGGGCCGCCTCATAGGGATATCCGCGCGCCTCGAAACGTTCCCTCATGCGGCCGATCCCCTGAGCCATGACCTCCAGCGGATCGGCCGAGCTGAACGTCTCTCGATTGAAGAAACGCGCCGTCGCCGGGTCGATCCCATAGTGGGTGAACGCTTCGGTGTAACCGTCGGCGGAGATCCACGTTAGAACCCTCTCGCCCGTGGGGGACGCCCACCAGAAGGGCGTGTTGCTGATTTCGGCGGGCAGCGGCGGGCTGAAGGTGAGGTTCACGCCAAGGACGAGGAAGCGGACGCCATGGCGCGCCAGATAGCGCGGCAGCTCGGCCGGATGACCGGGGACGTCGTTCATCATCGCCCAATCGAGCGTGAGCCCGTGGCGGCGGCCCCACGCGACGGGCAGGCCGAACGTTCGGTCCAGCGCCCAGTCGCTCATCAGCGCCGAGTGCGGGTTCATGTAGGCGGCGCTCAACCCCATCCGCCCGGCGCGCAGGAGCTCGACGAACGGCCCCTCCTCGGCCGTCCCGGTCAACCCCTGCTCGAACTGCCAGAACGTTTCGAAATTCCAGACGTAGGCCGGGTCCGCGCGCGCCAGTTCCAGCGCGAGCGCGGCTGAACGCCCCATTTGCGCGGCGACCTCGCTCGGGGGGGCCGTGAAGCCGATGTCGGTGTGACTGAGCGGGATGATGAAGAGTGTTTCAACCGCCGCCACGCAGGGGGCAGCGCACCCCAGCGCCCCGAGGATGAGCCCCGGGAGGACTCGTCCCCACTTCGGCGCCGGGCTCCGTCTCAATCGCGTTGCTGATCTACCGCCCCGCCGCTTCACGACGCCGTGGCTCGCGCGGGAGCGTTCAGAGGCCATGAGGCGATCGCTCCGGCCGCGCGTCCCGCCCCAGGGGATTAAGTTGAAGCGGCCGCGGCCGCGGCGGCCCGGCGGCGGGGGCCATTGGCGCGCTCGGCTTGCCGCAGGGCGATCAGATTGAGCGCGTGGGCGGTGGCCTCGATCGCGGCGGCGAGCTGATCGCCGTGCACCGCGCGCGTCTTGATGCCTCCCTCCCACTTGATCGTCGTTTCGACAAGGGCGTCGGTTTTGCCCCCCGGCGGGATGTGGACTTCGTAATCCAGCAGGCGGGGGACTTTGAGGCCCATCTGGCGTTCCAGCGAGCGCAGCGCCTTCATGAAGGCGTCGTAACCGCCGTCGCCCGTGGCCGTGGCCTGAAACTCATGGTCCCGGCAGCGCACGAGCACCGTCGCCGTCGGCGGCAGCCCCCGATGGCAGACGACGGAGTAATCCTTGACCTCGAAGACCCGATGCTCCGGCGATTGAAGCACGTCGGCGATGATGAACGGCAGATCGGCCGTCGTGACGGTCTTCTTCTGGTCGCTCAACTGAATGACCCGTTCCATGAGCTGGCGCTTCTGATCGGGGTTGAGCCGGATATGGAGCCGCTCCAGGTTCAGCTCCAGGCTCGCCTTGCCCATGAGCTTCCCCATCGCGTAATGCCGGCTCTGGCCGAAGCGCGAGGGCTTGAGCCGGCTCTCGTAAAGGTTCCCCTTGAGATCGCCGTCGGCGTGAATGCCGGCCGTCTGCGTGAAGACGTTCTCGCCGGTGATGGGCTTGTTCTCGGCGATCCGCTTGCCCGAGAAGACCTCCACGAGCCGGCTGATCTCCTTAAGCGCCCGTTCGTTCACGCCCGTCCGGAAGCGTCCGTGATCCCGCAGCGTGACGACAACCTCGTCGAGGGCGACGTTGCCGGCCCGCTCGCCGATCCCGTTGACGGTGACGTGCAGCCCGCGAGCCCCGGCGCGCGTCGCCGCCAACGCGTTGGCCGTCCCCAGGCCATAGTCGTTGTGGCCATGGAAATCAAACTGCCGGTCGGGGTAAGCCTCCGTATATCGCCCGACGAAGTCCGTCACCTGGGCCGGATTGAGAAGCCCCAGCGTGTCGCAGAGCATGATCCGGCGAAAGGGGAGCTTGTCGAGCGCGGCGATCATCCGGTCGACGTAAGCCGGCTCGTCGAGCATCCCGCCGGACCAGTCCTCCAGATAAACGTTGAAAATCGCCCCGCGGCTCATTCCCTGGGCGACGGTCGCCTCGATGTCGGCCAGGTGCTGCTCCGGCGTCCGCCCGAGCTGGCCGCGGCAATGGCGCTTGGAGCCCTTGGTCAGGAGATTGATCACTTTGCCGCCGACCGAGCGGACCCATTCGACCGAGACCCGTCCATCCACGAAGCCGAGGACTTCGACCCGATCCTCCAGCCCCTCCCGCGCCGCCCAGGCGACGATCCCCCGCACGGCTTCCCGCTCCCCCTCGGAGACCTTGGCCGAGGCTACCTCGATCCGGTCCACCTTGACCTTGGTCAGGAGCGCGCGGGCGATCAGGAGCTTCTCCTCGGGCATCATCGAAAGGCCCTCGGTCTGCTCCCCGTCGCGCAGCGTCGTGTCCATGATTTCGACGGCCCGGAGCCGCCGTCGCGGGGGTCGCGGGGGGTTGGTGAGGGGGGGCGCCTCGTCGGCCATGGGATGAAGGTCCTTCTCGCCTGCCGGCGGGGGATGGGCCGGCCGACGCTCCCCGCCGCTCCTCCTCCGAAGGAAACAGGCAGGCCGAAGAATTATCCGCCCCCCGGCGCTCGGTTTCAATTTGATTCTCAGGTCGATCGGCTCACGGGACGAGGGGCGAGGCGCTTGGTTGCCGCTTCCAAGCCGCCATCGTGGCATAGCCGGCCAGCGCGCCCGGACCCGCCGAAGAATTGGGAAAAGGTCCGCGGACTCGGAGGCCGGCGGCGGCGTTCCCAGGCGCGGGCGAGCAGCACCCGCCCCGCCACGCCGCCGATCAGGCCAAAGACGCCCCAATGGACCCCGAGGCCCATGATCGCCGCCGGATCGATCCAGACAGCATAATGGCCGTCCTCCCGATGAGACGTGACGAGCCAGCAGGGATGCCCCTTCACCGATTCCATTGCGTCGCTAAGCTTCGCATCAGGATCGCTAAGGAGCAACTCGAAGATCGACCACTCCGAACCTAGAAAACGAAGGCGGCCCTCGAGAAAGGCCCCCACGGTCGGACGCGCGGTCACCGTTCGTCCTGATCTCCAGTTTTCCGACACGATCCGCAGAGGGTCCTCGCCCAACGCGCCCTGCGTTCCGTAATACCGCTCCCCGTCCCAGGAGGCCCGCTGCAACAACTTGGGGACCTCCGCTCCAGGCACGCGGGTCCCATCGCCCTCGTAGGGCGTCCTTCCGTCGACCTCGCCTCGCATACCTTGCATACGAACGAGCACGTTTCCCTTACCCTCGGTGCTTTCCTCTCCTTCGGGCGCCTATCGCGTGCTGCAAATCGCTCGGAAGCTGATCAGCCGCTCGTCCACCGCATTACGGTGCGCCGCCTCAAGCACTTCCCGCAAGCTGACCTTCCCAGCAGGCTCTTCGGCATCTGTAGCCAAGCCCAGACCCATAATCAGCCAGAGGCCCCCTGCCGCTGCACGACGGAGCTTCATCATCGTTCCTTAACCTCCTCTGAGGGCTTCCGGATGATTCCTTTGAGTTACCCTTAGAACTCAGCAATAACGGTCGCTCGATGGACAGTCCTGGCTATCATTCGTTGCCCGATAGTTCCCCAGGGGTGCACAGGTATCTTCATCATCGTCGCACAACTTTACTGCTGTAAGGTTGCACATGCTGCCCGGGTGCGCCTTACACCCTAAGTCCACGATCAAGAAGCACATCCCCCCCTGCGGCGTCGCGCACGATTGAAGGCACTTACATTTGTTGTTTGTGCACCCGCCCCAGAGGGAGTGCTTCTCCAGGTCGCTGAGCGGCGTCGGGGCCAGTTGCGCGGCGGCCAAGGCCGCGACAAAGCCGACCGCCGCCAGCTTCCCAAGCGTGGTGATCATGTCCCTGACCTCGCCATCGAGGTTTTCAGTACGCGGCTCCCCGCAGCCTTGTTCCATACCCCCCCCCGAGGCCGTGTCAAGAAAAAAATCAGCGTTTTTTGGGGCCCGGTTAGGTGCCCCCCGGGGGACTAGGGGTATCCCCCAGGGCGGGGCGCCGAGCCCCTGCTTCGGGCCGGCCGAGAAAAGAGGGGAGCTCGACCGGCTCCCCCCACAGACGCAGCAGGAGATAAAGGGAGTTGAGCCCACAGTTATAGCCTGAAATGGCCTCATCGGCCGCTTCGTCGGGGCGGGTCGTGTCCATCGGCTCAGGGGGGCGACTTCGCCTATCGACACGGATCTCATGGAGAGTCCGCCGACCCCGAAGACCCAGAACAAGACCCTGAGCGCACGCCCGCCTTGAACTTCCCTCATCCGTTCTCAACTTCCCCTCTTTCCCCCTTCGACTCGGCAGCCCCACAGCGAGATCTTCGCTGGCCTTCAATTCGCCCGTTTGTGTAAAGCCTCGACCAGCCGAGGGGACCCTTGGCGCGCTTCTTCTTCCAGGGCAGTGACCGTCTCCTCGATTCTCTTCACTCCTGCATCACTCACCTCGGCTTCAAGCGCACCGTCTCTCCAGACCATGTACCGCGCCTTCTCAACATGAAAGACCCTGGCGCCGTCGTCCCATGCGGGCAAAAAGCCAAGCTCGGCGGATGGCGCGTTCTCCGCCGTCACCCCTTCTCTTAGGACCCCGATAGTCTCGACCTTGCGCTTGCCATCGGCTGAGACTCTCTCGATGACCAGGATGCCAAACGTGCTGAAGAAGTCCTCGCCCACCTTCTCAATGCGGACGTCGTCGACTGAAAGTCGAGTCCAACCTACTCCTCCCGGCCCGTCGCCGATTCGTCGCGTCGCGCTCACTCGTCGAAGGCGATAACCATAATTGGGGTCGACCCAGACGGCAAAACTCCCGTGCTCCGTCTCGGCCTTGATGACCCAGCACGGATGCCCCCCCACCGCCTCCGCGGACGGCTCAAGCCTGGCGTCGTTTCGCTGGAGGAGCCAACCGAACAGTGAACCTTCAGGGGGATGCGGGGGAAGCACGGTTAGTTTGCCCTCAAGGAAGGAGCCCGCCTTCGGAGAGGCAAGGACAGTTCGTCCGGCGCCAGCGCTGTCGGAGACGGTTCTTAAGGGCTCTCCGGGGCCCCCATGGTATTGCGTCGAATAGTATCGCTCCCCGTCCCAGGATGCTCGTTGCACGAAGGCCGCCGCCGCGTTTGGGCCTTCTTCCGAGGGGCTTTCGTGGGTCGTTCGGTTTTCCAGCTCCATCCTCGTTCCTTGAACCCGAGCCGACGTCTCGGTCCAGACTACCTGAGGTTCCTCGCCCTCAAATTCCAGCCGGAGCGTGCTTGTGGCGGAGAATCGAATCACCTGGGGGTCGACTGCGTTTCGGTGGGCGGCAGTAAGAATTTCTCTCAATTGGTCATTGGCTTGGCTCATCCCTTTGGCCGGATTCAACATCAGCATCGCACCGGTAATCACGCTTGCCAATCCGTTTAGGTTCCGCTTCATGAAATTCAACCTCCTTCGTTCAATAGAAGGGCCAGGTCTCAGATCGGCCCGCGAGAAATTCAGCACATCGGGTCGCCGGTTGGGCAGTCCTCGCTTGTGTTCGTCGCCCGCTTGGCGCTGGTTTGGAGGCAGTCTCCTTGCAGTCCACTGCACAGGTTCACGGTGGTCAGAAAACAATTCTTGCCGTCGTGATTCTTGCATCCCTGATCCACGATCCACTCGCAAACGTCGGGGCCGACCGTGCAGCTTACGAGGCATCTGCACTTGTCATTGGCCCCGCCCCAGAGGGAGTGCTTCTCCAGGTCGCTGAGCGACGTCGGGGCCAGTTGCGCGGCGGCCAAGGCCGCGACAAAGCCGACCGCCGCCAGCTTCCCAAGCGTGGTGATCATGTCCCTGACCTCGCCATCGAGGTTTTCAGTACGCGGCTCCCCGCAGCCTTGTTCCATACCCCCCCCCGAGGCCGTGTCAAGAAAAAAATCAGCGTTTTTTGGGGCCCGGTTAGGTGCCCCCCGGGGGACTAGGGGTATCCCCCAGAGCGGGGCGCCGAGCCCCTGCTTCGGGCCGGTCCGGTGGTCCCCGGCGGGGCCTTCCCTCGGCTCCGAAAGCCCCGAACCCCCTCCGGGTTCGTCAATACTGCCCGGTCCCGGCGAGCCCTCAAGACACTCAGCACGGCGGTTCCCTGCCAATGAACCCTGAAAGGGTTCGATCCGTGAGCCCAGGGTCAGCACGCAGCGCGCCACCCTGGGTTGGCCCTGAGGCCGGCTCCTCGGGCTGATGATGAGCGGCGGGGCGAGGTCTCTTGGGGGCGGCCGCGTTCACTGCCAGGGGGCGGGTTCCCGTCCTCCCGCGCGTTACGGCGATCTCCGTGCAAGCGCCCCCGAATCTGCGAGCTGGAGGGTGACACACACAGGGGGGCGGCGGCGGCTCGAAGGGGTCAAATTGATCCAGTCGACGGGGGAGAGCGCCAGATGTGGGGGGAGGAAGTCCAGAAAGCGTCCGCGACCCCCGAGTCTTTATCTGATTGAAAACATTGGGGATGGGAGAACGAACGCGATGCCCACGGGGCCGCAGGGCATAAGTCTTGTTAAGGCGCTTGGGCTTCGGCCGGCAGCTCCGCCTGGTTCGGGGCGGGAGATCGGCAGCCGGGTTGCCGCCGAGGCGGGCATTCAGTATCATCCACGTCGGCGAAGGAGGCCTGAAACGCATATGGCGGTCAAGATCACTCCCCTGCATGATCGTGTTCTGGTCGAACGGATCGAGGAAGAGCAGCAGAAGTCGCCGGGCGGCATCCTGATTCCGGACACGGCCAAGGAGAAGCCGCAGCGGGGCAAAATCATCGCCGTCGGCAAGGGGAAGATCGCCGACGACGGCAAGCGCATCCCGCTGGACGTGAAGGCCGGCGACCGCGTGCTGTTCGGCAAGTACTCGGGCAACGAGATCAAGGTCAACGGCACGGAGTACCTCATCATGCGCGAGGACGAGGTGCTGGCGATCATCAACGATTGAGCGGCGGGCCGGCGGGGCTCGCGCCCGCCGCCGTCCCCGACGGCTTCGGATCGCAGGGTTCGCCCTTTCATCGGATCGGAGCGAATTCGAATCACGCAGGCGAAGGGAGCAAGGAGCGATGGCAAAGCAGATGAAATTCGGCGAGGAGGCCCGCGAGGCGGTGCTGCGCGGCGTGGATCGGTTGGCCGACGCCGTGCGGGCGACGCTCGGCCCGCGCGGGCGCAACGTCGTGCTGGACAAGAAGTTCGGCGCGCCGGTGACGACGAAGGACGGCGTCACCGTGGCCAAGGAAATCGAGCTGGCCGACCCCTACGAGAACATGGGGGCCCGGATGGTGCGCGAGGTGGCCAGCAAAACGAGCGACGTCGCCGGCGACGGGACAACCACGGCCACCGTGCTGGCTCAGGCCATCTTCCGCGAGGGGCGTAAGCAGGTGACCGCCGGGCACAATCCGATGTCGCTCAAGCGCGGCATCGAAAAGGCCGTCGAGGCGGTGGTTGAGGACCTGAAGAAGCGTTCCAGCCAGACGCGCGACCATGAGCGGATCGCCCAGGTGGCCACCATTTCGGCCAACAACGACCGCAAGATCGGCGAACTGATCGCCGACGCCATGGACAAGGTCGGCAAGGACGGCGTCATCACGGTGGAGGAGGCCAAGGGGATCGAGACGACGCTGGACGTCGTCGAGGGCATGCAGTTCGACAAGGGCTACCTTTCGCCGTACTTCGTCACCAACGCCGAGAAGATGGAGACGGCGCTGGAGGACCCCTTCATCCTGATCTACGACAAGAAGGTCAGCTCGATGAAGGACCTGCTGCCGCTCCTGGAGCGCGTGCTGGAGAAGGGCCGGCCCCTGCTCATCATCGCCGAGGACGTCGAAGGAGAGGCCCTGGCCACGCTCGTCGTCAACAAGCTGCGGGGGACGTTGAGCGTCTGCGCGGTCAAGGCGCCGGGCTTTGGCGATCGGCGCAAGGCCATGATGGAGGACATCGCCATCCTGACCGGCGGCAAGGTCGTCAGCGAGGACGCCGGGATGAAGCTGGAGAATACGCCGGTGGGGGACCTGGGGCGGGCCTCGCGCGTGGTCGTCGAGAAGGAGAACACGACGATCATCCAGGGCAAAGGGGCCAAGAAGGCCATCGAGGGGCGGATCGCCCAGATCAAGATGCAGATCGAGGAAAGCACGTCGGATTACGACAAGGAGAAGCTTCAGGAGCGGCTGGCGAAGCTCTCGGGCGGCGTGGCCGTGATCAAGGTCGGCGCCTCGACCGAGATCGAGATGAAGGAAAAGAAGGCGCGGGTGGAAGACGCGCTGCACGCCACGCGGGCGGCCGTCGAGGAGGGGATCGTCGCCGGCGGCGGCGTGGCCTTCATCCGCGCGGTTACGGCGCTGGAGAAGCTCAAGGTTGAAGAGAGCGAAGAACAAGTCGGCGTCAACATCGTCAAGCGGGCGTTGGAGTCGCCGTTGCGTAACATCGCGCAGAACGCCGGGGCCGAGGGCTCGATCGTCGTCGAGAAGGTGCGCGCTGAAAAGGACAACGTCGGCTATAACGCCGAAAGCGGCGCCTACGAGGACATGCTCAAATCCGGGATCATCGACCCGACGAAGGTGGCTCGGATCGCCCTCCAGAACGCGGCTTCCGTGGCGGGGCTCCTGATCACCACCGAGTGTCTCATCACCGAGATCAAGGAGCAAAAGGACGGGGCGCATCCGGCCCCCCCGATGCCGAGCGACGACTTCTAGGAACCGCTGAGGACTGCGTCCAACCCCGAGGCCGCCGAGGGGGCGCCCCGCCCCTCCGGCGGCCTTGCCTTTTTCGACGTGACGCTCGGCTCAAAAGGCTGTTACGATGCGCGCCGCGTAAAGCGCCGGCAAGGACGCTCGTCGAGAGACGGCCCCCCGCTGTTAGTTTTCCAGCCGAGCCTTCTGCCCCTCGGGCCTCACTTCCGCGACGCCTTTACCTCTGACGTCAGGCCACGCGGAAGGATGGTCCGTCATGGACAGATTGAAGATGGTGGGGCTCGCCTGCCTGGTGACGTTGATCGGGACGGTCCCGGCCCAGGAGCCGGCTCCTCCCGCTTCAGCGGCTTCGGCTCAAGCCGGCCCCGCCCCCGAGCTCAAAACCCTCTGGGATAAAGTCAGTTACATCATTGGGCGCAATCTGGGGACAAACCTTCGGGACGACCAGATCGAGGTCAATCTGGAGGTTTTATTCGCCGCCGTGCGGGAGGCTTACGCGGGCCAGCCCTCGCGGCTCGAACCGGACATCGTCGAGGCGACGATGGAGGAGTTTCAGGACGTGATGATTCAAAAACGACAACAGAAGGCGGCGGCGGAGGCGGCCAGGAACAAGACCGAGGGCGAGGCCTTTCTGACCCGGAACAAGGCCAAGCAGGGAGTCGTCACGCTCGCCAGCGGCCTGCAGTACGAGGTTCTGAGCGAGGGGAAGGGGCCCAAGCCGTCGGCGGCCGACGTGGTCACCGTCCACTATCACGGGACGTTGATCGATGGGACGGTCTTCGACAGTTCCATCAACCGGGGAGAGCCCGCGACGTTTCCGGTTCGAGGCGTGATCCCCGGCTGGACCGAGGCGCTCCAGTTGATGCCCGTCGGCTCGGCGTGGCGGCTCGTGATACCTCCCGCTCTGGCCTATGGGAGTGAGGGCGCCGGAGGCGTCATCGGCCCCAACGCCACGCTGATTTTCGAGGTTCGGCTGATTTCGATCGCCGAGCGCTGAGACCGGAGGCGGGGCCGGCGCGCTTCACGGGTCGTAAACGATTTTCTCGGTCAGTTCCTCGCCGCGGTCCAGCAGGCGCCAGAAGTCCGGATCGAGGCGGACGCGGACGGGACGTTGGCCGAAGGTGAACGCCTGAGTCGCCGTCGGCCCGGCCAGGTCGAGGACGCCGCGCGGGCGCGTTTGATCCAGAAGCTCGAATTCGACGTCCAGCGTCATCCGGCGCGCCGGCTCCTCTTGTTTGAGTTCGAGCCTCAAATCCCAGCCGCCGTCGGCCCCCTCGCCGATCTCGACGGTCTGGAACTCGACCCGCGCGTGGCCGGGGCGCTCAAGCTCTTGTTCGAAGAACCAGTCCATCGGCCGGCCGGCCGCCTCGGTCGCCGCGGCGACGAACGCCGGCACGTCGAGCAAGGGCGTCGTCCGCTCCGCCAAGGCGCGCAGCATCGAGAAGAAGGGGGCGTCGCCCATCTCTCGCCGCAGGGCGTGGAGGACGAGCGGTCCCCGGTGCCGAAGCGCGGTCTCCTGGGCCGGGCTCTGCCAGCGGACCTCGACGAGCGGCGGCTCCCCCAACGCCTCGGCCCCTTGCTGCGCCAGCAAGTGCAGGCTCTGAAGCCGATAGAGGAAGGCCTTGTCCCCTTCGGTCCGTTGCGTGTGGAGAAGGTCGAGGTAGACGGCCAGGCTCTCGACGAGCCAGGGGATCGAATCCGCGGAGAGATCGACCCCGAGGGCGCCGCCGAACCACTGGTGCGCCACGGCATGGGCGATCGTTGGGGCGGGGATTTCCGGCTCCGCCACCAGCCCCGGCCCGACGAGGATGAGCCCCGGCGCCGCGTAGGTCTCCTCTAACGTCGGGACTTCAACGAGCGTGAGGCCCTCGAAGGGAAAGGGCCCGAGCAGCTGCGTCATCGTCTCGATCGCCTGGCCGAGGGCCGCCTCGCAAGCCTCAGCTTGAGCGGCGTGCTCCGGGGATAACGCCACGGCGATGGGCACTCCGCCGGGACCCGCCCCGGATCGGATCGCCGCCGCGCCGAGCGTCACCGCGAGCGCGGCGCCCTGAGTCGGCCGGGCTTGCCTGTAAGGGTGGCGCCGCCAGCCCGGCTCAAGGCTCGCGGTTTCTGAAGCGGCGGCTTCGGCGCCTTGAGCGAAGGCGCGATAAGCCTCCGGGACTTCGGCCGTCAGTTCATGGCTGAAGAAATCCCCGAGATGGGTCATGGGGTGCCAGAGGGCGCGGGGCCGGAGCGAGCCGCCGGCCTCGGTGAACCGATCGCCGAACCAGTCGCCGGCCCGACCGTTATAGGTCAGTCGAAGGACGATTGAAGAGCCTGCGGCGACGGATTCGGGCAGAAGGCACTCGATGTACGGCCCCCGCTGTTCGTGCCGCAACTCCACGGGAGGGTCGGCGCCGACCCATTCGACGCGGCTCACTTCGAAGGCCGGGTTCAGTTGGAGCAGCAGGGGATCGGTCAGCGGACGCTCCAGGTGCCCGGTCAACACGGCGCGGACTTCGGCTTCCCCCGAGGCCGGGTCGATGCGGAGGGCGATATCGACCCGCGTCAAATCCAGCCCTTGGTTGCGGATCCGCTCCAAGGCCGGGCTGTTGAACTCTTCTTTGGAGAAGGCGTAGAGGGAGGCTTCCGGCAGGCGATACGTTTCACGCTGATAGGCCTGCTGATCGGTCTCCTGTAGCTCGCCGAGGAGCCGTCGGCGACGCCGTTGAGCCATCTGGCCGGTGGCCGAGCCGGGGTTCGAGGCCGCGACCTGACGGTAGATCTCGGCCGCTTCGCGTCGTCGTTCCAGGCGCTCCTCCAGCAGCGCGGCCTGCCGTAGCCGGGCCTGGTCAGCCTCAGCCGCCTCAGGGAAGCGTTCGGCGACACGGGCATAGGCCCGCTCGGCGGCCCCATGCTCCCCGATCGATTCATAGATGCGCGCGGCGGCCAGGAGAGCCTTCGGCGCCAGCGGGTCCTCCGGGAAGGCGTCGGCCAAGGCCTCCAGCGTGGCGATGGCTTCCAGTGGGGCCTGCAAGTCGTCGCGCTGGATCTCGGCCTTGAGCCACAGCAGTTCCTTCTTCCGGGGATGGTCGGGCTGTTCGCCGAGGAAGGCGTCGATCAGGCGCAGACGTTCGGCGGGCTCGGCGGCCAGACGGAGATCACGTTGGAGCAGCCGGTAGGCGGCCTCGGCGGCTTCCGGCGTCTCGGGCCAGCGGTCCATGACCGCGCCCCAGCCGCGGCGAATCTTCGCCTCCAAATCGGCCATGCGGTTCGGGTCGGCGCCGTCGGCGGCTTTGAGCCCCTGGAGGGATTCATCCAGCCGGATTTCATTCCTTGAGGCGCGCTCAAAGGCCTGCCCGGCCGTCCGAGGCTCCCACGGACGCCAGAACAGAAGGCCTCCGCCCGCCGCCACGATGACGGCCAGGACGAGGAGGACCCCCAGGGGCTTCATGGGGGGCGGGCCCGAGGACCGCGCGAAAGGGGACCTTGATTTTGCGGCGGCGGGGCTCCCCTGGGGCTCCATGGGCGTCAGGGGAGAAGGTGGATGAGGACGACGGAGATGTTGTCCAGCCCGCCGGCCTCGTTGGCGCGCTCGACGAGGCGGGCGCAGGCTTGGGCCAGGTCGCCCTCGGCCTCGGCGACGCACCGGGCGATCGTCTCGTCGTCGACCATCGACGTGAGCCCGTCGGAGCAGAGCAGGAAGCGATCGCCGGGAGCAGCCTCGACGCGCTTCATGTCCACCTCCACATCCTGGCGATTGCCGAGGGCGCGGGTGATGACGTTGCGCCAGCGATGATGCCGGGCTTCCTCCTCGGTGATGATCTGGCGCTGGACCTGCTCATTGACCCAGGAATGATCCTGCGTCAACGCCTCCAGCCGGCCCTCGCGCAGGCGATAGACGCGAGAATCCCCGATGTGACAGACGTGCGCCGCGGGTCCGTCCAGGTAGAGCAGGGCCAGGGTTGTCCCCATGCCCCCATAGGAGCCCTGATCGGCTTCGGCGGCGGCGCAGACGCGCTGATTGGCTCGGCCAATGGCTTCGATCAGGAGGGATTGCTCCCCGCTGAGGCCCTCGCGCGGCTCGGTCGGGGCCCGGGGCTCGGGGTGGGGGCGGCCGTTGCGGGCCCGGAGGAGGAAATCGTGGATGGTGTCGATGGCCGTATGGCTGGCCACTTCGCCGGCGGCGTGACCCCCCATGCCGTCGGCGACGGCGAACAGCCCCAGTTCTTCATCGACGAGGATATGATCCTCATTGTGCTCGCGGCGGCGTCCGACGTCAGTCAGGCCGGCGGCCTTGAGGGTGGGGGGCATGTCGGCTACGCGAGGTTTCGGGAGTCCGGATTCTTCAACCCTCGGCGATCCCCGTCCCTCGCCGGCGCGCCTTCGGCGCGGCCCCCGCAGGGTTGAGGGGCTCCGTGGCGTTGATCGTCCGCCGAAAGCCCTCAGGGATTAGACCATGCCCCTCGAAAAACGTTCAAGCGGAAAGCCCCCCGCGGCGAGGCCGTCGGGGGCCGAGCTTCGCCGTTGTCCTCGCCGTGGGGCTCGGCTATGATCCCTCGGCTTGCCGGTTGGGGCGTCGTCGGGGAGAGTGGGGTGGTGGGTCCGGCGGGGTTGAGGCAGGGTCTGACGTGAAACGCATCCTGAGCTGGGTGGCGATGCTGACGGCGAGCGGGCTCATGGCATCGTGCCGAGGCGGCGCCCCGGCCCCGGCCCTCCGCTACGAAATCCATCGCGAAGTGTTGGCGGCGGGTCCGCCTCCGGCCGCCGGCCAGGCCGTTCGGACGGCTCCGGAAGTGGCCTCGCATCCGGAGGTGGAGATCGAGCCCCAGCAATCGCCCCTCTATGAATCGCTCGCCGAGGAGATCAAGAACCTCTACGGTCCATCCCCCGTTCCGGTGAGCCTTGAGGACGTCGTCACCCAGACCCTGGCGCACAACCGGGAGATTCGCATCCAGCAGTATTCGTATCAGATCGCCGACTACGCCGTTCCGATCAGCAAGTCGATCTATGATCTCCTGCTTCAGGCTTCGGCCGAGGCGCGCCGCGCGATCCGTCAGAGCCAGCGCCGCCAGACTGGGGGGGGCGGCCAACAGCAGCAAACCCCGCCGGGCGGCGGCGTTCCCGGCATTGACCCCAATGATCCGATCGTCCAGTTGCTGGATCGCCTGTTCGCCTCCATCTTCGGCGGCGGCGGCGGCCAGGTCGCCCCGATCATCGAGCAACGCAACCGGGAGATCAGCGCCTCGGCGACCCAGCTTCTCCCCACCGGGGCCCAGGTTCAATTCGCTTACACGTTCACGCGACTGCGGTCGGACCCCGACTTCGGCAATCTCAACCCCCTCCTGACGCACGCCGTGACGTTGAGCCTGACCCAACCGCTCTTGCGGGGCTTCGGGCCGCGCGTGACCAACGCCGACATTCACATCGCTCAACTGGATCGCAACGCCTCGGCCGCCGATCTGGAAGGCGTCATTCAAGAACAACTGGCGGCGGGGCTGAGGACTTACTGGGATTTGATCTCCGCCGTTCACCGCTACGACGTCCAGGTCATCGCTTATATGGCGGCTTTGGACCTTCTGCGCATCAACCGGGCCAAGTACGAGGCCGGAACGCTCGCCCAGACTGAAGTCATCCAGGCTCAGGCCCGCGTCGAAGCCCGGCTTCAAGAGGTCATCCGCGCCCGCCAGGCCGTCCGTGATCTCGAGGACGATCTCAAACGGCTGATGTTCTTTCAGGAAGGGACCCCCGCTTGGAACGTCGAACTCAAACCCACGCAGGAGCTCGCCTGGCGCCAGATCGACGTGGACCTGGAGGAAGCCCTGGCCGAGGCCCTTAATCAGCGGCCCGAGCTTCGGTTCTGGGAAAGCCGGCTCGACCGGAGCGAGGTCCAGATCGTCAAGGCGCGCAACGCCCGCCTGCCGCGGCTGGATCTGGTGGCTTCGGCCGGCGCCACGGGGCTGGATATGACCGGCAGCGAGGCCTTCGACCGGCTGGAGTCGCTGGACTTCAACAACCTGAGCATCGGGCTTGAGCTGAGCTACCCCTTCCAGAACCGGCAGGCGCGCTTCTTCCTCAAGCAGCGCGAGGCCGAGAAGGGCCAGGTCCTCGAACAATACGAGCGGCAGGTGGATCTAGTGGTCCTGGACGTCCGCAAGGCCACGCGCGCGCTCGAGACGGCGCGCAATCTCATCCAGAGCGCCCGCCAGCAGGTTCAGAGCGAACAGGCCAATCTCGCCGCCGAAATCAAAAAGTACGAGGTCGGCATCTCGACGCTGTTTCAGGTCCTGGAGTTTCAGGAAAACCTGGCCGAGGCGCAGAACGCCTTCGTCGCGGCGATCGTCGGCTATAATCAGGCGGCCATCGCCCTGGAGCGCGCCCGGGGGGCGCTCTTGAGAACCTATGGCGTCATCTTCGACGCGCCGGACTTCGCGCCCGCCGTCGAGCCCGTGCTCTTCCCTATCGGGTTTCATTAGCTCCTCGGCGCGGTTTTCGGTTCGGGGCCGCCGGCCTCCCATGCTACGATGAGCCCCGCCCCCGCCGGCGCGGCGCCCCGCCCGCCTTGGGGTCCGGTCATGCAGATGGACGTCCGGGAGCCCCCCGCCTCGACTCGATTGCCGCCGACGTGGGGTGAGCTCAAGGCCTCCGGCTACGTCCCCGTCAACGTCAAAGAGGAGATGCGGCGGAACCTTCTGGCGGCGCTCCGCCAGGGGATGAACGTCTTTCCCGGAATCCTCGGCTACGACGAGACGGTCCTCCCCCATCTTCAGAACGCGATCCTGGCCCAGCACGACATCCTGTTTCTGGGCCTGCGCGGCCAGGCCAAGACGCGCCTGGCGCGCCTGCTGGTCAATCTCCTGGACGAGCACGCCCCGGCCGTGGCCGGCTGCCCGCTGCGGAGCAGCCCGTGGGCGCCGCTGACGAAATTCGCGCGCGAGCAATTGGCTCGGCTCCGGGAAGCGACCCCGATCGAGTGGATCCCGCGCGCGCAGCGCTATCAGGAGAAGCTCGCCACGCCGGACGTCTCGATCGCCGACCTGATCGGCGACGTGGACCCGATCAAGGCCGTCGCGCGCAAGCTCGAACTGGCCGACGAGGACGTGCTCCATTACGGCATCATCCCCCGCTCCAATCGGGGGATCTTCTGCATCAATGAGCTGCCGGACCTTCAGGCGCGCATCCAGGTGGGGCTCCTGAACATCATGGAGGAGCGCGACGTTCAGATTCGCGGCTTCCCGATCCGCATGGCCCTCGACCTGGCCATCGTCTATACGGCGAACCCCGAGGACTATACGAACCGCGGCAACATCATCACGCCCCTCAAGGACCGGATCGACGCTCAGATTCTGACGCATTACCCCGAGCGCCTCGAGGTCGGCATGGCGATCACGGCCCAGGAGGCGTGGACGGAACGGCCGGGCGCGCCGCGGGTCCAGCTGGCGCCGCTGCTCAAGGAATTGGTCGAGCGCGTGGCCATGGAGGCCCGCCAGAGCGAGTACGTGGATAAGGGTTCCGGGGTCTCGGCGCGGATGCCGATTTCGCTCCTGGAGACGATCGTGAGCGCCGCCGAGCGCCGCGCCGTGCTCCACGGCGAAGCTCAAACCTGGGGGCGCGTCCACGATTTCTTTACCGGCGTCCCGGCCATCAGCGGCAAGGTCGAGCTCATTTACAAGGGCGAGCAGGAGGGGACGGGCAACGTCGCCGTGCATCTGATCGGCCGGGCCGTCCGCGCGATGTTCAACTCGCGCGTCGTCCCGAATTGGCGGCCCGATCGCGAGCCCAAGCACGACTTCCCGGAGTTCAAACCGGTCGTCGAGTGGTTTGAGCGCGGGCGACAGTTGGACCTGGGGGATTCGCTCTCTCACGTCGAATACATCCGGCGGCTGCGTTCGGTGGACCAACTGGAGCCGGTCGCCCGCCGCACGCTCGGGGTTCAAGAACCGGAGATGGTCCCGCTGGCCATGGAGTTCGTTCTGGAAGGGCTCCATCAGAATTTCCTTTTGTCCAAGCGCCTGCTGGGCTCGCGGGTGGTCTACACCGATTCGCTTTCGACCATGATGGGTGACTGAGCGACCCCGGTCGTCGTCGCCCGGCCCGCCCGCCCCGCCTCGGACCTTCATGCGAGGCTTGCTCCTCCCCCTACGACTTGGGCGAATCGGCCGCCGCGCGGTCGCCGCCGCGGTCCTCTGGACGCTTCTGGCGCTGCCCGTCACGGCGCAACGCCGGTCGGCGGCCCCTGCGGGGCCGGCCACGATCGAGGAGTGGTTGGCCGCCGTCCGTCGCGACGAAGCGACGCGAGGGGACCGTTGGAGCGTCCTGGTCCGGGACCTCGCCACGGGCCGCGTCATCCTGAGCCATCGGCCCGACGAGCGGCTGGTGCCGGCCTCCAACCGAAAGTTGCAGGTCTTCGCCGTGGCGTTGGAGAAGCTCGGCCCGGATTACCGCTTTCGCACGGAACTGGGGCTGACCGAACCGTGGGCGCCGGGCCGATCGGTCACGGGGCGGGTCATTCTGCGGAGCAGCGGCGACCCGACGCTGCAGCCCCGCTATCTCAATCAGCGGAATCCGGAATCGGTCCTGCGCGGTTGGATCGCGGAGTTGGCGGGCCTCGGCGTTCGGCGAATCGCCGGAGACTTTCTGATCGACGCCGCGGCCTTCGGAGCGGATCAAAACGATTACCCCGCGACTTGGGAGGCTTACCATCGGGACTTCGGTTATGCGCCGACGCCCTCGGCCGTGGCCCTCAATGAGAACCTGATCCACGTGCAAGCCCGCCCCGCCGGAACCGTCGGCGCCCCGGGGCGGATTTGGCTCTACCCCTCGGCTGAAGGACTCAGGCTGATCAACCGGACCCGAACCGTGGGCGGCACGGAGAACGGCTTTAACGCCCGCTTCGAGGCCGATGGCCGGACGATTCTGGCCGGTGGAACGCTCGGACGCCAGAACCCGACGCAGGTCCTCCGCCTGCCCATCCCCCACCCCCTGGATTACGTGGCCGACATCGTGGCCGACGCGCTCAAGGCCGAGGGGATCACCGTCGCCGGTGGCTTGGACATCCTGACCCTCGCCCCCCGGGACGAGCCCGAGCCGATCGTCCACCGCGTCGGCTTCCATGAATCGACCTACCTCATCGAACTGCTCGGCATCATGCTGCGCGAAAGCGACAATTTCCTGGCCGAGCAGATCTGGCGGAGCACGGCGGCCCGGGCGCTGGGGCGGGGGGACGTCGCCTCGGCTCGGCGTCTGGAACAAGACTGGTACGACGCCCACGGTCTTCCCTGGATCGAGCCCGGTTACGACGGGAGCGGGCTCTCGCGCCAGAACCAGGTCGCCGCCTCTGAACTGGTGGCCATCCTGACGGCGATCTTCGGGACGCCCTATCGAGCTTATCTCCTGGAGTCGCTGCCGGAATCGGGCCGGAGCGGGACGCTTCGGGGGCGGAGCTTTGATCTGCCGACGGGCCGCGTTATCGCCAAAACGGGCACCCTGGCCCGCGAAAGCGCGCTCACGGGGTTCCTGCGGGACGGCCAGGGGCGGCCCCGGTGGGTTTTCTCCATCCTGGCCAATGCCCCCCCCGGGGGGAGCACGGGAGGCTTGAACTTACTCCAAAATCAAATTATGAAGGTTTTGGCGGGAAGGCTCGAGTCCGGTCAGGACGCCGGAGGGGGTTTAGCCTTTGGCCCGAAGGTCAAGCGTTACCGGCCCGGGACGAAGCAGAAGGTGGCTGCCTCGTCAGTGACCGATGTGGCTGTCCAGGCCCGGCAGGCGCAACCGACGCTTATGCCCGATCCCGACGTGGTGGGGCTTGGCGAACCGGCGCGCCCCCCGGCGGGCTGGGGCGAGACCTCCGAGGCGGGCCAGGGGCCTCCCGACCGAGGGACTCCTCCGTGACGGCGGCTCCCCAGAGCTTTGAAGTCATCCCGCTGGGAACGGGCAATTCCTTCTGCCGGAGCCGGTTCCATACGTCGCTCTTATTGGCGGCCGATGAAGGCTTGGTGCTGGTGGATTGCCCGGAGCCGTTCTTCCGCATGTGCCACGAGGCTGAGCAGAAATCGGGCCGCCGCGTCGATCCGGCTTCCATCCTCGATATCGTCCTGACCCACCTGCATTCAGATCATTGCAGCGGGTTGGAGAGTCTCGGTTTCTGGCGAAGGTTCGCGGCCAACGGGACGGCTCCCCCGCGCATCCACACCGTCCGGGCCGTCGGCTCGGCCCTGTGGGATCGGCTGGCCCCGGCGATGGCCGAGGCGATGATCTACCCCGGGGGCATTCGGGAAACTTACACGCTGGAGGATTATTACACCCTCCACCAGTATGAATTCGGGGAGACGTTCGAGGCGGGGGGGATCAAGATCGAAACGCGCCAGACGCAACACTTCATCCCCACCTTCGGTTTTCGGGCCACGTACGCCGGTCGCCGCTTCGGCTATAGCTGCGACACGCTGTTCGACCGCGAGCACATTCGGTTCCTCGAGCCCTGCGACCTGATCTTCCATGAGTGCGACGTCGGGCGCATGCACACGCGCCTGGAGGAATTGGAGGCCCTGCCGGCCCCCCTGCGCGCCAAGATCCGGCTCATTCACCTGAGCGACGACTTCGTCGGCAGCTCGAAACTCGAAGCCGCCGAGCCGGGGCGCGTCTATCGCGTCTGAGGGAGGCCTTCCGGCGCCGGTCGCTTCCGGCGAGGCCCCGTTCAGGATTTGAGAAGCCTGGGAGGGGCCGGCTGGACAAACTGCGGCGGGCAGCCGGGGGGGAAAGCCGTTTGCCATGGGCGACTGTCAGATCGGCGTCATCGGTCTGGGCGTGATGGGCCAGAATCTGGCCCGCAACATCGCCCGTCACGGCTTCGCCGTCGCCGTCTATAACCGCTCCGAGAGCCGGACGCGGGAATTCGCGGCTCGCTTCGGCCCCGAAGGGACGTTCACGGCGGCCCGGACGCCGCAAGAGTTCCTGGCCGCGCTCGCGCCCCCCCGCAAAGTGCTCATGATGATCCAGGCCGGGCCTCCGGTCGATGAGCAGATCGAGCAATTGCTCCCCGACCTGGAGGCCGGCGACATCCTGATCGACGGCGGCAACAGCTACTACGAGGACACGCGCCGGCGCGGTCAGGCGCTGGCCGCCCGCGGCGTCGGGTGGATCGGTTCGGGCGTCTCCGGCGGGGAGGAAGGGGCGCTCTGGGGGCCGTCGCTCATGCCGGGCGGCCCGCGCGAGGCCTATCTGGCGATTGAGCCGATATGGAATCGGATCGCCGCCCAGACCGACGACGGCCCGTGCTCGACCTACATCGGCGAGGATGGCGCCGGCCACTTCGTCAAGATGGTGCACAACGGCATCGAATACGGCGACATGCAGTTGATCGCCGAAGCTTACGATCTGCTCCGCACCGTCGGCGGGCTTCAAGCGCCGGCCCTCGCCGAGGTCTTTGAGCGCTGGAACGCCGGCCCGCTCCAATCCTTCCTGATCGAGATCACGGCCAAAATCTTCCGTAAACTCGATCCTGAAACCGGCCGCCCCCTGGTCGAGCTCGTTCTCGACCAGGCCGAGCAGAAAGGGACGGGTCGCTGGACCGCCGAGGTCGCCCTGCGGCTGGGCGTCCCCGCTCCGACGCTCGCCTCGGCCGTCGACGCCCGCGTTCTCTCGGCGCTCCGGGCCGAACGGGTGGCCGCCGCCCGGCTTTATTCCGGTCGACGCGCCGCCGGACGGAAGAAGCCGCCGGCGGGGTGGCTCGACGCCGTGGGCCAGGCCCTTTACGCCTCGAAGATCTGCGCCTACGCCCAGGGCATGGCCTTATTGCGCGCGGCCGCCGCCGAGTATCGCTGGTCGCTCAATCTGGCCGAGATCAGCCGCATCTGGAAGGCGGGCTGTATCATCCGGGCTCGGTTTCTGGACGGGATCAAGGCGGCCTATCGCCGTCAGCCGGAGCTTCCCAATCTGCTGCTCGATCCCGATTTCAGCCGGTGGGTCGCCGAGGCCGCCCCCGCTTGGCGGCGGGTGGCGCAATCGGGCTCGGCCGCGGGTGTGCCGCTCCTGGCGATGGGGAGCGCGCTCGCCTATTTCGACAGCTATCGTCGGGATCAACTACCGCAGAATCTCACCCAGGCCCAGCGGGATTTCTTCGGGGCGCACGGCTACCGGCGCGCCGATCGACCCCAGGCGGGCCCGGTCCACTCCGCTTGGGAATAATGGCGCCGGCCCCCGGGGGCGGGCGGACGCGGGTGAGCCGCGGCCGGGGGACCGCTCGCCCGCACGGGCCCTCGATCCCACTACGCCTTTATTCTCCGGCGCAGGGTTGACGTGACGGACCTGGAGCCGACCTCGCCATCGGATGCGGCCTCTCCGCCGCGGCGCGGGGCCGCGTTGCTCGTCTCCGCCGGCGCGTTCCTTCTCTATCTGGCGTTCGCCCTCTGGCTGACGCGACCGTGGGTCACGGCTCCCCTGGGGAGCGCCATCGGAACCTACGACGCGCGTTTCGCGATCGAGAACAGCGATGCGATGGCCAACATGACCTTCGCCGGATGGTGGAAATTCGCCCCCCTGGAATTGGGCCTCGGGCCGCTCAGCCCCACCGACTACCTGATGTTTCCCGCCGGAGCCTCTTATGGCCGCTCCTTCGATTCGCCGCTTCTGGCCGCCCAGGTGGCCCTGCTGGCGCTGGCGCTCCCGTTGACGACGGCCTATAGCCTGGCGATCGTCCTGGCTTTTGCCCTCTGCGGGTTCGTCTCGTTTCGCTATTTCGCGCGGCTCTGGGGCTGTGGGGGGCTTGCCCTGGCTCTGGGCGCCTGCGCCGAGGCCATGCCGTTTCTGTTTCAACGCGCCGACGGGCACGCCAACCTTGTCTCCGTCTGGGTCATCCCGGCCTCGCTGCATCTGGCGCACAACTTCCGCAGTCGGCCCGGTTGGATGACGGCCGGGGGCCTGGCCCTGGCGCCGCCCCTTCTGGCGGCCGCCTCCCGGTATATCCTCGTGATCGGCGGGGTCTTCCTGGTCGTCTGGGGCGTCTCATTGGTCGCCGAAATCCTCTGGCTGGGGTTCAAGCGCACCTGGGGCCGAGCCGTCGGCCTCGTGGCGGCCACGGCCGGCGGCGCGGCGCTTGTCGTCGGCCTCGCCTGGCCCATGCTCGACGGCGCCGCCGAGCGCGCCCGGCCCCGCGGCGAGGTCCTCCACGCCTTCTCGCCTCCCGCCCTGGAGTACCTCACCCCCGCGCCCCGGAGCTGGGCCGGGCGGACGGCTGAGGCCCGACGACGCCAAGCCGCCCTCGGAACCCCATGGGAAGGATTGGTCGGCGTTCCGCTTCCTTCGCTGGTTCTGCTGGTGCTCTACGTCTTCTGGCCGGGGGGGCGAGGGGGGCGATGGACGCTCGCCTTGGCGGCGGGGCTGGCCTTCGTCTTCTCACTGGGGCCCGAGCTTCAACTGGCGGCGACCTCCCCGATCGGGGGTGGAACGCGGCTCCCGCTGGGCTACCTGCTTGAGGTTTTCCCGGCCGCGGGGATGGTCCGCTGTCCGGGGCGGCTGCACGTTCTGGTTTTTTTTCTGGCGCTGGAGGCGACGGGGACCCTGCTGGCGGCGGGGCGCGACCGGCTCGCGCGAGGCGCCCTCGGCCGATGGATCGGCTGGCCGGGCCTGCTCGGTCTGGTGACGGCGGGCAATCTGGCTTGGTCGATGTCCATCGAGCCGATGCCGACGTTTCCGCCGCCACCCGTCCCGGAGTTTTTCGTCCGCCTGGCCGAGGAGCCGGGCCGGGGGGCCGTTCTGGACGTCCCGATCGACTATTACATCTTCGCCCGCTATAACTATTATCAATTCATCCATAAGCGGCCGCTCGTCTCTTCGACGCTGTATCACGATGGTTACGTGCCCGAGGCCGTCAAGTTCGTCCAATCGCGTCCGACGCTGATGCTCTTCACCGCGCGCAACGGGGCGTTTCTTTCTCCGGAGGTCGCCGAGGCCGTCCGCCGGCCGGCCTTCATGGAGGATTTGGCCCGCAACGGCGTCCAGTACGTGGTGATCCATCAAGCCTTTTTGAATTACATCACGGCCACGGGCATGGCCCATCCGGAAACGGCGGCCGCGTATCAGGCCTTTGAAGAGCAGTGGCGGGAACGCCGGGTTTTCGAAGACCCCGCGATCCGCGCCTACGTGACCGATCCGCGGCTGCGATGACGAGCGGACGGCCCCCTCGGGGTCGATCCCGCTGGCGGGAATCGATCAGAAGAAGGGGAACAACTCGCGCCGCGTCTCGGCCGAGAGCGGCCGGCCGTATTCGCTGGCCTCGAAGGCCTCGGCGTAGCGGATTTCCGACCCGCGCCCCTCGCCGTAGAGCACCTTGAGCAACGTCCGGCACCGGTCGGCCGTCCGTTCGGCCCGCTGACGGACCTGCCGGCCCAGCCAATCCGTCCGCTCCTGAAGTCCCAGGGGGACTTCGCGCTCTCGGCCCTGGTTGTAGGGCAGCCATTCGTAGAACTGCGAGACGTGGGCGTCGAGCATGGCGATTTTCGCCTCGATCGTCGGACCGATGTCGACGGCCACATCGGCCTCAAAGGGGACGGGCCGCGTGAAGGCGTCCTCCAGATAGGCGATGACCGGCATCTGTCGCAGATGGGGGACCTTGGGCACGAGCGAGGGGACCGTCAGCAGATAGGCGGTGTCCTGAACCAGGATCGACGTGGCGCGGTGGTCAGGGTGGTAATCGTACGGTCGGTGCGTCAGCACCAGATCGGGCTCCCAGCCGCGGATCAAGGCGATGATCTCCTCGCGCGCCTCCGGCGTCGGGAACAGTCGCCCGTCGTGATGGTTCAGAATCTGCGCCTCGGCGCCGGCCAGCTCGGCCGCGGCGCGAGCCTCCTGACGGCGGCGCTCGGCCAGGTCCGGCCCGCGGAGTTCCTGATGGCCGGCGTCGCCGTTGGTCGCCGAGACGAACCGAACGGCGTGGCCGGCGTTGACGTAGAGGCGCGCGGTCCCGCCGGCGAAGTGTTCGGCGTCGTCCGGGTGCGCCCCGATGATCATGATCTTCATCGTCGCTTTCCCATCCGATAGGCGCTCTCGATGATCCGATGGGCCGCCAGCGCCTCCTCGGCCGAGACGGCCCCGCGCCGGCCCGCGAGGACGGCCTTCAGGAAGACGTAAAGTTCATAGCCGACCGTGGCCGGAAAGTCAGCACTTTCGGCTTGCCGCCAGCCGATCATCGCCCGGTGACGGGCCCGGATCGCCTCGGGCTCCAGGCGGCGCGTCCCCCGGCGGTCCTCAACGATGATGGGCGACGTATAGCCGCCGTCAGTCTGGAAGAAACGCCGCTCGAAGAAGATTTCGATGTGGCGTTCGTTGGGGCGGGCGCGGTTATCATGCCAAAGACTCGCCAGTTGGCCTTCGCCGCCGGCTTTGAACCGAAGGTTCAGGGCCGCCGATCGCTCGATGCCCGGAAAGGCCGAGGGCTCGATCATGGCATCGGTGACCCTCGCGTCGCCGAAAAACCACCTGAGGACGTCGACGTCATGGATGCTGTGCTCGAGCAGCGTCCCGCCGCCGGCCTGGCCGACGTCGGCCCGCCAATCGGAGTCGTAGACGCTCCCCACGGGAAAGAACTGGTCGTCCCGGAAGCGGCAAAAGCGAAACTCCCCGTTGGAGGGTTGGGCGATCAGGCGCTTGAGAACGTTATAGGTGGGGGAGAACCGGAGCACGAGGCCGACCTGATGCGGCCGGCGGTGACGGCGCAGAAGACGCGCGATGGCGCGCGCCTCGGCCAGGTTCCGCCCCAGGGGCTTCTCCATGAAGATGGCCTTGTCGGCTCGGATCGCCCGACGGACCAGGTCCAGGTGCGTAGCCGTCGGCGTGGCGATGATGATCGCCTGGATATCCGGATCGTCGAAGATCCCCTCGGGAGCGGCCTCATAGCGGCAACCATGCTGCCGGGCGAGCTGTCGGCCCCGAGCATGGTGAAGCCCCGAGATCGCCGCCAGTCGGACGTCGAGCAGCCTGCGGCCGATGATCCCGCCCAAGCCGGCCAGGTGGAGCCGTCCCATGAAGCCCGGTCCGATGAGACCCACCCCCAGGCGGGATGAGCGTCGGTTCATGGGGGAGGCGTTCATCAAGGGGAGCCGTGAGCGGGCCGAGGCCCATCATCCTTAGTCGATCGCGGAGATAGATTCAAAACCTATGGCGGGGGCGGCTAACGGCCGCCGGGCCGCGGCCGGGGACCCGAGAAAAGTTAGATCGAGTAAAAAAGCTTCTTTGGAGGCCTCAATCGGCGTCCCGCGTGGGAGGCTAAAAAAGGGGCTTGACATGCCGCCCAAGAGGGACTAAATTAGTGCGGATTGCAGGGAGCCGAAGCGAGGCGAGGCATGAGAAGGTTGCGCCTCATGGAGTGGCTCATAGATGATTGATATCAAAGGCGTTATGACCCGGCGAGACCTCAGGCCGATCCCTTGCATCGCGTTCCGGGCCCAATTCGTCAAGCTTAGCAACCGGGGCTGGCTCGGTGAGAGCATCCCATGATCCGCATGACCAAAATGACCGATTATGGGTTCGTCCTTCTGACGCACATGGCCGCGGCGCCGGAGCATTCCACGCACAACGCCGCCGATCTGGCCCGGACCGCAGGTCTGCCCCAGCCCATGGTGAGCAAGATTCTCAAGGTCCTTGCCCGCAAGGGGCTGCTCAGCTCGCGTCGTGGCCCGCGCGGAGGTTACGAGTTGTCGCGCCGGGCCGAGCGGATCAGCGCCGCCGAGGTCATCGCGGCGCTGGAGGGTCCGATCGCGCTAACCGAATGCCTTAGCGCGCCGTACTCGGGCTGCGAGATCGAGCTTTTGTGCCCCAACCGGGCCGCCTGGCGGCGGATCAACGACGCCGTGCGCGAAGCGTTGGATCGGATTTCGCTCGCTGAGCTCTTGCTGCCGCTGGCCATGCCGCGGTTCAGGGAGCCGGGCGGCGTCGAGCCGGCGCGAGAGGCCGTCCCGGTGACTGCGCACGCCGGCGCCGGAGATCGGGGCGCAGAGCCGACGAACTGAAACGAGGGACGACGGCGCCCGGAACACCGGGCCCCGGCGAGGCGAGTTAACGTCAGGAGAGACGAGGCGAGAGCGATGGCCAGCTCAACGGAATCGACCGTTCAGGAGTTCACCCGACGGGAGTATCAGTGGGGCTTCGTCACGCCGATCGAGTCCGAGACGCTCCCCCCCGGGCTCAACGAGGACGTGATCCGTTTCATTTCGGCGAAGAAAGGGGAGCCCGGCTGGATGACCGAGTGGCGCCTGAAAGCTTATCGCCACTGGACGACGCGCGAGGAGCCGCGCTGGCCCCACGTGCACTATCCGGCCCTTGATTATCAGGCCATGAGTTACTTTTCGGCCCCCAAGCAGCGTCAGCGCCCGGAGAGCCTGGACGAGGTGGACCCGGAGCTGCTGAAGACGTACGAGAAGCTCGGCATCCCGCTGAGGGAGCAGGAAGCGCTCGCCGGCGTGGCCGTGGACGCCGTCTTCGACAGCGTGTCCGTCGGGACGACGTTCAAGGACAAGCTGGCCGAGCTGGGGATTATCTTCTGTTCGATCTCGGAGGCGATTCAGGAGCACCCGGAGCTCGTGCGCAAGTACCTCGGCTCGGTCGTGCCGATCACGGATAATTTCTTCGCCTCGCTCAATTCGGCGGTGTTCACCGACGGGTCCTTCGTTTACGTGCCGAAGGGGGTCCGTTGCCCGATGGAGCTTTCGACCTATTTCCGGATTAACGCGGAAAAGACGGGTCAGTTCGAGCGGACGCTGATCATCGCCGACGAAGGGGCGTACGTCAGCTATCTCGAAGGTTGCACGGCGCCGATGCGGGATGAGAACCAGCTTCACGCGGCCGTCGTCGAACTGATTGCGCTGGACGACGCTCAGATCAAGTATTCGACCGTCCAGAACTGGTATCCGGGAGACGCCGAGGGCAAGGGGGGGATCTATAACTTCGTGACGAAACGCGGCAAGTGCGCCGGGCGGAACTCGAAGATTTCGTGGACCCAGGTGGAGACGGGCTCCGCGATCACGTGGAAGTATCCGAGCTGCGTGCTTCTGGGGGACGGTTCGATCGGCGAGTTTTACTCCGTGGCCCTGACGAATCATCACCAGCAGGCGGACACGGGGACGAAGATGATCCACATCGGGCGGGACACGCGCTCGACGATCGTCTCCAAGGGGATTTCCGCCGGGCGCGGGCAGAACACCTACCGCGGGCTGGTCGAGGTGCACAAGCGGGCCCAAAACGCCCGCAATTACTCCCAGTGCGATTCGATGCTCATCGGAGAACGCTGCGGGGCGCACACGTTCCCCTATATCAAGGTGCGCAACCCGTCGGCCCGCGTGGAGCACGAGGCCTCGACGTCGAAGATCGGCGAGGATCAGATTTTCTACTGCAACCAGCGCGGTATCCCGACCGAGGACGCCGTCTCGATGATCGTCAACGGCTTCTGCAAGGAAGTGTTCCGCGAGCTGCCGATGGAATTCGCCGTCGAGGCGCGCAAGCTCCTGAGCGTCAGCCTGGAGGGGAGCGTGGGGTGACGGATGCCGCCCAGCGTTGGCGAGCCGATGCGAGGCGTGCGTGAAGTCGGACGGCGAATGCGCCGGAGATAACGATGCCGCGCGATACGGAACCGCGGCAAGCTGAAGGAGATCATGACGCTCACCGAAACGGACAATGACGACGCCAAGCCTGAGCTGAAACGCCGGGGTTCAGGCGACATCCGAAGAGCCGAGAACGCGCAATGAAGAGGCGCTACCCTATTTTCATTCTCAGGGTTCAGCCGTGCACGGCGGGAGCGTGACCATGGCCCGTATCACGGACGCCAGGGCGGCGGATCATCTTGTCAAACTAATCACAAACCAGGATACCGTGTGTCAGGGATGGGTCAATCATCTCATCACGATACAAGCCGCTCTCGTCGTGGCGCTCGGGTTTCTGATTCGGCCCATCGAGGCTACCGGGGAGGTGTTCTTGCCCTCGATGTTCAAGTATCTCATTTGCGGGTTGGGCATCCTGTCGGACCTCACGCTTTGCGCGATCATCTGCCGTGAGCGATGGTGGCAAGGCCAGTACGTTCAACGCTACCAAGATCTGGACCAAGAGAGGAAAGTTTTTCTCCCAAAGGATGGTCGGGATAGCCGTGAAGGGGAGGAGCCCGGCTGGATAGGGCGTCCGATCAACGTTTTTTGGAAGAGTCCTGGCTGGATAGGGCGTGTGATCATCGGTTTTGCTGTTTTCATCGCGATCGGATGGATATTGGCGTGGGTGAGGCTACCATGATGTCCATGCTGGTGGTTAAAGACCTTCACGCGGGGGTTGAGGGACGCGAGATTCTCAAAGGGGTCGATCTTCGGGTCGAGGCCGGCCAATGTCACGCCATCATGGGGCCGAACGGCTCCGGCAAGTCCACGCTGGCTCAGATTCTCGCCGGGCGGGACGATTACGACGTGACGGCAGGCGAAGCGCTTTATGAGGGAAAAGACCTCCTGGCGATGTCCCCGGAAGAGCGGGCCGGCGAGGGGCTTTTTCTCGCCTTTCAGTATCCGGTCGAGATTCCCGGCATCAGTAACACTTACTTCTTGCGGGCGGCGATGAACGCCCAGCGCAAATACCGCGGCGAGCCGGAGATCGACCCCGTCGCCTTCCTCAAACTCGTGAGGGAGAAGGCCCGGCTCATGGGGATGGACGAGGAGCTGCTCAATCGTTCGGTCAACGAGGGTTTCTCGGGCGGCGAAAAGAAGCGCAATGAGATTTTCCAGATGGCCGTGCTGGACCCGCGGCTGGCCATCCTCGACGAGACCGACTCCGGTCTGGACATCGACGCGCTCAAAATCGTCGCCCAGGGGGTCAATCGCCTGCGCGAGGATAAGCGCCGGGCGGTGATCGTGGTCACGCACTACCAGCGCTTGCTCAATCATATCATCCCCGATTCCGTCCACGTGCTGATCGACGGCCGGATCGTCCGCTCCGGCGATAAACGGTTGGCCCTGGAGCTGGAGGAGAAGGGTTACGCCGGGATTCAGGCCGAGCTGGCCGAAGCCGGCAGGGCATGAGCCCGACCGAGCCCTCGCCATGACGACCTCAACCCCACGGCCGGAACTGACGCCCTATCTGGCGGCCTTCGAGCGCCGCCAGGCGCGCTGGAGAACCAACGGGGGCTCCCCCTGGACGGCGCTGCGCCGGCGGGCGATGGAGCGTTTCGTCGCCCTCGGCTTCCCGACGCCGCGGCAGGAGGCTTGGCGCAACACGAGTCTGGCCCCGCTCGTCGGGACGACGTTTGATGAGCCCGAGGCGTCGGCTCCGCCGGCGGTGGCCGCCTCGCTCGTGAATCGCCTGGCGCTGGACGGGTGCGAAGCGGCGATCCTGGTTTTCGTCAACGGACGGTTCGCCCCGGAGCTCTCTCGATGGGGCCCGCTGCCGAAGGGGGTCCGGTGCGGCTCCCTGGCGGCGGCGATGACCGAGGACGATCCCGTGATCGGCGAGCATCTGGGCCGTCACGCCGACGCCGAAGGGCAGGCTCTGGTCGCCCTCAACACGGCGCTCATGGACGACGGGCTGCACCTGGCCGTCGAGCCCGGCGTCAGCGTCGAGGGGCCGATCCATGCTCTCCATCTGACGACGCCGGAACGGGAGCCGATCGCCACGCATCCGCGCAGTCTGATCGTCCTCGGCGCCGGGGCCCGCCTCACGCTGGTCGAAACCTACGCCGGGCCGGAGGGGGCCGTCTATTTCTGCAATCCGGTTACGGAGATCGTCGTCGGCGAAGGGGCGACGCTGGATCACTACCGGCTCCAGATGGAGAGCGAGGCCGCTTTCCACGTGGGGGCGGTCCAGCTCGATCAGGCCGGCGGGAGCGTCGGCGCCACCAGCTCCATCTCGGTCGGCGGCCGGCTGGCCCGTCACGACATCGGGGCGTGTCTGGCGGGGGAGGGGATCGTGGCGCGCCTCAAAGGGCTTTATCTGGTCAAGGGGGCTCAGCACGTTGATCACCACACGTTTCTCGACCACGCCGAGCCCCGCTGCGACAGCTACGAGCTGTACAAGGGGATTCTGGCCGATCAGGCCAGCGGGGTTTTCGCCGGGCGCATTCGCGTTCGGCCCGGCGCGCAGAAGACCGACGCCAAGCAATCCAACCGGGGGCTCCTGCTTTCGGAGGAGGCGACGCTGGATTCCCAGCCGCAGTTGGAAATATACGCCGACGACGTCAAGTGCACGCACGGGGCGACGATCGGCCAGTTCGACCCGCAGACGCTTTATTACCTGCGCACGCGCGGGATCGCCGAATCGGAGGCGCGCGCGTTGCTGACGTTCGCCTTCGCCAACGAGATGATCGAGCAGATCGAGGTCGTTCCGCTGCGCGAGCGTCTGGAGCGGCTCGTCCAGACGCGTTTTCAGGGCGTCGCCGGGGGGAATTGAGCCGGGCGGGGCCGCGCCGCCCCGGCCCCCATCCATCCCGTCGGGCAAGCCGGTCTGAACCGGCGAGGAGCCTCGCATGGCCGAAGCCATCAAAGATCGCGGCTACGTCAAGCCCAGGGTCCTGGTTTCCACGGCCTGGGTGGCGCGCAATCTGAACAAGCCGGGCGTCCGGGTGGTCGAGTCCAACGAGGACCCCTTGCTCTACGCCGCCGGCCACGTCCCCGGGGCCGTTGAAATCGATTGGACGCGCGACCTGAACGACCCGACGATCCGGGACTATCTCCAGGCGGAAAAGTTCGCCGAGCTGATGCGGCGGTGCGGGATCGGTCCGAAGACGACCGTCGTTTTCTATGGCGACAAGAACAACTGGTGGGCCTGCTACGCCTTCTGGATTTTTCAGTTGTTCGGTCATCGTCGGGCGCGCGTGATGGACGGCGGGCGCCTGAAATGGGAGAAAGAAGGCCGCCCCCTGACGCGCGAGGTACCGCAGGTCCCGCCGGCCGAATATCCCACGCCGAACCGAAGCGACCGCAAAATCCGCGCCTTCCGCGATCAGGTGATGAAGCACGTCCAGGCCGGTCGGCCGCTCATCGACGTCCGCAGCCCGGAAGAATACACTGGCCAGCGCCTCCATATGCCGGACTATCCGAACGAAGGGGCGCTTCGAGGCGGGCATATCCCCGGGGCGAAGAACGTCCCGTGGGCTCGAGCGGTCAACGCCGAGGATGGGACGTTCAAATCCGCCGAAGCGCTGCGGGCGATCTACGCGGGGGAGGCCGGGCTCAAGCCCGACGATGACGTGATCGCCTACTGCCGGATCGGCGAGCGCTCCAGCCACACCTGGTTCGTGCTGGGCTATCTTCTGGGCATGAAAAAGGTGCGCAACTACGACGGGAGCTGGACCGAATGGGGCAATCTCGTCGGCGCGCCGATCGAGAAGCCCTGAGGCCCCGGCCTCAGGCGCCGAGGATAGCGGCGATGGAAACCTCCACGGTCGATCTCCCGCCCCGCCTGGCCGAGCTGCTTGACGCCTTCGCGCTCATGGAGGACCGCCAGGAGCGGATCGAAGCCCTGATCGCCACCGCCCAGCGTTTCCGGAGCGTTCCCGAGGAGGTCGCGCGCCGGCCGTTCCCCGAGGATCGACGCGTCCCCCACTGCGAATCCGAGGCGTTCATCTTCTGGCGCGAACAACCCGACGGGACGCTCAAGTATGACTTCGCCGTCGAGAACCCGCAGGGGATTTCGGCCATGGCCACGGCCGTGATCCTCGACGAGACGCTTTCCGGCGCGCCGCTCGCCCAGGTCGCCCGCGTCCCGGCCGACGTCATTTACTCGATCTTCGGACGCGAACTTTCGATGGGGAAAAGCATGGGTTTGATGGCGATGGTGCAGATGGCGACGGCCGCCGCCAAGCGCCACCTTGCGCGGACCGATGGCCCGCCGAGGGCCGGAGCGACGTGATCGAGCCGAGAGCCGGCGATGGAACCCGGAACCGATTTCAAACCCCATCACTCCCGCGAGTTCGGGCCCGACGAACCCGAGACAGCCCGCCGATTGCGGGAAGGGATCGTCGCCGCCTTGAGGACGGTGTTCGATCCCGAAATCCCCGTCAACGTCTACGATATCGGTCTGATCTATGACATCGACGTGAAGCCCGATCAATCCGTGGACGTGAAGATGACGTTGACGGCCCCGAATTGCCCCGCCGCCGGGACGCTCCCGGGCGAGGTTCAAGCCAAGACGCGCCAGGCGCCGGGCGTCGCCGACGCGCGCGTCGAAGTCGTCTGGGAGCCCCAATGGAACATGACGATGCTTTCCGAGGGGGCGCGGCTTCAGTTGGGATTCTGAGGCCGCCCGACGCCCCGGCTCGCGTCGACGCCCCGCGGGTCGGCGGCCGATGATCGGCCGTCGCGTCGGCCGTTCCCGTCGAGCCCGCCTGTTTGCCGCGGCGTTGGCCTGGGGGCTTCCGGCGCTGCTGACGGGGGCGATCTATTCGGCGCGGTGGAGCCTCCCCCCGGACCGGGCGCCGCTCGGCTTCGTCCACGTCGATCAGGTGGTCTATTACGCCGCCGCGCGCGAACTTTTCGAGAACGGCAACGGCCTTTTCTACGCTTCCCCGTTTTCCAATCGTCCCGATAGCCCCCGGATCTACTCACACCTCGGTTTTCTGCTGGTCGGGTGGGCGTGGCGCCTGAGCGGCCTCTCGTGGGAAACGATCGATCTGGCCTTCCGCTTCGTCTTCGGCGTCGCGGCCCTCGGGTTGGCCCTGGCGATCTTCAGGCAGGCGCCGACGGGGCGCCGCTGGCGGCGCTGGTCGGCCCTGGCGCTGTCGGCCGGGGGCGGAGCGGCCGCCTGGACCGCCCTCGCGCGCCATCTGGTCGATTTCGCGCTCAACCGCGCCGGGGGCGATTTTCCGGTCCCGCTCGGCGAGTGGATGCTCGGCTGGCCGGAGGCGTTTCGTCAGGCCGAGGGGGGCTACGGCGAATGGCATCTCAACCTGTTCCGGAGCCTCACGTTCATGCCGCAGCCGATCTATCACGTTCTCTTCTTGGGGACGGCGTTGGCCCTGGCGAGGGGCCGGGCCGGATGGGCTCCGATGGGCGTTTTTCTTGCCTGGTGGGCGCATCCGTTCACGGGTCTGGAGTTGGGGCTCGTGGCCATGGCGTTCCTCATCGTGGAGACGGCCATGGTCCGTCGTCGCGGTCCAGGGATCGCCGCCGCGGGCGTGGCCGCCGTTAACGTTCTCTTTCTGACGTATTACTTGGCCTTCCTTCCGAGATTCGAGGAACACGCGGCGACGCAGGCGCGCATCGCGGACTTCGGCAATCCGCTCCTGACGCGGATGCTCTGGCCGGCTTACGGGCTTTGGGTCGCGCTGCCGGCGGCTTATTTACTCTCCGCGCGATTCCGCCGCGACTGGCGGCGTCGGCGGGCCGTCCGTCTGATGACCGTGTGGCTGGTCGTCGTGGCGGCGCTGGTCTTTCACGACCGCTGGGCGCGATTCATGAAACCCGTGCAGCCGATGCACTTCACCCGCGGCTACCTTTTCATCCCGCTGGTTTACTTTTCCGTCTGCGGGCTCGACCGGCTTTTGAGCCGGCTGAGGCGGCGGCGGCGCCCGTGGGCTTGGGTTATTGCAGCGATGATTCTCCTCCTTCAGCTTCCGGATAACTTCGTCCGCCTGGCTCTCTTCCGGGAGGATCTGGCCCGGCGCGTCCCCGTCTATTCGATCCCGCGCCCGGCGCTTCGGATGTTCGAGGCGCTCGACACGGTCGAGGAACGGCTCACGCTCCACGCGATCGGGCTGCCGGGGGATTTCGCCGAGCTGGAGCGCCTGCTGCCGGTGCTCACGCCGCATCGGCCCTTGCTCGGCCATCCGTTCAATACGCCGTTTATCGAGGAGAAGACGCAGGCGGCCGCCGGGTTCTTTGAGGAACCCTCGCTCGATCGGCTCCGGCAATTGCGGCTGACCGCCCTGGCCGGAAGTCCCGAGGCGCTCCGGCGCTTGCAGGATCGGCTCCCCGATGTGAGATTTGAGCCGCTCGTCGAGAGCGACCGCGCGGCCGTCGCGCGTCTGAGCTATTGAGAAGGTCGGGCCCGTGTCCGTTCATCGCTTGAGGGTCATGCGCTTCGTCGGCCCGGTCAGGCTCGTCCTCATCGGGGCGATCCTTCCTTTGATTCCCGCCGCCGGCCAGCCGGGTGGCCTCGGCGAGGAGTGGCGCCCGGCCTGGCTCGAAGGTCTCGCGCTCGAACCGACCTACGCCGGGGGCGTCGGGCTGATCGTTGAGCATCGCTGTCTCGGTTGTCACCGGCCCGGCGGCGCCTCCCCCATGAGCTTCACGAGCTACGAGGAGATTCGACGCTGGGCCTCGGCGACGAACACGCCCATGCTCGCGGTGATCCAGACCCGCGCCATGCCGCCGTGGCCCGCCGACCCCGGCGTCGGCGAGTTCGCCAACGCCACGTACCTCACGCCGCCGGAGATGGCGCTCCTCGAACAATGGATCGCCGACGGTTACCCCAGGGGCGAAGGAGACTACGCCCCGCCGCCTCTCCCCGCCGACGGGTGGCCAATGGGTTCCCCGGACCGGATCATCGAGTTGCCGGAGATAACGCTCCCGGCCGAGCAGATAGGCGGGGTCGTCGACTTGACGATTCCGATCGAAGGGGACACGGAACGTTGGGTCCTCGCCGCGGAGCTTCGGCTGAGCAATGAGATCAACTTCCTGGGTCTGGATGGGGGGCCGCTGGGCCGCTTCCGGCCCGGGGCGCTGGTCGATCGCGCCCCGCCGGGCTTCGGCCGGCTTCTTCGGCCGGGGGAACCCGTCGCCGTCCGGATCCGATACGCCAAGCCCGGGGGCACGGAAGTCGTGGATCGTCCGACGCTCGGCTTATTCTTCGCCCGCGAGACGGCGGGGTTGCGAGCCACGCGCCAGGACCCGGTGACCGCCCCGCCGTTCTCGATCGCCCCCGGGACGTCCGATCATGTCGTCTCGACGCTCTTGGAGTTCCCCGGCGCCGCGGCGATCGTTTCGCTTCAGCCGACGATGGGGCTGCGGGGCAAATCCGTCAAATATCGCGCGGTCGAACCCGACGGGACGCAGCATCTGCTGCTCGACATTCCGCTCTGGCAGCCGCAGTGGATGTATCGCTATGTGCTCAAGACGCCGCTGAGGGTCGCCGGCGGAACCGTCATCGTCGCCGTGGCCCGGTTCGATAATTCCGCCGCCAACCCGAAGAACCCCGACCCGCGGGCCCGGGTCAACTCCGGCCCCGACGGCGAGACGTTCGAAAGCTGGATCGAATACGTCCTCGACGAAGCCCCCTAAACGGGGAAGGAGGCACTTGAAGGAAACTCACAGTCCCGACAAGGCGCGGACGCAGGGAAGCGGACTTCTGAGGCGATGAATTCTGCACGAGGCGGGGATCACGGCGCGGAAGGGATTCCGCCCCTTTAATTGTGAGGTTTTCTGGGTGTCTTTGTGGTCCTGTTCATCCCCCGGGTCGAAGACGTCCTAAGGGTTGGCGAGGGCCTCGGCGATGAGCCGGTCCCAGTGCTCTTCGTCAAGGATGCCGTACATCCAATAGCGGATGCGCCGTTGGTGGTCGAGCAGATAGGTCGTCGGAAACGTCATGACATCGTAGAGTTCGCGGGTTCGACGGTCGCACAAGAGCGTCGGCGGCTCGGCCCCGACGGCGGCCAGGAAGCGGGCGACTTCAACCCGGCTCCCGGAACTATAGGCCAGGGCGAGCACCCGGAGCCCCTGGGCGGCGTAGCGTCGCTGCAACCGGTCCAGAAGCCGGAGATCGTCGGCGCATTCCCTGTAGGTGGACCAGAAGTGAACGATCGTCAGGCGGGCCGGGAGCGCCGAGAGCCGTACGCGCTCGCCGTCGAGGTCGCTCAGCTCAAAATCCGGGGCCGGCTCAAACGCCGGCGCCTGACGGGCCGCGGCTCGGCCCTCAGCGTCGCCGGGGCGATCCGTCCCGGCGCAGGCCGCCACCGCGACGGCCCACGCCAACGCAAGCGGTCTCATGAACCGGGAGCGACGACCGGCTCCGTCGTCAGGTAGTAGCCGACGGAGGCGGGGTGGTTCTCGGCGAAGAAGATGAATCTCCCGTCGGCCGACCAGGAGATCGAAGTCTTGGGGTCGGGCCCCGCGACGAGCGGGCGCTTGGAGCCGTCGGGCTCGACCACGGTCAGAACGTGCGCGCCCATGTCGGTCACGGCTACGGCCAGCCGCCGTCCATCGGGGGACCACCCGTCGGCCGCGGGCGCGGGCCAATCCGAGGGCCTGAGGTCGATCAGCCGAGGCTCTCCCCCGTCGGCCGAGACGATGGCGATCCGGCTCCGCCGGTCGCGCAGGTAAGCGATCGACCGGCCATCGGGCGTCCAACGGGGGGCGAGGCCGCTGAGGAGGCGCTGGGGCTCGGCGCCGGGGCGCGCCTCGACGACGTAGATCTGCGCGTCGGTCTCGTAAACCAGGCGCGTCCGGTCCGGGGAGATCGCCAGGTCCTCGATGTTGAAGTCCGAGAGGTGCAGATCGGCGACCTGACCGCTTTCGATGTCCAGGAGGCGGAGTCGTCCCGTCTGCGGGTTGACCTGATGCCAGCCCAGGCGACCGTCGCGCGTCCAATTGGACCAGCGGAGGTCCACGCCGACCGCCCGTGTGATCGCCCGCAAGTCCGAGCCGTCGGGACGGATGATCCAGATATTGAAGTTCGGCGTTTCCCGCTTGGAGGAGAACGTGATCCAGCGGCCGTCCCAGGACCAGTTGGGCTTATAATCCCAGATGTCCCGATCGTGGGTGATGGGCTGGGGCTCCCCCCCTTGGGCCGGGACGATGAACAGATCGGATTTGCCGCTGTTATAGCTGTTGTCGTAGTAGGCGTGGAAAACGATCCACTGGCCGTCGGGGGAAAAGTTGGTCGAGCCGACGTAGCCGAACCCCCGCGTCACGGTGCGGATCCGGCCCGTGGCGAAATTGTAAACCTGGACCTCGCGGAAGCCGGGCGGCCCGCCGGTAAAGCAGATTTCCGAGGCGTCCTTGGCGAAGGATGGGTAGTCCTCGTTGAACGGCTCGGTGGCGATCGGCGTCTCTTCGCCCGTCCGGAGATCGAGCATATAGATGTCCTGGCTGCGGTTACGCTGCGTAACGAAAACGAGATGGGTCCCTTCGGGATGCCAGCGCGCCTCGTTGTCCGTCGCCGGATGCGTCGTGATCTGGCGGGTCTGGCGCGTTTCGGTGTTGACGATCCAGACGTCCAGATTGCCGCTCCGGCGGCTGCTGAAGGCGATCCACTGGCCGTCGGGCGAGACGGCCGAGTCGGTTCCTCCCCCGACCTCTTCCAGCACCAGCCGGGCCGAAACCTCCGAGCCGCTTGAGCCTGCGTCGCCGTCGGCCCCCAGGGCCCGGGCCGCCAAGCCCAGGACGATCCCGCAGGCCGCCGCCCGCCTCCAGATGGATTCGCGCTGCCTCATGATGGCCCCTTTCCGCCCGCCGGAGATGGGCCATGATGGGCGAGCGGCGGCCGCGAATCAAGTCCGGCGTGGCCCGCGCCGTCGGGGGCGGAGGGGGCATTGACAAGGCCGGCGGGGGGCTGGCCTAATGACCCGCCGAGGTTCCGGCCCCGGTTCGACGGTCTTGAATCGTTTCCCCCGCATTCTCTGGCGCTACGTCCTGCGCGAGGTGACTTATCCGACGCTGCTGGCGGTCGTCGCCCTCACGTTTTTCATTCTCACGATCACGAAGGTCCCCGGGCACGACCAGCGGCTGCTGCTCGTCATCATGCGGCTCATGTTCCGGGAGGAAGTCTCGCAGGCCGACGTGGTTCAGACGTTCTTCATGGCGCTGCCGACGACGCTCCTCTTGATCACGCCAATGGCGCTCCTGATCGGCGTCATGATCGGCGTGGGCCGGATGACGCTGGACCTGGAGGTCCGCGCCATGCAGACCGGCGGGTTGCATCTGCTTGTCGTTTTCGCCCCGCTCCTCGGGCTCGCCGGGGCGCTCTCGGCCGGGTCGGTCTGGCTCTATTACGACGTGGAGCCTCGGCTCGTGCGGGCCTCGATTCTTAAGGCCGGGCGGCTGCTCGTCTCGGAGTTCGCCAACCTCCAGCCCGGGCGCGTCTATGACGAGTTGTTCCAGGACTTGGGCGGGCTCAACCTCTATTTCGGCCGGCGCGAGCCCGAGACGGGCGCGATGGGCGACGTGACGCTTCTCCTGGACCGGGCCGACTTCAAGGAGGAAGACGACGTCCAACGCAAGCTCCGTCGTGAGGAGAAGCTCCGCGATCTGCGCCGTCGTCAGCGCCAGGGGGAATTCACCGAAGAGGAGTACCAGCGCCTGGAATACGAGATCAAACTCGAAGGCAAGTCCCATGAGCCGCTCTGGGTCTTCGCCGATCGGGCGGCCTTCGCCACGGACCCCGCCCTGGGGGCGGTCCGGATGGAGCTGAACGAGGGCTCCATCCATATCCTGGAAGCCATCCAGGAGGAGCCGCCGCTCGAAGCCGGCGGTCAGCCGGTCCTTCTGGCCGGCGAAGGTTCGGCCCCGGCGGCGCCGACCGGCGAGCGCGATTACGTCATGATCGAGTTCGGCCGAATGACGAAAGTGGAGGCCATCGAGGGGCAGGACACGTCCAAGGAACGGCGGACGCTGACGATCCCGGAGCTCTGGCGGCGCTCGGCCGATAATGATCTCAAGCCGCGGTATCGCCTGCGGGCCAAAGCCACGGCCCTCGAGCGCTATGCCCTCTCCCTGGAGTGCCTTCTCTTCGCTTTCGTCGGGCTGCCGCTGGCCATCTGGCTGCGGCCCACGGGCAAATCCCTGAGCGTCACGCTGGCCCTGGCGCTCACGCTCGTTTATCACCTGTTGACGCGGACCGGCTACACCATGGTCGAGTCGGAAAAATCCATTGGCGCGGCCGTGATCTTTTCGCCAATCTTGGTCTTCGCCGTCGCCGGGACGGCGCTCTGGTGGCGCGCCCTCCGGCATTAGGCGACGCCCTGGGGCCGCGGCCGGGCGGGGCCGTCGGCGACGGAGTTCCGGGAGCTGAGCCGTTGAACTTCCCGATCGCAAGACAGAGGCGGTGGGCCTGGGCGGCCGCGCTCGCGTTGGCGACGCTCATCCGGCCCCTTAATGCCCAAGAGCCTGCCTCCGAGCTCGACCCCGCCGAGGCCGCCCGGCTGAAGCCGGCTCAGGCCGCGCCGGAGCCGGTGCTTCCTTATACGCCGCCGCGCTACGATCCCTCCGAGGCCGAGCGATTGCGCGTCATCCGGCGGAGCATCTCGCCCGAACGCCCCGTCGAGGGGGAGTTGCGCATCACTCCCCTGGAGGGCTTCCTCGACTACGACGAGGAGGGGGGCATTCTCTACGGGCCGGGCCGGACGCAGGTCATTTACCGCAAGTATTTCCTGGAGGCCGACCGGGTGATCCTGGACAACCGGCTTCAGGAAGTCCAGGCCGAGGGGAACGTCATCTTGCGCGTGTTGCAGGAGGACGCCCGCGAGGACGAACTGCGCGCCGATTCGCTGCGCTATAACTTCGCCGAGGAAGAAGGCGTGGCGTTCAACGCCTGGGGCCGCAGTGGCGCCGTCTATTTCAAGACCTTTCCCCCCGGGCCGGACGCGGGTCCCCAGGTCCCTCCCTTCCAGCAGCTTTCCCAATATGAGTCGATTTTCCGGGATACGGCCATCACGACCTGCAGCTTCCCGATCCCGCACTACAGCATCCGGGCCCGCGAGGTGATCCTTTTCCCCGACGATCGCATCTTCTTCCGGGGGGCGACGTTCCGAATCGGCGAAGTGCCGGTCTTATACCTGCCGTTTTATTCGCGGTCGCTGGCCGAGGGGGCTCCCTGGTTCTTCAAGGTCGGCGTCGGCGGGCGAACGGGGGCCCGGCTCCGAATCGGCTACCAGTATGAGCACTCGACCGCCGAGCCGAGCTTCGACGACGAGACGCGGTTCGAAACCCGCTCCTTCGGTCAGGCCCAGGTCTTCGCCGATATCCTGAGCAAGCGGGGGCTCGGCGGGGGGGCCAATTACAAATATGAGTTCGATTTCGGGCGGCACCGGGGCTACTTCGAGATTTACGGGATCTTCGACTCCGAACGGCGCGTGGCCGACGCCGACATCGACGAGGACGAGGAAAAGGAACGCGAAGACGAGCGCTGGCAGATTCTCTGGCGACACCGCTCTCAGATCACGCCGCATCTCTATGCCACGTTCAACATCGACTACTTCAGCGACCCCGAAATCTTCTACGATATCCTCGATCAGTTCGCCGAGGACGGCTTTCAACGAGAGCGCCAGATCGAGCGCCGCGCCCGGGCCGCGCTGACCTACCTGCGCGAGGCTTACGTCCTGAGAGTCCTGTTTGAGATCAAGGACCGCGCCGGGATCGACCGATTCAACGACTTTTCCGATCCTGCCGACAACAACCTGGATTTTGAGTTCGACCCCGGCCGTCGCCTGAGGGACGTCCGCGCCAACTCGATCGCCCGCTCCCGCTGGGGGCGCGTCAGCGAACGGCTCCCCGAGGCCACCTTCGCCACGCGCTATCTCCCTATCCGCGATTGGCCCCTCTACATCCTTTCCGAGATCCGGGCCTACAACAATCTGGACAAGGGGCTCAACATCGTCGATGAGGACGACGACGCGCGCGTCCGAGGGATCGATGTCTATCATCAGTTGCTCTGGCAGTATCAGATCACCGAACGGATGGTGCTGCTCGCCAAGCTCGGCGTCGGCTTCGGCGTGGCCGACCGGAGCGACGATGACCTCGGCATCGACTTCTCGTCCCATCTTCCGGGCCCCGACGGCCTCCGGCGCGTCGACGGCCTGAGATTCGTCGAGACCGACGGGACGTTTCTCGTGGGCGAGGAGGAGTTCAACCTGGACGACATCGAACCGTTTTACGCCTGGATCGACGCCGAGCTCCGGCTCAATTACCGCATCTCCGACGCCCTCTCGGCCTATCTCCTCTGGCGATGGCGCGAGACGACCGATGACTTCATCGGCGACTTCTACGCCCGCCTCGGCGACGTGACCTCCCGCGAGGACCTCTTCAATTACCGCCTCCGCGAGCACTGGTTTGAGGGCGGGCTCACCTATCAACTGCTCTACCCGTCGCTCGTCGCCTACTTCAACTTTGGCCTTAACCTCGAAAGCAAGAGCGACCGTTTCCCCAACGAGACGCTCGGCTACTGGACCCTCGGGACCAACTGGATCAACCGAACGCAGACGCTCCAGGCGGGCGCCTCCATCGGTCAGGTCCGGCGCGAACTGTTTCATCCGTCCGATCCGCGCTCCGGCGAGCAGACGGTCGATCTGGCCAATTTCGACGCCCGCTACCAACCCATCCACGGCCGCTGGTACACGCGGCTGGGGATCTCGACGCGCCGCGTCCACGGCGAGAGCGCCGAGGACGACGACCTCGACGATCGCTCCTTCTTCACCGACGAGGATAACCGGATTCAAACGACGTGGGTCTATGGCCGCGAGTTGGGACCGAAGTGGGACACCGAAATCCGGCTGCGGTGGGACGACCGGGTCAGCGGCCTGCGGGAGGTTTCCTGGCTCTTGCAGCGTGACCTGCATGATGCGGTCGCTTCGCTGCGCGTCCGGGTGCGCCGGGACGTGCGCGAGGCCAGGGATCGACGCGACAATCCGCTGGAGTTCGACGTGACCTTCGGGCTTGAATTCAAGCCGCCGGCGCAGGAGGTCGCCTTCGGCGCGGCGCAGATCACGACGCTCCAGCGGCAGGTCCGCCGCCCCGCCCTCGCTTACTGAGGCGGCCCCCTCGACGGGCCGGGGGAATCACAACCGCCGAGATCGCGGAGGGAGAAGCCTCTTCTGCCTCGGTCCGTCCGTGGCGCGAGGGCCCGAGGAACCCTCGAGCGCGTTCAGCGGGGGGTGTGGATGCGCGAGGCGGCGAGAGCGGCAGGAGAGAGGATGGTCCCTCGACCGTCTCGTTGATGAGGCGACCCGGCCCAGGCGCGAATCCGAGGGCCATCGAACAACGGAAAAGTCGTACAAACCAGCTCCTGAGGATTCTCCCAATCCTGTCGAATCCTCAACGGCGCAGCCTCGATAGACTCTCCCCCCAGCCGATCGCTCCGCGTCCTTGGCGTCTCCGCGGTGATGGATCTCCCCTCATGGCATCCCCCCCGTCAGCGGAGGTAATAGCTCAGGCTTTCGATCTCGATCGTCAGATCGACGTAGTGCACCTTCACCTGAGGCGGGACGACCAGCCGCACGGGGACGAAATTGAGCAGGGCGTGAATGCCCGCCTCGACGACCGTTTCGGCAATGGCCTGAGCCGCATGGGCCGGGACAGCCAAGATGACGATGTCCACCCCCAGCTCCTTCAGCCGCGTTTTCATCTCGTCGGCGTGGAAGATCGGGACGCCGTTGCGCTCGCCGCCGACCTTGCGCTTATCGGAGTCAAAGGCCGCCACGAAGATGAAGCCCTCTTGACGGAAGGCCGCGTAGCTCAAGAGGGCCTGGCCGAGATTGCCGACGCCGACCAGCGCGATCCGAACGATCCGATCCGTCCCGAGAATGGTCTTGATCTGCCCCCGCAGCTCTTCGACGTAATAGCCGAAGCCGGGGATGCCGAACTGGCCGAAATAGGCCAGGTCCTTACGCACCTGGGCGGGGTTGATCCCCAGGGCCTGGCCGAGTTCCTGGCTGGAGAGCTTCTCGATCCGGTTGACGGAGAGGATTTTGAGGGCGCGCGCGTAGAGGGAAAGCCGTTTGATGACGGCCTTGGGGATTTTTCGTCCTCGATAGACTCGGTCCGCAGGCGGCCGAAGTGTCGAGGTTGCTGTCCCCTCCCGGTTCATGGACTATTTATTGTTACAAGATTAACTCAAGTCAAACGAAATATGTAGAGGCGTCGGAGGGTGAAATTTTCACAGGCTTGGACCCGCGGGAAAACGCTCGTCACAGCCTCGCGGCTTCCCAAGTTGCCTAACTCAAGCATTATCAGGACAATAGAGATGCGGGAAGGTCGCCTTGGGGCCCCCTGGCCCCCGATTGCGGCTCGGCCGCCCCTCCGGCCGCCCCGTCCCCGGCGCCAGAAGCCGACGCGCCGATTCAGCTCCCCCGGGAACGTTCGCCATCCCTTCAAACGTGACCAACGCCTTGCCTCGCAACGTGATTCTGGCCGGCTTTATGGGGTCGGGCAAGACGACGGTGGGCAAGCTGCTGGCGGCCCGTCTGGGCTGGCAGTTCGTCGACACTGATGAATTGATTGAGCGCCGGGCGGGGCGGGCCGTGGCCGAGATTTTCCGCGCTCAGGGGGAGGCGGCTTTTCGCCAATGGGAGTCGGAGGTGGCCGAAGGGCTGGCGACGATGGAGCGCTGCGTCATCGCCACCGGCGGCGGCTTCATGCTGCGACCGGAGAATCGCGCCGCCGCCGAAGCCGCCGGCATGGTGGTTTTCCTGATGGCCTCGCCGGAGGAAATCTGGCATCGTGTCCGGGGCGGAGCGGGGCGTCCGCTGCTCGAAGGCGAGGATCCCCGCCGGCGCATCCGGGAGCTTCTCGATCAGCGCCAGGCGGCCTATCAGGCCCTTCCGATCTGCATCGATACGGATCGCCGGACGCCGGAGGCCGTTGCCGAGGCTATCTGGGCCCGCTTGGTTTCGGGATGAAGACGCTGACGACAGTGCCGGTCCCGCTCGGGGACCGGGCCTACGCCATTCAGATCGGACGCGACTGGCTGGAGGAGGCCGGGGTGGCCCTGGCCGAGGCGTTGGTCGGCGGCCGTGGGGTTCTCGTGACCGACGCCCGGCTGGAGGCGCTCTGGGGCCCTCGGGTCCGCCAGGGGCTCAGCCGGGGAGGGATCCACGTCGAGACCTGCGTCATCCCGGCGGGGGAGCCGGCCAAGACGCTCTCGACCGTCGAAGGGATTTACGATTGGCTCTTGGAGCGGCGCTACGGGCGACAGACGGCCCTCATTGCCCTGGGGGGCGGGGTCGTCGGGGACGTGGCCGGGTTCGCCGCGGCGACTTTCCTGCGCGGCCTCGGGCTGGCGCAGATGCCGACGAGCCTTTTGGCCATGGTCGACAGTTCGATCGGGGGGAAGACCGGCGTCAACCACCCCCGGGGGAAAAACCTGATCGGCGCTTTCAAGCAGCCGGCGATCGTCATCGTCGAATTGGCGTTTCTCGATACGTTGCCCGCCGAAGAGTTGAGCGCCGGCCTGGCCGAGGTCGTCAAATACGGCATGATCGCCGACGAGAGCCTGTTCAAGTTCCTGGAGGCGCGCGCCGAGGCGGCCCTGGCGCGCGATCCGGACACCCTGACGCGGCTGATCGCCCGCAGTTGCGAGATCAAGGCGGCCGTCGTCGCCCAGGACGAGACCGAGACCGGCCTGCGCGCCATCCTCAACTTCGGTCACACGTTCGCCCATGCCGTCGAGACGCTACAAGGCTATCAGGGCCTGCGCCACGGGGAAGCCGTGGCCGGCGGGATGGTGGCGGCCTGTCGTCTGGGGGAGATCGTCGGGGGACTTTCGCCCGAGGTGACCGAGCGGTTGCGATCGCTCCTCGCGCGGCTGCGATTGCCCGCCTCGCTGCCGGCGTTCCCTCCCGAGCTTTATTTCGAGGCGATGCGGGCGGATAAGAAAGCGCGGGACGGGCGGCTGCGCTTCGTCGTCCCGAGCGGGATCGGGGAGGTCGCGCTGCGCGAAGGCGTGGCCGAATCGGCGGCGCGAGCCTCTCTGCTGGCCGCGATGGATCCTGGTTAATCGACGCCCGCCGGCCGGCCGCTCGGCCGGACGGGGAGCCATCTGACGAGGTCAAACTCATGCGCATCCTGGTGCTTAACGGACCGAACCTGAACCTGCTCGGGACGCGTGAACCCGAGATTTACGGACGCGAAACATTGGCGGACCTGGAAGCCTCGGTCCGCAGGCGCGCGGCTCAACTGCGCGTTGACGTGGAGCTTCGACAGAGCAATCACGAGGGGGATTTGATCGTGGCCATCCAGGAGGCCGCCCACCGGTTCCAGGGGGTCGTGCTCAACGCCGGGGGTTACACGCACACGTCGGTGGCCTTGCGCGACGCCGTGGCCGCCAGTTCGGCCCCCGTCGTCGAGGTTCACCTGAGCAACATCTACGCTCGCGAGGAGTTTCGGCATAAATCCCTGCTGGCGCCGGTTTGCATCGGCCAGATCACCGGCTTGGGCGCCCTCGGGTACGAACTGGCCCTTCTGGCGCTCGTCAATTACCGCCCCCCGACGGCCGAAAAGTTTGAATCCGTCGATGGGGAGACAGCCGAGGAACGCGAGGACCGACGTCGCGGTCGGTATCGGCATCGTGGCCGAGGCCGCGGCCGTTTCCGAGGAGAGGGCGATCGCGTGGAGCGGGGGCCTCGGCTGGTGCCGCCGGAGCCCGAGGGGGAGGCCCTGGAGGCCGAGCCGGCCCCCGCCGAGCAGCCCCCGACCGATCCCACGCGCCGCTACGCGCACTTGGAGGGCGTGACGGTCCGTCGGGCCGCCGATGTGCTTCAGGAGCCCGAGGCGCCAGAACCTTCGACGCGGGGGGGCCGCCGGTTAGTCTCCTTCGGCAGCCGGCCCGCGCCGGCTGACGAACCCCCCTTAACCGCGACTCCTCCAGCTCGGGAAGCCTCCTCGGAAGTCGAGCCGACGGCCGCCGCGGCCGAACCGTCGCCCGATGAGCCTCCGGCCGCCGAAGGTGAGGATCGTCCGGCTCGGGCGCGTCGTCGTCCGACGGCTAGACGCGGCCGCGGGGGCCGCTCAAAACCCAAGAGCGGGGGGTCGACGTGATCGGTCTTGGTTCTCGGCGGGGCTCCAGGCCGGAGCCGTCCCCCCATGGGAACCGAAGCTGGCGCGGGGCGACGTCGTTTTTCCTGGCGGTTCTTCTCAGCGGATGCGGCCCGGCGGGGGAAAAGGAGGGCGCCGAGGGCTCGGCCTCCGGAGAGGGGGGCGGCGGGGAATCGCTGGGCTCGGTGAGCATCCCTGAGGGGGGGCGCGTCGTGGCGGGGATCACGCCGGGCATCAAGGGGGGGAAACTCGTGCTGGCGATCGCCGGCGACCCGAAGACGTTCAATCCGGTGACGGAGGACGACCTTGAGACCCGTCGGATCATCCGGTTCATGTTCGACCCGCTCTTCGATTTCGATCACGTGGATCAGGTCGAGACGCCGTCGCTGGCCGAAAGTTGGGCTTACCGGGCCGAGAGCCGGGAATGGGTTTTTCGCCTGAGGCCGGGATTGCGATGGAGCGACGGCGCCCCGCTCACGGCCGACGACTTCGTCTTCTTCGCCGAGTGCGTTTTCGACGGGAACGTCCCCACGCATCTGCGCGAGTTCTTTCAGACCGGAGGCGAGCCGTACGTCTTTTCGGCGCCCGATCCGCTCACGTTCGTCGCCCGGATTCCGACGGTGGACTCCTTCGCCTTTCAGAACCTCGGGGAGCTGCGGGCGCTCCCGCGCCATTGCTATGAATCCTTCCTCAAGGACGGCTCCTTCGCTCATCGGCTGGGAACGGACACGCCGCCGGCGGACGTGATCGTCAGCGGGCCGTTCCGACTCAAAGCCTTTATCTCCGGCCAGCGGGTGGTCCTCGAAGCCAACCCCCATTACCGCGCCTTCGACGCCCCGGGGACGCGCCTGCCTTATCTGGACGAGCTCGTCGTGCTCAACGTGCCTGACTTTGACGCCATGGCGCTCCGGTTCCAGGCCGGCGATCTGGACCTGATCGAGACGATCCAACCGCAGAACCTGGTTGTCCTGCAGGACGATCAGGCGCGCGGCGATTACACGGTCTTCAACCCCGGCCTTCGGATCGCCTCGACGTATCTGTGGTTCAACCTCAAGCCCGGCGGCACGTATCTGGACCCCGCGGGGCGCCGCGTCGCCTGGACGCCGCCGGGGCCCGGCGCCGAGCCGCCGCCCGAGATCGCCGCCCGTTCCTATCGGCCTTACGTCGATCCCGTCAAACTCCGGTGGTTCGACCGCGTGGCGTTCCGGCGCGCCTGTTCGATGGCGGCCAATCGGGAGGCCATGGTCCAGACCATTCTGTTCGGCCAGGGGGCCCCGCTCTATAGTCCCGAGGGGCCGTCCAACCTACGCTGGCACAACCCGGATATTCCGACGTATCCCTACAACCTGGAGCAGGCGGCTCGCGAGCTGGCCGGCATCGGCCTCGTCGACCGTGACGGGGACGGGCTCCGCGAGGATGAGCAGGGCCGGCCCGTCCGCTTCACGATCATCACCAACAAGGAGAATCGGATTCGGGAGAAGATCGGCGTCTTGCTCAAGGAGGACCTCGCGAAGCTCGGCTTCGACGTGCGGCTGCAACTGCTCGATTTCAACGACATCGTGACGCGGACGGCCGACACCTACGATTACGAGGCGTGCCTTCTGGGGATCGGCGGGGCCGTCCCGCCGCATCCGGCGCAGGCCGCCAACGTCTTCCTGAGCGCCGGACGGCTGCATTCCTGGAACCCCAGCCAGAAGACGCCGGCGACGGCCTGGGAGGCCCGGATCGACGACTTGTACGAGTCCATGAAGCGGGTGTTCACCTACGAAGAGCAGAAGGCGATCTACGACGAGATTCTGACGATCTACGCCGAGAATCAGCCGACGATCGAGCTGGTGGCGCAGCAGGTCTTTGTCGCGGCCCGCAACCGGATCGGCAACCTCAAGCCTTCGGTTCTGGAGCCGCACTTGACGCACAACATCGAGCAGCTTTACTGGAAGCGGCGGTGACGGCGGCCCGGGATCGGGGGGCTCGGCCGAGGGCGCGAAGGACTCCCCCCAGCGCCACGAGGGACGGCTGACGGATAGCGACAACATGGCCGGCGCGGTTTATCACGGGATTGAGATGCCGATGGAGCGGATCGCCGATTTCTGCCGACGGCATCGGATCCGACGGCTGGCGCTGTTCGGTTCGATCCTGCGCGAGGATTTCGGGCCGGCGAGCGACGTCGACGT
>CAYXAU010000002.1:0-315540 GCA_964463045.1 uncultured Candidatus Sumerlaeota bacterium | reverse complement strand
CCGGCGAGCGACGTCGACGTCCTGGTCGAGTCCGAGCCGGGGGCGCGAGCCGTCTTCGCCTTTTCCGGAATGCAGGACGAACTCTCGTCCATCTTCGGCCGCAGAGTGGACCTGAATACGCCGTGTTTCCTGAGTAAGTACTTCCGAGAGGAGGCTCTGCGCGAGGCCCGCGCGCTGCATGAGGCGACCTGCCGACACAGTGAACTTTCGCCTGAGGCCATACCTGGACGCCGCGAAGCCGCGGAGAGACCAAGCTTCTCGGTCAGGCCAGCGCTGGAAGACGCGCGGCAGCCGCCAGATTGAGCCAGGGGCGTCGTCGTGCCGAATGCCCGACCGCAGTGGGTAGATGTCCCTCCCCGGCTTCATTCTCCGGCGCCTGGCGCAGGCGGTCCCCGTCCTGCTGGCGGCCTCGTTTCTCACGTTCTTCCTCATCAATCAATCCCCGGGCAATTATCTGACGAAGCTCAAGCTCAACCCGCAGATCTCGCTCGAACACATCCAGCGGGAGGAGAGACGGCTCGGGCTGGATCGGCCCTGGATCGTCTCTTACGGCCTGTGGCTGAAGGGAATCGTCTGGGGGGATCGCGCGGAGTGGACTCCCTGGTGGCGGCCCGGCGGCTGCCTCAACTTCGGTTACTCGTTCGCGCAGAAGCGGCCCGTGTTGGAGATCATCGGCGAGCGCGCGGGGAACACGCTCCTGCTGTCGCTCTGCGCGACGTTCTTCGCCTGGGGGGTCGGCCTGCCGCTCGGCATCCTCGCCGCCCGACGCCAATACGGCTGGGTTGATAAGTCGGCCTCGGCGTCGGCCTTCGTCGGCATCTCCATGCCGAGCGTCTTTCTGGCCCTGTTGGCCGTCTATTTCGCCAAGGTCACGGGCTGGTTCCCGACCGGCGGTTTGCAGGACGTCCGCCACTGGGAGAGTTTCACGCTGGCGCAGAAGGGGCTGGACCGCGCGCGGCATCTGGCGTTGCCGACGATCGTCCTGGGGTCATCCATGACGGCCATTTACATGCGCCAGATGCGCGGCCATCTGCTGGACGTGCTCCGGGCGGATTTCGTCCGGACGGCCCGGGCCAAGGGGCTCTCCGAGCGCGCCGTCCTGATGCGCCACGCCGTCCGCAACGCCATCAACCCGCTGATCACGCTCTTCGGCTACAGCATCTCCGATCTTCTGAGCGGCGCCTTCCTGGTCGAGGTCGTGATGAGCCTGCCGGGTCTGGGCCGGACGACCGTCGAGGCCTTCTTCGCCAAGGACCTGTTTCTCGTCAACGCCTCGGTCCTGGTCGCCACGGCCTTGCTCGTGCTCGGCAACGCGATCGCCGACATCCTGCTGGCCGTCACTGATCCGAGGATCAAGCTCGGCGGGGAGGCCGGCGGATGAAATCCTCCGCCCCCCGCTCGCCGGCCGGGGTTTTTCTCCGGCGGCTCCGAGGCAACCCCGCAGCCATGACCGGGGCCGTCCTGCTCGGCGTGCTCTATGTGCTGGCTCTCTTCGGTTCGTTCGTCGCCCCCTATGATCCGCGTCGCTCAAGGACCGACGCCCCTCATCATCCCCCGACGCGGCTCCGCTTCGTTGACGCCGACGGGCGATTCCATGGGCGTCCGTTCATTTATCGGACGGAGCTCGTCGACGTCCTCCGCCGGAAGTACGACGAGGACGCCTCGGTACGCTATCCCCTCCGCTTGTGGGCCCGGGGGGATCGTTACCGGCTCTGGTGGTTGTTCGAGACCGATCGCCATTTGTTCGGGCTGGGGCCGCCGGAGGGCCCGGATTCGGCGGGAGCGGCCCTTCTCGGTCAGCCCCGCCTTCTGCTCTTCGGGGCCGACGGTCTGGGGCGATGCGTCTTCTCCAGAATCCTCGCGGGGGGGAAGATCTCCTTGAGCATCGGGCTCATCGGCGTGGCGATCACGATGACCCTCGGGCTCATCGTCGGCGGGATTTCCGGCTACGCCGGCGGACGGATCGATGCGGCGTTGATGCGATTGGTCGAGCTGGTGATGTCCGTCCCCGTCCTCTATCTCATCCTCGCCCTTCGGGCGGCGCTCTCGGAGACCAATCCGTTGCTGGGCCGGCTGTTCGGGCTCGCCGAGGGGGAGGGCCTGGAGTCGGGTCAGATTTACGTCCTGATGGTCGCCATTCTGGGGCTGGTCTACTGGGCCGGGACGGCGCGCGTCGTGCGTGGGATGGTCCTCGCCACCAAAGAGTTGGACTACGTGGCGGCGGCCCGGGCCCTTGGGGCTTCCCCGCTTCGGATCATCCTCTTCCATCTGCTGCCGAACACGCTGACCTACGTCATCATCGCGGCCACGCTCTCCATCCCCTACTACATCCTCGGGGAGGTGACGTTGAGCTTTCTCGGGGTCGGGATCGAGGAGCCGCAGGCCTCGTGGGGGAACATGCTGACCGAGGCCCAGGCGTTGCGGGCGCTCGTGGATTTCCCCTGGCTTCTGACGCCGGGCGTGTTCATTTTCCTGGCCGTCTTCGCCTTCAATTTCCTGGGCGACGGCGTCCGGGACGCGCTTGATCCGAAGTATCTGGATTGACGGCCTACGCCGTTGCGTCAAACGGATGCGGGGACCCCCGCCCGCCGAAGCCCGATGTCGCGCCGGAAATGCATCCCGCTGAAACGAATGCGCTCCAGCCGGGCGTAAGCCCGGTCCCGCGCGTGAGCCGCGTCGCTCCCCAAGGCCGTCACCCCCAGGACCCTTCCGCCGGCCGTGACGATCCGCCCGTCGGCGTCGAAGGCCGTCCCCGCGTGGAAGATCATGACGTCCTCGCCGTCCCCCTCCAGGCCGCCGATCACGTCGCCGCGCCGCGAAGGCCCCGGATAACCGGCCGCGGCCGCCACGACGCAGACGCAGGCCTCCGGCCGCCAAGCCAGCTCCAGCCCCGCGAGCGTTCCCTCGCGACAGGCGAGCAGGAGGGGGACCAGATCCGTGGTGAGACGAGGGAGCAAGGCCTGGGTTTCCGGGTCGCCGAAGCGACAGTTGAATTCCACGACCTTCGGCCCCTCGGCCGTGAGCATGAGCCCCGCGTAGAGCACGCCGCGGTAGATCAGCCCGCGGCGGGCGAGTTCGGCCACGGCAGGCTTCAAGATTTCCTCGACCGCGCGCCGGCGCAGCCCCGGCGTCATGGCGGCGGCGGGCGAGACGGCGCCCATCCCGCCGGTGTTGGGCCCGCGATCGCCGTCGAAAACCGGCTTGTGATCGTGGGCCGGTTCCATCGCCAGGACGGTCCGGCCGTCGGTGAAAGCCAGGAGGCTCGCCTCGATCCCCGTCAGATACTCCTCGATCAGAATCCGAGCCCCTGCCTCTCCCAATCGCCGCCCTTCCAGGAGCGCGTCGATCCAATCCTCGGCTTGGGCGCGGTCGTTCGCGACGACGACCCCTTTACCGGCGGCCAGCCCGTCGGCCTTGATGACGTAGGGCGGGGAAAGGCGGTTCAGATGCTCGCGCGCGGCGGAGGCCTCCGTGAAGGGGCAAGCCGCGCCCGTCGGAATCCCCGCCGCCGTCATGATTTCTTTGGCGAAACTTTTAGAGGCTTCCAGACGGGCGGCGGCGGCGCCCGGGCCGAAGGCGGGGACGCCGGCCGCCTCCAGCGCGTCGACCACGCCGGCCGCCAGCGGGTCCTCCGGCCCGACGACGACCAGATCGATCTGGGCTTGGCGGCAGAAGCCGATCAGCCGCTCGAACGGCGGGCGGAGATTCAGCGTGACGCAATCGGCCACCTGCGAGATGCCCGGATTGCCCGGCGCGCAGAAAAGCCCCTCACACAGCGGACTCTGAGCGATCTTCCAGGCGAGGGCGTGCTCGCGACCGCCGCCGCCGAGGATCAGAACCTTCATGAGCCGCCGGCCACGCTCTCAAGCCCCGATCGGAGCGGCCGCTGCGCCCGTACCCGCTCGACTTCCTCCTCCAGAGCGATTCGCTTCAGCCGCTCAAAGGCCGCGATGCGAATCAGCAGGGGAACTTCCAGCAGGGGGCTCTCCGGATTGAATCGCCGCTCCACGACCACGTAGTGCTCGACGCGATCGATCATCGGCTGCGGCGGGCTGACCTTCCCCGGCTCCAGCCAGGCCAGGGACGGATGCCAGGCCAGGCCCGTCAGGGAGGATTTCCACCCCAGATGTCGAAGCGAAATCTTGACCCCCTCCCACGGCGATTGTTCCAGCGCCTTCTCGAGGTCGTCGATCGCGTCGAGCACGCCCGCCTCCCCCCGACGGGCCGCCGCCGTCAGGAGCGTCTCAGCGAACTCCGTCGGCTCGGGCCGCGTCGGCAGGCGACCCTGGAGAACGACCGCTTCCAGGCGCGCGAGCGTTCGCCGGGCGAACTCCTCGCGTCCGATCTCGGTGACGCCGTCGCCGGTCGATCGCAGCGTCACGGCCACGACGCGAGCTTCGGGCAGGCCCGGCGCCTCCTCCTCGCCCTTGCCCAGCGTTCGGAGCGCCGCCTCGACCGAGGCTGCGCCTTCGGACCCGGCGCGGGCGAGAAGGACCGGCTCGGCCGTCAAGATTTCCCGCGCGATCCGGCGGGCCTGGTCCTGAAAACGCGATGGGCCGGGGGCGCGCTTCGTGAGATCGCGCCGGATCAGTTCCCCCTCGATCCATTCGGCGGCTTCCTGAAAAACGGCCCCCCATTGAATCTCATAGCCGGCGTTGATCACCGCCGGATTGAGCCGCAGGATCTCATCGCGGCTCAGCCGGCGATCCCCGACCATCGCGATCGGCCCATCGCCGGCCCCGCCTTCCCACGTCCAGGCCAGGTCCCGGATGAACGTCTTGCGCGCCAGACGATTGAGAAACAGGTAATAATATGAACGAACGTGTTCATGAGCCAACCGAGCGGCGATTTCCTTCTCGACCTCGACCACCGGCGTGCGGGACGGTTCTTCCCGACGGACCAGTTCCAGAAGATAGACCCCCTCGTTGCCGACAAAGACCGGGCTCATCGTCCGCGGCTGCCGCAGCCCGAAGGCCTGACGTTCGAATTCGGCAAAATGGGTCCCCGGAGCGAACTCCGGCAGCAGCCCCCCCTGGGCCGCCGAGGGGGCCTGGGAGAAGCGTCGAGCAGCCTCCTCGAAGCTGATCTCGCCGTCGGCGATCCGATCGCGCAGCGCCCCCAATGAAGCCTCGCCCGCTCGCGTTTCCTCGGCGGAACTCAAGTCCCGCACCGGCAGGAAGATGTAGCGGACCTGGAGGCGCGGCGGGGCGGCGTACTGCTCCGGGTTGGAGATGTAATAGTGGTGCACGTCCGTCGGCGTGACCCGGATGGCGGGCCGCACGACCTGATCGACCCAGGCCGCCTTGAGCGCCGTCAGCTCCAGACGCGCCAGATGCGCCGCCGGCAGCGCCGCTGCCGTTCCCTGGCGAGCCAGCGAACGGATCGCCAGGTAAAGCTCGGTCGAAGCCCGAAGGGCCTCTTGGGAGGCCGGAGCGATCGTCGCCGGCTCGGCGAGCCAGGCCTCTGCCGGCAGATGCACCCAGGGGTTGCGGGTCATGTCGAGATAGAAGAGGACGTCCAGGGCGGAGACGCGGCCGTCGGCGTCCTCGGCCACGATCCGGGCATCGAGTTCTTCGATCCGCCCATCGAGGATGAAAGCGGGAGCGGCCCAGGACCTCACCGCCCCGGCCGTCAGCCCGAGGGCCATCCAGGCGACGGTCCTCATCGGCCGAGGAGCGCCCGGGCGTCGGACGCTTAAGGGAGAGTGCCGCGTGAGGCGTGATGACATCGGGGATAAGCGCCGGCCGGGCGGGGGGGCCGGCAGTCGGCGCGAGAGCGCGGCGGGCGACGCGGGCGCGCACCGAACAAAGTCCGTTCACGATTGACACAGGGCAGAGTCGAAATCAAGACCGAAGATATTGCAAGGCTGAGGTGACGTTCCCTATAGTGATCGACGCCCTCGCGCCCCCGCCGGTCGGCGTCAGGCGCGAGGGAGATCGCCGAGGCCCCCCGCGTGAACCCCAACAAGGAAGCGTTGAGCCGGGAGTTCGTCTGCCCGAAATGTCATGGGCGGGGAGGGCTTGCCGAAGACGTGGCGCTGCCGACGGGGCGGCTGTCGGGCATGCTGGCCGTCTCGCGGGGGCGCTATATCGCCGTCTCCTGCTCATTGTGCGGCTATACGGAGTTCTATAATCTGGCCGTCGTGGCGCACGCCGAGGAGCCGGCCAAGGTTAAGGCGAAGTTGGCCCGCGAGGCCGAGCAGGCCTGAGGCACCGGCGCCCCCATGGCCGCTCCGTGGGGCTTGGTTGGCTTCTTCTGGGGGATGAGCCTGCCGTGGCGGGGGTTAAGCTTTCTCTGGGAGCGGCGGCGGCTTTGGCCGCTGGCCGCGGCCCCTTTCCTCATCAGCTTCATTTTATACGTCGGGGGCATCTATCTCGCCTGGTCCTGGGCTTACGGCTGGCTGGAGGCGACGCTGTTGGACCGCGCCTGGGGCTGGCGGGTTCTGGCCTATGTCCTGGCGATCGTCCTCTGGGGGCTCATGCTGATCGTCGCGGCGGTGACCTTCATCCCGGTGGCTACGCTCGTCGCCAACCCTTTCAACGATCTGCTCTCGGAGAAGACCGAGCGGCTTTACCGGGGCCTCGCCGTCGATGAACCGTTCTCGCTGAGGGCGCTCTTCCGGGCGCTTCGGGTGGGGCTCGTCGGTGAGATGGCGCGAGCCTTGACGACACTGGCGCTCCTGACCCTCGCCCTGAGCCTCAATCTCATCCCCGTCGCCGGTCAGATTCTCTCGGCGGCGGCCTCGGCCTGGATCGCCATCGCCTTCTTGAGTCTGGAGTTCACATCGTTCTCCATGGATCGCCGGCTTTACACGTGGGGGGAAAAGCGCGCCTTTCTCCGGCGGTATCGCGCCGCCACCCTGGGCTTCGGGGCAATGTCCTTCCTGATCATGATCGTCCCGGGCGTGAACGCGCTGTTCATTCCGGTCTTGGCGGTGGCCGGGACGATGCTTTTCTGTGACGCGGCCGGCAACGAGGCCCGGCCGCCCGGGCCGCCGCAAGGGGCGTCCGGCCGGCTGGGGGGCCGCTGATCCTCGGCTGGCGGAGCGATCAGGATGGCTTCAGCGTGACTTCGACCGAGCCCGGTCGAAGGCGGAAGGCGCCGCCGGTTGTCAGGTCCATGATGGCCGCCGGCACGCCGACCCACCAGCCGCCGACGACGTTGCCCAGCGTCCACCAGTTCAGCGTCCGCTTGAGCTCCATGGAAACCGGCTGATAACCGGGCTTTTCGAGCTGGACCGTGTAAGCTTCGTTGCGCTTGAGATAAATCTCCGTCGGCGTCTGGGCGGTGATGTCGCCCGGTTGAACCGTGACGGTCGCCCCCGAGGGCTCCGAGGAGAGCGTGATGGCCTGCGAGGTGCCGCTGACGACGGTGGCGCAACCGCCGTTCAGGAGCGGGATTGAGAGGGCGAGGGTGAGCATGCACAGCGCGCGCGTCATGGGAGCCTCCGTGAGGAAGGGTGCGTAAGCCGCCCGGCCTATGGGGCTTCGAACTCCAGCCGCTCATTGTTCACCCCGGCCGGCCCAAGTCAACGCCAAAATGCTTTAGTTTCAATCGTTTACCCTTTTCGGTTCTCACTGGACAATTCACGGCTCCCCTTTAGGATCCGGCCGTCAGCCCCATCGGGCCCGAATCCTGCCCGTGTCATCAGCCACGGGGAGCCACAAGGTCATGAGGTTTTCACTTCTTATCGGGGTTGCTCTGTTCACCGGGGTCGGCTTGAGCGCGGGGCGGGCCCAACTCGAACGCGAGGGCCCCCTTCGCGTCGAATCCGGCTTGTTGAGCAGCTCGCTCCGCTCCGGGGAGGACGGCCAGGTCGTCGCCTACAAAGGGATTGCCTACGCGGCCCCCCCGGTGGGCGATCGGCGTTGGCGACCGCCGGAGCCGCCGGGGGCCTGGTCCGGCGTCCGTCGGGCCGAGGCATTCGGCCCGGCGGCTCCGCAGGAAGGCGAACGGTTCGCCCGAGTCCCCCAGAACGAGGATTGTCTGTTTCTCAACGTCTGGACGGCGGCTCGGAGCGCCGAGGAACGTCGTCCGGTGATGGTCTGGATCCATGGGGGCGGCTTCAGCACGGGGACGGGCGCCGCGGGCCTATACGACGGCGCCCGTCTGGCCGAGGCGGGCGTCGTGCTGGTGACCTTCAACTATCGACTCAACGTCTTCGGGGCGTTCGCTCATCCCCTCCTTACCCGCGAGTCCCCTCATCACGCCTCGGGCAATTATGGCCTGATGGATCAGATCGCTGCTCTCGGCTGGGTCAAGCGCAATATCGCCGCCTTTGGCGGGGACCCGGACCGGGTGACGATTTTCGGCGAGTCGGCCGGCGGACGCAGCGTTTCGCTGTTGATGGTCTCCCCCCTGGCCGAGGGATTGTTTCATCGCGCGATCGTTCAAAGCGGCCCGGTGCGGAACGTCAACTACAGCCGGGCCTCGCGCGAGGCGATAGGCGAACGGATCGCCGCGGCCCTGGGGTGCGACGAGGCCCCGGATCCGCTGGCCTGCCTGCGCTCCAAAACGCATGCTGAGTTGGCCGGAGCCCTCGCCGATTTTGACGCCAACCCCATCGTCGACGGCTGGGTCATCCCGGACGATCCCCGGCGTCTTTACGTCGCCGGCCGCCAACACACCGTCCCGCTTCTGATCGGCTCCAACGAGCACGAGGCCACGCTTCGGTTGAGCCCGGGGGACCCGGGGACACGTTCGGCCGAGGATTACGAAGCCACGGTGCGGCGGTTGTTCGGGATCAAGGCGCCGCAGGTCCTGGCGGTCTATCCGGCCCCGGACGACGCCTCCGCCTTCTGGGCGTTCATACGCCTCCTGTCGGATGTTCAGCACACAATGATCTCGCGCGCGCAGGCGCGCTGGATGAGCAACGTGGGTGCGCCGGCTTACTTCTACCACTTCACGCGCGTCCCGCCCGATCCGCGCCTTCAGTTCAAGGGCGCCTCCCACGCCACCGAGATCCGCTACGTTTTCAACACGCTCAGCCAGGGGGGCGGCGTCGAGGTCGCCGGCGTCGGGGACCCGAAGCTCCTGGCCGAGGCCGACGAGCGTTTGGCCGAGGCCATGCAAGGCTACTGGACCCAGTTCGCCGCCACGGGCGACCCTAACCGTCCGGACCTCCCGGCCTGGCCGCGCTACGACCCGGCGGGCGATCGCTACCTCGAACTGGGCGAAACGATCGGTCCGAGAGAGGGGCTTTATCGGGCCGGACTCGCCGTCCTGGAGTCGCTGATGCTGGAGCGATACCTGGAACCCGAGCGACCGGTCATCTGGTGGGCGCCCGAGCCCTGATCGATTTACTCGGACAGTGGGTGCGCGGCGCGGGGGTCGTGGGCGGCGACCGGCGCCCCCTTACCCAGTCTGTCGAGCGCGGCCTCAAGGACGCGATCGACGCTCAAGCTCTTCATGCAGGCCAGCGGCTCCGGCCACCGGCACCGAGTTTGCCAGCAGGGGACGCATGGCGGCTCCCGCGCTTGGAGGATCGTGACCCGTGGCCCCCAGGGGCCGTTCCGGGCCGGGTCGGAGGCCCCGTAGAGAGCGACGGTCGGGACGCCGAGGGCGGCGGCGAAATGCGTGGGGCCGGTGTCGCCGCCGATGAAGAGGTGCGCCTCGGCGGCAAGCCCCACGACCTCGGTAAAGCTTGTCGGCGGCAGCACGCGCACCCCCGGTTGCGCCGGGCCCGGGGCGCCGGACTCCGCCTCGTGGCCGCCGCCCTCGAGCCGGGCTGCCGCCAGCGCTAATTCGGCCAGCGGCTCCTCGCCGGGGCCCCACGCCAGACGGATGCTCGCGCCCGCGCGCTGGACCAGTCGGGCGGCGAGGCGGCCATAGGCTTCGGCGGGCCATTGCTTGGTGATCCATCCCGCTCCCGGGCTCATCAGGACGCGCGGCGAACCGTCGGGACCCTCGTGAGGCCACAGCTCTCGCGCCCGGACACGAAGCTCCGACGGCAGGTGAATCGGCAGCTCGACGGCGGGCGAGGCAATGCCCAGCGGCTGGAGGAGGGCCAGGTTGCGTCGGATCACGTGCGCGGCTTCGGGAGGGGGCGCCACCGTCAGGTTATAAAAGACGCGGCTCAGTTCGCGGGCGTCCGCGCCGCGGAAGCCGATACGGCGAGGCGCCCCGCTCAGACGGGCCCAGACGGCGCTCTTCGTCAGCCCTTGAAGGTCGACGGCAACGTCATAGCGCCGTGCGCGCAGGCGGCGGATCAACTGGCCGATCGGCCCTCTCAGGGCCTGCCATCGGCCGGCGCGCCATGCCCGCCGCGGCATGACGTGCGCCTCGTCGAGCATCGGATGGCCTTCGAGCAACGGCGCCCCGGCATCCTCGACCAGCCAACCCAGGTGCGCCTCGGGCATCGCCCGCCGGAGCGCGGCCAGAACGGGCAGGCCGTGCAGAATGTCTCCGAGCGCGCTCAGGCGAATGAGCAAAACCTTCACGATCGGACGTCTCGAATGCTCTCGGGCGCGATGACCTCCTCCTCGGTGATCAGCCGGTCCATCGGCACGTCGTGGGGCTCCTTGGGCAGAGGGGTTTCGAGGATTTGGAAGCCGAAGGCAAGGCCGATCTTACGCGCGCCCGAGGCCGCGGCCAGCAATCGATCATACCCGCCGCCGCCCCGGCCCAGGCGACGGCCCGTCCGGTCAAAAGCCAGGCCCGGAACCAGGAAGAGATCGACCTCGCTCGGGGGCAGGGTCTCGGGGTGGACCTCGGGGCTGGGCTCGACGAGCCCATGGGACCCGGCGGTGTGGCCGTCGGGAAAACGTCGGACGACGTGCAGATCGGGCATGCCCCCTTCGGGGCGCCGTCGCGGAAGAAGGACAAAACCTTTGAGGGCGATGATCCGGCCGATCAGGTCGCGGGTCTCGACCTCGTCGGCCATGGCGACGTAGGCGGCCACGCGGCGGGCGCGCTCGAGGTCGGGGTCGGCCAGAAGCCGGAGGCTGATCTTGTCGGAGGCCTCTTGCCGCTGATCGGGATCGAGCGCGCGGCTGCGGGCGCGGGCCGCTCGCCGAAGGGCCTCCTTGAGCGTCCCGATCTCCGTCAAGTTTTCATCGACGCCCGGCCCGGCCGAGCCGAGGCCCGGCGGGCTTCGCCGCCGAACGCCGCCTGGCCCCAGAGCGAGGCGGAAAGCCGCGGATAAATGACCGTCTCGGCCCGGCGAAGGTCGTCCGGGAAATCGATCTCGATCCAGGGGAGATCTCCAGTCGGCAAGGCATGGAAAACGAACCGGCGGCGGAGATGGTGCAGGCCGTCCGGGACCCAGCGCAGCCCGCGCGGCCGGTTCCTCCGCCGCGCCAGTTCGATCAGGGCGCGGGCGGCCGGGGGTCCCAGTTTGATCAGGCCGAGGTTTTCGGCGTCGGCCGCCGATGGGGAAAGGCGCTTGGAGACGGCCCGGATGCGGCCCGAGCCATCGGTTCGGATTTTCATTTCTTCCTCCCCCAGCGTGGCGGCGAAATCCGCCAGCAGGACGTTCCGCCGGGGATCGGCCAGGAGCGCCGAGAGAAGATCGGGATGAAACAGCACGTCGGAGTTGAGGATGAGCAAGCCGTCGGGCTCGGGGGCGAGCGTCGTGCAGGCCAGCGAATCCAGCGAATTGGTTCGTTCGTATTGGGCGTTATGGGCGTAACCGGCGAGGCCATCGCAGACCTCGCGGACGCGTTCGGCCCCGTGGCCGGTGATGATCTCGATTCGGTCCACGCCGGCCCACTGGAGCGCCCGAAGCTGATGTTCGAGGAGGCTGCGTCCGCCGACCGGCAGGAGGCACTTCGGTATCCGCTCCGTCAGCGGGAGCAGCCGGTTGCCGCGCCCCGCCGCCAGCACGACGGCCGGAGGCGTCCGGGTCGGGGCGGGGGTCCGGTTCGCTCCGGCTGGTTTCCGCCGGCGGTCGGCTCTGGTCGCATCCATCGGCGGATCAGGCCTCGACAATGAAATCGCGCAATTCGAGTTCGACGCGGGGCTTCCCCCCCCAGGTATTGATGAACGGCGTGGCTGCCAGTCGCAAGCGGCGGTGTCGGCGGCGCAATTCTCCGATTCGACTCCCGAGAGAGAATCCGATCGCCCAGATCGAACCGCCCGCGCCGTCTCCCAGGCGAAGCTTCAGATGGGGCGTCTTGCGCCCTTTGACCTCGATCGGTTCCTCCAGAAGGCTGTAGCCCTCGATCTCCAGCAGGGGCTTGGGGTTGCCCGCGCCGAAGGGGCCCATGCGCTCGAGGGCTTCGACGTTTTTGGTCGTGATGTCCTCGGGGTCGGCGCGGGTGTCGATGCGCAAAGGGCGGACCAGGCGCCGCGGGTCCAGCGTCGCCCGGGCGTAAGCCCCGATCGCCCGCCGGAAGGCCGCGATCGCCGAACTCCGCAAGCGCAGCCCCGCGGCCATGGCGTGACCGCCGAACTGTTCCAGATGATCCCGACAGGCCTGAAAAGCGGCCACAAGGTCGAAGCCCTCGACGGACCGGGCCGAACCCTTGGCCCACTCTCCCTCGACCCCGAGCACGATCGTTGGACGGTAATACTGATCCAGGAGCCGCGAGGCGACGATGCCGACTACGCCATGATGCCAGCGCTCGTGCTCGACGATGATGACCGGCTGCTCTTCGGCCTCGTCGATCAGATCGAGGGCTTCCTGCGTCATTTCGTCCTCGAGGTCGCGGCGGTCGCTGTTGAAGCGATCGAGCAGGCGCGCCAGCTCCCGGGCCGGAGCCCCTTCCCGGCAGAGCAGGAGGTCCAGGGCGTAGACGGCGTGATCGGTGCGTCCGGCGGCGTTGAGCCGAGGGGCGATCTTGAAGGCCAGCTCGCGGGCGTCGACGGCCCGCGCATCGACCTGGCTCACGTCGAAGAGACTTTTGAGGCCCGGTCGCGCCCCCGCCCGCATCCGCTCTAGCCCATAGGTCACGAAGCAGCGGTTCTCGTCCACCAGCGCCACCACGTCGGCCACCGTCCCCAGGGCCACAAAATCCAGAAGCGACTTCAGATGCTCCTTGGCCTCCGGGACGTTCGGCCGCAGGCGACGCAACAGGGCATGGGCGACCTTGAAGGCCAACCCGGCGGCGCAGAGGTCCTTGAACGGATAAGGGCAATCCGGGCGCTTGGGATTGATCACGGCCAACGCCGCCGGCAGCGTGGGCCCGGGCTCGTGGTGATCGACGATGATCACCTCCATCCCCAACCGGACCGCAGCCTCGACCTCCTCCAGCGCCGTGACGCCGTTATCGACGGCGACGATCAGGCGGGTCCCGTCGGCCGCCAGCGACCGCAGCGCTTCTACCTGAAGGCCGTAGCCTTCATTCAGCCGGTGAGGAATGTACGGCCGAACCTGGGCCCCGACGAACTTGAGCGCGCTGACGAGAATCGCCGTCGCCGTGATCCCGTCAACGTCATAGTCCCCGTAGATGCAGATCCCTTCCCGGCGCTCCAGAGCGAGCCGGAGCCGCTCGACGGCCTCCTCCATGTCCCGCAGCCGGTCCGGATCGTGCGTGTGGGCGAGACTCGGATGCAGAAAGCGCTCCACCGCCGCGTGGTCCCGAAAGCCGCGCGCGGCCAGGATGCGGGCCAGGAGCGGCGACACCCCGCCGCCGTTGCTCAACCGCCCGGTCGCCTCGGGGTCCTCTTCGGTCACTTCCCATCGGGCCGACGACGAGGGGCGCAAAAGCCAGGGGGATTCAGGCCTACATGGATCGGACGTCACGCCCCAGGTCCTAAGGTTGGCGTGGGATCGATTGATAGCGGGGCGCCATGGAGCAGAGGAGGGGAGGCGCCGCCTCCTCAGGTTCGGCGACGAACCGGGCCTCCTCGACTTGGAAGTCTAGTGGCCCGACCGGGGGATGTCAAACCGCGCAAACGGGCGGACGGGACTCCCCCCTTTCCCATCGCCTGGCCCGACTTCGTTGCAATGAAACGAACGGCCCATACAATGAACGCTCACGCGGCGGCTTCGGGGCGAAGGATTCGCCCGTCGAGGCCGGAGGTCTCCCCTTTTGAAGCGGTCGAAAGCCCCCGCAAGGAAAAAGCCGACGCCGAGGCGCGCCGCCTCGCCCTCTCGCCGCGGCCTCCGGATCACGCGGGTCTATACGCGGACCGGCGATCAGGGCCGGACCCGCCTGGTCGGCGGACGGGAGGTGAGCAAGGCCGACGCCCGCCTGGAGGCCTATGGGACCGTCGATGAACTCTCGGTCTGGATCGCCGAGGCGCGCGAGCGACTGGCCTCCCTCCCGGCTCCGCCCGCCGATCGCTCAACCGTGCCTCCAGCGGAGGTGAGCCTCCCCCCAAGCCCGTCGGCCGAGGGATCGGACCTCCTGGGAGCCCAACTCAGGTACCTTCAGAATCTGCTGTTCACGCTGGGGGGGGATCTGGCCACGCGGCTCGCGGACCGTTGGCCCGGCATGCCCGTCATTACGCCGGATGATGTGGCTTACCTTGAAAAATTGATCGACGGCTACAACGCCGCCCTTCCTCCGCTCAAGGATTTCGTCGTCCCGGGCGGCGGAGGGGCCGCCCTGGCGCTTCACCATGGGCGGGTGGTTTGCCGGCGGGCCGAACGCGCGGTTGCCCGGCTGTCGGAAATTGAGCCCGTCGGCCCCTCGGTCCTTCCCTTCCTCAATCGCTTCTCGGACCTCCTTTTTGTCTGGGCCCGCTGGGTAGGGCGCGCCAAGACCGGGCAGGCGGGGGCCGGGCCCGCCGAACCGATCTGGGACCGGGCGATGAAACCTCCGGAAGCCTCACCGCCCCGGACGATTCAGCCCCTGAAGGGACATAACCTTGACAAAATCAAGGGCTGACCTATAAATCAACGAGGCCTTGACGGCCGGCGGAGGGGACCGGGCGAAAAGGTGTTCGTTGTCCTGAGGGGGGTGGGTCCAGACGTTCGGGGATCGCTTCATCCGGCGCAATTCGGGTTCTAAACTCGCCCATATCAAGTTCATAGGACGATCTACAGGGAAAGGCTCTGGCACTGATGGTTCGCCGCATGCCCCCCCGAAACCGGAGCTCGCACCGGGCCGCGCTCATCGGTTGCGGGGTTTTCTTGGGCCTGGGGCTCGCCCCGGCTTGGGCAAGCAAGTACATCCCCTTGTCCCTGGACGAGGCCATCGATCGGAGCGAAGCGGTCCTGACGGCCGTCTGCGTCGGTAAGGAGACGGCCGTCCGCGCGGGCAATATCGTCACGACCTATCGGCTGCGGCCCCTTGAGTTCTGGAAGGGAACGCTCCGGGCCGAGGCCGACGGGACGGTCCATCTGGAACAAATCGGCGGGAGCCTCAAGGGGAACGGCTCCATTCCCTTGGCGCAGTATATCGTCGGCACGACGCCGATCCTCGACGGCGAGGAAGTGCTCATCTTCGCCCGAACGTTCAAGCCGCCGGCCAATCGGCCGCAGGCGGCCGCCGCCGTTCAGACGCCCCTCACGCCCGGCGCCCCCACCCTGCTGACTCCCTTCCAGGGGCGTTATTCCGTTCTGACGGACCCCCAGACGGGGGAGAAGTTCGTCGTCAATCCGGGGGCGCGGGCCGCGCTGGCCAACGAGGCGATGGTGCGGCGCCAGTTGGAACGGCTCAAGGGGGTCAACAGCGAGCAGCGCCGGGCCCTGCGCGAGATGACGGGGCGCGGCTCGGTCGGCGGACCCCAAGGCCTTAAGGACTTTGAAAGCCTGGACGACGTGCGCGCTTACGTCCTGACGTACGTCTCGAGGGCGAGGGAGGAGCCGAATCCGGGCCGGCGGCCGTAGGGCCGTTGCGGCGGGGCGCGCCCGGACCCGGACGGCGGCGCCTTGAAGCCCCGTAGAGGCTGAACCCCGATGATCAACGATCGGCAGCGGGGGCGATGGCTCGTCCTGGCGGCGCTTTTGGCGCTTTCGGCCGGGCCGTTGCGGGCTGCCCAGCAATTTCTGTTTTTCTTTGGCGATCACAACAACCCGGCCACGCTGGCCGACGACGAGCTGGTGGTCAAGCCGATCTTCTGGGCCGACGACTCCGAGCCCATCGAGTTCCTCCTGAGCGACTTTCTTCCCTTCTTCGACGACGTCCTCCTGCCCGACGTCAACACCAACCTGATCACGGACTTTGAGATTCTCGACGGCATGACGCGGGCGCTGGAGAAGTGGGCTGAGGCCTCCAATCTGGACGTCTTCGACTCGCCCATCCTGGCCAGCTTCATCGGCCTGGGCGGTGTCGACGCCGGCTTCGATCTGCGCAACATCGTGACCTTCCAGAGCGTGGCCGTCACGCTCGGCGACGGCGTCCTCGGGCTCACCTCGTTTTTCTTCATGGAAGAGGATTGGACGGTCGAGGACTTCGCCGAGTTCCTTGGGCTCCCGATCGACCGGCTGGAAGGGCCGATCCTCGTGCCGGTGGACGTGGACCTGGACGGGTTCATTGATTTTGAGTTCCCCGTCCGCGATTTGCGTCAGGGCGAGCTACTCGACGCCGACGTCATCATGAACTCCACGCTGGAATGGTTCCAGTGGCCGGAAGACTTCGGCGACATCCCGGACTCGCTTAAGCCCCTCGTCCCCGGCAGCCTGGACATCGAATCGGTCCTCATTCACGAGCTGGGCCACGCCCTCGGCGTCGGGCACACCTGGCTCATCGACGCCACGATGACCCCCTTTTTCTTCCCGCCGGGCACCTTGGACTTCGTCACGGACCCCTTCGAGGTGCGCAAGCTCAAGTTCGACGATCGGATGGGGCTGGCGCTGACCTACGGCGGCGGGGGGGGCGGCGCGATCACCGGCTCCATCATCGACGGAGCTTTCGTTGACGATGACCCCGCCACCCTCGCCGAGGACCCCTTTGTCGTGATGGCCCAAGTGTTTCTGGGCGTTCCGGCCGAGGTGGGGCTCCCCGCCCGTGGGATCCCCCCCCTGGCGGCCACCCAGCCGCATCCGGACGTGATTCAATCGGCCCGCGGCCGTATCCGGCTCGTCGCCAACGTCTCCGCCGGGCAGAACCTCCGCTACCCGACCTCCGACGCCTTCGGGATCGTGAACCTGGAGCCGGGCCTCGGCCTCGACACGACGCTGACGCCGTTCGATCCGTTCGCCCCGCCGACCGGCCAGGCGCAGATCGATTCCATCTATCGTTTCGTGGGGCTGCCGGCGGGCAATCAATACGTGGTTTACATCGATCCGGCGGTCACGCTCACGACCGGCGTGGACCCGACCGGCGCGCCGATCGCCATCAACGACGCCATCTTCAACCTCGGACCGGAGAGCGGCAACGAAGCGGTTTTCATCCCCGAGTTCTTTGGCGGCACGACGGAGGACGCCGTCAGTCCGGACACCTTCAGCGCCGACGACAACCCCAGCGACTTCGCCTTCGTCACGGTCGTCTCCGGCCGCGCGACGACCGACATCGACATCGTGACCAACACATCGACGGCGGGAGGCATCCCGGTGACGCCGCCGCCGGCCGACGGCACCCTCGGGTTCATTCGCGTCGCCGAGGGGTTCCCCACGAGCAGTTACGTCGTCTTCGGGGCCGATAAGGCCGATATCAACGGCGACGGGTTCCTCGATCTGGCCGTGGCGGTCTTCGCCGGCGGCGGCGACGTGGGCGGCGTCCTCAACCGGATTTTCCTGAACGTCCCGATCACCCCCTCCAACCCCGCCGCCGGGCGCAAGTTCGAGGACGTGACCTTCGGGCGGGACGGGATTCCGGGGACGGCCGACGACCGCCTGCCGCCGCAGCCGGATCAATCCCGCGACGTCAAGTTCGGCGATTTCAACCGTGACGGCTGGCCCGATATCTTCGTCTCCAACGCGGCCAACGTCGATACCAGCACGTCACAGGGGGGCTTCAACCGGCTTTATATCAATCGCCCGCTGAACGTGGTCAATGGCGTGGCGGGGGACTTCCGGTTCGAGGACGTCTCGGAGTTTGTGCTGCCGGGGCTGCTCAATCGCGGATGGAATTTGAACGGCATCAATCCGCGGCGGCTGAACAATCCCACCGACGTGGCCGGCGGAGGCTTTTTCGGGACGGGGCCCTCCCGCGATCAATCGATCCGGGCCGCCGTCGGCGACATCGACGGCGACGGCGATCTGGACATCATCGTCAGTCTGCTCGTCCCCTATCCCGACCTCGGCGGCGCCGCCTCGCCGTTCGGAGGGGCCTCCTCGGCCGCGATCGACGCCCAGCCGAGCGCGATGGGGGACCCGGGGGATGATCTCTACGACAACACGATGGACCCGGCGATGATCTTTCCCGGGGTCCTCACCGAGGCCCTCGGGTTCTTCGAGCGGGTGCTGGTCAATTACAACCTGATGCGGGAGCCGTTGCCGTCGTTCCTCCCGGTGGGTCATCCCTTGCGGACGGACCCGACCAACAACGGGCTCTTCTTCGTTTTCCTGGACGAGACGTTGGGGGCGGACATGCGGTTCGGCGATTCGACCGATCTCTCGCCGGCGGCGCTGACGCTTTTGGGGATTCCCCCCTCGCGGCCTCCGTTCTTCGGGGGCAACTTCGAGCTCCGCCCGAACACCGACCGGATGCCTCCCTCGTTGGGGTTCCATCGCGTGGTAGCGATGCCCGGTTTCACCTATGGCCCGAACGCGCCGATGGGCGTCAGGGCCTTCGAGCCGCGCCTGGGCGGTATTTTCCCCGGCGGGCCCGACCTGGTGAGCGCCCGGGCCTGGAACACGAATTTCGTCGGCGTTCCGAATTTCCAGTCCGATAGCGCCTATTTCATTAATGTGGACTTTGTGCGCCCCACTTCCGATGGGAGCGGGGGGATACTTTTCCGGCAGGACGGCATTCCCGACGGGTACTTCGCCAACGTCAATTACGGGCTCGATTTTCAGTCTCGCAACGGCTCGGGTTGGTTCCCTCGCCGGACGCTCACCGTGACTGTGCCGGGGCCGTTGGGCGACGAGGAAGTGACGACCGTCGTCCTCGAGCGCCAGCCGCTTCTTCTGGGCCTGCCCGACGGCTTTGCCGCCGACATCGGCGGAACCCCCCCCGAGCTCGACGTTTTCCCCGTGCAGAACCGGACGTCCTATGCCGCCGTCATCGGGGATTGGGAGTATCGCGGGGCCGCCTTCCCGCTTCAATTGCACGATCCGACGCTGGGGGGCTCCTTCGGAACCCTTTTCTTCCCGACAGGGCTTCTGAACGCGACGACGCTCTTTCACGGGGCGCAACGCATGGGGGTCGATCTGGATACGGACACCGGTATCGGCGGGTACGGGATGGCCTTCCAGCGGGTGCCCGATGTCAACTTCGTGACGTCGCTCTTTCCCCTGATCCCAGGCGGGGGCGCGACGCTCAGCCGGGCCGAAGTGCCCATTGTGGCCGGAGTTCCGCCTGCCCCCCCCATTCTGATCGCCACACACCTTCGCGGCGAGGTCAACCACGTCGCGGTGGCGGACCTCGACCTGGATGGGGATTTCGACGTCGTTACGGCGGAGGCCGTATTGGATCAGTTTAGCGCGACGGGGGGCGTGAATGTGAATTCCCCCTCGGCCTTCAACCGTGTGATTCTGAACGCCAACGACGTCCAGACCGCGCAGGACACCAACGGCTTCGGCACGTTCCTTCTGATGAACGAGGAAGACGACAACAACAACGCCATGTTCGATCCGACGGAGGATCACAACGGCAACGGCGTGTTCGACGTCGGCGGGGCGTTCTTCCCCATTCTCCGCAGGCTGACGTTCAGCGTCCTCGCCGACGATTTTGACAACGACGGCGACGTCGACATCGTGTTCTTTAACGCCCTCGGCGCGCACGATTACTTCCGTAACACGCTCGTCTTCGCCCCGCCGAATCTGAACAGCGCCGACGACGTCCCCTTGTTCGTCGATCAGACGCCGCGGTATCTGCCGCCCTACTGGGGCGGGTCGATCGTCGTCCCGATCGGCGGTTCGCAGTTCGCCGGCATCACGACGGCCGCCGCCACGGCCGATCTCAACGCCGACGGACGGCCCGACCTGATCACGACCGAGGGGGGCGTCTTCGCCCTGGGGGATTTCCCGGTCGTGCTGCTCAACACCGGGCCGAGACTCACCGACGCAACGAAGATTTTCACCCCCCTCGGCGCCGCCTACCCGGCCCCGCGGATCAACGCCTCGCCCTTCGGGTGCGCCGCCTTCATTGACGACGCGAACAATCCCTTGAACGGTTACGTCATCAATCCGGCCTTCAACGCCGGCGCTTATTTTGACGTGGCCGTCGGGGACTTCGACGGCAACGGCTCCCCGGACCTCATCTTCAGCCGCAACGGCGAGGGGCCCGAGATTTACTTCAATTACGACAGCGCCGCGGCCCTGCCGATCGTTCAGCAGCAGAAGATCGACCGGGGGGAGGAATTCTTCGACCGGACAACCGAAGCCTGCCTTAACGCCCTTCCCGACGACGACGATGCCCCCGACGCCATCCTCGTCGAACAGACGGCCGACGTGATCGCCAACGGCGGCCGGCTGGTGGACCCGTTCAGCGACCCCAACAACGAGTTTCAGCTCAAGCGTCTGGGGCGGCGGCTGGCCGCGGCCGACTTCAACAACGACGGGCGGTTGGACGTGGCGATCGCCAACGGACTCCAGACCGTGGGGGCCCCCAACGTGTTGCTGCTCAACCGGCCGATCGGCCCGGCCGGCACGTTTTTCGAGGATGCGACCGAATCCAAACTCCCGCTCAACGTCATCGACAACACGTACGTCGTGGCCGTGGGCGACTTTGACCACGACGGCGACATCGACATCATCTTCGCCAATGAGGCCTTCCCCACGGTCGATTTCCCCAACCCCGTCGGGTTCCGGTTCCTCCGCAACCGTACGATCGACCCCAACCCCGCCCTCGTCGAGGAGGCCCGCTTCGTCGACGTGGCGGGCGTTATCCCGACTTTCCCGCAGACCCGCCCGCGCTACATCATCGTCGCCGACTTCGACCGGCTCGGCGAGCCCGGCGAGGACTCAAACGGCAACGGCATCCTCGACCCCGGCGAGGACGTGGGCATCCCCGGCGTCCCGGGGACGGCCGGCAACGGCGCGCTCGATTTCGTGGACCTGCCGACCGAGGTGTTCGAGGACCTGAATTGCAACGGCGTCCTGGACCCCGGCGAGGATTTGAACGGCAACGGCCGACTGGACGCCTCCGAAGACTTGAACGGCAACGGCGTGCTGGATACCGAAGACATCGGCATCCCCGGCATCCCCGGCACGGCGGGCAACGGCGTGCTCGACACCGAGGACCTGAACGGCAATGGGATTCTGGACCCGGGCGAGGATCGGAACGGCAATCTCATGCTCGACACCGAAGATCGGGGGATTGCGGGCATCCCCGGCACGGCGGGCAACGGGCGGCTGGACTTTGAGGACACCGACGGCGACGGCGTGATCGACGGCGGAGATAAGAACGGCGACGGCATCCTGACCTGCCGCGTCCTCAGCCGCTGGGAACCCTCCTGGGACCTCTTCATCACGTTCGAGGGCCAGCCGGATCGGATTCTCATGAACGACCCCACGGGCCAGAACGCCGGCCGGTTCACCGACCAGACGGCCACGCGCTTGCCGGCGGCCACTGCGGGCATCTCGCCCGCCTCGATGGGGGCGCGCGCCGGCGACGTGGACCTGGACGGCGACCTGGACATCGTGATCGCCAAAGGCAACGGGACGGTTCAACTTCTGATCAACACCGGGCGCGGCTTCTTCGTCGATCGCTCCTCGGAAATCCCCCTGCCCAGCTCCCGCCGAACGGACGTGCCCGACAGCTTCAGCGACGTCGTCCTGCTTGACGCCGACGGCGACGGCGATCTTGATCTGTTCGTGGCCAATCGGGGGGACGTGAGCGGCCTGCCCAACCTCGGCGGGATCAACGCCTTCTATGTCAATCGGCGCGTCGGCGCCAACCTCAACGCTGCCCGCGTGACGACCGTCATGAATCCCCCGCCGGGCTCTCCGCGTCCCCGCACGTTCGCCGCTGATCCCCCCTGGTCGGCCCCGGGCCGCCGCCTCCTGGTCCGCTTGAGCGGCGAGAACTATACGCCGCAGACGGTGATCGACTTCATGGGCAAAGGGGTTGACGTGCTCTCGACGACTTTCCGGGACGCGTGGACGATGGAGGTGGAGATCGAGATCGACGTCTTGAGTCCGATCGGCCCGCGCCAGGTCCACGTGATGAATCCCGAGTCAGGCCTGGGATCGTTCTCGGCCACGGGCGTCTTCTATGTGGGTCTGCCGCCGGGCGTGACCAACCGGGTGGCCGGCGCCTCCTGGAATCTGTTCAAGTGAGGCGGTCGGGCGGGGCGGTTTGGGCTTCGTTTTCTCCTCGAAAGTTGAGTAGACTGGCGACGGCCCCGCTCCAGCGGGCCCCGGGGCAGAATGCAGGAGCCATGTTTCGTTTGATGTCATGCCGGCGGTGGATGCGCTTGATGGGGGGGGTGTGGTTTCTCGCCTTTTGGGGGTCGGGAGGCCTCGGCGCCCAGCCGTTGCCGGGCGACTGCCTTCCCCTGGCGGCCATCCGTCCCGGCATGGTCGGCGAAGCCCGGTCGGTGATGAAGGGCTTCGCCCCGGAGATTTATCGCGTCGAAATTCTGGGCATCGAGCAGGGGGCTCTGCCGGGCAGCGCCATCATTCTGGCGCGGGTCGAAGGCCCGGGGCTCGCCGCCCATGGCATCGTTGCCGGCATGAGCGGGAGCCCCGTCTATATCGACGGCAAGGTGATCGGCGCCATCGCCTACGGCTGGAGTTTCGCCTATCAGCCCATCGCCGGCATCACGCCCATCGAGCACATGATGGCCGTCTGGAAGGACCTGGATGCCCCCGCCGTTGCGCCGGGGGGCGGCCGCCGGGTCGTCCCGCCGGGCGCGAGGACGACGCTCGGCGGCGGATGGGATTGGATGCGGGACTGGGAGGCGCGGCTCGGCGGCCAGGCGCCGGCCCATGAGCCCCGGCCGCTTGTCGTCTTCCCCAAGACGCCCGAAGTTCGAGCGGCGCTGGGAGAGGACGCCCTCGAAATGGTCCCGCTGACGGCCCCGTGGTTTATTTCCTCAACGACGAATCGGACGTTTGAGAAGGCTCGCGGTTTTTTTGAATCCCGCGGGCTTCGGCTGTTCGGATCGGGCTCCAGCGCCGGCTCTAACGAGTCCCCGTCGACGCCTTCGCCGGCGATCGTGGCCGGCTCCTCGCTCGCGTTGCCGATCATGACCGGGGACGTGACGATCGCCAGCATCGGCACGGTGACTTACCTCCGCGATGGGAAGCTGCTGGCCTTCGGGCACCCGGCCTTCGCCAAGGGAGCGGTTGAGGTCCCCATGGGGCAGGCGGCGATTTTCGGCTATATGCCCAGTTATTCGCGGAGCTTCAAGCTGGGGGAGGCCCGCGAAGTGATCGGTTCGTTGCGTCAGGACCGGCTTTTCGGCGTCGGCGGCGTGATCGGGGCGGCGCCGGAACGGATCGGGCTCACCGTCGAGGTCGGCGGCATGGCTGCCTCGCTTCCGCGCGCCTATCAGTTCTCCATCTGGGAGGATCGGGATTTTCTCCAGGGGATGGTCGATCTGGCGTTCATTGAGGCGTTCGCGGCCTCGGCGGCCGAGCTGGGCGAGGCCACGGCCGAGACCCGTTACCGCATCCGGCTGGCCGACGGCTCGGAGATCTCCAAGCGCCTGATCGACTCCACGCAGGGGGCCTCCGGCGGCTCCTTCTTTCAACTTCTGATGCAGGACCGCATCTCGCTCTCGGTCCTTCAGGACCTTTTCCTGCTTCTGGAGAACCCGTACGAGCAGGTCGATCTGGAGTCGATCTCCATTCAGACGGCCGTCGAGCCCGGCTTTCGCACGGCGACGTTGGAGGCGGCCTCCCCGCGCTACGTCTCGCTACGGCCGGGCGACCCGCTGGAAATCGACATGCTCTGGCAGCCCTACCGGGGGGAGCGATTCCGCCGCCGCGAGAGGGTCGAACTGCCGGCCCACCTGCTGCCGGGCGCTTACGTCGTGCACCTGGCCGACGCCGCCTTCAGCCTGCGGATCGACCAGCGGCACGACCCCTCGCCGTTTCAGCCGCTGGACCTAGCGCAGACCGTGCAATTGGCCCGACGGCTGGATTACCCGCTGAATCAACTCCGGATATACGTTTTCGAGCCGGCGATGGACGTGGCCGTTCGGGCGGCTTCCCTGGACGGGCTCCCGCCTTCGATTCGAGGTCTCGTCGCCGCCAGCGCGCCGCCGGAGGCTCAGACCCTGCGGACCGGCCGGCTGGTCGCCTCCCGCAGCGTGGCCTTCGAGCATCCGATCACGGCCCGCGCCTCTTTCACGATCGAGATCGTTAAGCGCCGGCCGGAATGAGGATCGGCGGCCCAAAGGCGATAGAGGGAGGCTTCACCTTGACCCAGCGACCCTTCACAATGGCCTTGGCCCTGGCGGCGGCCGCCTGGGCCTTGCTCCTCCCGCGGGCGATGGCCGCCACGACCGACGTTGTCCGCGACGACAGCTTCCGCAGCCTCCAGGAGGGGGAGCTGGAGGAGATGGCCATCAGCTCCGACGGCTATCTGTATCCGTCTTACGCCCGGCAAACCGTGGGAGACACCGGGGCGGAGATTGTCTGGGCCGTCCTGCCGCGCCGCCGGGGGGGGACGCTCTGCGCCACCGGCCATGAAGGCAAGCTCATCCGCCTGAGCGACCGGGGCGAGGCGCAGACGCTGGCCGACCTGCCGGAGCCGGAGCTGACGGCGATGGCGGCGCTCCCCGACGGGACCGTGGCGATCGCGGCGGCCCCGACCGGCCGAATCTACCTGCTCGGCGACGACGACCAATTAACCACGCTGACGCAGATCGAAGCCAAGTTCATCTGGGACCTGGAGGTCGACGCCGACGGGGCGCTCTGGGCCGCCACCGGCACCGAGGGCAAACTTTATAAGATCACGCGCCGCCGTGGGGCGGTCGACGTGAAGGTGGCCGCCACGCTCGCCTCGCACAACCTGATCGACGTCTGGATTGACCGGGAGGGGCGCTTCGGCGATCGCGGTCGGCTTTACGTGGCCGGTCAGAATCCGGCCTGGCTGTATCGCTACCGAGATGGCGACGCCTCGGCCACGCCCGTCCACAGCGCCGCCGGTGATGAAATCCGGGCCATCCTGCCGACGCCGGAGGGGCTCGTCCTGGCCGTCAACACCGATCGCGCCCCCAGCCCCCAAGCCCTTCAATTGACGCTGCGGCTCTCGGGGGCCGCCCCGACGGGGGGTTCCGGGGCGGGCGAGGGCCCCGGCCAACAGGGTTCCGGGGTGAACCTTTCCGACCGGGAGATGGGCGATGTCTTCGCGGTGGCTCAGCGGCCGCCGGCCCAGCCGACCAGTACGCTGGACCTCCTGACGGCCGACGGTTTCTCGCGAACGCTCTGGACCAGTCCCGAGCGGCCCATTCACGCCCTCGCCCTGAGCCCGAAGGGGGAGATTCTGGCGGCGGCCGGGGGCAAGGGCCGTCTGTTTGAGGTAGGGACGGGGGAAAGGTTCGCTCTGGTCGCCGATCTCAAGGAGGATTACATCGTCCGGATCGCGGAGACCGAGGGGGGGTGGCTTCTGGCGGGGGCGCGCAACGGCGTCGTGGCGCGGATGGAGACTCAACGCGCGCGAAAAGCCGTTTATGTCTCGCGCGTGATCGACGCCAAAGCCCCGGCCGGTTGGGGCCGGTTCTACGCGCGCGGAGAGTGGACGCGGGATCAACGCGTCCTCGTCGCTTTCCGTAAGGGAAACGCCGATGACCCGGACAAGGGGGGATGGGCGCAGTGGTCGCGGGACGAAACTCTCAATCGGGACAGTGGTCTGTCCGTGGGAGGCGACCCGGCGCGCTATCTTCAGTATCGGGTGACGTTGGAACAGGGCCGCCTCCAGGACCCGCTGCTGCGGCTCGATTACCTGGAGGTCTTCTATCAACTTCCCAATCGCGCCCCGCAGATCAGCCGTGTCGAGGTCACGTCGGCGGGTCGGCGCGGGGCTTCGCCTCCCGGCAGCGGCGCGCCGCCGGCGCGAACCCCCACCCCCAGCGGGCCGCCTCAGGCGGGGCGCCCGCCGACGGCCCCCGGCGGCCCCCCCCCCCGATCGGAGCCCGGCGACGAGGCCGAAGCGGGCGGCCGTCAGGCTTATTCCAACACCGGCAGCATCGAGGTTACGTGGACGGCCGAGGACCCCAACGGGGACGAATTGGTCTATTCGCTCTTCTATAGGGCCGACGACGAGACGGAATGGAAACTGATCGACGACGAAATCCGGGCCACGCGCCTGCCTCTGGAAGTCACGGGCGTGGGCGACGGGCGCTATCGTTTTCGCGTCGTCGCTCGCGACGAGTTCGCCAATCCCCCCGGCCGGGGCCTTGAAGCGGAGCTCACCTCCGACGAATACGTCGTCGATAATACGCCGCCGCGTCTGGAGAATCTGCGCGTGCGGCCGTCGGGCGATCGGGCCCGCCTCACGTGCCGGATCGTCGATGATCTCTCGCTCGTCTCCTCCATCAAGGTTGATCTCGACGGCGGCGACGCTTACCCCATCTTCCCGGAAGACGGCTTCCTCGACGCACGGGAGGAAACGGTGGATTGGACGACCCCGGCGCTTCAGCCCGGCGAGCATGTGCTCACGATCGCCGTCACGGACCGGGCCGGCAACACGGCCGTCGCCAAAGTCGTCTTCGTCCTCCGACCCTGAGCGGCCTCTGTCGCCCCGACGCAGCGACGCTCAGCCCCCGGGCGTCGCCGGGGCCTCCAGGAACCCCAGCTTCGGCAGCGGCCCGATGAGCGGGCGCGCGTAGGCCGCGAAAGCCGGCGTCACGTCGTTGCCTTCGGCGTTGAGAAACTCCTGCGGCAGGCTTCGCGTGACGCGCGCCACCTTCTCCAGCGGCGTCAAGGCGAACGTGATCCGGTAGCGAGGGCCGCTCTCGCGCACGAGCGAAACCGAACCGCCGGCGGCTCCCCGCGCGGCCCAGCGAACGGCGAGCGCCCCGGCCTGCCGGGCCTCGCGGGCGTCAACGGGGCTGACCACACCGGTGAAGGACCGTTGGAGATAGCCGAGCGTATCGGCTCGGACGCGGAGCCCCTTGAGGCGCGTCTTGAGCACCTGAGTCAGGGCGTCACCCAGGGCGCCGCTGCCGGAAAGTTGCACGTTGCCGAAGGCGTCGCGGGCCGTTTCCATCACGGCCTGCGCGATCGGATTCCCCCGCTCGTCCTGAATCCCTTCGCTGACGGCCACCAGGCAGCGGCCGAGCCGACCGACGACGCCGGCCACGTCGGCCACGAATCGGTCGATCCCAAACGGCCTTTCGGGGACATAGACCAGGTGCGGGCCGCTGTCGGCGCGGGCTCGGCCGAGCGTCGAGGCCGCCGTGAGGAATCCGGCGTGACGCCCCATGACGACGTTGATCTTGACCCCGGGCAGCGAACGGTTGTCGAGATCGTCTCCCATGAAGGCCAGGGCGACGAACCGGGCCGCCGAGCCGAACCCGGGGCAATGATCGGTCTCGCGCAGATCGTTATCGATCGTCTTGGGGATATGAAAGACGGCCACGGGATGGCCGGCCTGAGCCGCCAGCCGGCCGACGATCTCGGCCGTCTCGGCCGAATCGTTGCCGCCGATGTAAAAGAAGTAACCGATGTCGAGCGCCCGGAGATGCTTCAGGATTTCGGCGCACTCGGCCTCGGAGGGCTTTTTCCGGACCGAACCGAGCGCCGCCCCCGGCGTGGCGGCCACCCGCTCCAGCGCGGGCCGGCTCTGGCGGGATAAGTCCACCAGGTCGCGCCGGAGCATCCCTTCAACGCCGTGGCGGGCGCCATAGAGGCGCCCGATCGAACCGTGCCGTCGGGCCTCCAGGACGGCCCCGACCAGACTTTGATTGATGACCACCGTGGGCCCGCCGGACTGACCAATGATGGCGTTCATCCGGCGGGAGGGTGGTGGCGACGTCCCCATGGCGGCGTCTCCTTGTTCAGGATGGGGGCGCCCGGCGGCGCCGAGCGGCGGTCGAACCGGCCCCGTCTCTCACGATCGCGAAGAGGTCGCCTTCGTCAACGGTCAGGCCGGCGGCCGGCCTCGGGGCGTCGACGGGGCGGGCTGGTCGATTTGCGGCGCCCAAAGGCAATTGCTTCAGCGATTCCCATCCGCGCGGGACCCAATAGTCGTTTGACAGCCCTCCGGGGACGGGGTAAAAAATCGTGACGCGGTCCGTCCGTTAGCACGCTCGCGCGCTCACGTTGCCACGCCGTCGTTGGAAGAGGAGGACCGATCCGATGCCGGAGATCATCGTCAAGTTGGGGGATAACATCGTCAACCGGTATTTCATTCACAAGGACGAGATCACCGTCGGCCGATCCCCCGACAACGACATCGCGATCGAGAATCTGGCCGTCTCGCGCCGGCATTCGACGATCACGGCCAGCGAGGGGCGCTATTTCATCGAAGACAACGACAGCGCCAACGGGACCTACGTCAACGGCGTCCGCGTGACCCGCACCGAACTCCTTGACAAAGACGTGATCACGATCGGCAAGCACAAACTTCATTTCCATCACCGGGAAGCCGCCGAGCCCCCGCCCGTGGGCGCCGTGGCCGATTACGCTCAGGCGACGATGCTCGTCAGCCCGGAGCGCCCCGGCACCGGCCGGCTCCGCGTGATTCAGGGCAAGCAGGAAAATCAGGTCTTCAAGCTCGACAAGGCCGAGACCCGGATCGGCCGCGCCCCGGACAATGAAATTCAGCTCAACGACTGGTTCGTTTCCAAGCATCACGCCGCGATCCTTCGCAAGGGGCTCGTCTACGTGGTTCGCGATCTGGCCTCCTGGCGGCATACCTACGTCAACGGGGCGGTCATTCAGGAGCAGGTGCTGAAGCCGGGGGACATGATTCAATTCGGGACGAAAGTCTCGGTCATCTTCGAGGGCGAAGGCGCGGCCGAAGAGGTCGCTGTCGGTTCTGGCCGGTCGCCTCAGGAGCTGGGCGAGCCCGCCGACATCGGCCCCTCCCCCGAGGCGGCCGCCGGGGCCGGGGCCGAACGGCGTCTTAAGGGCGAGGATCTCTTCGCCGGTCTGGAGAAGCCTGCCGCGGTCGCCGTCACGCCGAGGCCGGAGCCGGTGGCCGTCGAAGACGAGTTCCCCCCGGAAGCGTCGCCCGGAGCCGAAACGCCGGCCCCCTCGGAGCCCCCTGGCCCCGAGTTCCAACTCAGCGAGACTCTGGGGCCGCCGCCCCGCGAACCGGAGCCGGCGGCGCCCTCGCCCCGCCCGGGCGAGGCGGCGGCGTCCGGGGCGACGGCTGAGAACCCGGAAGTCCAGATGTGGCTCAAGGCGCTCAGCAACCCCAGCCCCGCGATCCGCCGCCAGGCGCAGCGACGGCTCAAGGCGCTGACCGGTAAAGATTATGACGTCCAATAGCGGCCCGCCGCGGCGGCTGGCGATCTTCTCCGACATCCACGGCAATCTGCAGGCGCTGGAGGCGGTGCTGGGCCGGATCGACGAGATGGGCATCCCGGATATCATCTGCCTGGGGGACGTCGTCGGCTACGGGGCCAACCCCAACGAGTGCATCGAGACGTTGCGTCAGCGAGGGATTCTGACGCTGGCGGGCAATCATGATCACGCGGCGGTCGATCTGACGGACATCACTTTTTTTAACGAGATCGCCAAGCGCGCGGTCGAATGGACGCGCCGAGCCCTGACCGCGGAAAACGCTCAGTGGATTTGCAGCCTTCCCTTTACGCACGAAATCCCCCCCGATTACTACTTCGTCCACGCTTCCCCGCGCGACCCTCCCGCCTGGAACTACGTTCTGACCTATGGCGAGGCGCGGGCCTGCTTCGAAACGTTCCCCAACCCGTTCTGCTTCATCGGGCACTCGCATCAACCGACGGTCGTGGAGAAGAACGGCGAAGAATTGACCTGCCCGGAGATCGGACGCATCCCCATCCGCGAGGGCTGTCGCTATCTGGTCAACGTCGGCAGCGTCGGCCAGCCCAGGGATCGCAACCCCCGGGCCTGCCTTGTCGAGGTGAATCTCGACACGCGGACGTTGGAATACATTCGCGTCCCCTACGAAGTCGAGGCGGCCAAGGAAGCCATCCTCAAGGAGGAACTGCCCGGCGAGCTGGCTGAACGCCTGAGCTACGGGTACTAAATTTCCGTGACGCCGTCGCCCCTCAACGCCTCAAGTTTCGCCGCGGCGCCCGGGCGGCCCGCCGCCGAGCGCCTCCGCTTTCCGCTAGGGGCGCGTCGGGGGCGACGGGCCGCCGCCGCGTGCCTCGCGGCCGCCTGGCTGGCCGGTTGCGCCTGGGGTAGGGCCGGAAGCGAAGAGCGTTACCGGATCTTCTTTCTTCGGCCGGGGGCCGAGCTTCACGCCGCTCTCACGAGCGCCGGGCCCGAGGTTCTGACGGCGACCCTGGAGCCGAGCCTGGCCGTCCGCCAGGCTCTCGCCGAGCTTGAGGCCCAGGGGTTTCACCTCGCCTCGCTCGAACCGCTGCCGTGGGGCCGTGGGGCGGTGTTGCTGAGATTTCGAAGCGATCGGGCCGCCGGGAGTCGGCCGCCGGAGGCGCCGTTAGATTTTACGGGGCTCTACGTGGCCCAGACCGAGGCCTCCACGGTGCCGATGTACTACCTCTTCGTCCCGCGTCGATCCCAATACTGGGTCCACGTCATGGACGCGGGGAGGGCGTGGACGATCACGGCCGCCTGGGACGGGAGGCGGCTGACCTGGGCGGCCGAGGGATGGTCGTACGAAGTCATTCCCTCGACGGGGAGTCGGGCCCTCACGTTGAGGGCCGTCCCGGAAGCGGAAGGGGCTCCCCAGGCGCCTCAGGCCGTCGTGCTGAACCCGGTGCCGGCCCCGTCCCCCGCGAGCGACGGCGCCGCGCGCGAGGCCCGGCGCTATCTCGTACGTCTTCGCCCGGCCCGGTTGGGTCTTTAGGGCCTCAACGCTTCAGCGGTTCCTCACGCAGACGGACGCCCCCTTGAGAAAAAGCCCCGAAGGGGACTTTCCCTTCGGGGCTCGGTCTTTTTTTGGGGGGGAGGATAAGTCGGAGGCGGTTTCCTGGGGCCGCGCTACGGTTGGGCTGAATCGGAAGCGGGCTTGAAGTCGCCGCTGGGGCGGGGGAAGCCGTGAACCTCCCGGAACTCCTGGAACTCCTCGGCGGTCAGATCGTCGCGCTTGAGGTCGAGGCAAAAGAACCCCAGAGCGAAATCGAGGATTTCGGAGGGGTCAAGCCCCAGACGAAGGTTGAAGCCCAGGTGCGTCAGGAAGGGCTCGCTCACGGCGACTTCGAGGTTGATATTCTCCCAGTATTGCCAGCCGCGGTGCATGATCGGATAGCCCTCGCGGTTGGCCAACGACCAGAATTCGTATTCGAGTTCCTTGGCCGGGCGGTTCCGCCATCGCATGGCGGTGGAGTTCATCCGGTCGTTCCAGAGCGTGTCGCTCTTCTTGAAATAGTTCTCGACCCCGTTGGCGTAATCCTGGTCAATCCGGAGCTGCTGATAAAGGAGGAACCCCAGGCGCGTGCGGGATTCCGGGCCGGCGAACTTGCCGCGGCCGTCCCATTCAGCCGACAGGCCGGAGAAATGCATCGCCCCCAGGTTGATGAACTCCGTCACCTGAGCGTAAACCCCGAGCGAGGGGGGAACCATCCCCGTGACCGGGTTCTCGGCGGTGACGCCGCCGCCGATCTGAAAGATGTCGCCGAAGTCGGCCACCCGGTTGACGGCGTAATGGCAGCCGGCGAGCGGCAACGCCGCCAGCCCGACGGCGGCCCGAATCCATCCCAACGTGCGCTTCATTGCAGGCTCCTCCTCATCGGCAGACGTCTTTCCCCCGGCGCCTCCCCCGTCTCCGGCGCTGAATTGAGCGCGCGCCGGAGCTTTGTCCTCTACCCCGGGAAAACAGTCAAGTACAAAAAAAACAACGCTTTTTAGGTCGGGGGCGGCTCACGGCCGGCCCCCGGGCCCGGCCTGCGAGGGCTTGATTTTAGGCTTGCGGGCGGCGGCGGCGATCCTTAGTGTTAGAGCGTGAGTCGAAGTGCCCGCGGGGCCGGTGGGTGGTCTCCGCGGCGAGACGTGTGTTCAGCCCTGGGGTCATGAGATGAAACTGGCGCATCTTCGGTCCGGCTCGTCGGACGGGCGGCGCGGTCTGTCGCTGCCGGAAATGCTTGTCGTGGTGGCCGTCTTCGGGATTCTCGCCCTCATCTTCGTCCTTTCGTCCCAGCAGATGGTCGTCAAAACGCTCGTCTCCCGCGTCCGCCAGGAGCATCGTTACCTCGCCGGCCGGATCGAGACCTATCACGCCGATCGGACTCGCCTGCCGACGACCGAAGAGGGGTTGAACGCCGTCCTGCCAGCCAACGAAATCCCCCTGGACCCGTTCACGACCGATGAGCCGGAACCCTACCGCTATTTTCTCTATCGGCCGCCGGGTTCGCCGCTGATCGGGTGGATTCTGGTCAGCGCCGGGCCGGACGGCGACGTCGATTTCCCACCGAGCGCCGTCGGTTTCTCCGCCGTCGCCAGCTCGGCCAATCGTCCCTCCTCGCCACGCGCGCCGGAGGCGATGGCGCTTCCGTTCCATGAACTCAAGGAGATGATCCGTTCGCGGGCCTACGACCCGACGAACGGAATCATCAGCGACGGCGATATTTTCCGCACCGACCTGCTCTTCCTCGACTGATCGGCTGACCGAAGCGCTCAGGACGCTACCTCCCCGGGGGGCCGCCGCGCCTCGATCGCCAGGCCCAGCGGACGATGGTCCCCAGGATGCCAGCGGCGGCCCCGATCGACCCGCCGAGCGTCCCGGAGATTTTGGAGGCGCCGATCCGGCGGCGATAGGCCACCGGCGCCTGCGCGACCTTGAGTCCCTCGAGGAGCGCTTTGATCTGCATCTCGACCGTCCAGCCGTAGGTTTTCTCTTCAAGGTTCAAGCGGCGCAGGGCCTCGGCCCGGATCGCGCGAAAGGGCCCAAGGTCCGCGTAGGCGTAACCCCAGAGCCTCCGGATGAGCCATGCGGCCAGCCAATTGCCAAAGCGAACGTGCGGGGCCATCGCGCCGGGTTCCCGCCGCTCCGGGACGCGCGTTCCGATTACGAGGTCGGCCCCCTCGTGCAAGATCGGGCGCAGGAGCCGGGGAAGCTCCTCGGGAAAGTCGCTCAGATCGGCGTCGAGAAAGACGAGGATTTCGCCCTCGGCGGCGGCGACGCCGGCCAGGCAGGCTCGGCCATAGCCCCGGCGCGGCTCGGTGACGACTCGCGCCCCGTGACGCCGGGCGATGGCGGCCGTTGAGTCCGTGGAGCCGTTATCGACGACGATCGCCTCGTCAAACCAATCGGGCGGCAGGGCGTCGAGGACCCGCCCGATCGACGCCGCCTCGTTGTAGGTCGGGATGATGACGCTCGTCCGGGGGCGACCTTCACGCCGATGGGCCGGCTCGGTTGACTCCATGATGAAGGGCGCGTTTCGCCCCGGCGATCGAGAAATTCCTGGCTCCGCCCCGAGCGTGGGTCTATTCTAACCGGAACCTCGCCGCCGCGGGCGGGCGCGGCGGCCGTCCCGTCGGCAGGTTTCGTCCTTGCTCCCGATCCCGTTGCCGCCTGAGTCCTCTCCGGTCGGTCGATCGCTTCCGGTCGCGTTGCGCCTCCTCCGCTGGGGGCTCCTGCCGCTCGGTTTGGGGGCCGCCTGGCTCGCCTTCAATTACGACACCTTGAAGCAATACTTCGAAGCGCGGGACCGCCGCAACGAAAACCGACGCCTCGTCCATCAACTGGAGCGCCAGCGCCAGACCCTCGCCGAAGAGAAAGCGGCCCTGCTCCGCGGCGGCTTTGCCGCCGAGAAGGCCGTCCGCGAGGGCTTCAAGATGGCTCGGCCACAGGAGCGGGTCATCCTCGTCGAACCTCCGCCGGCGGAGGCCTCGGCCCCCCCCGCGGCCCTCCCCGGCCCCTGAGCGTGGCTTCAAGCCGGTGAACGCGCGAGCTCCCCGGCGATCGCCCAGCGTGATCATCGTCGGGGCGGGCGTCTTCGGTCTGACGGCCGCCCTGGAGCTGCGGCGGCGCCGATGGGCCGTCCGCCTTACGGACCCTGGCCCCATCCCCCATCCGCTGGCCGCCTCGACCGACGTGAGCAAGGTCGTGCGGCTGGAGTATGGCTCCGACGAGTTCTACATGGCTTGGGCGGAGGAAGCCCGCGAGGGATGGCTCCGGTGGAATGAGCGATGGCCGGAGCCCCTGTTTCATGAGACCGGCGTGCTGATGCTTTGTCGTCGGGCGTTCGCCCCAGGCGATTTCGAGGCCGAAAGTTTTCGTTTGCTCACGCTCCGGGGTCATCGTCCGGAACGTCTGGCGCCCGAAGCGATCGCCCGGCGCTTCCCCGCCTGGAACGCCCGGCTCTTTCAGGACGGCTTCTACCACTCCCGCGGAGGCTACGCCGAGAGCGGCCGCGTCATCGCCGCCCTGGCCGACGAGGCTCGCCGTCAGGGCGTCGAAATTCTCGAAGGCGCCGGCGTGACCCGCTGGGTCATGAGAGGCCCCCGCCTCGAAGGCGTCGAACTCGCCGATGGCAGCCGCCATCGCAGCGATGAAATCGTGCTGGCCGTCGGGGCCTGGAGCCCCGGCCTGGTGCCGGAGCTGGCCAGTCTCCTGCGCCCCGTGGGGCAGCCGGTCTTTCACCTCCGGCCGGCGGATCCGACTCGCTTCGAGGCGTCGGTTTTCCCGGTCTTTACGGCTGACGTGTCGAAGACGGGATGGTACGGCTTCCCGCTGAACCGTCAGGGCAATGTCAAGCTTGCCAATCACGGCCCCGGACGGCCGACGGACCCCTCGGGAGATCGCGTGGTCGCCGAGACCGACGAAGCGAGGCTGCGTGTCTTCCTGCGCGAGACCTTCCCCTCGCTGGCGGAGGCGCCGATCGTCGAGCGGCGTTTGTGCCTCTATTGCGACACGCCGGACGGCCACTTCTGGATCGATCGGGACCCCGACCGGCCGGGCCTGACCGTCGCCGCCGGCGGCAGCGGCCATGCCTTCAAGTTCGCCCCCGTGCTGGGACCGCTCATCGCCGACGTCGTCGAGGGGCGGGATCATCCCCTGCGGTCTCGGTTCCGATGGCGGCCCGAGGCGGCCACCGTCTCGGCCCGCGAGGCCGCTCGTTTCGGCGGCGAGCCGACTCCTCGCCGGCCCTGATCCGTCATTCCCCCCGAGGAGACCACGCCGCCCGAGGGCGCAGCCGGATGGGGGCCGCCGAAGCCCAGGCCCCCTGACTTAAGACGGTGAAATGATGCAGCCGGAGGTGCTGATCAAAGTGACCCCCCACGCCGCCCGGCGGCGAGAGCGCCAACGTGACCGTGTAGTGACCGGGCAGAAACGGAGGGTCCGGGATGCGGAGGCGGAAACGGCCGCGGCCGTCGCGCGGGCGCTGAAGGGCGCCTTCGGGCTCGGCCCGCCAGAAGGCGACGTTCACGCCGTCCTCGGCGTCGACGACGATCGAGCAATCGACCGCCGCGATGGCCGGATCGCATTGGTAATCGACCTCGATCGCCATGGGCTCGCCCGGACGGAAATTGCGCCGGGGGGCGCCATCGCCGTCGACGAAGCGGACGTCCTCAATCGTGGCGGCCCCCGTGCCGAACCGCCCCGGCAGAATCACCAGCACGCGCTCCGGCGTCAGCTCCCCTTCCGGGGCGCCGTATTGGCGCTGAATCGTCTGGCGATGATAAGCGTGCAGGACCTCGAGGGACGGCCCCTCCCGGTGAATCGCCCCGCCTTGCAGCCAGACGATCCGCTCGCAGATCCGTTCGGCGAACTCCATCTGGTGTGTGACGAAGACGATCGTTTTGCCCCGCTCGCGCAGCTCGGCGACCGTTTCCAGGCAGCGACGTTGAAACCGTTGGTCCCCGACCGAGAGCACCTCATCGATCAGCAACAGGTCCGGATCGCAGTGGATGGCGATGGCGAAGCCGAGACGGACGATCATGCCGGAGGAATAGAACCTGAGAGGCGTCGAGCGGAAGTCCTCCAGCTCGGCGAATTCGAAAATGGCGTCGGCGCGTCGAGCCGTCTCCCCCCGCGTCAACCCATAGATCGCCCCTTGGAGATGGACGTTCTCCTCCCCGGTCAGCTCCTGTTGAAATCCGGCCCCGAGCTCGATCAACCCCAGAGTCCGCCCCCGGACGATGACCTCGCCTTCGGTCGGCGGCGTTATCCCCGCGATGATCTTGAGCAGCGTGGATTTGCCCGAGCCGTTGGCCCCGACGATCCCCACGGCTTCCCCCGGTTGAACCTGGAGTTCGATCCCCCTGAGCGCCGGGATCGGGGCCAGATGCCCCGCTCGCGAGAACAAGCCGAGCGCGATCTCCTTGAGCGACCCCCCGCGGGCCTCCGGTGGATAAAAGGTCTTCGACACGCCCCGCAGGACGATCGCGGGCTCCGAAGCGTGGGCGGGGGCCATGTCGGGCGTCTCGGCGTCCCTCAGGCGGCCCCGGTCATCTCGTCCACCAGTTGGGTCGAGAAATGGCCGGAGAGGAAACGCTCATGGTGAAGGATTTGCTGGTGAAAGGGGAGGGTCGTCTTGACGCCCTCGATAACGAATTCGTCGAGCGCGCGAGCGGCCCGGTGGATGGCCTCCTCGCGCGAGGAGGCGTGAACGATCAGCTTGGCGATCAGGGAGTCGTAGTAAGGGGGGATGACGTATTCGGCGTAGGCGTGGGAGTCCACGCGGACGCCCGGACCTCCGGGAACGTGATAGGCCGTGATCCGACCCGGACAGGGGGCGAACTGACGCTCGGGGTCCTCAGCGTTGATGCGGAACTCGATCGCGTGGCCTTGAGGCCGGATGGCCTTCTGAGCCAGGGGGAGCCGCTCGCCGGCGGCGATCTGGATCTGAAGTTGCACGAGGTCAAGCCCGCCGAGGACCTCTTCGGTTACCGGGTGTTCCACTTGCAGGCGCGTGTTCATCTCCATGAAGTAGAACTTGCGACCGTCGAGGAGAAACTCAACCGTCCCGGCGCCGGCGTAGCCGACGCTCTTGGCCGCCTTGACCGCCGCCTCGCCTATTTCCCGCCGCAGCTTCTCGTCCACGGCCGGCGACGGGGCCTCCTCCACGAGTTTCTGATGCCGTCGCTGGACGGAGCAATCGCGTTCGCCCAGATGGATAAGGCCGCCCCGCGCGTCGCCCAGAATCTGGATCTCGACGTGTTTGGGGTTCATCAGGCATTTCTCGACGTAAACGGCCCCGCGGCCAAAGGCCTTCTCGGCCTCGGCTTGCGCGGCGGCGAAGGCCGCCCGCACCGAAACGTCGGTGTGGGCGATCCGCATGCCGCGTCCCCCGCCCCCCGCCGCGGCCTTGATGATCACCGGGTAGCCGATCTTGTTGGCGAGTTCGAGCGCTTCTTCCGGGGTGGCGATCGTCCCGTCGCTGCCGGGGACGATCGGCACCCCGGCGCTTTTCATCAGACGCCGGGCCTCGGCCTTGTCCCCCATGCGGCGGATGGCCTCGGCCGAGGGGCCGATGAACTTGATCTTGCATTGCTCGCACAGCTCGGCGAAATCGGCGTTTTCGGCCAGGAAGCCGTAGCCGGGGTGAATGGCGTCGGCGTCGGTGATCTCGGCGGCCGAGAGAATCTGAGCGATGTTGAGATAACTCTGCTGGCTCGCCGGCGGGCCGATGCAGACGTCCTCGTCGGCGAACCGGACGTGCAGCGAGTCCTCGTCCGCCACGGAATGGACCGCCACCGTCCGGATGCCCATTTCGCGACACGTCCGGATGATACGCAGGGCGATCTCCCCGCGGTTCGCGATCAGAATCTTGCGGAACATCCGGTCTCGGCGGGGGGGCTCATCCGGCGGGCTGGACGCGGAAGAGCGCCTGGCCAAATTCCACGGGCTGGCCGTTTTCGACGAGAATCTCGGCGATCCGGCCCGTCATCTCGGCCTTGATCTCATTCATGACCTTCATCGCCTCGACGATGCACAGAACCGACTCCTCGCCGATCTCGTCCCCCACCTCGACATAGGCGGGGCTCTCCGGCGAGGGGGACCGATAGAACGTCCCCACGATGGGACTGGTGATCGTTACCGTCGTCTCGGCCGCCGGCGGCGAGGGCTCCTCCGGGGCCGGCAGGGAAACCGGGAACGATTCGCGCGAGACGACGGGGTTCGCCGCCGGCAGTCCCCCGGACGACGCCGTCGGATGCTCGGCGACGATCCGCAGGCGCTGGAGCTGACCGCCGTTTTCCTCCAAGTCGATTTCGGCGATCTGATTCTGGCGCATCAGGGCGATCAGCTCACGAATCTGCTCCAAATCCATCCTGCCCGCTCCTGGGCGGTTGACGGCTGGCTCCGCCCTTGTCACCGGCCCGGTCTCCGCCGACCTGATAGCGCCGAATCCACCAGCCCGGCCCCACCGACCCGCCATCGTTTGGCCCGCCGAGCGGGGTATGATGCGTCCGGCCCCGGAGAACTGTCAATCCCTATGAGGGGTCGCTCATTGGCTTCGGCCTTGAGATCGGCTAGGTTACGGGGTCGACGAGGCTGCGGCCGCGCCGAAGGGGGCCCGGCCCGGCTCCCCGTCGGGCCCCTGCCGGGCCCCGGTCGCCAACGAGAAGGACTCCCCCGCCGCCCATGCGGATTGCCCTGGCTCAAATCAACACCACCGTCGGCGCCATCGCCGCCAACGCGGCCAAGGCCGCCGGCGCGATCGACCGGGCTCGGGCCGCCGGCGCCGATCTCGTCGTCCTTCCCGAACTCACGCTGACCGGCTATCCGCCCAAGGACCTGCTGGAGCTCCCCGCCTTCGTGGAAACCAACCTTCGGGCGTTGGACGGGTTGGCCGCCCGGACCTCGCGGCCGGGTTCGCCCGGGGTTATCGTCGGCTACGTCGAGCGCCGCGAGGGGAGGCCGGGCAAAGGGCTTCATAACGCGGCGGCGCTGATCCAGGGCGGACGGGTCCTCTCGCGGCATTTCAAGTCGCTCCTGCCGACGTACGACGTTTTCGACGAGGCCCGCCATTTTGATCCCGCCCCGTCGGTTCAATTGGCCGACTTTGAGGGCCATCGTCTGGCCATCACCATTTGCGAGGATTTCTGGAACGACCGGCTCTACTGGCGTCGGCGGATTTATTCGACCGACCCCGTGGAGACGCTCGCCGCTCAGCGGCCGGACCTGATGATCACGATCTCGGCCTCGCCCTACGCCGTCGCCAAGCCCCGCATTCGCGCCGAGATGTACAGCCGGGCCACCCGCCGCTACGGTGTCCCCCTGGTTCATGTCAATCTCGTGGGGGGGAACGACAACCTCGTTTTCGATGGGCGGAGCAACGTCTGGGGGGCGGACGGGCGGCTCCTGGCCGAGGCGCCTGCCTTCGCCGAGGACTTTCTGGTTGTTGACGTGGACGCCGGAACGACCGGCCGCCGCCCCTTCGACGCCACGCTCGCCCCGGAAGGCTCCGAGGCCGAGGCCGGCGAGATTTACGCCGCGCTCGCGCTCGGCGTGCGCGATTACGTCGGCAAGTGCGGCTTCAAGCGCGTCATCGTGGGGCTTTCCGGGGGGATAGACTCATCGCTCACGGCGACGATCGCCGCCGACGCCCTCGGCCCGGCGGCCGTCGTCGGCGTGGCGATGCCCTCCCCCTTCAGCTCGGCGCACAGTCTGGAGGACGCCGGCCGCCTCGCCCGGAACCTGGGGATCGAATATCACGTTCTGCCGATCACGCCGGTTTACGAGGCCTTCCTCAAGACGCTGGAGCCGCTCTTCGCCGGCTCCGGCTTCGGCCTGGCCGAAGAAAACCTCCAGGCTCGCATCCGCGGCAATCTGCTGATGACCCTCTCGAACAAGTTCGGCCTCCTCGTTCTGACGACGGGCAACAAGTCCGAGCTCGCCGTCGGCTATTGCACGCTCTATGGGGACATGAGCGGCGGCCTCGCCGTTCTTTCCGATATCTCCAAGACGAAGGTCTATGCGTTGGCCCGCTGGGCCAATCAGGCCGGCGAACGCATCCCCCGCCGCTCGCTCGAAAAACCCCCCTCGGCCGAGCTCCGGCCTGACCAGCTCGACACCGACAGCCTGCCGCCTTACCCGACGCTTGATCCCATCATCGAAGCCTACGTGGAGCGACACCTGAGCGCCGGGGAGATCATCGCGGGGGGGGGCGAGGCGGCGACCGTCCGCCGCGTGCTCGGCATGATCGACCGGAACGAATACAAGCGCCAGCAGGCCGCCATCGGCCTCAAGGTCACCGGCCGCGCCTTCGGCTCCGGCTGGCGGATGCCGATCGCGCGGGGCACTTGGGCATGAACCGATTCGTCGTCCCGTTAATCGGCAATGAGGAATTGGCTCGAGGGTCCTACCTGCACACTTATCAGGAGCCGGCGATCGCCCGGCCCGGCCGCGCGGGGCAGTTCGTCAACATCCTGACCAGCCCGTTGAGCGATCCGTTGTTGCGGCGGCCGTTCAGCCTCTGCACGTTGGATCGCACGGCCGGGACGTTCACGGTGCTCATCAAAGTGATCGGCCCCGGGACGCGGCTGCTGGCCGACATGCGACCCGGAGCCCGGGTGGATATGTTGGCTCCCCTCGGGGTCGGCTTTGAGTGGGTCGGGTCGCGGCGGATGCTGCTCGTGGCGGGAGGGGTCGGCGTGGCGCCCCTTTTGTTGTTGGCTCAGGAGGTGAGAGAAGCGTTCGCCGGAGGGAAGCGGGGGGGCGCCCCGGCAAGGCCGGAAATCACGTTCTGCTATGGCGCGCGGACGGCCGGGGAATTCGTGCTCCTGGATCGGATCGGGCCGCTTGTGGATCGATTGGCGCTTTCGACCGAAGACGGCTCGCGCGGCGAGCGCGGCTTCTGCACGGAGCTGGCCGAGCGATTCTTCGACGACGACGTGGCGATCTTCACCTGCGGCCCGAACGCGATGATGAATGATCTCCTCATCCGCATGCGGCGCCGAGGGCTGGAAGGCCAGGCCTCGCTCGAGAATCAGATGGGGTGCGGGATCGGAGCCTGCCTCGGTTGCGTCATCACCACCCGCCAGGGTTATCGACGCATTTGTTGTCAGGGCCCCGTCGTGAGGACGGAACTGTTGGACTCGATCGGCTGGTAGAGAAAATCAACGCCGATAACACAATCCGGAAAAGCGGCCGAGGCGTCATGAAAATGGGAACGTGCCGCGTGTCGTGATGGTTTTTTTAAGTTCTTCTCTCCTGGTGGTCGGATAACTTACGAGGTGAGCCGCAGCCGGGCGACGGCCTCGATGTGGTAAGTGTGTGGAAACATATCGACCGTTTCGATGGCGTCCAGGGTGTAGCCGGCGGCGATGAGCGTGCGCAGATCGCGGGCGAGCGTGGAAGGATTGCAGGAGACATAAACAAAGACGGGGGCCTTCAAGTCGATCAACATCGCCAGCGAGCGTTTATCCATCCCCCCGCGCGGGGGATCGATGATGACCCGGCTGAAGGAGCGACGGGCGGCGCGCTGCGCAAGCGCCAGGCCGTCGCTCATCGGCGCGGCGAGAAAGGTTGCGTTCCCGACGCCGTTGGCGCGGGCGTTGGCGCGAGCGTCCCAGATGGCTTGGCGTTCGAGGTCCACGCCGACGACGGCGCGAGCCCGCCCAGCGCAATGCAATCCGATGGCCCCGCCGCCGCAATAAGCGTCCAGCACGGTTTCCTGGCCGGAGAGATCGGCCAGGGCGACGACGCGCCGATAGAGCGCGGCCGCCGCCCCCGTGTTCGTCTGGAAAAATGATTGGGGCGAGATGTGGAAGACCAGACCGTTGAGGCGCTCCTCGAGGGTCAGGTCCCCGAACCGCATCGCCTCGCGTTCGATCGCGGCCACGTCGGAGACCCGATCGTTGAGCCCCCAGACAAAGCCCTGAAGGGCGGGGCAAACGGCCCGGAGCCGTTCGTGGAGGGCTTCAGCCGCGGGCAGCGCCCCCGAGGTCGTAATCAGCGCGAGGACGACCCGCCCCGTCGCCTCTGAATGCCGGAGCACGGCGTGCCGGAGAAATCCTTGCCGGCTCCGGGGGTCTCGCGGCGGCAGGTCATGCTCGCGGGCGTAAGCGGTGAGCGCGCTCAGCAGCGCGTCGAAGGGCTCAGGGTGGATCAGGCAGCGCTCGACCTCGAAGACGCGCGCGAAGGAGCCCGGCGCGTGAAAACCGAGGATCGTCCGTCCCTCAGCGTCGGCCCCGAAGGAGAACTCCATTTTGTTCCGATAAGCCCAGATGCGCGGCGAGGCGACCATGGGCGGAACCTCCGGCTGGGCCTTCAAACCCCCAAGATGGACGAGGGTCTCCAGGAGTTGCTTGCGCTTCCATCGGAGTTGCTCCTCGTAGGTCAGATTCTGCCACGTGCATCCGCCGCAGGTGGCGAAGATCGGGCAAGGGGGTTCGATGCGCAACGGCGAGGGGACTTCGAGCGCCTCGATGACGGCCTCGGCGTGATCGCGGGTCTTTTTAATGACGCGCGCTCGCACGCGGTCGCCCGGAACGGCGTCCTTGACGAAGACGACAAAGCCGTCGGGTTTGGCCACCCCCATCCCGCCGTAGGCGAGGCCCTCGATTTCGAGGTGGAGCTCGGCGCCTTTATTCATGGGAGATTGAATCGGATCGACGGGTTATTCGGCCGGCAGGCCCGGCGGCGGCTCCGGGGCCGGGCCGCGTTTGCCCGCGGCGACCCAGGCGCGTCGCCGAGCCAGATACTCCCGCCGTGCCTGCAGCAGATGGACGCGAGCCTCGGCCGTCGTTGGTTCCGGCGACGCCCCGTCGCCGGCGCCTGCCTCAGCCGAAGCCGCCAGGACCCCGAGCAGACGATGGCGCCGCTCCCCCTGGCCGAAATGGGACTCGACCTGACGTCGAAAGACCGCATCGTAGGGCGGATTCTTGGGGAAAATCCGCTGGATGACGAACACCAGCCGTTCGAAACCGGCCCCGGCCAGAAGTTTATTCTCGGCGAAAAGGTCCTGTAGGAGCCGTTCGAAGGCCTCGGGCGAGGGCGGGGGGGCGACCAGTTGGCTCAGCGCCGTCTCGGCGGCGTTGTGCACCAGGGGGTCTTTTTCCCCGAGGGCTTTGAGAATCACGGGGGCCACCTCCGGCCGTCGCGAACGGCCGAGGAGCGCGAGCCCCTCGATCCGCTTGCGCGTGGTGGCGAAGAGGCCGCCTCGCGCCAGCGCCAGGGCGCGTTGAAATCCGGCCTCGTCGACGACGTCGGCTTCGGGCGTCTCCGCCTCGCGGCGGCCGAGCGTCCCGTGACGCCGCTTCAATTGAACCAGGAACGAGGCTGAGCTCTCGCCCGGGGCGCGGAGTTGTCCCGTCTGGATCTGATCGGCGTAGCCCAGAGCGATCCGCCTGCCGGCCTCACCGCCCGCCTTCTCCAGCGCGAAAAGCAGCCCGTGGATCACTTCATCACGATCCAGAGAGCGCGTCCCCCCGGCGCCCGCGTCCACGACGACCTCGCGCGCGTGCGCCGGCTCGGCTTCCGCATCATGCAGAAAAGCGGTCCGGAGCATGGCGTCGAGGACGGGGACGGCGCGTTCGTCCCCGATCCGTTGCACCAACTCGGCGAAGGCCTGAAAAGCGCCGCCATAGTGGGCCGTATGCCGCGCGGCGATCTCCAGCATCTCCGGCAGCATCTCGGGCCCCAACCGCGTCAGCGACCCCACGAGCGGCGCGCGGTATCCGAGCGGCGACGCCGACCCGGCCTTCAACTGCTGCGCCGTATCGAGGCCGAACAGCGGACGCATGAGGCAACGGACGGCCCAGGCGCGCGAGGGCCGGTCCAACGCCTCCGTCTCCACCGAGAACATCCGCTCGGCGGCCATCACCCCCACCGCCGTCTCTCCCTCGCCGACGATCTTCACGACCCGGCCGACCAGTTTCCGGCGGAAATCGGGATCCAACCCCTGGCGGCGGCCGAGCCGTCCCAACGCCGTCAGGACGGTCTTGACGCGTTCGAGTCCCATCCGCTCCGAGAGCCGTTTCATGGCCCGTTCCAATTCATCTACGAGCAGCGCGGCCGCCTCCGGGATGGCCAGCCGACCCAGGGCGTCCACCACCGCCTCCTTGGCTTGGAACGTCGAGGCCCGACGGATCGAACTCTTCAGAAACGGGTAGAAGTCCGGATGCCGAAGCCCCCCCATCAGCGCGGCCAGCATCGGCAGGCGGTCCGGCGCGTCCTCGGCCTCGGTCAGGCCGTCCAGGCGCCGGCGAAGCTCGGCGTTCTCCCCCAACCGGGCGAGCGCGCGGACGGCCGTCAGCTTGGCCCGAGGCCCGATCGTGAGGAAGGCTCGGGTCTCGGCCTTGGCCGCCGACTCAAATTCCGGCGGATCGGTCGGGCAATAATCCACCAGGACGAGCAGGGGGTCGATCAGTTCGTCGGGGCGATCGGCCACGGCCCCGGCGGCGAGCAGCGCCAACGCCTCGCCGTGGAATCGCCCGACTTGAGCCTCCGTCGGCTCACCCGCTTCCAGCGGGCCCGGCAAGTATTCCTTGAGCAAGGCCCGTCCCTGGCCGAGCTGACTGGTCCACTCCCGGTCGCTCTCCTCAAGCCGATTCGCCGGCCGGGCCACGGCCTCTTCGAAGGCGGTCTGAAGATCGAGCCCGAGCTTCTCGATCCCCCCGGCCTTGAACACCTCGGCGATGACGCGCGCCGAACGTTCTCGATCCCGCCACAGGCCGGCCAGCGCTTCAACCAGGTAGCGGCTGAGCTGGGTTCGCTCGGCGAGCGACGTCCCCCGTTCGATCAGGGCCAAGCCGCGCCGCGCGGCCTTCTTGAGGTCATCAACCGTCACCGCCGCCCGCGCTTCTCGGGCCAGGCGCTCCCGGCGGATGGATTCCAGTTCCCCGATCCAGTGGCGCGTCCGGCCGAACGGGCCCTCAAGCACCGAGGCCATCGCGCGCGCCACGGGTTCCGGCAGGCGCCTCGGCATCAGCTCGGCGAAAGCGAGCGCCGGGCCCGACCGGAGGGCTTGATGTATCTCCAGCAGCGTCTGGGTCGCCGCCCGAGCCAGTTCGCCCGCGCGGGCGGGTTCACGGCGCAGGAGGTCCCCCAACCACTTTACGGCGGCTTCGGCTTCTCCGGCGATCAACAGGCGACGGAGTTCATCCATGGTTGTGGCGGCGGGCCTCGTCGATCCCCCGTCAAAGCAGTTCTATTCGCCTCCCACAAGGGGGATTTTACCGCCCACCTTTGGCGAAGGTGAATGGAAAGTCCCGCCGCGGGGCCGCGGAGCGTTCGGCGCGTCGGGGCTTCATTCCCCTCGGCGCGCCAGACTGGCGCGCAGCAGGAGTTCCACGTCTTCCGGCTTGAGCGAATCGACGGCCCGGCCGTTGATGAAGAGCGTCGGCACCGCGCGCAGGCCGATCGCGTTCCCTTCTCGAATGTCGTCGTCGACCTGCGCCACGATCCTCGGATCGTTCGATCGAGCCGCCCAGGCCGCGTAGTCCAACCCAGCGCGTTCGGCCAGCGCGCGGGCTTCAGGGCTGAGATCGCTCCCCCGGAGCTGGTAGAAGTCCCCCCGCAGCTCGTTGAATTTGCCGAGCTCTCCGGCGGCTTGAGCCAGGCGCGCCAGCAGACAAGCGTTGGCGTGATCCCGCGCCGAGGGGCCGCCCATGATCGGGTTGCATTGGCTCTGCAGCGGGAAATGTTTGTAGATGACGCGAATCTGCCCGGCCAATGGCGCGATCGCCTGCTCAAACGTCGCGTGATAACTCCGGCAATAGGGACACGCAAAGTCGGTGAACATGACAACCTGAAGGGGGGCCTCGGGCGGCCCGTACGCCAACGCTCGCGGGCCGATTTTGAGCTCGACGACCGGCTTCTCGAAAAACTGCTGGATGATCGGGCGGTTCAACGCTCGCCGGATCAGAAACGGCGGGATGAAAAAGTTGACCGGCGCAACGAACAACGCCAACCACAGGAGCGCCGCCCGGCCCCGGCTGGGACGCCAAACGTCGCCCTCCGGCGCGAACATCTCCTTGAGCCCCCCCCAGGCGGCCGGGCCTGAGGCGATCGCCCCGGCCAGGTAGGCCGTCGCTCCCCCCTCGGCCGCCAGCGCCGCATGGACGAGCGTGACGCCATAGACGAGAGCACACCCCAGGCAGAGCCCCCCGATCGCGAGAACGGCCAACGCCGCCAACGCGACCGACGCGATCAGGCCCAGGAGCGTCGCCCCTTTGACGACCGCTCCGAACCGTTCTCGATCGGCCGCCGCGGCCGTCGGCCGAGGGGCGAACGCCAGCAGCGTCCCGAGGGCGAGGAAATATATCACGCCGAAGCTGGCCGTCGGCGCGCCGAACCATTCCGAGAACCGACTGGCCTCGACCGCCGAACAATCAAACCAACCCCGGACGAAACATAGCCCCCCCAGCTCTCCTCGAATCCGAAAGGTAACATGTTGGACTACCAGATAAACGGAGAGCCCCAGCCCGAGGGCTGACCCTGCACGCAAACCCCAGAGACGCCAATGTTGCATCGCTCAACTCTCAGGGAAGGCGCGTCGGCCCGCGGACGGGGATCGCCGACTCGGCCGGCCCCCCCGCGCGGGCCGCCACCAGCGCGCGATAAAGGGCCGGCACGGTGAAGCGATGATCCCCCTCAATGTAATAACCCTGGCCGCCGAAGGCTCGCGGGACCCGAACCACGACGCTTTTCACGTCGCGTTGATAGTAGCCCGCGTGAGCGGCATTTTCGACGGCCGCAGGGTCGGCGGGTTTCAAGTCGAGACTCGCCGTAACGATCCGGCGCGGGGGTCGGCCCACGTTGGCGCACATCGAGCAGGCTTTGAGAAAAACCTCCGGCCCGGTCACCGCCGAACCGATATTGATGAAGACCCCCCCCTCGGCCATCCGCTCGATTTCGGCGCAGAAAATCAGAAAGTCGCGCCCGGAGCAGCCTCCCTTGGCCGCCGGGTCCCAGTCCGGGAACTGATCGATGATATCGGTCCCGATGGCCGCGTGCATTGTGATCGGGACGCCGGCCCGCCAACCCCCGGCGGCCACGCTCAGCCGCTCGTGGGGGAACGCGACGGCTTCGGGGAACGGCTCTCCGGTGATCAACCGGCCCAACGCTTCGCCGGCTCCGACCTTGATCCGCTCGCCGTGACCCAGCGCGGCGTTGAGGAGCGTCCCCGTCTCGCGCGCGAAGCCGAATTCCCCGCGCGGCAAGGCCCGCGGGACGTCCTCGCTTGTCCGGCCGACGAGCGCCAGCTCGAGTTCGTGAATCATGCCGGCGGCGTTCATGGCCGCGAGCGTCACGACGCCCCGCTCGACCAGGTTCCGCAGGAGCGGGCCAAAGCCGTTCTTGATCAGGTGCGCCCCGGTAAAGACCACGACCGGCCTCCCCTGCCGGCGGGCCTCGCCCGCGGCCTGGGCCACGGCGCGGATTTCGGCGGAGGGGGGCTCGGGCGCCTCCGTGCCCACGTCTTCCGGCAGTTTCAGGCTTTCAAGGCCGACCTTGCTCCGGCGCTCGGCCAGCGGGTAGAGGCGAATCCGCTGCGTGTCGAAGACGGGGAATCGGCCGCGATAGGGGAGCATGACGAGCGAAGCGATCTCAGCTCAGGAACTGGGCCACGCGCCAGTTGTCGATGAAGAAAAGCCCGAAAAAGAGCGCGATAAACGGCTCCACGCGGTAAGCGAGCAGCCCCAACACGACGCACAGGACCATCGAAAGCCGCACGACGGCACGCAGGGCGCGCGTCGGTTCCAGCCAATACGTCAACGTGTGAAACAGCACCTGCCCGCCGTCCATCGGATGGACGGGAATGAGATTGAACAGCGACCAGAAGAGGTTGAGCAATAACAGCGAACCCAGAACGAATTCCATGGCCCCCTCCGGCCCGGCATCCAGGAGACGCGTCCGACTGAGCCCGAAGGCGGCGGCGGCGAGCAGGAGGCCGAAGAACGGACCCATGAGCGAGATGACGATCGACCGGCCCCGCGTCGTCGGCGTGTGCGTCGCGTAACCGCCGAACATCACCAGCGCGATCCGAATGTTATCCAGCCCGAACCACTTCGACGACAGCGCGTGGCCCAACTCATGAACCAGGATCGAACCGAAGATCACCGCGCAGATCAGCCCGACGCGCGGCACGTCGATCCCCCCGGCGTCGGCGTTCAGCATCGTGATGAGCCCGATGAAAAGGATGAAGGAGGGTTCGACGTAAACCGGGATGCCCCCGATTGTCAGGATTCGCCAGCCCTGCGGTCCGTCCCGATCGGGGGTAAGGCGGAAAACCGGCATCGGGACTCAGGGGAGCGGGGCCGAATCGCGCGGGCTCAGGGCCTCCAGGAAGGCCCGGGCCGCGGCGCCCGGTTCGGGGGGCTGGTTCAGCGCCCCCAGCACCGCCACGCTCGGGCAGCCGGCCGCCACGAGCTGGCCGACGTTGTCGAGCGTTACGCCGCCGATGGCGACCACCGGCAGCCCCGAGCGCGCGGCGGCCCATCCGGCGAATTCCGGCCCCAGGAGGGCCCGCCCGACGTCCTTGGTCGAGGATTGGAAGATCGGCCCGACGCCGATGTAATCCACCCCTTTCTCGGCGGCCGTCAAGACTTCGGCCCGGCTGTGCGTCGACAGCCCGATGAGCTTCTCCGGCCCCAGAATCTTCCGCGCCAGCGCCGGACGCATGTCCTCCTGGCCCAGATGACAGCCGTCGGCCTCGATCAGTTGCGCCAGTTGCGGGTCGTCGTTGACGATCAGCAGCGCCCCGTACTCGGCCGTGACCGCCCGAAGAAACCGGCCGAAACCGACGACCTGATCCGGCGGGAGCTGGGTTTCCCTCAGTTGAACGGCCCGGACGCCTGCCTCCAGCCAGGCGCGAACCCGCGTTTTGCCCGCCGGGTCGCGCGCCCCCCCGTCGGCGGTCAGCGCGTAAAGACGCAGATCGCGGGCGAGGCGGGCGGCGGTCGGGCGCGACGTCATCCTGAGCGACGCTCGTTACCCGACAGCTTACCAACCCCGCTCGGGTGCCGCAATCGGGATCGGCCCGGGGCCCGCCGGCGCTCATTCGACGCGACGATAACGCTCGGCCAGCCCGGGCATGAAATACGGCCCGCCCGGGGCCATGTTCCCTTCCAGAAACAAGACCCAGCTTTCCAGCGTCAGCTCCCGCCGGAAGGCGAGCGCGTCGCGGCATTTCTCCCAATCCGGCCCATTGCCGCCGAGGGCGGCCATGTCCCGCGTGGCGCGCCAATGCTCCAGGCTCGCGTATCGCGTCAACATGTAGACCTCGTCGTAATCGGCCCCGGCGGCCTCCGGCCTCCCGTCGGTCCCTTCCGGATGCGTGACCACCCATTGACCGATCACCCGCGCCCCGATCTTTTCAAAATAGGGCCAGACCCCCTCGACGCTGGCCTTGTAGAAATCGTCGTACGCCCCTTTTCGGATTCTGAAATACCGAAGCGTGACGATCTCCCGACCGGGCTGAGCCACGTCGTTCCGGACGGGGCGCGCCTCGGCGGCCACCGTCTCCGGATTCTCCGTCACGCCGCCCACGAAACGGCGCGGAACCTCGGACTCAACGGTGGCCGCGGCGGGTTCCGCCCTCCTTGAGCAGCCCATCGTCGCCAGAGCCGGCCCGACGGCCATCGTCAGGGCGGTGGAGGCGAGAAGGGATCGAAGCCGAGCGTTCATGATCAGGCTCCTTCGCGCCGCGGTCCGGCGGGCCGGGCGTTGATGTGAAATGTCGGGGGTGGTAGATTACGCGCCTCACGGGGAAGATGCCATTCTCAGGCGGTGATGCCTATGATCGTCCCCGGCGCGCCGGCCGTGGCTTTTGAATTGCCCAGTCTGGATGGCGGGCCGATCCGGCTCTCCCCGGACGGCGACGGGCCGACGCTTCTGGCGTTCGTCGAGGCCGATTGCCCCACCTGCCAGCTTACGCTCCCTTATCTGGATCGCCTGGCCCGGCGGGTCGAGCCCGGGGGCGGGCAGGTGTTGATCATTTCCCAGGACGGTCCCGATGCCACGCGGGGATTACTGAGCCAGGCCGGCGCGAAGCTCCCGGCGGCGCTTGATTCCGAACTCGTCGTCTCCCGACGGTTTGATCCTCCCTCGGTTCCGGCGTTGGTTCTGCTCGACGCCCGTCTGAAGGTCCTGGCGACGGTCGTCGGCTTCGAGAAGCGCGGGCTCAACGCGCTGGCCGAGCGGATGCTCTCGGCGGTCGGGCTTCCACCGGTCGAGATCGCCCCCGCCGGCGACGGCGCGCCCGAGGCCCGGCCCGGATGCGCCTCGCGGCATCGCGAACCCGCCGCCGTAGGGGAACCGAAGCCCGCCGCGCAGGCGGCGGCCTATCGCCGGCGGGCTCCGCGAGCTTCGCGCGTCGAGGTTCCGGACGGCGCCGATCCGTACGAGTTTTGTCGCCAGATGGGTTTCGGGGACCCGTTGCCGGTCGTGCTGCCGACGGTCGAGCGGGTGGAACGGATGCTGGCCGCGGCGGAGCTTCCCCCCGACGAAGTCATCGGCCTCGTCCCGCCGAATTATGGGGCCGCGACGGTGGAGAAGATCGCCGCCAACGCCGTCATGGCCGGTTGCGCGCCGGAAATGATGCGCGTGCTCATCCCCGTCGTTCGGGCCGTCTGCGATGAACGGTTCGACGCCCACGGCATGCAGGCGACGACGCATTTCGCCGCCCCGCTCGTCATCGTCAACGGTCCCGTCCGACGGGAACTCGGGTTCGTCTCCGGCGGCAATGTCTTCTCCAACGTCGCCCGGGCCAATTCGACGCTCGGCCGGGCGCTGCAATTGATTCTGACCAACCTGGGCGGGGCCCGGCCCGGGGAAATCGACATGTCCACGCTCGGCAACCCGGGGAAGTTCTCCTTTTGCATCGCCGAGAATGAAGAGGCGAGCCCCTGGCCGCCGTTCCACGTTGAGGCCGGCTTCCGCCCCGATCAGAGCGCCGTCAGTCTCTTCGCCTGCGAGGCGCCCCACGGGGTCAGCGAGCACAACGCCCGCGACGGGCGGCAGGTGCTCCGCGCCGTGAGCCGCGCCCTGGCGACCGTCTGGACTTACCGCGCCTGCGGGCCGTTCGAGGCGCTCGTCGTCATCGGGCCCGAGCACGCGCGCACGATCGCCGCCTCGGGGATGAGCAAGGCCGCCGCCCGACAGTTTCTGTATGATCAGACGGGGATTCCGACGCGGCATTTCGACGCCGAGGGGGTCGAGGGGACCGCTTACGTCGGGGCGGCCGAGGTGATCACGATCGATGGGGAGGCCTGTTACCGGAAATTTCCGCGGCCGGAGGCGATCAAGCTCCTGGTCGCCGGCGGGTCGGCCGGCAAGTTCTCGGCCGTCCTCGGCAGTTGGCTCGCCGGCCCGCGCGGCAGCCGGATGGTGACTTACCCCGTTGCGTGACCGCGCCGGCGCTGAGCGAAATTCTCGATCAGGCGCGGCGTCACGGCCTTCGACCGCCACAAAGGGGGGTTACGTTTCTTTTAACGCGATAAAATTTGAGAGGCCGAAAGATTTCGCCTCCACCGTCGATTTCGCTTGACGCGCTAAGCGTGGGGGGGGGTAAGAACCAACTAAAATGGCTGACTGAGGATGAGGAGCACGGTCATTATACGAGGATAGGAGGCCAATGCCATGAATCAACGCGCGAGACGAAAGGGACCGGAGGGGCGAGTATCGAAGGCGACCGGGCTAGGACTTCTCGTCGCCTGCGCAGAGCTTTTGCTCGCCTCGAATGTTGCGGCTGAGGACCCGCCCCAACTGAGGACGATCCTGGAGGAGGCGAAGAAATCCAGACTCAGTCCTCCGGTGGCGTTCGAGGTCCAGGCGAAATCGGAGCAGGAATTTGGCGGGACGCCCCAGAGCCGTAGCTGGATCAGGTCCGCGCACCTGCGTTGGGAAGGCGAGCGAGTCGAGGGCTTCGCCGATCCGGAGACGAACGCCTCGCTCAACGCGGTGTCTTTGGAGGAATTGGACAAGCAGGCTTGGGCGGACTACCGCGCGACCTGGAACGGGCGGTTCGGCCTTTGGCGGGCGCTGCGGCACTTGATCGCAGGAGGGTTCTTGTTTGAGAAGCCAAATTACAAGTACCTCATCCTCCATTCCGAATCCTTCGGGACCTTCCTCGACGGGCGGTTTTTCGCGACTCTGCCGATGGACTGGATTGAGATCGTCGAGTCGGTCGCGGGGGACGCCCTTGGGCCGACGCCTGCCGAGATTGACGGACACGCCTGTTGGTTCATTTTCGCTGAGACCCCCTACGGCCAGTTCAAGCTCTGGGTCGATCCTGAATACGGTTGCCTCCTCCGGCGGGCGGAGGTGGTGATCCTTCCGGGCCATCAGTTTGGCGGGGAGCCGGTCGGAGAGGATTCGATGTTCCGGCGGGTGGAGTTTGAAATCACCGATGTCGAACTCGCCGACGTCGAGGGTCGTTTTGTCAGCGTCGCAGGCCGTCGCACCCACATAAGGTACCCGACAGCGGAGGATGCCGGCCCCTCCATCAGCACGCACCACGCGCGAAGATCGAATTTCGACTTTTCCCCCGACTTCGACGCCCTCGGGGCGTTTAAGGTGGATCTGGCGCAGGGGGGGGTTGTCCAGCACGCGGAGCTGCCGGGCCTGAAACTCATCTGGAACGGAACGGAGTTCGAAAAACAAGAGGCCGGAGCCTCAGGCGCGCCTCAGAAATGAACGGAGACGAACTTCTGCTCAAGCGAAAGGTGATTCGGATGCGTGCCTAACAAATCGTGGCCGCGTTCCAGGCGATGGGAGCTTTCGTGGTCGATCTCCCGCCCGGGGCGGAGCTTCGGCACATGGAACCGCCCGGGCTCAAGTTCACCTGGAACGGTCAGGACTTCGAGCAGCAGCCGGACGACACGCCGAAGGACCCCTGATCGCCGCGACAACGCCCATTGAAGGCTCCGGCGGGGGGAAGCCCCGTCTCTGGCGGGCGGCGCCTCGCAGCCACGACGCCGGCGCCTTGCGCGCACCGAGTCTGCCGCGCGTCCGCGTCCGTCCGTGCGTATCGGGTGTCGCCGACAGTCCGTCGGCTTGGAATCGCCTTTACGCTTCCGGCGCGCCGCGGCTACAATGCCGGCGGCGCGCCCCCTTCGTCGGGCCCAGGGATGGAGCCGGCCCCCGCTCTTTTCCGGGATGGGCCCGTCGTCCTCTCTCATGTCGTCTCCCCTTCACCTGATTCGGAACTTCAGCATCATCGCCCATATTGACCACGGGAAATCCACGCTGGCCGACCGGCTGCTGGAGCTCACGGGCACGGTGGCCGAGCGCGAAATGCGCGATCAGATTCTGGACACGATGGACCTGGAGCGGGAGCGGGGGATCACGATCAAGGCCCAGGCCGTCCGGATGAAATACGCCGCCGCCGACGGGGAGACTTACCAGCTCAACCTTGTCGATACGCCCGGCCACGTCGATTTCAGCTACGAGGTCTCCCGCTCGCTGGCCAGTTGCGAAGGGGCGCTGCTGGTCGTGGACGCCGCCCAGGGGGTCGAGGCGCAGACGATTGCCAACGCTCACCTGGCGATCGACGGCGGCCTCACGATCATCCCCGTCATCAACAAGATCGATCTGCCGAGCGCCGACCCGGAGCGGGCGATCTTCGAAATCGAGGAGGCGATCGGGCTCGACGCCAGCCAGGCCCTGCGCGTGAGCGCCAAGACCGGCCAGGGCGGCCCCGAGCTCCTCGAGGCTATCGTCGAGCGCGTCCCGCCGCCGAAGGCCCCGACGGGAGACACCGTCCGCGCCCTGATCTTCGACTCAAGCTACGACAATTACCGTGGCGTCATCGTTTACGTTCGGATGGTCGAGGGGGAGCTTCGCCCGGGCGACCGGATCCGGTTCATGCAGACGGGGACGGACTACGAAGTGGCCGACGTCGGGACGTTCACGCCGAAGATGGCGCCGTTGGCTTCGCTCGGCGCCGGCGAGATCGGCTACGTGATCGCCGGGATCAAGCAGATCGGCGACGTGAAGGTCGGCGACACCGTGACGCTCGCCCGGCGGCCCGCCGCGCGGGCGCTGCCCGGCTATCGCGAGGTCAAGCCGTTCGTCTACGCCGGGCTCTTCCCGGCCCGGAGCGAGGCGTTCGAGGAACTGGCCGAAGCCGTCGAGAAGATCCGGCTCAACGACGCCTCGTTCGTCGCCGAGAAGGAAACCTCGACGGCGCTCGGCTTCGGCTTCCGCTGCGGGTTCCTGGGGCTCCTGCATCTGGAGATCATTCAGGAGCGGCTGGAGCGGGAGTTCGGGCTGGACCTGGTGACGACGGCTCCCTCGGTCAGCTACCAGGTCCTGTTGCGCCGCGGCGATCAGACGACCGTCCGCAATCCGGCCGAGCTACCCGATCCCTCGCGGATCGCCGCGACCGAGGAGCCCTATATTGAGGGGCGGATTCTGCTGCCGACGGACTACACGGGGGCCGTCATGAAGCTCGCCCAGGGGAAGAAGGGGATTCAGCAGGCGATGCAGTACCTGGGGCCCGGGCGCGTGATGCTGACTTACGAGTTTCCGTTGAGCGAGATCATCTTTGACTTCCACGATAAGCTCAAGTCGGCCACGCGGGGCTATGCCTCCTTCGACTACGAGGTCGTCGGCTATCGCCCGGCCCCGATTGTGCGGCTCGATATCCTGATCAACGGCGAACCGGTCGATGCGCTCTCGGTCCTGGTTCATCGGGAAGACGCGGCGGCGCGGGGGCGGGAGCTGTGCGACCGTCTGCGCCGGATCGTCCCGCGCCAACTTTACGATGTGGCCATCCAGGCCGCCCTCGGCGGGAAGATCGTGGCTCGCGAGACGGTCAAAGCGCTCCGGAAGGACGTGACGGCGAAATGTTATGGCGGCGACATCACGCGCAAGCGCAAGCTTCTGGAGAAGCAGAAGGCCGGCAAACGCCGGATGAAGCAGGTCGGGCGCGTCGAATTGCCGCAGGAAGCTTTCATGGCCGTCCTGCGGAGCGAAGACTAAGCCGCCGGAGGAGGACGCTCGCCCCATGGTCGCGCCGCGCAAAGTGATGATCGTCGACGACGAACCCGATCTGCGGGCCATTGTCCGCCTGACCTTGAAAAGCATCGGGCTGGAAGTGCTGGAGGCCGAGAACGGGCGCCGGGGCCTGGAACTCCTGCGTCAGGCCCGGCCCGACCTCATCATCCTGGACATCATGATGCCGGAGATGAACGGCGTTGAGTTCTGCCGGCACCTCATCGACGACGACCACATCGACGACATCCCGCTCATCCTGCTTTCGGCCGTCAGCGAGCGCTCCCGGATCGTCAAGGACTTCTTCGAGATGCCCTTCCGGTCGCAATCGTTCCTGACGAAGCCGCTCGACACCGAGGAACTGCTCCGCCGCGTCGGCGAAGCCTTGGGCGTTCCCGTCGGCCCGCGTCCGGCCGCGGCCCCATCGGCCGCCGCCCCCGCGCCCCAGGCCGCCCCCGAAGGGCCTCGCTTCAGCATCCTGGTCGTCGACGACGAGGAGGACATCCGAGCCGTCATGAAGGCCGGCCTCGGCACGCGCCACGCCGTCGAGACGGCCGAAAACGGCATGGACGCCCTGTCGAAGATTGACGAGGTCAACCCCGACTTCGTCATGTGCGACGTGAACATGCCCGTCATGGACGGCCTGGCCACCGTCGAGGCCATCCGCAGTCATCCCCGCTTCCACGCCATCCCCGTCTTCTTCTGCACCGGCGAGAAAGCCCCGGACCTTCCGAAGAAATCCTATGAGGTGGGGGCCAACCTCTTCATTCGGAAGCCCGTAGATCCCTTGCGGCTCCTCAAAGTGATCGACTACTTCGCCAGGGAGGCCAGCATTACCCCGGGTGCGCTCCGGCCCCGGGCCGCCCCCCCCGCTTCGCCGGCGGCCCCTTCTCCGGCTCCCGGCGCCCTCAGGGTGGCCGTGATCAACGCCGATCCTCAACAGACGGCGCGGTTACGCCATGCGCTGGCCGACAAGGCCTTCGCCCGCCTGGAGACGCTCTGGACGGACGACCCCAAGGCCGGGCTGGGGAACTTGACCCGATGGGAGCCGGACCTGATCTTCTATCACGTCCGTAACCCGGGCTATGACGGGATAGCCTTTGTTCAGTTGTTGAGATTAAAGAAGTTGGCCGCGCAATTCGTGGTCGCCTTCACCGGCGGAAAGGACGTTTTCGACGCCGATCAGGACTACAGCCGCAAGCAGCTCGGCCTCGGCGTCATCCGTCTGGACGCCCCTGAAGAGCACATCCGACAGGGGTTACGCCAAGCGCTGGAGAAGGCCGGTCCCAAGCCCAAGACCAAACGGCGCAGCCTGGCCCAGATCGAGGCCGAGGATCGCGAACTGCTGCGGCGGGTTCAGGAGGAGCATCGCAAGACGCAAATGCAACGAGAGGCCTTTCGGGCGCGATTTGCCCGGATTCAGGCCTTTATTGACACGGAACGACAGGAGGCCTGACCGTCCTTCGATAACCCATAGACAATTGATTTAAAATAACTTAAGGTCTCATGAGGGTACCCGGGTGCCCGTCCTTGCAGGATGGCAGGGACCGGTTCTTGTGTCATTTTGACCCCTTGACAGACTGACCTTCCGGTTTAGAATTGCGCCAGATTGGATTCGGTTCCCGCCGGCCTACCCCGGCGCGGAGGCCTGCCCGCGCTGGGTCCCTTTCGGAGTCAAGTCTCCCCTGCCGCGCAAGGAAGTCACCCCTAAGTGAGTCAAAGCGCTCCGGGATTTCGCAGCGGTTTCGGCCCGAAGAAGAAAGTCATCCTCATGATCGCCACCGGCGACACGTGTCGGTCGCCGATGGCGGCGGCGTTCCTGCGCAAGCTGTTGGAGGATCGGCGCCTGGGGCGGGATTTTGACGTGCGCTCGGCCGGCGTGATGACCGTGACCGGCCTGCGGGCCAGTCAGGAAGCCGTTCAGATTCTCGCCGCCGAAGGCGTGGACCTTCAGCGGCATCGGTCCACCCAACTGACGGCGGACATGATTCGCCGCGCCCACCTGATCCTGGGGATGAGCCCGCTGCACGTCCAGCACGCCCTCCGCCTGAATGAGGATGCTCGTGCCAAGACCTTCCTCCTCAAGGAATATACGCAGAGCGATCCAAAAAACTCTCAGATCACCGATCCGATGGGGGGGACGCTCGAGGTCTTCAAGCGGCGCTTCAGTGAAATCCGCAAGGCCTGCGAGCGGCTCGTGGAGCTGGAGTTCTTCACCCACGCCGCGCGTCAGGCCGCCGAGGCTCGCGCCCGCGCCGCGGCCGAAGCCGCCGCCCGCGAAGCTTCCGCGTCGCCGGCGGCCGCCGCTCCCGCGCGCCGCGCCCGAAGCCGCCGTCGGGCCCCCCGAGCCCGGCCGCGGAGAACGGCTCGCCGTCCGGTCGCGGCCCGTTCTTCGCGGAAGGCCCGCCGGGCGAAGGTTCGTTCGGCCCGGGGGAAGGTGCTCCGGACTCGGATGGTCAAGGCCCGCGGCAGTCGGGCGCGCAAGGCCGCCAAGGCCGTCCGGGGATCGAAGTAGGTTTCGTCGCGAGGGGCATTGCCAGGCCGGATGAACGGCGGGGCCGGGCCGCGACGGCCGGCGAAGGATCATCGCGATCCGTGGGAATACGCGTTGTCATCCCCGTGGCGGGGGCCGGGACTCGCCTGCGGCCGCACACGCATACGCGGCCCAAGGTGCTGATCCACGTGGCCGGCAAGCCGATGCTCGGCCATATTCTGGATGAACTGCGCCCTTACGAAATCGAAGAGGTGACGCTGATCATCGGGCACCTCGGCGAGGAGATTCGCCGCTACGTCACCGAGGGTTTCCCGTTCCGGTTCCGATTCATCTGGCAGGAGGAGGCCAAAGGCCTCGGTCACGCCATCTGGTTGAGCGAGCCGGGCTATCGTCGCGGCGGTCCCGTGTTGATCGTTCTCGGGGACACGCTCTTCGAGGCCGATTTCGGGCGGATCGTCGGCGGGGAGGCCAATTGGATCGGCGTCAAGGAAGTCGATGACCCGCGCCGCTTCGGCGTCGTCGTTCTGGAGAATGGACGCATCCGGGCGATGGTGGAAAAGCCCAAGGAGCCCCCGAGCCATCTGGCCATCGTCGGCATCTACGCCTTCAAGGAGCCGAGCCTCCTTTATGAGTGTCTGGATGAGATCGTCGAGCAGGAGGTCCGGACCGCCGGCGAGATTCAACTCACGGACGCCCTCCAACGCATGCTCGATCGCGGGGCGGACATGCGCCCCTTCTTTATTGACGCCTGGCACGATTGCGGCAAGCCGGAGACGCTCCTGGCGACCAACCGCGCCCTACTCGGCCGACTCGCCGAACAGGGGCGCCTACCGGTGGCCGGGCCCTTCCCGGGTTGCGTGATCATCCCGCCGGTGGCCATCGAGCGGGACGTCGAGCTGAGCCATTCGATCGTGGGGCCGCACGTGACGCTGGGGGCCGGCTCGCGCATCCGGGATTCGATCATTCGGGATTCCATCATCTCCGGGTCGGCCCGCGTCGAGCGCGCGCACCTGGAGGGTTCCATCATCGCCGATAACGCCGCCGTAGTCGGCCGCGCCCGGCGCCTCAACCTGGGGGACGCTTCCGAAGTCGAACTGGCCTGACGCAACTTCAGGGTGGGCGGATGAGGGCGCCGGCCCCGGGAGGTAAATCGTCGCCGAGCCCGGCGGCTCGCGGGCTGCGGCGGCCTCCGGAAGTCGCCCCGCGACGCTTCAAGATCGTAAGCGTCCGTCATCCACAGAGCTTAGATGGATGCGCGATGGATCATTGAGGGCGATCGCGCACGAGAAGGGCGGCGGCCAGGAGATTGGTCGGGATGCCGGGGTTGGAGAAAAGGTCCCAATCCAGCAGGCCCAGGTGCGGATGCCAGAAGAAGGCCCAGAGCCAGGCAGAGGCGGCCGCGGCGGCGAGAAAGATTTCCTCCGGCCGCCGGAGGCGGCGGGCCCGCGCGACGACGATCGGCAACCCGAGCGGCGAACTCACGGCGATGAAGAAGAAAAAGTGGTTCCAGTGGCTCGCGCTGCCGAAGGTGTAGATGGGGATGCTCCCGATCCGGCTGTGGTCGATGACGTATTGACGCCATTCTTCCGAGAAAGGGGTGATCAGCTCCGGAAGCCAGTTATAGTCGGCGATCACCAGGAAGGGGCCCCGGCCGATCGCCGAAGCCATCAGGACGGCTGCCGTGTGGAGGGCGCAGGTCGTGATCAACGCGGTCAGCATCACGAGCGATTCGCCGCGAGTGGGCCGTCGCGGCCCCCAACGCCCGGCCGGGGCGAGGAAGATGACGGCGAGCGCGGGCAAATGGAACACGGCCACGCGATGGATGAAGACGGTGATCCAGGCGGCCGCGATCAGCCAGGCGAACGCCCGCGGCGTCGGCCCGCGCAGATAGACCAACGCCCGCCAATAGAAGAACAGCAGGGCCGGATGCAGCGGGGCGTAATACTCGATGTGACCGACGAAGTTCCAGGTGACGGCGCTCGTCAGAACGACCACGGCGGCCAGACTGCGGCGCGCCATCGAGGCCGGGCCCAAATCACGGAGGAAAGCCGCCAGCAAGGCCAGATAAGCCCCGCCGCTCAAGGCCCCGAGCAGATCAAACCCGACGGCGATCTGCCCCTGCGTCAGGAACCGGACCGGACCTCGCCGGGGGAAATCCCGCTTCTTGAATTTCGGCTGCTTGAAGAGATTGCGGTAGGTGATCGAGCGTTCGCTCAGGGGGTCGTCCCGGAAAAAGCCCTCATCGACGACGTGGACCGTCCAGGCCATCCCCTGCCACAGCCACGTCGAGCCGGGCTCGCGCAGGCTGAAGATCGGGCGGCGATGCGCAAAAAGGACCTCATCCACGTAGAGCAGCCAATCCCCCCCCTGAATCGCCCACGGGCGCAGCAGCCAGCAGCCGACCGCGCCGGCGGCGAAAATGAGGAGCCGGCGACCCCAGGCGCGCATCGCCGCCGTCGAGGCGGCCGCCGCCGGAGGGGCCCCGCTCAGCCGCGCAACTCCTCGCTCAGGGATTCATGCAGGTCCTTGATCGTCGCGTAGGCCACGAGCCCCTTCAACGTCGGGTAGGCCGCGGCCAGCCAGGCTAACCCATAGGCCAGCGGCAACGACCCGGCGGGGACCGGATAACTCAGGCTGAGGCAGGTCAGGATAACCGGGTCCATCATCAGCACGGGGAGCGCCACGGCAATCACGGCCGGGAGCTTCGCCCCTCGGACCAGCGAACCGAAGACAATCCAGGGAAGGGCGAACAGATTGGCCACTAGCCCGGGCAACGCCATGGCCGGAAGGAGCCGGTTCACCCAGTGAAGCCCGCCGCCGGCGAGCAAGCCCGGCGCCAGCAGGACCAGGGCGACCCCAAGGAACCCCCACCCGCCGGCGAGCGACGGGACCAGGGCCCCGCGGGCGAGCTGGCCATCCGTGAGGCGAGTGAGCCGCCATTGCTCGAACGTCGCCGATCGAACCCAACGGGCGTAAGCGCCTGCCCCGATGGTCAGCCCGTGGACGGCCGAAGCGGCGATGAGCCCGGCCATGATCGCCCCAAAGTAGGTCGCCGCCACCGACATGACGCGATCGGCCAGGCCCGCGCGCCAGCTCCAACCGACGGCGACCAGGAGACCGACGGCGAGCCCGATCGCCGCGGCCAACGCGAGGGCCCGACGCCAGGCCGGCCAGCGCCGCACCCGCGCCCAGGCCCGTCGTCGGCGGTAGCGGTAGAGGGCGTTGTCCGGGTCACGGATCGCGTGCAGAATGAGTTGTCCCATCCAGCCTCGGCGGCCGTCGGGGACCGCCCCCCGCGGATCGACGTGAGCCGGGCTGGTGGAAACCTGGGGGCGGTCAAGGGTAATCGGCGCCGAGGGCATAGGATTCCTTTACCGCGGAGCCGCGGGAGACGCAACGTCGGCCGCCACCGGCATCCTGGCCGACCCGCTCAGGCCAGGCCGCGCCGCCGCGCCGAGGATTCCAGATCGGCCGTGCAACGGCTCCATCGGGGAGTTAGACTTCTCGCGGCGGCCGCATTGCGGCAGGAAGCGGGTTCGGCTCATGATTCGCGTCGGCGTCCTCGGGGCAAAAGGTTATACGGCGGGCGAGGCGTTGCGGTGGCTGGTGGGGCATCCGGAGGCCGAGATCGCCTGTCTGATGGCGCGCGTGGACTCCCCGGAGCCCGTCGATCGCTATTTTCCCCTTTTGCGCGGCTTGGTGGCGACCCCGATCGAGCCGATCGACGTGGAGGCGGCGGCTCGGCGTTGCGACGCCGTCATCCTGGCGCTGCCGCATACGACGGCGCACTCGCTGGCCCCGTCGCTCGTCCGCGCCGGCGTCAAGGTTTTTGATCTCTCGGCCGATTTCCGGTTCGATTCGGTGGCGCTGTTCGAGGCGACCTACGGCGTCGCCCATCAGGCGCCCGACTTCAACGGCCGTTTCGTTTACGCGCTGCCGGAGCTGTTCGAGAGCGATATCCGCGGGGCGGACGCGCTGGCTTGCCCGGGTTGTTATCCGACGGCCGTCCTCCTGGCGTTGGCGCCGTTGCTGAAGCAGGGGGATCGATTCGACCTGAGCCGGATCGTGGTCAACGCGCTGTCGGGGATGTCGGGCGCGGGCCGCAAGGTCGAGGAGGCGCTTCTGTTCACCGAGGTCAACGACCAGGTTGACGCCTACGGCCTGGCGGGTCACCGGCATCGCCCGGAGATCGAAGAGAAAGCGACGCGTCTGGCCGGGGGCGAGATCCGGATCGCCTTCACCCCCCATCACATTCCGATGACGCGTGGAATCCTGGCCACGATCACCGTTCCGCTCAATGGCGCGGTCCGGCCGACCGAGATGGGCGACCTTTACGCGACTTTTTACCGCGATCGGCCCTTCATCCGGTTGTTGCCCTCCGGGGTCTCGCCGCGCACCTCGGCGGTGGCCATGACGAATTTCTGCGATCTGGGCTTCGCGGTGGATACCCATAGTCGGACGCTCATCGTGCTCTCGGCGCTCGACAACCTGGCCAAAGGGGCCGCCAGTCAGGCCATTCAGGCGATGAATCTGGTCTATGGGCTCCCGGAGACGCTAGGCCTTTTGCCGACCTCGGCCCGAGGCGCCGCCGTTTGAACCTCCGCTTCCTCCATTCGTTGGCCTTGACGACCCTCGTGGCGGCCGCCGGGGCGGGGGTCGTCCGCGCTCAGCCCCCCGCCGCCTCCGGCATTCGCTGGCCGACGCCGGAAGAATTCCGTCGCATGGTCGAGGCCCGCGAGCGTCGCCGGGCCGAAGCTCCGCCGGCCCCCCCCACGTGGCGGGAGATTGGGCTGGCGTTGGCCCCGACAACCCCCGAAGCAGGAGATTCGTCGCCGGCCGCCTCGGCTTCGGCCGATTTCTGGATCGAGCTAGTCCACGCGGGCCGACGCTACCCCTCGGCCTGGACGTTGCGGCCGGTCGGACGGCCCGAGACCGAGACGATCCGGCTCAGCCTGCCGCCGCGGCAACGGCAATGGATTCGGCTCGCCCCCGGGGTTTGGGAAGTTTCGGCCCGCGTGGGTTGGCCGTGGGACCTTCCGGTCGAGTTGGCTGTCGAACGGCTGACGGCCCGGCCCGGGCCGCCGCAGACGCTCATCCTCGGCGAGCCGCAGGAGCAGGCCCTTGGGGATTGGATGAGCGATCGCCGGGCGGAGCGACGCCGGGAGGAACGCGTCCGCCGTCAGGCGCGGGAAACGCCCCGACCATGAGCGAGGCGACCGCGACGGCGCCGCTGCTCGAGCCGGCTTTCCTGCGCAAGCTGGAGCAATGGAGCCTGGCCGTGCGGCGCAGCTACGTCGGTCAGTTCGGCGGCGAGCGACGCAGCACGCGCCACGGCCACAGCGTCGAATTCGCCGATTTCCGCAATTACGTCCCCGGTGATGACGTCCGGTTCGTGGATTGGAACCTCTACGCCCGCCTCGAACGCCTCTTCCTCAAGCTTTTCCTCCATGAGCAGGAAATCTACGTGCATCTACTCGTCGATCTGAGCGAATCCATGACCTATGGCCGGCCCCCCAAGGCCCTCCTGGCGCGCAAGATCGCCGCCGCGTTGGGGTTCCTCGCTCTGGCGCACCAGGATGGGCTCGCGATCTCGGTCGGAGCCGCCGGCCCGGCTTCAGATCGCCGGTTCCCCGGCTGTCGTGGCCGCGGCTACGTCAATCGCATGATGGCGTTTCTGCAACACGCCCCGCAGGGCGGGGAGCTTTCGCTCGCGCGCTTCGTCCGGCAGGCGCTGCTCGGGGTCCGGCGGTCGGGGCTCGTCGTCCTCATCACGGATTTCTTCGATCCGGAAGGTCACGAGGGGGCGCTGCGGACCCTCCTGGGCGGCCGTCACGAGGGGATCGCCATTCACGTATTGGATCGTGAAGAGTGGGAGCCTTCGCTCCGGGGGGACTTGAAATTGATTGATTCGGAGACTCAGGCCGCCGTTGAGGTGAGCATCACGCCCCGGGTGCTCCATCGTTACCGTCAGCGCGCCCGAGCCTGGGCCGACGGCATCGAGGCTTTTTGCACCGGGCGCGGCGTGGCCTATCTGCGCCTGATCGGCGAGCCTACGGCCGAGGAGGCCGTCCTCAGAGGCCTCTGCCGGCTCGGGCGGCTGAAGTAAGGCGTCGGCGCGCGGGCGCGGGCCGTCGCCGAGCGGCCGCGCCGTGCCGGGGCAGAGGGGCGAAGACCCGGAAATCGACCCAAGCAAACAAGGGGTCGAGCGCTTCGAGCGCGGCCAGCCGCCGGGAGTCGATCTCCCCGGCGGCGAGGGCCGCCATGAGGGCGTTGAATCGCGCCAGATGATCCCGCACGCGTTGGTGGGCGTATTCGACCGCCGTCCCGTTGCGCATGATGAAGCCCCAGTCCGAGGCTTGAGCCAACAGGAGCGAGCGTGCGGCCTGACGCAGCGCCCGGTCGGCGAGCGTTCCCTCCGGTTCCTCGCGGTGCGCCCCGGCCAGCTCTTCCATCTTTCGGGCGGCGTCGTGCAGATAGGGGAGCATCCAGTCGGTGTCGGTGTTGATCCAGAAGCCGTTGAAGCCCCCCGCTCCCCAACTTGAGGCCGAGGGCGTGGCCTTCTGGAGCGTCGGATGCCGCGTCAGATAGTCCGTCGGCGTGATGAACTCCACTTCGCCGTTCTGAGCCGCCGTCCGCCGCAGCAGCGCCTCCAGCCAGATCGGCCCTTCGTACCACCAATGGCCCAAAAGCTCGGCGTCGAAGGGGACCGTGATGACCGGCGGGACGTCCATCTGGGGGGCCTGGCGTTGGATCTGCTCCCATCGGCTGCGCAGGAAGTGATCGGCGTGTTCGGCGGCCCGGCGCGCGGCCCGGTGAGGGTCGTAGGGCTCCTTCTGGTCGGTCGGGCCCGTGACTCGGTAGTACTTGAAGCCCGTATAGACCCGCGTTCGGCCGTCGGGGCTGAGCGCCCGGACGTCCTTGAACTCCAGATCGAAGCCGATGTCCCGATAAAACTCCCGGTAAACCGGGTCGCCCGGATAGCCCTCGGCGGAACTCCAGACCTGGCGGGCGGCCTCAGGGTCGCGCCCGAAGGCGGCGACGCCGTTCTCGCAGGCGATCGGGGCCGCCAGTCCGTAATGGGGGCGGAAGCTCGCGTGCAGAAGACCGTGCGCCTCGACGGTAAAATGTCGAATCCCCTGATCCCGAAGCGTCGCCTCCAGGCCCGGAAAGTAGCCGCACTCGGGCAGCCAGAAGCCCCGCGGCCGGCCGCCGAACCGACGGTTGAAAGCCTCAACGGCGACGACGACCTGCGCCCGGACGGCCGAAGGCTGCGTCTGCAAGGCGGGCAGGTAGCCGTGCGTGGCCGAAGTCGTGATCAGCTCCATCACCCCGAGGTCCCGGTATTTTTCGAAGGCGCGGGAGAGGTCGCGTCCGTAACGGCCCTGGAAGACCAGGCGCGCCTCGCCGAGCCGATCACGATAAAACCCCGCCAGCCGTTGGAAGGCCGTCTCCCCTCGCGTCCGTCTCAGCTCCCGTTCGGCCAGCTTCTCCAGCAGGTCCAGGTATCGCAGATAGCGCGTCTGAAGAAGCGGATCGCCCAGCATCGCCAGGAGCGTCGGCGAGAGGGAAACCGTCAGTCGAAACCGCACCCCCTCCTCCAGCAGCCGATCGAACGCGCTCACCAGCGGAATATAGCTTTCCGTCAAGGCTTCGAAGAACCAGCGCTCCTCCAGGAAATGATCGTGTTCCGGATGCCGGACGTACGGCAGATGGCCGTGCAGCACGACGTTGAGATAGCCTCGCGCCATCAGCGACCTCGTGGGCCCGGGCCGGGCCACCCGTTGGGCCGCAGCAGCGGTATCACGACCGCGCTCCGCGGAACGGCTTGGCGGAGGGAGAAGGAGCCGTCGGGCCTCAGGAGAACGCGGCGGCCGAAGAGCGAGAGGATCGTTCCCGGCCGCGCCCGGCCGTAAACCTCGATCTCGGCCTGGAGCTCCAGTATCCCGGTCTCGTGGCCGGCCTCATAAAGCGACAACGCCAGAACGCGCTCCAGGGCGATCTCCAACGGCTCCGCCGGGACCTCCTTCGACTCTCCGAAGAGCGTCTCGGGGCCGGCCAGCGTGAACGCCGCCGGCGCGACCGCCTCCGTCGGCGGCGTCGGCGCGCCCGCGGACGCCTGCCCGATCGCAGGGCTCAGATCCCCAGGAACCGGCCGCCAGGGGACCTCCAGCGGAGCGCCGGGCCCGCCCGCGGACATCCCCGGCGCGTATTTGACCGAGACGGTCGCCTCGAGCGAAGGCGTTGGAAGCGATTCCTCGCTGCGGGCCTCCAGCCGCGTCAGCCGTTCGTAATATCGCCGGACGAGCCCCTCGGCGTCAGTGGCCTCCATCTGAGGCGTCGGGGCGTGGGGGAAGGCTTCGCCGCCCGCGCCCCCATAGGTCAGGTCGGGGATTTCGCGGATGTCGCCGGTTTCCGGATCGATGTACAGGGCCGCGCGACCGTAGTGAGCCGCCGGACCGTCGCTTGGCAGCTGCACGACGTTGGAGCGGCCGAGCACGGCCAGCGAGCCATCGGCGGCGCGCAGGCCCAGCCGACCGAAAACCGAACGCCGTCGCTCCCAGAGATCGATGTACTTCCGGCCCTGGTCGCCCTGAACTTCGATTTCGAGAAAGTACCGCGGGTCGGGGTCACGGAGGGCTCGCGTGGTGGCCTCGTGCAGACGCAAGACGAGCGGGGCGGTTTCGGTTCCGGCCTGCCGCCGGGCTGACTCCAGGTCGTCAGGGCACAGCCGCCAGAAGGCATGCAGGTGGTACGGATCGACGGGGAGCATGACGAGTTCGGTCCGCTCGAAAGCGACGGGAAAGCCGCGAGAGACCTCCTCGGCGACATGACGCAGCTCGGCCGCCGAGAACTCCGGGGCCTCGATCGACGCCGGCGGCGCGGCGGGGGCTGTTACGATCTTCGCGCCCCCCACCGCCGGCGATACCGTCGCCCGGGGGCGGCCTTTGGGAGCTTTGCGCTCGCGCGCAGGGGCGGCCGGTCGCCGGGTCCGGCCCGCGGGCTTCGTCGCGGGGGCTTTGGATGGCCGCTTCGGCGGTCTGGCTGGGGTCGTTTTTACCGGGGTCGGGCCGGCCGCTCGGCGGGTCCGAGCGCTTTTGGACGGACGGGGCGCGCGTTCAGCTTGAGAAGTGGCGGCCGGTTTGCGTTGTCGAGCCGGTCGTCGGGACGGGGCGGGTGAAGACGGCGGGGGGGGCGCGGCGGCTGCCGATTCAAGAATTTTATTAATTACCTGATTTCTAGCGAGCTTTTCGGACAGATGAACCCCCCGCGCCCGCGCCAGCGCGAGCAGCTCGGCCTTGGATTTTCCCTCCAGCTCGGCCCGGTTCATGCTCTCCGACACGCTGCCCCTGCCCGCGGGCGGGCCGACGCGCTCCCGTCCAGATCAAACCGCTCCGAGAAACCTACCACAGCGCGCTTGAATTTTCTAAGCGGGATTCGCGCGTCCGCCCCGCGGAACGCCTAGGCAGAACCCTTAGGCGCGCGGCCCCGCCTGCCTCGATCGACACGCCCTTGCACGGAAGCCCCCCTTGGAGCGCCGACCGGCCCGGGCCGGCGCCCGGCCGTCCGAGTCAGGCGTGAGCCCCGATCGCGGCCGCGCCGGCCAGATCGACGCGCGTCAGGCTCGGGATTCCCACCGAGGGTCCGCGAGCGCCCGCCGCCTGGGCGTAGAGCTGATCGGTCGTCCCGGCGATGGCGTCCCAGGAGAAGGCCGTCTCGGCGGCCACCCGCCCATTGCGCCCCATCCATCGGGCGCGCTCGGGGTCCTTGAGCAATTCGTCGATCCCCCAGGCCAGCGAAGCCTCCGTGTCATAAACCTTGAGGCCCGTCACCTCGTGGAAGACAAACTCCGACGGGCCGCCGTTGACCGTGGCCACCACCGGCTTGCCGGCGCTCCAGGCCTCCAGGATGACGATGCCGAAGGGCTCGTTTCGGCTGGGGATGACGACAATGTCGGCCGATCGGAACAATTCGACGAGCTCGCGTCCTTGACGGACGCCGAGGAACCGGCAAGCGTCCGTGACGCGCAGATGAGCGGCTTCAAGCCGCAGGGCGTTGGTCAGGTCCCCGTCCCCGGCGAATACGAACCGTGCCCGGGGATGATGGCGCAGCGCCATCGGCGTCGCCCGCAGCAGCAGGTCGGGCCCCTTCTGGCTCGTCAGCCGCCCGACGAAGAGGACCATGGGATCGTTCGGGTCGATTCCGTAACGGATTTTGACGCGCCCGACGTCGACCGGCAGATCGAACTGACGCGGATTGACGCCGTTGTAAATCACCGTCACGTGCGACGGCGGAAGTTCATACATCCAGCAGACCTCGCGCCGCAGGGCGCGGGAGACGGCGATCACCCGGTCGGCCAGACGCGTGCCGCGCCGCTCGATCTCTCGTATGCGCGCGGAATTCCCCCCGTGAAAATGATTGCCGCACCGCCCGTACTCCGTCGAATGCATCGTCAGTACCCCGGGCAGCCCGTGGCGGCGCTTGATCGTCACCATGGCCTCCGAGGCCAGCCAGTCGTGAGCGTGAACGAGATCGAACCGGCCGACCGCGCTCGCCACGGCCTCGAACCGATCGACGATGGCCCCGCACAGGTTCCCGATGCCGTCGACAAAATCCGGGGCCAGGTCATACGGACAGCGGTGGTAGAAAACGCCGTCCATGCGCTGATCCAGGGCTTGCTCCGGCCCGATGCGCGTGAACAAGTGAACCTCGTGACCGCGGCGCGCGAGCGCCGCCCCCAACTCCGAGACGTGGACGGCCACGCCCCCGACGGCCACGGAGTGCAGGCTTTCCCACGAGGCAAGGGCGATCCGCACGTCAGTCCTTCCCGTCTCCGGCCCCGCGCGATTCGAGATTCAACGTTGCTCGCCGACGGGGGGAGCCCTTCAGCCCGGCCGCCATCCCCCGCGCCGAAACTCCCCCGCGTGCGTCGTTTCGAGCCAGAGCAGCGGGCCCGAGCCGGGCAGGTTGATCGGTTCGGACCACATGGGAGCGACGTGAGAGACCGAGGGTCAATGTTTGAGCGGCTATGCGCACCGGTTCCGTAGACCCCGGGCGAGGCGCCAGATGAGATCGGTGAGGCGGATCGGGCGGTAAGCTCATCCGCCGACCCCGCTCCGTTAGGACATCGTCGCGAAGGATCCCGCCCACGCGATGACGGCATTGTAGCACGCTGGGGCGCACCTCCGACAAGTTAATTGCGCGTGAGATCGGCATGACCGCGCTCATCGGCGTGAACCTGATCCGTTGCCGTTGACCATTCGATTTGCCAGAGCCTGAACCTGAGCCCTCCGCTGGGGCACTCCGTTGACTTCAACTCAACGTTCCTCAGCGTTTCAGGCAGCATGTCTTATGCCAATCCCGGCCGCGCCGCCCCCGTAGCCCACCGGCTCAGCGCCTCCCCCCGGCTTGGATCAAAGATCGGAGAGCGAGGGGAGGCTCAGGCCCGTTGCCGATCCCGACGCTTCGCGCCCAGTCCCCGGGATCGAGGCTCTGGTTTCACGTTGCGCATCCGGGTTGCATGCGGGCGGACCAGGGAGGACCGCATGCTTGCAACATCGCGGCTGGTCGGCGGGACGTGGCCTGCGGCTGCTCAGCGCGAGCCCCAAACATGAGCCATCTGGTCCAGCCGCGCGGCGAGATCGAAGTCCTTGCGCGTCAACCCTCCGGCGCTGTGGGTGGAGAGACTCAAGGTCACGCGTTTATAGTTGATCGTGATGTCGGGGTGATGGTCGGCCTCCTCGGCCTCGAAGGCGAGCCGGACGAGGAAAGCCACGGCCTCGCGAAAATCTCGGAAGACCAGCCGGCGCTCGATGGCCTTCCCCTCGCGCCGCCAGTTCGGCGCCGCGGCCATCGCTTCGGCGATCTCCTCCTCGCTCAGCAATTGAGGGTTCATCGGCATCACCTCCCGGAGGCGGCGTTCGCGCCCGTCCCGGGTCATGTTGGACCTCCCCCCGGTCGCGCGCAACTGCCCGTTGGGGGAGGCCGTCGAGTGGCGGGGGTCGGTCAGCGCGAACGAGCGACGGCGGCGAAGAAAAGGGCCGCCTCCAGAAGGATGATCACCGGCCCGCTCGGGAGATCGAGCCCATAGGAAAGCCCCAGCCCCAAGACGGCGCCGAGCACGCCCAGGGCGATCGAGACGAGCGTCATGGCGAAGAACGTCCGCGTCAGGAGGCGGGCCGTGGCGGCGGGGATGACCAGGAAGGCGGCGATCATGACGATGCCGACGAGCTTGATGGCGACGACGATCGTGACGGCCAGCGCCAGCGTCAACAGATAGTCATCCCGGCCGACGGCGACGCGATCGGCAAGGGCCAGCTCGCGGTCGAACGTGGCGTATGCCCATCGCCGCCAGAGGGGGGTGAGGGCTATCGTGAGGGCCGCGAGGACGCCCCCCACGGCCACGTCGGCCCACGTGACCGTCAGGATCGACCCGAAGAGAAAGTTAAAGGCGTCGGCCGAATATCGCCGCCGCAGGGCGATGAGAATCACCCCCAGGGCCATGGCGACCGAGAAGAAGACCCCGATCGCCGTGTCGGGGGCGAGCCGCGTTCGCTGCTGCACCCAAACGATCCCCAGGGCCATCAGCGCCGTGAAGACGGCCGCTGTCCAGAGCGGCTCGGTCTCCAGAAAAAGCCCCAGGGCCACGCCTCCGAAGGCCGCGTGCGCCAGACCGCTGCCGAGGAAACTGAGCCCCCGCTGAACGACGAAGACGCCGTAATAGCTGGCCAGAAAACCGACCAGCACGCCGGCCACGAGCGCCCGCTGCATGAACGGCAGACCGAGCGCCTCAAGCATCCCGCGCCTCAGCCGGCCGTCCCATTCGGTGCGGATGGCCCAGGTGACCATACGCTTGGCGCAGCCGCGCCTCGACGAGCACTTCACCGGGCGGGCCGAAGCCCAGCGGGCGACGGTCGAGCAGAAGCGCCCGCGTGGCGTGATGCCGGGCCACGTCCAGGTCGTGCGTGATCATGATGACCGTTGAGCGCTCGGCGCGCTGAAAGTCCTCAAGAATCTGGTACAGATCACTTTCGCCGGCCACGTCCATCCCCGCCGCCGGTTCGTCCAGAAGCAACAGCCGCGGCCGACGGGCCAGGCTGCGCGCCAGATAGACGCGTTGAAGCTGACCGCCGGAAAGCTGGGCGATCGGCTGCGCCGCCAGGCTCTCGGCGCCGACCAACGCCAGCGCCATTCGGGCCCGGCGGCGATCCTCGGCGCGCAGCCGCCCCGGCCATGCCGGCCGGAGACCCGTCAGGACGAGTTCCTCGGCCAAGGCGGGAAAGCGGCGCTCCAGGGTCTTGACCTGGGGGACGTAGCCGATCCAAGTCGCCGGGACGTCTTGAGGCCGGCGGCCGAAGACTTCAAGCGTCCCCGCGGCCGGCTGAACCAGGCCGATCAGGAGCTTGAGGACCGTCGTTTTGCCGGCGCCGTTGGGGCCGGCGACGGCGAGGAAATCGCCCGCCTCCAGCCGGAACGTGAGCCCCTCAACCGCCGGATGATCCCCCAGCCGGGCCGTCACCTCCTGGCAGCGAACGACGACGGCGGTCATTGGAACGCCCCGCGGATCATCCTCACGTTATGGCGGATCAGCTCGGCATAAGACCCCCGGCCGGGTCCCCCGCCCAGCGGGTCGAGCTCGACCAGACGCGCCCCGGAGGCTTCGGCCAGAACCTGGGCCGGCCGTGCCGGGAGTTGGGGTTCGGTGAATATCACCCGGACGCCGCGCCGCCTGATGCTCGCCGCCAACCTCTGAAGGTCCCGGGCCGTCGGCTCTTTGCCGGGTAGTGGCTCGACCAGGCCGATCACCTCGAGGCCGTAAGGCTCCAGCAGATAGACGAACGCCGAGTGGAAGAGGACAACCGGCCGTCCTTTGAGCGGCTCCAGAAGGCTCCGCGTTTCAGCTTCCAGGGCTTCGAGTTCTCGATCGAAGCGCTCGAACCCTGCCCGGAGCGCCGCTTCCGCCTCGGGGTCGGCTTGGATGAGCGTCTCGATGAAGGAGGGAAGGGCGGCGCGAACGGCCGCCGGATCGAGCCAGAAGTGGGGATCGGCGGCCTCGACCGTCAGCGGGATCGCCGGCCCCGGGGCGGGCCGATCGGGCTCGATCGCTTCGGTTCGCGCCGCCAGAAGTCGCTCCGGCGGAAGAAAGCCGAGAACGCTGACGGCCGCATGCGTGCGAGAGGGAATCGCCCAACCGTCGAACGAGGAATCGATGATGAAGACCCGTCGGGCTTCCTCGACCCCCTTCACCTCCGACGGTCGCGGTTCATAGGCGTGAGCCGAGACGCCGGGGGGGAGAAGGCTCCGGACCTCGGTTTCCGGCCCGACCAACTCCCGAAGGATCGCCGCCAGCGGAGGGATGGAAGCCACGTAGGGGGGCGGAACCCCCTGGGGCGACGCTGGCGGGCGGCAGGCCAGGATTAGGAGCGCCCAAGGCAAGCTCAGCCCTTGGGGCCATCTTCGGCCGCCTGGATGCCGGTCGGGCAGAGGATTCTCGGACGGCGAGATGGGCAACTTTGAGAGGCGACGAAGGCGCGGACCGTTCAGGGGTCTGAGGGGGGGAGTGTGAGGGTTCGCCGCCGGCATCGGGGCTAAGGTAGCCTTGATTTAACTTAACTTACTCATTGAGAAGGGGACAGAGTCTGATAAGTTGGCCTCAAGCGGGAGGACCCGCAGGGAAATGAGAATGAGAAACTATTATCATTAACCGGCGCCGCCAAGCAAGACCATGAAACCTCTGACCTCCCAACGCCGCGCTATCCAGCGCGTCCTTCTCGAAGCCGGGCGGCCCCTTTCGCCCACGGAAATCCGGATCGCGGCGGGGAAGCTCATCCCCCGACTCGGGCAAGCCACCGTCTATCGAACGCTCAAGCGCCTGGTGGCCGAGGCGCGACTGACCGTCGTCGGAGTCCCCGGCGAATCCCCGCGCTATGAAATCTCCGGCAAGCCTCACCATCATCACTTCCTTTGCCGAAGTTGCGGCCGCCTCTACGAAGTGGACGGCTGCCCGGGCGGCTTGCCGGCCATAACGCCGCCCGGCTTCGAGCTGGAACGCCACGAGGTCACGCTCGTCGGGCGCTGTTCGTCTTGCCTATAACCGGCGGAGAGGGTCTTCATCTTCCCCTTCGGCATCCCCGCGGTCGCGCTCGATCACGAACGTCCCTCGCCGGCGGGGCCCGCCTCAAACTTCCGCCCGCGTGCGAGAGTCTTGTGCCATAGCGGCCGCAAGGCCCGACTTCGACGTCATTAGGAGGCGCTGGAAGGGTGAGCGTCGCTCGCCGGCTTGCGCTTGGATTTGTTCTGGCCGCGGCGACCCGCGCCGCCTTGGCTCAATCCGAGGCATGGCAGGGTCATTGGGCGGGCCAGGCTCGCCTGGGCAAGGCGACTCAACCGCTCGCCCTGGACCTCGCCATCGCCCCGGGGGAGATCCGCGGAACTCTCGACCTGGCCGAACGAGGGGTTCTGGGAATGCCCTTAAGAGACGTTCACCTCGTTGGGGACGTCCTCAGATTTGGGATCGGGTCCGCGCGGCAGGGGATTGAAGCGCAAGCGAACCTTCGGGAGGGGGGCGCCTCCGGAACATGGACTGAAACCGGGAATGAGGTGAAATTTGAACTGGAGCGAAAGTCACCCGAGCGGCCTTATCGGGAAGTGGAGATTCAGTTCCCGAACAGCGAGGTGCGACTGGCCGGGACGCTCTTTGCGCCGCCGTCGTCGAGCCCGCGGCCGGCCGCCGTCATCATGCACGGCTCCGGCGACAATGAGCGCTGGCATTATCGGTTCCTGGCCGATCTCCTGGCTCGGCGGGGGGTCGCGGCCCTGGCCTTCGACAAGCGCGGCAACGGCGGCTCGACCGGCAACTGGCGCGAGGTCGGCTTTGAAGAACTCGCGCGGGATGGGATCGCCGCCGTCGAGACCTTGCAGAGCCGCCCGGAGATCGATCCGCATCGGGTCGGGATGATCGGCGTCAGCCAGGCCGGCTGGATCATGCCGATGGCGGCCGACCTCTCCCCGAAGGTCGCCTTCCTGATCGTGATCTCCGGCGGACCGATCAAGGTGGAGGAAGAGGGCTATTACAGCACGCGGATGGACCTGCGCCTCAAGGGCGTCGCCGAGGCCGATATCGAGAAGGCGGTCCATTACGAGCGGCTCAATAATGAAGTCACGCGATCCGGTCAGGGCTACGAAGAGCTGCGGGCCTACTACCTCCAGATCCGGGAGGAGCCTTGGTTCCGCCACATGGGGTTCGCCTTCCCGGCGGGGCCGAAGGCCAAGACGCGCGATTGGTATCGCCGCGTGATGGACTTGGATCCCGTCCCGATTGTCCGCCGGCTCGACATCCCCGTCCTCTGGTTGTTCGGCGAGGAAGACGAGAGTTTCCAGGCCGTCGAGTGCGCCGAGCTCGTCCAAGCGATAAAGGATGAACGGGGGAAGGACTTTACGATCCATCGCTTCCCGGGCGCGGACCACGGGCTCCGGCTCCCCGGTCCGGCCCCCCTCTGGCGGCCGTTCGCTCCGGGTTATCTGGAAGCGATCGAGGTTTGGCTGGAGGGTAAGGTTCTCAAATCGCGGGAACGTCCCTGAGGCCGGGGCATTCCTGGGGTTTGCCGCCCGCCGCGACCTTTTTGGTTCTTGGACCCGCCTGGGGTTTGGGTTTTGATGAGGGAAGGGGGGACGTGACGGCTTTGCGGCCGGTCGAACGGTCAAGAGCGAGTCGGCCGCCGCGCCCGAGATCGCCATGGACTGGTCGGGCTCACTCTTCAATAACGCCCTGGCCCGCTTCCCGGACCTGGCGGAGATCGTCCGATGGGCAATCCTCCTCCCCGTTTTGATCATTGCGATCTTCTTCGGTCGGTTAGTCCTTCGGGGTCTAGTCAACCGGCGGGTCCGGTCGATCGAGCGCATCGGCATGGATTTCGGCAGCTTGGACCGGATGAAGGGGGGGGGCCTGATCAGCGAACAGGAGTATCGGCTCCTGCGCAAGAAAATGGCGGAGCGTCACCTGGAGGAGGTCAAGGCCGAGAAAGATGCGGCCAAGGCCGGCCAGGTGTTGCAGGCCATCGAGGCCGACCCGGCTCTTGCTCCGCGTCTGTTGCCCCCCAGTTCGGAGCGGGCCCGACAGGCGTTGGCCGACCTGGGGCGCAAGCCGAGGGAGGGTTCGTCACCAGGGCCGGCGAATCCACCCGCGCCCGAGCCGCCGTCCTCGTCGGCGGGTTCCTGCCAGGGGAGCGCGCTTCCCGGCGCTCAGGAGGGGTTGGCCGGCGGAACGGGAGGGGGCTTCGTGGATGAGACCTCGGCCTTTGGCGCGCCGATCTGGTTCGCCGGCGGCGGCGAGGGACGGGAAGCGAACCGGCATCCCGCGAGGGATGTTCCCATCGGCCGACCGGACGCTCGGAGCGCGGCCCGCGCCTCACTTGCGACCCCCACTGCCCAGCCGGGGCCGCCAAAGCAACTCCCGACGGCGCCGGACCGCTCTCGGGCCAAACCGCCTGAGGGGCGGGCCCCGTCGGCGCAACGGCTTGCCGAGATCGAAGCTCTGCACGCCCAGGGGAAGATCACCGACGAGGAACGCGAGCGGTTGAGGCGCTATTTCGAGGCTCAGAGCCGGGGCGCGCCGTGAGGGGGAAGGGTTTTGCCCCAAGGGGCGGTTCCCCCCGGCACTAGGTTTTGACAATCCGGCCCGCATGGCCTATCAAGACCCCTGAGACCTCCGGCAGTGACGCTGCCCGCCAAGCTGGGGGGAGGTCGTCGCGATCGCCCGGAGGCGGGTAGATCGAGAGGTCGGCCGAGGGTCCATGGATGTAGCCGGTCGTCCAGGGCATCACCGCCCGGACGGGAGGAGCACATGAAGGCGGAACTGCAAAAGCTTGCCCGGAGCGTCATCCCTGCCGCCGGATGCTTGGGTCTCCTTCTCGCGGGGGGGCTGAGCGGGGCCGCGCCCTCACGTTCGGGCGTGCTGGTGGATGAGGTCCGGCTTCTGGCGCCGACGACGGCCCGCCCGGCGCTCGTGGGGAATTTTGAGTCCCCTCGCAAGATGGAAGCCCACGTGGTCGTGAGCCAAGGGGGGGCGTTCAAGACGGGTCTCTTCGGGAGCGATTTCAGCGTCCGGATCGGCGACGCCTCGGCCACCGTCATTGCCCTCGTCCAGCTCGACGATCGCTATGTCCTGAGCCTCAGGCCCCCGTCGCAGGCGGCTCCCGGAGTTTACCCCCTGGAGCTGACCGTGGGGGGCGTCACCGCCGGCGCCGGATCGAGCGTCCGCTACTCGGCGACTGACCAGGCCAACATCGATCTGGTGCTGACGATCGACCGCTCCGGCAGCATGGGCTTCCTCGGCTTCATGGAGCCGGCCAAAGAGGCGGCGATTCTCTTCATCGATCAACTCCGGTCGGGGGATCAGTTAGGGATCGTCAGCTTCAATGATCTCGCCAACGTCGATTTTCCGTTGTCGCCGCTCTCGGACACCGGCACTGGCCAGATCTTCCTCGCCGAAGGGGCCGAGGCGCCGACGACGCTGTGGACGACCGACGGGGCCTGGGCCCGGACGACGGAGCTCGCCCGCACGGGCGCGTACTCGTGGACGGACAGCCCCGGCGCCACGTACGCCAACAACATCGCGGAATCTCTCTACAGCCCCGAAATCACGATTGAGGGTCTGGCCCATCCGACGCTCCGGTTCTGGCATCAGTTCGCCCTTCAGGACCAGTTCGATTTCGGCGTCGTCTGGGCGACGACCGATCTCGGCGCCTACTGGTGGCCGATCGGGCTTTTCACGGGCCAGCAGAGCGACTGGAGTTTGGAGCAGCTCGGCCTCGGACGTTTCCAAGGGGTCAGCTCCTTCCTCCTGGCATTCACGCTTTTCTCCAATGATGACACGATCGTGGCCGACGGCTGGCATATCGACGACATCGAGATCGGGGATTTCGGGGCGTTGACGGCGGCCCGGAGCGCCATCCGCGCGCTCGTGCCCGAGTTCGCCACCTCGATCGGCGGCGGCCTCTTGCTGGCTGAGCAGGAACTCTCCGGCCTCCCCCGAAGCGGCTCGACGACCTGGCACGATAGCCCCTTCGGCGATTACCCGAACAACGCCGACGCCCTGCTCATGTCGCCACCCATCCCCTTACCGCCGCTCAATGACCTGAGGCTTCAGTTCTGGCATCGGTACAACATCGAGCAAGGCTATGACTTCGGCCGCGTGTCGATCTCGACCGACGACGGCGATACCTGGACGCTCATCGGCGAATTTACCGGTCTTCAGGCGGCCTGGACGCAACAAACCTTCGACATCTCCGGCTTCGCCGGGGCCCCGGCTGCTCGCGTCGGCTTTCAATTGGCGAGCGACGGATCCTTCGCCTTCGACGGCTGGCACCTGGACGATCTCTCGATTTTTTCGGCGAGCCAGCCGAGTGAGCCCATCTTCAGCGACAACTTCGAGGGGGGGCTCAACGGCTGGACGGCGATGGGGGGGTGGGCGCAATTCCGGGGGCGGGCGTCGGCCGATCACAGCCCGGCCATCCTGCTCATGAGCGATGGGTTCGAGAACTCCGTCCCGTTCGTGGCCGAGGTCTTGCCGTTGATTCTGGAGCGTTCGACGCGCGTCTTCACGATCGCGCTCGGTCCGGAATCCGATGAAGTGCTGCTTCAATCCATCGCCACGGCCACGGGCGGCGCTTATTTTCAGAGCCCCGGCGCCGGCGATCTGGGGCGGATCTACAGCCTGCTGGCGGGTCAGGTCATCGGCGACCAGACGCTGCTCTCCCTGAGCGGAACGGTCGGCGCCGGCGGCACCGAATTCGTCGGCATGTCGCTGGACCCGGCCATCTCCGAGGCGACCTTCTCCGTCAGTTGGACGAGCCCCCAGGATGAACTGGGCCTGACCATCGGCACCCCCGGCGGCGGGACGCTGACGCCGGAGACGCAGGACCCGCGGGTGACGTTCCTCCCCGGCCCCACCTTCCGCTCGTACCGGGTCATGGACCCCTCGCCCGGGGTTTGGACCCTCGAGATCACGGGCGTCTCGGTCGGCGGCGGCACGACCCCGGCCGCCCTCGCGGCGCTTCGGGACCGCTCCGGCTGGATCGAGGTCAATGGCGACACAATGCCTTCGCCGGAAAAGCTGGCCGGGCTGGTTCGCCAGGGGACGGCCGCGTCGGACTTCACGGCCGTCGTGACCGTCAAGAGCGATCTCACGCTCAAGTCCTTCTTCGCTTCCCAGCAGTTTGAGGTGGGGGACCCCGTCCCGGTCGTCGCCGTCGTGAGCGACACGCAGCCGATTGTCGGCGCGACCGTCACCGGGGAGGTAACCCTCCCCGACTCGAGCAAGCTGAACCTGACCTTCTTCGACGACGGCGCGCACAAGGACTCTCAGGCCAACGACGGCGTTTACGGCGCCGAGCTGGCCTCGGCCACGCAGACGGGAACCCACGCCTTCAAGATCGAGGCGACCGGCCAATCGACCGACGGTTTCTCCTTCATGCGAGTCGAGTTCACCTCAACGGTCGTCGTCGAAGGGGAGAAGAACCGCATCCGGCGCTGGGGGCTTTACGACTGAGGCCGTCAAGGCGCGCTCAGGCTGCCGAGGGTTCAAAGCTGAAGATCGAGCGGACCTGATGCCGCAGGCGATCGCGCTGGGCGGCTTCGTGATTGGCCAGGTCGATCGAGGCGCGGAAGGGTATGGCCAGCGTGAGCGCGAAGGCCGGGTAAAGGGCGGCTCGGCCGACGGGGAACCCCGCCAGGAAAAGCAGAAACGCCAGCGGCAGCAGAATTATCAGGAACGTCGTGAGCATCACGGCCGCGTGACGGGGCCACGGGTTCAGTTCCCATTGGCGCATCAGCGCCCAGCCGGGACGTTCCCCCGCCGCCCCCGCCTTGATCCCGGCAAGCACGCCGAGGCCGGCGCTGAAGCCGAAGTGATTGATCAGGCTCCAGCCGCCGGCCAAGGCCAGCAGGCCGTAAGCGCTCCCCCGGGACCGCCCCACGGCCAACGTCACGATCGCGCCAAGGAGCCAGAGATACGGGCGCGCCTCTTCGAACGGGGCGAGCGCGGCTTGGCATTTGCCGTCGAAAATGGCCTTGAGCGGGAGCCGCGTCAGATAGAGCTGTTCGAGCGATCCGGAGCGGCGTTCCCGCTGGAGTGCCAGGAAGGCCCGCCGGAACGCCACCGGGTAGGCGGCGAGGCCGATCAACAGAAGTTGCGATCCTCCCATCCACGCGGCGCCCGCCCAGCCCCCGATCAGGCCGGCCGGGACGAGCAAGGCCATGAGGCCGAGGAGGAGGAGGTGAGCCCGTGCGATCGGACTCGTGGGTTTGAGGCGGCCCCACGTCGTCATGCCGATCTCGCGCCGGAAAACGACGTTCTCCAACCGTTCGGCCGTAAGGGAGGGCCGCGTCACGGCGAACCACGTCAGCAACGCCGCCGCCAGACGATGCCGCATGAGAGGTTCCCTCCGCTCCGGTGGGATCGCCGCCGGGCCGGCCGCGCGCCTTCACGCACCTTACTGATCCATACCAGAATGCGGGCCGGATTGCGAATGCGGCCGCCCTCTGGTACGTTCGGCCGACGATGGACGCGGCGATCGGCATCGCGCACGCGCGCGCGGGGCTTCTGGGCAACCCTTCCGACGTTTACGAGGGGAAGGCCATTGCGCTGGCGATCGCTGACTTCTCGGCCTGGGCCCGCCTCGAGGCTGCTCCGCGGTTCGAGCTGGTCGCCGGCCCGTCGGACGCCCAGACCTTCAAGCATTTCCCGGCGTTGATGGCTCAGCTTGAGGCTGTCGGCTGCGACGGCGGCCTGAGGCTGATGCGAGCCGCGCTCGCGCGGTTCGGCGGGGCCTGGGCCGGGTGGCGGGAGCTGGCGGACGGCGATCCCCGGCTCCGTTTTCGAATGAGTTATGGGAGCGACATCCCGCGACAGGTCGGTTTGGCCGGCTCCAGCGCCCTCGTGACGGCGGCTCTGCGGGCGCTCATGCGCTGGTTCGACGTCACGATCGTGCCCGCCGAGCTTGCCGAACTGGCCTTGGCCGCCGAGGTCGAGGACCTCGGCATCACCGCCGGCCCCATGGATCGCGTCATTCAGGCCTATGAGGGGTTGATGGTTATGGACTTCAGGCCCCCCCGGACGGCCGAGTCCTACCGGCGTCTTGACCCGACCCTCTTGCCGCCGGTCTTTGTCGCGTGGGATCCGAACCCCGGAAAGGTTTCGGGCAAGGTCCACGGCGACGTGCGATTCCGATGGCTGCGGGGGGATCGGGACGTGCGCGAAGCGATCGCCGTCTTCCCGAAGCTCGTCGAGGAGGGGGTGAAGTGTCTGGAGCAAGGCGACGTCCGGGGGCTGATGCGCCTGGTGGACAGGAATTTTGATACCCGCGCGTCCATCTGGACGCTCCGGGGGCGGGATCGGGAGATGGTGGCGCTGGGCCGGGCGGCCGGCGCGGCCGTCAAATTCTGCGGCTCCGGCGGCGCCGTCCTCGGCGTGATGGAGAACGAGGCGACCTTCCCCACGCTGCGGGCCGCCTATGAAGCTCACGGTTATCGGATCATCCGACCCACGGTGAAGAACCCGGCTCCGGCGGAGGCGGCCGTTCGATGAGGGCCTTCATCCTGGCCGCGGGTTACGCCACGCGGCTTTACCCGCTGACGCGGGACCGTCCGAAACCGCTTCTCGAAATCGGCGGTAAGCCGCTGCTGACGCACCTCGTCGAACGGCTGGCGCCCCTGCGAGACCTGCGCGAGATCGTCGTGGTCGGCAATGCGCGGTTCGAGGCCCAATATCAGGCCTGGGCCGGCAGGACCCCCACCCCGGCCCCGATCCGCGTCCTCAACGACGGCTCGACGGAGGAGGGCAACCGCCTCGGGGCGATCGCCGATCTGGCCTTTGCGCTGGATCGGACGCCGGAGGGCGACGACATGATCGTGGCGGCGGGCGATAACCTCATCGAATTCGAGTTGCGGCCGTTTCAGGAGACTTTTCTTGAGCGCCGCCGGCCGCTCCTCCTCGTGCGCCCGGTGGAAGATGCCGCCGATCAGGGACGGTACAACGAGGTCACGCTCGATCCGGCCGGTCGGGTCGTCGCCTTTCGCGAGAAGCCGGCCGATCGTCGATCTTCGCTCGCCGCCATCGCGCTCTATTTCTTTCCGGCTGACGTGGCCCCGCTCGTCCGGCGTTACCTTGAGGGAGGGAAAAATCCTGACGCGCCGGGTTATTTCCTGGAGTGGCTGGTCGGTCAGCGGCCGGTGGAGGCGGCCCGATTCGAGGGGGCCTGGCATGACATCGGCAGCCTGCAGTCGCTGGCGGCGGCTCAGGCCGGGCATAAGGCCGCCGCTTCGGGATTATGGAATGGTTGAGTCCGGCCCGCTGGTCGCCCGCCGAACGCCGCTGGCTGATCGTCGCTTATCTGGCGGCGGTCGTCGGCACGACGCTGCCTTACGTCGTTTTCGCCGGGCTGACGCCGCCGGAGAAGGCTTACGCCTGGGCCAGCGTTTTCTACTTCGACGACTATTTTCAGTACTACGCCTGGGCTCGGCGAATCGCCGCCGGCGACTGGCTGATCCGCAACTATTACGACCCCTCGCCCGACGCGGCTTACGCCCTCTTTAACCCCTATTTTCTGATCCTCGGCTGGCTCACGCGCGCCTGCGGCAACGTCTATGGGGCGTATCACCTCGCGCGCGCCCTGGCGATCGGGGGCTACCTCTGGGTGGCTTACGCGTTTGCCGCCCTCAATCTCGCCCGGCCGGCGCAACGCCGGTGGGCGCTCGGCCTGGCGCTCGGCGGCGGCCTCGAATACCCCTTCGCCCAACTCTTCAGGAGCCGCTATCCCACGCCTCTCGCCGATCCCTACGTCTTCAAGGTGCTCTACCGCTACGGGCACCTTACGCTCGCCCTGGGGCTCCTGCTTCTGATCTTCGGTTGTCATCTGTCGCGGTGGGGGGCCGCCGGCCATCGCCGCGCGGCCGGTGACTCGGCCCCCGGCGCCTCGGCAGGCAACGGGAAAGCCTCCCAGGCCGTCATCTTCGGCGGGACGCTCCTCCTGGGGTTGATCAATCCGTACTATCTGGCGTTGGTCGTCAGCGTCCTGACGATCCATGTCCTCTGGAGGGAGCTGATCCGGCGAGACGCGAGGGGGTGGGGCGGTTGCTTGGCGGCCTGGGCCGGAGCGGCGGCGCCGGCGGTTCAATACGCGATACAGAACTTCTCCGGTCACCTGGGGCACATCGCCTTCGATGAGCCGATCGGGCTTCAGGACCTGGCCCTCTTCTTTGCCCCCCTCCTAGCGCTGGCGGCTCTGGGGTGGCGACTCCGGCGTCGGCCCGGCGTCTCCGAGGTCGGGTTGGAATTCATTATCCTCTGGGCAGTCCTGGTCGGGCTTTGGGCGTTTTCCCCCCTCGCCTTCCGGGCTCGGATGACGATCGGTCTGGCCGGTGGGTTGGCTATCCCGGCCGCCCTCTGGTTCGCGGAGGCGCGAGGGCGATGGGCCGCTCGGGGGCTTGCGCTCGTCGTGCTCGGGCTGGAAATTCCCTATACGTTCTATAAGGAAGGCCACGACGTTCTCCACAAGGGGGTCGGTCAGCTCGACCGGTCCCTGCTGGCGGCGCTGGAATGGCTGGATGGGGCGGCGAGGCCCGGCGATCTTGTCCTCGCGATCGACGAGATCGGCAACTTCGTCCCCGCTTACACTCCGGCCCGGACCTACGTCGGCCACAGCTTCCAGACGGCCGACTATGAAGCCCGCCGGCAGCAGGTCCGGGACTTCTTCCATGGCTGGAGTCCCGCCCAGCGCCGGGCCTTCCTCCGCCGGGTCCGGGTTCGGTTCGTTCTGGTGGACCCTTCGGCGGCCTGGGGTCCGGCCGAGCTCGCCCTACCGGGCTGGGAGCTTGGCTACGAGCGGTCCGGTTACTGCATTCTTCAGGCGGCCAGCCCGCCGTAGGGGGCGAACCGGGGCGGCCGAGGGGGGGGCCAAAAAAATCCTGAAAATACCCTCTTGACAAGGACGGTGGGGCCCAGGGACAATCTCGCCCTAATTGGCCCTAAACGGCCCATTAGCGTCCGCAGGTCCGTGTGTGTTGGGGGATCAACATCTTGAGGCCCGTGAGGCTCCCCTCGCGCTTGACCCCGCGCCCCGACGATGGCCGATCCGACGCCCGACGCCACCGAATCCCCCTTCCTGGAGACCGACTTTCTCGACAGCGTCGAGATGACGGTCGACCGGAAGCTGCGCCTCGGCATCCCGGAACGGTTCATGAAGGCCCTGCGGCGGATTTGTCCCGATCAGGCCGGCGTCATCGGCCTCGCCCCGACGCCCGAGCGTTCCATCAAGCTGATGCCGTATCCGGTCTTCAGGGAGGAACTCGATCGCTGGCGTGCCCTGGAGCACGAGCCAGGCGAGGGGAGGCTGGCGCTGACGTTTTTCACCTCCCTGGCGGGTCTCTACCCGTTGGACAATCAGAACCGGTTTCGATTGAACCCGGTCCTCATGCGCATGTGCCAGATCCAGCGCGACGTGGTCATCACCGGGAACCTGCGGTTCATGCAAGTTTTCGACACGCGGCTCTTCGAGGAGCTGATGCGCGAGGCGCTGCCCAAGGTCGATCCGGCGCTGAGGCGGCTGGCCCGCGGCGAGCCGACCCCTGCGCCGATTCAATACGTGATTCAGCCCGTCATCGGCGGCCCGGGAGGCCATCGCGGCTGAGGCCGGCGGGGCCGGGCCATGGAGCCGAGCGAGCATGAACCGGTTCTCCGAAAGGAGGTGATCGAGTATCTGAACCCGCGGCCCGGGATGACGATCGTGGACGGCACCCTGGGCGGCGGGGGTCACGCTCTGGACATTTTGAAGCAGTTGGGAGGCGATGGTCTGGTGGTCGGACTCGACATCGATCCCCACGCGATCGAGCGTGCTCGCCGGAGGATCGAAGCCGCTCGAATCGATCCCGCCCACTTCAAGCCGGTCGTAGGCAACTTCGCCGACTTGAACCATCTCCTGCAGCATGTCCATGCTCCACCGCCCGGTGGTATCCTCCTCGACCTTGGGCCGTCGTCTCCCCAACTGCTCGATCCCGAACTGGGCTTGAGTTGGGAAAGCGAGCAGGCGCTGGATATGCGCCTGTCGCGGCGGACCGATCAGCTTTCGGCCGCCGAGATCGTCAACACGTGGAGCGAGAAGGAGTTGGCGCGGCTTTTCCGCCGCCGCGCCCAGGAACGCTTCAGTGGGGCCATCGCTCGGCGCATCGTCCGCGCCCGGCCGATCCGGACCGGACGCCAGCTGGGCGAGGTCGTGGCCGCGGCCATTCCGCGGCGGGCCTGGCCGCCGAAGATTCATCCGGCCACGCGCGTCTTCCTGGCCCTCCGCATGGAGGTCAACCGCGAGCTGGAGAACCTGGAGGCGGCCCTGCCACAAGCCCTCGAAGCGTTGGCCCCCGGCGGCCGCCTGGTGGTCCTGAGCTTCCACTCCGGCGAGGACCGCCTGGTCAAGACCTTCTTCCGGGCGATGGCGCGATCAGGCGATGAGGTTCCCTGGCCGTTGCCGCAAGGAGCAGCGGCGGGGGCGGCCCGGTTGAGGATTCTGACCGCGCGGCCGGTCCGGCCCGGCCCGGAGGAGGTGCGGCGCAATCCGAGGAGTCGCTCCGCCCGATTGCGGGCGGCGGAGAAGATCGGTTGAGGCCCGAACCGGGCCCATGGATTGGGAGGGAGGGAATCCGACGATGTCGACGCTGACCAAGGTGGTTCCGTTGGAGAAGGCCAAGCCCCCGCTGACGTTGCCTCAGGCCGCGCTCGTCCTCTTTCTGGCGCTCAATGCGCTGGGTCTGTTCGCGGCTGAATTGACGCTCAAGTTTGCGCTCGATGATTTGCGTCAGGAAACCCATCGATTGCAGGCCCGCGGGCTCGAATTGCGCAGCGAGGTGAACCTCCTGAAGGGGGAAGTTCAGGCCCAGAAACGGGGGGATCGGCTGCTGCATTTCGCCCGCAACGAATTGGGCCTGGCCCAGCTTTCGCCCGGCGAGGAGGAACGCCTGATCTTGTCGCCGGCCCTGGTCGATCGCTACGCCGTCGCCCGTCTGTTGCCGGTCACGCCGGGCGAGCTCACGCCCGTCTCGGCGGGCGATTCGTTGGCCGGCGCCGTGACGGCCCGGCTGGGTTGGACCAGCCAGGCCCAAGCCGCCCCGGGGGAGGACACCCTGCACGCCGACCGGCGGCCATGACCGCCGGTGGAAGGGAGGACGGCCGAAGGCCGGCGCCCCCGGCCTGATGACATCACCCGGCAGGAGAACTCGCCCCGAGCAGGGGCGAGCCAGGATATCTCCAGGGCGGACGAGGCGCCCCCCCGGCCTCGTGGCCTCGGCTCCCGCGGGCCTCAGGGCGTTGGCCCCGATGGCGCATGATCCGGTTAGAGGTTCCTGCTCCCGCGACCCGTTCCCGTTGAGAGTCGCTTCCCGCTGACCGTTGAGCCGTCCCCGCGCCGTTTTCCCGCTCCCCACTGTTCGGCGCGCGCCATCGCCTCCCGTCCTCGACGTTGCTGCCGCGCTTGGCTCCCCGCTCCGGTGGAGCGCTCGGCCGCCTGGAGACGATCAGGGTCGAAGGTCCTCAAGAACCGACGATGGGAGACGAGCCCGATGCAACTTTTCGTTCCCGCGGTTGCCGGGCTCGTCTCCCCACCTGATCGGCTCAAAGCTTCAAGGGCTTGACTGCCGAATTGAGCGTCATTCTAGGACGCTAAGGCCACGCGGGTCAACGATGAAGGGGGCTCGCTGCGGCCCTAGGGAGGGCATGGGCCATTGAGCGCCAGGCTCCGGGCCGCGAGCGGGGGCCCAACGGAGAGCCGCCGCCGGCGCGGCCTGGGCCGGTTTCATGATCAGGAAGACTCATCGGTTCCGAATCGTTCTCGTCGCGACGGCCTCCCTCCTGACGTTTGGGCTGATCGAGGCGCGGCTTTACAAACTTCAGATCCGCGAGCATGCCCGATACGCCGAGCTGGCCCGTTCTCAGCACGGCAAATCCATCCTTCTCCATCCCCGGCGGGGGGACATCCTCGACCGCAACGGCCAGGTCCTGGCCACCTCGACGTTCTACGACACCGTCTGGATCAATCCGGCGGCGCTTCGGGGGAGTTCTCCCCCGGAGGGATTGGCGGCCCGGCTGGGGCGACTGTTCAAACGGCCCGTCGAGAGCATCGAAACCCTTCTCAGCCGGCCCCGGCGAACGCTTCTCCAGCGGAAGGCGCCGCCGGATACGGCCGACGCCTTGCGCCTTCTGGAGGCTGATCTGGGCCTGCCGGATGATTTCTTCGAGTTCGAGAAGGAGAGCAAGCGCCTTTATCCGATGGGGGACCTCGCCGGGCCCGTCCTCGGTTTCGCCGGCCTGGACCCGCTCGGGGACAATGTGGGGTTGGAGGGGTTGGAGCTTCAGTACGACGCCTGGCTGCGGGGGGAAGCGCGCAAGGTCCGCGTCCCGGTCAATAGTCTGCGGCGCGGGCTGGCGCCGATGAAGGACGAGGCGCTCAAGTCGACTTTCGGGCGGACGCTCGTCTTGACGCTGGACAGCCAGATTCAGCACTACGCCCAGCAGGCCCTGCGGCGCGGCGGTGGGGTCTATCAGGCCAAGGCGGCCGTCGCCGTCGTGATGGACGTGGCTACCGGCGCGATTCTCGCTCTGGCCAATTGGCCGGATTTCGACCCCAACCAATTCAATCGGACGCTTGGCGACCAGCGGCGCAACCGGGCGCTCACCGACCCCATCGAAATCGGTTCAGTCATGAAAATCCTGACCGCCGCCATTCTGCTCGACCAGCGGCTGCTCCATCCCGACGAGCCGATCGCCTGCGAGAACGGCGCCTGGCAGACCGCCGAGGGCCGGCGCATCAGCGACGATCACCCCCTGGGCGTGGTCCCCTACCGCGAGGCGTTCGCCTACTCCAGCAACATCGCCCACGTCAAGCTGGCGCTCCGGCTCGATGACCGGGTCTATGACGCCGCCCTCCGGCGCTTTGGGCTGGGGGAACCGACCGGCCTTGACCTGCCGGGCGAGGCCTCCGGGCTTCTACGTCCGGTCGAGCAATGGAGCGCCCTTTCGAAGAGTTCTCTGCCCATTGGGTATGAGACGAGTCTGACGGCCATTCAAGTCGTGACGGCGCTGGCGGCCGTGGCCAACGGCGGAACCCGGATGCGTCCCTTCATCGTGCGCCGCATCCTGGCCCCGGACGGTCAGGCCGTGAAGGTTTTCGAGCCCCAGCCGATCGGTCGCGTTGCCAGCCCCGAGACCTGCGCCGCCGTCCTGGAGCTGCTGGGAGCCGTGACCGAGGAGGGGACGGGCAAGAACGTCGTGGTTCCGGGTTACCGGGTCGGGGGCAAGACCGGAACGGCGAAGAAAACCCCCGGGGGCAGGAGTTACGTGGCTTCCTTCGCCGGTCTGATCCCGCTTCATGAGCCGCGTCTGGCCGTTTACGTCTACGTGGATGAGCCCGACCCTCGGCTGAATTTCTATGGGGGGAAGGTCGCCGGGCCGATCTTCGCCGAGATCGCCCAGCATGCTGTCCGCATTCTCGGCATTCCTCCCGATTTTCCACCCGAACTCAGGTCAACGGACGCCCAAGCGGCCGACGTGGCGGCCGCGCCGCCGGTCACCCCGGGCCCTGGGAGTTCGGAACCGGGAACTCCCTTGAGCGGCCTCGGGCGCGACGACGCGTGGATGACGGCGGCGGACCCGCCGTGGGCGGATGCCTCCGTGATCGCCGACCCGAAACCCGGGCGGATGCCGAACTTCATGGGACGGACGATCTTGGAGGCGTTGGAACTGGCGAGGGCGGCCGGCGCGCCCGTCAAGTTAATGGGGTCGGGGGTAGCCGTCCGACAGAGCCCCCCCGCCGGTCAGCCGCTCATCGCCGGCGAAGTGGGCCGAGTGATCTTCCAACTTCCTTCGCGGGGCGCGGTGGGACGGATCGGGCTCCGCCGGGCGCCGGAGCCCGCTCTCCCCGTCGAGGCGATGCAGGAAGGTTCGGCGACGGCTTGGGGCGGCTCGGAGCCGGAGGCAGGCCCGTCCGACCGGATCTCTCATGTGGGAACGTCCCGGCTCGATCGAGTAGATTGAGTCCCGGTCGCAGCGGGGGAGGGGCCCGCGGGAGAGGCGAGCCGTCAAAGGCGGCCCGTCAGGGGGTTGAGTGGATCGAATGAATCGGGTCCGGGAGTTTCTGGTTGCCCAGGGGATTGCGATCGAGGGGGAGCTCCCCCCGCAGATTGAAATCACGGAGGTGACCGAAGATTCGCGCCAATGCGTCCCCGGGTCGCTTTTTGTCGCGCTCCGGGGCCGTGACCACGATGGCCACGCGTTTATCGAGGAGGCGGCCCGAGCCGGGGCGCGGGCCGCGATCGTCATGGACCGGCTGGAGCGGTGTCCGGAAGGGATGGCGATCCTTAAAGTGCCGGACACGCGACGGATCGTCGGCCCGCTGGCTCAAGAGGTGGCCGGCCGTCCCTCATGGGAGATGGACGTGCTGGGGGTGACGGGCACCAACGGCAAGACGACGACGGCCTATCTGACCGAGGCGATCCTGCGGGCGGCGGCCCGGCGGCCGGCGCTGTTGAGCACGATCACGACGCGCTGGCCGGGGGAGGAACGCCCTTCGAAGGAGACGACCCCCTCGGCGACCGCGCTGGCCCGTCTGATGCGCCAGATGCGCCAGGCCGGAGCCGACGCCCTGGCCATGGAGGTCAGCAGCCACGCCATCGACCAGCGTCGGATCGATGGGGTTCGTTTTCGCGCCGCCGCGCTGACCAACGTGACGCAGGACCACCTGGACTATCATCCGTCGATGGAGCATTACGTCGCGACCAAACGGGCCCTCTTCGACCGAATGCGGCAAACGTGGTCCGGAGCCATCGGCGTCGTCAACCTGGACGATCCGACGGGGCGCGCGATCGCCGGCGCCTTGCCGAAGGCCAACCGCCTGACTTACGCGATCCGGACTTCGGGAGCCGACCTGCGGACCGAGGCCGTCTTCTTCGGGGAGGAGGGGACCATGCTGCAGTTGGTCCACGGGTCCAGCCGATTTACAATCCGGACGCCGTTGCCGTGTTTGTTCAACGTGCAGAACTGCCTGGCCGCGACGGGATTGGCCCTCGCGATCGGCCTCGGACCGGAGGCGATTGACGAGGGATGCCGCCATTTCCGAGGCGCTCCGGGCCGGTTTGAGATGATCCCGGCGGACGATCGTTTCAAAGTCATCGTCGATTACGCCCACACGCCGGACGCGCTTCGACATCTGCTGATCAACGCGCGAACTTACGTCCGGCGGCGCTTGATCGTCGTCTTCGGCTGCGGCGGAGACCGGGACCCAACCAAACGGCCGAAGATGGGCCGCTTGGCCGGCGAGCTGGCCGACGAGCTCATCGTGACCAACGACAACCCCCGGCGGGAAGACCCTGAAAAGATCGTTCAAGGTATTCTCGAAGGCGTCCGCTCGGCGGCGGCGGGCGCCCACTGCCGCGTGATCCTCGATCGACGCGAGGCGATCGTGACGGCTCTCAACTCGGCCCTCGAAGGCGACGTCGTGGTCATCGCGGGCAAGGGTCACGAGCCGTATCAGATTCTGGGCGATCGGACCGTGCACTTCGACGATCGCGAAGTCGTCCGACAGACGCTCGGCCGGATCAGCCCGGCCGAAATCGCCGCCACTCAACGCATCCTCCCCACGCCCGGTTCGGCGGCCTGATCGGGCTTTCTCCCCCATCAGCCCCCCTCCGGCCCCGCAGGCCAACGCATGAGCGCCGCCAAGCCGAAACCTCCGCCTCCGAAGGGGATGACCGGGAGGCTCCGCCCTCCGAAGCCCGGCTTCCGACCCTTGGCCGCGTGGACGCTCAGCGAGGCGGCCTCGGCGTTGGGAGCTGAGGTCGCGCCGAGCCTGGCTGAGACGCGGTTCGGGCCGATAGCCACGGATACCCGGACCCTCCGTCCGGGGGAATACTTCCTTGCGCTCCAGGGGGAGCAACGCGACGGCCACGACTACTGTGTCGATGCGGTCGCCTGCGGCGCCGGCGGGTTGATCGTCCGGGAGAGCTATGAACGCCTTTTCGACGACGATATCCCCGTGCTCCGCGTCCCCGACACGCTCCAGGCCTATGGCGACCTGGCCGGGCGCATGCGGGAAGCTTGGGGGGGGCCGCTCATTGCGGTGGCGGGGAGCGTCGGGAAGACGACGACGCGGCGGCTGGTGGCGCGGGCGGTGGGCGCGCATCTGAAGACGCTCGAATCGCCGCGGAACTTCAATAACCTGATCGGTTTGCCGGCGACGTTGAACCGCCTGGAGCCGGGCCACGCGATCGCCGTCGTCGAGCTCGGGATGAACCAGCCGGGCGAGCTCGCGCGATTGACGGAGATCGCCCGGCCGGACGTTGCCGCGCTCGTCCGCATCGGCCGCGCCCACGTCGGTCAATTCGCCTCGGCTGAGGCCCTCGTCGAGGCCAAGCTCTCCTACCTGGCGGCGGCGCCGCCCGAGGCCGTCCTGGTAGTCAACGCCGGTTGCGAGGCCTCGCGGCGGGCGATCGCCCGATTCGGCCCGTCGCGTCCCATGGTGACGTTCCGGGCCGACGGGGTGGACTCGGCCGATTGCTCGGCCACGCGGATCGCGCCGCTGGCGTCGGCGGGCTGGCGGTTTGACCTGAGGACGCCCGAAGGTCAATGGGTTGAGCTGCGCCTGGATCACTATGGGCGATGGGCGATCGAGAACGTGGCCGCGGCGGCGGCGATTCTGACGGCCGCCGGGCTTCCCGTCGAATGGTTGCGCGAGGCGGTGGAAGACTTTGAGACGGAGCCGCTGCGGGGAGAAACGGTTGAGGCCGGGCCGTGGCGGTTCATTCTGGACTGTTACAACGCCGCGCCCGAGGCGATGCAGGGAGCTCTCCAATCGCTCGCCGAGCAAGGGCCGTCGAAGGGGCTGGTGATCGTCCTGGCCGATATGCTCGAGCTGGGGAAAGAGAGCCGTCCGCTCCACGAATCCTTGCTTGAACCGCTCCGTCGGCTCGCGGGCGCCCGACTTTTCGCGTTGGGGGAAGAGATGAGCCGCCTGGCCGAGACGCTGGCGGGCGAAGGGTGGCGGGCCGAGGCCGTCGAATCCTCCGAGGCGCTCATCAGGCGACTCCGCGAGGAGCTCCGCCCCGGCGATCGCGTCTTCTTCAAGGGCTCGCACGCTTTCCGGCTGGAGACCGTCGCCGAGGCGCTTTCCCCTCAGGGCTGGGGGAGTCCAAAGGTCGGAGAATCCGGATGAGACGGGGTCGGGCCCGAGCGCCGGTCGGAAGGGGAGCGCGCCGCCGTGTTGTTGCTGTTGCTTGACGCTCTGCGCTGGTTGTTGCGGACGGAGAGCGGCGCGGCCGATTTGGGGCCCTTGCGGGTGTTTCAGTACATCAGCGTCCGGGCGGGCTCGGCCCTGGTGGTCGCCTTCGTCGTCTCGTTGGCGGCCGGTCCCTGGATGATCGCCCGGCTGAGTCGTCTGGGGGCCCGTCAAGTCGTCCGGCGCGCTCAAAGCCAGGGGGCGATCTCGCTCCACGGCATGCACGGGCAGAAGGAGGGGACGCCGACGATGGGGGGGGTCTTGATTCTGCTGGCGCTGGCCCTGGCCGTGATGCTCTTCGCGCGTCTGGACAACCCCTATGCGCTGCTACTTCTGGCCGTCAGCGTCGGCTTCGGGGCCCTGGGGTTCTGGGATGACTACGCCAAGGTCAGGCGTCAAAATCATCTGGGGGTTTCCCCGCGCCTCAAGCTGGCGATTCAGGGCCTGATCGGCGTCGTGTTGGGATTGACGCTCTGCCTGGGGGCGTGGCCCGTGCGGTATGAGCTGACGGGGGCCCAGGGCTATGCTTACCTCATGGTTCCTTTCTTCAAGCAGGCCTATCCCAGTCTGGGGATCGGCTTCGTCGTACTGACGGCGATCGTGCTGATGGGGACCTCCAACGCCGTCAATCTGACCGACGGGCTGGACGGGCTGGCGATCGGCGTGACGCTGGCCAGCGCCATGGCCTTCACCGTCATGGCCTATCTGGCCTCGCGGCCGGACTATTCGGCCTATCTTTACATCCCCTACGTGCCGGGCGGCGGCGAGATTGTCGTCTTCGGGGGGGCGATCATCGGCGCCTCGATCGGCTTTCTCTGGTTCAACGCCCATCCGGCTCAGGTGTTCATGGGGGACACGGGGTCGATGATGCTCGGCGGGGCCCTCGGGACGATGGCGTTGCTGATCAAGCAGGAGCTTTTATTGATCCTGATCGGCGGCGTGTTCGTCGCCGAGGCGTTGTCGGTTATCCTTCAAGTGGGGAGTTTCAGGCTGCGGGGCCGCCGGGTGCTTCGGATGTCGCCGCTGCATCACCATTTCGAGAAGCTCGGCCTCCATGAGAACAAGATTATCATCCGGTTCTGGGCGATCGCGCTGATGCTGGCCCTGTTCGGCCTGGCCACGCTCAAATTGAGGTGATCCCGATGGCTTCGACGCTGGCTGGATCGGCGGCCCTGGGCGGGGGGAACCGGCGGCCCACGCTCGCCGGGCCGTTCAAGCCCTCCTCGATCGGCCTGCTCGATCATCGGCGCTACGGCGTGTTGGGGGGCGGCGTGAGCGGATGCGGGGCGGCCCGGCTGCTGGCGGCGCTCGGGCGCGAAGTGCTCCTCTTCGACGATCGGGACCTTTCAACCGAGCAGGGGATCGATGAACTGGCGGCGCTCGGCGTTCGGACCTGCTGGGGACGCCCGGAGCCGGACGGGGCGACGGCGGCGCTGGGCGGCGTCGAAGCTTTGATCGTCTCGCCGGGCGTGCCGGGCGATCATCCGCTGCGGCGCGAGGCGTTCAGCTCGGGGCTCCCCGTCGCCGGGGAAGTCGAACTCGCCTGGCTCTGCTCCGGAGCGGCGACGGTGGCCGCCATCACGGGGACCAACGGCAAGACGACGGTGACGATGCTGGTCCGACACGTGGCCGAGGCGGCCGGGTTGCGGGCTGTCGAGACGGGCAATATCGGGGCGGCGTTCTCGGCCTCCGTCCTGGAAGCGGGGCCGGAGCGCGACCGGACGTTGTTCGTCGTCGAGATCAGCAGTTTTCAACTGGAGGACGCCCGCGATTTTGCCCCCCGCATCGCCGTCATTCTCAACATCACGCCGGACCATCTGGACCGGCACTCGGACATGGCGCGCTACGCGGCGGCCAAAGCGCGGATCACGGCGCGCCAGGGTCCCGAGGACGTCCTCGTCTTGAATCAGGATGACGCGCTCTGTCTCTCGGTGGGTCAGGGCTCGCGCGCTCGCCTCCTGCACTTCTCGACCGAACGCGCCGTCGAGGCGGGGGCCTGGCTCGACGATGATCAGTTGGTGCTTCTGCCCGAGGCGGGGGGTGCCCCTCGGCGGTTGACTGACTTAGAGCGCCTGCCCCTGATCGGGATGCACAACGTGGCCAATGCGCTGGCCGCGGCCTGCGTGGCTTCGGCGCTCGGCGTTGAGCGCAAGACGATCGGGCGGGCGCTGGAGTCTTTTCACGGGGCGCCGCATCGGTTGGAGTGGGTGGGCGCCATCCACGGCGTGGACTACGTCAACGACTCCAAGGCGACCAATCTGGACGCTCTGGCCAAAGCCGTGGCCAGTTTCTCCGCCCCGATCCATCTCATCGCCGGCGGACGCGACAAGGCCGCCCCTTTCAGCCTCTATCTGCCCCGGATTGCCCCGTCGGTCTCGCGCGTCTATCTGATCGGCGAGGCCGGAGAGACGATCGCCCGGGCCTGGGAAGGCGGGGTCGCCTGCGAGCGTTGCGGGACGCTGGAGCGGGCGCTGGCGGCGGCCTCGGCGCGGGCGGTTCCCGGCGACGTGGTGCTGCTGGCGCCCGGCTGCGCGAGTTTCGACCAATTCACCTCCTACGCCCATCGCGGCGAGGTCTTCCGAAACTGGGTACGCGAGCGGCTTGAGCCGAAAGGCCGCCGAGGGGACGCATGAACGCGGCCGAGGCTCAGGCCCCGACGCGGCTCAGGACCGGCTGGTTCCAGTCGATCAACGTGCCCATGGCGATCTTCGTCGTCGCGATCGCGCTCCTGACGCTCGGTTTGACGGCGGTCTATAGCGCCAGCTCTTCCGTGGCCGGCCTGGAGAAGCGGGCCCAGGCCCTGCGACGTGGCGAGCCCCCGCCCGAAGCCCGCTACCATGACGCCGCCTATTTCCGAAAACAATTGGTGGCGGCGGCCCTCGGTCTCCCGCTCATGTTGGGGCTGTCCCGCCTGGATTACCGGCGGCTCAAGCGGCTGAGCTTCTGGATCATGGCCGGTTCGTTTCTGTTTTGCCTGATGGTGTGGGCGCCGGGACTCGGTCTGGAGGTCAACGGGGCGCGGCGCTGGGTGCGGCTGGGGCCGATGCAATTCCAACCCTCGGAGTTGGCGCGGCTGGGGCTCATCATTTACATGGCCAAAATGCTCGACGACCGGCACCGGTTTATTCAGAGCTTCTTCTCGGGCGTTTTCCCGGCGATGGTCGTGGCGGGGGCCTTCGGGCTGATCATCGTCGTTGAGCCGGATTTCGGCGCGGCTTTCGTCCTCGGTCTCGTCATTTACGGCATGTGGATCTGCGGCGAGGTCCGCTGGTTTCATTTGTTGGGGCTCGGCGCGGCCTCGGCGCCGGCGGCGGCCATGGCCTTCGTCCTGCAGCCGTACCGCATCCGACGATTCTTCGCCTTCTTCTCCGACGATCCCGAAGTGCTGCGCCAGGAGGGGTATCAGCTCTATCAGTCCCTGATCGCCGTCGGTTCGGGCGGGTCGCGCGGGGTCGGCCTGGGCGAGTCGATGCAGAAGCACCATTACCTCTTCGCCGGGCACAACGATTTCATCTTCGCCATTGTGGCCGAAGAACTGGGCTTTTACGGCGCGACGGCGGTGGTTCTGCTTTACGCCGCGCTGGTGGCGCTCGGATGGTGGGTCGCCTTGAACGCCTCGGACCTGTTCGGGAGCTTATTGGCCACGGGGATCACGCTCTCGTTGTTCCTGGGGGCGGCGATCAACATGGGCGTGGCGCTCGGTCTTCTGCCGACCAAGGGTCTCGTCTTGCCCCTCGTCAGTTACGGAGGCTCCTCGCTGATCGTGACAATGGCCTCGCTCGGCATCCTGATGAACATCGCCGGTCTGCAGTTCCATCTGATCCGGCCGGCCGCGCGGCCGATCGAGCTCTGACGGTCCGGACCGCGATCGGCCCTGTTTATGCCGCCGGGCGTTCAGCGGGAGGTTGGGATTCGGGGAGGAGGGCGAGCGTGAACCGGGGCGCAATCTCCCCGCGGCTCTGGATCGCCGCCGGCGGCACCGGCGGGCACGTCTATCCGGCCTTGGCGTTGGGCGAGGCGGTGCGGCGACGCGCTCCGGATATCGAAATCGCCTATTCCTGTGGTCGGCGGCCGGGGGAGCTGGCGATTTACCGGAGCCGGGGGCTTGAGCCGTGCGTTCTGCCGCTCAGCGGCCGCCGCCGCGGATGGGTGGGGGGGGTTCGATTCGCCGGCGAGATCAGCCGCGCCTTTCTCCAGGCGCGAGGGGCCATGAGTCAGGCTCGTCCGGCGCTCGCCGTCGGTTTCGGCGGCTACGCGGCCTTTCCTCCGCTATGGGCGGCCCGGACCCTCGGCATCCCTTACGTCCTGCACGAGCAGAACGCGCGCCCGGGGGCGGCCAATCGACGCCTCGCGGCCCGGGCGACGCTCATCTTCGTCGGTTCGGAGGCTGCCGCGGGCCGCTTTCCTTCGGAACGGACGCGCGTGGTCGGTAGCCCCATCCGGGCTGAAATGCTCGCTCCGATGGATCGGGAGCAGGCTCGGCGCGCCCTCGGCGTGCCCACCGCCGGGGGGCTGTGCCTCTGCTTCGGTGGCTCTCAGGGGGCGGCGGGGATGAATCGGCTCCTTCTTGAGGCCTTGCGACGGGAGGAGGGTCGCCAGGCGTTGGAGGTCGGGCCTCGTGGGGAGAGCCCCTGGCATCTGCTTTGGGTAACGGGACCCGCGCATAGGGACGCCGTCCGCTCGGCCGTCGAGGCTGAGACCGGCCTCCGGGAGCGGCTGACGTTGATCGGCTATCTGGACCGGATGGAGCTGGGGTATGCCGCGGCCGACCTGGTTGTCGCTCGGGCCGGGGCGCTCACGATCGCCGAACTAACGGCCCTGGGCAAACCCTCGGTGATCATCCCGTTGCCGTCGGCCGCCGGCGGTCACCAGCGGGACAACGCCCGCGCCCTGGAAACGGCCGGGGGAGCGATCGTGATCGACGAGACGGCGCCGGAGGCCGCCGCGCGGCTGGCAATGAGCTTGAGAGATCTCATGGGCTCGTGCGATAAACGCTCACGGTTGGCCGAGGCCTCTCGCCGGTTGGGCCGGCCCGGCGCGGCCGACGCGATGGCCGAGGCGATTCTGGCGCAGATGGACTTCAATCGAGGGCAATGAGCCTTTGCGAAGAGCGGGGACGATCGCCGGCGGGGATGTCATGACCTTCGACAACGGCCGAGCCTCGAAGTGAGACCACGTCGGAAGCGGGCGGAACAGCGGAGGCGGTAGCGCGATGGCGCACTCACGGATTCCTTACGAGCGGATTCACCTGGTCGGCATAGGCGGCGTCGGCATGAGCGCGATCGCCACGGTGCTGTTGGGCCGGGGTCATCGAATTTCAGGCAGCGACCTCGCCGAAAACGTCTTCACGCGGCGGCTGAGGGCCGCCGGGGCCGATGTCGCCGTCGGTCACGCCGCCGGCCACGTCGACGGCGCCGAGCTCGTGATCGTCTCGACGGCGATTCGCGCCGAGAACCCCGAATGGCGCGAGGCACGCCGCAGGGGATTGCCCATCTGGCGCCGCGGGAGAGCGCTCGCACAAATCCTAAAAGCCGGGCGAGCGCTGGCCATCACCGGGACTCACGGCAAGACCACAACGACCGCCATGGCGGGGCTCGCGCTCATCGACGCCGGCCTTGACCCGACGGTGCTGGTCGGGGCCGACGTCCCCGGCCTGGGCGGGAACGCTCGCGTGGGGGCGGGGCCGTGGTTGGTGGCCGAAGTCGATGAGAGCGACGGCTCCCTCGTGGAATCTCGGCCGGAGCTGGCCATCCTGACCAACGTCGAGCCCGATCATCTGGATTATTATCGCGACCTCGCGCACCTGACCGAAACGTTCGAGGCGTTCCTCGGACGGCTGCCTCCGGCGGGGGTGGCGATCGGCTGCCTGGATAATCCTCCGGTTCAGTGCCTGTTCAGCCGTTGGGGAGGCCCTCGCCGAACCTACGGCCTGGATCATCCCGGCGCGGACCTGACGGCCCGCGGGATCGTCCATCCTTCGGGCCTCGGGGGCGTCGCTTTCGAGGCCGTTCACCACCGACGAAGCCTGGGCGAGGTCCGATTGAGAATCCCGGGCCGACACAACGTCGCCAACGCCCTGGCCGTGATCCTGGCGGGGCTGGAGATCGGGCTGGATTTCGAGACCGTCGCGGCCTCGTTGAGCCGCTACGGGGGAGCCGATCGGCGCTACCAGATCAAAGGGGCGTGCGGCGGCGTCACGGTGATCGACGACTACGCCCACCATCCGACGGAAATCAAGGCGACGCTGGCCGCCGCGCGCGCCCGGCTGGCCGAGCCCCCCGCCGGACGAATTGTCGGCGTCTTCCAGCCGCATCGGTATACGCGGACGGCCTCCCTCGGGCCCGAATTCGGCCCGGCCTTCCGCGAGGCGGATACCCTCGTCGTCACCGACGTTTACGCCGCCGGGGAGGACCCGATCGCGGGCGTCGATGGCCAGGTGATCGCCGACGTGGTGGCCCGCGACGGCCATCCGGACGTTCATTACGTGGCGCAGCCCGCCGACGTCGTGGAGTTCCTCAAACCTCGGCTCAGGGCCGGGGATTTGTTGTTCACGCTGGGGGCCGGAGATATCTGGCGCGTCGGCGAGGACCTCTTGCGGGCGCTCGCCGAACGCGAAGGGACCCTGAGGGCCGCCGGATGAGGCGTCGGCTTCGGCCTCCCCCCTCCCGGACGGCTTCGGCGGCTCTCCCGGGAGGATTCCCAGACGATCTGGAACGGCGCCTGGCGATCATCGACGGGGTCACGGCGCGAGCGGCGGAACCCCTCGCTGGCCATGTCTCGATGGGCGTCGGGGGCCCCGCCCGGTGGTTCGTCGAGGTGGCCCGTCGGGACGCCTTGGCCGCCACGCTTGCCGCGCTTCGAGATTCGGGGGCGCCGTGGGTCATGCTCGGCGGGGGGAGCAATAGCTTGTTCGAGGACAAGGGCTTCGCCGGCGTCGTCGTCCGCTTGACGGGTGAGTTCCGAACGATCCGGATGACCGAGGACCGGAACGTGCTCGAAGCCGGGGCTGCCGCTCCGCTCAGCGCGATCATGAACTTCGCGCGCCGGCAGGGTCTTGCGGGGCTGGAGTTCGGCGTCGGCATCCCCGGCACGCTCGGCGGAGCGCTGGCGGGCAACGCCGGGGCGGGCGGCCACGACATCTGTAGCCTCGTCGAGGCCGTCGAGGTCCTTGACTCGACCGGCCGTGGGGTGGTGCGGCGGCCCGGGGAGTTCCGGTTCGGCTATCGCCAGAGCGAGTTGGCGCGGGACGTGATCGTGTCGGCCCGGCTGAGGCTGCGGCCGGACTCGCCCGAGACGATTCAGGCCCGCATCGAGGAGCATCTGGCCCGACGCCGGGAGCAGCCGCTGGGCGAGCGTTCATCGGGCTGCATGTTCAAGAATCCGCCGGGGGAGTTCGCCGGACGGTTGATCGATCGGGCCGGGCTCAAAGGGACACGCGTCGGCGGGGCGAGCGTTTCCTCGATTCACGCCAACTTCATGATCAATGACGGCGCGGCGACGGCACGCGACGTCGCCGAGCTGATGGACTTCGTCCGGCGGCGCGTGCGAGAGACCTCGGGCGTCGACCTGGAGCCGGAAGTTCGCTGGCTGCGGAGCTGACGGCGGCGCCGCCCGGCGCGAGCCCTCTTCCGGCGGCCCCCGGGGGGAGAGGCGGCTTCGCGCTTGAGCCTTGCGCGACGGTTCAAGGACCTGTGGTTCGCCCACGCCTTCGGGCGCGCCGTCGAACGCTATCGGGCCGAACGCCTGGGGCCCGGGCTCGGCGTGGAGCGGCTCGGCGAGCCGCTCAAGGCCGAGCGGCGGCGTCGCGTCTACCTCGTGGAGACGACCAACGGCCCGGGCGTGCTCAAGCTTCATTTCCGGCGGCCCAAGCACTTGAGGAACGCCCTGGAGGCTCAACGGCTTTTTGAGGCCGCCGAGATTCCCGTTCCGCGCGTCCTGTTCGAAGACGTTTCGGCCGAGACGAAAGCCGCTTATGGCCTTTGCTGCGTCGTTCAGGAGTGGATCGACGGCGAGGCCTATGACCGTCGCCGCTTGCCGTCGTTGCCGCGGGTGGCGGCTCTGTTGGCGCGACTCCATCGGCGGCTGGGTCCGCGCTGCGGCTATCTGGCCCGGCCGGCCGGGGCCGATCTCTGGGGAGATTTCCTCGAAAGGCGTCTCGACCGGGCGCTCGCTCAGATCGCCGCGGCCCCCTTGCCCGGCTTCACCGCCGACGCCGAGGGCGTTCGACGTTGGTTCCTCGACTGGCGGGGCGCCGCCGGGCAGGGCCTGGGGGGGTTCAGCCCGCTCCATGGGGATCTGCAAACCGGCAACGTTCGCTTCACGCCCGAGGAAAGGATTTATTTCATCGATCTCGATAACGGCTATCGGGCGCTCTATGGGTTGGAATGGATTCGCGTGGCCCTGACCTTTGCGCTCAGCCGCGAGGAGGCCAAGAGGATCGCGGCGCTGGCCGACTTCTGGACCGGCTATCGGGACCGCCTCTCCCCCGTCGAGGCGGCTTACTTCGCCGAGCTGCCGCAGGCCTTCGCCGAGGATTGGCGCCGGTCGCGCGATTTCTATCTCGCTTGGGGGCTTCTGGGTCGCGTGGCCTCGTCGGCCCGGCGCGCCCGCAAAAAGGGCGTGCATGGCCGGCCGACCGACGTGCGCGCGCGCGCCGTCGAAGAGGCCTCCGACCGTTGGCGCCGACTCGCTCGCGCCCTTCGGGAAACGGCGCCGCGATCCTGACTCACCCCCCCCCGACCGCAGGTCACCGGCGGGAGCGTTCGCTCAGAGCGAAGGGTCAGCCTCGGGAGCGGGCGGCCGTTGAACGAGGGCTTGATCCGGGGCGAGCGTGAGCGGTTCTCGCGCGCCGAACCGGTAAAGGAGCGCCGTGCCGAAATTTTTGACCGGCGGTTTGTTAAACTGCCATTGCCGCGAGGCGAGCAGCCAGGATTTCTCGACCTCGAAGGGGCTGACGATCCTGCCCTCGGGCCCTACCTCCAGCGGCCGTGAATACCAGACGGCCGAGGAGTTGGCGACGTAGACCGTCAGGCCGGGATTCCAGAAGCCGGCGTGCCCGATCGTCCGCTCGTGAAGGCCGTCTCGCAGGATCAGGAGCCGGTGCCCAGGCGGAAGCGCGTCCTCGACGTCGCGGGCCAGCTCATGATCGCTCAGAACGATCGGCCGCACACTGAAGGCATGAGCGCCGTACCAACCCAGATTGAGCGCGGCCAGCAGGCCGGCGACGGCCACCCAGCGAAGCGGCTGGAAGAATCGAGCTACCCCAAACAAAATCCCCAACAGGCCGGCCGTGCCGTAAATCACGGGCCACATCCCGCCGGGAAGCTGTTGCGGGAGCAGAAAGAGCCCCAGGCCGCCGAGACTCGGCGTATTCGTGATCAATCGCCAGCCCGAGTGACGGAAGAGGACTCGCCCCGCGTAGACGATCCCGGCCAGCGGCAAAAGCCAGGGGAGCGTCGCGAGCCCCGTTCGAGCGAACGGGCGTCGGCCGGGCGGGACGCGCGCCGCGAAGAGAATGAGCGTCAACGGATAACCGACCATGAAGTAGCGTTCATGCACCTGCCATTCCGGGTCGATCCGCAACGTATGCCGGACGACCATGATCAGGAGCACGGCCAGCGTCAGGAGCGTCTGGATCGCCAGGATTCGGCGGCGACGTTCGGCCGCCCCGCGCGCCAGGTCGGACACTTCCCCGACCAGGGCCGCCGCCGGCGAAAGCCCCGCCCCCAGCGCCCACACGGCCAGGCAGGCCAGGCCGACGCCGGCGAAGGCGGCCGGATCGAGCCGAGCGCCCCGCTCCAGGTGGCTTGCATAAGAGCCCAGTAATCCCTCAAGGCTCAGCGGGTCGTGCTGGTTCTCGAGGAAGGCCGCAATCAGGAAGCGGGGGAGCAAGGCAAGCAGGTAGGCCGCCGCCGTCAGGTAATGCCGTCCGACGGTCAGCGCTCGCGAGGCGAGATTTTCGGCCGGACCGCCAGGAACGCGAGCGCCGATTTCCGCCCCGAGAACCGTCAGGCCGAAGATCAACGGGAGAATGAACCCCGTCGGCTTGGCATAAAGCGCCGCGGCGAGCGCCACCCCCGCCGCGATCCGCGCCCCGACCGTCGGCCGTACGATCGCCCGATATCCGAGCCAGGAGGCGGCGACGAAAGCAGGGAGGAAGACGTTTTCCAGCAGGAACGTCGCGCTATAGACGAGACCGGGAATGAGCGCCGCCAGAGCGGCCGCGCCGAGCGCCCGTCGGCTTGTCGTCGCCTCCCGCGCGAAGCCGTAAGTCAGAAGCGCGGTCGAGCTCATGAGGAGGGCGTTTATCCAGCGGATCACGTCGACGGCCGTCCCGGTCCGGAGCGTCGCCAGCGGGGCGGCCATCAGGGCCGGATAAAGCCACGATGGAAAGTACAAGGGCACGCCCCCCCAACTGAGGGCCCCGCCACGCGGCAGCGACCGCGCCAGCTCGACATAGTACCACTCGTCCCCGAGGATCGAGGGAGGGATGACCAGGCCGGCCAGCGCCGCGCGCGCCCCCACCGAGACGGCAAGGATCAGCCCGAGCCCAAGGCAGGCCCCCGCGGGGCTCAGATCACCGGAGTCGTTCGGATGCTTCGGCAAGGTGGAGCCGGCGGGACTTTATGACGGTTCGAGCTCTTTGCCGACGTTTCTGGTCGAGCCCGTCCAGCGGCTGAGCCAGCCGCGGCGTCGCCCCCTCCGCGGCCGTTCGTCTTCGTCGGCGAGGTCCTCGCCCGAGGGAGGCGGGGGGGCTGCGGGTCCGGCGAGTTCCGGCTTGTCCGCGGCCAACGAGAGCGCTTCGAGCTCATTGATGACGGCGTTGTTAAGGTCGTCGAGGCGGCCTGCGGCCTGGGCCAGCTTGGCCTGATTATCGGGAGCGAGCTGAGGATCGGCCAACCAACGCCGCAGGGGCTCGGCGGCGCCGATCGGATCGAAATCGCGACGGATGAGGCGGCGGGCGCGTTCGCGCAGGTCGCGCAGTTGTTCGCGCTGATCGATCCAGGGCTCGATCGCCTCGACCAGCGAGAGGGGATCGCCGGGACGCGCCGCCAGCATGGCGCGGGCTTCGTCCAGCCACTCGCTCAATTCGGTGGCGATGGTGGTGGCGATCGGGAGTCCCTCGGCGGCCATCATGGCCAGGCGAGTCCGCCCGGCGAAGTAGGCGTCGTAATTGGCGCTTTCGACATTCAGACCCAGATCGGCCTCGGCGAGGAGTTGGAGCAATCGCGCCGGCGCCAGCCAACCCAGGCGATGGAAGCGATTGCGGTGCGGCGAGGCCTCAACGCGGGCTTCAAAGTCCCGCCAGGTCCGGACGTCCCCTTCTTCCAGCCCCCCGCCTGCTACAATAAAATGGACTCCTTCGTGGCGACTCATCAGTTCTTCCAAGGCGATCATCAGGGTTTCGAGGTCAACCCAGGGAGCAAAGCTGCCCGTCCAGGCGATGATGAAGGCGTGCTCGGGGACGAGCGGACCGCGTATCAGCGGCAGGGGCGTCGGCTCACCGCCGGCGCCCGCGGCGAGCCCTTGCGGGCTTCCGGGGGCCTCGGCCCGGGCGTCGGCGGCGATCTCAGGCGATCGGGCGGGCCAGGCCGGGGGGATGCGCGCGCCGAACTGATAGTGAAACGTGTAATGATTAAGCCGCCCGACGGCGGCCAGTTCCCCCAGCACGGCGTGCAGATGAGGACGGCTGACGGCCGAGAATCGGTCCAGCCGCCGGAGGAGCGTGCGCTCGATCGTCCAGGCGCGGCTCAGGCGGGCGTCGTTCCCCTCGGCCCAGCATCGCCCCTGCATCTGAGCCATCCAATAGCCGTTTAAATCGGCCCAGAGGGGCCGCGTGCTCGGGAGCATCGCCGTCAGGTAACTCGGGTACGTGTTGACGCCGACGACGGCCTCCGGCTCCAGGTTCGGCAGCATATCCTGAAGCGTGCGGAGGGCGAACTCCCCGCTGTGGCGGGTGAACCGTTGATACGGGAGGCCCCGATAGCTCTCCGGCTCCATGCGTGGGGGACGATCGTCCGCCCCGAGCTTGCCGGGCAACGGGAGCGTGAAGAGGTTGACGATGTGACCGCCGGCGAGCACGCCGTCGAGGATTTGCTGCGTCCGCAGGATGCTGCTCGTCAGCCGCTCCACGTCCGCCCCGGGCAGCGGACCATAGCCGAGCATGAGGACGCGCGTCATGGACGACAGGCTCCGCCGGGGCCGCGGTGGGCCGTTCGCGCGGCGCCGGTGGAAGCGGCCAGGGCGGGCGGGGGGATCATGGCGTTGCGGCGGCGACGGTCAACTCGGCGGCCACTTCGTCGAGCGCCTCGCTCAGAGCCGCCACGATTTCGTCGATCTGAGCTTCGGTGACAATAAACGGCGGCGAGATCATGACGTGGTCCCCGTGCGTCCCGCCGATCATGCCCGCCCCGGAGTAAAGGGCGACGCCCCGGCGCCGGCAGGCCCGCAGGACGCGCTCGGCGACGCCGGACGCGACGGGGAAGGGCTCCCCGGTGGCCCGGTCCCGCACGAGTTCCACCCCGGCGAACAGGCCGAGGCCCCGGATGTCGCCGACGAGCGGGTGTCGGGCCAGCGGCCTCAGCCGCTCAAGGAGATAGCCGCCCAGCCGGCGCGAGCGCTCGACCAGCCCTTCGCGATTTAGGATGTCGAGGACGGCGCAGGCCACGGCGGCGGCCACCGGGTGATAGCTGTAGGTCAGAATGTTGCCGAAATCGGTCACCCGCGGCTCCGCCGGACTCATCAGCGTCTCGCGCACGGCCAGCATCCCCATCGGGATATAACCGCTCGTCAACCCTTTGGCCATGGTCATCAGATCAGGGAGAACGTTCCAATGCTCAATGGCGAAGTTCCGCCCGGTGCGGCCGAAGCCCGTCATGACCTCGTCGGCGATAAAGAGGACGTCGTATCGGTCGCAGATGGCGCGGACGCGGGGGAAATAATCCGGCGGGGGGAGGAGACAGCCCGCCGTCGCCCCGACGATGGGCTCGGCGATAAAGGCCGCCACGGTGTCCGGTCCCTCGCGCAGGATGGTCTCCTCCAGTTTCTCGGCGCAGAGGACCTCGCATTCCGGATAAACCCGTCCGAACGGGCACCGGTAACAGTAACAGGGCTCGACGTGGGGGAAAGGGATGAGCATCGGGTCGATCACGCGGCGGCGCGGGACGCTGCCGGAGAGCGAAGCCGCCCCCAGCGTATTGCCGTGGTAGCTGACCCAGCGGGCGATGACCTTGTGCTTCGACGGGCGGCCGGTGAGGACGTGATAATGGCGCGCGAAGCGGAGAGCCGCCTCGACGGCTTCGGAGCCGCCGCTGCACGGGTAAAAGCGGTTCAAGTCCCCCGGCGTGAACGCCCGCAGCATGGAGAAGAGCCGCCGCACGGCGTCGACCTCGAAACCGTAGGCCACCTGGCGCATTTGATCGTAGGCGGCCCGCGCGATTTCTTCGCGTCCGTGACCCACGCCGACGGCCACCGGGCCGCCGCTGGCGTCAATGTGCCGGGTTCCATCGTCATAATAGAGATAAACGCCCTCGGCCCGGACGAGCGTTCGGCGCGTTTTTTCGGCCTGGTCCGCCTGGCGCCAGGTCAGATGACCCGTGGGGGGGATCGAAAGGGGATCGGTGGAGGTCGGCTGCGGGGGCATCAGGCGGCCGCCGGGGAGGTCAGCACGGGGAAGCCCAGGGTATCGATCCTCACGTCCTGGCCTTGGGCCTTGCGCGTGGCCTGATCGAGCCAATCCTGACAGATTCGGCGATAGCTGCCCAGATCGAACCCCAGGTAGTGATCCGGATACGGAGCCAGGTAGCTCAAGCCGGTCGTGAAGAGTTTGCGCGCCCCGGCGTAGTTGCCGTTTTCGAGATGATAGAAAGCGGTGGCGGTCTGAATGAGCCCCTGATAGTAGCTGCGTTCATCGCCTGTGGTTTCCATCCAGAGGTCCTCCAGGACCTCATGGCATTCGTAGAAATCGCGCTCGTTGAAAAGCTCAAAGAATTTCAGATAACGCTCGTCCATGGACGATGAGCGGGCCGGCTCCGGCGGCGCGGCCGATTGCCGGGCTTGCCCCCGGCGGCCCAGATGCTAGGGTTTGCCGCGGCTCATCGGGCCGGTCCTTGAGTTTAACCGCCGCCCGGGATGAGGGCAAAGGTCCAAATGATCGCGGCCTTGAGCGTGGGGCGGACAGCCTCGGAGGGCCGGGGAGCGTGAGCGCCCGAGGTGGCCGGCGGCGGCCCGCCCCGGACGCAAAACCGGGCTTTCCCATCGCGCGCGTGCTCGCCGGCGTGCGGCGCCAGGCGCGCCGTTGGAAGCCCCCCTACGTGACGGAGCTGGCCGCCGGCGGCCGCACGCCTTATAAGATTCTTATCTCCACCCTCCTCAGCCTGAGGACGCAGGACGCCACCACGGCGGCCGCCTCAACGCGCTTGTTCGCGCTGGCCGAGACCCCTCGGGCGATGGTCCAGCTCTCGCCGAAGATGATCCAGCGCGCCATCTATCCCGTGGGATTCTATCGGACGAAGGCCGCGACGATCCTCGAGTTGAGCCGCCTTTTGTTGGAACGTTATGAGGGACGGGTGCCGGACACAGTGGAAGCGCTGACCGAGATCAAGGGGGTCGGCCGCAAGACCGCCAATCTCGTCGTCACGCTCGGCTACGGCCGACCCGGCATCTGCGTCGATACGCACGTCCATCGCATCTGCAACCGATGGGGTTACGTTCGGACGCGCTCGCCGGAGGAAACCGAGCGCGTCCTGCGCTCGATTCTTCCCCGCCGCTTCTGGATTCCCTTCAATGATTGGCTGGTGACCTACGGCCAGAACGTCTGCAAGCCGGTCCTGCCGCACTGTTCGCGCTGCGTCGTCGCCGGGGATTGCGCTCGCCGCGGCGTGACCCGCTCGCGCTGAGCTGGCCGGGACGCGCGCCGGGGTTTGTGTCGGCAACGGGTCGGGGTGTGGCAGAATCCCCCCCATGCCGCCCCCCGACGGCCTCCCCTTCCTTACGGTTCGGAACCTGGCTTGCTGGATGGCGGCGGGGATCGTCTGCCTGACGCTGACGCTCGTGCCCCTGCGCGCCTCGCACGACGAATGGTGGCATCTCAAATCGGGCAGATACATCGAAGAAAACGGCCTCCCACGGAACGACGTTTTCACCTACACGGCGGCTTCGTATCGTTGGGTGAATCACGAGTGGCTGGCCCAGGTGACGCTCTGGCGCGTTTACCGGCTCGGCGAAGTCGAGGGCCTCGGTGGAGTGCGCGCGGTCATCGTCTTCAAGGCGGCCTGGATCGCCGCGGCTTACCTCGCCTTCGGAGGGTTCCTCGGTCGAGCGGCGGGCGTTCCGGCGGCCGGGGCCCTGGCCGCCGCCATGACGGCGGCGCTCTCTCGCCGGACGCTCTTTCCGCGGCCCCCCTTCTTGACCTACGGGTTGCTGGCATTGACGTACGCGGCGCTTCTGGCGGGGCGCCGTCGGGGGACGGCGCCAGGTTGGCTGCTTCTGCTGATCCCTTTGTTCGCCTTGTGGGCGAACCTGCACGGCGGGTTCCTGGCGGGGCTCGTCGTGGTCGGGGCCTTTTGGCTTGAAGCGGTGGCGGATTGGGCGTTGGCCGCATGGCGCTTGGAGCCGACGGCTCCGGCGCGGAGGGCGTTGGGATGGATGAGCGCCGTCCTGGCCGGTTGCGTCCTGGCCACGGCCGCGACGCCCTATGGATTTCAGTTGCTCGAAGTCGGGCGGATGACAACGCGCGTCGTGAGCGATCCGTTCCTGCGCGGTCGGATCGGGGAACTTTTGCCTCCGGATTGGCGGTTCGTCTGGGCGCTCGACGCCGCCTTGCTGGCGACCGTGCTGACGGCGCTGCGGCCAACACGACGCTGGGGATGGGTCGGCGCCCTCGGCACGCTGGCGGTCGCGGCCGTCATCCTCCGCGGGGGGCCGTGGGCGATGCGCCAGTCGGGGGCGACGGATTCGTTCGTTCAGGCGTGGGCGGTCGTCTCGCGCCAAGCGATCGCCGCCGTGGGGTTGGGGGTGACGGCGGCGCGTTCGAAGGAGCGGCTCGGTCTGGCGCCGGCGCTGATCGCCCTTTTCTTTGCCTTTCAGGGGATCGAGCACGTGCGGCATCTGCCGTTATTCGGCGTGGCGGCGGCGCCGCTCCTGGTCCATGGGGGGGCGGACTGGGTGCGGGCCGGGGTCGAACGATGGGATTGGACCTGGCGCGGCGCCGGGCCGCTTTGGATCTGGGAGAAGGGACGGCTGGAGATGCGTCGGCGCCGACTCAAATGGTTGGAGCAGGCTTCTCTCACGTGGCTGCTCAGTTTTGTCGGGCTTTACCTTTTCCTTCCGGAGGAAGCTGCAAGCCTCTGGACGGGGAGGCGGTCCGGGGTTCCGTTGGGGGATCGCCTGCGGGCGCGGTCCCTGCTCGACCGTAATTGGGACCTGCTGAGACCGGCTCCGCCCGATCCGATCCATGAACCGGGGACGGAACGCTATCCCGCGCCGGCCTATCCAAAGGCAGCGGTGGATTTTCTGATTCAGGCTCAACCCCCAGGGCGACTTTTCAATGGTGGAAATTACGCCGGCTATCTGATCTGGCGGCTCTCGCCGGAGAAGTATCAGGTCTTCACCGACAACCGATTCGACATCTATGGCGGGGATTTCCTGCGGGACGAGGCCATTGTGCTGGAGGCTTTTCCGGGCGATCCCGCCGAGGGGATTCCCGCCTGGGGCGACGTTCTGAGAAGGTGGCAGATACGGACGCTCTTTATTCCGGCCGATTGTCCCTTGCAGAGAGTCCTGGAAGGCCAATCTCAGGGAAGCTCCGCCCGATGGCGCTCGATCTGGAACGACGGCGCCTTCGCCATCTGGACTTTGCCCGAAGGGGCCGCCTATAGTGGCCCCCTCCCCATCACCACGGAGTCCAACGCATCATGAGCACCCTTCACCCATCGCGCGCCCGGACCAAACCCTTTTCTCCCCTGGCGGCCCTCGGGCTGATCGTCGGAGGTTGGATCCTGCCGGGCGGATTCGACGGCGGCGTCCACGCGGCCGATCTCTGGGAGGAGGTGACGCGGCGGGCCGAGGCCGAGCTGCCTGCCCTTGAGGAACTCTACCGGGACTTCCACACGCACCCGGAGCTCTCCTTCCAGGAAGAACGCACGGCGGGCCGGATGGCCGAGGAGCTCCGCCGCGCCGGTTACGAGGTCACCGAAGGCGTCGGCGGCTGGGGGGTCGTCGCCGTACTCGCCCAGGGGGCCGGCCGGACGTTGCTCTTGAGGGCCGACGCCGACGCGCTGCCCGTCGAGGAAGAGACGGGCCTCGCCTACGCCAGCCGGGCGCGCGCACGGGACGACGCCGGCCAGGACGTGCCCGTCATGCACGCCTGCGGCCACGACATTCACCTAGCCGCGCTGATCGGAACGGCGCGCGTGATGGCCCAGATGCGGGACCGCTGGCGAGGAACGCTCGTGCTGATCGTGCAACCGGCCGAAGAGCGCGGGGCGGGGGCTCGCGCCATGCTCGAGGCCGGCCTTTATCGACGGTTTCCACGTCCGGAGGCGGCCATCGCGCTGCACGTGGACCCGACGCTGGAAGCCGGCAGCGTCGCCTACGTCCCCGGCTACGCGCTGGCCAACGTGGACTCGGTCGATATCACGATCCGGGGCGTCGGCGGTCACGGCGCCTATCCCCACACGACGAAGGACCCCGTCGTGATCGCGGCTCAAGTCATCCTGGCTCTCCAGACGATCGTCAGCCGGGAAGTTCCCCCGACGGAACCGGCCGTCGTGACCGTCGGCTCGATCCACGCTGGCGCCAAACATAACGTCATCGCCGACGAGGCCCGGCTGCAATTGACCGTCCGGTCGTACTCCGACGCCGTGCGGGACCAGGTGCTCACGGCCATCGAGCGCCTGACGCGGGGGATCGCGCTCGCCGCGGGCGTGCCCGAACGCCTGGCCCCCACCGTCGTCATCCAGAAGGACGAATACACGCCGTCGCTCTATAACGATCCCGCGCTCACCGAGCGTCTGGCCGGCCTCTTCCGGGAACTCCTGGGAGAGGCCTCCGTCGTTCGCGGGGAGCCGCAGATGGGCGGCGAGGACTTCGCCCGGTACGGTCGCGAGGAGCCGCGCATCCCCATCTGCATGTTTCGGCTGGGCTCGATCGCTTCGGAGCGCCTGGCCGCCGGCCGTCGGCCCGGCGGCGAGCCGCTCCCTTCTCTGCATTCGGGCCGGTATTGGCCCGATAGCGCCCCGACCCTCAAGACGGGCGTCCGGACGATGTCGGCCGCCGCCCTTGCGTTCTTCGGCTCCGAGTGAGCCCGCCCCGGGCGGGACCCTTCGCCGGCGGGCATTCTCGCCGCCCTCGGTCTCGGCCGAACGGTCGGAAATGGTTTCCGGCTCCGGGATCGATGCGTTATCATAAACCGGTGAATTTGCCGAATTTCAGCTTTCTGATTGCAGGCAAGCTGGCCGGTTCGGCGCACCCCGGTCGCGGGGAACGGTTGGCAGAGAGTCTGGCCGGGCTGCGCGAGGCCGGCTTTACGGCCGTTCTGACCTTGTGCGAGGAGCCGATCGAGCCGGCCCTGCTCGAGGAGTTCGGGCTGGCCGCGCTGCACCTGCCGGTGGCCGATTTCTGCCGGCCTTCCTCGGATCAGATTGAACGCGGCGTCGAATTCCTGCGCCGCTCGACGGCCGACGGGGCCTGCGCCCTCGTCCATTGCTCGGGAGGCTTCGGTCGGACGGGGACGATCCTGGCCTGCTACCTCGTCCGAATGGGCTGGACCGCCGACGACGCGATCGAGGAAGTTCGCCGCTTGCGGCCGGGCTCGATTGAGACGCCCGAACAGGAAGAGGCCATCCGACAATATGCCCGGCTCTTGAGCGGAACGGCCTCCAGCCCTTGGCCGCATCCCCGGGCTTGAGCGGGGCGATGGAGGAGTCACGCCTGACCGCGGCCGGTCCGGAGCCGAACCCCGCCGGCACGGCCGCCCGGACGTCGCCCGCGCCGAAGGCCGAGGCCTCGGACGAGGTCCCGTCCCCTTCAGGCGCGGAGGAGCCCGCTCCTGCGGCCGCCGCCGATCCGGCGGCCGAGACGACCACGGGGGGCGACGAGAGCATCGACGGGGGGCTTGAGGGGGCGGAGGTGACGGCGGCGGAGGGGCCGGCGTCATCGCCGCCAGCGAGAGTGTTCACGGGCGGCGGATGGCGAACGGCGGCCGCGCGGCGCGTCGTCCCGACGACCCCGCCCGGTCGCGCGCTTCTGGGTCTGATGGTGATTTGGGGGGTCCTTTATCTGGTCGCCCTGGCCCAGAATCTTTCCGACAACCGCTTGGACCTGGGGCTGGATCGCGGCCGCCAGGTTCTGGAGCAAGATCGGTTTCTCAACGAACTCGATCCTCCGGCGCTGGCGTTGCTGCCGATCAAGGACGCCCGATTTCATCGCCAACCCGTCCGAGTGATGGTCCAGCTTCTCCTGGCGGACCTCAACTTGGAGGTCGATCCCGGGGAGCTCGCCCTTCTGCCCGAGACGTCGCGAAGCGTGGCCTTGAGCGAGGAGCCGCTTCATCGCGTGATTCACGCGCTCGTGGACGATCCCGCCATCGGGTTCTCGCTCAGCGAGCGACGCGCCCATTTTTTCGCCCAGCGGCTGGAGGACGCCGAGCCTCCCGTCGGGCCGCTGCGTCAATTCGAGTGGGGCGCCAACGTCGAGCTCTCGGCCGAACCCTCGGTCTTCTTCCCCTCGGCCCGGAGCGATCTGTGGCTCGTTCTGGCGCTTCGGCCGGCTGAAGCGGGCGTCGCGCGCGAGGGCCTCGCCGTGGAAATCTGGAAAGGACGCCGTCGCCTGACGAGCGGCGTGGGGGAGCTTGGGCCGGATCGAAAGGTCAGCCTTCGTTTCTGGACGGCCGGCAGCCTGCTCGTGACCGCCGAGGCGATCGACTCCCCCTCAGCGGGAGAGGGACGGGGGGCTCGGCATCAGGTGCGCGTCTTTTACCAGGAACGCCGGTCCGAGGGGGTGGGCCCGGCTTGAGGCCCGGCGGCGGCTTTGCGCACGCCAGAGGAGTCTGATCGGTCGGTGTCTGTCCGCGTCTGTCCGTGCCTGGGGAAGGCGCTCGCGGGGCTCGTCGGGTTCGCGGCGCTGATGGGCGTTTCGGCAGGGGCCGATCTCGTCCCCGCGCGGCGGCCGATTCGCGAGGGGCCGCAGTCGACGCCGTTGCCGGCGACGCCGCGCGACCACGTCCGCCTTGTGCTCGAGCCGCCGCCACGGGAAATCACGCTCGGCGAGCCGCTCACCCTTCGCCTGCGGCTGGTCAATCACACGGATTTCACGATCAACGTCATGACGAACTTCGCCTTGAACGGCGATCTGGCCGTGCGAGTCCGTCCTTACGGCGAGCGCGAGCGATCGACGACGGGACCGTATCCCGCCGGCCGGCCGGGCCTTCAGGATTACATTCTTTATCCGCTGGAGGAGTATCCGGTCGACGTCGTGTTGTGGGGGGATCGGGAGACACCGAACGGGCTCATGTTCCCGCGTCCCGGTCGGTATTACGTTCGGCTGGAGCTTCAGGTCGCCGTCGCCATGACGCGGCTTCAGGCGGCCGTGCCGCTGGTGGATCCTCAATTGCAGCCGATCGAGCAGATCGAAGTGAACGTCCTCCCCCCTCGGAGCGAGCACGCGGCCTTGATCGAGCGGCTGGTCGCCGAGCGAGCCTTCGTCGAGCTGACGCTCCGGCAGGTCCCGCCCGGCCTCCAGGCGGAGTTGGGCGCCTTGGCTGACGCCTTCGCCGATTCGCCGTTGGCTCCGTTCATGAACTATGCTCTCGCGACGCAACGGTGGCGGGAGTTGGAAGAGGACCCGGAGGACGAGGCGACCGGCGAGGAGGCCGCCCGACGCTTCGAACGCGCGGCCGCCCCCCCTTCGGCCGTGCAGGTGGAAGCCCTCGTCGACATGGCTCGCTTTTATGACGCCCGTCGGATGATCGCCGAGGCACAGCGAACCTGTCGCCGGCTCATCGAGGTCGTCCCCGCCGCGTTGCGGCCGCGATATGGTTCGCTTCCCGTCGTTGAGAAGTACCTTCCGGGCTCGCGCGAGATCGACCCGGCGCTTTATTGGGACCTCTTGGAGTGACCGGCGGGCGGGGCCTCGGCCCCGTGGGCGTGATTTCCCCGCAGCAGGCTTCGGGACAGGGCATAAAACCCCGCCCGTCCGGCCCGGGCTTCGGGGAATCTCCGCTCGAGGGACTGGTAGACGCGACGGGCCCGAGGGGCATGGACGAGCGCGGCGCCCAGGGCTTGAAGCGCCGCCCAGGGCGTGCGGAGATAACGGGGAAAATACCAGCGCAGTTCGCCTTTCAGGACATAAGGCGCCTCCCGGAGCAGCTCGCTCCAGGCGTCGTTGCGCAAGCTCACGAGCCAGTGATTCTTCAGATAGTGCACGCGCAGGCGAGGGTCCCGGCGGCCTTCGTGGCCTCGCCGGGCGTGCCAGGCGCGCGCCGCTCCGTCCAGGCCGCAGCGCCAACCGGCCCGCGCCAGCCGCAGCGCCAGGTCCACTTCCTCGAAGTAAGCGAAGAAATCGGCGGGGAAGAATTCGTCGGAATCCGTCAGAGCTTGAACGGCCGAACGCCGAAGAAGCATCGCCGCCCCGGTTACACCCGGAACGTAGCGGCGGGCTGAATCGCTGGGACCCGGGCTTCGATCCATGCCCAGCTCGAAGGGGAACCGTCCGTACCCCATCGCCAGCCCGGCCGAGGCGATCGGGGCGGCCGGGTCGAGATGCTCCAGGTCCGCCGTTTGGAGAAGCAGCCCGGAGGTCGCCGCGAGCGTCGAGTCCTCGTCCAGCCAATCACACAGGCGGCCGATGTAATCCGGCGCGAGCGCGACATCCTGATTGAGCGCGAGATAGTAAGGCAGCCGCGCCAGCGAAAGGCCCAGGTTGTGCCCCGCGCAGAAGCCGATGTTGGCCGCCAGGCGGCGCGGCTCGGGGAAGTCCCGGGCGGCCTCGCGCACGCGGCTCACTGTCCCATCGGTCGAGCCGTTATCAATCCAGATGACGTCCAGCGCGGGTTCGCTCTGGGCCTGAAGGGCCCTGACGCAGGCCGCCACGTCGGCCTCGCCGTTCCAGGTCAAGAGCCCGACGGCGCAGCGCCCCGCGTTCACGAGGCCGAGCCGAGCGGTTGAGGTTCGGCCGACGTCGCCGGCGGCGGGCCGTAGCGGCGGATGCCCTCGGCCAGGCCGGCGTGTCGATAGGAATAGATCAATCGCTCATAAAGCCGCGGCAGCCACGGCGAGCCGGGCGCGAGGCGTTCCAGGAGCTCGATAACCGCGCGGCCGACGGCGCGCCGCCATGCCGGACCCGGGCGCGGAGCGTCGGCCCAGAATTTCATGAAGCGCAGGTCCTCGTGGCGCCACTTGGCCCAGAATTGATAGGCCGTCACGCCGACGGCGAACTCCCGGCGCCACAAATCCGCCCGGCTGAGGGCCGGATGAGCGTGCACCGCCCGGGCCTCGGGGTCAAAGATCAGCCGCCCCCCGGCGCGATGAAACCGATAACCCAGATCGATGTCCTCCCAGCCATACTCGGTGAATCGCTCATCAAAGCCGCCCAGATCGAGGAACATCTGACGATCCATGGAGAGATTGCCCGTGCCGAAGAAAGCGAAGCCCACCTCGCCGGCGCTCCTCAGTTGGTCCCACGGCATGGGATCGGCCAGTCGCAAATAAGTCGCCGAGGCCGGCTCGCCGCCCGGCGGAGGCTTGAGCGGATAGGGCCCGAGAACCGCCAGGCGAGGATCATCGTGGCCCGAGGTCAGATGGCGATCCAGCCATCCCGGGCGGACCAGGACGTCGTCGCCCAGGAAGATCAACCGACGGCCCGCGGCGGCTCGGGCGCCGCGATTGCGCGCCGCCGAGCGACCGGCATGACGAATTTTCGTGTACGTGAGCGGCAGCTTGGAGCGCCAATGGCGCTCGATGGCCTTAAAGTCGGCGCCGCTGCCGTCGTCGACGACGATCACCTCGGCCTGGCTCAAGCCCGGCTGGCGGGCCAGCGCCTCCAGGCAGCGGTTGAGCGGCTCCGGCCGCTCGTAGGTATTGATCACGATCGAGCAACGCACCCCCCATTGTTCTTCCCCTTGAGGAGCGGGTCAACGGCCAGCTCGGCGGGCCGGGGTCAAGAATCCGTCGGCGTGGGGTCGCCCGAGGCCAGCCGCGTGGTCGCTGCAGCCTCTTCGAGGCGGTCAAGCACGAGCGAAGTGGTGAGCACTTCCGGCAGGAGAATCGGCTCCTGGGGCCGCCCCGCCGGGAAGATGACGTACATGGGAACGCCGGCGCGGCCGAATTGACGCAAGAGGCGCGTCAGTTCCGGCGGCTGGCGCGTGTAATCACCCCGGATGGCCGCCACGCGGTGCCGCCGGAAAGCCTCGGCCACGTCCTCGGAGGCCAGAACGGCCCGTTCGTTGACCTTGCAGGTCAAGCACCAGTCGGCCGTCAGGTCGATGAAGACCGTGCGGCGCTCGGCGACCAGCTCCTCCACGCGCACGACGCTGAACGGCTCCCATTCGATGCCGCCCAGCGTCGTCGTCTCCGAAGGGGCGGCCTTCGCCTCGGAGGCTTCATCCAGACGCCCACGCAGGTCGCGCAGGTACCGCTCGGGAAAAAAAATGTAAGCGCCGACGGCGAGCGCCAGACCCGCCGCCAGCGAGAACCCCCGACGCAGCCGGCCGGCCCGAAGGTCCAGACCCGCTCCGACCACGGCGCAGCCGAGCCCGACGACGAGCAGGAAGGCGAGCGTCCAGACGATCGCGTCCGCCCCCGCCTGACGCCCCAGAACCCAGAGGAGCCAGATGACGGTGGCCATCAGCAAGAGCCCCATGAATTGTTTGAAGGCCACCGTCCAGGGGCCCGGCTTCGGGATCACGCGAAGCCATCGCGGCTCGGCGGCCAATAAAACGTAGGGGCTTGCCAGACCCGCCGCGATCGCGAAGAAAAAGACATAAATCATGGCCGGCGACTGGCTGAAGGCAAACCCGAGAGCGGGCCCGAGCAGGGGGGCCGTGCAGGGGGTGGCCAACGCCGTGGCCAGGACGCCGTTCATGAAGGAGCCCGCCCCTCCTTCGCGGCCCCCCAGCCGCGCCAGCCCCCGCCCTGCCGAGGGGGTCAGGTCGATTTCATAGACGCCGAACAGGCTTAGCCCGAAGGCGAAGACAAGGGCCGACATGATGATCAGGAAGCGCGGCTCCTGGAACTGGAAGCCCCAGCCGATCTGGGCGCCGGCGGCTTTGAGACCGACGACCAACGTTGCCAGAAGCGCGAAGGAGACGAACACCCCCAAGGCGAAGATCAGGCCCAACCGCAAGACGCGCCGCCGATCCTCCTCCGCCTGACGGACGAAGCTCAGCACTTTGAGCGAAAGCACCGGCAGGACGCACGGCATGACGTTCAGGATCAGCCCCCCGACGAACGCAAAGAAGAGAAACAGCCACGCCGAACGCCCGACCCCCGCGGCCGAGCTCCCGGGCGCCAGGAAGGAGAAAAGGGGGGTCGTCTCCTCGGCGGGAGCTTCGGACCCCGGCCGGCCCCCCGACGCCCCAGAAGCAGCCGCGGGGACCGAGGCGACCGGCGTCTGCACGTCTGCCTCAATCTGCGCCGAACGATTGACCTGGATGAAAATCGCCCCCCCCTCGCCGGTCTCCAGGTTGACCAAAGGGAGCGTCAGGGCCGCTCGCAGACGGTGTTCGCCGGGTTGGGCGTCAGGCTGCGTCTCGATTGGCCAATCAACGCGGACGCCGCCGAAGGCCCCGCGATCGGGTTCGAGCGGCGGACCCAGCCCAGTCGCGGACGAGGGATGCCGGGAAGCGACCCAGGCCTCGCCGCCGTCGGGGAAGAGTTGAGCTTCCGCCTCCGGCGTCGAGAGGAGCGCCGCCCAAGGGCGACGCGCCTCGATCTCGATGGTTTGCCGGACCGTTTCTCCCCGACCGAGGCGCAGCGCCTCCGGACGGGCCGATACGGCGACCCGATCGGCGAGCGTGAGCGGGTCCACGGGAACCCGGGCCGCGAAGCGCTCGAAGAGCGGAGAGGCCGCCGAGGGTTGAGGCTCGCCGACGGGCAGTTCAAGACCGGCCTCGGCCTGACCGGGGACACATTCGATTTTGCAGACCAGCCAATCGGCTCGGGCACCGAACCGCAGCGTCTGCCCTTCGGCCAACGAAGGCGGCGGCTGGACGAGCGTGAACAGGAGCACTTCGTCTTCGTAGGCGTAGCTCGTCCCGGCGATCGGGTCGTCGAAGCGGCGAGGATTCGGCCACTGGATCTCCCCGGCGGTGAAGCCTTCGGGCAGTTCCCAGATGATCTCGGTCGGATAGCCCACTTCCCCCGCGTAGCGCCAATACATGTGCCATTCGGGCTCGATCCGGAAATGAACCCCCAGCCGGAAGGGGGCTCCGGGCTGGATGGTCATCGTGTCGGCCACGAGTTCGGCAAGGGCGTGATCGGGCCAGTCGGCTCGCGCTTCGGCGGCGGGCGCGGCTTGAGGGAGGAATCGGGGGCGGGATTGGCCCGAGGCGGAGGCGATCCCGCCGGCAAGGGCCGCCACCCACAGCAGGTAAGATCGACAATCGAAACGGGGGGTCCGGAGGAAGGGTCCGACGTCGGCGCGCTGGTCAGAAGCGACCGCCGGTCGACTGATGTTGGCGGAGAAGGAGTTGGGTTGATGGGTGGCGGACATCGTTTCTCCGGGGCCGGCCTTCCCCGAATCATTTTAATGGATACGACGCAGCCAACGTAGCCAAAGTTTCCGGTGAGGCGGCCGTGAAATGGATGACCGTCGCCCGGACCAAACTTCGAGACGCGCCAACGAGTCTTAAACCCATAATATGAGGTTCGAAGGCGATCGAGGCGGAACGTCCCCGCGCAGAGGAACGCCGCAAGGAGCCGCCGGGGTTGGGCGGCCATTTGAAGGGAGATAACGGCCGAGTCCCCATGGCTCTTTACATTAGGGGGGACGACGAAGTACCGTGGTCAAGAGACTTGGCCGGCGGCGAGGCTTGCGAGGGCGAAAGAGTCGGGACGGCATCCTCAAGGTGCAAGTTAAGTTAAATCAACGTGTCATCTTGGCCGTAGGCGTCGTCTGCGCGTTCGGCCCCGGTCCGGCCGTCGGTCAAGGCGCCCAGATGGTTCATAAGGTTGAGGTAGGGCCCATCCGGGAGCTGGAGATCACCCGGCGGCTGGAATTCACGGGCTCCGTCGACGCCTGGCAGGAGATTGAAATCAGCTCGAAGGCGCGGGCCCAGATTGTGGCCTTGCCGGTCGAGGAGGGCGAGGTCGTCCGCCAGGGGGATCTTCTGTTTGAGATGGACGCGCGGGCCGAGGAAATCGCCCTGGCGCGGGCCAAAGCCGAACTTGAAAAGGCCGAGGCCGAACTCAAGAAGATGACCGCGGGCTATCTGCCCGAGGAGATCGAGGAGGCGCGCCGAGGCGTCACGGCAGCCCAGGCCCGCCTCAACGCCGCCCGCGACGATTGGGAGCGCCTGCGCCCCCTGGCCGAACAGGAGGTCATCCCCCCGAGCGAGGCCACGCGGGCGCGCGTGGCGTTCGAAGTCGCCCAGTCGGAAGTCTCCCGCGCCCAGGCGCGGCTGGACATTCTCGAGCAAGGTTTCCGTTCGGAGGAGGTGCAGATTGCGGCGGCCGAGGTCAAGGTCCGGCGCGCCACCGTAGACGACATCCTGCGACGGTTGGCCGATCACCGGATCACGGCGGGCGAGACCGGGGTGGTGGTCACCAAGCTCAAGGAGACCGGGGAATGGGCCAATGAGGGAGAGGCCGTCCTGCGGATGGTCGTTCTGGACCCGATGCGGTTACGCCTGGAGGTGCCGCAAGCCGATCTGGGGCTGATCGCGCGCGGCCAGCGGGCCGAGATGACCGTCGACGGGTTGGGCGATCGCGTCTTCGCCGCCGAGGTGACCAACGTGATTCCGCAGGCGCGGCTCGGGACGCGCAACTTCCCGGTCATGCTGCGCGTGGATAATTCGAGCGGGCTGCTGGCCGCCGGGATGTTCGCCCGCGTCAAAGTGCTGGTCGGCGAGCCTCGGCGGGCCCTGGTCGTGCCGCGGGAAGCCGTCCGGAACCTGGGCGTCAAGCTGGTCGTCTATCGGGTCGATCCGCTCCCGCCGGATTTCGAGTACGTTCCGCCGGCCCCGCCCGCCGGCCGAAACGCCCCGCCGGGCGGCCTGAATCCGATGGCGCGGATGGCCGTGCCCAACGGCAGGGCGCGCGAGATCGAAGTGATCGTGACCGATGAGCTTCAAACCGAAGTGGCGATCCGGAGCCGGGAGGCGGGGGAGATCGAGGCCTTGACCGAGGTTGTGATTTTCGGCAATTCACGATTGACGGACGGGGCGCTCCTCCATCGGATCAACGGGAGCCTGCCGGGGGCGGGTTAAGCCGGAGCCCATGAAAATCATCGACGCCAGCGTGAGGAACGGGACGGCCGTCGTCGTCGGCATGATCCTGGTCATTTTGTTCGGGTTCGTGGCGTTGAGCCGCATCCCCATCCAGCTCAACCCGACGATCGACCGGCCGATCATCAGCGTCGAGACGCAGTATCCCGGCGCGGCGCCCAACGAGGTTGAGATCGAGATCACCCAGCGCCAGGAGCAGCGGCTGGCGGCCGTGGAGAATCTCCGGCGGCTCAGGTCCTTCACGCGCGAGGGCAGCGCCAACGTCATGCTGGAGTTCGATTGGGGCGTGGATAAGAACGTCGCCCTGATCGATATCGTTCAGCGCCTGGAGACCGTCCGCAATCTGCCCGACGAAGTCGAGAAGCCCCAGATCCGCGCCCTCAACACCGAGGAAGAGCAGCCCGTCATCCGCGCCACCATCGAAAGCCAGCTCCCCTATAACGTCGTCCGCAATCTTCTGGAGGATCGCGTGGGGCCGCAGCTTGAGCGGGTCCCCGGCGTCGGCAGCGTCCGGTGGCACGGCGGCTCCCGCCGCGAGATCCAGGTCAAGCTTGATCTGGCGGCCCTTGAATCCCGACAGGTGACCGTGAGCGAGGTGCTGTCGGCCATCGCCTGGGAGAATCAGAACACGCGGGGGGGGAAGATCGAGGAGGGGAACTCGCGGCTGCTCGTGCGCACGGTCGGCCAATACACCGATCTGGAATCGATCCGGAAGACGGTCGTCAAGAGTACGGACGAAGGATTGATCCGCGTCGAGGACATCGCCGAGGTGCTCGACACGTTCGGCGAGCGCGAGGCGATCGGACGGACGATGGGTCAGCCCGCCGTCAACCTGAGCATCTCGAAGAAGAACGACACCAACACGCTGACCGTTACCGAGGGGGTCAAGCGCGAGATCGACAAGATCAATCAGGAGCTGGAGCCGATGGGCATCCGCTTCTGGATCAATTACGACGCCTCGGAGTACATCTGGGAGGCCATCTTCGGGGTCCGGCGGAACCTTTTGATCGGGGCCACGCTGGCCGTCGTCGCCCTTTTTCTCTTTCTGCGTTCGTTCCCGGCGACCCTGGCGATCTCTTTGACGATCCCTTTGTGCCTGGTGGGAACCTTCGTCCTGCTGGCGGCTTTCGGCCGGTCCATCAACGTGATTTCGCTGGCGGGGCTGGCCTTCGCCGCCGGGATGGTCGTCGATAACGCCGTCGTCGTGATGGAAAATATTTTCCGTCACCGGGTCGAGCTGGGCTCGGGCCCCGCCCGAGCCGCCCGCGACGCCGCCAGCGAGGTCTGGCCTCCCATTCTGGCCTCGACGCTGACGACGCTGGCCGTCTTCATCCCCATCTTGTTCGTCCGAGAAGAGGCCGGCCAGCTTTTCCGGGACATCGCCTACTCGATCTCCTTCGCCGTGGGGCTCTCGATGTTGGCGGCGGTCACCGTCGTTCCCATGGTCGGCAGCCGGCTCTTGCGTTGGGTGCCCGGCGGTTACGGCAAGCCGGGAGCCTCACCCGGGGCCGACCCCCCCGCGCGGCGGCGGACGTATGACCCGGCGCGGCTCCTGGGGGCCGGCGTCCGCGGATTGGTGATTCGGACGGTCGGTCTGGGGCTGCGGAATCGACCGTTCCGATTCGCCGTGATCGGGGCTTTGGCGCTGGCGTTCGTGTTGAGCCTCGGGCTGATCCCCCCGGCCGAGTATCTGCCGCAGAGTCAGAGCGCTCAGGTCTTCGGCCAGATGCTCACGCCGTCGGGGACGAGTCTGGACGGCGCGGACCGTCAGGTGCGCAAAATCGAGAGTTACGTGCTCAACAACGTCGAGCACATTTACCGGGCGTTCTTCGTCGTGCGGCGGGATCGAACGTTTTTCGGGATTTTCCTGGAGAAGGAGCACGCCAAGCCGGCCATCGCCGACCGGTTGATCGCCGAAATGCAGGACTACGCCGCCCGCGTGCTCCCCTCCGACGTCAACTTCAGCGTCTATCGCGCCTCGGATTTTCGCTGGAGCGGGGAGGGGAAGGGGCTCTCGATCGACCTGACGGGGCCCGAGCTCCCCCTCATGGCCGAGATGAGCCAGGAGCTGGAGAACCAGTTGCGCCTGATGCCGGAGGTTCGCAACGTCCGCAGCTCCTATAATGCGGCCAATCCGGAGCTGCACGTCGTGCCCGACCGCGAACGGCTGGCCGACCTCGGCATGACCTCGCGCGATCTGGCCCTCGTCGTCGAGACGCTGCTCGAAGGCACGCGCGTTTCTCTCTATCGGGATGCCGGCAAGGAGTATGACCTCGTCGTCAAGGCCAAGGAGGGGCAGATTCTCGACCCGGACGACGTGCGGGGCGTGGCCCTGAACACGCCCGCGGGCCGGACCGTCCGGCTGGACGAAGTGGCGACCGTCTATAAGGGGTTGGGCCCGGTGACGATCGAGCGCCTGGAGCAGGAGCGCGTCATCACGCTCTACGTGACCATCGAGGACAAGGTCCCCCTCCAGACGTTCATCGAGCACGTTCAGGCACAGGTGGTGGACCCCATGCGGCGGACGCTGCCGGCGGCCTATCGGATCAATCTTTCCGGCACGGCCGACGACCTGGCCCGCACGATGGACGCCCTCGCCAGCTCGTTCCTTTTCGCCCTCGTCATCATTTATCTCCTGATGTCGGCGCTGTTTGAGTCCTTCCTTTATCCGTTGATCATCATGCTGTGCGTGCCCCTGTCGACGATCGGGGCGATTCTGGGCGTCTGGGTCTTCAGGGCGCAATTCAACGTCATCACGATGCTCGGGTTCGTGATGCTGGCCGGCATCGTCGTCAATAACGGGATTCTGCTGATTGACTTCTCGCTGCGGGGCGTGCGATCCGGCCTGGCGATCCACGAGGCCATCGCCGAGGCCGTCCGGGTTCGCGTTCGGCCGATTTTCATGACCTCGACGACCACGATCATCGGGATGCTGCCGCTGGCGTTCGGCCGCGGCGGCGGGACGGAGCTCTATAGCGGCCTAGGGGTGGCCGTCGTCGGCGGAATGGCGCTCTCGACGCTCTTCACCCTCGTCCTCGTTCCGTTCGTCCTGGCCACGGCGCTGGAGGTCACCGGCTGGGTCGTGGCTCGCGGCGAGCGTTGGTTGGCCCTCGGCGCGGGCCGACCGGGCGAGCTGACGTAACCCCGCTGGCGGGTCGCCGCCTCCCCCTCCGGCTTTTCGTTCTACCGGGCCGAGTCCTACCTTCGCACGATCATGCTGTAGGCGGCGCCTTGAAGGCCGATCGCCAAGGGGAGCCCGAGAAAGATCAGGCCGACTAGGAGAAGGAGCGCCGTCCCGACGGCCGTCAGGCCGCACAGGAACAGAAACAGAAGATAGCGCCCGATCACCGGGGACGTGGCCCGCCAACCGATCTCGATGGATTTGAGCACGCCCGGCGTTCCCCGTCGCGGGTCCGTACAAACGACGGGGGTCAGCGCGAATCGGGGAAGTAACCACAACAGGACACCGAGCCAGCCGATGATCATGACGAGCATGACCCATGGCGGTCCCCCCAACGGGATCGATAAAAGGAATCCCACGAGCATGAAACCCAGGAACGACCCCCCTGGAATTACGGCCAACAGATTGGAATCGCCCACCCCGGCCCTCTCAGCCTATCCCCCCTTGAGCTTTCTCACTCCACCCCCTGGGTTCTCAGGCTGACTCCCAGGCCGGGAGCCGCCGGCAGATTGATCCGGCCGTCGCCCACGGTCATCCCCGTGAAGGGATCGTTGGCGATGAGTAGCGGACCGTCCAGGTCGAGGAAATCGACGAGCGCGCCCAGGTGAGCCGCCGCCGTGCAGAGGATCGAGGACTCGATCATGCAGCCGATCATGATCTTCATCCCCAGGGCGCGCGCGAGCGCGATCATCTTGAGGGCGGGCTCCAACCCGCCGCACTTGACCAACTTGATGTTGATCCCGTGGAAACGACCGCGAAGGGAGGGAACATCCGAGGGAACGACGCAGTTCTCGTCGGCGATGAGCGGCAACGCGCTCCGTTCATGGACGGACGCCATCCGCTCGATCTGATCCGGCGGGAGGGGCTGCTCGATGAACTCGACCCCCAGCGCCTTGAGTGGGTGGGCGTATTCGACCGTTTGTTCGGCCGTCCAGGCGCAGTTGGCGTCCACGCGGAAGGTGGCGTCGGTCTGGCGGCGCAGCTCGCGCACGATTTCCAGGTCCCGATCCGTCCCGAGTTTGATCTTGAAGATCGGGAAGGAGTCGAATGCGCGCAGTTTGGCGATCATCGTCGGGATGGCGTCCAGGCCGATCGTGTAGGTCGTCGGCGGCAGCGGTTCCCGCCGTAGCCCGAACAATTCATAAACGGGCACGTTGAGGCGCTTGCCCACCCAATCATGCAGCGCGAGGTCGAGCGCGCAGAGCGCCTGCGTGTTTCCGCCCAGTCGCTCGAGCGCTTCTTCCAGCAGCAGGCGATACGCGCGCGGGTCCTGGCGTTCCAGCCAGGGGAGGATCGACTCCAACGCCGCGCGGACCGTCTTCAAGTCCTGGCCGTAATAGCCCGAGGGGGACGTCTCGCCGTAGCCGGTCAGGCCTTCGTGTTCCAGCGTCATCACGAGAACGGGGACCACGTCCTGAGAGCCGCGTGAGATGGTGAACGTGTGCCGCAGGCGAAGGTTATGGGTCCGGAGGGAAACCTGCATGATCGGGGGTCGGCCCGGGAAGCGTGGCCCCTGCCGGTTATCCCGCCGGCGGGGGCCGGCCTCGCGCCGCGCGCCGTCGGCGAGAAGTTCTCTCGACGGGGCGGCCCCGGGACGTTATCTTCGGGCCGTCGACCCCCGCAGAGGATCGTCCAATGGACCGGCCGACTCAAGCCTCCAGGACGGAGCCGCTCACGCCCGGCCTCGCCCCGCTGGCCATTTTGCTGGTGGCGCTTTCGCTCTCGATCGGCTGGGGCGTCCGCGGCAACTGGGGCCACGAGTACGGCGCGATGATCCCCGGGGCGCTGGCGGCGCTGGCGGCCTGCCTCGTCTCGGGCCGCGAGGATTGGCGGCGGCGATTCCCGTATTTCGCCTTCTTCGGGGCGCTCGGCTGGAGCTTCGGCGGCTCGATCTCCTACATGATTGTGATCGGCTACACGCACTCCGGCCATCCGCCGTCGATCCTCTACGGCTTCGCCAGTCTCTTCGTGATCGGGTTCCTCTGGGGGGCGATCGGCGGCGCGGGAACGGCGCTCCCGGCCGTGCTGGACCGCCGCCGCCTGACCGAGTTCTTCCTCCCCATCCTCGTCGTCATCGCGGCCTGGCAAGTTCAGGAGGCGCTGGCGGGGGCGGCTTACCGGCGCGGCTGGGGCGATCGGCTGGATTGGTACGACACGGACTGGATGGCCGCCGCGACCGCCATCGTGGCCGTCGGCGCGCTCGCCGCCTTCCGCGGCCGCTGGGACTGGGGGTCCTCGCTCATTCTGCACCTGGCCGTCGGCTGGTGGGTGGGGTTCCTGGCCCTGGTCGTCGTCCTCGGTCTGCGGATGACGCCGCCTCGCAGCGACAACTGGGCGGGCGTCCTGGGCATGACGGCGGCCATGATGATTTTCTTTTTGAGGCAAGGTCTCTGGCCGCTGCTCCACGCTTCCCTGGTCGCCGGGGTGGCCGGAGGGCTCGGGTTCTCGGCCATGCAGGCGATGAAACTGATGGGCATCGCGGCCACGGACGCTTATCCGACGAACTGGCACAGCCTCCTGGAGCAGAGTTACGGCTTCGTCAACGGCGTCGGGATCGCTTTCGCTCTCGGCTTCCTCGCGCGGCGGGTTCCAGCGGTCAATGACGAACCCACGGCGGACCGTTGGACGGGGCCGTTCTCGGTCGGGTTCATCTTGCTTGTGCTCACCTTCATCAACATCCGCAAGAACATCCGGGCCGTGTGGTTGCCCAATCGAGCCCTTCCGGAGACGCTCCACGGCGTCGGGATCGAAAGCTGGTTCAACGCCGCCTATCTGCTCGTGGCCCTGGTCGTTGTGGGTCTGATCGTCGCCAACGTCCGCCGTCCGCTTGCGATTCTCCCGGCGACGGCCTTGGGCCGCGGTCAACTCTTCTATCTCGTCTTTCTCTGGTGGATCGTCCTGGGGAATCTCTCGCGGTACTTCCCCTTTGCCGAGCAGCGGCTCGTGACCGAGGGGGTGATTCACGGCACCTCGCTCGCGGCCACGCTGCTGGCGCTGACCCTTCCGGGACCCTCGGCGGCGCTGGCGGGGACCGTGGCCGTCGATTGGCGGCGGACGACACGAGGGTTCGTCGCGACATCGCTGGCGATGGCCCTGGCCGCCGTCGCCGTCGAATTCGCCCTCACGCGGACGTTCTTCGACGAACGCTTCTCCGGCGACGACGCCCGGCGGTTCGCCGGTCGCCACATCCGCTTCGGCCCGGAGGCGACGGCTCCCAAGCCTGAGTGAAGGATGCAGGCCCGATGCGGTTCATCGACCTGAGCCACGCGATCGATAATGAAGCGGACTGGGCCCCCGCCTGGGCCGCCTGTCAGGTCGAGCGCTCGGATCATGAGGCCGGAGCCCTGACGATCCGGAACATGTTCGGCCTCACGCGGGATTACCTGCGCAGCGGCGCCGGCTGGGCCGTCGATACGATCCGCCTTTCCACCCACGGCACGACTCACCTGGACGCTCCGTGGCACTTCGCGCCCACGTCGGAAGGTCGGCCGGCCCGGACGATTGATCAGGTCCCGCTGGAGTGGTGCTACGGCCCGGGGCTCGTCGTGGACATGAGGGCCAAGGGCCACGGGGAAGCGATCCTGGCCGAAGACGTGCGGCGCTTCCTGGACGAGCGGCGCCTCCGCCTTGAGCCGGGGATGATCGTCCTGATCATGACGGGGAACGATCGGTTGTTCGGGACGGCGGATTATTTCGTCCGGGGGAGCGGCATGAGCGCCGAAGCCACGCGCTGGATCCTGGATCAAGGCGTCCGGCTGATGGGGATCGACGCCTGGGGTTGGGACATTCCGCTCCCCGTTCAGGCCGAACGGGCATTGGCGAGGGGCGATCGTCAGCTTTTCTGGGAGGCGCACTTCGTCGGCCTGGACCGCGAATACTGCCACCTGGAACGGCTGACCAACCTGGACAAACTGCCCCTGACGGGATTCACCGTCTGCTGTTTTCCGCTCAAAGTCGCGCGCGGGAGCGCTGGCCCCGCCCGCGTCGTGGCGATCCTGCCGGATTAGGACCGGGACCGAACGCTACGGAGCGGGAGGCGGCTGCCCGAATGTCGCCTCAAATCGCTCCCGCGCGCGAGGCAGGAACTCCGGCTCGGGTCGGAGCTCGACCAGCCAGCGCCCGGGCGGATTGAGCTTATAGGCCGTCCGTTCGTAATAGGCTGCCGGCAGAAGCTCCGCCACGGGCCGGGGGTCCATGTAATCCCGGAAGATGGGGTCGATCCCTTCGGGCGAGAGGTCCTCGACGACGGCGAACACGCCCCGGCGGCCGACGTTGGGGAGGATCACCCCCCCCGCCAGGGCGACGTCGAAGACGGCTTTTTCTCCCGGCGGTCGTCCAACCACGAAGACCGGGATCTGAGGGCGGTCCTCGCGCTCGAAATAGCGGCGATACCAGCCGGAGAAGATGAAGCCGGCCCCGAAGACGGTCACGTCCGGCCGCTCGCCGGCGACGATCTGACGGTGCCAAAGGGCGAAAATTTCGCTGTCGGCCCCGGAGCGTGTGATCACGAGGGCTTGGCCGGGAAGCGCCTCCAAGACGGCCGAAGCCCATCGCTGGGGGCCGTCATCCCACGATTTGTCCGTGGCGGAGAAATTGAGCGTCCCCAGCACGGCAGCGTAAAGAAGGAGAGCCCCGGCAGAACAGGCAGGAGCGGCGCGCCGCCTGACGCCTGAGCGTCGGCCATCGTCTCCTTCGGCGGGGGTCGACCCCTGCCGCGGCGCGATCAGTTCAGCCAAGGCCACGGCCGCCACCGGCAGCGAGGCCAGGAAATAGCCGTCGATGTCCGGAATGGGATAGGCCACGGCGATCACCGCCGAAGCCGCTAGTGAGGCCGCCAGGCCCCAGCCGAGATACGGTTCCCGGCGCGCCAATCGCATGCATCCGGCGCCGACGGCCGCCAGCGCCAGCGCCCCCGCCAGCGGAGCCACCGGGTCGAGCAGGACGGGGAGCCATTGTCGGCCCCACCATCCCACCCACCCCATCAGGCCACGCACGGCGCTCGTTAAGCCTTCCCCCGAAGCCGGGCCATGGGCGCCGAGATAATCCCCCCCGCGAAGGACCCACAGGAGCTGTTTGAGCGACTGAGGGTCGCCCCAATTGATGGGGGGATTGGCGGCGGCGCGCCACGGCAGATAGAGATAGCCGCCGAGGGGCCCGAGGAAACTCAGGAAAGCGACGGCAAGGAGCCGTCCCGATCGCCCTGAGCGTCGCGCCCAAGACCCGAGGGTCAGCGCCGCCAGCGGAGCCAGCGTGAGAATAGAGTAGTGATTGAGGAGAGAGAGGCCGAAGAGGCCTCCAAGTTGGCCTGCGGCCCCAACGGGAGATCGGCCTCCCGGATCGAGCCGCGTCGCCCGGGCGATGATCACCGCCGCCAGGAACAACGTGAGGGGATAGACTTCCGTGATTGTGGCGTGATCCCAAACCGTTCGGCTGAGGCCGATCAGGCCGGTCAGGCCGAGAACCGATAGCCAAGCCCAGGGGTCAGGAAGCGCCCGTCGGGATTCGCCTTCCGTCCCGGCGGCCGGTCGGCTAAGCCGCGCGAGCAGCGCCCAGCCGATCGTCCCCGCCGATCCGGCGCTCAAGAGGGCGCAAAGAACGGTCAGCGCGCGGCCGGGATCGATCAGACCGCTCGCGGCTTTTATCCAGCCGTGGCCGAGCAGCATGAAGAGCGGGTAGCCGGTCGGGTGCGGAACGCCCAGCGTGAAGGCGGCTGCCGAGAGTTCCAGCCCGTCGCCCCACCAGGGGCCGGGCGCGCCGGCCGAAAGGTAAAGCGCCAGGAGGACCAGGACGACGCCGAGAACGCCGAGCTTGGGGAGGGCCGATTCGAGGGTCGAAGGGCGGGGGCGGGCGGGTTCGGGGCTGAGAGGCGGCGTCCCTGGGTCAGGCGGAGCCATGGGGCCCGGTGCGTCGGGTCTGAAGCGCCCGGTCGGCGCGGAGGGTTCGAGGTTCAAAGAGGGAAGGACCGGAAGGCCGCGGGGATGTCCCGCAATGATCTGAGTTGACTGAACCTGGCCGCCGGCGAGGGGATGCGGTGGAGTTCAATCCTCTCCGAAGCCGGAATTGAGCAGATCGAGGACTTGCGCCAGGGCCCGCTCAGCCGACGGCCCCGCCGCTTCGATCATCAGCTCGCTCCCCTGCTCGGCGGCCAGCATGATGACGCCCATGATGCTTTTGGCGTTGACCTTCTGACCCTCCTTCGTGATGCAGATGTCGCAGTCTTCAAAGCTGGAGGCGAGGCGGACCAGTTGCGAGGCCGGTCGGAGATGAAGTCCGAGTCTGTTTCTAACCTGAACGGTTGCTCTGAACGGCGTCAGGCTTGAAGGGGTGGGCTGAAGGGGCTCCAGCGGATAGTTCTCTTGGGAAGCCGACAAAACGAGAAGCGAGGGAGGTTCGCGTTGATCGATCGACCCGCGGGCTCCATCCCGGCGCTTGCCGGAGGCTGCCGGAATGGACGCGAGCCGGTAGGGGACGTAGGCCCTGCGCCATTCTAACCGGGTGAGGATTCGTGTCAACGTCCCGCCCGTGGATTTCGATGAGCCGGGCGCGGCATCCGCGCCTTCGACCCCCTCATCGCCGTGGATCAATTCTTCCAATAAGTCCAGGCATATGAGCACTTTTGCGGTAGAAGGAACGCCCCCCCTACCTCCGGTCCGCCAAACGACCCGGTGCCGGCCTGCATAAATTTCGGCCCAACTTTCGTCGGAGCCCTCCGATTCGAGGTATATCAGGGTAGTGAGGCGGTGGAGCGGGAGCCGGGCCAAGCCGTGTCGGCGAGCGACAATCCGAGCGACCAGGACCTGATGGCTCGGTTCGCCGAGCGGCGGTCGGCCGCCGATTTTGAGGCGATCGTCCGGCGATGGGATCGGCCACTATTCAGCTTCCTGGTCAAAGCCTGCGGCGATAGCGAGAGTGCCGAAGATTTGCGCCAAGAGGTATTCCTGAGGGTGTTTCAGTACGGATCAAGCTACCGACCTGAGCAGAATTTCGCTCCCTGGCTGTTTCGTATTGCGATAAATAGCCTCAAATCCTGGCGAAAAAAACCACGGACTGGTGAGATTATCCAGAATGGCCACGATGCTACAGGAATTGTCAGCCTGAATCCTCCATCTCCGATCGATCCCCGTCAAGCGGCGGTCCGGTCGGAAGTGCGAGTTCTCGTCCGGCGGCTCCTCAATCAATTGGAGCCGGAGGAACGAGGACTCCTGCTGCTGAAGTTCGAGGCGGGGCTCTCCTACCGCGAGATCGGCGAGGCGATGGAGACGGCCGAGACAACTATTAAGTCCAGAGTTTACAAGATTCTACGCCACATGCGCGTGGAACTTGAACGGCTGGGAGCCGAGAGCCTGGAGGTTCCTTGAGCATGGCCGACCAGATTCCGCCCGATGAATCCGCAATGCTCGCCTTCATTCTCGGAGAGCTCGATCCCGAGGCGCGACGAAGGGTTGAGGAGCAACTCAAGGGAAATCCCGGACAATGGGATCGCCTCCGGGTTTTGACCGACGAGTTCGACCGCTGGGCCCGGGAACCCGTTGCTTATACCCCGTTCAGGCTGGAATCGCTGAGTCCGGCGCCAAGGGGCCCGTCGAAGATGGGATGGAGAAGGCGTGCGGGCTCCTGGTTTGGACGTCCCCGGATTCGGCTGGCATGGGCCCTGGCCGGCGCGAGCGCCCTGCTGCTGATGCTCCTGTCCCAGGCCGATGTGAGCGTCCAGTGGGGAGGCCTGCGGCTGGCCTGGGGCCAGGGAGCCGCCACCTTGAGCGAGACGGAAAAGTTAAGGGCTGAACTCGCGTCGCTGGCGGCCGGCATCGCCGAGTTGGAGCAAGCCGCCCGGGCGAACGATGGCCGGATTGAGGAAGTGGCCCTCGCCGGCCAATGGGGTCGTTATCTGCTCGGAGAGGAGCTCCGCCGGGCGACCCTTCATCTGGCGACGCTTCAGGAACAGGAAAGCCGGACGCGGTATTACGATTTCGCCCAATTGCTGGCCTGGACGGGTTACGAGCCCGGAGAATGGACGGCCAACACCGCGGCCTCCAGGGAGCCGGCGAATAACTGAAGGCGCCCCTTGGGGAGCTGCGCCCGCGTCGGGCGTCAACCCCTTGACCGCCTATAGACCGAAGGAGGAAAGCGAGCCATGAACCGACAACGCGCGATGGGAAGGACGAAGGCGCTGGCGATAGTGAGCGCGGCGGCGGGCATCGTCGCCTTGGCCTGGATCGGCCGGGCCCAATTGCCGGAACCGGCTCCGCGGCGGGACGTGGAGCGGGAAATCCGCACCCTGGGCCGCGTCCTGGAGGAAAAGCTCCGCCGGGCCGAATTGCTTCCCCCTGTCCGATCCGATATGGTCGACTTTTTCGGTGACAGGAATCGCATTTTCGCCGCCGGAGGGCCGCGCATCGGGGGGGAGTACATCCCCTCAGTCGGGGCGATCTTCCGGGTGGGGGTGGATTTTCCGCTGAGCGAGCGTCCCGAAGCCGGCGGCCGGGACGAGCGGCGGGAGGGCGAGGAACCCGAAGACTTGTGGGAAAAGCATTCGGGCGGGGCCATCGAGCCGGGTCAGGCGCCCGCCGCGCTGGCCTTCGGCCCGCCGAGCGATGCCGAGCTGGGGCCGGCGCTGGCCCAGGCCATGACGCGCCTGACCGAGCGGCTGGACGAACGCCTGGCGCGGCTCGAAGGGCAATCCCCGGAGGGGGTCCACGCGCGGATCGGAGAGGCGATCGAAGGAGCGTTCCGCGAGGCCACGGAGCGGATTGAGGAGGCCCACAGGGAGGGGGAGATCAGCGATGAGGAGCGCGAGGAGGCGCTGGAGGCGATCGGGGAGGCAAGGGAAGAGGTCGAGGCGGCCATCCCCGCGGTCGAGGTCATTCCGGCGGTGATGGCCCAGATCGTGCCAACCGTGATTCACGGGGTGATGAGCGGTCTGGCCGCGGCCCAGGCCGGCCCGTTGCGCCTGTCGATGCGGCGAACGGAGCCCTATGACGCCGCCAAGGTGGACAAGCTCCGCCGGACGATCCTGGAGACGCTCGCCGAATACGGCCACCGCATGGAGCATCTGGAGGATGAGGAGCGGATCGTCGTCGTCGTCGAGAGCGGCGCCGGGCCGCGCGGCATGATGCTTCAGGCGCCCCCGCGGAGGCCGGCCGATTTTGAAGACATCCGACTTTTCCGGCGAGGCGCCGGCGACGCCGAGGACTCGAACCCTGACCCCATCGTTGCTCGAGTCATTCAAACTCAGGAGCGCGGCGAACGCGCGCGGCGCGACGCCGAGCGCTTGCGTGAGCAAGCCGAGCGCCTGCGCGGGGACGCCGAACGCATCCGCGACGAGCAAGAGCGGCGCGCCCGGGAGATTGAGATCGACATTCGCCGCCGGCTTGGCGGACCGGGCGGGATCGGCATTCTGGCCGGCCCGCCGGACGGGCGGCCGGGCGAGCGCTATGTTCTCTCGATCCGCAAGGCCGAACTCAAGACCAGGACGACCGCCGAGGCGATCGCAGACAAGGTCGAGGAACATCGGTACTAGAAAGCCGATAGAGTCATGAACGAGCAAGACGGCAAGAGACCAGGAAAGCGCCGGACAGGGTGATTTAAGGATGCGCCGCCACAGCCGACGGGTGCGGCCGTCGGGCGGTGCTCAACGGGCGCGGAGGCCCGTGAGTTGATGGAGATCGGCTCATGAGCATTTGCCTGGGAAGGGAGCGACGCGCGTCCCGGTTCCGCTGGCGTGTCGCGCCGATGGCGGTGGGTGTCGGTTGCGTTTTGGGCGCCGGGGCGTTTGCACAACCGGAAGGATCGACGGGCGGCCCCGATGTCTGGACCCAATTGACGACGATGGCCCGCGTGCTGGAGGAGACGTTGGATCGGAGCGCCCTCGGCGAGTGGCACCGGATCACGCCCGGTCGTTCAGCCTTTTCGGGCAGGATCGAGACCGATTATATCCCGACCATCGGGGCGATCTTTCGCCTGGCCGTCGCCTTTCCGTTGGCGGAGGCGCCGCCCGGGAGGGAGCCCCTCGCCCCTCCATCGGACCTCTGGGAACAAATGTCCGAACAACGGAGCCCGCCGCCGAGTTCGCCCGCGCCGCCCCGGCCCCTCCCGCGGCCGAGCGAGCCGGGCCGATCGGCCTCCCCTGCGGCGCGCCCCGGCGGGCCGGAGATCGAAATCGAGCGCGTCATCCCGTCGCAGCCGCCGGCCCCCGAGGAGCGGCCGGTCCTGCGGCAGCCCCCCCCGCGGCCCCCGGCGGCACGGGTACGAGTGGCAACGAATCGTCCGGAGCGGCTCCGGGAGGCGCTGGTTTCGGCCTTCGCCACCTATGGTCATCGTTTGACGGTCGTTCCGGTGGGCGAGCGCATCATCGTCGTCGTGGAAGCTCAATCCCCGAGACCCCTTCAGGCCCCCGTTTGGGATGGGCAGCGGCGCGGGCGGGCGACAGGGACGGAAGAGCGCCAAAGCCAGCCCGGCGCCGACGGAACGGCGAGCGGGCTGATCCTCTGGCCGTCGGATGGGCCCGGCGGGGTGTTTGACCTCGGGGGCGGCGGGCCGCTTGCGATCGATCGCTATGCCCTTTTGATCCGCCGCCGGGACCTTACCGGCGCTTTTCCTCCCGAAGGTTTGACCGGCAAGATCGAGGAACATCGTTACTGAGCGCCGTCTCGTGCGTCCGGGGGGGACGGCGCGACCCCGCCCTCGCCGCTGCGAAGCATGTGGGGCTGAAGCCCGAGGGGCGGGGCCCCGCCAGGCTCGTCCGACGACGGCCCTGACAAAGACCGTGGCGCCGAGACGCCGGATCGGGTATCAAGGGAGGGCTTGAACGGCATAGATCGACGATGGAGGGAAGCGACATGAAACGCTGGGCTTGGGCGCTGATCTGGATGGGGGCGGCGTGGGCCGCCGTCGGCTCGGACGTGAAGCCGATCCCGGTCGATGGCGGTTTGATCGTCGGGACCGTCGAGGAGGGGATTCACGTTTTCAAGGGGGTGCCTTTCGCGGCGACGACGGCGGGCGAGAATCGCTGGAAGCCGCCGCAGCCGGTCGCGGCCTGGGAAGGCGTGCGCCTCAGCGACGCCTTCGGGCCGGAGTGTCCGCAGGCTCCCTACGCGGCGGGGTCAATGTATTACCGGCCCCCTCAACCGCAGAGCGAGGATTGCCTGTCGCTTAACGTCTGGACGGCGAGCCTGGAGGCGGAGGCGCGGCGCCCGGTGATGGTTTGGATCCATGGCGGGGCCTTGACGCGGGGATCGGGCTCGGTGCCGGCCTATGACGGCGGGGCGTTGGCGCGGCGCGGGGTCGTGCTGGTGACGATCAACTATCGGCTGGGCCCGCTGGGGTATCTCGCCCATCCGGAGCTGAGCGCGGAATCCGAGCAAGGGGTCTCCGGGAACTACGGCGTGCTGGATCAGATCGCGGCCCTTAAGTGGGTCCGGCGGAACATCGCGCGGTTCGGCGGCGACCCCGATAACGTGACGATCTTCGGCGAATCGGCGGGCTCGTGGAGCGTCAACGTCCTTGTGGCCTCGCCGTTGGCCCGCGGGCTCTTTCACCGGGCGATCGGCCAGAGCGGAGGTTCCTTCGGCCGACAGGTTCCGCTCAAAAGCGAAAGCGAAGGCCAGCCATCGGCCGAGGCGATGGGGGTCGCTTTTGCTCGGGCCGCCGGGGCCGAGTCGCTCGCCGAGCTGCGGGCGCTGCCGGCGGAGAAGATCATTGAGGTGTTCTTCGGCAACGCCGACGGCCGGGGATTCCGGACCGGTCCGACGGTCGACGGGTGGGTGCTGCCGGCCGAGATTCGACGCCTATTCGAGGAAGGCCGGCAGAACGACGTCCCGACGATCGTCGGGTCCAACGCCAACGAGATGACGACGCTGACGAGCCCGGCGACGGTCCCTCGGACGTTGGAGGCGCTGCGGCGGCTGGTGGACAACCAGTACGCGGATCGCGCGGCCGAGTTCTTCATGCTTTATCCGGCCGAATCCGACGAGCAGGTTCGGATGGCTTTCCTCGATAGCCTGCGCGATCGCAGCTTCAGCCTCTCGATGCGGACCTGGGCGCGGATGGCGAGCCGCGGGCGTTCGCCCGCTTATCTGTATCACTTCAGCCGCGTCCCGCCGGGGCCGAACAGCGCGAGCCTCGGGGCCTATCACGCTGCCGAGATCGCCTACGTGTTCGACAATCTGGGCCGGCTGCAGGGTCGGGCCTACGAAGAGACCGACCGGCGGCTCAGCAACGTGATGGCGAGCTACTGGGTGAACTTCGCCAAAACGGGCGATCCCAACGGCGAAGGGCTCCCGAGGTGGCTTCCTTACAACCTTGAGGACGAGCCGTATCTGGATTTCGGCGACGAGCCGCAGCTTCGAAACCATCTGTATAAGGCGAAGCTGGACTTCATGGAAAGCGTGGCCGCCGACCGCTGAGACGGCGCACCGGCGTCCGGCGGGCGCTCAGGCCTTCCGGGCGAGCTGAGCAAAGACCTCCCCGGCGGAGGCCTCGGCGACTAAAATGTAATTGAGGCCGTGCTCCGAGCGCCATTGATCGACGAAGAGGTTGTAAAGTATCCGGAACAGGGTCGGGCGAATGGCCTCCTGACGTTCAAATCGATCGCGCGCCGCCAGGGCGCGCGCGTAGGTCTCCTGCACAAGGTCCTCGGCGCGTTCAGGCTGGCGAGCCAGACGGAGGGCGTATCGGTAGAGGGCATCCAGATGATCGAGGGCCTCGGCCTCGAACCGTTCAGGATTCATGGCAGCCGGCGAGCCTCTGAGTCGATCGGCGACCACAGGTCATCGCCCGGCTGGATGTTCTCCCAGGCGAACCAGAAGGCGTAGGCGAGGCGGATCGTGACGGTCGTTGACGGGTCGGCGGCCTCAACCTTCAGACTTTCGGCCTCGGGGAGCGGCTCCAGGCGGAGGCGAACGCCGCCGAGCGTGTCCTCAACCCAGCCCAGATCGGCCGCCGCGGCCGCGACGTCCCGGACGGGGTAGATCCGGCGGCTTCCCCCGACCTCGACCGCGACCACTCGATCCTTATTGCGCAGATCGGGTCGACGCGCAGGTTTCCCTGCGACGCCGAAGCCGACGCCGTCATGGGCGAAATAAGAGGCGTAGGGGGAGCGCCGGTAGTCGCGCGCGTGGCCCGTCTGGGACGAAAGGACCTGGGTCGCCGGATAACGCCGCCGCCATTCCCCCCACGTCGTCAACGTCGAGGCGAGAAGCCTGAGTTTGAGCCCATCGGCTGCCGCCGGGCCGACGACGGCCTCCATCCGAATCTGGCTCCAGAGGCTCTCCCGGCCAGGGTCGGCTTGGCGATCGTACATGAGGACGTTCGAGCGCCACAACTTGCCGCTGACGCCGAATTCGCGGACCTGACCGCCGACCCGCCGGTCGAACACGAGGGCCGAGTCGCAGAGGGGACAATACGTCACGACGATCGGCCGGCCGCCGACCCTCTCATTGATGATCTCGTGCCAGAGGAGAACGGCTAAGGGATACGCTCGGGCCTCCCCGTTGATCTCAACGCCGATGACCCTGTCGGCGGTAGCCAGATAATCGGCTTGAGCGGCGGCGATCACTTGCGGATCGGTTAAGGCCGGGATTCCGTCCTTCGGCGGGCCGCCGGCGATGATTTCCTCGGGGTCGATGAGGGCCGGCATCGCGCGCAGGCGGGCCGGCGACCAGGGGTCCGGCGCGCGAGCGGCGATGGGCGGGTCGAATCTGCGGGCCGCCGTGGCCAGGTAGATGACCGAACCGACGAACGCCCCCGCGGCGAACGCAACCATCGCGATTCGCCGTCGTCGTTGAGGCTTGCCGGTGGGAGTGGGGCGCACGTTGACCCCCGATGCCGTCGGGCTGATCCCCTCGGGCGACCCGGCTGGGCGGGTCGCCCCGTAGAACTTACCACGAAAGGGGGGCGGATAAAGTTCCACCACCGCGGGGGGGGCGTTGCCCGCCCGCCGACATTGCTCTACGATCAGCGGCCAAGGCGATGCCGAAGCCGGCGAGGATTTGAAAGGCTCTTTCCAAGGTGATGGCAAGCCCCCCCCGTTTGCTCGGCGTCGTCAACGTGACGGAGGATTCGTTTTCCGATGGCGGGCGGTTTCTCGCGCCGGAGCGGGCCATCGAACAGGCCGTCAAGCACTTTGAAGCCGGGGCCGCGGCCATCGATCTGGGGGCGGCGGCCAGTCATCCGGCGGCCCTGCCGGTGGAGCCGGAGGAGCAAATCCGGCGATTGCGCCCAGTGGTGACGGAGCTGAAGCGCCGGGGGATTCCCCTTTCGATCGATAGCCCGGAGCCTGCCGTGCAACGCTTCGCGCTGGCCGCAGGGGTCGAATTCCTCAACGACATCGAAGGCTTCGCGCGGCCGGAGATGTATCCGGACCTGGGGCGGAGCCGGGCCCGCCTGATCGTGATGCACTCGATCCAGCGGCGGGGGCCGGCGACGCGCGTCAAGACCGAGGCGCTTCGCGTGCTCGAAGGAATCTTCCATTTCTTCAGCGAGCGGCTCGCGGCCTTGGAACGGGGCGGCGTCGATCCCGATCGCCTGATCCTGGATCCGGGGATGGGCCTTTTTCTGGGGTCCACGCCGGAGCCCTCCCTGCTGGCGCTGGCTCAGCTCGCCCGACTGCGGGCCGAGTTTGGCCGGCCGGTCCTCATCTGCGTCTCCCGCAAGTCCTTCCTCGGCGCCGTGACGGGTCGAGGCGTCTCGGAGCGGGGGCCCGCCACCCTGGCGGCCGAAATCTACGCGGCCTTGGAGGGGGTCGATTATATCCGCACGCACGACGTGGCGGCCTTGACCGACGCTCTGGCCGTCATCGAGGCGATCCAGCTCGGCCGAATCCTCCCTTCCGGTCCCCGTTCCGCCTGATCCGCTCCCTACCCTACTCCGCCCGGTTTCGGGGGGGCGCGGCGCCTGCGGCCTTGCCGATGGGGGTCGCGCTGCCTATGCTGGCCGATCTCCGCCCGCCCGTGATCAAACCGGCGGAGCGCCGCCGACCGACCTCAAGGAAACTCTGCTCCTCATGACGGCTTTGCTGGATGGGCTTCGTGACCTGGGGGCGGGGCTCTCGCGCTTCACGGAGCGTTGGGTTCCGGATTCCTGGGTCATCTGTCTGATGCTGACCGTCGTGGCGCTCGGGTTGGCGGTCTTCGGGGCGGGGGTCGGGCTTGAGGCGGCCGTCCTGGCCTGGGGGGGCGGGATGTGGAACTTGCTGGAACTCGCCATGCAGTTTTCGATCGCGATCGTGGCGGCTCACGCCTGCGTCGCCTCCCGGCCGGTGTTTCATTTGCTGGACCGAATGGCGCGGTTGCCGGACCCGCGGCGTCCGCTTCAGGCGGTTGCTCTGGGGGCCGCCTTTTCCCTCGTGACGGCTTATCTCAACTGGGCCTTCTGTCTGGTGGCGTGCGCGCTGTTCGTCCCATTCCTGTGCCGGCGCAATCCGCGGGCTGACGTGCGGGTGTTGACCGCCGCCTGTTTCCTGGGATTGGGGACGGTCTGGCACGGAGGCTTTTCCGGCTCGGCCCCGCTGATTCTGGCGACGCCGGGTAATCCGCTGCTGGCCCCGGCGACCGGTTCGCCGGTGCTTTCGCGCCTGGTGCCGGTGACCGAGACGCTCTTCGCCCCCTTTAACGTCATTTATCTGATCGTGATCGGAGCGGCGGGTTTTGCGGCCGTCATGGCCATTCATCCCCGACGCGACGCGATGGTGCTCAGCGAGGCCGAGACCGAAGCCATCCTGCCGAAGCCCCCGCCCCTTCCCCGTGAAGTGACGACGCCGGCCGGGCGGATGGACCGGCTTCGGGTCTGGACGCTCCTGGCCGCCGCGTTGATCGCCTACCCGCTGGGACACTCCATGGTGACACGTGGTTTCGGGACCAGTTGGACGATCAACGCCTACAACATGGTCTTCCTGACGGCGGCGCTGGTATTGCACGGGCGGCCGGACACATTCGTCCGGGCCTGTCGCGAGGGGGTGGGCGCGGCCTGGGGGATCATCCTCCAATTTCCGTTCTACGCCGGGATTTTCGGGGTCATGAACAACACGGCGCTGGGGGGCTGGTTGGGGGACCTGTTCGCGAGCGCCGCCACGCCCCGCAGCTATCCGCTCCTCGTTTATGTTTACTCCTGCCTGCTGAACCTCTTCGTCCCCTCGGCGGGCTCCAAGTGGCTGATCGAGGCTCCTTATTTGCTGCCGGCGGGGTCGCGGCTGGGCGTCTCGGAGGTGACCGTCGTTCTGGCTTACATGTACGGCGACTCGACGACGAATCTGATTCAGCCGTTCTGGGCGATTCCGATCCTGGCCGTCACGCGCCTGCGCTTCGGGGACGTGGTCGGCTACATGTTCCTCGTGGCGGTGGCGTGCGCCCTCGTCACGGCCGCCGCCATGTTGATCATCCCTCTCGATCTCTGAGCGCCGCCCGAGCCTGGCCTCAAGGGGAGGGGGCGGCAGCGGAGGCCCAGGCGGGGAAAACGTCGGCCGATATCTGGAAGACGGGAAGGGCGAGCGTGTAGATAAAGACGGCGATGAGCGCCAGCCCGAGCAAATTCATGAACAGGCCGGCCCAGGCCATCTGCGTGATCGAGACGCGCTCGGAGCCGTAGACGATCGCGTTGGGCGGGGTGGCCACCGGCAACATGAAGGCGCAGGAGGCAGAAAGCGTCGCCGGGATCATGAACATCAGGGGATGGACCTCGATCGAACGCGCCAGCGCGGCCAGAATCGGCAGCACCATCTGCGTCGTGGCCGTGTTGGAGGTCAGTTCGGTCACGCCGGTGATCGTCCCGGAAATGGCGACGATGACGGCCCAGGCGGGGGCGCCCTCCAACACTTCGAACTTCCGCCCGATCCAGATGGAAAGCTCCGACTCGGTGATGCCTTTGGCCAGCGCGAAGCCGCCGCCGAAAAGCCAGAGGATCCCCCAGGGGAGCTTGCGCGCCGTCTCCCAGTTCATGATGCGCCCCCCGCCGCGCGCCGGCAGCATGAACAAGAGCGTGCCCATGGCGATCGCGATCGTGCCGTCGTCGATCATGGCCCCATGTTTGAGAAGCGAGGACCAGCCGGGGAGGGCAAAAGCCTCCCCGAAACGAATATCCTCCCGGAACATCCAGAGGAAGGCCGCCGTGACGAAGACCGCCGTGACCAGGCGCTCTTCCCGTCCATAGGGTCCCAGACGTCGCAGCTCTTCCCCGATGAGGGCCGAGCCGCTGAAGGGCGTGCGGGCCGGCAGGGGATAGATCAGGCGCCCCAGCATGAACCAGGAGGCGAGCAGGAAGGTCACCGTAAGGGGGAAGGCGAAGATGATCCATTGGGCGAAGCTGATCGGGGGGGCTTCCGGGAATTCGGCGTGAAAAATCTGGGTGAGGACGACGTTGGGGGGCGTCCCGATGATCGTCGCAACGCCGCCGATCGAGGAGCCGTAGGCGATCCCGAGCATCAGCACGAGGCTGAAATTGGCCGCGCGCGGATCGGGCGTCTGCCCCGCTTCGGTCTCCTGACTCAGCAGCTCCTCGTAGAGCAGCGCGAGCGAAAGCCCCATCGGCATCATCATCATGGCCGTGGCCGTGTTGGAGATCCACATCGAGAGGAAGGCCGTGGCCACCATGAAGCCCAGGACGAGCCGATGCGGGCCGCCTCCCAGCGCGCTCAGGATGAGGAGCGCGATCCGGCGGTGGAGATTCCATCGCTCCATGGCGAGCGCGATGAGGAATCCCCCCGCGAAGAGAAAAATGTTGTTGTTGAGATAGACGGGGGCGATCTCGCTGCCGCGGACGACCCCAAACAAGGGAAACAACACCAAGGGGAGCAGCGCCGTCACCGCGACCGGGACGGCTTCGGTCACCCACCAGACGGCCATCAGGAGGGCGATCGCCGCCGTCGAAGTGACCGCTGGCTTGCCGGGCTCGATGTCGGCCCCGAAGACCACCGCGGCGAAGACGGCCAACCCCAGCCAGAAGCCGAGTTGATTGCGTCGCGTGACTTCCGGGGCCGGGGGGGGAGGCATCAGAGCGCGAACCTTGACGGCGGAGGCGAAAAACGGCGTGGCCTGACATGATCGGCCGTCGGGAGGAAACTTTCCAGGGCTTCCCGTTCCGAGCGGCGATTGTGTTCGTATCCCCGCCGAGCGAAAATCTCGGCGAGCCGGAGCCGGGGGGATCGGGCGCACGGCTGAGATCGGGAGAGGCCGCCTTGCTCGTGGGCGTGATCAGCGACAGCCACGATCATCTGCCGAATCTCCGGCGGGCTCTCAAGGAGTTGAAGGCAGCGGGCGTGACCGCCATTTTTCATTGCGGCGACCTGATTTCCCCCTTTGTCACGCGCGAGCTGGGGACGGCGGGGCTCCCGGTGCACACGGTCTTCGGCAACAACGACGCCGATCGCTTTCTGGCCGAGAAAGTCCGCAGCCAGCAGGCCGGCAACGTCACGCATCACGGCGAGTTCGGTTTCGTCGAGATCGACGGCCATCGGATCGGCCTGACGCACTATAAGGAATACGCGCGGGGGCTGGCCGCCTCGGGCCAATGCGACGCGGCCTTCTTCGGCCACACGCATCAGTATTACGAAGAGCGGATCGGCCGCGCGCTCGTCCTCAACCCCGGGGAGCTCCTGGGGCTGATGGGCCCCCCTTCCTACTGCATCTACGACACGGCGCGGCGGACCGTCGAGCGCGTCGTCTTCGAGTCTCAGCCCTGGTGAGCCGGCCTCCGGGGATCGGGCTCGGAGAGGTGGTCCGGAACCTTCTGGCGGCGCTCGATCGCGCTGAGGAACCCGATCGATTCACGCGCGATCGTTTCGGCGCCCGCTTCGAAGTTGAAAACCTCCAACGACACCCAGCCCCCATAGCCGCGTTCGGCGAGCCTGCCGAGAAGGCCGGCGAAATTCAGATGACCCGTCCCCGGGTGGCGCCCGTCCGTCTCGTTGACGTGGACGTGTCGGATTTTGTCGTAGTGTCGATCCAGGAGAGCGATCGGGTCGCCGCCTTCGTCGGCGGCGTTGTGGGCGTCGAACATCGTCTGGACGGACGGGTGCGCCACGGCCTCGACCACGCGGGCGGCCTCGTCCAGCCGCGTGACGACGTTCGTCTCCTTCGGCGACACCGCCTCGATGAGGAGCGTCACGTCGCGCGCCCGGGCCGAAGGGGCCAGGCCGGCCAGCCCCTCGATCAGCCGCTCGGTGGCCTCCCGGACGGTGACGCTCCCCTCGGCGCGACGCTGGTGGGGAGAGCCGAGAATCATGAGCCGGCCGCCGAGATCGCCGCAGAAATCGATGAGACGGACGAGGTAATCCCAACTTCGCCGGCGGAGCGCGGCGTCGGCGGTCGTGAGCCAGAGGCCTTTCGGGGAAACCAGCAGCCAGTGAAGGCCAACGCAATCGAGCCCTTCGTCGGCGAGGAGGGTCCGCAGTTGACGCCGGCGTTCGGCCGAGATGGCCTCGACGGACTCGGCCAACGTAAAGGGGGCGATTTCCAGCCCGGTGTAGCCCAGCCGACGGGCCAGCCGGCAGGCCTGGGCGAAATCCCAGTCCTTGAAGATTTCGTTGCAGATGGCGTAGCGGAAACCCAAGGGGGTCGAACTCGATCGGGGGTCGTCCCGACGGAGGCGCGGCCCTAGTATAGGGGGCAGGGGAGAGCCTCCAAGGTTTTTCCCTCGAAGCGCCGGAGGCTGAATGCGCGACGTTGGCCTGAAAGTCCGAGTCGTCGAGGTCTGGTATGGGCTGAAGGACCTGAGGCTGCGCCTGCCGTTCCGTTTCGGCGTGGCGACGCTGACCGAGGCCCCGATGCTTCGGTTGGGGCTGGTCGTCGAGGACGCCGAAGGGCGACGCGCGGCCGGGCGGGCGGCCGATCTCCTGCCGGCGCTCTGGTTCGACAAGTCGCCCGACAAGCCGATCGAGCTCAAGATCGACGATCAGATCGAGATGGCCGCCGCCGCCGCGCGGATCAGCCTGGATTTCGGGAAGAAGCCGGTGACGCCCTTCAGGCTCAGCCTCGAAACGCTCGCCGAGTTGAAGCGTGAGGCCGCCGCTCGCGGGATCAACGCGCTTACGGCGCAGTTCGGCGCCTCTTTCGCCGAGCGGGCGATGATCGACGCCGTCTGTCGCTTGGCCGCGCGCCCGTTCGAGGGCGCCCTGCGGACCAATCTGTTCGCCGTCGAGCCGGAGGCGATCCACCCTGAGCTCAAGGGGCTCGATCTGGAAAGGGTTTTGCCCGAGGCGCCCCTCAGAGAGATGTGGGTGCGGCACACGATCGGGCTGGGCGACGCGCTCACGCCGGCCGATCTCCCGAAAGGGGATCGACTCGACGATGGCCTGCCGGAGACGCTCGAAGAGGAACTCGCGACCCGCGGACTCCGCTACTTCAAGATCAAGATCGGGGCCGACCGGGCCTGGAATTTCGCGCGGCTCACCGGGATCGCGCGGATTCTGCGCCAACGCTGCGGCACGACGTTCCGCGTCACGCTCGACGGCAACGAGCAGGTTCAGAATCTCGGGGACCTGGAGTGGCTGCTTGATCGGTTGGGGAACGATCCCGATGGTCGGGTTCTGAGGCGGTCGATTCTGTTCATCGAACAGCCGCTGCCGAGAGAACGGGCGCTTGATCCGGAAATCGCGCCGGCGCTCGCCCAGGTGAATCGGCGCTGCCCGGTGATCGTCGATGAATCCGACGATGCGCCGGACACGCTCGCCCTGGCGCGGCGCCGGGGCTACGCGGGCGTCTCAGCCAAGAACTGCAAGGGGGTCTTCAAGGCGGCGCTCCACCGGGCGCTTGTCACCGTCTGGAACGAACGGGACGCGGGGCTCGGGCGCTGGTTAGTCTCGGCCGAAGACTTGAGCACTCTGCCTGTCATCCCGCTTCAGGAAGACCTGGCGACGATCGCGGCCCTCGGGTTCGAGCATGCCGAACGCAACGGACACCATTATTTCCGGGGGCTGGATCACTTGAGCCCGCGCGAACGGCAGTCGGCGCTCGAAAGCCACGCCGACCTCTACGAAGTCCGCGAGGGGCTGGCGCAGGTGCGCATCCGGGAGGGCCGCTTACGGCTGGGCTCGATTCAATGTCCGGGCTTCGGCTACGCGAGCCAGGCCGACGACGCCGGCTTTGTCGACGTCGAGACGTGGCGATCGGCGCGAGAGGGGCGTTCGGCGTCCGGCGCGGGTTAAGGCCGCCCCGCCGAGGGGGCTGACGGATCGGCCGAAACCGGCGTGATGACGCGCTGGCCGCCGTCGCTGTTTCGCAGCGTGAGTTTGGCGTCGGGATTGGCGAGGAGCTGGGCGCCGAGTTCGGTCGCTCCGTTCAGGAGCGTAAGGCCGCCTCCGGTCTTGTCGGCCCCCAGCTTGACGCGGATCGTTCCGTCGGCGTCCATCAGGCGAAAGACGACCTGACCATCGGGTTCCGTTCGGATGTTCATGCGGACGGCGCCTTTGGCATCCACCAGTTCCAGGATCTGGGCCCGGAGCACCGGGGCGTCGGCGGGAGCCGCCCCGACCCGGCCCGGCACGATCAGGCCGACCAGCAGAATGAGGTTCAGAAGTACCAGGGCGAGGATCAGGGCGGGCGTCTTCATGGGACTGCTCCTTCCCGGAGAATCAATCGCGGATTCAAGGGTCCTGGAACGATTGAGCCCGGAAGCGTGGGAGGGAGACGGTCCCTTCGCCGGATGCCGGGCCGTTCGTTCGATCGGATAAGCGGACCATCGGCCCCGACAGGCTGTTTGTCCTTTTTTTCACGCGCCCCCTGCGTCGGCTGAAGGCATCGCGCGACGGGAAGGGACTCAAACGTCCAAGATGGGGCTCGAAGCGCCGGCGTAGCGACGTTTGGGCATGCGGCCGGCGAGATAAGCCTGGCGGCCGGCTTCGCAGGCCAGACGCATCGCGTGGGCCATCCGGACCGGCTCGTGGGCCAGGGCGATTCCGGAGTTCAGCAGTACGCCGGCGATCCCGATTTCCATGGCGAGGGCGACGTCGGAGGCCGTCCCGACCCCAGCGTCGACGATCACCGGGACCTCGACGGCCTCCAGGATGAGCCGGATGTTGTTGAAGTTGAGAATTCCCTGCCCGGAGCCGATGGGGGAACCCAGGGGCATGACGGAGGCGGCGCCGGCGTCCTGAAGTTTCCTGGCCATGACGGGGTCGTCATTGGTGTAGGCCAGGACCTTGAAGCCCTCCTTGACGAGGATCTTCGTCGCCTCCAGTGTCTCGACCACGTCGGGGAGCAAGGTTTTGGGATCGCCGATGACTTCGAGCTTGATCATCGCGCCGATGCCCATCTCGGCGGCCAGCCGGGCGATCCGGATCGCCTCCTCCCGCGTGTGGCAACCGGCGGTGTTGGGGAGGATGTCGAAACGGTTTTCGAGGATGGAATAGAGCGACTTGTCCTCCGGCTTGGAGAAGTCCATGCGCCGCAAGGCGACGGTCACGATCTCGGCCCCGGAAGCCCGCAACGCCTCTTCGGCTTCTTCGATCGATCGGTACTTCCCCGTCCCCACGATCAGCCGGCTGCGGTAGGTCTTACCGGCCAGCACGAGCGGTTGATCCTCGATCGCGGTGGTCTGCGTCAGGGGCGAAACGCTCATCCGATCGACCTCGCCGGCGGGGGGCTGTCTGGTCGGGGGTCGCCCCCGCCAGGGGAAATCCAGCCCATATTATACCGCCCGGAGCGGGAGGATCGAACGTCAAAAGCCCGAGGCGAACTCCCCGGCGCCTCAGACGATCCCTACCCCTTCGAGCGCGCGCCAGAACTCTTCGGATCGAAAGGGTTTCTGGACAAAGGCCAGGCGGCGCGGATCGCCCAAGTCCTCAAAATTAAGGGGGGTCGGATAGCCGCTCGACAGGACGATCGGGAAACCGGACCGCTCAGCCACGATGCGACGGGCAACCTCGCGACCGTCCATGTCCGGAAGGGTGAGATCGATAATCGCCCCGACGACGGCTTCGCCGCGCTGATGAAGAAGATCGAGACCCGCAGCGGCGTCGGCAGCCTCGACGGCATCCAAGCCCCGCAGCGCGAGCAGTTCCCGAAGGCTCTCCCGGACGAGCGCCTCGTCGTCGAGCACGAGGACCTGGCGCCGGGGCCCCTCTCCCGTCGCTCGCTCAGGCTGCGGCATGACCGAACCCCTGGCCGGGCGCCGCGCCAGAAACGATCCAACGCGCCGCGGAGAGGCTTCCGTGGACCGCCTCCCCCGCCGGGGCCAGCGTAGGCGTCGCGCCTCGCTGGGGGCAAGCGGTAAATGAGGCGCGGCGGCGCCGGGCCGGGCGAGACCCTCGGTCGCCCCCGGGAGCGAGGGGATCAGGCCGCGGGCGGATCAGGGCTCGAAGCGATCCAGAGCGTCGAAATCGAGCGTGGCGAAGTAATCCTCGCAGGTCTCGGCTCGACGAATGGGGATCACCTGGCCGTCTTCGCGCAGGAGAAGCTCGGCCGAGCGGAGCTTGCCGTTATAGTTGAATCCCATGGCGTGACCATGGGCCCCGGCGTCGTGCAGGACGATCAGGTCGCCTCGGTCGATCCGCGGCAGAGGCCGATCGATCGCGAACTTGTCGTTGTTCTCGCAGAGCGAGCCGACCACGTCATAGAACTCGTCGGCGGGAGCGTCCTCTTTGCCGAGCACGGTGATGTGATGGTAGGCGCCGTACATGCCGGGCCGCATCAGGTGAGCCATGCACGCGTCCAGACCGACGTAACGCTTGTAAGTTTCCTTGAGATGCAGCGCCGTGGCCACCAGGTATCCATGGGGGCCCGTCACGAGGCGGCCGTTTTCCATGGCCAGACGAAGGGGATGCAGGGGCGAGCCGGCGATTCGATCTTCGTAAAGGCGCCGGACCCCCTCGCCGATCCGCGAGAGATCGACGGGCTCCTGCTCGGGCCGGTAAGGAACGCCGATGCCGCCGCCGAGATTCACGAGTTCGATCCGGACTCCTGACTGGCGATGAAGTTCCCGGGCCAAATCGAACAGCAGCTCGGCCGTGTCGATGAAACAATCGGGGTTCAGCTCGTTGGAGACGATCATGGCGTGCAACCCGAAGCGGCGGGCCCCCATGGCGCGGGCCGAGGCGTAAGCCTCGAACAGTTGCGGCCGCGTGAGGCCGAATTTGGCTTCTTCGGGCCGGCCGATGATCGCGTTGCCGCCGCGCAACGGCCCCGGATTGTAGCGGAAAGAGAGCATCTCGGGGACGCCGGCGGAGGCCTGAAGGAACGGGAGATGGCTCAAATCGTCGAGGTTGATGAGGGCGCCGAGGCGGCGAGCTTCCTGGAATTCGAGGGCGGGGGTGTCGTTGGAGGAGAACACGATCTCCTCGCCGGTGATGCCCGCCCGCTCGGCCAGCCGGAGTTCCGGCGCCGAACTGCAATCGGCCCCGAAACCCTCCTGGCGGAGGATTTTGAGGATAAACGGGTTGGGCGTGGCCTTGACGGCGAAGTATTCCTTGAAGGCGGGCGCCCAGCCGAAAGCCGCCTTCAGGCGTCGGGCCCCGGCGCGTATCCCCCGCTCGTCATAAAGATGAAACGGCGTGGAGTGGCGGCGCAGGATGGTTTCGATCAACGCGCGGTCAAAGGGGAGCGTTTTCGCCCTATGGACGGGACTCTGAACCGTCATGTTCGCCTTTCCATGGGAAATCGACTCGGCCCGGCGGCCCTGCGAGCCCCCGCCGGTCGACCGGGGCCGCCCGATTCTAGATCAGGGCCGCGCGAGGGGAAACCCCTTTGGCGAGGGTCGGCCGAGGAAGGCTCTACGCCCTCCCGACGCACTCCTCGTAGAGGCGTTCGAGGTTCCGCACCATCGTCTCCAGGCTGAACTCCCCGGCGCGCCGGCGGGCCGAGGCGGCCAGGCGGCGCCGCAGATCGGCGTCGGCGAGCAAGCGCTCGGCCGCCTCGGCCAGGGCGTCTCTGCGGAGGGGGGGAACCAACAAACCGTCTTCTTCATGGCGGAGGGCCTCGGCGTTGCCGCCGACGCGCGTGGCGATGATGGTCAGGCCCGAGGCCATCGCCTCCAGGAGCGCGTTGGAGAACCCCTCGCGCGTCGAGGTCATGATGAAGAGGTCGGCGGCGGCCATGATGCGTTCAATGTCCTCGCGGGGTCCGAGAAATCGGACGCGATCGCCGAGCGGGGCCGCGCGGTCGAGCAAGGATGCCCGGAGCGGGCCGCCGCCGAGCACCCAGAACCAGGCGCGCTGCCGGCCCGGCCGGCCCGTCTCACGCGCGAGGAGCCCCTCGGCCAGCGTCAGGAAGTCCTGTGGGCGTTTTTGCTCGACCAGACGGGCCGCGAACAGAAAGACGAGGTCATCGTCGGCCACGCCGGCTTCCCGCCGCAGTTCCCCGCGGCCCCGGCCGGAGCCGAACCGCGCCACGTCGACGCCGTTGTACAAGAGGCGAACCTTTTCCGGCCTCAGACGCAGCCGCTGGATGACGTCACGCCGGACCTCCTCGGAAACGGCCAGCATCCCCTCGCGCCAGCGGCAAAGAAAGCGATCCACGGCGGCCTGCCGCGGCGTCTCCCAGGTGGCGACGTTATGGACCTGCGCCCAGACGTGCCGCAGGCCGGCCCAGCGGGCGGCCACCGTCGTCGGGACGTTCGCTCGATACATGTGGCTGTGGACGATCTGGATCCGCTTTGCTCGCATCCATCGCGTCAGTCGGCGCAACGCCGCGAGGTCCCATCGACGCCGGAAAGGGACGCAATGGACCTCAATCCCGGCGGCTTGGAGCGCCGGCGCGAGCGGCCCCGGCTCGCGCAAGCAGACGAGGCTAACCTCGAATCGGTCGCGGTCCAGCCGGGGGAGCACTTCCACGAGCTTGCGCTCGATCCCGCCGGGGGGGAGCCACGTGATGGCGCGCAGAAGCCGGATGCGCTCGGGCGGCATATTCCGTTGAATCCCGGAGGGGGGCCTTGTAGAGTGAGGCTCGACCCAGATGGGCGAGCCCGCGGCGATCCGGCGGGCCCTCCAGCGCGGCGGCGAGGCCCGTCGCCGAGAGCGCCGGACCGGCGGGCGCGCCGGGCCGGGGCCCATGACGCTGAGCTGGGACAATTACCCGCCCGTGGGCGTCTTGGTCCTTGGATCGGGAACCTCGACGGGCATCCCCGTCATCGGTTGCCGCTGTCGGGTCTGCACCTCAACCAATCCCCGTAACAAGCGTCTGCGATCGAGCCTGCGGCTGCGCGTCAACGGGCAAGCCCTGCTGGTGGATTGCGGCGTGGACTTCCGCCAGCAGATGCTGACCTACCCGACCCCGCGGCTGGACGCCGTGCTCATCACCCATACGCACGCCGATCATATTCACGGGCTGGACGACCTGCGAGCCTTCTGTTTTCATCAGCGGCAGGCGATTCCCATCTATACGTCCGGCCCGTTCATCGACGACATCCGCCTTCGATTCGCCTATGCCTTCGATCCGCCCCAGATCGGCGGGGGCGTTCCCCGATTGGACCTGCGCCCGGTCAGGCCCGGCGAGCCCTTTGACGTGGGCGGCGTGGACGTTCTCCCGATCCAGATCATGCACGGGCACCTGCCGATCCTCGGCTTCCGTCTGGGCAGGTTCGCCTATCTGACGGACTGCAGCGGCATCCCGGAGGAAACCTACCGGCTGTTGGAAGGGGTCGAGACGGTCATCATTTCCGGGTTGCGCTGGACGCCGCATCCGACGCACTTCTCGATCGACCAATCCCTGGAGGCGGCCCGGCGGATGGGCGCCCGGCGGGCCTATCTGATACACATGGCCTGCGCCGTCGAGCATGAGGAGGCCGACGCTCGGCTGCCCGATTGGGCGCGCCTGACGTACGACGGGCTGGAGCTGGAAGTGCGGTGAGGCGGGCCACGGCCCGGCGCGCCGCGGGAGACGGGCGGCGCAAATTCGAAGTTGAGCGAGCCCCCTCCAAAGGCCTAGGATAAGGCACGCTCCCTCCACGAGCGGTCGGCGGGCCGGGGCAGGGCGAGCGCCTTCCGGCCCGAGGCAGGGGGAAACGTCGGTCGATGGAACGCTATCGGATTCTCCTGGTGGACGATGATCCGGACGTGAGGGGCATCCTGGCGGCGGCCTTGCGATCCCGTTACGAGGTCGTCGAAGCCGATGACGGGCTCGAAGCCCTACACAAACTGGAAGATCACGAGCCGGACTTCGCCATCATTGACGCCGTCATGCCGATGATGGACGGCTTCGAGCTCTGCAAGGCGATCCGACGCCATCCCGACTTTCAGGCCATCCCGGTCCTGTTCCTCTCGGCCTTCGCCACCAGGGAGAACATCCGCGAGGGTTACGCCGTCGGGGCGAACCTGTTCATGAGCAAGCCGATCGACCCGCTGCGGGTGCTCAAGAACGTCGAATTCACCATCACGCACGAACGTCCCGCCCTCCGCCGGAAACGCTACACGATCGAGGCGCTCGAGCGACGCGACGAAATGGAGCGGCGCCGCGAGGCCGAACAACGCCGGGAGGCCGCCGAGGCCCGGCGCGAGGCGAGGCGCCGGCCTCCCCCGCCGGAACCCCCGCCGATGGAGGAGCCCGAGCCGGAGGTTCCGATCGAGGAGCCCGTGGCCGAAAGCTCCCCGCGGGCCGAGGCGGAAGAGCCCGTCGAGCGGGAAGCCCCCGAAGGGGGGGAACTCCCTTCGGAGGCGGCGGCCGGAGGGCGGTGCCGGCTCTTGATCATCGAGAACGAAGATGACGTGCGCGAGGTGATGGAGATCACGTTGCGGGACGCCTACGAGGTCACGACGGCGCGCGATGGGCTCGAAGGGATCGAATGCGTCGTCCAATATCAGCCGGACATTATCCTCTTGGACATCATGATGCCGAGGATGAACGGCTATCAGTTGCTCCAATCGTTGCGGCGGAATCCGGCTTACCGGGACCTGCCGGTCGTCGTCGTCTCGGTCAAGGCGACGCAGAAGGACCGGGATTACGCGATGCGCCTGGGGGCGACGGACTATCTGGTCAAGCCGTTTGATCCGGAGGAGCTGCTGAGGTTGCTTAAGCGCCTCGTCTCCTCTCCCGGTTTTGAGATCCGGCCCAAGCGGCTGACGATCGGGGAAATCGCCGAGAGGGAGTTTCTGCGACGCAAGGAGGAAGCGCTCAAGCGCCGGGCCCAGGAGGAACGCGAGCGCTACGCCGAACTCCGAAGGATCGTCGAGCCGCCGCCTTCACCTCCGCCCCACTAAGAGGGGCCATCGGAGCGAAACCGAAGAGAAATCGGCGCGCCGCGCGTCGGCCGACGCCGGGCGAGCGGGCGGGATCGACCTGGGAGCCCGGAGCCGTCGCGAAGTCCACTCCACGTTGATCTTCCACGTCGGGCTGGGCGAGAATCTCGTCGGCCCCAACGATGCGGAACTCCTCATGCGGGCCTCGGGTCAAGTGATAGGGCTTCTCGGTCGCCACGACGCGCCGGGGTGGGTCCCGCCGCCCGATGTATCGCCGTGGAGAACGCATCTCTGGACGGGGCCGCTGTGCCTTCTGGCGCTCGGTTGGGCTTGCGCCGACGGCCCGGCGCCTGAGCCGGAACCGTCGCCCGAGACGATCCCATCGACGCAGGCCGCCGCCGAGGAGCCCGCGGGCGAGGCCGAGTTCGCTCGGGCGCGCGAGGCGATGGTTCGCCGCCAGATCGAAGCCCGCGGCGTGACCGACGCCCGCGTGCTGGCGGCCCTGCGGGCGGTGCCGCGGCATCGCTTTGTTCCGCCCCATCTGGAGCGGCGCGCCTACGACGACGGGCCGCTGCCGATCGGCCATGACCAGACCATCTCGCAGCCGTACATCGTCGCCCTGATGACCGAATTGCTGGCCCTCAAGCCCGGGGAGAAGGTGCTCGAGATCGGAACGGGGTCCGGTTATCAGGCGGCCGTCCTGGCCGAGATCGTCGATGCGGTCTACTCGATCGAAATCCTGCGACCCCTGGGAGAAGACGCCCGGCGGCGGCTTCGGGCCTTGGGCTACGACAAGGTGGAGGTCCGGATTGGGGACGGCTACCTGGGCTGGCCGGAGGCGGCCCCATTCGACGGGATCATCGTCACGTGCGCGCCCGATCACGTTCCCGCGCCGCTGATCGAGCAACTGGCCGTGGGGGGGCGGATGGTCATCCCCGTCGGACCCGACTGGCGGAGCCAGGAGCTTTATCTTTTGACCAGGCAGCCGGACGGGACACTCCGGCGCGAGGCGGTGCTGCCCGTCCGATTCGTCCCGCTCGTCCGAGGCCGGGATTGACGGGCTCCGCGTCAAGCCAGCGGCGGCTTGAGGTTCGGCCGGAACGCCCCCTACTCCATCTGTTCGAAAAGGAGATCGCCATGAGAGGCCTGCTGATCGGATGGCTCGGCGTCTGCGTGACGCTGGTTCTGGGGCCTGCCGCGCCGGCCCAGGAGGCGAGCCGGCTGATCGAAGCGGAGATGGCCAGCGACCTGGTGCCCAGCCCGGTCCCGTATCTGGTGCTATTGCCGCCGGGTTATGATCCATCGGGGCCGCCGATCCCGCTGCTCTACAACCTCCACGGCGGCGGGGGCGATCGCACCGTCCTGAGCCGGCTCAAGCCGGTTTATGACGGCATGTGGGCCGAGGGGAAGTTGCCGCCGATGGTCGTCGTGTGCCCTTCGGTGACTCCCCGGTGCTTCTACATGGATTACTGGGACGGGACGGAGAAGTGGGAGACGTTTCTGGTGGGACCGTTCTTGGCCTTCCTCCGCGAGAACTATAACGTTCGGCGGGACCGCGAGGGGACGCTGCTGACCGGAATCTCCATGGGGGGGATGGGTTCGCTGCGGATGGCCTTCAAGTATCCGGACCGGTTCGGGGCCGTGGCCGCCATGGAACCCGGGATTGAGCCGGTCTTGGCCTGGAAGGAGGTCCGGCCCAAGCATCGTTTCTGGCGGGATGATCGCCTGATGGAAGCGGCCTACGGTTCGCCCATCGACGAGGCGTACTGGGAGGCGAACAATCCCGCCGCGATCGCCCATCACGACCCCAAGCGTCTCAAATCCGCCGGCCTTCAGATCTATCTCGAATGCGGCGATCTGGACATGTTCTGGCTTTACGAGGGGACTGAGTTCCTGCATCGCATCCTGTACGATCATGGGGTCCTCCACGAGTACCATCTGGTCCACGGAGCCGATCACATCGGCGCGACGATTCCCGACCGGCTTCGCGAGGCCCTGGATTTTCTCGCGCGCACGCTGAACCCGCCGCCGCCCGATCCGGTCGTCGCCCAGCGCCGGCCGGTCATCGACGCCCAGAAACGAGGTCTCACGGAGAAGGGGGACCTGGAAGATTGACGGGCGCGGGGGGGGGCAGGCTGCGGTTGACGTTTGAGTAGTGTTCGCTTATGGTCGATTCGGCGCGCGGCGGCCGTACGCTGTCGCATGCCGGTGTTCGTGTGTGTGCAGCGGTAATGGGCTTAAGAGAGAGGAATAAAAGCCAGCGCCGCCGGCGCATCCTGAAGGCGGCCGCCCGGCTCATCCGCCAGCGTGGCTTTGAAGCCCTTTCGATGCGCGAGCTGGCGCGCAAGGCCCGGCTGACCGTCCCGACGCTCTATAATCTGATCGGGGACAAAGACGAGATCCTGTATGAAATCATGAGTTATCGGCTTGATCAGTTGAATGAGGCGCTGGACACCGTTGCCTCGACCGACCCGATCGAACGCATCTACACGCTCTTCAATCTGGCGATCGACATCATCACCGAGGAGCCGGAGGTCAACCGGCCGGTCGTCAAGGCGATCCTCAACCGCGTCGATCCGCTGCGGGCGCCTCCCGTCATTCGGCGGTTCATGAAAATGTTCGTCGACGTTTTCGCCGAGGGGATGCGGCTGGGGTATTTCCACGACGGCGGCAAAGAGGAATTGATGGGGCGGCAGGTCTACCTCAATTACATTCAGGCCCTGCGCATGTGGGGATGGGGCATTCTCGATGACCTCCAGTTTCGAATGCAGACCCAATGCGGGGCGACGCTGGTTATGCTGGCGCTCGCCGATGAACGGGCGCAGCCCCGGCTGCGCCAACGGCTGGAGGATTACGCCGGCCGGTTGACGGATTTCCTCGCGACCTTTCCCGCCCGCCCGTCTCTCGGCGACGCCTCGGCCGCCTGATCGGCGCCCGACGGACCGAGCCGATTCCTCGCGCCCGCCGAGGCAGGCGTCCGAACCGCCGCGCTCGCGCCGCCAAAGACCTTGTGAGGGAAGGTTCAAACCCGTATAAGGTGAAGCTTGCCTCATCGGGAGCCGGCGGCGCGGACCCAGACGCCGCGTTCCCGGCGGAGAGGGGCCACGATGCTCCGATGGTTTAAGCGAAAAGAGCCCGAGGAGCCGGCGCGGGCGGCGGTGGCCGAGCCGCCGGCGCGAGGGGCGGCGGCGACTCCCCCGGCCGAGGGGTTGTTCGCCCGTCTGCGACAAGGCCTGGGCAAGACGCATTCGGCGCTGGTCGGCGCTCTCCGTTCGGCCGTCCGGCTCAACCCGCGGCTGGACGAGGAGCTCATCCAGGAGGTCGAGGAAGCGCTGCTTCAGGCCGACGTCGGGGTCCGAAGCGCCGATCGGGTTCTGGGGCGCCTGAGGCGGGAGGTCCCGCGCGGCGAGCCCTTGGAGATGGCGAGGCTGCTGGCGATCCTGAAGGATTCGATCGCCGAGATGCTGGAAAAGGATCAGCGGCCGCCGCGGGAGAATCCCCAGGGGCCGACGATCTGGCTTTTCGTCGGCGTCAACGGGACGGGCAAGACGACGACGATCGGAAAAATGGCGCTCGAATTGAGCCGGCACGGCCGGAGCGCGATGATGGTCGCCGCCGACACGTTCCGCGCCGCCGCCGTCGATCAACTGGCCATCTGGGCCGAACGAACGGGGGCCTGCCTGGCCTCCGGTCGCGAAGGGGCCGACCCGGCTTCAGTCTGCTTCGAGGGGCTGAAGGCGGCCCGCGACGGCGGCGTCGACTTCGTTTTGATCGACACCGCCGGGCGGCTCCATACCAAGGCCCACTTGATGGAGGAGCTCGGCAAGGTCGTCCGCGTGATCCGCAAGGTTTACCCGGAGGCCCCGCAGGAAATCATTCTCGTGCTCGACGCCACGATCGGCCAGAACGCGCTGGCTCAGGTGGCGACGTTCCGGCAAGCCGTCGGCCTCACCGGGCTCATCATGACCAAGCTCGACGGCACGGCGCGCGGCGGGATTCTGATCGCGGTCAAAGAGGCTCATCCGGACCTGCCGATTTTCAAGATCGGCGTCGGTGAGGCCGCCGAGGACCTTCGGGATTTTGTCCCGGCCGAGTTCGCCGCCGCCCTTCTGGCGCGGGATTGACGTCGTGCGCGAGCTCCTCCCCCGGCTCCTGGAGTTGCGCGAACTGGACAAGGCGATCCGGGACCTCCAGGCGCAGCTCGACGTTTATCCTCGGCTGATCGCTCAGGCCGAGGCCCGGCGACGGGCCGCCGCGGAAAAGCTCGCCGGGGCCCAATCGCTTCACGCCGAAGCCCGCGAACGCCGTCGCAAGGCCGATCTCGACGTCAAAGCCCTCCGAGAACGCATCCAGAAGTATCTCCTTCAACAGGCTCAGGTGCGGACAAATCAGGAATACGCCGCTCTGACGGCCGAGATTGACGGCGTCAAAGCCGAAATCGATCGCGTCGAGACCCACGGCCTGGCGGCGCTGGAAGATGAAGAGCGGGCCGAGGCCGCCGCCGTCGAGGCCCAGGCGGCGCTTCGGGAGGTCGAGGCCGAGACGCGCCGGGAACGGGAACGCATGGACGCGCAGATCGCCGATAAACGCCAACGGCTGGCGGCTTACCGGACCGAACGAGCCAGCCAGATGGAGGGTCTGCCCGACGACGTCCGCGAACTCTACGAATTGCTCAATGAGCGGTACCCGGGGGCGGGCGTCGTGGCCGTTGATCAAGGGGTTTGCGGCGGGTGCGGATTCCAATTGGTGAGTCAGAAGCTTCTGGAGGTCCGACGGGGCCGCGACCTTATCCGGTGCGACCATTGTCTGCGAATCCTCTACTCCCCGGAAGCCTTGGAGGCGGGGTCCGGCCGCCCGACCGGCGCCTGAGGTCATCGTGCGGTCGGCCAGCCAGCCCCGCCACGTGGTCGTCTTCGGCGGCAGTCACTTCCGCCCCGCTGATCCCATCTGGCGGGCGGCCGAAGCGTTGGGTCGTGCGGTGGCCGGGGAGGGCTGGCGTCTGATCACGGGCGGCTACGGGGGCGTGATGGAGGCGGCCAGCAAAGGGGCGGCCGAGGCCGGCGGCGAGGCGGTCGGCGTGTTGTGCCGTCTTTTCGGCGCGACGGGCAATGCCTTCCTGACGCGGCGGCTGGTGACGCCGGACCTTTTCAGCCGGCTGAAGCAACTGATCGACATGGGGGACGGCTACGTCGTGATGCCGGGCTCGACGGGGACGCTGGTGGAGCTGGCCATGGTCTGGGAGCTGATGAACAAGCGACTCACGTCGCGCCGGCCGCTGGTCTGCTTTGGATCGTTCTGGTCGCCGGTCGTCGAGCTTTTCGGCGCGGATTCGACGCATGACCCTCGGTTCCGACCCGAGGGGCTCCCCTCGCGGAAGGGGGACTTCCTGGGCCGGGCCGAAACCGTCGAGGAAGTGGTTGCGCTTCTTCGGGCCCAATGGGATGAATAGCCCCCCGCGACCGGTTGGGCCCCTTCTTCTGGATTCGCCGCCTCGCCGGGCTCCCCTTCATGAGCGTTGCGATTCCTCCGCTCCAGGCGGCTGACCTCCCCGATCGGCGGCTGCCCTTCTGGCGGATGACGGGCCCCGGAGCGGTGCTGGTGGGCCTCTCCATCGGCGCCGGAGAGATCGTCGTCTGGCCGCATATCACCGCCCGCTTCGGGTCGATGATGATCTGGGCGGCCGCCCTCGGGGTTTTTGTCCAGCTATGGGTCAATCTGGAGGTCGGCCGTTGGACGATCGCCACGGGCGAGAGCAGCTACACCGGTTTCTGCCGGCTCTGGCGGTTCTACGCTCACATTTTCATCTTTCTGAACGTCTCGGGCTGGCTGCTGCCGGGCTGGGCGCGGACGTCGGGGACGGCGCTCAAGGCGCTCATCCTGGGGCCGGATCACGGCAGCCCCGACTGGTTCTGGACGGGCTTGACGTTCGTCGGCGTGGCCGTCGTGTTGTTGGGGCCGCGACGCGTTTACGTCGCCGTCGAGCGGACCGTCGGGACGCTGGTCGTCGTCGTCGTCCTGGGGCTGATCTTCGTCGCGGTGCGGGTCGGGACGTGGGAGACGGTGCGAGAGTTCTTCCGGGGTCTGACCGGCTTCCGCTACGCCTTCGACGAGAGCTTCACGATCAAGGACCTGTTCAGCGCGGTTGTGTTCGCCGGAGCGGGCGGGACGGCCAATCTCTTTTACGCCTATTACCTGCGGGACAAACACATCGGCATGGGGGGGCGAATCCCGATGTTGCTCAACCCGTTCCGCGGCCGGGCGGAGAAAGCCGTCCAGGCCGGCTACGTCTTCAGCGAGACGGAAGACAATCGACGCCGCTTCCGCGATTGGTTCACGTTCGTGGCCCTGGATCAGACGCTTTATTTCTGGCTCCTCAATACGTTCACGATCTTCCTTTTCATCTTCGGGGCGCTGGCGGTTCTGCATCCGCAGGGGATCGTTCCGCAGCAGGGGCGATTGATTTACGACGAGGCGGCGGTCCTGGCCGAGTCCATGGGTCTCTTCGGCCGGCGGCTCTTCCTGGTGATCGGCGTGGCGACGCTTTTCTCGACGCAGGTGACGCTGGTGGACGGCGTCGCCCGGTCGATGGCCGACATTTTTTCGACGAGCTTCGCCTTCGGCCGCCGATACTCTCAGGCCGGCTGGTACATCGGCGTCGCCATTTTCATCATGGTTTTCGGGACGTGGCTGACGGGCGTGCTGGAAGCCCGGGGCATTTCCGATCTGGGCTTTCTCTTTAACGCCGCCTATATGGGCGGCTTCGCCATGGCCCTCTATACCCCCCTGCTCTTGTGGATGAACCTGCGCCATCTGCCCCGCCTGGCCCGCCCCGGCCCCTTGAATATCCTCATGATGGTCGCCGCCTCGGCCGTTTACGTCGGCTTCGCGGTCTTCTGTGCGATCTACGAGATTCAGTCCCGGTGGGGAGGGTGAGGGAGGAGCCGAACGGGAAAGGGCCCCCCGTCAGTCGCGCCGGAGCTTTCCCTTGCGGCCCAGGTCCTCGGCGAGGGCCTCCTTGATGATGCGCTTGGCGAGCTCTTTGCTTTCGACGCGGTAGACCCCGCGCTGGACACGGCGGCGAAGCGAGGCCATGCGTTCGGGCTCACCTTCGGGCATCTCCATGAGCTCCCGTTTGAGGCGATAGACGTCTCGCCGTGGCACGGCGGCTTTCCGGCCTTCGGATTTCGATGGGGTGGGCGGCGGGGTTGGCTGCGGCGGGCGGCCCGGCTGTTTCCGGGGCGGCTCGCCTCCGACGACGTCCCCCTTTTTTCTTCGCGACTTTTTCATGACCCTTGGGTTTCCGACGCGGCTCGCCTCGACGGGACCACGGCTTGACCGGCGACGTCCCTCGGGGGGCCCGTCTAAGCCCTTTATCGACCCTCGCCGGTGAGTTGATAAACCAAAAAAGGGGGCCCCAGGGTTCGGGTGCGCCGGTGAGGACCTCCGCCGGTCCGGCCAAGGGCCGATTCGCGGCTGGAAGTCCTCCCGGCGGCTCGCGTATGATCGAGGGGATGACGCCGGGGTGAGCGACGGGATAGGGGTTCCCTGAGTTCAGACGGCGGCTCGACAGGAAGGCGACCACCCGGGGCAGGGGGCCCCCGGAGGGGTTCAGGCGCGGCAACGGATGGCACGGCTGAGCGAAGACCAGATCGAGCGTTACTCTCGGCACATTCTGCTGCCGGAGGTGGGCGGAGGTGGCCAGAAGCGGCTTTTGGAATCCTCGGCGCTCTGCATCGGGGCAGGGGGCCTGGGCTCGCCGGTGATTCTCTACCTGGCGGCGGCCGGCGTGGGCCGTATCGGCGTAATCGACGGCGACGTGGTCGACGTGACGAACCTCCAACGCCAGATCGCCCACGCCACGGCGGACCTGGGGCGCCCGAAGGTGCTCTCGGCCAAGGAGACCGCCGAGGCGATCAACCCCGACGTCCGGGTCGAGACGTATCATGAGCGGCTGACCAAGGACAACGCCGCCGACCTGATCGCGCGGTATGACGCGGTGATCGACGGGAGCGATAATTTCCCCTGTCGGTTCCTGGTCAACGACGCTTGCTTCTTCGCCCGCAAGCCGCTGATTTCCGGCGCCGTCTTGCGGTTCGAGGGTCAGGTCTCGACGTTCCTGAGCGGCCCCGAGGCCCCCTGTTACCGCTGCCTATTCAGCGAACCCCCGCCGCCGGGGTTGGTCCCCTCCTGTCAGGAGGCGGGGATTCTGGGGGCGATCGTGGGGACGATCGGCACGATCCAGGCCACGGAGTTCCTGAAGCTTGTTCTGGGGGTCGGGCGACTGCTGACCGGCCGACTGGTCATTTACAACGCGCTGACGCTGGAATTCCGGGAAATCAAGCTCCGCAAGGACCCCAAGTGCCCGCTCTGCGGGGCTCATCCGACGGTCACCGAGCTTCTTGAATACGATGAAACGTGCGGGGCGCCTGCCCCTTCTTGAGCGGGCGGCGGCCTTGCGCTCAGCCGTCGCCCGGGCCGCCGTCTGGCTTAACGGGCCCAAAAACGTCTTGCCGAATGCGTCCGCGGGGCTAACTTAAGCCCGGTCAAGGGAGTCTTATGAGTTGGCGGGCCGGGGAGCCGGCCCGCCGGGGACGGTTGCCTTGCGAGGCTGAGTCGGTGGGTTCCATGAACAACCTTCTGCTTGTCTTGTGGGCACCCGGAGCGCGCGGTCGCCTGCGGATTGCCGTGGCCAGCCTTGCCCTGGCGTGCCTGACCGGGGTTGCCTTGGGGCGGGTGGAGCTGCAAAAGGACGTTTCGGCGACGGTCCCGGCCCGCGACGTCGAAGTGATCCGGATCGACTTCCAGGTCGCCAGCCTGGAGATCACCACGCACGAAGCCGAGGAGATTCGCGTCGGGGGCCACATTCGCGCCCGAGGCCAGGATCGGCTGCGCACGCGAACGGCGCTGGACCAAGCCGAGCTGATCGTCGAACCGGGCCGACGGACAACGCTCGGCCTGACGCGGCCCCGGCGCGAGGTGCAATTCATGGCCGAACTCAAGATCGGTCTCCCCCGGGGACGCAACCTCGAGATCGACGTCAACGTCGGCGAGATCGACGCCCAGCTTGAGCTTCCTCGATCCTCGAAGTGGGAGATGGCCGTCGGGGATGTCGATCTGCGGCTTCCGCGCGAGACGGCGGCCCGGTTCAAAGCCGAGGTGCAAGTCGGCGACATCAATCTGCGCGGCCTGCCCGGTGACGTGAGGGTGGAACGACGCCATCTGGTCGGGGCGCAGGCTGAGGGGGTGATCGGCGACCCGCAGCGGGCGGCCGATTATCGGATCGAGATCACGGTCAACGTCGGCAGCGTCCGGCTGCGGGCCGTCGAGGCGGGCGGGCGCCCTTGAGCCCAGGGCGGGGGGCCCGCGCGCGCGGCTGAGAAGCGCCGCCCTCGCTCTCACCAAAAAAAAGGCCCGTCTCCCAGGGGGAGACAGGTCTCATCGCTAGCGGAAGAATTAGAACGGATTCGCCGTTGCCGATCGAGCCGAAGCCGGACCTTCGAGGCTCAGTTCGCCCGGCTTCCTTCGCGTTGACCCTTGTGGGTCCGCCAGATGTCCCCTTGGCTGACGGTGCCGTTGGTCGGGTCATAGACATCGTCGCCGCGCCGGGCCCAGCGGATCCACTCTTGCCAGGACTGCGGGTAGGTGAAGTTCAAGCCCAGGGCGTATTGAACGACGAAGAGCCGGTCAGGGCCCGCGCTGCCGATCGTGTAGCGCCAAGAGTAGATGGCGTCCTTATCGGCCTGAGCATTGGCACCCGTGAAGGCGCCCTCAACGACGATGTTGGCCAGGAAGTCCGTGAAGGAAGAACGGTAGAAGAAGTAGAAGGATTGGCCGCCGACGTTGAGGAAGTTCTCATTGCCGAAGGGGTCGGTGTAGCGGGCCGTCGAGATGTAGGCAATGGGCGTGCTGAGGGGCTCCATGTAGCGGGTCTGCGCGCCCAGGGCGCCGCCCACCGCTCCGGCGTTGTTCGGCGGGTAATCGTTGTGATCGACGTAGTAGGCCTCGGCGGCCGTGGCCAGCGCCCGAATGTCGTTCTTGGCCCGGCTTACCTTGGAACGGATCTGGGCCTCGAGGAAGTTCGGGACGGCGATAGCCGCCAGGATGGCGATGATGGCAACGACGATAAGCAGTTCGATCAGGGTGAAGGCTTTGAACCGAGAGCGGTTCGTTGGAGATTCTGGATTCATTGCTTGCCTTGCCTTTCTGGACGATGGAGGGGGATGCCTGCCTGAGATCTGCGCCCCCTCGGGCGCGCCGCTCTGCTCCGGTTCACCTCCTTTTCCCCAGTCTCGCTCCGGCGAACCGCGCGTTCGGGCCGCCCGTAGATCGGCCCTTAGGACGCGCCCTCGCCGCCCCCTCCGCAGCCTCGCCCGACCACTTACAGCCCGCAAGAAACCAACGGGTTAAATTAGGGTTCGATTCCCAACGAAAGTTATGATGGGGCCCCCACGCCGTCTCTGTCAACTCGGTTTTTTCCCCCCGCCGCGGGGGGACCCCGAGGCCGGGTTCGGCCGACCCGGCAGGCGGGGCCAGGCAGCCCCGACGGCGGCAGGGGCAGCCCCGGCCCCCCAGGGGATCGGTCTTTGACAAACCCGGGGTCGTCGCCCAAGAATGTCGGGCTTTTGGGGGGCGAGAAGGGTTTCGAGCGAGGGAGATACCCAAAGATGGACGAAGGGCGAGACACGGTCCACAAGGTCATCATCGCCGGGTCGGGCCCGGCGGGGTTGACCGCCGGGCTATACGCCGCCCGCGCCAACCTCGCCCCGGTGATGATCGCCGGCCACCAGTGGGGGGGGCAGCTCATGGAGACGACGGATGTCGAAAACTATCCGGGATTCCCCGAGGGCATCCTCGGCCCGGAATTGATTGAGGTCATGAAGAAGCAGGCCCTGCGATTTGGCCTGAACTACGTCGAGGGGCAGGTGGCCGAAGCGGACCTCTCGCGGCGCCCCTTCAAGCTCGTGACCGACGACGGCCGCGCCTTCCAGTGCCGGACGCTGATCATCTCCACGGGGGCCTCGGCCCGCTGGCTGGGGCTGGAGAAGGAACAGAAGCTCAAGATGGGCGGGGGGGTCTCGGCCTGCGCGACGTGCGACGGGGCGTTGCCGATGTATCGCGGGCAGGAGCTGGCGGTGGTCGGAGGCGGGGATTCGGCCATGGAGGAGGCCCTGTTCCTGACGCGTTTTGCCTCGAAAGTGACGATCATCCATCGGCGGGACGCCTTTCGGGCGTCCAAGATCATGCAGCAGCGGGCGCTGTCGAATCCCAAGATCGCCGTCAAATGGAATCGCGTCGTTGAGGACTTAATCGAGACCAATGAACGCCTGGCGGGGCTGGTGCTGCGGGACACCGTAAACCGGGCGACCGAGCATTTCCCCGTGGGGGGGCTTTTTGTGGCGATCGGCCACACGCCGAACACGGCCTTTCTCAAGGGCCAGGTCGAAACCGACGCCCAGGGGTTCATCAAAGTCAGGGAGCCGACAACCCGAACGTCCGTCGAGGGGGTCTTCGCCTGTGGCGACGTGATGGATCCGGTTTACAAGCAGGCAGTGACGGCGGCGGGGACCGGATGTCGGGCCGCCATTGACGCCGAGCGCTTCCTCGAAGCCGAGGGGGACTGAGGCCGCCGTCCGGACCGAGCCAACGGCTTGCGCATCCTTCATCTGGTCAGCTCGCATCGATGGACCGGTGTAGCCGAACCGGCCGCCGATCTGGCCCGGGCGCAGCTCGCCCTCGGCCACGAGGTCACGTTTGCCTGCGTCCCGGGGCACAGCTTCTGGCGGCGGCTAGCCAAGCGGGGCGTCCCGACCGTCAATGGATTCGCCTTTCGGCCGGGCCTGGACTTGACGGCGACGTGGCGCGACATCGGGCTGTTGCGCCGGCAAGCGCGCGAACTGGCCGTCGACGTCGTTCACTGCCACCAGACCCACGATCACTGGCTGGCGGCATTGGCGCTCGGTTCGGCAAGCCGCCGCCAACGACGGCAGGGGCCCATCCTGGTCCGCACGCTCCACCGCGAGGGGCCGGGGCCCCAGGGTGCGCTCGAGCGGTGGCTCTGGGGGCGGGCGACGGACCTGCTGATCGCGGTCAGCCGTTCGATCGAGGCCGCCGTCGGCGAGGCGCTCCGGCCCGAAGAGGATCAACTTGTGCATATCCATGGGGCCGTTGATCTCGAAAGGTTCCACCCTGGGCTGGATGGCGAACGGAACCGGCGCCTGTGGCGCATCCCGCCGCAGGCCCCCGTGGCGGGGATGGTCGCGCGGCTGAGACGCGGCCGCGGCCACCTGGACTTTATCCGGACGATCGGCGAGGTGGCCGCCCGGATTCCGGAGGCCCGATACATTGTCGGGGGGCGCGGGGAACTCAAGCCGGCGCTGCGGGCGACCATCCAGACGCACCCGCTGCGGCAGCGGCTGATTCAAGTGGGTTACCGCAAGCGCGATCTGGCGGAGACGTACGCGGCCATGGACGTAGCGGTTCTTCTGGCGCCGGGCTCCGATGGCTCCTGCCGGGGGATGTTGGAGGCGATGGCGTGCGGGCGGCCGGTGATCGGCGCCCGAAGGGGGGCGATCGCCGACACGATCGAACCGGGCCGGACGGGCTGGCTGATCGATCCCGCGCGATTGAGCGAGGAGCTGCCTAGGGCGCTCATCGAGGCGCTCGCAGACCGGGATCGCGCGCGCCGGATGGGGGAGGCGGCCCGACGGGCGATGGAGGCGAGCTTCACGCAACGCCATCGCGCCGAGGCCACGCTGGCCGCTTACGGGGCGGCCTTCAGGCGACGCCGCGCCGGGGGCTCGTCGGCCGACGCGCGGTCTGCGGCGGCCATGGCGGGCGTCGACGGCGCCGATGGGCCCCCGGTGTGAGAGAGGCCCCGGGGCTCGCGGCCCTCGGAGCCGATCGGCTGTGGATTCCGGGATGGCGGGAGCGGAGAATCGGCCTGGGGCGGACGGGGCGAAGCGGTTGATGATCCCTCGAGCCCTGACGATCGCCGGATCCGACAGTGGCGGCGGAGCGGGCATCCAGGCCGATCTGAAGACCTTTCTGGCGTTGGGGGTTCATGGGTCGAGCGTGCTGACGGCGATCACGGCGCAGAACACGCGCGCCACGACCGGCTTCTGGCCCTGTGAGCCCGAGTCGGTTTACGAGCAGTACGCCGCCGTCATGAGCGATATCGGAGCGCAGGCGGGGAAGACGGGGATGCTGGCGACGGCGGGGATCGTGGCCGCCGTGGCGCGCGGGCTCGAGGCGTTTCCGCTCGAAAAGCTGGTGGTCGACCCGGTGATGATCGCCAAATCCGGGGCGGCGCTGCTTGAGGCCGATGCGCTCCCGTTGTTCAGGGAGCGTATTCTCCCGCGGGCCTATCTGCTCACGCCGAACCTGCCGGAGCTGGAGGCCCTGACGGGGGAGACCCTCTGGCGGGAGGCGGACGTCGAGCGGGCCGGACGCGCCCTGCTGGAACGCGGCGCGCGCGCCGTTCTGATCAAGGGGGGTCACGGCGGCGATGAAAATGCCTCCGACGACCTGTTTCTCGACGCCGAGCGCCGCCTGGTGCTGCCGGGCCGGCGCATCCGAACGAACTGTTCCCACGGGACGGGCTGCGTCCTCTCGGCGGCCGTGGCGGCCCTGCTGGCGCGAGGGGAGGAGTTGTTCACGGCCGCGCGCAAGGCAAAACGTTTTGTCACCGAGGCCTTGGCGCGGGCCGAAGCCATCGGCGGCGGCACGAGCCCCGTCGGCCACGGCTGGTCGATCGTCCCGCCGAAGTTGGACGACGGTTGACGGGCGAAGGCGGAATCACCTGGACGCCAAGACAGGGGAAAACCCAGGGAGCGCGGCCATGGAACGAACTTTCGATCCGCCGCCGATCGTCTCCGCGTCTTGGTCTTCGTCAATTCTCGGCGTCAGGGGAGGACCCTGATCGGGGCTGGGTCGCGTCAACCCACGGCCGGAGGCGAGGTATCCAGCGGGGGACCTCGCGGCAATAGGCGTTATAGGCCGTCCCGAATTTCTCTTTGAGCGTCGGCTCCTCGTAGACGAGCACGAAAGCGAAGAACGCCGCAAAGACGAAGGCGCCGTAGGAAAGAAGCTGCCGGGAGGCGAAAAGGGCCGCCTCGCCGAGCAGAATCAGCAGCATTCCGACGTACATGGGATTGCGCACGCGCCGGTAAAGCCCGCGGACGACCAGCACTCTGGGAGGATCGAAAGGGGCGGGCGTGCCGCGGCCGGTGACCGCGAAATGCCAGGCGCACCAGAGAATGATCGCGGCGCCCAAGAGGATCGGGACCGCCCCCAGGTAAGCCCAACCGCTGGCAAGGAGATCAGCGATCGTCGGCGGGGAGCCCAGAATCCAGTAGGGGATGAGGCCCGCGACCGTCCCCGGGAACAGAACGAGAAAGATGAGCGTCCTGAAAGCCGGCCAGATCGCTCCCCATTGCCGTCGCATGTTCGATCTCCCGGCCCGTGAGCCGCGCTCCACCGGCTCTGCTTCGGACGCCCCCGTAGATTAGCCGCCGGACGTCGGGCCGACAAGCGGGAGGACGTTTTTCCCTCAGCGCCGGTGCGAGATTTCCGCTAGGCGGCCAGCGGGCGTTCTGGGAGAATGAGGCGGGGCCTGGACCGGGGTGATTTGTTCGCCTCGCGATGAGCGGGAACCCCCCGTGGCCGGGATGAACGCCTCCCGTCGTCGGCAGGGGGGCGAAGGGTCGTAGGAAAGCGTAAACGCCATGGGCCGGAACGCCGGAGCCATCGTTCACCAGGATCGGATAACGCGCGAGGGTTTCCCCGCCTCGCGCAGGATTTACGTGAGGGGGAGGCTGTTCGAAGATGTTCGCGTGCCGATGCGGGAGATCACCCTCAGCCCGACCCGGCCCAGCGACGGCGGCTCCCCCCAGCCCAATCCTCCCGTTACGGTTTACGACACCTCCGGCCCCTACACGGACCCCGAGCTGGAAATCGACCTCGCCCGCGGCCTCCCGCCTTTGAGGGGCCGATGGATTCGGGCGCGAGGGGACGTTCAGGAGCTGAGCGAATCGACCTCGGCCACGAGCCGGCGCCGGCTGGCCGACCCGGCCCTCGACGGGATTCGCTTTCCGACGCCTCGGCGGCCGTTGAGGGCGCGGCCGGGGGGCTGCCTCACGCAGCTTCACTATGCCCGCCGCGGCGAGATCACGCCGGAGATGGAGTTCGTGGCCATACGGGAGAACCAGCGGCGAGACGCGCTGATGGAAGAGCTGAGCCGACAGCATCCGGGCCAGCCGTGGGGGGCGACGATCCCGAAGCGAATCACGCCGGAGTTCGTGCGGGAGGAAGTGGCCCGCGGGCGAGCCATCATTCCGGCGAACGTCAATCACCCGGAGCTGGAACCGATGATCATCGGCCGGAACTTCCTGGTGAAGGTCAACGCCAACATCGGCAATTCGGCCGTGACCAGTTCGATCGAGGAAGAAGTCGAGAAAATGGTCTGGGCGATCCGCTGGGGAGCCGATACGGTCATGGACCTTTCCACGGGGCGGAACATTCACGAGACGCGGGAGTGGATTCTGCGCAACTGCCCGGTCCCGATCGGCACGGTGCCGATTTATCAGGCATTGGAGAAGGTCGGCGGCCGGCCCGAGGAGCTGACGTGGGAGATTTATCGGGACACGCTCATTGAACAGGCCGAACAGGGGGTGGATTACTTCACGGTTCATGCGGGCGTTTTGCTGCGGTATATCCCGCTGACGGCGCGGCGCGTCACGGGGATCGTCAGCCGGGGGGGCTCGATCCTGGCCAAGTGGTGCCTGGCGCATCATCAGGAGAATTTCCTCTACACGCACTGGGACGACATCTGTGAGATCATGGCGGCCTATGACGTGAGTTTCTCGATCGGCGACGGCCTGCGGCCCGGCTCGATCGCCGACGCCAACGACGAGGCCCAGTTCGCCGAGCTCTACACGCAAGGGGAGCTGACGCGCCGGGCCTGGCAGCACGGCGTCCAGGTGATGAACGAAGGCCCTGGCCATATCCCCATGCACCTGATCCGGGAGAATATGGAGAAGCAATTGGCGTGGTGCGGGGAGGCTCCCTTTTACACGCTGGGGCCGCTGACGACCGACATTGCCCCCGGCTACGATCACCTCACGTCGGCGATCGGCGCGGCGATGATCGGCTGGTTCGGCACGGCGCTCCTCTGCTACGTCACGCCGAAGGAGCATTTGGGGCTGCCGGATCGCGACGATGTCAAACAAGGGGTCCTCGCCTACAAGATCGCCGCCCACGCCGCCGATCTGGCCAAGGGACATCCGGGGGCCCAATACCGAGACGACGCGCTGAGCAAGGCGCGGTTTGAGTTCCGGTGGGAGGATCAATTCAACCTTTCGCTCGATCCGGAAACGGCGCGGGCAATGCACGACGAAACCTTGCCGGCCGAGGGGGCCAAGGCGGCTCATTTTTGCTCCATGTGCGGGCCCAAATTCTGCTCGATGGAAATCACCCAGCAGGTTCGCGACTACGCCGCCGCTCACGGCCTCAGCGAGGCCGACGCCCTGACGGCCGGGCTGGCCGAAAAGAGCGAGGAGTTTCTTCGTCGAGGGGCCGACCTGTATCTGAACGCCTGAGGCCGATCTGGGGCAGCCGAGGAGCGCTCGGCCTTCTTTCGCCGGGCGCGGGGGAGCGCGATGACGTTATTCCCATCGGACGATCCTGATGACGCCCGGGCGAAAATCTGCGCCCGCCTGGGGCTTAAAGGCGTGGACGAAGCGCATCGGCTCGTCGTCGCCGGAGCCCGCCGGGGGGCCGCGGGGCTACTGGCCCGCGGATTGACGGCGGGCGTGCTCCAGGAGCTGGGTTATTCGGCGGCCGGGTTGGCCAAACTGGGTTATCCGGCCGCAGCCCTCGCCGAACTGGGGTTCCTCGCCCCGGCAGCCTCCGAGCCCCCGCCCGAGGGCGCTTCGCCCCCGTCGGCGCGCTCGGCCGGGGCGACTCAGGCCGAGGCATTACGGTGTCGGATCGAGGCCGGCGAACGGGCCGAGACCCTCAAGGCGGGCGGCTTCACGGCGCTTCACTGCAAGCGGATCGGCTATGGGGCGCGCGAGCTGGAACGCATCGGTTTCAGCCTGGAGGATTTGAAAGCAATCTGCACGCCGGCGGAGTTGCGCCGCGCCGGCTATGGCATTCGCGAACTGCGCCGATTCCTCTCCGCGGCCGAGTTGCGCGCGGCGGGCTTCTCGGCCGCCGAGATGCGCTTGGGGGGATTCTCCGTCCGGGACCTTCTCCGGGCCGGCTACCCCGAAAATCAGGTGCGAACGGCGGGCTTCAGCATCGTCGAGCTATCGCGCGAGGGGCTGAGCCCCCGGTCGATCGACCGCGGCAAAACGCGTTACTGAACCGGCGGCCTCATCCCCATCGCTTCATCGCCCATGCGGCGTCGGCCGGAGGATCAAGCTGACCGTGAAAGGCCTCATAGAGATCGACGGTGTAGCCGAGCCCGGCCAGGTCCCGCGCCCACCAGGAAGAGCGATGGCGCTGAAGTTCGTTGCCCTCGAGGGGTCCTTGCTCGACGCGGCCCAGCGGGAGAAACACAACGACCCCCAGGGCGAAGAAACGCTCGATTCGCCGCAGGAGATGGAGGGCTTGGCGTCTTGAAAAGTGTTCGAGCACGTCGATCAGGAGGGCCAGGTCGAGTTCGCCCGGCCTGAATTCGGCGAACAGGGCCTCGATCCGGCCGTGGAGGATGTCGTGACGGCCGGCGGCGGCGGCCCGCGCGTGAAGTTTTCGGACTGAGGGCAGGTGAGCCTCGACCGAAACCAGACGCCGCCAGGGTATGCGCAACACTTGCTCGCCGACGGCGGTCTCGTTGGCGCCCGAGCCCAGGTCCGCCGCGGCGATCGTTTGCGGATCGCCGAAAGCCTCGCGCAGGCGCTCGATCATCTCGGCCCCTTGCTCGAAGGTGTAGGTCCCCTTCTCACGGACGGAGACGGCCCCGGGGCAGGGGCGGCCCATCCGAAGCCAGGCGATCCAGTCCATGGGCCGCGAGAGAAGGGGCGGGCCAGCCACAGCCGACATATAACAATTCCCCTCGAAAAGACACAAAGATTACAAAAACGCCGCCTCCCCGTCGGCGCCGCTTGATCTCAGCCGGTCGACGAGGCGGAGATAATCGCCGGGGCTCAGATCCTGAGGCCGGGAACGGACGTCCAACCCGAGCGACTCCAGGGCTCGGGCGAGCCGAAATTTGCCGTCGCCCGGCAACCGAGCCGCCGCGGGGGAGTTCCTCAGCATTTTGCGCCGTTGATTGAAGGCGAGATCAATGAACCGCGAGAGTTTCGGCCAGGCGGCCGCCGAAGGGCGTCCTTCGGCGGCGGGTTCGAACGTAAGGACGGCGGCCGCAACCTTCGGCCGGGGTCGAAACTCGGCGGCGGCCACCTCGAACCGGTCGACGACGCGCCACCAGTAGCCGAGCTTGACGGCGAGCGCGCCGTAATCCCGACCGCCGGGCGCCGAAGCGATCCGGCCGGCGACTTCGCGCTGCACCATGAGCACCATGCGATCCCATGGAGCGTCGGGCCGGCACTGCGCGAACAGGAGCGGCGAGGTGATCTGAAACGGGAGATTGCCCGCCAGGGCCATGCGCCCCAGACCCCACGCGGCCGCCTGACGTCGCGCCTCGGCCGCCAGATCGAGCCTCAGGGCGTCGGCGTAGATAAACCGGACGCGCTCGCGCCCGGCGAAGACCCGGAGGTGAAAATCCTTGAGCCGGGCGTCTCGCTCGACGCCCAGCACGCCGCCGGCCGTGGCCGCGAGCAACGTCGTCAACGTCCCCGGCCCGGGGCCGATCTCCAGCACGAGCGTGCGCGCGTCCGCCTCGACGGCGCGAGCGATCCTCTCCAGCGCCCGAACGTTCGTCAAAAAGCGCTGGCCCAACCCTTTGCGCGGCCGCAGAGCGCGCCGACAACGCGCGAGCAGCGCCTCGGGCGACGGCAGCTCGGTCATCGGGCGGGGACGGACGCCGAGCGCCGCCTTCGCTCGGCGGCCAGGCCGAAGGCGAGTTGAAGGGCGGCGATCATGCTGTCGGGTCGGGCCAGGCCTCGGCCCGCCAGGTCCAGGGCGGTGCCGTGGTCCGGGGACGTCCGGACGAACGGCAGGCCGAGCGTCACATTGACGGCGCCGTGGAAATCCAGCGTTTTGACGGCGATCAACCCCTGGTCGTGATACATGGCGAGGACGGCGTCGAACTCTCCGGCTCGTGCGCGGGCGAAGACGGTATCGGCCGAGTAGGGCCCGCGCGCGTCAACGCCACGGGCGCGGGCGACCTCGACCGCCGGGGCGATGACCTCCAACTCCTCGCGACCGAAACGGCCCTCCTCGCCGGCATGAGGGTTAAGCCCGGCGACGGCGATGCGTGGGGCCTCGAGACCGAAATCGGGAAGCGAGCAGGCCAACAATCGGAGCAGCTCGACGAGGTCGGCGGTGTTGATCAACTGCGGCACGCGAGCGATCGGCTCATGGACGGTTGCCAGGGCCACGCGGAGACCGCCGCCAACCAGCAACATCGCCACGGGACGAGCGCCGGATCGGGCGGCCAGGAACTCGGTGTGGCCCGGATAGGGAAAGCCCACGCGGGCCATCGCGGCTTTGTGAATCGGCCCCGTGCAGAGGCCGTCGGCTCTCCCGGACAGGAGCCAGCCGAGCGCTTCTTCCAGGCATTGGCGGGCGGCCCCGGCGGCGAGTTCGGAGAGTTGGCCCGGCCTCACCGGCCGGCCGTAAGCCGGCTCGTCGGGCTGGGCCCAGATGATGCCCGGGTTCGACGGGCCCGCCGCCCAGGCCGATAGAGTTCTGAATGGGCCGGGAGCGGTGGCCGAGCCGATGGGCCGAAAATGATCCGGGTAGCCCAGGACGATGAGGCGAGCGTCTGAGGGGGGCCTCCAACGATCCAGCCCCGCCAGGATCACCTCCGGCCCGATCCCGGCGGGGTCGCCTTGAGTCAGAATGATGGTCATGGGGGAGGTCTCGGGCGTCACGGACGGGATACCGGTGGCGGGAAGCGTCGCCTGAGCTTACTCTACGGTCGGCGAGGGCATCAACGGGGCGTCGGGGCCGATTGTCGAAAGGACGGCCAGCCGTGGGCGATCGCTTTGAGGCATTGCCTTCATATGCAGGCGGACCTCCGCTGATCCGGCGCTATCGCATCCCGCCGGCGGAGATCGCCTATCTGAGCGCGCTTGTGGAGGGTTATGACGGGATCGGTCAGCTCCGGACCGTGGATCCGGAACGAGGGATTATCGAATGTTGGATGATGCGGGACTTTGAAGCGGATTTTGAGGCGCTGATTGCTTCGGTCCGACAGGAGTTTCCCGTCGAGCCCTGGGGAGCCGGCGCGGCCTGACATTGGACCGTTCGGCGGCGGAGCTTTTCGCGACGAGATTGCCACCGCCGGGGCGTCGCCTTAGACTGGAGGAACGCTCGGGCCTGGCCCCGAGCGGCGGTCCGGACGCTTGGAGCGCGGCGGCGATGGGTCAGGCCACGATCCCGAAAACACCTGCCGAAAAGACGTTTCGCCGAAAGCCGCGCCGTTCGGGGGGCGAGGAGGCGCGCCCTCCGCGACCTGCGCCGGCCGGCGACACTTTGCCCGCCTCGCTCTGGGTGTCGGTGGTCGCCCACCTGGTGGTTCTGGGGCTCATCGTCGCGGCGATGACGCCTTACACCTATAATCTCGACGACATCAAGATGACGCTCTATCTCCTGCTCGGGCCGGCGCTGGGGTTGGCGGCGCTGGTGGGGATCGCCCGGGGAACGCATCCGGCGCCGCCGCGGCTCATCGGAGCGGCGCTGCTGGCCTACGGCGTCGTCATCGTTGCCTCAATCCTCGCCTCCGCCTTTCGCTGGGCCGGCTGGATTTACCTTCCATTTTTCGTCGCGTCGTCGGGGTTTTTCCTGAGCGCCCTCGCCTTGGGAGCGACGGCGCGGACGGCGCGCCTCTTTCTTACCTTTACCGTCCTGATGCTGCTGACCTGCGAGTTGTTCGGATTTTTTCAGTACGATCTCTTCGGCACGGGGGAAAGCGCGCTCTCGGGTCTTTATGGCAGGTTATATCCGCGCGATCGGCCGGTGACGCAACCCTCGGCCCTGCAGCTCCTGATGCACACTTTCAGCGAGGCGACCCGGCAACGTTTGATGTCGACGATCCTCAACCGCGATTTTTACGCCGGTTTCTGTCTCCTGTATGTACCTCTGGCGGTCTGCGTGGCGTTGACGCCGGGTCACTGGGGGCGCCGGGCCGTCGGCGTCGTGGCGGCCTTTCTGGGTTTCGTCTCGGTGTTCCTCTGTAAATCCAAGGGAGAGTATATTTTCGCCCTGGCGGGGATCGCCTTTTTTGTCGTTCTCTACGGGTTGACGATCCGGCGCCCGACCGTGCCGACAGCCTACGTCGCGGCCTGGAGCGGGGGCATCGCTCTGTTTCTAGGGACGCTTCTGTTTCTCAACGCGCCGAATCTGGTATCCAACCTTAAGCTTCTTTCGGCCTCCGTCGACTCGCGTCGGATCATTTTCGCCGGCGCCTGGGGCATTTTCGCCGATCATCCGATTCTGGGATCAGGTCCGGGAACGTTTAAGATTTATTTTCCTCAGTACCGGAGCCCCGATTACTTCAATCATGAGATTTCCAACCTCACGATCTTCGCTCACAATTACATTCTCGACATTCTGAGCGAGACCGGACTTCTCGGAACGTTGGCTTACGGGACGTTCGCGCTGGCCCTGGCCTATTGCGCCTTTCGCGCCCTCGCCGGCGCCGCGGGCACGGTCCTGCGCCTTATGCTGCTCGCGGCGCTCACGGGCCTGCTGGGGATCTACGGCAATAACATGACCAGCCCCAGCGGCCGCTGGCCGATCGGCGCCGTGAACCTCTGGACGATGCTGGGCTTCACGCTGGGCTTGGCGCTGCAGGCCGGGGGCTGGCGGCCGGCGCTCGGCGGAGGGACCGGTTCTCGGAGCGCTCGCCCGGCGGCCGGGGCCTGGAGCCCGGGGCGGCCGGGGCTGCGGGCGGGGCTTCTCATTCTCGGCGTGGCATACGTGGGCGGCTGGGGGCTCGCGGCGCGGGAGGGTTCGCGCTACTGGCGGGCGAGCGTTTTCTATAATCAGGGGATTCAGCGCTTTGACCCTTTCAAAGATATGGCGAACCTTGAGTTGGAGGCCCGGCGAGCCGCCAGCGGCAAAGGGCTTGATCCGGAAAGGTTGCGCCTCACGACCCTTTACATGGAGCAAGCGGTCGAGGCGTTCCGTCGCGCGCTGGAGATCTATCCGCAACATTTGTCGTCCTATTACAAAATGGGATCGGCCGAGAATTTCCTCTCGGCCCTCAAGCCGGCGGAGAACGTCGAGCATCTGTTCGCCTCGTTGTACGCTTATCAATCCCTGGCCGGCTATGCTCCGGATTACGCGGAGATCCACTATAACCTCGGCATCGTTTATTATCAGTTGGCCAAGGCGATCGAGACGCGCCCGGATGCCTTTTTTGACAACGCGGCGCTCGCCACGCCCGAGGCCCGGGCGGCCAAAACTCGCGAGTTGGAAAAGTTATCCCTCGAATCATTTAAGGCGATGGGGTCGATGTCACAAAAGGCCGAAGTGTTGATCAACCTCGGCCGGCAGTACTACAATGGCGGAGATTACCCATTGGCGCAGGAGATCTTCGCCGAAGGCCTGTCGCTTTACCCCGATCGGCTCGATCTCGCCGATTCTTACACGGCCGCCTCGGACGCGGTGGGGGACGCCAAGGGAAGCGTCGCCGGCCGTCGCGCGGCATGGTTGTTACGCCCGTCGGCCACGTATCTTCTCTATGACGCGCTGCGACTTTCGATCGAGGGAGGGCTCGACCGGGAATTCGACGAATTGATCCGGGAGGGTCTGGAGCGGAACCCGGTCGATCCGCGGCTGTACGAGTATGAGGCCCGCGCGGCGAAGGCTCGCGGCGACGCCGAACGACTCCTCAAGGCCGTTCTCAAATACCGTCGGTTGCGAGGGAAAGAGGCCGAATTGCTGCTCATGGGGGCGGAGGCCGCCGAACAGCTCGGCGAGCTGAGCCGGGCGCGCGATCTCTACGCCACGCTCCTGGAGGCCAACGTCGCGTCCCCAATCCGTGAGCGAGCCCGAGCTTGGCTCAACGCGCACCCCTGAGCGCGATTGAGAAGCCGTGGAGCCGTCTCTCAGGCAGCCGCAACCCGCGGGCGCAGCAGGCCCTCCTGGCGTTTGAAGATATCGACCACTCGATTGGCCAGGCCCTCCCATGAGTGGTCACGCTCGGCGCGATCGCGGGCCGCGCGGCCCATCGCGGCCCGGCCGGCCGGATCGCGGTAAAGCTCGATCGCCTGGGCGGCCATCGCCTCGACGTCGCGGGGCGGAAAGATGAAACCTTCGACGCCGTGGGTCATCGCGTGCTCGACGGCCGGCACGCTCGGCGCCAGCACCGGCACGCCGCAGGCGTGATACTCAAACAGCTTGGCCGGAGAGGACCAATAGGTGGTGTCCGGAACGAGGCCCGCGTCCATGGCGCGGATGTGGCGCGGAACTTCGACGTAGGGGACTTCTCCGATAAAGTGGATCACGCCCTGGAGGCCCAGTTCGGCGACGCGGGCGCGATGCATCGCCAGGCGCCGCTCGTCGCCGCCGACGACGAGGATGGCGTAATCGCTCACGCCCTGGGCCGAGAGCCGAAGCGCCAGGTCGTAAAGCAGCGAGATGCCGTGCCAGCCGGTCAGCGTGCCGACGTAGCCGAGAACAAAGCGTCCGTCGAGGCCATAGGCTCGTCGCGTTGATTCACCGCTGACGGCGGGGTTGAAGCGCTCGAGGTTGACCGCCATCGGCATGCGGGAAATCGTCTCGGCGCTCCCCCGGAGGCTCGCCACGCGGTCCAGGAGCGGTTGAGAGACGACGACGACGTGACGCGCCCGCGAGAGAACCCATCGCTCGACGTACCTCGCCAGCGGCGCCAGCCGGATGCGTTCGTGCTGCTCCTCGGTCATGAAGGCGTTGACCTCCAGAATGTGCGGCAGGCCCCACCGGCGGGCCAGGCGCGTCCCGGACCGGGAGTAAAGCGAATAACGCTCGTAGATGGCCTCCGGCCGCCAGCGGCGGACGACCTCTTCGGCCGCCAGGCCGACCCGACGATCGAGCAACAGATGGCGCAGGTCGAATCCCAGGCGGCGGGAGGCGTTGACCGAAACTTTGACCGTCGGGATGCGATCCCGTCCCTCGTCGTCCCCTTCGTCGTTGCTGCACACGAGCCGGACCTCGTGGCCCAGGTCCATCAGGGCGAGGATCGTCTCCCGGACGTGCGTCGAGCAGCCCTTGCGTCCGAAGACGGGAACCCCCGGATCGGCGCAAATGAAACAAATCTTCATCCGGCGGCCCCGGGCGGCCGGGAGCGGCTCAAGCCGACGCCTCGCGGATCAGGGCGGCCATCTCGGCCACCGCCCGGCCGAGACCGTCAAAAACCGCGCGGGAAACGATCGCGTGGCCGATGTTGAGCTCGTCCATCCCTTCAATGGCGGCTACGGGCCCGACGTTATGATAGTTCAGGCCATGGCCGGCGTTGAGCCCCAGGCCCCGACGTCGAGCGAGTTCACCCGCCTGACGCAAACGATCGAGGTGACGGCGACGGTCATGCCGGTCGCGGGCGTGGGCGTAGGGCCCCGTGTGGAGTTCGATCTCGTCGGCCCCCGCCTGAAGGGCCGCCTCGATCTGCTCGGCCTCGGCGTCGATGAACAGACTCACAGTGACGCCGGCCTCCCGCAGGCGGGCGATCGCGCGGCGGAGCGACTGCCCGCCGCCGACGACATCGAGGCCGCCTTCGGTCGTCAGCTCCTGGCGTCGTTCGGGAACGAGCGTGGCGACGTGAGGCTTGATCGCGAGGGCCACCTCCAGCATCGCGTCCGTAGCGGCCATTTCGAGATTCATGTGGCCCTGGACGACCTGCCGGATCAGGCGCGCGTCCCGATCCTGCACGTGGCGGCGATCTTCGCGCAGATGGAGCGTCACGCCGCTGGAGCCGGCCTGCTCGACGAGCATGGCGGCCAGCACGGGGTCCGGCTCCGGGCCGCCGCGGGCCTGCCGGAGCGTGGCGACATGATCGATGTTAACGCAGAGCGTGGCCATGACGCCCGAGGCCGTCGCGGCGCCTCCGTCCGCCGACTTTCACCCTTTCTGGACGATCTCGACGGTGACGACGGGGTCGGCGAGCCCCTCGACCTGCACCTTTTCGCGCACCTCAAGCGGGACATCCTCGCTGAGCCGGGCCCGGAGTTCAACCCGTCGCTTGAGGCCGGCTTCCTCCGGCAGCGGCTCCACGGCGTCGAAGACGAAGGACTGGCCGTCGAGTTGATCGATCAACGAGCCGCGCCCCCGGACCTGGACGTTGGCCACCGGAGGCGCCACGCGGGCTTCCAGACGATCATTGAAGACATAAAGCCGAATGGGGACGTCGGCCACGGTGCGAACGACTTCCTTCTCCACGACGGCGACGGTGACTTGAACCTGGCGTTCCTCCTCGCGCAGCAGCTCCAGCCCGGCGGGGATTCGCAGCGGAACATATCGGATGAAGTCGGCCGTTTGTCCATCCAGCTCGATCGGCTGGGTCAACAGTTCTCCGCCGTCCTGGGTGAAACGCTGAAGCGTCTCGGCGGTTCCGGTCACCCGGACGGCGCTCGGCTCGGACCGGACTTCGCCTCGAAGCTCGAAGAGTTCCGGCAACCGACCGCGGGTCTGGGGCCGGATTTTCGCCAGGTGACTGAGAAGCGTCGCCTCCAAGCGGATCTGGTTCTGGGGTCCGATGATCTGGGTAACGCGGATCGTCGGCGGCAGGTCGATCGCGCGGACGTCGCTCAGGCTCAGCGGGTGCGTGTGCGCCGCCGGCGCTTCGACGCCGGCCCAGTGCCGCGGGTCGTCGCCGAAAAGCGCGCGGGCGTCCAGGCGGATTTCAAAGTTCTGCACGCTGAACCTTCCCCGTTCCATCTGCGGGAAGGTGACCATGATCGGCGCCTGGGTCGGCTGGTAGGTCAGATAGACGGTCGCGGGGACGTTGTCGATGAAGACCGGGACCGTGAGCCGCTGCGTCTGAAGGGCGCTTTGCTTGGCCATCAACCAGATGATCGTGGCGATAAAGAGCGCCGCCGCCGCCAGCGGCAGGTGTCGCCGCCCCGGCGCCGGCGGTTCGGCCTTAGCCATGGGCCAGCTCCTCGGTCTCGGCCTCCTCGGCCGCCACGTGCATCTCTTCCTCCAGCCGTCGGCGAAGCTCCTCGGGCTTGAGCCGGCGTTCGATCCGGCCGCCGATGGCCAGGGAGATGGCGCCGGTCTCCTCCGAGACAACGGCGACGAGAGCGTCGGTTTCTTCGGTCAGGCCGATCGCGGCGCGGTGACGCGTGCCGAGCTCGCGGCTCAGCGTCGGATTATCCGTCAGCGGGAGGATGCAGCCGGCGGCCACCAGGCGGGAGCCCCGCAGGATAAGGGCCCCGTCGTGCAAGGGGGAGTAAGGGGTGAAGATGGCGCGGATGGCTTCGGAGGTGACGACGGCGTCGAGTAGCGTACCGGTCTCCAGGTATGCCTTGAGCGACGTGCCGCGCTCGAAGACGATCAGGCCCCCGACGCGCCGCTGGGACATGTCCTGCACCGCGGCGATCACTTCCCCGATGACCTGGGCCTCCTCGTGGAAGAGCCGGCGGAAGAGCCGCAGCCGCCCGATGTCGGCCAGACCCCGCTTGAATTCCCCCTGAAAGACGATCAGGAAAATCAGCACGACGATGATCCAGAATCGCTCGTAGATCATCGCCGTCGCCTGCAATCCCTGAGTCCGCGCCAGGAGATAGAGCAGTACGGAGAAGGCCACGAGCGTGATGATCCCCCACAGCGCCAGGAACGAACGCGCCTGGAGCAGCATCGTAAAGATAAGGTAGAAGGGGATGGCCACCAGCAGGATGTCCAGGGCGTCCACCCAGGACATCGTCCGCAGAATCAACCCGATCTCCTGCATCGCTCCACACCGACCGCCGGCCCGCGTCGCTGAGGCCTCGCCCCCCGCTCGGGCTCGGTCGAGTTAACTTAACGACCCCTCGCGGGGGCGCGCAAGCTCCCTCTGGTGTTCCAAGATCGGGCTCGTTCCGGCCAGCTGCCTTGAGTTAGGCTACGGGTTTAAGGCTTCGCCGGGCAGCCGACCGCGCCGCCCGGCGCTCTCGTGGGGCCCATCGAGCCGGCCCGGTCGGCTCGTCGCCCGCTGGACCCGTCTTCTCCCATGAAAGCTTCATCGCCCATGTCGAACGGCGTGGGCGCGCTGCCGGCGATACCGCTGTTGATTCTGGTCTATGCGGCCGCTGTCGCCGGCGCATATTGGACCAATTTTGTCTGGTTTTACCTGGACGACAGGTGGCACGCCTCCCCAGCCGTCAATCTCCTGATCAACGCCGGCTTCGGGCTTTGCTACTTTTCCGGGTGTCTCACGATCGCCCGGCTGGGGCGACGCTTCGCCCCCAGAGCGATCCTGATCGCGGGTTACGTGGGGCTCATCGGCCTGACGGCGATCGCGGCTCTCGTGGACCGCCTGGCGGGCATGGCCCTCGTCAATCTGGTCCACGCTTTCATGATCGCCTGGACCTGGCCGACGTTGGAGGTTCTGGTCACGCGGGGGCATCGGGGGGTTTCGCTCGGCCGCGCCGTCGGGCGCTACAACATCGCCTGGGCGCTCATGTCTTTCGTGGCCTACGCCGTCTCGGGCCGTCTTTATGAGCAAACCCATCTCTCGTTCTTCGCCGTTCCGACAACCTTCTGGTTGGTGGCGGTCAGCTGGATGTTGGCGCGTCCGAGCCAGTTCCAGGACCGTCGTATCGTCGGGGGTCCCGCGGCCCGGCCGACGGCCGCGCCGGGAGCCACTCCGGCCGAGGAGATCGAGCCCGAGGCGGCGGGGGGAGCCTGGATGCGGGATCTGAGCCGGCTGGCCAACCTTGGCTCCTACGTCATCGTCAGCACGTTGCTCCCCATCCTTCCGGCCGTGACGCGAGGGCTCGGCCTCGGCACCGCCCAAGCCACGCTCTTCGGATCCCTCTGGATGGCGGCGCGGGTGATGGCCTTTGTTGCGCTGGGACGGTGGCACGGCTGGCATTACCGACGGGCCTGGTTTCTGGGGGCGATCGCCGCTTTGCCTGTGTGCTTTCTGACGCTCGTATTCTGCGGGTCGGTCTGGGTGGCGGGGTTGGCGGCCGTTGGTCTGGGGGCGCTCTTGGGCTTCGTTTACTCCAGCGCGCTGTTCTACAGCCTGAACGCTCCCAGCCTGGCCCATCAGGCCGCTTATCACGAGGCCGCCATCGGCGCCGGCATGATGCTGGGGCCGCTCGTCGGGGGCGGGGCCGGCTTCCTGGCCGAGCGGTGGGGTCTGGAGCAGCTTGAGGGGGTCGCCGGGGCGGTCATCGTCGTTCTGCTCGTCCTCGCGGGCCTGTTTGGCTTGAGAGGCCGATGGGCCCGCTGATTGTGGTAAACTTCGTTTATGGGTTCGGATCGTCTCATCGCCGCCGCCGATAGCCTGCCGCCGGGGGAGCCTTCGGGGCCGAGGATCGGCGAAGGGTCTTCGGCCGGGCCGCTCCGCGGGATGACGCTCGCCGAGATGCGATCGTGGCTGGAGCGTCTGGGCGAGCCGCCCTACCGGGCGCGGCAACTTTACGAAGGGATCTACCGTCGGGCGGTCCGCTCGATGGAGGAGATGACCAACCTGCCCCTTGCTTTGAGGCGTCGGCTGGCCGCCGAGAGCCGGCTGGGGGGCGTTGCCCTGCTTCGTGCTCAAGGACCCCCGAGCGGGACGCGCAAGCTCCTGTTCGGCCTGGCCGACGGGCGGCTGATCGAAGGGGTCCTCATGCGGGACGAAGGCAAGGGGAGGACGAGCCTGTGCGTCTCCTCGCAGGTCGGCTGCGCCGTCGGTTGCACGTTCTGTCTCACCGGCTATGGGGGCTTCCAGCGGCACTGCTCCGCCGACGAAATTGTCGATCAGGTGCTGACCGTTCGACGCGAGCTGCTGGGGCCGGACGAATCCCTCCACGGGGTGGTCTTCATGGGGATGGGCGAGCCGATGCTGAATCTGGGGGCCGTCATCCCCGCCCTCCGGCTGTTGAGCGATCCTGACGGAGTCGGGCTTTCGCCGCGGCGGATGACGGTCTCGACGGCGGGGATCGTCCCCGGGATCGAGGCCTTCGGGCGGGCGGGGACGGGCGCCAATCTGGCCGTCTCGCTCAACGCGACAACCGACGCCGTGCGGGACGCCCTCATGCCGCTCAACCGCCGGTGGCCCATTGGAGAGTTGATCGAGGCTTGCCGGCGTTTGCCGCTCAAGCCGCGTCAGCGGATCACGATCGAATATGTCCTGCTGCGCGGCGTGAACGACAGCCCGGAGGACGCCCGGCGGTTGGTGCGGCTCTTGAGGCCGCTCCGCTGCAAGGTCAATCTGATCATGTTCAACCCGCATGAACTTCTGGACTACGGGCCCGTCCCGGAGGCGACGCTCGACGGCTTCTGTCGGACGCTCGCCGAGGCGCGCTACACGGTCTCCGTCCGTTGGAGCAAAGGGCGGGAGATTGAAGCCGCCTGCGGTCAGCTCGCGGCTCACTACTTCGAGCCGCGGGCCGCGCCGGTGAGCTGAGGGGCTTTTCCGCGGGGAGCGAGCCGAACGGCCGCGCCTCGGCCTCAGGCTTCGCCTTCGATGATGCCGAGCATCGCCTCGACGTAACCTTCAAGGTAATGGAGGACGCGTTCGCGGAAGTCCGGCGAGCCGAGTTCCTCGGCGGTGTCGAAGGGGAGGTCCGAGCAGAAGTAATAGGCCTCGTCGTGGAAGTGCTGGACTTCGTAGTCCAGGTCCTCGAGGGTCTCCATGGATTCGGCGAGGTATTCCGTCAGCGAGTTGCCGGTTTCGAGGATCGTTGACTCGATGGTTTCGCTGAGTTCCTCGTCGTCGGTAGCCAGCCCGACGCGGACACAGCCCTCGTCGGCCAGGACGGCCACGAAGAACTCCGTCGCCTCGTCGAGCGGCAGGCGCAATCGTCCCGTTTCCCCTTCGCCGGAGCCGGGCTCCTCCAGGTCCGTCGAAGCGAAGCGTTCGTCCCCCCGGTAACGTTCGTCCAACCACTGGAGGAGGCCGACAAGGTGATAACTGTCGTCCTGCTCGATCTCGTCGTCCTCGCGCCGAGCCACGTTCCTGCCCCTCGCTTCTCCCCCTCCGACGGTCCGCAATCCTCAGCGGGAAACTTATATACCCTTGAGGCTCGCGGCGAGGCCAGAAATAATTCGCCTCGGCGGGCCTCCGGGGCGGTGTGGGATCGTGTTGGCTCAGGTTGGCTGCGCGTTCGGGACGTGCCCGGCGCGGACGACAATCGAGGAATTCGACGAAGCCGTTTGGCTGCCGGTGTTCAAGCTCACGCGCGAGCACCTCGGTTTCTTCTGTCCGCGGCACGTGGCCGAGGTGCGCGCGGGCGAGCACGCCGAGCGGTATTTGTTGACCCGCGCCGGCCCCGACGAGTTGATCATCGACAAGCTCCCGCTTGAGCCGGAGGCGGCCACGCCGGCCGATCCTTCCGTCGAGGGCCCTTCCCCCCGTTGAGGCGACCGACGCCGGCCGGCCGCGGGGGGCGCGCTTAGTCAATCTTCTTCAGCAACACCGGATCGACGCGAACGTTCCGCACCATGCGGAACCAGCGAGCGTCCAGGTTCCAGAGCACAAGGAGGCCGATCAGGACCGAGACAAGCCCGGCGGCGGTGTAGTGGAAGGTCTCGGCGATGCGATGAAGGGTGTAGTAGGGGGGCGGCAGCGCGAAGGCCTCGTTAATGCGGGCGTAGACCCCCGTGGAGAGGCGCAGGCCTTCGGTCACGCGCTGATCGACCGCGCGATAAAGCCACATGAGCCCGATCGGCGTCACCAGGCCGACGAAGATCATGGCGGCGGCCGCCGTCGGATAGGTCACGCGCCACCGGACGAAGATCCAGTAGGCGAGCGACATGTCCATAAAGAGGTTCGTCACGGCGAAGAAGGCGATGCTGGCCTGGGAGAAACCGGCCCAGTAAACGTTCCAGAGGTCCGGAGAGGCATCCTCCGGCGGCAGATTGAAGGGAGGGAGGCTGAAGGGAGAACGATCCCGATCCAGGTAAATGATCAGCAGGGCCACGAGCGACAGCGGGAGATAGCGCGAGGCGAGGGCGTAATAGAGCGAGGAAGGACGGACGATGCGCGGGGCGAGCAGCAGGTTCTCGATGTGGCCCTCTTTGAGCAGACGCCGGAGCGTCCAGGCCATGATGAAGATGGCGATGCAGGAGAGAATGTTGGTGGCCGAAAAGATCGCCCCCGCCGTGCGGATCAGGATATCCTTGACTTGCGCGTAACGAATCGGGGCGATCGCCTGCAAGAGCCGCGGCTCCAGCCACTGTCGGCCGATCCACTGCCAGGCAAAAATCACGCCGCCGAGCAGGACAATGAAAAAGCACATCTTCAACGGCCGGTTCCGCAGCCGGAACGTGGCCCAGAGATAGAGAATGTCCCGCCGAAGGCCGAAGGGGAGCGCCCCCAGGGATACGCGCGCCGCGCCGACGGCGACCGAACCCAGGCGTGAGGATAAACGGGTCGACGGCGTGAGAGACAAAGGCACGATGGACGGTGGCGGGCGGGTCAGAACAGCCGCCAAATTATCCCATGGCGCTCGCCGGGGTCGCAAGGCTTCGCCCTCGGGGGGGAGCGGGCGCTTTGCTGAAGTGGCCGTCGCCGGGCCGCTGGATCGGGCGCTCACGTACTCGATCCCGGCGGCGCTGGCCGACTCCGTCCGCGAGGGGTCGATCGTCGAGGTTCCCTTGAGAAGTCGTCTCGTTCGCGGGGTGGTGACCGCCCTTCGGCCGCGCCCGGCCTATGGCGGCCCGATCCGATCCCTGGAGCGACACCTGAGCCCCGATTACGCCCTCAGCGCCGAACTGATCGAGCTGGCGCATTGGCTCGCCGATTATTACTGGTGCGCTCCGGGCGAGGCGCTGGCCGCGGTGGCCTTCTTCGGCCTGCAAGAGGCTCACGCCTTATACCGCACCGCGCTTGAACTGGCCGACCCGGGGTACTGGCTCGGGGTCTCGCGGGAGGTGGGGCCCGACGGAGCCAAGGTGACGGCGAACCAGGGGCGGGCGCTGCACGCGCTGCTGAGCGGGGCCAACGAGCCGATGACGCCGGTTGAGCTTCAACACGAGGCGGGCGTGGGCCCGGGCGTCCTGGAGACCATGCTCCGGCGCGGCTGGCTGCGGCGCGTGGAGGAGCCCGTCGCTCGTCCCGATGACTATCCCGCGGTCGACGGCCCCCCCCTGCCGCCGCCCGAGCCGACCTCGGAGCAACGGGTGGCCCTGGCGGCCATCCGGGAGGCCCTCAGCCCGCCGCGCTACCGGACGTTTTTGATACACGGGGTGACCGGCAGCGGGAAGACGGAGCTTTATCTGCGGGTGATCGAGGAGGCGCTTCGGATGGGGCGGTCGGCGATCGTGCTGGCGCCGGAGATCGCCTTGACGCCGCAGATGGTTTCGAGCTTTCGGGGGCGGTTGGGCCCGGTCGTCGGGGTCTATCACAGCCGGATGTCGATCGGCCAGAAGTACGACCTGTGGCGGAGAATCGACCGGGGGGAGACGCGCGTGCTCATCGGGGCGCGCTCGGCGGTTTTCGCTCCGCTGCCGGCGCTGGGGGTCCTGGTCGTCGACGAGGAGCATGAGACGACCTACAAGCAGGCCGAGGCGCCGCGTTACCACGCGCGGGACGTGGCCGTGTGGCGGGCGGCGCGGGCCGGGGCGGTGGCGCTGCTGGGGTCGGCCACGCCGTCCCTGGAATCGCTCCATAACGCTCGCGAGGGGAAGTATGAGCGGCTGACGCTCCCCCGGCGGATCGGCCCCAATGCCCCCCCCGTGATGACGTTGATCGACATGAAGCGTCACCTGAGCCAAGGCGGGGCCGAAGAAGGGGCGGGCCTGTTGTCGCCGGCGCTCAAATCAGCCATCGCCGAACGGCTGGACCGGGGCGAGCAGACCATCCTGCTCCTGAATCGCCGCGGTTTCGCCAATCAGGTGCTCTGCCTCCGGTGCGAGCGGACGCTGGAGTGCCCGCATTGCGACGTCTCGTTGACGTATCACAAGGCCATCGGGCGGATGATCTGTCACTGGTGCGGTCACGACCAGGCGTTGCCGGAGCGGTGCCCACAATGCGGCCAGGCGGAATTGCGACCGCTGGGGTTGGGGACTCAGCGGGTCGAGGAGCTGCTGGCCCAGACGTTTGCCTCGGCGCGGCTCCTGCGGATGGACCTGGATTCGATGAAGGGGCGGCGGAGCTTCCTGGAGGCTTGGCGGGCGATTTCCAATCGCGAGGTGGACGTCATTCTCGGCACGCAGATGATCGCCAAGGGATTTCATCTGGAATCGGTGACGCTCGTTGGCGTGATTTCGGCTGATTTCGCGCTCTTCCTGCCGGACTTTCGCTCGGCCGAACGGACGTTCAATTTGTTGACCCAAGTGGCCGGTCGGGCCGGCCGGGGAGCCCGGCCGGGGGAGGTGATCGTCCAGACCTACATCCCCCGGCACTACGCCATCGAACTGGCGGCGGCTAACGACGCCGAGGCGTTTTACGAGCGGGAAATGCGCACCCGGCGGCTCCTGCGGTTCCCGCCGGTCGGGCGCTTGATCGCCGTTCTGCTGAGCGGCGCGGACGCGGCCGCCGTTCGCGATCAGGCCTTTCGGTTGGGCAATATCCTCAAGGCTCTGGCCCGCCGGCCTCGCATGGAGGGGGCCGGCGTGCTGGGCCCCGCGCTGGCCCCGATCGGCAAGATCGAGAACCGCTACCGGTGGCGCCTCCTCCTGCGCGGGCCTCGGCCCGGGCAATTGCATGAACTGCTCGCCGAGGGCCTGAAGGCGTTCGATCGAGTCCACGACAAGGCGCGCATCCGGTTGACCGTCGACGTCGATCCGATGGACCTTCTCTGAGGCGCGTCCGTTCAGGGCGCGCCGAGGTCTCGACGGGCGCGCACCTGTTCGGCGACCAGCGCCCAGATCTCCCTCGGTTGTAGATACAGATCGAGCTTCTCCTCCAGCGTGGCCGTCTCGGGCAGGCCCGTGCCGGCGGGATGGGTGCGTTCGAAGCGTTCGAGCAGCCGGGCCCTGAGCCCCTGGAGAACCGCCGCGTGCTCGGGCGAGGCCGCGAGATTGCGCGTCTCGCCGGGATCGACGAGCAGATCATAGAGCCGCTCCGAGGGCCCCGGCGGAGGATCGGGGGCCCGGAGCCCATCCTGCCGGCGCCGTTTGCCCGTCGAGTAAATGAGCTTGTAGCGCGCGTCACGGGTCATCGCTTCCTCGTTTTCCGGGTAGCCGGCGACGACTTCCGACCGCAGGCGGGCCTCGGGATCGTTGAAGGCGGGCCGAAGATTGATCCCTTCGAGTCCGGGCGGCAGGGGTCGGCCGATCAGGCCGCACAGGGTCGGAAACACATCGGTCAGCTCGACCAGGCCGCCGCAGATGAGGCCCTCGGGCAAACCGCTGCGCCAGCGGATCACCAGCGGCGCTCGGACGGCCGGCTCCCAGAGCGCGTGGCGATCGAACCAACCATGCTGGCCGAGCAGATAACCGGAGGTGGCCGCGTAAATGACGATAGTTCGTTCGTTGAGGCGCAATTCGTCCAGAACCCTCAAAAGCGCCCCGACGGAGCGGTCCAGATAGGCGACCGCCGTGAAGTAGGCGGTTGTGATGCCTGCCTTGTCCTCGGGCGTGAGGTCGCGGTAAGCGAGCGGGATCGTTTCTTCATCGGCGGGCCCGGGCTCCGGAGAGTCGAAGTTCGCCGGGTCGAATCGGGGGGGATGGCCGGGTCGGCCGAGGACGTGTTCGACGGGGAAGCGGAAGGGGGCCTCCGGTTGCGTGAGGCCGACGACGACGAAGAACGGTCGATCGTAATTCTGGCGGATGAAAGCGACGGCCTGGCCGACAAACAGGGTGTCCGGCAGACGGCCCTCGCTCTGCCCCACGGGCAGGGCTTCGGCGTTGAGCCATAGCCGAGCGGGGTCCCGCAGCGGGCGCCAGGCCGACTGAACCCGCGCGGCGGCCGGGATCGCCGGCGGCAGGCCCGAGCCGACGATCTCCCGGAAGTACTCCCGCTCGGCGATCCACAGGTCAAAGCCGTAAAACGGCTGTGTCGCCTGGCGCTGAATTTCGTCGGGAAAGCCCAGGCGACCGAATCCGGCCGTGACGTAGCGGTCGTGCTTCAAGACGTCGGCGATCGTGACGTGATGATGGTTGAGGGACGTAAAGTCGCGCGTCACGCCGATCGAATAAGGCGAACGGCCCGTCAGCAGGGCGAGCCGCGAGGGGGAGCTGGTGGGCGTGGCGCAGTAAGCCCGCGTGAAACGAACCCCCTCGGCGGCCAGCCGGTCCAGGTGGGGGGTCCACGCCTGGCTGCCGCCATAGGCCCCGTAGGCTTCCAGGGCGTGCCCTTCGGCCATGATCAGAACGACATTGGGCTGGATGAGCTGAGCCCCGGCTCGGGAAATCCCCAGGAAGCCGCCCAGGAGCCCGAGGCTCAAACCGCCGACGAGAAGCTGGTGACAGGAGCGGATCATCCGGAGGGCTCACCCCATTGGCGCCGGATCGCTTCGGCCATTTTGGGGTTGTTGACTTCAAGGGCCCGGAGCGTGACCGCCTTAAGGTGCTCGATCAGGCGGCCCCGGGTCGGCTCGGCGTCGGCCTCGCCGGCGCGGATCATTTCGGCGAGCCGTTGGTTCATCCCGGCCACTTCGCGACGTAGAGCCTCGCCGTCGGCCGGCATCGGCTCCGTCCGGCCCAACAGGGCGGCCAAGGCCTCGCCTTCGGCGCGGAGATCGCCCGCCTCGGCCTCCAGCCCCCGGACCACGATACGGACGGCGTTGGCCGCCACGCGTGCGTGGAACTGGGCGGGGCCGTCGAGCAACGGCACGGCCTCCTCGCTCAGGAAGGCTTCGACGCCGCGAAGGAGCTCGATCGCCGTCGGTCGAATCTGCATGGGGTGGAATCCTCCGACCCGCCGGCGGCCGGGCGGCCCGGGGCTCACGCGATCAGATTCAGCAGCTCGGCGGCCACCTCGGTGGCGCGCCGCCCGATGACGGCCTTTTCCAGGTCGCGCGTCCGGCCGTCCAGATAGTGCGAAGCCTGGATCAAGGTGATGATGCCCCAGCGGAGGTTGCCGAAGATTTCCCACCATCGCAGGGCGTCGGGATCGACGGGGCCGCCGCCCGCCTGACGATAAGCCTCGACGAAGTCCTCGCGGCCGGCGAGCCCCGCCACGGGGCGGTCGTCCTGCCCGAACCGCCACGCCCGGACGGAGGGCCAGGCCAAATCCTCCAACGGATCGCCGAAGTGGCTCAACTCCCAATCCAGGACGGCGCGCAGCCCCTCCGGGCCGAAAATCAGGTTGCCGAGGCGGAAATCCCCATGAACCAGCCGACAGGCGTTGGGGGCGGGCGGGCGCCGCCGGAGGAATCGGAAGGCCAGCTCAAAAACCGGGTGAGCGTCGCGCGCGACGCGGCCGAACGCGGCCTCGTATTGGGCGAGGGCGCGGTCGGCGGGCGGCTCCGGCGGCGGCGCGCCCAAGGCCCGCCGCAGCCGCAGCGTGGGTTCCAGGCGATGGATGGCCGCCAGGGCCTGGGCCATCTGAGTCGGCAGGCGCCGGCGCGCCTCGCTGAAGACGTCCTGACGAAAAAGGCGCGGGGCGAGCGTCTCTCCCTCGACGTGGCGCATGATGAAATAGGGCCGCCCCTGAGCGTCTCGCCCGAAGGCGATCGGTTCCGGCGCCGGGACGCTTCCCTCGAAGGCCGCCCGCATGACTTCGAATTCCCCCTCCAGGGTCAAAGCGGCGTCTGAGGGCTCATGGGAAGCCCGCCGGAGGACGTAACGCTCCGGTTCGGGGCGATCCTCCCGTTGGACCTGGATGAGCCAGATGTCTTTGGAGGCCCCGCCCCCCAACGGGCGCTGGCCGACGACCCGCCCACCGCGCGGGCATCGGTCCCGAACGAAGGCGGCAAGATCGACGGCCTCGATGGGGAGGCCGGAGGGCCGGGCTTCCACCGAGGGTTTCATCCGGGATAAACGGCGGTGGCTGAGCCCATGGAAATGACGGCGCTCCGCGTCTTGTCAAAACCAGAGAACGACGCCCAGGGCGACGGCAAGGAAAAGGAGCGGGATCACGCGCCCGACCCAACCGCGACGCCGTAAGAGCGCCCAGACCGCCGCCAGCGGCGCCGCCCCCCCGGCGGCCAGCTCGACGGGCCGAACCCACTCCTCTCGCCACGGCCCCAGCCAACGGGCCGCCGTCAGATGAACCAGCAAGAGGAGAATAACCAGGGCGTAGATTGAAACATTGGACTTCTGTCGAACGGTGGGGACGATCGCCAACCCTTCGGCGTTGCGTTGGCCGCAGTGAAAGCAATAGCCGTCGAGCTTGAGCATCTCCGTCCCGCAAACCGGACAAAGCCGATAGCGATCCTCCTCGGTCTCGACGGTGATTTCGGTCTCGCGGCGCGCGGCCGGCGCCCGGCGCTCGCGAACGACCCGCGCAACGGCTTCCACGCCGCTGCGGACGGCCCCGACCACCGCCGGCAGAAGGTCCGAGGGGCGGACTTCGGGCGGCGCGGGCGCTCCGCTCGATTCGACGACCGCCAATTCGCGATCGCCCGCCGGAGGCTCGTCCGAGCCCCTTTTCCCCGTCGGAATCAGCGCGCGCGAGGCCGATACGGCCGGCGCCGAGGCGCTCGAATCGGACGTCTCGGCGGGCGGGAGGGCCTTGAGGGATTGCGGGCCGACGAGTCGTGAGGCGGACGCGGGCAGTTCGCGGACCGAGGGGGCTTCCAGACGCAGGCGCTCGCGACCCGGCAGCGCCGGCCGAGACGGCTCCGGGGCGATCTCATGCTCGACGACGAGCTCGGGCGTCGGGGCGGCGCCGGACACGGCGGCGGGTCGATCCCGACCGTCGAGGTACTCTCCGCAATTATGGCACTTGATGGCCTTGGGTCGGATCGGCTCGTCGCAGAAGGGGCAACGTCGCGGCGGACGGATTTCGCGGCGGGTCGGCGCGGCGCAATACCAGCACTTGAGCGCCTGCCGCCCGATGTGCCGCCCGCAACGGAAGCAAAAGTTGACCTCGACCGTCAACGGCCCATCTCCCTTTCGGGCATTGGGGCGAGTATCTCACCCCGGCCCCGAGGCGTCAACGCGGCGGGAGGGTGGAGGGTCTGAGGGCCCACGTTGCTCGCCGCTCGGGGCGCTCACGTCCCGAGCGGCGGGGCAGGCGAACCGCGGGCCGACCGCCCGCGACTTACTCGGCGGAGGTATCGGCGGCGACGGCCGGCTCCGGACCGCGGGCGTTGGCCTTGACCTCGAAATCGAGCTCGTCGGGGCCCTTGACCCTGACGGTCACGTCGGCGCCGTCGGGGATGGTCCCGTCGATCATGAGCAGGGCGATGGGGTCCTCGACGTAGCGCTGGATGGCCCGGCGCATCGGGCGCGCGCCGTATTCGCTGTCGTAGCCTTTCTCGACGAGGAACTCGCGCGCCTCGGGCGTCACGTGGATGACGATGCCCCGGTCCACGATCCGATCGTTGAGCCGTTCGACCATGATGTTGACGATGTTCTCGATGTCTTCCTTCGAGAGCGATTTAAAGGCGATGATTTCGTCGATCCGGTTCAGGAACTCCGGATTGAAGGTCTTTTTGACCTCGCTCATGACCTTTTCGCGCAGCTTTTCGTAATCCATCATGTTGTCGCCGCTGTGGAAGCCCATCGTCCCGCTCTTGCGCAGGAGCCGCGTCCCGACGTTGCTCGTGAGGATCACGACCGAGTTGCGGAAATCGACGACGTGGCCCCAACTGTCCGTCAGCCGTCCGTCGTCGAAGATCTGCAAGAGCAGGTTGAAGACATCGGGGTGGGCCTTCTCGATCTCATCGAGCAGGACGACCGAGTACGGCTTCTGCCGGACTTTCTCGGTCAACTGGCCCCCCTCCTCGTAGCCGACGTAGCCCGGCGGCGCGCCGACGAGCCGCGAGACGGCGTATTTCTCCATGTATTCGGACATGTCAATCCGGATGAGCGCGTTCTCGTCGCCAAAGAGAAATTCCGCCAGCGCCTTGGCGAGCTCGGTTTTGCCCACCCCCGTCGGCCCCAGGAAGATGAAGCTCCCGGCCGGGCGGTTGGGGTCCTTGAGGCCGGAGCGCGCCCGCCGGATCGCCTTGGCGACGGCGGCGATCGCCTCGTGCTGGCTCACGACGCGTTTGCCCATCTCCTCCTCCATCCGCCTCAACCGGTCGGTTTCCTCTTCCTCCAGCCGCATCACCGGAATACCGGACCATTTGGAGACGATGTAGGCCACGTCGCGGGGGGAGATCGTGGCGCGGTTCTCGGCGCTGTCGCGCGCGCGTTCCCACTCCCCGACGAGCCGGTCACGCTCGGCGACGGCCTGATCCTTGGCCACTTTGATCTCCTGGCAGGTTTCGAACTCCTGCCGCTGCGAGAGCACGCGAAGCTGCTCGTCGTAATCGGTGATGCGCTTTTCGAGTTCCCGGATCGGCTCGGGCTTCGTGCAGGCCTGAAGCCGGGCCCGGGAGCCGGCCTCGTCGACCACGTCGATGGCCTTATCGGGCAGGAACCGATCGGTGATGTAGCGATCGGAGAGGCTGACGGCCTCCTGGATGGCCTCGTCGCTGATGATGACGTTGTGGTGCTGCTCGTAGCGGCTGCGCAGGCCCTTGAGGATTTCGACCGTCTGCTCGCGGGTCGGGGGGTTGATGATGATGGACTGGAAGCGGCGTTCGAGGGCGCCGTCCTTCTCGATGTATTTGCGGTACTCGTCGAGCGTCGTGGCGCCGATGCACTGCAATTCGCCGCGGGAGAGCGCCGGCTTGAGCATGTTGGAGGCGTCGATGGCCCCTTCGGCCGCGCCGGCGCCGACGAGCGTGTGAAGCTCGTCGATGAAGATCAGGACGTCGCGGCTGCGCCGGATTTCCTGCATGATGGCCTTCAAGCGCTCCTCGAACTGGCCGCGGTATTTCGTCCCGGCGACGATCGCCGCCAGGTCCAGCGAGAGCAGGCGCTTGCCCTGCAAGAGCTCCGGGACGTCGTTGTTGACGATCTTTTGAGCGAGCCCCTCGACGATGGCGGTTTTGCCGACCCCGGGCTCGCCCAGGAGGATCGGGTTGTTCTTCGTCCGGCGGCAGAGGATTTGAAGGATGCGCTCGATCTCATCGGCGCGGCCGATGACGGGGTCGAGCTTCCCCTCGCGCGCCAACTGGGTCAGATCGCGCCCGAACATGTCGAGCGCGGGGGTTTTGCTCTTCTCGAAACCTTCCTTCTCCTTGGATTTGCCGGCCTGGTTGCCGTCGATCACGTTCAGGACCTCGCGCTTGGCCTTTTCGAAATCGACGCCGAACTGCGCCAGGCAGCGCGCCCCGATGTTGTCCTCGTCCTTGATGAGCGCCAGCAACAGGTGCTCCGTCCCCACCCAGCCGTGCTTCATCGAGTTGGCGACTTCCTTCGAAAGCTCCAGAATCCGCTTGGCCTCGGCGTTGGGGGAGAACAAGCCGACGGTCGGGGCCTTCCCCACCTCGACCATCCGCTCGATCTCCATCTTCACTTCGTCCAGGTCCACCCCCATGTTCGTCAGGGCTTCGACGGCCAGCCCATCCCCCTTGCGAATGACGGCCAGGAGGTAATGCTCCGGTCCGATGTAGTCGTGACCCAAGCGGCCCGCCTCAGCCTTCGAGAGCTTCAGCACTTCCCGCATGCCAGGGGTGTAAGGCGTCTTGTCGATCATCGCGTCATCCTTTCAGCACTCCAGGACAGGCCGAACCCGCCTGGAGGCTTCGGGTCGCGTCGAAAGGTCCCCGGCCCCGGCGCCTCAGCAGTCGCCGAGCCGGAGCCCTTTGGACATCATTGTATCGCCGGAAGGAAAATCCTGTCAAATCGTCGCGTGCCTTCCGCGGGGCCGTTGGCTCGATTGGGGCCCCCGCGTCGTTGGCTTTTCCCTTGACATCGGCCCCGGGGATATCGGCCGCGCCGGGGGGCGCGGGTCGCTCGGGGGGGGACCGTCGGGCCCCCTCAGAAGTTCGACACGGATTCTTGTGCAGGGTTTCATGTGATGCAACCCCTCATCTCCGAGGGCGCGCCGCGGGCCAGAGCCGGGGAAGACTCCGCCCGACGCCGATTTCTGAGCCAGCTTCGTGCCAGATTTGCTCCCCCGGGAGCTTGCGCCGCCGCCGGGGGCAGGCTATAACGGCCCGTCCCTGGCATCGACATTGTTTCGGCGTAGATCGGGCCCGGCCGGCGTGGTTCGCCCCTCTCATTCGTCCCTTCTGCCGACCTCCGGTCGCGCCGGGCGATTGAAGCCGCTGATCGGCGGGGCCATCCCCCTGGCGCTGCTGATGGTCGGAGCGGCGTCGGCTCAAGAGGCCGATCCGAGCCCGGAGGCCGAATTGCGGGCGTTCGAAATCCACCCGGAAATCCGGGTCGAGCTTTTCGCGGCCGAGCCGATGGTCGTCAATCCGATTCAGATGGCCTTTGATGCCCGGGGCCGTCTCTGGGTCATCTGTTCCTACGCCTATCCGCAACTGACCCCGGGCGCTGAGCCGAACGACGAGCTGATCATCCTGGAAGACACCGATGGGGATGGGCGCGCCGACCGCCGCACGGTCTTCGCCGATGGCTTGCTCGTCCCGACGGGGTTTGAGCTGGGGGACGGCGGGGCGTACGTCGCCAACCCGCCGGAGCTGCTCCATTTCAGCGACAGGGACGGCGACGGCCGGGCCGACGAGCGACGCGTCGTCTTGTCCGGCTTCGGCACCGAGGACAACCATCACGCCATCAGCGCCTGGCGGTGGGGGCCCGGCGGCCACCTTTACTTTCAATCCGGCGTTTTCCTGCACACGCAAGTCGAGACGCCGCGGGGGGTCGTCCGGCTGAACGACGGGGGGGTCTTTCAGTTTCGGCCCCGCAGTCTGGAGTTATCGATTTTCGCCCGATGCTACGAGTTTCTTAACCCGTGGGGTCATGCCTTCGACCGCTGGGGGCAGAACTTCCTCACCGAGGCGCCCGCCGGCCACATTTATTACCTCACGCCCGGCTCGGCCAACGCCGAGGCCCCGGAGCCGTATCCGCGAATCCCCGGCGCCCCCAAGTCGTGTGGGATTGAGTTCGTGAGCGGCCGGGCCTGGCCGGAGGCCTGGCAGGGGGATCTCATCCTCAACGCCTTCAAGAACAAGGTCGTCCATCGCTACAAGTTGAGCGACGACGGCTCCGGCTTCGCCGCCCGAGAGCTCGAACCCCTGATCGTCTCGCACGAATCCAGTTTCCGGCCCGTGGACGTGAAGCAAGGGCTCGACGGGGCGCTCTACGTCGCCGATTGGTACAACCCCATCATCGGCCACATGCAATACAACTTTCGCGACCCGCGCCGGGACAAAGTCCGCGGCCGAATCTGGCGGGTTTCCCACAAGGCGCGCCCGTTGCTCAAGCCTCCGGCGATCGTCGGGCGCCCGGCGGCGGAAATTCTCGATGGATTGAAAGTGCCCGAGGACGCCCATCGGCACCAGGTGCGCCGGACCCTCTACGAAATGGACGCGCGCGACGTCGTCCCGGCGCTCCGGGCCTGGCTCACGGCGCTCGATCCGGCCGATCCGGACATCGAACATCATTTGCTGGAGGCCCTGTGGACCTTTGAGACGATCGATGTCGTCGAGCCGGAGCTTCTCAACCGGCTCCTCACGGCGAAAGACGGCCGGGCGAGAGCAGCCGCGGCCCGCGTGCTCAAGGATTGGCGCGATCGCCTCCCCGAGCCGCTTCAGGCGTTTGATGAGCTGGTCGGGGACGATCATCCGCGGGCCCGGCTGGAGGCCGTCTTGGGTTTGAGTTTTATTGCCTCCCCCCGGTCGATCGAACTGGCGACGAGGGTTCTCGAACGGCCGATGGACCGCTATCTGGATTATGCCCTTCGGCTGACGGCCGAGGCGCTCAAGCCCGACTGGCTCCCCGCGCTTGAAACCGGCGGGCTTGACCTCGGGGGCGATCCCCGGCGGCTGGGCTTTCTGCTCCAACTGATCCATACGCGCGGGGGCCTTGCACCGTTGCTGGCCATCCTGCGGGCTCCGACGATGACCGCCGCCGCGCGCGAGCAGGCGATGGCCCTGGTGGCCACGATCGACCAGCCCGAGGAGGTGTCGGCCCTTTTTGACCCGCTCACGTACGCCGCCGGCCCGGGGGGCGAGCCCGTCGAAACGCTGCGACGCTGGCGGCTGGCCGGGCCCGTGGCCGTTGAGCCGGCGGAGAGGCCTGAGCCGGCGGCCCTGCAATGGCGGGAAGTCGAGGCTGACGGGCAAGGCGTGGTGAACCTGGCCCGGCTGTATGGGCCGATCGAGAACCGCGTGGTCATGGCAGCGGCGGAGATTGCTTCAGCCGCCGCGCAGGAGGCGCTTCTGGGGATCCACTCCGACGACGGGGTCGAGGTCCATCTCAACGGCCAGCGTATTCACGTCCATACGGCCCCGCGCGTGCTGAACGTTGAGCCGGACCTGATCCGGGCGCGGCTCGCCGCCGGGGATAACCAACTTCTCCTTCACGTCCACAACGCGGGTGGGGATTGGGCCTTCAAGGCGACGATCCTCGCCGAGACGGAACGTTACGAACCGACGCTGCAGGCGCGGATGTACGAACTGCTGGCCGAGGCGGCGCGCGCTCGGGGCGTCCGGCCCACGGGGGATCTGGAGGCCGTCGCCGCGGATTGGGATCACCCGGACCCCCGCCTGGCGGCGGCGGCGGTTCGGCTCGCCGGGGCTTGGCGGCTTGAGGCCTTCCGACCGCGCTTGGCGGCCGTGGCGGCCGACGCTGAGGCGCCGCTCGGGAAGCGAGAGGCGGCCGCTGCGGCGCTGGCCGATCTGGGCGCAGCCGAGAGCTTCGACGCTTTGCGAAGGCTCGCGGCGGGCGATGGCCCCTCAAGCCTGCGCGTCGCGGCCGTGACGGCGCTGGCAGGGACGGACGCCGCCGCTGCCGCCGCCGAGGCCGCCCGTTTGTTGACCGATCCGGCGGTGGAGCGCTCGGCCCGCGGGACGGAACTGGGGCCCGTTTTCGACGCTTTCCTCGCCCGCGCCGGCGGCGCCGAGGCCCTCGCGGCCGTGCTGGAGGCGCCGTCTCGATCGGGCGCGCTCTCCCCGGATCTCTCCCGGATCGGGCTGCGCCAACTTTACGCCTCGGGCCGCGAAGCTCCGAGGCTTGCCCGGCTCCTCACGGCGGCCGCCGGTCTGGAGGCAGGCCCCCGGCTCGCCAACGGGGAAGAAGTGGAAGCTCTCAGCCGCCAGGTTGAGCGCGACGGCGACGCCGCGCGGGGCGAAGCCATCTTTCGCCGGGAGGAATTGAGTTGCTTCAAGTGCCACGCCATCGCCGGCGCGGGCGGGCAGGTGGGGCCGGACCTGGCGGGCCTCGGGGCAAGCGCGCTGACCGATTACCTCGTCACGTCGGTTCTGCAGCCGAGTCTGGCGATCCGAGAGGGGTACGACGCGGTGGCCGTCACGACCCGGTCGGGCGACTTCTTTCACGGCGTGAAGCTCCGGGCGACCGACCATGCCCTCTTCCTGCGGGACGCTCTGCGGGACGAGATCATCGTCCCTCTGGCCGAGATCACCGAGCAACGCCCGACCGGCTCGCTCATGCCGGAGGGGCTCACCGACCTTCTGACGCGCGCCGAGCTGATCGATCTCATTCGATTTCTCGCCGAGCTGGGCCGGCCGGGCCCCTACGCCACGCCGAACGTTCCGGTCTTACGGCGCTGGCGACGCCTTGAAGGGAACGGCGAGCCGTTGGATCGACGGATCGTCCCCGGCGAGCCGTTGCCGCCCCCGGAGGGAATCGGCCGCTGGGCTCCGGTCTATAGTCAGGTGTCGGGCGATCTGCCGACCGAGGCGATGGCCGAGCGGCCCGATCGGGCCCTGGCGTGCGTCCAGGCCGAGATCGAAGTGACGACGCCGGGGCGGATTCAGCTCGATCTCAATTCGACGCGTGGGCTGAGCCTCTGGATCGACGGCGCTCCGGTGAGGCTGGGCGACTCGACGGCGATCGATCTCGACCGCGGCCGCCATCGGCTCACCTTCGGGATCGACCGTGCCGCACGCGGCGAGGAAGGGCTCCGGCTGGAAGTGCGCGAGGCCTCGGGCTCGGCGGCGCGCGTCCTGCCCGTCGCGGGAAGATGAGAAGCCCCGGGGGGTCAGGGGGCCCCTTTCCAACCACGGCCGCGCACGACGCGACCCGGCAAGGCGCCGGTGTGTTCGCCGTCCTTGAGCACCTGGACGCCGTTGACGAAGACGTGGCGGACGCCGGTGGCGTATTGATGCGGCTCGGCGAAGGTGGCGTGATCCCGGATGGCGGTCGGGTCGAAGACCACGACATCGGCGAAGAACTCCGGGCGGAGGCGCCCGCGTCGATCCAGCCCCAGGTTCTCCGCCGGGAAGGCCGTCAGCCGGCGGATCGCCTCTTCCAGTGAAATCACCCCCTCGTCGCGGACGTATCGGCCCAGCAGCCGGGCGAAGTTTCCGTAGGCGCGCGGATGCGTGCTGGATTTGAGGAAATCCCCCTCCGGGGCCATGGAGCCGGCGTCCGAACCGAAACTGACCCACGGGAGGCCAAGCCCCCGCCGAACGTTTTCCTCCGACATCAGAAAATAGACGGCCCCGACGCGGCTGCCGTCCTCTACGACCAGGTCCAGGAGCGTCTCGATCGGCGGCCGACCCCGACCGGCAGCTACCTGAGCCAACGTCCGGCCCGTGAGGGGTTTGAGCGCCTCGTTGCGAAAGCCGACGAGCAGAATCTGATCCGGCCCGGCCCCGAGGTAGAGATTTTCCCAGTCGTCGCTGTCCCGTCCGATTTCGTCGACGAGGCGACGGCGCGTGGCGGGGTCCTGAAGGCGCGCCACGAGAGCCTCGCGTCCTCCCTCGTGGGCCCAGGGAGGGATGGAGGCGTCCAGGCCTGTCGAACCGGCGGTGTAGGTGTACATGTCGGCCGTGATGTCGAGCCCCCGAGCGCGGGCGGCTTCGATGCTGGCGATCGCCGACTCGAACTTCGGCCAATTGGCCTGGCCGGCGGCCTTGAAGTGGTAAATCTCGGCTCCAATCCCGGCCTCGCGGGCGATCCGGATCACCTCGTCGATGGCTTCCAGGAGCCGGTTCCCCTCGCTGCGCATGTGCGTGATGTAACGTCCGCCGTAAGCGGCGGCCACTTTGCAGAGTTCGATCAGCTCTTCGGTCCGCGCGTAAAAAGCCGGGGCATAAATGAGCGAGGAGCCGACGCCGAGCGCCCCCTCCTCCATCGCTTGGCGCGTCATCGCTCGCATGCGCTCCAGCTCGGCCTCGTTCGGCGGCCGATCCTCGTAGCCGAGAACGTTGACGCGGACGGTGGTCGCCCCGAGGAATGAGGCGACGTTGGGCGAGACTCCCCGGTGCTCCAACGTCTCCAGATATTCCCCGAGCGTCGTCCAGGTGATCTCGTAGCGGAGATCGCCCTGCTGGGCTTGACGCTCGCGCTTGACGGCCTCGGAGAGCGGCCCCATGGACCACCCCTCGCCGAACACCTCAAGCGTGACGCCCTGGCGGATGTCGCCCTGGGAGCGTCCGTCGACGATGAGGGAATCGGTCGCCCAGCTCAGCATGTTGATGAAACCCGGCGCGACGGCGAGGCTCGAGGCGTCGATTTGGAGGGCCGCCGTCGCCGTCGGCAGGTTCCCGACGGCCGCGATCGCGTCGCCCCGGATCGCCACGTCGGCGCGCGCGCCCGGTCCGCCTCCCCCGTCGTAAACCGTTCCGTTCCGGATCAAGACGTCATAATCCTGCGCCGGGGCTGATATCGCCCATCCGGCCGTGGCGAGCAGCGCGGGCCAGATCATCCTCCTAGGGCTCATCAGGGAAGCTCCTCCCGATCTCAATGAAGCAATTCCCCCCGGAAGACGGTGACGGCCTGACCGGAGAGGAGCACGCGTCCGTGGCCGACGCGCACGCCGATCAAGCCGCCGCGAGCCGAGGCCTGAAAGCCGACCAGCTCGTCCTTGCCCAGCCGCTCCGCCCAGAAGGGGCCGAGGCAACAGTGAGCCGATCCGGTAACGGGGTCCTCATCGACGCCGCCAGCCGGGGCGAAGAACCGGGAGACGAAATCGTAATCCCCCGCCTCGGCCCTGGCCGTCACGATGGCTCCCCGCGGGCCGAGCTTCCCCAGCCGTCCGAAATCCGGCCGGAGGGCGCGCACCTCGTCTTCGGTCGCCACCTGGACCAGATAATCCATCCGGTTGCGCCCGACGAAAACGGGGGCCGCGCCGAGGGCATCGAGGAGGCCATCGGGCGGCGTGACCGGGCGGGCGGGCTCGGCGGGGAAGTCCATCACAATGCCGTCGTCCTTGCGGCGCGCCGTCAGCGCCCCGCTCAGCGTCGAGAACCGCGCCTCGGCCGAGGCCGGAAGCAGCCGCTCCTCCCAGAGGGCGTGCGCGGCGGCGAGCGTCGCGTGGCCGCACAGCTCGACCTCGCAGACCGGCGTGAACCAGCGCAGGGCCCAGGCGCCCCCCTCGGGGTGAATGAAGGCCGTTTCGGAGAGGTTCATCTCGGCGGCCACGCGTTGCATCCAGGCCGCCTCGGCCGGGCCATTGAGAAGACAGACGGCCGCCGGATTGCCGCCATAGGGGATGGCCGTGAAGGCGTCGATCTGCAGGAGGGGGACGGGGGCCACGGGCGATTCTATGCCCCCGACGGGCCATGGGCAAGGCGGGGGCTTCAGGAAGCGGCGGCGGACTCGCGGACCTCGCCGGCGCGCTCGGCGCGGACGACGAGCGAGCCGTCTTCCAAATCCACCGTCAACCGCGAGCCGTCTCGAATCTCGCCGGCCACGAGCGCCCGGCCGATCCGCGTCTCCAGCTCGCGCTGGATGAACCGCCGGAGGGGTCGCGCGCCGAAGACGGGGTCGAAGCCTTCCCGCGCGATCATCTCCCGGGCGGCCTCCGTCAGCGTGAGCGTGATCTCGCGGTCGCGGAGCCGGGCGGCGAGTTCCTCGGTCAGCAGGTCCACGATCCGCTTGATCTCTTCAAGACTCAGGGGTTTGAACAGGACGACGTCATCGATGCGGTTGAGGAACTCCGGGCGGAAATGCGCTCGCATCTGGCTCAAGACCGCCTGCCGAGCCTCTTCCCGGATTTCCCCGCGGGAGGTGATCCCTTCGAGCAGGATCGGCGCGCCGATGTTGCTGGTCATGATGATGACCGTGTTCTTGAAGTTGACCGTCCGCCCGTGGCTGTCCGTGACCCGTCCGTCGTCCAGAATCTGGAGCAGGATGTTGAAGACTTCGTGATGGGCCTTCTCGATTTCGTCGAAAAGAATGACGCAATAGGGCTTGCGTCGGACGGCCTCGGTCAATTGGCCGCCTTCCTCGTAGCCGATATAGCCCGGCGGCGCCCCGATCAACCGCGAGACCGTGTGCTTTTCCATATACTCCGACATGTCGATCCGGACGATGTTCTCTTCGCTGTCGAAAAGGGCGTGGGCGAGCGTCTTGCCCAACTCGGTTTTGCCCACTCCCGTCGGCCCGAGGAAGATGAAGGAGCCGATCGGGCGGCGCGGGTCCTTGATGCCGGAGCGGGCGCGGATGACGGCGTCGGCCACCAGGCGGACGGCTTCGTCCTGCCCGACGACGCGCCGGTGCAAAATCTCCTCCAGCTTCAAAAGTTTTTCCCGTTCGCCCTCGACGAGCCGCGTCACCGGGATGCGCGTCCAGCGGCTGACGATCTCGGCGATCTCGTCTTCGGTCACTTCCTCGCGCAGGAGCTTCGGGCTCCCTTCGCGCCCCGTGATTTTCTCCTCCTCGGCCGCCAGACGGCGTTCCAGATCGGGCAGGACGCCGTGCTTTAACTCGGCCGCGCGGTTGAGGTCGTATTGCCGCTCGGCCTTCTCGACGTCCCGCCGCGCCTGTTCGATCTGCTCGCGCATCTGGCGCACCCGCTGGATGGCTTGTTTCTCGGTCTCGTACTGGGCCCGCAGCGCTTCGGCCTGGCCGCGCGTTTCCTGAAGCTCCCGCTGAAGGTCCTTGAGCCGCTCCTGGCTCGCTTTGTCCTTCTCGTTCTTGAGCGCCGCTTCTTCGATTTCCAATTGCATGACGCGGCGGGTGGCGGCGTCCAGCTCGGCCGGCATGGAGTCGATCTCGGTCCGGATCATCGCGCAGGCCTCGTCGACGAGGTCGATCGCCTTATCCGGCAGGAACCGATCCGTGACGTAGCGATTGGAGAGCACCGCCGCCGCCACCAGCGCCCCGTCCAGAATCTTGACCCCGTGATGAACCTCCAGCCGTTCCCGCAGGCCGCGGAGGATCGAAATTGTGTCCTCGACGGAGGGTTGCTCGACCAGGACCGGCTGAAAACGACGCTCCAGGGCGGCGTCCTTCTCGACATGTTGCCGGTACTCGTCCAGCGTGGTCGCGCCGATGCAGTGCAATTCCCCGCGGGCGAGCATTGGCTTGAGCATGTTGCCGGCGTCGATGGCCCCCTCGGCGCGGCCGGCGCCGACGATCGTGTGCAGCTCGTCGATGAAGACGATGATGCGCCCCTCGGCCTGCTTGATCTCGTTGAGGACGGCCTTCAAGCGCTCCTCGAACTCGCCGCGGTACTTCGCCCCGGCGATGAGCGCGCCCATGTCGAGCGCGAAGATGGTTTTATCCTTGAGCCCTTCCGGAACGTCCCCGCGGACGATCCGCTGGGCGAGGCCTTCGGCGATGGCCGTTTTCCCGACGCCCGGCTCGCCGATGAGGACCGGGTTGTTCTTGGTCTTGCGGCTCAGGACGCGGATAACGCGCCGGATTTCCTCGTCGCGGCCGATGACGGGGTCCAGCTTGTTCTCCCGCGCCATCTTGACCAAGTCGCGCCCATAGCGCTCCAGGGCTTCGTACGTCGCCTCCGGGTGAGCGCTCTGGACGCGCTGGCTGCCCCGAACGTCGGTGAGGGCTTTGAGGAACTTTTCGGCCGTCAGGCCGGCCTCTTTGAGGATCCGCCCGGCGGCGGTCGAGCTCTCCTCGGCCAGAAGGACGAGGAAAAGGTGCTCGACGGAGACGTATTCATCCTTGAGGCGCTTGGCCTCGGCCTCGGCCTTGAGGAGGAGTTTCGAGAGGCGTTGGGACAAGTAAATCTTGCCCGGCTCGACGCCCGCGCCCGAAACGCGCGGCCGCCGGGCCAGCTCGGCCTCGACGGCTTCGATCAGGCGGTCGGCATCGACCTCCATCTTCCGCAGCAGACGAGGGATCAATCCCTCGGGCTGCTCCAGGAGCGCCCCCAGGAGATGTTCGCCGTCGACCTCGAGGTGGCCGCGCGTGATGGCTCGATTCTGGGCTTCGGCGAGGGCTTCCTGGGATTTTTGCGTCAGTCGGTTGAGGTCCATCGTATTCTCCGCTGGGGCTCAGCGTTCCCTCCGGCGTCGGTCGAGTTCGGCCTCGAGCGCTTCGACGCGCTCCAGAAGGTCCAGGACGAGCCCGAGGGCCGAGGCGTTGAGACCGAAGTCCCGGCGGAGTCGGACGGCCCGACGCAGTCTGGCCAGGGCCGAAGACGCAAAGCGAGGCGGTCCGCCTGCCCCTTCGCTCGGCTCGATCACGCCGAATCGGGCCAGTCGCTCGACCAGCTCCGGATGACATCCGGATCGCCGGGCGAGCTCCTCGATCGTCAGCCCCGCGCCGCCGTCCAGTCGACGGCTCTCGCGCAAGATCATCGCCCGCCGGATCTCCATCATGGGCGTCCGCCGTCGGGTCATCCTGACCTCGGTTTGAAGGGGGATTCCCGCGCCAGGGCTTCGAACAGCTCGCGCTCGCGGTCCGTCAGCGTTTTCGGCACGGCGATCCGGACGGTCACCAGAAGGTCCCCAGGGTCGCCGTGGCGGCGCGGCAATCCCTGGCCGCGCAACCGCAGCGTCTGGCCGCTCTGCGTGCCGGGCGGAATCCTGACCATCACGGGGTCGCTCAACGTCGGCACGCGCGCCTCGGCGCCCAAGGCCGCCTCCCAGGGGGCGACGTCGATCGACGCTCGCAGGTCGTGGCCGCGGACGGTGAAGCGCGGATCCGGCCGAAGCCGCAGGCGAAGCAGCAAATCTCCGGGGGGACCTCCGCCCATGCCCGCCTCGCCCTGCCCGCCGAGACGGATTTTCGACCCGTCGGTGACGCCGGGGGGGATCGTGACGTCGTAAGACTTGCGTTCGGTGGTGAGCGCGCCGTCGGGGCGCGGGGCAAGCGTTTCCAATTGGAATTTCTTGACGGCGCCGTGGGCGGCCTCGGCCAGCGTGATCTCCATTTCGGCCTCGGTGTTTCGCCCGCGGTGGGACCAGGCGGCCCGCCCCGGCCCGCCCGCGCGGGCGCGCCCGCCGAGACCGCCGCCGAAAAGCGTCCGAAAGAAGTCGCTGAACCCGCCCACATCAGCGAAATCGCCCATCCTCCCGCCGTCGAAGGAGAACGGGAATCCCTCCCAGCCGGGCGGGGGGGTGAACTCCTGGCCGGCCTTCCAGTTCATGCCGAGGGCGTCGTAGCGCCGGCGTTTGTCCTGGTCGCGCAGAACCTCGTAGGCCTCGTTGATTTCCTTGAATCGCTCTTCGGCCTCGGGGCTCTTATTGACGTCGGGATGGTACTTGCGGGCCAGTTTGCGGAAAGCCCGCTGGATGTCCTCGGTTTTGGCCGTTCGTTCGACCCCGAGGGTCTGATAGTAATCTTTGAACTTGATGGCCATCGAATCGGCCTTCTCGCGGGCGTTCGTCTCAGCCGCCGCGCGCGGCCACGACCTTGGCGTGCCGCAGGATCGAGCCGTCCTCCCACTGATAGCCGGGCAGGACCACCTCGACGATTTCACCCTCCTCGCGCCCGGGGGCCTCCACCGTGGCCACCGCCTGGTGGCGCCGCGGATCAAACTGCTCCCCCAGGGCCTCGAAGGGTTCGACGCCGCAGCGCTTCAGCGTCTGCCGCGCCTGACGAACAAGGGCTTCCCAGCCTTCGATCCAGGGACCGGGGGCTTCGGCGGACGCGTGGCTCAGGGCGCGATCCAGATTGTCCACGATCTCCAGGAAAGCGCCGACGACGGCGGCCCGCTCCTGGCGCCGCGCCTGGGTCAACTCACGGTCCATCCGCTTGCGCAGGTTGTCCAGTTCGGCCGCCGCGCGCAGCCATCGGTCCCGCAGAACTTCGGCCTCATCGGGCCCTTCCTCCCCCGAAGAGGTTTCGGCGGGCTCCGGCGTCACGGCGGTTTCCGCCGATTCCGGGTTCCCCGTCCTGTCGTTCTGCCAGACCATGCTGCGCTCCCCCGTCAGGAGGGCGAGGAGCCCTGATCGACGACCGGTCCCGCCCGGACGAGCCGCCCCCCGGCGGCCGAAACGGCCGCGAGCGGACCGGGCCCTCCCGCCACTTTACTCTCGGCGGAATTCCGCGTCGATTACGTCGTCGGCGGACGGACGAGCCTGGCCGGCGCCGACGGGCTCCTCGGTCGGCCGGCGCGAACGCGCCGCGAGAGCGTGGGCCAGCTGCTCGAGATCGCTCCGAAGCGCGCGCGCCTTCTCCACGGGAGCCTTCGTCTTGACGGCCTCGCGCGCCTCGGCGATCAACTGTTCGGCGCGCGCCTTCTCGTGGGCCGGGGCGCCCTCGCCCAGCTCCTTGAGCGCCCGCTCGACCTGATAGGCGGCGGCGTCCAGGGCGTTGAGCGCGTCGACTTCCTCGCGGCGGTGACGGTCCTCGGCGGCGTGCTCCTCGGCGTCCCGCACCATCCGCTCCACGTCGCTCCGGGTCAGGTTGGTCGAGCCCGAGATCGAGATGGTCTGCTCCTTGCCGGTGTCCTTATCGCGGGCCGAGACGTTCAAGATGCCGTTGGCGTCGATGTCGAAGGTGACCTCGACCTGGGGGACGCCTCGCGGGGCGGGTCGAATGCCTTCGAGCTTGAACGTCCCCAGGACGCGATTGTCCCGCGCCATTTCGCGCTCCCCCTGGAGGACGACGATGTCGACGGCGGGTTGATTGTCCTCGGCGGTCGAGAAGGTCTCGGACCGGCGGGCCGGGATCGTCGTATTGCGGTGGATGACCTTCGTCATCACGCCGCCCATCGTCTCCACCCCCAACGACAGCGGCGTCACGTCCAACAGAAGGACGTCGCCGACCTCGCCTGTGATGATGCCGGCCTGAACGGCGGCGCCAAGGGCGACGACCTCGTCGGGATTGACGGACATGTTCGGCTGGCGGCCGGCGGTCAACTTCCGGACGAGTTCCTGAACGGCCGGGATGCGCGTCGCGCCGCCGACGAGGATCACTTCGTCAATATCCTTGGCCTCCAGCTTGGCGTCGGCCAGAGCCTGTTTGACCGGCCCGAGGCACCGTTCCACGAGGGGTCGGGTCAAGTCGTCGAACTGGGCGCGGCTCAACGTCACGCTCAAATGCTTGGGGCCGCCGGCGTCGGCCGTGATGAAGGGGAGATTCACCTGGGCCGTCGTGGTTGAGGAAAGTTCGCACTTGGCTTTCTCGGCGGCCTCGAAGAGCCGCTGGAGCGCCTGCCGATCGGCCCGAAGGTCGATCCCGTGTTCCTTTTTGAACTCTTCGGCCAACCAGTCGACGATGATTTTGTCAAAATCGTCACCGCCCAGGTGGGTGTCCCCCGCCGTGGCCCGGACCTCGCAAAGGCCCTGGCCGACGTCCAGGATCGAGACGTCGAACGTGCCGCCGCCCAGGTCGAACACCAGGATCGTTTCGTCCTTCTTCTTCTCCATGCCGTAGGCCAACGCCGCCGCCGTGGGTTCGTTGACGACCCGCAGCACGTTCAAGCCGGCGATCTTGCCGGCGTCCTTGGTCGCCTGGCGTTGGGCGTCATTGAAGTAGGCCGGGACGGTGATGACGGCCTCGGTGACCTTCTCGCCGAGGTAAGCCGAGGCGTCGTCGGCGAGCTTGCGCAGGACGCGCGCGCTGATCTCCTCGGGGGCAAAGGCTTTGTCCCCGACCTGGAACCGGGCCGCCTGATTGGGGCCGGGGGCGACCTTATAAGGGACGCGCTTCATTTCCTCGCGCACTTCGTCATACTGCCGGCCGATGAAGCGCTTGGCCGAAAAGACGGTTCCTTCGGGATTCATCACCGCTTGCCGCTTGGCGACGGCCCCCACCAATCGGGCGCCGTCCTTGGTGAAGGCGACGACCGAGGGGGTGGTCCGGCTCCCTTCGGCGTTGGGGATGACCTTGGGTTGCCCGCCTTCGACAATGGCGACGACGGAGTTGGTCGTTCCGAGATCGATGCCTACAGTCTTAGCCATGACGTTTTGCTCCGCACGTTGGGGATCGCATCGTACGGTATTAGAGATGCGCAAACGTCATGCCAAGGTCGGCGAGGCCCTGATCTTAGGCTCGCCCCTGGTCGGCCATGAGCGCAGACAATTGATCTCATAGAGGCTACGTGTCTGATTTTCTCCGGCGGGAGACCTGAGGCGCGGTGGTTTTGCGGCCCGGAATCTACGCTCCCTGGGTCAAAAGGCTACATGTCTCACGAGCGCGCGAAACCCGATGCACCACCCGACGCAGAACCTCCCTTGTCTCCAATCGCCGCCTTGCGGTTTGGCAGTCCGGATGTGTTCCGGCTTCGGAGCGCGCTCACGCCTCTGCGGGCTGATAGGGGTCTCACGACCGTGCCGTCGCCGGCGTCGGTTGCGGGGCGCCCGGCGCGGAAAGACCGCCGCAGGCGGGGGCCGGCAGGCGCCCCGCTCGCGCCGAACAACCGGCTTGACGCTTCGGAGAACTCTTTGACACCTTAAGTCGAGGTTGAAAGGGGGAGAAATGCGGAACGAATCCAGCGTGGGGGTCCATCTCCCGACGGGCGGTGACGCGCCGACGTGAACTCGACCGTCCTGCGTGAAGTCCCGCCGCTCGTCCGCCGACGAGTTCCTTAATCCGGCGCCCCCTGCCGGACGAGGCGAGGACGATGGCGGTTGAAAGCCTGGCCGAGCAAGCCCCTCCGGGCCTGAAGCACCGGTTGACGCTGCGAGGGCACCGGGACCGGATCAGCCGGTTGGCCTGGTCCGCTGACGGCCGCTTAATCGCGACCCCTTCGGCCGACATGACGATCGGCGTCTGGGAGGCCGCGACCGGCCGCCGCCTTCGATCGCTCGAAGGTCACGTCGATAACGTCACCTCGGCCGCCTGGAGCCCGGACGGCCAGCTTCTGGCCACCTCTTCCGACGATGCCCTCGTCATGCTCTGGGATGTGGAGGCCGGGGCCTTGGTGCGGGCTTTGACGGGCCACGCCGGCGGGGTTTACTCGGCGGCCTTCTCCCCGGACGGCAAGCTGCTCGCCAGCGCCTCCACGGACCAAACACTCCGGCTCTGGGAAGCCGCCACGGGCAAGCCCCTCTCGGTCCTACAAGGGCACACCGATGGCCTCTATGCGGTCGCCTGGGCGCCGGACGGCCAGACGCTGGCCTCGGCGAGCGAGGACCGCACGCTCAGGCTCTGGGACGTCAAGACGGGGGAACTCATACGCGTCCTGCGGGGCCACGGGGCCTGGGTCAACGCCGTGGCCTGGGCCCCGGACGGTCGCCGATTGCTCTCGGCCTCGGGCGACAGCACGTTGCGCTTGTGGGAGGCCGCCACCGGACGCCAGATCAACGTCCTGGAGGGCCACACGACGGTCGTGGATTACGGTTTGTTCTCCCCCGACGGGTTGTTCATCGTTTCCCGCTCGCGGGACGACACGGTTCGTCTCTGGCGGGGGGACAGTCTGGAAGTCGTCGCCACGCTGGAGGAGCCGACCTCGGGGTGGCTGCCGGGCCTCGCCTTTCACCCGATGGAGCCGCTGCTGGCCACGCTCGGCGAGGGGGACCACGTGGTACGGATCTGGGAGACCGACGCCGAGCGGCTGATCGGCGTGGCCCCGCTGGTGGGGTCGGTTCATTACACGAACGCCAAGGTCGTGCTGGTCGGGGACACCGGCGTCGGCAAATCCGGCCTGGGGTTGGTCTTGTGCGGCCATCCGTTCCAGCCGACTGAATCGACTCACGGGCGGCGCGTCTGGACGTTCGAGACCAGGGAGGTCGATCTGACGGGGGGCCTCAAAGAGACGCGAGAGACACTTCTGTGGGACCTGGCGGGCCAGCCCGGCTATCGCCTGATTCACCAGTTGCACCTGAACGAAGTGGCCGCGGCGTTGATCGTCTTCGACGCCCGGAGCGAGGTCGACCCGTTCTCCGGCGTCCGTCACTGGGACCGCGCGTTGCGGCAGGCTCGACGGGTGCAGGGCGAGGCGGCGCCGCCGATGAGGAAATTTCTGGTGGCGGCCCGGGCCGACCGGGGCGGGGTCGGCGTCAGCAAGCCTCGAATCGAGACGCTGCTGCGGGAGCTTCAATTTGACGGCTACTTCGAAACCAGCGCCAAAGAGGGCTGGAACATCGACCCGCTGGCCCAATCCATCCGGACGGGGATCGAATGGCCCGCCCTGCCTCGGGTCAGCTCGACCCAGCTCTTCCAGAGCATCAAGGGCTTCCTGGTCCGCGCCAAGGAGGGGGGATGGCTCCTGACCACGGTCGAGGAGCTTTACCGGGCCTATTTGAGCGAGCCCGACGCTCCGCCGGAGACGGCCGACCTGCGGGCGCAGTTCCGGACGTGCGTCGGGCGGGTCGAATCCCGCGGGCTCATCCGGACGCTCAGCTTCGGCGAGCTGGTGTTGCTGCAGCCGGAATTGCTCGACGCCTACGCTTCAGCGCTGGTCAACGCCGCCAAAGATGAGCCCGAAGGGATGGGGACGATCTCGGAGGAGGATGCCCGCCTGGGACGGTTCCGGATGCCCGAGGACGAGCGGCTGCGCGAGAAGCAGATGGAAATCCTCCTGCTGATCGCCACCGTGGAGGATTTACTGCGGCACGAGATCGCGCTGCGGGAGATCGCCGAGGACGGTCCGCATCTGGTTTTCCCGTCCCAGTTGACGCGGGAGAGCCCCGATCTGCCGGACCCGGAAGGCAAAGAACTCATCTTCGCCTTCGAGGGGCCGGTGCTCAACGTTTACGCCACGCTGGCCGTGCGGCTCTCCCATTCGGGGCTCTTCCAGCGCAAGGAGATGTGGAAGAACGCGGCTGTTTACCGGGCGAAGACCGGCGGGGAGTGTGGCATGTTCCTTCGGGAGACGGGCGAGGGCCGCGGCGAGCTGACGCTCTTCTTCGATTCGGCGGCGAGCGAGGAGACGCGCTTTCAGTTCGAGGAGTACGTTCAGGCGCACCTGGCGCGGCGGGCGCTCCCGGAATCGCTCCGCCGGCGGCGAATCTTCAGTTGCCCGGAGTGCGGCGAGGCGCTGACGGATCGCCAGGCCCAGCGCCGGCTCAAGCGGGGCCTCAAGAAGGTTCACTGCCCCGTCTGCGAGAGGGAAATCTCGCTCATGGACCGCAAGGAGCGGCTGGTCTCGCTCCCCCCGTCGGCTGTCTTCGACATGGACCGCGCCGCCGACGCCCAGCGCGAGTTCGACACGATGCTCGTCTCGGCCGCCGCCGAGATGCGGACGCGCAGTTTCCGCGCCTGGGCCGGCTCGACGACGACGACGTTGGCCATCGTCTTCACCGACATCGTCGACTTCACGGCCCTGAGCTACGAACTCGGGGCCGAGACGATGAAGCGCGCGCTGCGGGCCCATTTCGAGCGCGCCCGGTATCTGATCGAGCAGCATCAGGGCTTCCAGATCAAATCCATGGGGGACGGCCTGATGGTCGCTTTTCGCACGGCCGTCCAGGCGCTGGACTTCACCGAAGGCCTCCAGGCCAACAGCGGCGACGACCGGGTCCGCGTGCGCGCCGGCCTTCACGTCGGCCCCGTCGATATCATCGAGGAGGACGCCTTCGGGATGACCGTCAATTTCGCCGCGCGGCTCCTCGGCCTCTCCAAAGGGGCGGAGATCTGGGTCAGCGACGAATGCCGTCATCACATCACGCTGGCCGGCGTGGCGCGGCACGCTCACCTGAAGTGGAAAGTCCACGAGGGGGTTCACCTGAAGGGCTTCGGGGGGGCGCACCGGCTGTGGACGGTCCACGCCGAGCTGGTGCAGCGCGGCTCGATCGTCGATCGGACCAAGGAAGACGCCAAGCGCCAATTGGAGACGAAGATCGACGAGGGGGCTTTTGACGTCTTCCTGTGTCACGCCGTCGCCGATAAGCCCGCGGTCCGCGAAATCGCCCGGCGCCTGCGTGAACGGGGCCTGCGGCCCTGGCTGGACGAGTGGGAATTGCGTCAGGGGGAAGCCTGGGCGTCGCTTCTGGAGAACCAGATCGACCAGGTCCAGGCCGCGGCCGTCTGCGTCGGGGCCGAAGGGACGGGCCCCTGGAAGCGACAGGAGATCGAACAGTTGCTCCGCCAATTCCAGGACCGGGGCAAGCCGATCGTGCCGGTCGTGCTGCCGGGGGCGCCGGCTCGGCCGCCGTTGCCGTTTTTCCTTCGTGAGGCCGCCTGGGTCGATTTCCGGGAAAAGGACCCCGAGCCGCTCAAGGCGTTGATCGACCGACTGCCGCGGCCCCGCTGAACGCCGGGCCCTCAAGGCTCAGCCGACCTCGATCCATCGCTGTTCGAGGGTAAAGAGGCGGTCGCGCAGCTCGGCGGCCTTCTCAAACTGAAGCTCGCGGGCCGCGGCGAGCATCTCCTTGCGGACCCGCTCGATTTCTCGCTTGAGGCGGTCGGGGTCGGTCCCGTCGGTCCCGTCGGTGGCGGCCGGGGCCCCGATCGTCACGTAATCGGCTTCGTAGACCGTGTCGAGAATCTGCTTGATCTGCTTGCGGATGGAGCGCGGCGTGATGTGGTGGTCGTGATTATAGGCCGTCTGCAACCGGCGGCGCCGTTCGGTTTCCTCGATCGCCCGGCGCATGGATTCGGTCAGCTTGTCCCCATAAAGGATCACCCGCCCGCCGACGTTGCGCGCCGCCCGTCCGGCGGTCTGGATGAGCGAGGTGTGCGATCGGAGGTAACCCTCTTTGTCGGCGTCGAGGACGGCCACGAGCGAGACCTCCGGCAGGTCGAGCCCTTCGCGCAGGAGGTTGATGCCGATCAGGACGTCGAATTTTCCTTCGCGGAGCTCGCGGACGATTTCGGCCCGCTCCAGCGTGTCGATGTCCGAGTGCATGTAGCGCGTTTTGACCCCGAGTTCCTGATAATACTCCGTCAGGTCCTCGGCCATGCGCTTGGTCAGGGTCGTGACGAGCGTCCGTTCCTCGCGGCGGGCCTGTTCTCTGAGCTCGGCCAGGAGGTCCTCGACCTGGGAGTCAGCCGGGCGGACCTCGATCCGAGGGTCCATGAGCCCCGTCGGGCGGATCACTTGCTCGGCGACGATGCCCTGACTCTTCTCCAGCTCCCATTCGGCGGGCGTGGCCGAGACGTAAATCACCTGATTCAGCATCGACTCGAATTCTTCAAACGTCAGGGGCCGATTATCGAGCGCCGAGGGGAGCCGGAAGCCGTGCTCGACGAGGGTCGTCTTGCGGGAGCGGTCCCCGTGATACATGCCGCGGACCTGCGGGATCGCGACGTGGGATTCATCGACGAAGAGGAGAAAGTCCTCGGGGAAGTATTCGAGCAACGTGTGAGGGGGCTGGCCGGGGGCGCGCCCGTCGATGTGGCGGGAGTAGTTTTCGATCCCGGGGCAGGTTCCCATCTCGGCCATCATTTCCATGTCGTACTTGGTCCGCGTCTCCAGGCGCTGGGCCTCGACGAGCTTGTGCGCGGCTCGGAGCTCGGCCAGCCGCTCCTCCAGTTCGACGGCGATCGACCGCAGGGCCGTCTGCATCCGCTCCGGGGCCGTGACGTAGAACGAAGACGGGTAAAAGGCCGCCCGCTGAAGCCGTCGCCGGCGCTTGCCCGTCAGGGGGTCGATCTCGTGGATAGCCTCGACCTCGTCGCCGAAGAACTCGACCCGCAGGGCGGACTTATCTTCGTAAGCGGGGTAGACGTCCACGACGTCGCCCCGGACGCGGAAGGTTCCGCGGTGAAAATCCATGTCCGAACGGACGTACTGCGCCTGGACGAGCCGCCGCAGCAGGTCCTCGCGATTCTGTTCCCGGCCGGTTTCGACCACGGTGACCATCTCATGAAAGTCGCGGACCGAACCGATGCCGTAGATGCAGGAAACGGAGCTGACGACGATCACGTCCCGCCGCGTGAGGAGGGATTTCGTCGCTGAGAGCCGCATCTTGTCCAGTTCCTCGTTGATCGAGGCGTCTTTCTCGATGTACGTGTCCGTCCTCGGAATGTAGGCCTCCGGCTGATAGTAATCGTAGTAACTGACGAAGTACTCGACGGCGCTTTCGGGGAAAAGGTCCCGGAACTCCCGATAAAGCTGAGCGGCCAGGATTTTATTGTGCGCCAGGACGAGCGTCGGCCGCTGCACCCGCTCGATCACGTTGGCCATCGTGAACGTCTTGCCGGAGCCGGTCACCCCGAGCAGGACCTGGTGCGGCGCCCCGGCCCGAAGGCCGCTCACGAGCTGGTCGATCGCGCGGGGCTGATCGCCGGCGAGTTCAAAGTCGGTCACGATCTTGAAGTCCGACATCGTCATCGGACGCTGAGGCTCGCGCCTTCAGGATCGGCGCTCTTCGGGCCCTCGCCTCGTCGGCCCCATTCTAAACCATCGGCAGCGATGGATCGAACCCGCCAGGCGGGCGCGCCGATCGACTCAAAAGAACCGGCGCGCCACGGCGTCGGCGAACAGCAGGCCGCGGCGCGTCAAACGGAATCGCTCGCAGCCGGGTTCGAGCAGTCCGTCCCGAACCAGGCCGCGAATTTCCGACCGGAAAAGGACCTGAGGATCGCCCCCCAGCCACGCCGAGAGTTCCTCCCACGGGACCCCCTCGACGCGCCGCGAGGCCAACATCATGATTTCAGCCTGGTCGGAGCGGCCCGGGCTCGACGCTCTCGCTTCGGCCGGCCCCGACGGCAGCTCCCCGCCGAGGTATCGATCCAGGTCGCGGGGATTTTCGTACCGCGCCCCGCCGACGATCCCATGAGCCGAGGCGCCGAAGGCGAAGACGTCGCAGCGACGCCAGTATTTTGAATTATGACGGCTGCGGCGGCCGGGCCGGCACCAGTTCGAGACCTCGTAATGTTCGAACCCCGCCCCGGCGGCGCGGTCCATGAGCCATTCGAACATCGCCGCCGCCGCGTCCTCATCCACCGGCGGCAGCCGCCCCTCGTCCCGCCAGCGTTTAAAGGGCGTCCCCTCGTGGAAGGTCAGGGCGTAAGCCGAAAGATGATCCGGGCCGAGCGCCAACAGTTCCTCCAGGTCCTGAACGAAGGAGGCAAGCCGCTCACCCGGCAGACCGAACATGACGTCGACCGAGACGTTCCGGCAGCCCAGCCGGCGGGCGGCGGCCACCGTGGCGCGGGCCGCTGGCGCGTCATGATCCCGCCCCAAGAGAGCGAGATTCTCCTCTCGCAGGGATTGGCAGCCGATGCTCAGGCGGTTGACGCCCGCCTCCAGGCTCTCGGCCAGACCGCGGCCGGCGGCCGTGGGGTTGACCTCCAGCGTAACTTCGGCCTCCGGAAGGAGGTCAAAGACGCCGGCCACGGCTGAGAGGATGGCACGGAGCTCGCCGCCGGTGAGGAGGCTGGGCGTCCCGCCGCCGAAGTAAATCGTGTCGGCCGGCGGAGGGGCCGAGAGTTCGAAACGATCCGGCGCCGATCCAATGTCATCCAGAAGCGCGCGCAGATAGTCGCCGGAGCGGTTGAAGGTCGGGTGCTCGCGGCCGAAGGTGAAGAAGTCGCAGTAGGGACACTTCCGGGCGCAGAAGGGCCAATGGAGATAAATCCCCGCCGGTTCCCGGCTGGGGCCGGGCCCGTGGGACTCCGCCGCGAGCGGCCCGGCGGCGCTCAAGCTGGCGTCCTCGCCCCTCACATCGCGCCGTAGCCGGTCAAGACGACGTAGACCGTTCTCAACAGGATTTTGAGATCGAGCAGGAGCGACCAATTGTCGATGTATTCCAGGTCGAGTTTCATCCAGGCGTCGAAATTCAGATGGCTGCGGCCGCTGACCTGCCACAGGCAGGTGATGCCGGGCTTCATCGAGAGTCGCCGGCGTTGCCAGCGGTCGTAGCGCTGATACTCCTGCGGGAGAGGCGGCCGCGGCCCGACGAGCGACATCTCTCCCCGGACGACGTTGACGAGTTGAGGGAGTTCGTCGATGCTGAACTTACGCAGGAAACGGCCCAGGCGCGTCACCCGCGGATCGTGGCGTATCTTGAAGACGGGGCCGTCGACCTCGTTGAGCGCCTCCAACTCCTCCCGGCGCGCTTCGGCGTCGACGCTCATCGTTCGGAACTTCCAGCAACGGAAGGAGCGGCCATTGAGCCCCAGGCGCTTCTGGACAAAGAAAACGGGGGCGTCGCGGGGAGAGGTCAGCTTGATCGCCAGAGCCACGAGCGCCAGCGGAACGGCCAGGACGATCAGCAACAACGCCCCGAACGCGCGGTCAAAAGCGTACTTGAAGAAAAGCGCGGGCCCCATCTCCCGCGTCGGGTAATAGGAAATGACGGGGATTTCGTCGAAGTAGTCGATCACGGGACGGGCAATCTGGCCTTCGAAGTAGTGTAGCGGCAGGTGCGTCCGAATGCCCATGGTCTCGCAGGCTTCCATGAGCGGCACAAGCCGCTCCAGCGGCACAATCTGCGGCGTGAACACGACCTCATCGACCTGCCGGGCCGCGATCGCGTCGGAGGCGCAGGCGAGGTCCCCGATCAACGGGTAGCCGAAAACCCGCTGGGGCTTATCGCCGGCGGCCGACTGGAACTCGCCTTCCCGATCCGTGATCACCCCCTCGATCTTGAGCCCCCAGATCGAGTGCGCTTCCAGCGTGTTGATGAACCGGCGCAGGGGCTCGCCGGAGCCGACGACGATCACCGTCCGATAGTTGAACCCCCGGCGACGGATCTCCATGAACGATCGTCGCAAGAGGAGCGTCTTGGCCGAGAGGAGCGCAAAGAGCGAGAAGGGGATCAACAACAGGAGGGGGCGGGAGATGATGTTGCCGCTGATGTAGATGGCGATCATCATCAGGGCCGTGATCTGAAGGCAACTGACGGCCACCAGCCGGAGCGTGTCCCACAGACGCAGCCGCAGGCGCTGGGAGCGATAGTAACCGTTATAGGAGAGGACGATGAGCGTCAGGACCGGCAGGATGAACGGCATCGGGCCGTAATCGAAGAAGCCCGCCGGGCCGATGAATTGCGGGACGATGAAAACGGCCAGGAAGTGCCGCAGAAGATGGGCGATATAGAGCGCGAGGAGGCTGAGGGCGAAATCAACCCCGTAGTTGATCTTCCTCAGAACGTAATCGTACTCTTTAAGCATCCCCGCCCCTGCCGTGCCCGGCGGCCCGCGCTCTGGCGAGATTCTATAGCGCCGGCCGACGCGGTGTCAATTCGGGTCGAACGTCTTCGGCCTTGAAATTGAAGGACTTAGCCGGGCAAAGCGCTCAACATCCGATTCCCCCCCCGCATGCCCGATGCGCGTCGGCGCGGGGGCGGGCCCGGTGGACCCGACGCGGACCGTCCCGTTGACGGCTTCCAGCCGCAGGGGTTTGTCGATCAGGATCGTCTCGCCCGTCGCTCCGGTTTTGATCTTGACGACTCCGCCCACGGCGACGGCGACGACGCCTTCGATCAGGGTATTGAAGGGCTGACTTTCGGTGCCGAGCTCCGTCCCACTGAAGTTGAAGTCCACCCAGACCTCGGTCGGGGGGGGCGTCGGAGTCGGCGTGGGGGTCGGGGTGGGCGTGGGGGTGGGCGTTGGGGTCGGCATCGCCGTCGTATCGACGGAGGCGCGCCAGGCGCCGCGGCCGTGCGTGAAGGCGTAGAGGATCGAATTGGTCTGGAACTCCAGGGCTTCGACGACGACGTTGGCGAAGCCCGGCGAGTTCATGCTCGCCCAGGACGCTCCCCCGTCCTTGGAGACGAAGACGCCCAGGTCGCTGCCGATGAAGAGATGGGCCGGAAATCCCGGCTGAACGACGATGGAGTGGACCGGGATGTCCGGCAGGTTGGCCGTCAGGTTGGACCAACTTGAGCCGCCGTTGGTGGTGCGGAAGACGTGATCGCCGGCGTTGAATCGGGAATTGGTGGCGTAGGCGGTCTGGCCGGTGGCATCGCTGGGATCGACTTCGAGCCAACTGATCCAGCGGGAGCCGCTGATCGGGGGCGTCACGTCGGTCCAGACGGTCGAAGAGGTTGACGTCGTGGCGATCGTCGTTCGGGCGACGACTCCGTCGCTCAGCCCCACCCAGACGCGAGCGCCGCTGGCCGGGTCGATCGCCCAGGCTGAAATGCTGCCGGCGCCCGGCAGGGCGGCACCGGCCTGCGTCCAGTTTACCGAGGCGGCCGTCGGGGCCGAGGCGGCATTGGAAGTTCGCCACGGCGCCCGGCCGCCGTACCAAATGCGATCGTCGCTGTTCGGATCGTGGCGGAACGGGGCGATGAACAGGAAGTTGTTTCCGCTTTCGGTGAGCTGACCGGCGCCATTGACGATATCCAGGAACGAGGAGCCGCCGTTGGTGGATCGGCTGAGACTCTTGCCCGGCGTCTCGGCGAACAGCGTGTTGGTGTTGCCCGCGGCGAAGCTGACGTAGCCGCCGTCCCCCCCCAGGATCTCCGTCCAGCCGCCGAGGCCGGCGACGTCGCTCCCGCGGACCGTGCCGTTGTCCTGCGTCCCGCCGAAGTAGTTGGTGGCGGGGGCCGGATAAGGTCGCCCGTGATAGAACTGCGTCACGCCGTAGCCGTTGTTCAGGTGAGTCCAGGCGACGGAGGTGGGGACGGCGGGGGGATTGAAGCAGACGCCCCCCTCGGCGCCGCCGACGGTCCCGCTGGCGACGGCCGCCAGGGCCGTCGTCGTCTTATAGACGCCGCCGTCGTTGCCGACGAACATCGTCGTGTTCGTGGTCCCGTTCCATTGGGGGTGGAAGGCGATGACGTGCTGGTCGGCGTGGGCATAGGTCAAGTCCGGACTTACCCACCAGTAACTGATGATCCCCCACGTCGCGCCCCCGTCGTCGGATCGGAACAGATCGATCCCGCCGGCGAAGACGACGTTGGCATTGCTCGGCGAGACGGCGATGAGGTTGTCGTACCATCCCTGATGGAAAAAGCCGTCCGTCTGGCCGAAGCAGGGGTTCAGATTGGCCATGATGGGGTTGGTCAAGAGGAGCCATTGAACCTGACGCTGATTGAAACTCCCGCTGACGCGGGCCGACCAGTTGGCCCCCCCATCGGTCGAGCGGAAGACGTTGAGCAACCGTTCGTTGTTGGCGGCGTCGGCCGAGAGGGCGTACATCACGGCCTGATTGCTGGGGGCGATGGCCAGGTCGGATCGGCCGAGATCGGCCGTGGTGAAGACGCGGGACCAGGTGGCTCCGGCGTCGGTGGAGCGATAGATTCCGTCGGTGATGAAACTCCCATTGCTGGCGATCAGGGTATCCGTCCCCAGATCGGTGCGGATTTCGAGGTCCGTAAAGCCGGCGGCGGTGGCGACGACGCTGCCGTTGGAGCCTCCGTTGCCGGAATTGGCCAGGACGACCGTCCATGAGGCTCCGGAGTCGGTCGTCCGGAAGACGCCGGCGGCCGTGGCCGCGTAAAGACGCGAGGCGGAGTTGGGGCTCGCCACGATCTTGTTGACGAAGAAAAAGTTGGAGTTGTTGGTCGAGGCGAGCCGGCTCCAGGTGGCTCCGGAATCCGTGGATTTGAAGATCCCCGCGCCGCGGACGGCGTCGCCGTTGAAATAGCCCTCTCCCGTCCCGGCGTAGATCGTCCCCGGGTTCACTTGAGAACTTCCCTGGCGCTCAAAGGCCAACGTCACGACGGCGAGGTTGTCCATCAGGTCGTCCAGCGGCGTCCAAGAGCTTCCGCCGTTGGTGGTTTTCCAGACGCCGCCCGAGACCCCTCCGGCGTACATCGTGTCCGGGCTGGTCGGGTGAATCACGAGGGCGCGGGTCCGGCCGCCGATGTTGCCCGGGCCAAGCTCCGTCCATCCCAGAATGTCGCCGGCCACCTGGGGTTCAGGGGCCCCCTTGACCGCCGGCTCCAGTATTTCGATGCCTTGAGAGGTCAGCACGGCGCGGGGCATCGCCTCGACCTGCTTCCGGGCCTGTTCGACCAGAGCATAATCCAGGGGCGCGCCGCCGGTCCGTTGTTCAAGATAGAATTGCATCGCCTCGGCCGGCTGATCATAGGGGTCCTTCGGCCCCCGGCGGACCTTGCGTTCAAGAACCTCGGGGAGCGAGGGCCGCTGCGGCGCCCCGCGAAGGTCGCCGACAGGGAAGGCCGTTGGCTCGCCGCGACGGCCCAGAACGAATAGCCCCCCCGAAGCGGCGACGAAGCCGACCCCGATCGCGAGGATCAGTCCCCTGAGACTCGCGGGACGATTGAGCCGACGCGGCGGGCCTGAGCCATGGGCGGGGCCGAGGGTTACCATCGTCTTCCCTCCCGGCGGCGTCGAGCCCGGAATCTGCGCCCAGACGCAGCCGGGCCGATTGATCTCGGAACCTGGCCCCCCGTGACCGCCCGCCCTCGCCTTCGAGTGAATACGAGGGCCGGGCCTCTCAGCGCCTCCGCAGCGCGCCTCCTGCGGAGATGACGCCTGAGGGATGGAATCATCCCTCTCGCCCGATGTCAATTCGTTCGCGGGGCCAGGCAGCCGGGCTCGGCCCGACGCCGACGATGCTCCCTGAGGCTCCCCAGCGAAGCCGGGCCCGGGAGCGCCGGAGCAAAGGGGTGACAGGCGGCGTGGGGCCCCCTAAAGTAAGGTGCCGTACGGGCCCGCCGGCGAAGTGGGTTCGGCCCGCGGCGATTCCGACACGAATGGCGGTTACGCCTTGGTCACGCCCCTTGACTATCTTCCCCTTGCGATCCGGGCGGCCAAGGCCGGCGGCGCTCTGCTCCGAGGGCGAGGGGAGGAGGGGCTCGTCGTCGTGAGCGACGCCGGGCGGGACGTCAAACTGGAGGCGGACCGGCGGGCCGAAGCGCGTATCGTCGAGACGCTCCGGGGCGAGAGCGATCTCCCGGTCCTGAGCGAGGAATGCGGTCCGCTCGGCTTGCTTGGCGAGGGGCCCTTCTGGGTCATCGACCCGCTGGACGGGACGTTCAACTTTCAGCGGGGGATTCCGTTCTGTTGCGTCGCCGTCGGGCTGATGCTCGGCGAGGAACCCCTCGTGGGCGTCATTTACGACTTTGATCGAGAGGAGCTTTTCACGGCCGTTCAGGGTGGAGGGGCCTGGCTGGACGAGCGCCCGATCCGGGTCTCGGCGGTGGGCGAACCCCGCCGCGCCGTCCTCAGCACCGGTTGGCCGACGCACGGCGATTTCAGCGACGCCGGCCTTTCGAGGCTTCTCCGGCGCATTCAGCGCTTTAAGAAAGTCCGCATGCTCGGCTCGGCGGCCTTATCCATGGCCTACGTGGCCTGCGGCCGGCTGGACGCCTACGCCGAGAACGGGGCCATGCTCTGGGACGTGGCCGCTGGGGCGGCGATCGTCCGGGCCGCGGGGGGCCACGTGAGCTGGACCGCCCCGGGCCCGCAGCCTTGGGTCCGGGACATCTGTTGCCTCAGCCGGTCAACGCTGGCCGAGGGTCTGATCGAGGCCGCGCCGCATGCCTAACCCGCTGCGGGAATTTCGCTTGCGGCGGCGCTACGGCGAACCGGTCATCATCGTGTCCGGCTTGCCTCGGTCCGGCACGTCGATGATGATGAAAATGCTGGCCGCGGGGGGCATCCCGATCGCCACGGACGAGGCGCGAGCCGCCGATGAGGATAACCCTCGGGGTTATTTTGAGTTGGAACGGGTCAAGGAGCTGGACAAAGGGGGGGACAAGAGTTGGCTCGGCGGGCTGCGCGGTCGGGCCGTCAAGATCATCAGTTTCCTGCTCAAGGATCTTCCCCCGGACCTCCGTTACCGGATCATTTTCATGGAGCGGGACCTGGACGAGGTGATCGCCTCGCAGAACGCGATGCTCGCTCGACGGGGCGAACCCGTTGATCCGGAGGCCGACGGCCGGATGAAGCGGCTCTACACCGACCATCTCCGGAGGGTTCGTCTGGCGCTGCTGGGTCAACCCAACATCGAGTGGCTCGCCGTGAACTACAGGCGTGCTCTCGACGACCCGCGGCGGTGCGCGCGCGAACTGAGGCGATTTCTCCGCCGCCGGCTGGATCTGGAGGCCGTCGCGATCGTGGCCGAGCCGGGCCTCCACCGTCAAAGGAAGAACGCATGACGGCCAGGCGTTTGTTCCCGGGCGTCCTGGCCACCGGGGCCGTGCTGGTCACGTGGCCGGGGACCGCTCAGGCTTACGTCGGTCCGGGCGCCGGCTTCGCCTTCGTCTCCTCGTTCTTCATCCTCTTCGTCACGTTTCTGCTGGCGACGTTCACGCTGCTGACGTGGCCCGCCCGGGCGCTCTTCCGGGCCCTTCGCGGTCGCCGCGCCGTCGGCCGCGGCCGGGCGCGCCGCGTCGTTGTGCTGGGGCTCGACGGTCAGGACCCCGCCCTCACGCGCCGGTTCATGGAGGAGGGTCGGCTGCCTCATCTGGCCCGCCTGGCGGCGACGGGGACGTTCGGCGAGTTGCAGACGACGCTCCTGGCCGAATCCCCCGTGGCCTGGGCCTCGTTCCAGACGGGGTGCAACCCCGGCAAGCACCGGGTCTATGATTTCCTCGTCCCGAATCGGAAATCCCACCTGCCGGAGCTTTCCTCGGCGCGCGTGGAGCCTTCGCGTCGGGTCCTGAAACTGGGCCGCTATCGAATCCCGCTCGGTCGCCCGCTGATTCAGGTCGGTCGGAAGAGCCAGCCGTTCTGGAAGGTTCTCGGCGACCATGGGGTTTTCTCGGCCGTCCTGCGCGTCCCGATTTCCTTCCCGCCGGAGCCGTTTGCGGGGGTGCTCCTCTCGGCGATGGGCGCGCCCGATCTGCGCGGCAGCCAGGGGACCTATTTTTACTTTACGACCGATCCGGATGAGCGGCGGGAGCTGAAGAACGGCGTCCCATGTCCGTTGCAGCGCACCGACGACGGGGTCGCCGGGGAACTGATCGGCCCGGATAACTTCCTGCGGCAAGGGGCCGGGCCCCTGCGCGCGGGCTTCCAGCTTCGGCCGCAGCGGGACGGCTCAGCCGGAATCCTCCGTCTGGACGGCAAGGATTACTGGCTCCCTCTCGGCCGACATACGCCGCTTCTGCCCGTTATTTTTCGCCCCGGCTTGGGCCTCAAGGTTCGGGGCCTCTGTCGATTCGTTCTGATTGAGGCTCATCCCCAGGTCCGGCTCTACGTCACCCCGATCGCGATCGACCCGGCGCATCCGGCCCTGCCGATTTCGCATCCGCTGACGTATTCGGTCTATCTGGCGCGGACGTTGGGCCCCTTCTCGACGCTCGGCCTGGCTGAGGACACGTCGGCGCTCAACGAAGGGGTCATCGACGAAGCGGCCTTCCTGGAGCAGTGCTATCTGATCCATGAGGAGCGCGAGCGCATGTTCTTCGACGCGCTGGATAAAGTCCGGCGGGGCTGCGTCGTTTGCGTCTTCGACATCACCGATCGCCTCCAGCACATGTTCTTCCGCTATCTGGAGCCGGATCACCCCGCCAACCGCGGGCGCGACGTTGACCGTCATCGGAACGCCATCGCCGAACTCTACGAGCGGATGGACGATCTCGTCGGGCGGACGCTGGCCCGGCTGGGCCCGGAAGACGTCCTCCTTGTCATGTCCGATCACGGCTTCAAGCCCTTTCGCCGGGCGGTCAACTTGAACGCCTGGCTCTGGCGGGAAGGCTTCCTGGCCGTGAACGGTCAGGCGCCGACGGGGGCTGACATGTTCGCCGAGGCGGACTGGAGTCGGACGCGGGCCTACGCCGTCGGTTTCGGCGGGATATATCTCAATCTGGCCGGCCGCGAGCGCCACGGCATCGTCCAACCCGGCCCCGAGGCTGAGAGCATTCAACGGGCGATCGCCGAGGGTCTGCTTCAATTGCGCGACCCGGTAGACGGCGCCGAACCCGTCCGCCGCGTTTACAGGCGCCAGGAGGTTTACACCGGGCCGTACGCCGCCGATTCACCCGATCTCATCGTGGGGTTCCGGCCGGGCTATCGCGTGGGGTGGAGTTCGGTCACCGGCGGCGTCGTCGAGACGGTGATCGAGGACAACACGCGCCCCTGGAGCGGCGATCACAATTTCAACCCGCCCGACGTTCCTGGTCTGCTCAGTTCGAATCTGTCGCTTGCCGCCGAATCGGCCCGGATCATCGATATCGCGCCCACCGTGCTCGAACTCTTGGGCGTCCCCCGGCCGGCCTATCTGGATGGGCGTTCGCTCGTTCCCGCGGCCGTAGCCCCCCAGGCAGTCCCGGCGAGCGAGCCGGCCACGGCGGGCGTCCGGGAGGCCGCCTCATGAGACGGGCGAAGGCTCCGGGGGTCCTCGTTTGGGGTCTGGCGATGATCGTTGGGGCCAGCCCGATTGCGTCAACGGGGGCGTCGCCCGCCCGCCGCGTGATCATTCTCGGCATCGACGGGATGGACCCCCGCCTGCTGGAACGGTTCGTCGCCGAGGGAGGGATGCCGCACTTTGCGCGCCTTATGGCCGAGGGGGATTATCGGCCGCTGCAGACGACGATGCCTCCCCTGAGTCCGGTCGCCTGGTCGACGTTCATCACGGGCATGGACCCGGCGGGGCACGGCATTTTCGACTTCGTTCACCGGGACCCGACGACGCTCCTTCCCAAACTCTCGATGGCGGAGGCGCGGGACCCGGAGAAATCCATTTCCCTCGGCAACGTGGTGATCCCGCTGGCGAGCGGGGAGGTCGAGCTTCTGCGAAAGGGCCGGGCTTTCTGGCAAATTCTCGATGAAGCCGGAGTGCGCTCGATGATTTTTCGCATGCCCGCCAATTTCCCGCCGGCCCCGACCCGTTCGCGCAGTCTCTCCGGCATGGGGACGCCGGACATCCTGGGCACGCCGGGGACGTTTACGCTCTACACGGACGCCCCGCCCGCCAATGCGGCCAAGATCACGGGGGGGACCGTTCAGCGAGTGGCGGTGGCGGACAATCAGGTCCGGGCGCGGTTGGTCGGGCCGAAGAACGCCTTCCGCCGCGTCGAGAGGCCGCGCCGGCCCGGCCGACCCGCCACGGAGCCGCCGCAATACGACAAGCCCGATCTGACGATCGACTTCGCCGTCTATCTGGACCCGGAAGCGTCCGTGGCCAAGTTCGAAATCCAGGACCAAGAGTTTATCCTGCAAGAAAAGGAATGGAGCCCGTGGGTGCCGGTCCGATTCACGGCTTTGCCGCTGCTGGCCCACGTCAGCGCCGTCGGCCGGTTTTACCTTCAGGAGGTCCGGCCGCGGTTCCGGCTTTACCTCTCGCCGCTGCAGATCAGCGTGGCCGATCCGGCCCTGCCCATCACGACGCCGGCCGATTGGTGCGAAGACCTGCACGCGGCGCTCGGTTACTTTTACACGCAGGAGCTGCCGGAGGATACGAAGGCGCTGACCCACGGGGTGTTTTCCCCCCTCGAGTTCTGGGAGCAGGCTCAATTCGTCTATCGGGAGCAGCGGGCGGCGCTCGATTTCGTCCTCGGCCAGTTCGAGGCGGGATTGCTCTTTTTTTACTTTTCCTCGGTCGATCAGAGTTCCCACATGCTCTGGGCCGCCGACGATCCCGCTCACCCGGCCCATGACCCGACGCTTAAGGGCAAGCTCCGGGAGCTTTACGTGGCGATGGACGAGGCTCTCGGGCGCGTGGTCGAAGCCGTCGACGACCGCACGACGCTCATCCTCATGTCCGATCACGGCTTCGCCCCGTTCTATTGGGGGGTGAATCTCAATTCCTGGCTTGTGGAGAAGGGCTATATCCGCCTGCGCAACCCCGCCCGGCAGGAGCAATACCCACTCTTCCAGAACGTCGATTGGAGCCGATCGACCGCCTACGCCCTCGGGCTCAACGGCCTCTACGTCAATCTGCGGGGACGAGAGAAGGACGGGATCGTCCAGCCCGGAGCCGAATACGAAGCGCTGCTGGATCGGCTGGCGGCCGACCTGCTGGCGATGCGGGACGACCGAACGGGACGTTCGCCCGTCTCCCTCGTCGTGCGGACGCGCCGCGATATGACCGGACCCTACGCCCAGGAGGGACCCGATCTCATCGTCGGCTACGATTGGGGCTATCGCAGCTCGTGGGAGAGCCCGCTGGGAGAGTTTCCCCGCCGTCTCTTCGTCGATAACACCGAGGCCTGGAGCGGCGACCACTCGATGGACCATCGCCACGTCCCCGGCGTCCTGCTGAGCAATCGGCGGATCACGAAACCCGAGCCGGCGCTTTACGATCTCACCGTGGCCGTGCTGGATGAATTCGGCGTCCCCCCCGGGCCGGGCATGATCGGCCAGGATTGCCTGGGCGAATCATTTGTTGGTCGCCCGTAGGGGGAAAGGAGCGTTCGACGTGTTCGGGCCCCGGATCAAGCTGAGCAAGGAACTTTACGAGAAGGTCAAGCGCTACGCGGCGGCGGCGGGCTACGCCACGCCGGACGAATTCGTCGCCCACGCCCTCGAAAAGGAACTGGCCCCACTGGAAGACGCCGACTCCGAGGAAGAGATCCGCCAGCGGCTCAAGGGCCTCGGCTACCTCGCTTAGGACCGCTCGAAAGTTGAGGCGCGACCAAGCCGCGGAGACGCAAAAATCAGCCGGCTGATCGCTCCATGATGGCTCTTGTCCAAGCCTTGAACGTTCTCTTGACCGGGCTCTTCGACCTTTTATGCCGGCCGCTCGCGCCGCTGCCCCCGGTGGCCGCCCTGACGATCCTCTCCGTCCTGACGGGCATCCTGATGCTGCTCGTCTTCGGTCGAGTTTCGAATCAGGCGGCGATCGGCCGCGTGCGGGACCGGATTCGGGGCCACCTGATCGGCGTCCGTTTGTTCCAGCACGACCTGGGGGTGGTCGGGCGGCTCCAAGGCCGGATTCTCGCCGACACGGGGCGCTATCTGCGGCACTCGCTTCTGCCGATGCTGATCCTGATCCCGCCGGTTATCCTGGTGATCATCCAGCTCAATCTGCGTTTCGCCGTCCGGCCCCTTCGGCCTGGGGAATCGGCCATGCTTCAGGCTTTGACGCACGAACCCACGCTCCTCAACAGTATCTCGGCCGAAGCCGGCGATGGGCTCCTCGTCGAGACGCCGCCCGTGCGCATCGCCTCGCGGGGAGAGGTTGCCTGGCGTATCCGGGCCGAGACTCCCGGCGCGCACGTCATCCGCCTGACCGTCGCGGGCCATGCCGTGGAGAAACAGGTCGTCGTCGGGGAACGGGCGCTCAAGGTCCCGGCGCTGCGGCCGGGTCCGGATTTCCTTGCCGTGCTGCTGTACCCCGGCGAACGACCGTTGCCGGAGGCTGCCGGCCTTGCTTCGGTCCGCCTCCAATATCCGCCTCTCCCTCTGCCGTTTCTCGGATGGGAGCTTAACTGGTTGGTCGCGTTTTTCGTCCTGACGATCCTATCGGGGTTCGCCTTCAAGGGGGCCCTGGGCGTTGAGATTTGAGGGCGCTTCGGCCGGATTCAGCAAGGCTGAGGCCGGGGGAAGCTGATCTCGCCCCCCGACGAGCAATCGCTCGATGGCGGCGGCCACGCGCTCGACGCCGCCGAAGTCCAGCCCGGTCCGGCGCGGGTTCGGAGGGTGTTCCGTCAGTTCGCTCATGAGGGAGGCCACGTCCTGGGATTCGAGCCAGGGACGATCGATCACGCGGACCCCCGGCCAGGCCGCCAAGCGCTCGGCGCGGACCTGCTGCTCCCGGCTGGAGTAATCCCGGTGATAGACGATCATCGGGATATCGCTTTCGAGAATCTGAAACGGGGTTGAGCCGGCCTGAAGGATCGCCAGGCCACAGGCGGCCAGCTCGGCCTCGAAATCGCCGGCGAACCGCGTCAACCGAACGTCCGAGCGGGCTTGGAGGGAGCGACTCAACCGCTCGAAGGCCGACCTCGCGATGGCCGGCCCCGTGTAGATCGAGAGCCGGCCCAGGCCGGATCGCCGCGCCTTCCATCGATCGAACGCTCCCACCACGCGCTCGGTCAACCAGGCCGCCTCCCAACCGCCGCCGAAACTTGCCACAACGTGGTCGGGTTCGCGCCGGCGCGCGGCCAGGGAAGGGACGACAAATCCGGCGTAGGCGAAGCGGTCGCCGAGCGCGCGCGCCCAGGGGGCATCGGCCGAGACATCGAAGAACTTCACGTCGCCGGCCAGGAACACGTAGTCGTAGAGAGCGGTCTCGGCGGCGGGCATGTGGCCTGGGCGCGTCCATCGGTGCGACTCGCCGGGTGGGAATGGAATGTCGCGCAGTTGAAGGACGCGAACGGGGGGGCGGCGCTGTCGAGCCCAGCGCCAGAGCGTCGGCGCCAACTCATTGAGCTTGCCGTGAGGGAGCGTGTCCATGAGGACGACGTGCGGGGCAAAGGCTTTGGCGGCGGCCGCGATCCGGCGCGCCCGCTCCTCCCGCAGGCGGGCCGGCGGAAAATCGGAAGCGGCGGGGCGCTGGCCGAACCCGCTCTCCTCGACGAATTCAAAAGCCGGCAGTTCGCACAGCTCGGCCTTCGCCCCAGCGGCGCGCGCGGCTTCGGCCCGGTCCGTGATGAGCAGGACCTTCGTCTCCGAACGCAATTCCGTCAGCCGCCGCGTCACGCGCAGAAGCCGCATCAGATGGCCCAGGCCGATGTTGCTCGCGCAGTAGAGGAGAAGACGCGGCGGATTCGTCTCGGGTCGAGGGGGGGTCGGGGAAAGGCTGCTCAACCAGCGCATGAGGCGAGCATTCGGCGAGAGGCCCACGACGCCGATCCGTAGGGGGCCCGAGATCGGTCCGGGGGCCGCTCACCTCCGGCATCATGCCAGAGGTCGGGGGGCAGAGGCCAAGCTAAGCTTTCCGGAATCAGTGATTAACACAGGCCGATTGAAACGCGTTCCGCGATTTCGCGGGCCGGGCCGAGCGACCGGGGGAGGGGGACAAAAATTTTTTTATTTTGGGGCTTGCGCTCGGGAGGCGCTTATGCCATATTAAGCTCGCTCCGGATGATTGCGGTCCTCAAGGGCGCTGTCCCCCCCGGCGTACCTGACGACCCGTCTCCGGGGCATCTAATTTTTTCCCCCAACTCCTCGGGCTTGGAGGCTTTTCGGGGGCAGCCGGGGCCTGAACTCGGGGGGTTTTTCGTGGACTCCCCTTTCGCCTCCGTCCGATAATCCAGATCGGGAGGTCGTCAGCGGGCCCTTCGGCTTCTGGCGATCCTGAACGCTCCGGGAGGGAGGACAGGCCGATGGTCCCCAGAATCGGGTGGGCAGGAGGGTGGATCGGGGCGGGGGCTTTCGTCGCCCTTCTTAGCCTGCCGATGCCGAGCCGCGCTCAAGCCCAGGCGTCCATCGAAATCGACCCGTTGGCCCGCGGGACGCAGGACCCCCATCCCATCACGTACCTCTGGCACGGGGACGTCCCCTTCGTCCGCGAGCCGGTCCAGTACTACACGTATTACTACACGGGGACGGTCAACGCTGACGCCACGGCCCCTCCCGGGGTCGAAATCCGACGCATTCCGATCCCGAACAACGAGTGGACGCGCCACAAGGCCCCCGTCGTCGCCGAGTTGACGGCCTTTCTGCGCCAGCAAACGCTCACGGGCGCCCCGACCAGCTCCCCCTTCGGCCAGCAGCTTGAGTTCAACGAGAATTTTGAATACGTCGAGGTGGACGAGACGACCGTCCAGAACACGGCCGGGATCGATCCCCGCGCCGCGGCCGAATGGACGTTCTATCTGGACCAGGTCGTTCTCTGGCAGTTCTACTGCCGGCGAGTGCTCTTGGCCGAACGGGACGCCGAGCGCGCCAACAGCGACCGGACCTCGCTTCAGGAAGACGCCGACCGCCGGTTCCTGACCGAAAACTTCCAGGGGGTTGACGCCGGGCGGGTCCTCGAAGAGTTCCGCCGGCAGCAGGAGCCGCAGGCCAGCCCGACCCCCGCCCCGGCCGGCGACCAGACGGTCCTCACCGTGGCGACCGAATTCGAACCCGACGCCATTTACCAGGACCCCGCCTGGCTGGACCTGTTCCGAGAGGAGTTTGTCCAGGACGCGGAGTTGCGCGAGGCTCGCGCTATGGATTTGCTCACCCAGATGCTCGTGCGCATCGAGAGGCGCCGGGACGATCGCGACCGGCTGGAACGCTGGGTGGCCGAACGGGAGCAAACCCTCATCGACTTCGCGCGGGCCTGGGACAAGGTCTATTCGGGCCAGCAGGTCAGCTTTGGCGAGAGCGAGACGTTCTACCTGTTCAGTCGCGAGCCCCTGAGAACCGTCCCGCGCGACGCCCGCAATATCGTCATCGGCGAGGTCGTCACTCCCCAGGACCTCCTGGAGGCCGACGGCCGCCTGAAGGGGCCTCAGCTCGGCGCTCCCTGATCCAAGTAGGGCCGGGCCGGCGCCTGCTTGCCGAGGGGGCCCCGGCCTTTCCGAGGCTACATCTTATCCACGAGACTCCGCCGATGAGGCGGTCATCGCTCATTGTTCGGTTTCCTCGGCCTGACCCTGGTCGCATCGGCGGTCAAGCTCAGCGGCCCCCGAATCCGGCCGCGATTCACCGTCAGGAGAATCGCGAGGACCACCGAGGCCAAGCGGGGGAGGTTCGCCGTCCATCCTCCCAAAGCATCGCTGGAGACATCGAAGACGTCCCACCAGAGGTTCATCAGTACGTGCAGAAACGATGGAACCCAGAGGTTGTCGCCCCAGCGGACGAACAGCCATGCCGCGATCGCCCCCCCCAAGCCGGTGATGGCAACGACACCCGCAGCCCCGCCCAATCCAGGTTGCGGACGCCTCCCGAGAAAACGTGGTCCATGCCGAAGAAAACCGCGGTCAAGAGGACCGACGGCCAGAACCCGAATCGGGCATAACGATAGAGCCGGTGGAATAAGAAACCCCGGAACAACACTTCCTCGGCGATCGGCGAGACGAAGTCAAAGTGGAGGACGGCGACGGGATCCAGGCGCAGTCGCAGCCGCGCCGCGAGCGCGTAGACGACGAGCATCGGCGAGGCGGCGATCAGGGCGAAACCGAGCGCCGGGCCGACGGGTCGGGCAAAGCCCATGTCGGCCAACGCACCCCACACTCCCCGGTGGTGCAACATCATGACGGTCGCGACACAAATCGCCACTTGAAGCGCGTTCGTGAGCAGTTCAGCAGCGTGATAGGAAATCTCCTGATGGAGCTGGCGGTAATAGGGCAGCTTCAACAAGACGAAATGGAGTTCCGCGCTGAGAAGAAAGACGCCGAGGGAGACGACGGCCACAACCCATCTGGATCGCGATACGGGCATGGATCACCGTTGACGGTCGCATCAGAACGTTGAGCGCATCACAGACTTTCGCCGCCGTTAAGTACGACCCCAAAAGTCCTCGACCGGCTTGGTCACGCTTGTCCCGGCTCGGTCAGGCCCCAGGTTTGGCTTCGAATCGGCATTGACGGTGGGGCGCTGAGAGGTTAAAGGCGCGGCGCCGGCCCTTGTGCAGGGCGCCACGGAATCAAGCCCCTGTCCCCGGTTATTGTTCGATCTCTTCGGGCAGTGTCGCGGCCGAGCGGGAGCGATACGGGGCGAACGGGGTCACCCCGCGTCGACTCGAAGCGTAAAAGTCGATGAGTTCCTTCCCCTCGTCGGTCAGGGCCGCGCGATCGATCCCGGCGATGGCCTCGCGCGGAGAGCGGCCCGAGCGATAGAGCTGGCGGAACAGTCGCCGGAGCTCTTGACGCGCCGCCGGGCTCACGCCGGCGCGGCGCAGCCCGACCGTATTGAGCCCGCGCAGAAAGGCGGGCCGACCTTCGACGATCATGAAGGGGGGGACGTCCTGCGTGATCCCGCTCAGGCCGCTCAGCATGGCCAGCCGCCCGATACGACAGAACTGATGCACGGCCAGGAGGCCACTGATGAAGACCCCATCGCCGACCGTGACGTGCCCCCCAAGGAGGGAGCCGTTGGCGATCGTGACCCGATCGCCCAGGCGGCAATCATGGGCCACGTGACAGAAACCCATGAGCATGCAGCCGTCGCCGATAAGGGTCGCCCCGTCGGCTTCGAAAGCCCGATGGACGCTGACGTACTCGCGGATGGTGTTGCCCCGCCCGATCAGCAGCCGGGTCGGCACTCCTCTATAGGCGGCGTGCTGCGGCGCGTGGCCGAGCGTCGCTCCGGTCCCGATCCGGTTATCGGGGCCGATCTCCGTGAGGCCCTGGAGGTGGACGAAAGGGCCGATGACCGTCCCCGGGCCGACGCGGACGCCGGCTTCGATCACGGCGCAGGGGCCGACCTCGACCCCCTCGGCCAGCTCGGCCCGGGGATCGATGATCGCCGTCGGATGAATGCGGGACGGGCTCACGACCTTAGCCGCCGTCCGAGCGAGCCGATCACGCCACGCCCTCGGCCACGAGATCGCCCACCTGCGACGTGGAGAACCCCATCCGACCGGCGGCCAGGGACTTCAGTTTGGCGGCCGTCACCCCGGCGACGGCGCGTTCGATCGCCTCGGCGGCGGCCCGTTCCCCCAGCGTCTCCAGCATCATGGCTCCGGCGCAGATCGCCGCCAGGGGGTTGATCACGCCCTGGCCGGCGTAGCGGGGAGCGCTGCCGCCGATCGGTTCGAACATGGAGACGCCGCCGGGCTCGGGGTTCAGGTTGCCGCCGGCGGCGATCCCCATCCCCCCCTGAATCATGGCCCCGAGATCGGTGATGATGTCGCCGAACATGTTGTCGGTGACGATCACGTCGAACCATTCGGGGTTTTTGACGAACCACATGCAGGCGGCATCGACGTGAGCGTAATCGCGCTTGACCGTCGGATGCTCGGCGCCGAGCGCGTGGAAGCGCCGTTCCCAGAGATCGGAGGCGAACGTGAGGACATTAGTTTTCCCGACGAGCGTAAGCTGGCTTCGGAGCCCGGCTTCGATCTCCTCCGGCCGCAGCCCGCGCCAGGGCTCGCGCTCGTGGAGGCGCTCGGCATAGGCGAAGGCATAGCGCAGGCAGCGATCCACCCCGTGCCGGGTGTTCACCGAGGTCTGGAGCGCGATCTCCTGAGGGGTCTCCCGCCGCAGAAAACCTCCGGCCCCCGCATAGAGCCCTTCGGTGTTCTCCCGCACGACCGTGAAGTTGATTTCCGCGGGCCCCTTGCCCTTGATCGGCGTCTCCACGCCCGGGAAAAGCTTGACGGGCCGGAGGTTGATGTATTGATCCAGCTCAAATCGGAGGCGGAGGAGAATCCCCTTTTCCAGGATGCCCGGCTTGACCTCCGGGTGCCCGATCGCTCCCAGATAGATGGCCTCGAAGCCGCGCAGCTCGGCGATCGCCGAATCCGGCAGGCACTCGCCCGTCCGCTTGTACCGTTCCCCGCCGAAATCGAAGTCGTGCGTCTCCAGGGCGAAGCCGAAACGACGGGCCGCGGCCTGAAGCGCCTTGCGACCTTCGGCGATCACCTCGGGGCCGGTGCCGTCGCCGGGGAGGATCGCAATCCGGTAGGTTCGAGCCATCGCGACCGGGTTTCGGACCTTCTCGCCCGCGAGCGACGAGAGCCGAGAGGGGCTCAACTTAAGGCCCCGCCCGCGCGAATGCAACCCCCCGGCGGCCTGCTCCCTTTGGGAGCCGACGGATCGCCGCAGCATTGCCGCGGGCGGGCCTCAAAGCGAGGGGACGCCCTCGCGACGCCCCCGCGCGGGGAGGCCCTGCTTGAGCAGGATTTCGGCGATCTGGACGGCGTTGAGCGCCGCTCCCTTGAGGAGCTGATCGCCGACGACCCAGAGGTTCAGTCCGTTCGGGATGGATTCGTCCTCGCGGATGCGGCCGACGAAGACTTCGTCACGGCCCTGGACCGTCGTCGCCATCGGATAGAGATGGCGCGTCGGATCGTCGGCCACAACGACTCCGGCGGCCGTTTCCAGCAGGCGCCGGGCCGCCTCGGGGGCCAGTTTCCGGCGGGTTTCCAGGTTGATGGAGGCGCTGTGGCATCGAAGGACGGGCACGCGGATGGTCGTCGAGGTGACGCCGATCGTCTCATCTTCCAGAATCTTGCGCGTCTCGTGGACCATCTTCATCTCTTCGCGCGTGTAGCCGTTGTCCAGGAAGACGTCGATGTGGGGCAGGCAATTGAAGGCCAGCGAATGGGCGAACCGGCGGGCCGGCGGCGTCGCCTGGCTCGCGAGAACGAGCCGCGTATGCTCGAGCAACTCTTCCATGGCGGCCTGGCCCGCTCCCGAAGCCGCCTGATAGGTCGAGACGACGATCCGCTTGACGCCGACGGCCCGATGAATCGGCGCCACGGCCATCAGCATGAGGATCGTCGAACAATTCGGGTTGGCCACGATCCCCCGATGCTCGGCCACTCGCCCGGCGTTGATCTCCGGCACGACGAGCGGCACGCCGGGTTCCATCCGGAAGGCCGAGGTGTTATCCACGACGACCGCCCCGGCTTCGACGGCCGCGGGGGCGAACCGTCGCGAGACCGAGGCCCCCGCCGAGGCGAGCACCAGGTCCACGCCCTCGAAGGCGTTCTCGGTCAGCAACTCAACGGCGTGGTCCTCACCCCGGAAGGTCATCCGCCCGCCCGTCGAGCGCTCCGAGGCCAACAGGCGCAGCGCCTCGACCGGGAAGCGACGTCGTTCCAGCGTAGCCAGAAGCTCTCGCCCGACGGCCCCCGTCGCCCCCATCACGGCCACGGTCGCCATGCCTGATTGCCTCGCGGGTCGGCTCGATCGCGTCGATCCGGACACCCTGAACCCAAGATTATAGCCGGCGGCTCGCCCGCCGGCGAGTCCGGCGTGAACTCTCCTAGCGGCGCGCCTCGGGCACGACCTCGACCTCCATCCGGCGGCCGTCCCTCAGGACGGCCACCTTGATCGGCTCCCCGATCCTCACCGCTTCCAGCGCATAAGTGTAGTCGTAGATATTGGTCACCTTCTGGCCGGCGAACTCGACGATCACGTCCCCCCCCTTCAGGCCCGCCTTCTCGGCCGGGCCGCCGGCCTGGACGCCCGCCAATTTGACCCCTTCGATCTCCTCGGCGTAGTCCGGGATCGTGCCGAGATAGGCCCGGAGCGTCTCCCGTCCCCCGGCGGGCCCGCTGGGCCGTTCGACGCGCGCATAAGCCGGGCGGGATTGGCCGGTGGCCAGCTCGCGGGCCACGCGCCGAACGAATTCGGCCACGCGGACCGTCTCGGCGTAATCGAGCTTGTCGGCCGTGTCCGTCGGTCGATGGTAGTCCTCGTGGGCGCCGCTGAAGAAATGCAGCGACGGGACCTGCTGCAGGTAAAACGACATCACGTCGGTCGGGAGATAGGGATCGTCGGAGAGCTTGAGATCAAAGCCGACCACCGCATTGGCCCGCTCCAACGGCCCGGCCCAATCCGGCGAAGAGCCGACCCCCTGAACCATCAGACGGTTCTCCCGGATACGCCCGACCATGTCCAGGTTCAGATAGCCGACGACGCGATCCAGGGGAATCGGCGGGTCCTTGCAGAAAGCCCCCGAGCCCAGGAGCCCCAGCTCTTCACCCGACCAGGCGGCCACGATGACACCGCGACGCCACCCCTCGCGACGCTCGGCGAGCGCCTCGGCGATCTGAATCAGGGCGGCGACGCCGGAAGCGTTGTCATCGGCCCCGGGATGGACGGCTCCCTCCTCGCCCTGGCGCGCCAGCGAATTGCCGCCGCCGCCGCGCCCTAGATGGTCGTAATGGGCTCCGATGGCGACGTACTCTCCGTCGGGGGCCATCCCCCCCGCCGGTTCGATCCAGGCGATAACGTTGCGACCGGTTCGGCGTTCTTTGATCAAATCCACGCCGAGTTCGACGAGCGAATCCTCCAGGACGAACCCCCGGAGGGGCTCCCCGGGGTCGAGCGCCGATTGCAGTTCGGCGAGCGTCTTGCCCGACGAACGCAACAGACGATCCGCCGTTGCGAGATCGACGCTGGCGGCCGGCAGGCCCGACCCGGCCGCCCCGGCGTCGAGCCCGAGGCCGATCAGCTCCCCGGCGCCGGGGGAATTCGGCCCCGTGACGACGAGGAGAGCCGTCGCCCCGCGTTCGCGCGCTTGAAGGGCCTTGAACCGAAGCCCGGCAAAGCGATTCAGGACTTGACGTCGCGTCGGCTCGACGGCTTCCGGCACGTACCGCAGCGCGAGCACCACCCGGCCGGCGACGTCCACGTCGGCGAACGAATCGTAGATGATTTCCTCCTGGTCATCCCGTGCCACCAGCCCGTAGCCGACGAAAGCCACCGAACCCTCCACCGAACCCTCCTCGGCGATGCCGAGCGGGTTGAAAGCACGCCCGGCCGCGAATTCCATCTCCAGGCGGCCGGCCTGTTTGCGCTGATCAAGCGGCTTGTGAGGGTTGGGCTCCACGGTCCAGAGCGCCAGGCGGTTGGCCTCGCCGGGCCGGACGCCCGCCGTGAACTCAAACTCGAAAAAGGGATCGGGCCGGCCGGGCAGGGGCTTCAGACCCGCCGCCGCCAACGCCCGAGCGATGTATTCGGCGGCCCGCAGCTCCCCCGGCTCACCGGTGAGCCGCCCTTCCAGCGCCTCGCCGGCCAGAAAGGCCACGTCGGCCCGGAGTTCGTCTTCCGTGATGGCAGGGGTCCGGGCGAGGACGGACGCTTCCGCCGGCCGGGGGGGGGCCGAGGCGAGGGCGGCTCTGGCGCCCGCGTCGTTCCAGTCGGCCAGGTAAAGCTGGGCCCCATCGCCGGCGCCGCGCTGGTGACGGGAGGAAGTCCAGCAAAGCCGGCGGCCGTCGGGGCTGAAGACGGGCAGGCCGTCGAAGCCGTCGGTGAAGGTGACGCGGACCGGCTCGCGGGCTCCGAGGGCGTCGACGACGAAGAGCTCGAAGTTCTCAAACCCGAGTTTATTGCTGGCGAAGATCACGTAGTCGCCGGAGGGATGATAAAAGGGGGCCCAGCTCATGGAGCCGAAGTCCGTCAGACGCCGGACATCGGCGCCGTCGAGCTTCATCGTGTAGACGTCGGCCTTGAGGCCGGCCTCATCGAAGCGTCGCCAGATGATCCGCTGGCCGTCGGGGGAGAAAAACGGGCCGCCATCGTAGCCGGGGGTCGAGGTAAGGCGCCGGACGCCGGTTCCGTCGGCGTTCATCAGGTAAATGTCGCCGAAGTAGGCGAGATCGACCTCGGCGAGGCGGCGCTCCCGATCCGATAACCGTTCCAGGGGATAGGCCTCACGCATGGAGGTAAAAACGATTTTGGAACCGTCGGGGGAGTAAGAGGCTTCGGCGTCATAGCCGAAGGCGTCGGTCAGGCGGACCGGATCGGAGCCGTCCTGGCCGGTCTCAAAAAGGTCGAAGTGAGGGTCGTAGTCCCACGCGTAGCGGCGCTGCCGGCCGGCGGCGCGTTCGGCAAGCTCGGCCCGTTGAAGGTCGGCCGAACGGGGGTCCAGATGGGTCGAGGCGAACAGAACGCGGTTTGTGCCGGGCCGGAAGAAGGCGCAGGTGGTCTTGCCGACGCCCGGGGAGACTCTCCCGGCGCGGCCCGTTTCAAAGTCCAGGATGTAGATCTGGTAGAAGGGGTTATCGGGCTCGCGCTCGCTCTGAAAGATAAGCTTCGTCCCGTCGGCGTTGAAGTAGCCCTCGCCGGCGCGGCGGCCCTCGAGGGTCAACTGGCGGGTCCGGCTGAGAAAACCGGCCTCTTGAGCCGAGACGAGGGCGGGGAGCGCCGCCAGGGACGCCGCCAGGTGGACGATGAGACGCATGCTCTGGGTCAGGCCCGGATCAGGTCCGAGGTCCGGCCAGCGGAGAACGAGCCCGCGGGAGCGCGGTCAATTCTGGGGGTCGGCGACGGGCGCGTCAACTTCGGCTTCGGGGGCGGGCTTCTTCTTGAAAAACCGCAGGATGTGGTCGTGGACGATCTCCGGCTTCTCGCGCATCGGATAGTGACCGCATCGGGGAATCTTGAGAAAGGAATAATTGGCGAAAAACTCGCCCAACCGGTCGGCCCAGCGGATCGGGACGCAGGGATCGTCTTCTCCCCAGAGGATCAGCGTGGGCAGCGCGATGATCTTTTCCTCCGGCAGAACGATCTGATTGCCCCCGCGGAAAGCGGCCCGGAAGACGTCGAACCCGTGCTGGATCGCCCCCGGCTGGGAGCATGCTTCAATGTACTCGGCAAGGACCTCCGGCCGGAATTTGAAAGAGGGATGGCACCAGGCGTTGAGGAAATAACTGACGTAGAGTTCAACGTTCTCGCGGCCGGCCTCGATCAACTTGTGCGTCCAATCCAAGGCATGAAAATACTGATGCCAGAAGTGGGGGCCGTGCTGCGGCTCGCGCCACCGCTGGCCGATGCCCAGATAAGGGGGGTTGAAGAGCACCAACCGGGCGACCCGCTCGGCGTGCGACCGCGCGAACCGCTGAGCCCAGAGCGCCCCGAAATCGTGAGCCACCAGGCTGGCGCGCGCCAGGCCGAGTTCATTGAGGAACTCCAGGATGTCGGCGGCCATCGAGCCGTCGTTGTAGCCGACTTCCGGCGGCAGCGACGGTTTCTCGGAGTAGCCGAAACCCCGCATGTCCGGCGCGATGCAATCGAAATGCTCGCCCAGGACCGGCAGATTCTCGCTCCAGTCGTACCAAAACCCCGGCCAGCCGTGCAGAAAGATCAACGGCTCCCCGTTTCCCTCCCGGACAAAATGCAACTGGACGCCGTTGGCCCGGACGCTCTGGTGGTTCCAAGCCCGACTCACCGCGCCGCTCTCATCCGTTTGCCGGTCGCCCCTTGGGCCGATGACCTTGATCATAATCCCCGGCCGTGCAAACTCAAGTCGGATCGACGGCCGCTGTCGGGTTCGGCCGCCGGATCGCGCCTCCCGCAAGCTCGGCCGACGCAGCGCTTTAAGGTCTTGATCCCCCCGCGCCTCGGGATAGAATTGCCAGAGTATCTTCCCATGCGGGGTCGTTATTCTCTCCCGGCCGACCGGCAGGTCCCCCACTTTCGGCCGTGGCGGGGCTGCGCTTCGAATGCCTGATTTTTCCGATCTCCCTGTCGGCGGATGGGCCGTTGCCCTGGCCGCCTGGGCTTACTTCATGCACTTCTGCCCTTGGCGCAGCAAGCGCGCCGGCATCGCCTTCGAGGAGCCGCCCCTCTGGCTCTACGGAACGGCCTTTCAGGTTCTCGTCTGGGTCTCGGCGCTGCCGTTTCTCTACGTCGGCTACGTCGCCGGCTCGGGGGCGGACCTGCCCGCGGCCGCCTCCGAACGGCTCCTCCCGGTCGGCCTGGCCGGGGCGGCGCTCATCGTCGCGGGCGGCGTTCTCTGGGCGCTGGCTTCGCTCTATCGCCGCTGGCAGGCGGCGCGGGAGGAGGTCGTTTATGAACCGATGCCGGTCGGCGCCGTTCTCCGCCGGCTGGCCGTCATCGTGGGGCTTCCGGCCTTCGCGCTCTCTATCTCTCCCGTGTTGGGGCTTGTCGGGATCGACGCCCCAGGGACGGGCGAAGTTCTCGATACGTTGGATGCCGGAACGTTCGCCGCTGGCCTGATCGTTTTCCTTCTCCTCTGGATGATCCCTCGAGCCGTCGAGGATCGGCTCGAAGCCGCCGATCTTTCCCCCGTCTGGGCCCGATCGACGGGCCTGGAGTACTTCCGTTGGGCCTGGGCGGGCCTGATCGGGCTGGCTGGCGCCGGAGCCCTGGGCGCGCTGCCCGGTCTGGAGGCCGTGCTGGGCTATCCGCTATCGGTCGCCGCCGGCGTGGGGTTGGGCGCCGCCGGCGGGGTGGTGTTCGGTCTGTTCTGGGGGCTGCCGATGCGCGTCGTGGCGCGGAAGGTGGCCGAAGGGGACCGGCTGGCCGAAGAGATGCAGCGGGCCGTCCGGCTTTTCGGCCTGCTGAGTTTGGCGACTTACCTGCGGCTGGCCCGAAGCCGGGACAAGATGGCGGCGCCGGGTCAAGATCGCCAGCTCTGCGCGACCTGCCTGCGGCCGATCAACGACATTACGCTATACAAGAATTTCAAATTCGAGGCCTGCCCGCATTGCAGCTCCTTCATCCCGCCGGTCTTCACGATGCTGGACTTCGTCAAGCACCAGTCGGCCCGCGTGCTGCCGATCATCGAACAGGATGAATCGGGCCGGCGCCGGCGGCGTCGGGGCGCCGACACCGGGGCGCTCGTTCAGGACCTGTTGCGGGGCCTCATCGCCATGGCCGTCCAGGAGCGCGGCACCGACGTCCACTTCCTGACCGAGGGGTCGAAGTTCATCGTCCGATGCCGGACCGACGGCATTCTCTACAACATGGTCGAGTTCGAGCCGATCATGGCCCGGCCTCTGATCTCGGCCCTCAAAGTGCAGGCCAATCTGGACATCACCGAGCGCCGCAAGCCGCAGGACGGCAGCTTTCACCTCCCGCTCGGCGACCGCACGATCGACATCCGGCTCAACACGAGCCCCGTCCCGGACGGCGAAATGGCCGCCGCCCGGCTGCTTTATCACCAGCCGGTCTTGGGGGCGATCGACAAACTCGGCATGAACCCGCGCAATCGCAAGCTGATGGAGGAGCTGCTCCTCCGGCCGAGCGGGCTCATTCTGGTCACGGGGCCGACCGGCTCCGGCAAATCCACGACGCTTTACAACTCGCTCCAGATGCTGGCCGACGGACGCCGCAACATTATCACGCTGGAAGACCCCATTGAGTACCAGATCCAGGGGACGACCCAGATGCAGATCAACGAAAAGAAGGGGTTCACGTTCGCCACGGGGCTGAGGACCATCCTCCGGCAGGACCCCGACGTGATCATGGTGGGGGAGATTCGCGATCAGGAGACGGCCAAGATGGCCATCGACGCCGCGGCCACGGGCCATCTGGTCTTCAGCACGCTCCACGCCATCGACACGGCCGCCGTCATGAACCGGCTGGCCGATCTCGGCGTCGAGATCAAGCGGTACGCCGCCGTGGCCCTCCTGGCGCTGGCTCAGCGGCTCGTCCGTCTGAATTGCTCCCAGTGTCTCACCGATCGCCCCATCACGCGCGAGGGACTCCGTGAGCAGGGTTTTCCCGGCGCCCCCGAGGAGCGCTACATCCTCAAGCGCGGCCTGGGCTGTCCCGCCTGCCATGAATCGGGCTTTTTCGGGCGGGAGGGTATTTTCGAGTTCTTCATCCCCAACGACGCCGTCAAAGAGATGATCGCTCAGGGGGCGACCGTCCTGACCCTCCGCCAGGCCGCCCGACGGATGGGAATGCGCACGCTGCTGGAGGACGGGTTGGTGAAAGTTCTCCTGGGGCGGACGACCCCCGAAGAAGTCCACCGGGTAACGAGTTGATCCGCGGCCTAAGGGGGGCTTCAGGCCGCTTCGGGGGGTTCGTCCAGGCCGTGATAACGGACGAGCGCGCGGCGGAGGATGTCGAGGCCGGTCACGGCGGCCAACTCCCTGATGGCCTCCCGGTCGCGGAAGCCCATCACGCGCCGGTGCTTCAGGCGCCCGTCCGGAGCCGCCAGCCCGAAGTACATGAGCCCGACCGGCTTCTCCGGCGTCCCCCCGCCGGGGCCGGCGATCCCCGTGACGCTGAGCGCCCAATCGGCCCCCGTAGCTTGGCGGGCCCCTCGGGCCATCGCCTCGGCGACCTCGGGGCTTACGGCCCCGTGGGTGGCCAGGAGCGCCTCGGGCACGGCCAGGCGGCGAATTTTCGCCTCATTGGAATAAACGACGAAGCCTTCGAGAAAATAATCAGAGCTACCCGGGACATCGGTGATTTGCTTGGCGATGAGGCCGCCCGTGCAGGATTCGGCCAGCGCGAGCGTCTCTCGCCGCTCGCTCAGCAGCCGGCCGATGGCCTCGGGAAACGTCACGTCCCCCTCTCCCCAGATGTTAATCCCCCCCAGGCGATCGTGGATCATCTCCCGCCAACGGGTTTCGAGGGCGGCGTTGTCCTCCGGCGAGTCCCCTTGGAACGTCAGCCGGACATCGACCCGCCAACGGCCCGCCAGAAGGGCCACGTTGACCTTCGAATCCTGACCGAAGAGGTCACGGATTCGATCGTTGATGTCGGATTCGGCGAGCCCGACCGTGTGAAGCGTGAGGGTTCCGACGGCGCGCCGATCGGCCGCGAACAGTTCGAGCAATCGGGGTCGGACGAGCTGCTGGAACATCGGTTGCATTTCGCGGGGAGGGCCGGGCAGCGCCAGCAGCGTCGCCCGAAGGCCGCCTCGCGGCGGCGGCCGGAGCAGGAATCCCGGGGCCGTCCCCCAGGCGTTATAGAGGATTTCGGCCCCTTCGGGGATAAGGGCCTGAACGGCGTTGCTGGCGGCCATCTGGCGCCCGCGCGAGCTGAACGCCCGGCGAATTTGCTCGAGGGCGCGCGTGTCCTCCCTCAGCCGGACGCCGTAAGCCTCGGCCACGGTCGCGCGATTGAGATCATCGGCCGTCGGCCCGAGGCCGCCGGTCATGATCGTCAGGTCGGCGCTTCGACAGACCAATTCCAGGGCCTCGCGGAGCGCCCCGTGTTCGTCGGCCACCGCCATGTGGCGCGCGACGGGCAGGCCGAGCCCGAATAATTCCCGGCTGAGCCAGGCGGCGTTGGTATCGGGATAAAGCCCCTGAAGGATTTCAGTCCCCGTGGAGAGAATCCAGATGGCGGGCCCCGGGTGGGCCGGGAGGCGCCCGGAGGTTTCGGTCGCGGGGTCCATGCGTTGGCCGCCTAAAGCTCAAAATTGCGGGCGAAGCCGGGCTCCCGCGGGGCCTTGTTCAGGTCGGCCTGGAACTGGCGATGCAGGAGCCCCCCATAGACGACGATGTCGCGGGCCAACATCTCGGCCCGCTCGGCGATGCGCGGGTTCGTGAGGCGGCCTTCCTTGTCGTAATCGACGTCGCCGTTGAACCCGACGCCGTAGGGGAGGCTCCAGCCGTAGCACTGGCGGACGGCCGTGCGGAGTTGATCCTGGACGGTGAGCCCCTTTTCGTGCGAGGCGATGATGTAACCGAACAGCTTACCCGTGAACTCGTGCCAGAAGTAGTCCAGAAAGTTCGTCATCGTCGAAGACATGGAGCCGTGGTAATCCGGGCAACCAAGAATGAAGGCGTCGGCCCAGAGCGTCAGGTCCCGCGCGTGGCGGAAGGCGTCGCTCTCGTCGGCGAGGTCGGGGTTGTACATCGGCAGCGGCGTGGCGAGCAGGTCCAATAACCGCGCGCGGCCGCCCCAGGCTTCCACTTTCTCCAGCGTGAGTTGCAGGAGCTTTCGCGTATGGGAACCTTCCCGCAAGCTCCCCAGGACCCCGAGCACCTTGGTCATAAGCACTTCGTCCTTCCGCGTCGGGCCTCAGAGGCGTGGATTTAACCCGATCGGGCCCGATGAGGCAATCCTGCCGACGCGGGGGGCTCGGGCCGCGGCAATTGAAGTCGGGAGCTCGCCCGTGGAATACTGAGAGGCGCCGGCTCGGTCTGGGCCGGCGATACCGTATGGCCATCGTCCACCATGAAACGAGTTCCTCGGCCGCGGTCCCGGACGCGGCGGGGCATTTCGGCCGCTTCGGGGGGCGCTACGTCCCGGAGACGCTGATGAGCGCCCTGGAGGAGTTGGAGGCCGAGTATCGCCGGCTCAAGCACGATCCCACGTTTAACGCGCGCCTGGCCGAGCTCCTGGCCGAATACGCCGGCCGGCCGACGCCGCTTTTCGAGGCACGGCGCCTCGCCGATCGCCTCGGGGGACGCCACCGCCTCTTTCTCAAGCGCGAGGACCTGTGCCATACGGGGGCGCATAAGATCAACAACACGCTCGCGCAGGGGCTCCTGGCGCAGCGATTGGGCAAGCGGCGCGTGATCGCCGAGACGGGGGCCGGTCAGCACGGCGTAGCCACGGCCACGGCGGCGGCGCTCTTGGGGCTCAAGTGCGAAATTTTCATGGGGGCCGAGGACGCGCGTCGCCAGGAACTCAACGTCTTCCGGATGAATCTCCTGGGCGCGCAAGTCCACGTCGTCCAATCGGGGTCGCGCACGCTCAAGGATGCCACTAACGAAGCGCTCCGGGACTGGATGGCCACCGTCGACGACACGCACTACATCATCGGCTCGGTCGTGGGGCCTCATCCTTTTCCCATGATCGTGCGCGATTTCCAGACCGTCATCGGCGAGGAAGTCCGCCGCCAGATCATCGACCGGATCGGGCGGCTCCCGGAGGCGCTCGTGGCCTGCGTCGGGGGAGGGTCCAACTCGATCGGACTTTTCCACCCCTTCGAAGCCGAGCCGGCCGTCCGCTTTTACGGGGTTGAGGCCGCCGGCCTGGGGTTGGACACCCCGTGTCACGCCGCGACGATCACGGCCGGCTCCGAGGGCGTCTTTCACGGCAGCCGCAGCTACGTCCTTCAGGACGCCGACGGTCAGATTCAACCGGCGCACAGCGTCTCGGCCGGGCTGGATTATCCCGGGGTGGGGCCCGAACACGCCTATTACGCCGCCACGGGCCGGGCCACCTATCTGACCGCCACCGATGAGGAGGCGCTCGAAGCCGTCGGCCTTCTCTGCCGGACCGAGGGGATCCTGCCCGCCCTGGAAACAGCCCACGCCGTGGCCGCCTTGCCGCGCGTGTTGGCCGACCTGCCCGAAGGCGCCGCCGTCGTTTTGGGCCTTTCCGGCCGCGGCGACAAAGACGTCTATACGATCCGCGCGGCGCTGGCCGAGCCGACGGCATGACGGCTCCCGACCATCGCATCGACCGGCTCTTCGCTCAACGGCGGGAGCAAGGCCGTCCGGCCCTGATTTTCTATCTGACTGCCGGTTACCCATCGCTGGCCGTCAGCCGGACGGTCGCTCTCACGCTGGCCCAGCATGGGGCTGACCTGATCGAGCTCGGCATTCCGTTTTCGGACCCGATCGCCGACGGCCCGACGATCCAGCGCGCCTACCAAGCGGCGCTCGATGGCGGCACGACGACGCAGGCCGTCCTGGACTTGACGGCCGAGTTGCGACGTTGGTCCGACATCCCCATCGTTTTGTTCGGCGCTTATAACCCGGTCCTGCGTTACGGGCTCAAGCCCTTCACGGAGGCCGCCGCCGAGACGGGGGCCGACGGTCTGTTGATCCCGGACCTGCCGCCGGAAGAGGCCGGCGATCTTGAGGGGCTGGCGGCGGCCGCCGATTTGAAACTCATCTTCCTGGCGGCTCCGACGAGCTCCGACCGCCGCCGTCGTCTGATCGCCGCCCATTCCACGGGCTTCATCTATTACGTCTCGTTGCGCGGGGTCACCGGGGCTCGCGACCGTCTGGCCGAGGACCTGGAAACCAACCTCGGCCAACTTCGCGCCGTCAGCCCCCTGCCCATCGCCGTCGGCTTCGGCATCTCCCGGCCGGAGCAAGTCCGCTTGGTCGGTTCGATGGCCGACGGCGTCGTCATCGGCAGCGCCCTGGTCGATCTCATGGGTCGGCAGACGGACGGCCCGGCCGCGGCCGAAGCCGTGCGGGAGTTCCTCTCGCCGCTCGTCGAGGCCGCCTCAGTCCAGGCCTCCGCCTCCTGAACGGCCGCGATTGCGCGCCGTGTTTCCATCGGCGCTTGCGGCTCCATTGCGAAGGCCCGGCCCCGCGTGCTAGCTTGACATCCATGCGTCAGGACGCCTTGCGACCGGGAGTCGCCCAGGCGGGAGAGTCTCGCCCCAAGCGACGACGACGGACCTTCGAAGCCAGAGGGTTTGGTCGGAGGTTCGGTCGATGGGCCGGGGTCCCGGCGTTCCTCCTGGCTCTCACGACGATCGACCTCCGCGCTCAAGCTCCGGCGGGGGACGAAGCGACCACGACGACCGTTCAACGGGTCCGGCTGGAGCCTGTCCTCCGCCTCCAGCCTCCGTCGCTGCGATTGGATCCCGTCGTCCGGGGCCGCTCCGCCGAGAACGCGCGAGAGACCCCGGCCGCCGCTGCGCCAGCGCCAACCCCCTCCTCGGCGGGAGCCCCCGCTGCGGCAGGTCCGCCTCCGAGTTCGGCCCGAGCCGAGGGAACGGGAGCGGAGGGGGAGGGGAGCAGGGCTCTGGGCGGCGGTCAGTCGGCCTCGCCGACGCCCTCAGCGCTCTCGCCGCCTGCTGATCCTCCGCCGGGCGAATCGCGCCCGGCCTCACCTTTGGGTACGCCCGCGCCCCTGACGCAGACCCAGGCGCCGGCCCCCGCGGCCGTCGAATTGCCCCCCCCCGCCGGGGATCGCCGGCCCGTCGTTGAGATGCCCGCTTCCTATGAGGCTCGCGCGGCCGAACGCCTGACCTACGCCAAGGGGCTCATGCAGATGGGGAAGTTGCGAGAGGGTCGAGCGTCGTTGCTGCAATTGGCCGAGGAAATGCCGCTGGCCCGCGTCGCGCCGGAGGCGCTCCTGGCCGCCACCGACGTGGTCGCCAACCTTGAAGACGCCCGGCGTGAGCTGCGGCTCATCCTGGACCGCTATCCGGAGGCGCCGGCGGCGACCGAGGCGCTCTGGCGAATCGGAGAGATCAGCTTCATCGTCGGCGACTTTGCCGAGTGCATCACGGCGACGCGAGCCTTCCGGCAGCGGGGCAAGGACATCGTCCGTCTGCAACGGGCTGACGTGCAGATCGCGCTGGCGCTCCAGGGGCTGGGCCGATACGACGAAGCCGACCAGGCCTTCAGGGCGCTGCGCGCCGCGCACCCGACGCTGGCCGATGCCCCGCAGGTGCTCGACGGCCACGCCGACACGCTGATGGCCCTGGGACGGTTCGGGGAGGCCGACGGCCTGCTGGAGCAGATCGAGCGGCACTATCCCAGTTACGAGTTCATGGCCAAGGTCCTCATGCACCGTGGGCTCACAAGCGAAATGCTCGGCCGGCCTGAGGCGGCGCGCGACCTGTACCTCCGGACCCTCCAGCGGTTCCCCCGCAGCCTGGAGGCGCCGCTGGCCGAGCGGCGGCTGGTCGACGTCGCCCGTTCCATCCTCGAAACCGTCCCTTCGGGCCAACCTTAGGTGAGGAGGGTCAAGCCGGGCGGCGCCTGGCCTAGCGCGGCCGCCCGGCCGGAAGATGACGTACCGAATCCGTCCTTCGATCGACGCCCGGGAGTACGAGCGGGCCAACGGCAAGACGCTTCAATACGTCCAGGTGCAGCGGCGGCGCGGCTTGATCCTCGATCTGGACAACGTCGCGGTGGACGCCGAGCAGATTCTGCTGCGCACGTTCCGGTGCAATACGCAGTGGTGCCTGCGTTGCGAGGGCCAGGGCGCCGCCCTCTCCTACAAGGGGTCCTGCTGCACGGACCTTCAAGTCGATCTGACGGCCGAGGAGAAGTCCGGTCTGATCGAACTGGCCGGCCGGGCCCGGCGCGAGCTGGACCTGGCCGCTTGCGATCCCGTCAAGCCGATCGTCGAGCGGGTTCTGGCCGACCGCTTCACCGAGTGCAACGACGAGGGGGAAGAAGTTCTTTGTCACAAGCGCAACGGGCAATGCGTTATGGCGTGGATGGACCCGGCGGGGAGGCTCCGTTGCTCGATCAACACGCTGACGGAACGGCTCGGCCTCCCCATCGAGGCTTATAAGCCCGACCCCTGTTACCTTTTCCCGCTGCATTACACCGAGTACGCCCGCGGGCGATTCTTGCTCTCCATCCTCAGCGCGGAGACCCGCCCCTGGATCGGCCAGCACGTTTGCGTCGGCCGGCTCCGTTGCTTGAGAACGCCCGAGCCGGGCGCCCCCGCGGCCTATCAGTTCCTGAGACGGGAATTGGAACATCTGCTCGGGCCGGCGTTCTACAGCCGCTTGGACGAAGCCGGACGCGCCTTTCTCGCCGGGCGCGAGACGGCCGCGTTCAGCGGCAATGGGAACGCCCCTCCCCAGGCCGGATGCGCCGGGCTATGAGACGGCGCGACGAACAAACCCTGGCCGCGCTCTGTCACTTCTTCAATGCCATTCCCATCTGGGGGATGATCTTCTCGGGCTTCGTGCTTTTCGATAACCGGGAAAAGAGCCGGTTTCTGGCGGCCCAAGCCCGCCAGGCGCTCTTGTTCCACGGGCTCTTTCTGGCCGTGATCGTCGTCTGGATGCTCGTCGAACTTGTGACCGCGCTGCTCGACGCGCTTTTCGCGCCGCTGGGCTCCCTCCTGAGGTTCCTCAATCACGTGATCGTGAGCGCGGCGCTGATCGGCTTCGTCGGCGTCTGCGTGTGGGGAGGTCTCCGGGCCTGGGCCGGAGAATTCTTCCGTTATCCGTTCATCGGCGATCGGTTGCAGTTATGAACGCGGCGGGGGCCTTCCCCTTTGACGCTCCGCTTCCGGCTGGCGCCGTTTGAGCGGGCTCATGGGAAGCCCCGTGATTCTCGGCATTGAGACGGCCACGCCCCATGGCGGCGTGGCGCTGGCTGATGGTGAAGGCCGGTTGCTGGCCCGGCGCTGGTCGATCGCCGCCAGCGGTTATTCGCGCGCCCTGATGCCCATGATCGAGGGTCTTCTGGCGGAGGGAGGGGCTCGCCGACCGGACCTGGGGGCGATCGGCGTTTCTCATGGGCCGGGGGCTTTCACCGGCCTCCGGGTCGGGCTCGTCACCGCCAAAACGCTGGCTTATGCCCTGGGCGTCCCCCTTTACCCGGAATCGACGCTCGAAATGCTCGCCCTGGCTTGGCCCGGCCCGGGCGATGTCGTCTGTCCGCTGCTGGACGCTCGCCGAGGTGAGATCTACACGGCTCTCTATCGCATCGAGCCGGATCTGGAGGCCCAGCCGTTGCGCGCTGAGCGGGCCGAGAGCCTTGAGAGGCTCCTCGAAGCCCTGGAAGCGCTCGATGTCGGGCCGATACGATTCTCCGGCGACGGGGCGGCGCTGCATGAGGAGGCGCTCGCGGCCCGGCTGGGCTCACGGGCTCGGTTCACTCCTCCCCCGTGGAACCTGCCCTTGCCCGAGATCGTGGCCCTGCGGGCGGCTCGAGCCCTGCGGGCGGGCCGGCCGGGGGCGCCCCCGTTCCAGGCCGTTCCGGTCTATCTGCGCGCCAGCGACGCCGAACGGGCCGCCCCCGTTTGGCCGTAGTCATAAACCCCGTCCCGCCCTGAGGCCGGAGCGGCTTGACGGTTTGAGTCGGCTCAACCAACGTGAAAGACCGCGGCCGGGGTCGCCCGGCGAAGGCAGATGCGATCAGCCGGGCCTCGCCGCCGGTCAAAGGCGGTTGGTCATGAAGCCGAGCCGGAGCGCGCTTGGATTTTTCGCTCTTTGCCTGATGCTGTACACGCTGACGGCCGGGGGGCACCTCTATTCGCCGGACGAGGAGGTGATCTTCCGGACGACGCAAGCCCTGTTCGAGCACGGAGGGCTGAGCGTCGAGCCGATCGCCGACGGTTTCGGCACCCGACCCGGCCGCGGTGGCCATGAATACGGTCAGTATGGCGTCGGCCAACCGCTCCTGGCGCTCCCCTTCTATGCCCTGGGCCGCGCGTTAGCTCCCTCGCTTTCCGAGAGCACGTGGCGTCGGCTCTATGGCCTGGAATCCGAGGGGGGCGGCGCCTTCTTCGACGCCACGGCGGACGAAATTGCTCCCCGCATGGCCTGTTCGTTCTTTAACGTGGTCGTCGGAGCGGGCGTGGCGACGATCCTGTTTCTTCTGCTTATCGAGCTGACCGGCCGAGGGGGGGCAAGCCTCGCCGCCGCCGGTGTTTACGCTTTCGGAACGCTGGCCTGGCCGCATACCCGGCCGTTTTACAATCAGCAACTGTCGCTCCTGTTCATGCTGCTGGCGTGGTGGGGGTTGGCGCGAGGTCGGCGCGGCGGTGCGGTGGGCTTCGCGGCCTTGGCCGGCGTCAGTGTGGCCGTGGCGGCGATGGTCCGGCTCCAATCCGTGCTTCTTCTGCCCGGGTTGATCGTGTTGGCGCTGGGCCCCTTCCGGCGCGGGATGCCCAGCCGCGAGGCTAGCCGACGGGCGGCGGCGGCTTTCGCGGGGCCGATTCTCCTGGGCGGTGTCGCGATCGCTCTCCTCAACTGGCGGCAATTCGGGGGGCCGTTCGCCTCCGGCTATGCCGATCAACCCGAGGGCATCCGCTTCGACGCGCCTCTGCTTGCGGGGCTTTATGGCCTGCTCCTGAGCGCCGGTAAAGGCCTCTTCTACTTTTCCCCCCCGCTTGCGCTCAGCTTCGCCGGCTGGCGGCCGCTGGGGAGAGCCGGCCGCTCCCTGGCGGCGGGCGTCGGCGTTTCGGTAGTAGTCCCGTTGCTGGTGATGGCCAAATGGCAGAACTGGCCGGGCGGGTGGAGCTGGGGCCCGCGGCACCTTTTCCCGATTCACGCCTTTCTGGCCGTGCCGATCGCCTTCTGGATCGCGGAGGCGTGGACGCCGGCGCGCCGCCTCACGCTCGTCGCGCTCTTCGCCGCGGGCCTGGGCGTCCAGCTTCTCGGTTGTTCTCAGGATTTCATTGTCTTTCACCGGCTTTTCTTCCGGGACCCGGCCGGCGGCTTCCGCATCCCCTATGACCCTTATGACGAGGTCTTCTGGCGCCAGCACGTTCTCCTTTCGGCGCGGCACCCACGGACGGGTCAATGGACGCCCATGCCCTTGAGCGCCGTCCCGGCTCCGATTCATCTGTCGATCTACGATCCGAGGATGAGCGTCTGGAAGGGCTACCCCCTGATGTGGCGGGAGTTCGGCCTGGTCGATAACCTGTGGCTTCGACTGCTGCGAGAGGGGAGGCCGTCTTCGCCGCCGGAGCCCTCCAGCCAGGATCATGGGGCCCCCTGAGCACTCCACGTCCTCACCCGCTGCCGCTGAGGCGCCGAGAGAGCGCCTCAGCGGGGTCGTCCTCCGGGTGACTTACCGCAACCCGGATAACGATTTTCAGGTCGTCAAGGTTGAGCCGGAGGGACCGATCGCGGCGCCTCACCGCGATCGCCGGGGCGAGGTGGTTCTCGTCGGTCAACTCCCCGGCATCGAAGTCGGCCAAAGCATCGAGGCCGAAGGGCAATGGAGCGTGCATCCGCGGCACGGACCCCAGTTTCAGGCCGATTGGGTCAAGCCGCGCCTCCCCACCGGTCGCCGGGGGATGGAGGCTTACCTGGCATCGGGGGCGATCAAGGGGATCGGTCCGGTGCTCGCCCGAAGGATCGTCGAGGCGTTCGGCGAACGGACGTTCGAGGTCCTCGACGCCGAGATCGATCGACTGCGCGGCGTCCGGGGGATCACGCCCCGTCGACTGGACCAGGTGCGCCGCGCCTGGTGGGAGGCGCGCGTCGATCGGTCGCTGATCGCTTTTCTCGGCGAGCATGGGATTCCCGTTACGTGGGCGGGCCGGCTGAGGCGGGCCTATGGCGAAAACGCGCTCGCTATCGTCGCCTCCAATCCGTACCGCCTGGCCGCCGAGGTCCGCGGGATGGGCTTCGCCCGAGCCGACGCCATCGCCCGACGCCTCGGGTTGCCCGCCGAAGCGCCGGACCGGATCGACGCGGCGATCCGGCATGTTCTCGAGACGGCCGCCGAGGACGGCCATACGTTTCTACCGAGGGATCGATTGCTGGCCGAGGCGACCCGGTGGGTTTCCTTGGATCCGGCCCTTGTCGAGGGGCGACTTCAACCGCTCATCGAGGAGGGGCGCCTTTTTCAGGAGCCGTTCGACGGCGGCACGGCCGTTTTTCTTGTCGCGTGGCGCGAGGTGGAGGTCGATTGCGCCCGGCAATTGGATCGACTGATCCGGGCGCGACGGCCGCCCTTGCGTCTGGATCTCCCCCAGTTCTTTGAGGCCTTCGAGCGACGGGCCCGGATTCGTCTGGCTCCAGCCCAACGCGCCGCCGTCGAAATCGTCGCGCGGGATGGGTTATTGGTCCTTACCGGGGGGCCGGGGACGGGCAAGACGACGACGCTGCGGGCCGTCATCGAAATCTTTGCCGCCGCTCGGCGCAGTCTCCGCCTGGCGGCGCCGACGGGGCGCGCGGCCCGCCGGCTCACCGAGGCGACGAAGGCCCCCGCCGAAACCATTCATCGCCTGCTGGGGTACCAACCCGTTACGGGGCGCTTCGCCTTCGGGCCGGGGCGTCCGATCGAAGGGGACCTGATCATCGTCGATGAATGCTCGATGCTGGACGTGGCGTTGGCGCGGGACCTGCTGGCGGCGGTGCGCGACGACGCGGCCCTCCTGCTCGTCGGCGACGAGGATCAGCTCCCGTCGGTCGGGCCAGGGAACGTGCTCGCCGACGTGATCGCTTCAGGTCGATTGCGGGTGCTGCGCCTTCAGGAAGTCTTTCGCCAGGCTGAAGCCAGCCTGATCGTCCTCAACGCGCACCGAATCAATCAGGGGAAGTTCCCCCTTCTGGCCTCTCCGGCGGGCTCGGAAGCCTCCGACTTCTTCTTCATCGAGCGCCAGGACCCACCCTCCATCCTGGAAACCATCAAGATGCTGGTGGCCGATCGCATTCCGCGCCGCTTCGGGCTTGACCCGATCGCCGACATTCAGGTCCTGACCCCCATGCGTCGAGGGGACCTGGGAGTGGCCGGCCTGAACCGGTTGCTCCAGAACCTGCTCAACCCGCGTCGGGAAGGCCCGGCGGCGCTGCTCTCAGGCGAGGATGACGGCGGCGGCCCCATGAGCCTCCGCGTCGGCGATCGAGTCATGCAGACGGTCAACGAATACGAAAAGGACGTGGCCAACGGCGAGATCGGGCGCGTCGAGGCCGTCCGCCCCGAGGCAGGGGAGATTCTGGTCCGGTTCGAGGGGCGGCTGGTCAGCTATCTGGCCGACGAGGCCCGCCAGCTTCAGCTCGCGTACGCCGTCACCATTCATAAATCCCAGGGCTCGGAGTATCCCGCCGTCGTGATCCCCGTCCACGGGCAGCATCACGTCATGCTGCAACGCAATCTGATCTATACGGCGCTCACGCGGGCTCGTCGCCTGGCCTGCATCGTCGGCTCGCGCCGCGCGCTCTGGCGGGCGATCCGCAATCGTCGGCCCGCCGAGCGGTTCTCCGCCCTGGGGCGATATCTGGCGGCTTTGGGTCAGGGGCGAGGGCTCGATTGAAGCGCCGCCCCGGCGCCACTCGGATGAACGCAGGGCCGGAAGAGGACGAGCCCCGCTCCCGGCGCGAGGTTGCGCCGGCCCGGGGCCGGCCAGAAGCCGGCCTCAGTGAGCGTGGGCGACGCCGATCTCTTCGAGCGTCTGCTTCATCGTTGCGGCCAGTTCGCTTGTCGGGAACCGACGCAAGCCTTCCTGAAGCAACTCGACGGCCTCTTCGGTCCGGTCCAGGTCGGCCGCGATCCAACCCCGATAGAGGAAAACTTTGGGCAGAAGCTCGCTTTCGGGGAACTTCGTCTCGAAGGCGGCCAGCTTCTCAGCCGAGGTTTTCAGGCTTTCCATCGTCGTGGGGAGAGCCTTGAGAAAGTAATAATTGTCGGCCACGCCGGCGCGGTCCTTGGGATCATAAAACAACGCCTTCTCGTAGCCGGTCAGGGCCGCCTCGGCCTTTCCCTTCTCGTCGTAGGCCGTCGCCAACGCGGCCCAGAGCTGAGCGTCCTCCGGCGAGTGCTCCAATTGAGCCTTCAGCTCGATGATCCGCCCGTTGATCCGCTTATGATCCTTGAGAGCGGCGACGAACTCGGCCGCGGGACGCGCCCCCACGAAACGGTCCTCCTCCTGGGCTTGAGACGAGAGAAGGACAAACGTCGGGAACCCCTCGATCTTGAACTTGGCCGTCGTGGCCGGATCCTTGGCTTCGTCCACGTAGACGTGAATCCAGTTTTCGAGCTCGGCCTGCACGCCGGGCAGCGGGTAAACCTCCTTGACCATCATCTGGCAGGGGCCGCACCACTCGGCCGAGAAGACGGCCAGGATAGGCTTGCCGGTGGCGGCGGCGCGGCTCATGGCGGTCTTCCAATCGTGCTCCCAGCCGGCGGGCAGATCGGCGCTGGAGGCCCGCTTGACCTGGCCCGTCGTGGCTGCGATGACCCCGGCCATCAGAACTCCAAGCACTCGCTGGCGTCGCGTGAACATGGACAGTCGCCTCCTTGGCATCGGCGTTCCCCACCTTTGGGACGTTTCCAGCCTCAAAGAAGTTCCCCGCGCCCGCTATCTCGAAGAAATTGAACCACCGAACGCAACTCCTGAGCGCGGCTCTTTGGAGCGATCAAGATGGCCCGGTCCGTCCGCACGGCCACAATTCCCTCCATCCCGAACACGACCACGGGGGACTGCGCCGTCGCCGGACCGCCCGGCGCGTCGGCCGCCGGGCCTTCCGGAGCGCCTTCATTATAGAGGACGCAGTTGGCCGATTCCAGCACGATCACGGCGCCCTGATGGACGTTCCCCTGCCCGTCGGCCCGCCATGCCGCTTCCAGGGCGTCCCAACTTCCGAGGTCCGACCAGGGAAACGTCCCCCGGACGGCGGCCACGTGGTCAGTCCGCTCCAGAAGGGCTTTATCGACCGGCAGCGAGGGGAGGCGTTCATAGATCTCGGCCACGAGCGACAGCGGATAAGGCGGCGGGCCGTGACGCCGGAGGGTTTCCCAGGCGCGGGCCATCTCGGGCTGACAACGTTTGAACTCCTCAAGGAAAGTCCCGACGCGCCAGAAGAACATCCCACTGTTCCAGAGATAGTCGGACGACTCGAAGAACTCCTCGGCCAGGCGTCGCTCGGGCTTTTCGACGAATCGCCGGACGCGATGGATCGTCACGTCGCCCTCCGCGGTCGGTTCCGTCCCCAGGGGTTCCCCGAGAGCCAGATAGCCATAGCCGGTTTCAGGCCGGGTGGGTCTCATGCCGATCGTTACCAGATCCTCCCCGTGCCGAGCGTGCCCGATGGCCCCCAGAACGGCGGCCCGAAAAGCCGGGCCTTCCTCGATCCGATGGTCGGCCGTGAGGACGGCCATGACGGTATCGGGGCCGGCGGCGGCCTCCAGGGCGCAAGCGGCCAGACCCAGGCAGGCCGCCGTGTTTCGCCCGTAAGGTTCGGCGATGTAGCGTTCCGGAGCCAGGGCCGGCAATTGATCGGCGATCGCCGAACGCAGCCCGTCCCCGGCCACGACGTAGACGCGGTTGGCTCCGACCAGCCGGGCCGCGCGATCGAAGGTGAGCCGGAGGAGCGATTGGCCGTCGAACAACGGGATCAACTGTTTGGGTCGATCGCGGCGGCTGGCGGGCCAGAAGCGCTCGCCGACCCCGCCGGCCATGATCACCGCCGCCGCCCAGTCGCCGTCGATCAGCGCGGTCATGGCCGCCGGGCCTCGATGGGTGAGTTCTGAGTCGGGCGGTCGAGGAGAAATCGCGGCATCTGGATGACGGAATCGCTATTCTGCGGGGGCGTGATCGCTTCCGCCCGTCGGGCGCGGTCGCGCGGGGCTCACCGGTCCGGCTCCCCATCGGCCGCCGGCAGGCGTCGGAGCCACCGGGCGAAGACGCGTTCGATGTAGAACTCGCGCGTCTCGACGTAAAACTCCTTGAGGGCGACGCCCATCGCCTCCAGCGCCTCGGCCCGGCGGCCCGCCGCCTCGTGCGCCAGCGCCAGATGGTAGTGTCGGCCGAAGTCGTCGGGGCCTTCAACGGGGAGGCTCCGCCAGAGGTCCTCGGCCAGGTCGAACCAGTCGTCGCGCCAATAGACGCGTCCGAGGAAGGTCCGAGCGTCAAACTGCCGCGGGTCGAGCGCGAGGGATCGGGCCAGATGCCGCCGGGCCCGCCTCCCGTCGCCGGCTTCCTCGCACGCGAGCCCCGCCAGCAGCTCGACGTCCGAATCGTAAAATCCCGCGGCCGCCTCCGTCGCGGCCGACTCGGCCACGCGGCCCAGGCGCCCGGCTTCCAGATCGGACTGCATGCGCCGCAAGAGCGAGGCGCGTCGCCACCGCGGCCGCGGCCTGGCCGCCGGCGCCTCAGGGAGCGGCGCCCCGGTCCCGTTCGGCGGCTCAGCCGAAGCCCGCCCCGGCGCTTCAGGATAGGACGGCCAATCTACGGGAAGCGACGCCGGCCAGGGGCGGCAGAGGGTCTCCAGAGTCAAGGCCAGTTGACCGAGCAGGTCCAGATCATGAGGCAAGCCCGACCGTCGCAGAAGGGCCGCGGCCTCGGTTTCGTCCCCGGCTCGCAAGCATGCCAGCGCCAGAATGGCCGGCCCAAGCACGTTCTGGGTTCCCGCGGCCAGCGCCGATCGCAGCCGTTGGACGGCTTCGGGCAGCTCCAGGCCCGCTTCGGCCAGGCAGCGTCCGATCAGGAAGTCGGGCGCTGCCGGGAAGGGGGGTCGTTCTTCCACGGCGCGGGCGATCGCCCGGGCGGTCTCCAAGCGACCCTCGCGCGCGGCGGCCAACGCCTCTGGCCAAGGGCCGGCCCTGCCGCTCAGCGCGGCCATGGGTGGGCGGTCCGCGTTTTGGCCGTTTCCCACAAAACGTCCATCTCGGCGGGGGAAAGCTGCGGGAAAGCTCGACCCTGACGTTCGGCCTCGGCCTCCATCCATCGGAAGCGCGCTTCGAACTTGCGACACGCGCGGCGGAGCGCCCCCTCGGGCTCGAGTTTGAGGAACCGCGCAAGGTTGACGACGGAGAAAAGGAGGTCGCCCAGCTCATCTTCCAACCGCTCCGGCGGCGCCGAGGGGTGAGCCTCCAGGAATTCCTCAACTTCCTCTCGCAGCTTTCGCCCCACGTCGTCGATTTTCTCCCAATCGAAGGCCACCTTGGCCGCCTTTTCTTGCAGCCGCAGCGCCCGCTGGAGCGCCGGCAGCGTCGCCGGGACGCCTTCGAGGACCGAAGGCCCCGCCGCCCCGGTCGGCTCCTTCAGTCGCCGCTCCTCGCGTTTCAATTGTTCCCAATTTCGAAGGACGGCCTCGGCCGTCTCGGCCCGGGCCCTGCCAAAGACATGCGGATGTCGATCGAGTAGCTTACGGCTGATTCGGTCGAAAACCTCCTCCAGCGTGAAGGCCCCGGCGCGTTCGGCCAGTTCGGCCTGGAAGATGATCTGGAGGGCCAGGTCGCCGAGTTCTTCGCGGAGCGCCTCGGGGTCGCCGGCCTCGATCGCTTCGCATACTTCATACGCCTCTTCGATAACGTACTGTTTGAGTGTTTGAGGCGTCTGCTCCCGATCCCAAGGACAGCCGCCCGGGTCCAGCAGCCGCTTCATCAGCACGCGCAGGCGGGCCACCGGGTCCTCGATGGCCTCGATCGCTTGGCGGGGAAAATCCGTCGGCGCGGGGGGGCTCGGCGAGGGGCCGCCGTCGCTCGGGCGGGGATCGTTCAAAGGAAGGCCACCACAGGGTTCATGCGTGTGAAATCAAACTCTCCAAAGACGCGCGCGGAGGGCGTGCGGTCGTCTCCGCGGGGTCAACTTCGGAAGCTTGAGGCAGGCGAGACGCGACCTCAACCGGAAAAACGGAAGGGGGTTCGAAGTTTAGGCTTGCGGCGGCATCCAAAGGGAATTATCGTTCCCTCGGGATATGGGTCGTTGAAATCAACGATCTTAGCCTCGTCGATAAAGGAGGATCCCGCCCGAAGTTCCCTATCCGATCCCAGCCTGGGCGCGCGCCGGCCGGCGCCGCCCCTGGACCGGCGATCTTCATTCCCCGCTCATGCTCGCCGGGGAAGGCTGCCTTCCCCCCAAGTTGATCCGTGGACGCTGGAGGCGCGATGCACATGAAGACCGAGTCCGTCAGCAACGGCTCCGCCCCGCCGAAGAAACTTTTCTATCGCATCAACGAAGTCGCCAGGATGACGGGCCTCAAGCCCTACGTCCTGCGTTACTGGGAGAGCGAGTTCCCGGAGCTTGCGCCGGAGAAGGACGCCTCGTCGCAACGCCGTTACCGGGCCCGCGACATTGAAATCGTCCGGGCGATCCGCAAGTTGCTCTACGAGGACCGCTTCACGATTCAGGGCGCGCGGCGGCGTCTCAAGGATGAACTACGCCAGGCGGGTGCTCCTCGGCAATCGAGCCAGACCGAGCCGGCTCCGCCCGAAGCCCGAGAGGCCGCCGAGCCGGAGTTCCCCTTCGATCGCCCCTCGGCCCTGCCCCGTGAGGCCCCCGCTGCTCCTTCCGGGAGCGAGCGTGCGGTCCCTCCGGGTCATGGCCAGCCTGCTCTGGACCGCGTGGGCCAAGGGTTGTTTCTCCTCCGGAGTGAGGTGCAGGACCTGATCCGGCTTCTGGAGGCGTGAGCGCCGCAGGGACGCCGGGCGTTTCTGACTCCCACGCCAACTCCCCTCGTCCACGAATCCTTTTGATCCATGCCCCCTGACGCTGCTTCGGAACTTTTGCTCGATCGCCCCGGGCTGGCCGAGGCGATCGAACGTCTGGGGCTCGGTCTGGCCCGCTTTGTCGAGGATCCGGCCCGCGCGGCGATCATCGGCATTCGCACGCGCGGGGCCACGCTGGCCAAGCGGATCGAGCGCCTGCTGACCGAGCGCAAGGGCTGGCGGCTGCCGCTGGGCGTGCTCGACATCACGTTTTATCGGGACGATCTGGACCAACTGGGGCCGCACCCCGTAGCGCGCCCGACAGATCTTGACTTTGACGTGGAAGACCGCACCATAGTGCTGGTCGACGATGTGCTTTATACGGGACGGACGATCCGATCGGCCCTGGATCTGATCGTCGATTTTGGGCGGCCCCGTTCGGTCCGCCTGGGGGTTCTGGTGGATCGCGGCCATCGCGAGTTGCCGATTCAGCCCGATCTGACGGCCATCAAGCTCCAGGTCGAGCCGGGCCGGATCGTCCAAGTTTGCCTGGAGGAGGACGACGGACGCGAGGGCGTCTGGTTGATCGATCGCCGCCATGACTGAATCCTCGAACGCCATCGACGGCCGCGCCGCCGCCGTCGAGACGACCCGTTCGGCGCCGGGCCGGGGGCCCGGTCTGCTGGTCGTCATTGAGGGGATCGACGGGGCCGGCAAAACGACCTTGGCCGGCGGGGTCGCCGCCCGGCTCAGGGAGCGGGGCCTTTCGGTCCTTCTATCCCAGGAGCCGACGGACGGCCCCCACGGCCGTCAGCTCCGTCAGTCGGCCGCCGAGCCGGACGGGCGTCTCTCGCCCGAGGAGGAACTGGAGCTATTCGTGGCCGACCGGCGTGATCACGTGCGCGAGGTGATCGCTCCGGCCCTCCGGGCGGGCAAAATCGTCCTCCTGGATCGATACTACTACTCCACGGTCGCCTATCAGGGGGCCCGCGGCATCTCCATCCGCCGCATCCTCGACTTGCACGCCGGCTTCGCTCCGGAGCCGGACCTTCTGGTGATCCTGCGGCTGGAGGTGGCCAAGGCGCTTGAGCGGATTCGCGCCGCCCGGCCCGAATCGGCGGATTCGTTCGAGCAAGCGGCTTACTTGACCTCGGTGGCCACGATCTTCGACCACGTCATCCATCCGAACCTGCTCTGGCTGGACGCCGAACGCCCGCCGGAGGCTCTGGCCGAGGACGTGGTGGCCGCCGTCGGAGCCTGCCTGGCCGCCGCCGACGCGCGCTGAAACGATATCCCCTCTCTCCGGCGCGGCCGATCGTCAGCCCGAGGGTGACGCTCCGCCCGGCCCCGGGCTAAAATGGAGCGGTGAGGGATCGCTTTCGCCGAACCGAGGAGCCGACCGGAAGGCCATGATGGACCTCAGCGCATGTCGGGGGCGGAGGATCGTCGTCGCGATGAGCGGCGGCGTGGATTCGTCGGTGGCGGCGGCGCTCCTGCGCCAGGCCGGCGCCGACGTCGTTGGCGTCCACATGCGGGTCCATCGGATGAACTCGGGGGAGGCCGGACCGGGGGACCGAGCCCGCGGCTGCTGCTCGCCGGCCGACGCGATGGACGCCCGCCGTGTGGCCGAGAAACTTGCTATGCCGTTCTATGCGCTGGATTTCGAGGAGGATTTCCGCCGCGCCGTCATCGATCCCTTTGTCGAGGACTATCTGGCGGGGCGGACGCCGAACCCCTGCGTTCGATGCAACACCCACCTCAAGCTGGGAACGCTTCTGGCCAAGGCGAGGGGCTTCGGCGCCGAGGCCGTCGCGACTGGGCATTACGCGCGGCTGCGCCGCTCCGACCAGGGTCGCGTGGAGCTGCTGCGCGCCGCCGACGACCGCAAGGATCAGTCTTATTACCTGTTTGAACTTCGCCAGAGCCAGCTTGAGCGGTTCGTCCTGCCGTTGGGAGAGTTGACCAAGGCCGAAACCCGCGCGATCGCCCGCCGCCTTGATCTCCCCGTGGCCGACAAGCCAGATTCGCAGGAAATCTGCTTCATCCCCGACGGGGATTACCGACGGTTCGTGGACCGGGAGGCTCGCGCCGATGCGCGCGATCTCCAAGGGGAGATCGTCGACACGACGGGGCGCGTCCTGGGGCGCCACGCCGGCGTGCACAACTTCACGATCGGTCAGCGCCGAGGACTCGGCCTGGCCGCCCTGCCTGCCGCGGCCAGCGCGGCGCAGGCAGGCACGCGCCCGCTCTACGTCCTCGATCTCATCGCCGGGACTCGGACCGTCGTCGTCGGCGAGGCTGAGGCCACGTGGGCCGCGGGGCTGCGCCTTCGCGGGCTCAATTGGGTCTCGGAGCCCCCTACGGATCGACCCCTACGCGTCCGGGCTCGGGTCCGGTACCACCACGAGCCGGCCCCGGCCACGCTTTATCCGACCGGTCTGCCTGCCGAGCCGGGCGCGGCGCAGGCAGGCGCGGCCGGAGAGCCGGACGGGTCCAGCATCGAGTTCGACGCCCCCCAGCGCGCCATTACGCCCGGCCAGGCCGTCGTCTGCTACGACGAACCGACCGGCGAGCGGGTGATCGCCGGCGGCTGGATCGTGGGACCCCGGCATGAGGAGCGACTCGACCCGGCGGCCGCTCCCGGCCGCGCGGATCGCGCCGAGCTTGCCCTCGGCGAGCGTTGACTCTCGGGGGGAGAATCGGAGATACTCGACGGCCGCGGGGGCGCAAGACCGCGATTCAGGACTGGCGCGCTCAACCGGGTTCATCCGACGGGCCGACAGCCTCGACCGAGGGTCCCCCTGGGTCCTCCCGCGGGAAGGAGGGATAGGCGTGGCGGTTGTCCTCGTCGACGACAACGAGCCCATCGATAAGGTTTTGAGGCGGTTTAAGAAGGAATGCCAGAAGTCGGGCATTCTTTCGGAACTGCGGCGCCGCGAGTATTACGAGAAGCCTTCGCAGCGGCGAAAGCGTAAGGTGGAAGCGGCCCGGCGCAAGCAACGACGCCGGATGCTGAAGCTCCAGCGCAAGCTGGAGGAATCGTGGCGTCGCCGCTGAGCGGTCGTTGGGGGAAAAATCACCCAACCGAGCGGATTCCCTTCTGACGGGCGGGTGAGGCCGTGGGCCTTGCCCGTCGGGGGAGCTTCGCTTGCCGTATTGCTCACGCCGACGATCCGAACATTGCCGGATCAGGGCGTCCGATTTCTGCGTCCGGCCAGTTCAAGCGCGCCGACGACGCCGAAAAGCATCCCCAAAGCCCCCAGATGCAACGCCGCCGCTCCGGGGGGCAGATGGCGCAGCGGCAGCGCAAGAAGGCCGGTGGCGGCCGTCAGAAGGCCGATCGTGAGGGCCGTCTGCCGGACGGAGAGTCCCATCGCCCGCAGGCGGTGGGAAAAGTGATTCTGGTCGCCGACCATCAGCGGGGCGCCGCGACGCCAGCGAATCCAAAGCACGCTGGCGGCGTCGAACAAAGGGACGCCCATGACCGCCAGAGGAATGAGCACCGGCAGCCCCGTCGGCTGGCCGCTCTCGTAATACGTGGTCAGGATCGAGAAGGCGGCCAGGAGGTAACCGACGGTCAGACTGCCGGCGTCGCCCAGGAAAATCGTCGCCGGGTGAAAATTGAAGACGAGGAACCCCAGGAGGGCTCCGGCGAGACTCAGATACATCGCCGGCAGCCAGAGCGATCCCCCCTGAAGCGCGCCCATCGCCAGCACCGCCGCGATCGTCGCCGCCGCGGTCGCGCACAGGCCATCCATGTTGTCGATGAAGTTGAAGGCGTTCATCAGCGCCACGCACCAGGCGATCGTGAGCGCCCATCCGAGGGCTTCCCACGGGAGGAAGAGCCGGATGCTCACGCCGACGGCCAGCAGGGGGACGACGGAGAGGGCCTGGGCGGCCAGTTTGAGCTTCGGACCCAAGGGCCGCGCGTCGTCGAGGGCGCCGACGGCGAAGATGAACCCTGCCCCCAGGATCAGCCCCATCAATTGACGCCGGACGCCGACGAGATTGCGCAGGTAATCCGGCAGCGGCGCCCAGCCCTCGGGCGCAATCGCGGCGAGGGCGGGCCCCACCCAACCTCCCGCCCCGGCCAGTAGGATGAACGTCCCGAACAGCGCCCAGCCGCCGGTTACCGGGATGGGCTGCTCGTGGGCCTTTCGCCCGGCGGGGCGGTCCAGAAGTCCCCATTGGAGCCCCAGGCGTCGGCTCAAGGCCGTAAGGCAAACCGAAAGCCCGAAGGCCGCCAGAAGGCAGCCGGCGTAAACCCCGAGCCAGAGACCCGATGCCCCGTTCTCGCCGCCGGACAATGACTTCGCCCTCCTGAAAGGCCCTCCTGGGCGGGCCCCTTTCGGCCCGGAGGAGGGTCGCCGTGGTCGGGGCGAAAGCCTGCCACTGGCTTCGCCCGAGGGCAAGCGCCGGCTTTGACCGAATCGGAGGAGCGGACGGAAGTGGGGAAGTTCCTCCGGCGGGATTTTCCTGGCATTGGACTTGCGGACAACAACGCCTAGGGGGAGATGCGAAAAGGCCCATGAGAGCTAAGTCCAGTCAGCTTCGCGGTTTGCGAGAGTCGAGCCCGTTGGCGCGTCCTCAACCCCGAGTGCACCAATTCGTTCACGACGGCCCGATTTCGTCGTTCGCCGGTGCGCAGAACCGTCGCCCGAGGCATCGGACGGGAGGTTTGTGAGGTTAGGGGGTCTCCGGGCATGGCCTGTATCAGCCTGAGAATGGATTGAGAAAGGAACGGGAGGCGATCGAAGCGCATGAAACCTCATCCGGCGAGGCGGCGACTAATACACGTGGGGGCCACGGCTGGGCTGGTCTGGGGTTGCCTGGTGGCCGCAGCGATAGCCCAACGGCCGGCGGGCGCGCCGGCGGGCCGGCTTCAGGCGGCCTCCGGTCAGTTGGACCGAGCAACGCGGCTCCAGGCGGAAACCGTCGCCCGCGAGCTTGATCTTTCCGAGGAGCTGAGGGGCAAGCTGGTCGCGGCCTACCAGGAAGCACGACGGGCCCACCAGGCCTCCACGCGGGAGCAGCTCCGTGAGGCGGTCACGGGAGGCGACCGCCGGGGGGCCGCCCGGGAGATGCTCCAGCTCAATCCGGAACATCGACAGAAATTGGAAGCCGCTCTGAAGGGTTTCCTGACCGAGGAGCAAGCCACCCGAGCGCTGGCGTCGCTGGGTTCGTTCGACCGCCAGTGGGATCGGATGGTCATCGCCCTGGCCGATCTGGGTTTGGCCGAGGAAAAGCTTGAGGTGGGCCTCAGTCATCTGAACGCCTACGCCGCGGCGGCCGACCAAGGGCGGCGGTCGGCGGCCGGCGCGGGCGACCTGCGCGGCTTCCGATCGGCGGCCCAAGAGGCTCGATCCAAGCTGGAGGGCGAGCTGGCCCAACTTCTGACCGAGGAGCAATTGAAGAAGTGGAAAGATGAGACTGCCGCCCCGATGGGGCGGGGGGCGGAGAGCGGTCCGCGCCGCCGCGCGCAACCGTAAGCCTCCTCACAACCGACGCGGCGCTCTTCGCCTAACGGAGCGGAGCCGCCCAGTCCGCTGGGTCCCCACCTTCTGGCTCCGCTCCATTTTTTTCTGGACTCCGCCGGGACCCCTCCGCAGCCCTCCGTTGACGAAGGGGCGGACGAACCCTTAGGATGGGGACTTCGGACCCGGGAGGGCGCCCGTGGCCTGGTTTCGAAAGCCGAAATACACCAAGCTGGAACGTCCGGCCGCGGCGCGAGCCCGCATCCCGCAGGGGCTCCTGACCAAGTGCCCGGCGTGCCTGGAGACGATCATCGGCAAAGATTGGGAGGAGGGGCTCAAGGTCTGCCCCAATTGCCAGCACCACGAACGGCTGACGGCGTGCGAGCGGCTGGCGCATCTTCTGGACGAAGGTTCCTTCGTTGAGCACGACGTCGAACTGACATCGGGGGACCCTCTTGGATTCGTCGACTCCAAGCCCTATCCCCAGCGGCTGGAAGAGGCCCGGTCCAAAACGGGCCTCAACGAGGCCGTCGTCGCCGGCTTGGGCCGAATCCACGGGCGCCCGGTCTCGATCGCCGTCATGGACATGAACTTCGTCGGCGGCTCCATGGGCTGCGTCGTCGGGGAGAAGATCGCCCGGGCCCTTGAGCGCGGCCTGGAGGCGGGCGTGCCGGTCGTGCTCGTCTGCGGCTCCGGCGGCGCGCGCATGCAGGAGGGGGCGCTTTCCCTGCTGCAAATGGCCAAGACCGCGGCCGTGGCGGCGCGCCTGGCCGAAGTGGGCCTTCCCTTGATCACCGTGCTCACCGATCCGACGACCGGCGGTGTGACGGCTTCGTTCGCCATGCTGGGCGACGTGATCATCGCCGAGCCGAAGGCTCAGATCGGGTTCGCCGGCCCGCGCGTGATCGAGCAGACGATCAAACAGATCCTGCCCCCCGGCTTTCAACGGGCCGAATTCCTGGCCGAGCACGGCTTTGTTGACATCGTCGCTCGGCGAACCGAACTGCGGGCCACGCTCGGCAATCTGCTCGGCCTGCTGGGGGGGGCGCGCGTGGCGTCCCTCCCGCCCGAGCCGGCCACGTCGGCCCTGCCCGAACCCTCCACGGTCTGATGCGCAAGCCCAAAGCTCCCCCCGGGGGGGGATCGGCGCCCCGCAACCGCCGGACCCCGGCAGAAGGCGGCCGGGCGCGATGAAACTGGGTCAGGTCACCGGTCTGGTCATTTCCACGCAGAAGGACGAGGGGCTCGAAGGGTTCAAACTCCTCTTGGTTCAGGAGTTGGGGCTGAACGACCTGAAGCCCTTGAGCGCTTACCTCGTCGCGCTGGACACCGTCGGGGCCGGCGCGGGCGACGTTGTCCTGACCGTGACGGGCTCCTCGGCCCGATTCGCGGCGACGCTGCGGGACCGACCGGTCGACGCCGCCATCATCGGCATCGTCGATCAGATTGAGATTGACGGCAAACTGATCTACGCAAAACCGCCGGCCGTCGCCCGGCGCTGAGACGTCGCCGTGGACCTGGCCCGCGTCATCGGGACAATGGTGGCCACCCGGAAGGATCCCTCGCTCGAAGGCGTCCAGCTTTGCCTCTTGCAGCCGGTCGATGAGGGTCTCGTCCCGGTGGGTGAGCCGCTCGTGGCTTCGGAGGCGGCCACCAGCCGCGCGCGCGGCGATCTGGTGTATTACGTCGCTTCTGGGGATGCCGTCTATACGCATCCCGACGGTCGCGCCATGCCGGTCGACGCGGCGATCGTCGGCCTGGTCGAAACGCTTCGCGTCGTTCCTTGAGGTCTCGGTCGCTCCGGTCGATCAGCCATGCGCATCGCCCGCGTCATCGGTTCGCTCACGGCCACGGATAAGCACGCCTGTTATCAAGGGCGCCCGCTGCTGATCGTTCAGCGCGTGACGGCCGATCGGCGGCGCCTCGGCTGGGCGACGATGGCCGTCGATTACGTCGGGGCCGGGCCCGGGGACCTTGTGCTGCTGGGGGCGGCTCCGGGATTGGCCGCCCAGGTGCTCAACTATCCGAAAGCCCCCGTTCAGCAGCTCATCATGGGGATTGTCGACCGGGTCGAATGGCGCGGCGCCGCGCCGGAGGCCGAAGCGTCGGCCCCCACGTTAGAAGGCCCTTAAGCCCCCGCCTCCGATCAGCCCTCAGCGGGACTGGGCTTGAGCGGCCCGGCCGGAGGGGCGACCTCGGGCCGATCGGCTTCGGCGCGCATCTGACGCCACTGGCGGCGGGTCAGCCCCAGCGGATGACCGGCGAGCCAGATGGCGAAATCATCGAAGATGCCGTAGACGCAGGGGATGATGCAAAGCGTGAGGATCGTGGAAAAGCCAAGTCCCCACGCGATCGCCATGGCCATCGGCCGCAGGAACTGATCGACCCCGAAGAGCCCGAAGACCATGGGGGAGAGACCGGCCAGGGTGGTGAGGGAAGTGAGCAGGATGGGGCGGAGGCGCGTCACGCCGGCGTGAACGACGGAGTCGACGCGGCCCAACCCGAGCCGACGGCGCGCGTTCACGAAGTCGATCAGGATCAATGAATCGTTAACGACAATGCCGCACAGGGCGATCACGCCGATGATGGAAAACATCCCGAGGGGCTCGTTCATGAGAAAGAAGCCGACGATGACGCCGATGAAGGCGAACGGAATCGAGAACATGACGATGAACGGCTGGACGAAGGACTGAAACAGCCCGCCCAGAATGACGTAGATCAGAACGATCGTGATGATGAACGCCTGGAGCATCGAGATGAGCGATTCACGGGTGTCCTCGAACTCGCCGCCGAGATCGATCGAATAGCCCGGGTAACGCTGCGGAAGATCGCCGAACCGCTCGGCGAGAAGCCGATTCACGGCCAGCGACGTCGTCTGCCCCTCGACGACGTCGGCCAGGACGTTGATGGCCCGGCGCTGCTCATGATGGCTGATGGCGGCGTAACCCTCGCGCCGCTCCATGCGGCCGATGTTGGCGAAAGGGATCATGCCGGCGGGCGTGGCGAAGTGCATTTCGCTCAAATTGGTGAGGCTGCGACGGTGAGCGGCGTCGTACTTGACCATGACGTCGATCTCCTCGTTGCCGTCATGGATTTTCGTGGCCTCCAGCCCATCGAAGGCCCCCCGGATTTCCGTCGCGATCGTCCGCACGTCCAGATTCAGAGCGGCCACCTTCTCCAGGTCCAGGATGGGGCGAACCTCATCCTTGCCCGGCGGAAAGTTGTCCATCGCGTCCTTGACGCCCGGCGTGGCCTTCAGAAAGTCCTTCACTTCGCCGGCAATGGCCTTGAGCGTATCAAAGTTGTCCCCCTTGATCCGGGCCTGGATCGGTTTGCCGACCGGGGGCCCGCGGCGCGCGTCTTCGAAGGTCATCGTCCGCGCCCCCGCCACGTGACGGACGGCGTCCCGGATCTGGTCCTTGACGACTTGGCCCAGCCGCTCCCGCTCGGTCAGCGGAAGAAGCTGAAAGGTAATCTGACCGAAGTTCGTCCCGGCGGCCGAGCTGAAACTGGAGCGGTTGATCGACCCGACGCGCGAACGCATCGTCTCGATCTCCGGCGCCTGGGGACGGACGACGAGGGCCGCGGCCTCCAGCTCGGTCAGCACGCGCGTCGTTTCTTCCAGCGAGGACCCGGGCGGCGTCTCCAGTTCAAGAGAAAAGGCTTCCAGATCTCGCCCCCCGAAAAGAATGAAATCCATTCTCATGTAAGCCAGGTAAAGCGTGAAGACGGCCGTCAGGACGGTCAGAGCCACGACCGGATACCGCCACCGCATCAGGAAGGCGATCGTCCGGCTGTAGAGCCGCGTCAGGAGCCCGACCCAGGCCCGCGGCTGATGGCGCGGCGGCTCCTCGACGTCTCCCCCTCCCCCCCATTCGGCCACGTGGGACGGCAGGACGATCAGGCATTCCATCAACGAGGCCATCAGGGCGAGCGAGACGACGACCGGAATCACGCTCATGAACTTCCCGAGCACGCCGGTCATGAGGAGCAGCGGGAGGAAAGCGGCCACCGTCGTCAGCACCGTGGCCACCACCGGCCAGGTGACCTCTTCGGCCCCGCGGACGGCCGCCTCGCGCAACGGCATGCCCGACTCGACGTGCCGGTAAATGTTCTCGCAGACGACGATCGCGTCATCGACGAGCAACCCCAGCACCAGGATCAAGCCGAAGAGGACGAGCATGTTGATGGAGTAACCGTAGGCGTTGATGAAAATGAACGTCGTCAGCAACGCCACGGGCAGCCCGACGGCGACAAACAACCCGGCCCGGAGCCCGATGAACAGCCACAGCGTCGCCAGGCAGAGCGCGAGCCCCAGGCCCAGATTCTGATACAGGGCCTTCAGGCGGCCGCGCACCTCGCGCGAGGCGTCGTTGACGAACCGGAGGGAAAGCCCGGCGGGGAGCCGATCCTCGAAGCGTCGGACGACCTCGCGGATGCGCCCCACGAGCTTGATGGCGTCGCTCTTTTTGTCCTTGCGGATGATCATGTTGACGCTGGGGGCGCCGTCCAGCCGAGCCAGCGAACGCCGATCCTCAAACGTGTCAGCCACGGTGGCCACGTCCCGGACGCGGACGTAGCCGTGTTCGCCGTCCTGAATGATGACGGTTTCCAGAATGTCCTCGAGCGTGCGGAATTCGGCCTCGGTGCGGACGCTGAACTCGCCGCGCCCCATGCGGATCGCCCCGCCGGGGAGGTTCAGATTGCGCTGGCGAAGGACGCGGGCCACGTCGGCCAGGGAGAGGCCATAGGAATGAAGCCGCGCGGGGTCGCACTCGACCCAGATTTCGCGCTGCCGCAGCCCGGCGATGTCGATCTCCTCGACGCCGGGCAGAAGTTTCAACTCGGCCTCCAGGTCCTCGACGAATTCCTTGAGCTCGCGTTCCGGGGCCTGGCCGACGATGGAAACGGTGATTGTCTCGAAACTGACCTTCATTTCCCGGACGACGGGCTTCTCGGCCTCATTGGGGAAATCCTTCACGATCGCAATCTGATTCTGGATTTCGGTCACCTTCTCGAACATGTTGTCGATGCCGGGTTCCATCTCCAGAACGATCGTCGAGATGCCGTCGCCCGAGACCGACGTCATCTCCTTGATCTCATCGACCTTGGCGATCTCCTCTTCCAGCGGGATCGTCACGAGCTGTTCCATCTCCTTGGGCGAGGCTCCCGGCAGGACCGTGGTCACCATGATCGATTCGATCGACACGGCCGGAAACTGATCCTTCGGCATGCGCGAATAGCTGAACAGCCCCCCGATGATCAGCAGGGCCACGCTTAAATTGACCAGCACCGGCTGTTTGACGGAGAAGTGGGGTAAACTCATGGTCGGCGTCAGCCTCGGATCCGGCCCGACGGCGCCGCGTCGAGCCCGCTCCCCTCAGTCAAAGGCCACCTCGGGCATCGTCTCATGGGCGCGGCGGACGTGAATCGGCGCGCCGGGCCGCACGGCGTATTGGCCGAGGATGATGCAATCGAAATCCTCCCCGAGCTCGCCGGCGATGACGGCGCGGGCTCCGGCGGCCGAAAGGATTCGCACGTCGACCGGCCGGGCGTGAGCGTCATTGGCGACGTAAATGTAATTCCGGTCGGCCTCCCGCAGGATGGCCTCCTCCGGCAACAGGAAAACCTGCTCGTAACGGGCCCGGACGACCTCGGCCTTGCCGGACATCCCCGGCAGCAACGGGTGCGGGGCCGGGTTGTCGATCTCCAGTTCCACGCGGAAGGTCCGCGTGGCGGCGTTGCCGGCGGGCGCCACGGCCCGGACGCGGCCCTCAAAGGTTCGGCCAGGGTAGGCGTCCACCTGGATATCCAGCCGCTGGCCGACGGCGACTCGCGTCACGTCGGCCTCGGCCAATCGAAAAAGGAATTTCACCTTCTCCAGCATCACCAGGTCGAAAAGGCGCGTCCCGGGGGTGACGTACTCCCCCGCCGAGACATGACGCTCGGCGATCGAGCCGGCGATCGGGGCCCCGATCGTCGTCCGTTCCAGGTCGACGCGCGCCACGGACAGCTCGGCTTCTTCGGCGGCGAGTTCCTCCTTGAGCGTCTGGGCCCGCAGGCGCGCCTCGTCCACCGAGCTTTCCGAGGCGACGTCGGTCTTGAAGAGTTGCTCCTGGCGCTCGAGGTCCTTGAGCGCCTGGGCCAATTGCGTCTGGGTGCGGCTGATCTGGGCCTCGACCTTGCGGATGCGCGCCTCGATCTGCGATCGATCCAGCCGGGCCAGGGTGTGGCCGGCCTGAACCTCATCGCCCACGTCGGCCCCGATCGCGACGACCCGCGCCGCCACCTCGGCGCTGATCGTCACCTCCTCGCGGGCGGCGATCAGGCCCGGGGCGGGAAATGACTCCACGAAGTCCTGGCGGCGCAGCTTGAGCGTTTCGACGGGGACCACTTCGCCGAACGCCTGCTCCCCCAGTCGAGGCTGAATCGACTCCGATTGGCGCTTGCCGCATGCGACGGCGACGACGAGCGCGACCGTCAAGACGATCGGCCCGGCCGCGCGAGCCCGAGAAGGCTGCCTTGGCTTGCCCTGCCTCACGTTTCGGCGTCCTTTTTCACCGCCCCGAAGAAGATGTCCGTCATCGTCTCGACGACCTGTTCATAGCGAAACCGCTCCGGGTCCCGCACGCACGAGAGCAGGGAAGCATTGGCCAGGCTATCGAGCGCAAGGGCGAGAAAATAAGGATCGCGCGCCTGGAAAAGCCCGCGGGCGATCCCGGCGGCGAAGACCTCGGCCAGCGCGGCCAGGGACCTCTCGTATGCCCGCCACAGGTCCCGATCCGGACCCGTCTTCAGGTTGAAGCTCGCTCCGCGCGCCTCGGCGAAGTAAAGCCTCACCAGGTTGAGATTATCTCGGAAGACCCGGCCCTTGGCTTGCAGATAGCGGCCGATTTTATCCATTTCATCCCGCCCCTGGCCGAGCGCCGCGCCCAGGGCGGCTTCCATGCGACCGGACAGATCGAGCATGAGCGCCCGGTAGAGGTCCTCTTTGCTGGCGAAAAAGCCGTAGAGCGTCCCGGTGGCGTACTCGGCTCGGTGGGCGATCTCCTGCATCGAGACGTTGTGAAACCCTTTTTCGGAGAACAGTTCCAGCGCCGCGGCCAGCATCCGCGCCCGTTGGAGAAGCTTGTCCCGCTCGCGCCGCGGCAGCGACGGATCCTCGCGGAATAAGGGCTCCGGGAAAATTGACTCGGCGGGGGGACTCAGGGATGGGTCAACGGGCGTCAATTCGAACCGATCCTCACTTTCTGAATCGAGCGTCAAATTCTAAAACATGTCTCGACAGCGCGCAAGACTCATTTAGTTCGGCAGGACCCTCCGTCCACACCGATGACGCCGCCGGTCTTCGGGCCAGGCGACCGGGCCGAGGATAATCAGGCTCCGGCGCCCTCCGGCGAATGAGAAACGAACCCGGCCGCCGTTGCCAGCCACCCCGATCTGTGAACTTGAACTACGACTCGAATAAAAAAATAAATTAGGCTGGACTAAAATAACTCACCCCCCGATAATGGAAAACCTTGCGAGCGGCGGCCGGCTGGGCGATGGCCCCGCGCTCCCGCTCCTCTCTTTGGGCCGGAGCAGTGAGCCGCGGCCAGGCCCCCGCGCGGCTCGGCCCATCCAGCCCGGCGATCTCATGCCCAAGCCACTCAAGCCCCCAGCCCCCGCCACGGCCCGCGAGATGCCGCTGACGCAAACGATGCGCGAGTATCTCAAGACGGCCTATCGGCTCTGCAACGGCGGGGATTCGCTCACCGTGACGGCGCTCGCCGAGGCCCAGCGGGTCGCCCCGGCCTCGGCCACGGCCATGGTGAAGAAGCTCACGCGGCTGGGCTTGTTCACGCATCCTCACTACGGGGCCATCCGCCTGACGGAGGAAGGCGTCCGCCAGGCGCTCCTGGCGGTCCGGCGGCACCGGCTGCTGGAATGCTTCCTCGTTCGCGTGCTGCGCTACGGCGTCGACGAGGTCCACGATGAATCTCATCGGCTGGAGCCGGCCATCTCCGAGCGCTTTGTCGCCAAAATGGACGACGTGCTCGGCCACCCGCGGCACTGTCCCCACGGGGACCCGATCCCCGACGTGAACGGCGCGATGGAGAAGGTGGAGAAGATTCCGCTGACCCAGCTTGAGGAAGGCCGCGCCGCCCAGATCGCCACGATCCCCGGCTCCAAGCGCGACTTGCTGCGCTATCTGATCAAGCTCGGCATCATCCCGGAACGACCCATCTGCGTCCTGCGGCGCGAGCCCTTCGGCGGGCCGCTGCATCTGAAGCTCGGGCGCAAGACGGTGCTGCTCGGGCCCGAGGCCGCCGAGCACGTCTACGTCTGCGCCGCCGAGGCCTGAACGCGCTGCCCTCCGCGCCCCGTCCGCAGACCACCGTTCTGAGCCCCCGGGGGGTTGAGATCGTCCGCCGGCTGATCCGGGCTTACTTCCGCGTTTTTCACGCCACCCGCGTCACGGGGCGGGAGAACCTCCCCCCCCCCGGCCCGGCGCTCTTCGCCGCCAATCACCTTTCCTATTATGACCCGATCCTCGTCTGCGCGGCTCAGGATCAGCCGATGCGCTTTATGGCCTGGGACGCGCTTTTCAAAGGCCCGCCCTTCTTTGCTCGGCTGATCACGGCGTGGGGGGCCTTTCCCGTCGATCCGGAAGGGACCGACCCCGGCGGCTTCCGCACGTGCCTTAAGTTGCTGAAGGCCGGCGAGCGCGTGCTGATCTTTCCCGAAGGGGGGCGCTCGTATGACGGCCGGTTGCAGCCGATGCGGGAAGGGGTGGCGCGGCTGGCGATGCGGGCCGAGGTCCCGATCGCGCCGGTCCGCCTGACGGGGGGGCAGATGGCCTGGCCGCGCGGCGATTTCGCCCCGCGGCCCTTCTTTCCCATTCACGTGCGCTTCTGCCCGGCGATCCATCCGCGCCCGGCCCGCGCGCCCGACGAACGCCACGCCGAGTCCGCCCGGCTGATGCAGGCCCTCACCGCGGCGCTGCGGTCACGGGATGCCGTCAGCTTCTACGATTAGCTGGCTCGAACCGCCGCCGCCAGTCAGTTTCCTAAATCTCTCGCTTCAAGCGCCTGCGAGCCAACTCCGAGATCGGAGAGATTGGGAGGCAACCAAAAGATAGGACTGGAGGAAGCAGCCGGACGGAAGGCAGAAACGAATCCTTGACTGTGAATGGGGAGGAGACCGGGAACGCCCTTTAACGAACGTGGGTTCGCGGGGTTTTCAGCCCCCTTGACAGACCTTCTGCGGTCTGGTTTACTCCCTGCGACATTACGATTTGCGCTGCGTGGTTCGGGAAGACCGGTGCAAGGCCGGCGCGAGCCCGTCGCTGTAAGCGGGGACGAAAGCCGCAGCGAAGCCATTGGCCCGCAACGGGACGGGGCCGTCGAGGGGGACGGCCCGGACCGGGGCCGAGAAGGCGCGGCGAGTAGAGCGATCCGCGAGCCAGAAGATCGAACCGCGCGGCGTCCGCGTAGGACTTCTTCGGTCGCAAGAAGGGCGGATCGTGCGCGCAGCCGGCCGGCCCCTCATTCGCCCGAATGAGGGGTTTGTTGTTAAAACCCTCAACCTGAAGGCGGGCTTGCCCGGCCTCGTCGCCGCGCCGAGCCTCGCGCCGCCACGCCCGGTCTTCGCCAGGGAGTCCACGCCTCATTCCCCCGACGGAGGAGGACTCCCATGTTGAACCGAGGTCCGAACCGAGACCGGCGCGCCGGCGCGCGCGGCGTTCTCGCGCTGGCGGCGGCTCTGGCCCTGGCCGGGCCGCTCGCGGCGCAAATGATCCAATTCACCGAGCTTCCGCCAGGCTACGTTCCCGATTCGGTGACGCTGCCGCGGGCGTTCGCCGGGGCGCTGGCCGTTGATCCCGAGGATGACGCCGTGATCTACGTCTCCGTCGGGGCTTTCCTGGATACGCAGATTGTTCGGCTCGATCTGCGGGACCGGACGGCGCGCGTCGTCGCCGCTGGGCCTTTCGGCAACATTGGCGGGATCGCGCCGCTGGCCCCAGGACGGCTGGCGTTGATCGAGAACAGCGTCGCCGCGGGGAGCGGCCTTCCGGGCGAAACGCTCCTGCTGGCGACCGACGTGAACCTGGACGGCGACTTCGACGACCTGGGGGAGATCGTCGAGCTGATCGCGCCGATCCTGACGGGGGCGGGCGGGGACTTTTCCGGCGCGCAGGCTCGCGTCGCGCCGGCGGGGAACCCGTCGGGCATCCCCAGCGGCTCGGTCCTCCTCCAGACGGCCGACGGCGGCGGGGAGGCCGAACTTCTGGTCGTGACGAATCCGCTGGGGATGCCCGCATTCCGCCCGGGCGGCGGCGCTTACTTCGGCGGCTTTGATTTTTCCGGCGGGTTCGATTTCGACTCGCAGGGGCGAATCATCCTGGGCGCCGTCGAAGGGACGGCGTTCACCGGCCAGATTTTCGCCCTGGTGAATCTCAACGGCGATGAGGCGATCGACCCCGGCGAATCGGGTCTCCTCGCTCAGGGGCTGAACGGCATCTTTGATCTGGTGATTGACGCCGCCGACCGGGCCTATTTCACCGGTCCGGATGAGGATTTCATCGCCGGCATCCGGACGTTTCAGATTCCGGAAAACCCCCTGGCGGAGACGGCAACGATCACGACGCTGGCGCGCACCAACTCCGGCTTCCTCACAGGGCTCATCCTGACCTCCAAAACCAAGAGTTTCGCCCCGGCGGCTGGACCGGAGGCCGCCACGCTCCTCTTCGGCGGGTTCACTTCGAGCTTCGAGGCGGCGACGAACCTCCTGCTCCTCACGCCCCTTAATCCGCTGAATCGCGTCCACGGCTGGCGGCGCTATGAATGATCCCCCACGGAAGGACAGAAGCCGGCCGGCGACGGCTCGGGGTTGGGTCTGGCCCCTGGCTTGTCTGGTGGGTTGGGGCGCCCTTGCGCGGGCCGAGCCGTTCGGGACGCCGGAGCGGATCACGGACGGCTCGCTTAAATTCAGGTTGAGCCGCACGGCCAACGGCCATCTCGCCTGGGATTTGATTGGAACGCTGCACGTGGTCTATTGGGCGGAGACGCGCGCCGACTTCACGAATCCGACCTACCCGAGCTTTATCATCTATCGCTCCTGGAGGCCGGAGAGCGGGTGGTCGGCGCCCGCCGTCGTCGATGATTCCTTCGTCGCCGGGCAGCGCGTCGGCGGGCGCCATCCGGCGCTGGCGGTGGCGCCGGACGACGCCGTTTGGGTCGTCTGGCACGACCTGCGGCACAGCACGGCGGCGCGCCAATGGATCGACAACGCCGAAATCTACGCCGATCGGCGGCCCCTGGGGGGCTCCTTCAGTCAGATCGACCTTCGGTTGACCACGTCGATGGCCGATCACGCCGGCGACAACGGCCTTGCCCCCAAGATCGCCGCCGCGGCCGACGGAAGGCTCTCCGTCGTCTGGTTCGATTTCCATTTCGACGACGGCCAGGCCGAAGTGCCGGACCTCTTCCTCAAGACGACCGATGCGGACGGCGTTTTTGATCTCAGCGAATCCATGGCGGCGATGCGGCTGACCAACAAAACCGAGCGCGACGCCGGGCTCCCTTACACGCTGCCCGACATCGACGCGACGCCGGACGGGACTCGCCACCTGGTCTGGACCGGCGGCTTCGGCAGCGGCGTCGATCTCTTTTATGGGGCCGTCGCCGCCGGGGAGATGAGCCTGACCGAAACCCGCCTGGCCGTCGGGGCCACGGATTTCTTTGACCCGCCCCATATCGCCGCCGGGCCCGACGGGGAGGTCTGGATCGCTTGGAGTGACAAAACCTCCGGGGCGGGCTCGCCGATTCGGCTCCGGCGGCGACGCGGGGGCGAGGCTGACTTCGACCCCCCTGTTACCGTTGCAGCCGGTCCGGGCCGTCGTCTCGCTCCGGATCACGCGATCGCCCCCGACGGCGGTGTCCACCTCGTCTGGATCGAGGATGATCTCAATAACGTTGACGCCGTGACCGTCCGATACGGGCGCGTTGAGCCCGAATCGGGGGTCCTCGCCGAGGCGACGAGCCTGACGCCGGAGCGGGGCGCGTGGCGGCGGCCCACGATCGCGCTTGACGCCGAAGGCTCCGTCTACGTCCTTTTCGAGGAGGACGTGAATCCCTTCAATGTGGGCGACATCTGGTTTGTGACCAACGCCGCCCCGCCGGCGATTAACCGGGTCCCGCCGGTCCATTGGAACGCTCGCCGATGAAGCCGCGCCTCCGGAAAACGCCGACCGATCCGGGGTCCTCCGTTTCACGCCGCAGGGCCGAGGCGGAGCCCGGATTTACGCTCGTCGAATTGCTCATCGTCGTCGCGGTGATCGGTCTGTTGGCCGTCCTGGCGATTTATAACTTCCGCCTGGCAATCGAACGGACGCTGAGGGCGGCGGACGCCGGCAATTTGCGGGCGATCGGCGCAGCCTTGCAGTCTTATTACATCGACCATGGGGACCTGCCGCCCGCCGATCGGGAAGCCGGCCCCTTCATGTCGCACGGCCGCCAATTCACCGACGTCGGCAACGGGCCCGCGGCCGGGGGCTCCTGGGACGGGGTCCCCTGGTTGCTCTTCGAGTTCGGTTACATCGAGGATTGGGGCGCGCTGTTTTGTCCCAAGTATCTGAAACTTTATCGCGGCGGCGCGACGATCCGCGGGGGGCATCCGAGGTTTCACAATTTCCGGTATGCGTACAACAGTTCGGCCCTTTCCTCGGGGGGCCACCTCGGCGGAGCGGGAAACATCACCAGCGGAACGACCTGGCTCGTCCGGGATCTGTATCTGCCCGCCCAGAAGGGGTGGTACGCCGATCGCTATCCCCACTATCCGGCCGATTATGATTTTCCCTGGGGACGCGGCGATGAGGAGGGAACCCATGAGCTCGCGCTGTTCGGCGACATGGCCGCCAAGCTGGTGATCGGCGGAACGTCGCGCGTCCTGGAATAATCCCCGGAGAAGGGGGGCGGGTACGTAGAACGATCAGGGAGTCAGAGGGTTATCCCAAGGGAAGCGTAAGCCTCGTACGGCGGCAGGGTCGTCAAGCGGCGATCGATCACGGCGCCGCCGACGGCGAAATGATAGAGACTCTGCAAGCGGCGGTCCGTCAGGCCGAGAATCCGGTGGACCGGGTCGTCGAAGAAGCAACCGATTCCCGTGGCCTGGAGGCCGGCGGCTTCGGCCTCGAGATAAAGCGTTTGGCCCACAAGGCCGCACTCCCAATGAAGTCTCGGGTAGAACCACGCTCCCCATCGGCGAAGCGGCTCCTCGAATTCGGCAAGCATCCCCAGGCTGAAGACCCCGTCGCCGGCGATGTCTTGCAGGCAACTCACCCGGGCCGCCACGGCGCGCACGTCGGCCTGGATCAGGCAATAAAGGGGCAACCCCTCCGGCGTGCCCGGCGGGACCTCCCAGGTAAAATCTCCGCGGGCAGCCCGCCGCAAATCGGCGAGCGCCGTCGGCCGCCGGCAAAATATGTAGACCCCCGGCGATACCCCGGCCACGCGATGGACGAACAACAGCAAATGAACGGCGGGCGGCCAGGGATAAGCGTCGAACGGCAATCGTCCGGGCAACGTTGCGGCGAGAATCCGCCAGAAGGCCGAAGCGGGCAGACCCGTCCGGCCGTCCATGGCGACGGCGCTCCGACGCCGATGAATCAGGAGACGGGCGGGGACCTCGGGCGGCTCCGGCCAAGGTCCGATGTCGTCGGCCTGCTCGCGCGTTGTCGGCGCGGCGGTTCGAGGCTTGCGACAAGCCTCGGCCACCTCTTCGATAACTTCCCACGGGACGTGGGCGGGGCTCAGGACGTTGGCCTCGCCCGTCCAGGATAGGGTGCTCAGGGATTCGACGGCCACGGGGTCAAGCTCGGCCGTCGCCGGTTGGCCGGTCGCCGTCCCCGGGTGGACGACGGCCAACAATTCCGGTTCTTCGGCCTCCGGCCCCGTCGAGCCTTCCAGCCCGATCAGACGCGCGACATCGGCCGAGGAGGGCGTGGGGAGCGCCGTCAACTTCCAGCCGAGCAGGGCCGCCGCGTAGCGCAGCGTCCCCAAGGCGTGGCCGATATCCTGATGGCAATACCGGTAAGCCCGTTCGCCGTATTTCCAGGCCTCGCGCCAGTGGATCGACGAAAGCCCCGCGAGAAAGGCGTCCTCAGGCAGAGGGGCGACGAGCCGCCGCCAGAGGTCGGCGTCCATTTCGGCGCGCAGCTCCAGGCCGTGCTCGGCGGGAGCATAATGATAAACGGCGGGCCGATCGTGCAGGCCTTCGAGCGCCCCGATGAGCAAGTACCCTTCGGTCGGATGCAGGTTCCCGGATGAGGGATTGACGCGTAGGGCCCAGCGCTCTCCGCCGAAGGCCTTCCAGGCCGAAAGGGCGAGCGCGTCCTTGAAGAAGCGCGAAAGGTTCGCCAGGCCGACCGGCGCCGGCTCGATCGCGCCGGGCTGATGCAGCGCGGCCCAGGAGGGGGAGGGCTCCAGCGGCAGATGCCGCAGGCGGATGAGCGGGGCACCGGCGTAACGGCGGAAGGGATCGGGCTGCGTGGACCAGTCGAGATAGCCGAGGCTGCGGGCGTAGCGGCCGAAGTGGTGCTTGGAGCGTTCGTGATAGGCGAGAACCGGGTCGAGCGGCCCCGTGGGGGCGGGGGCCTTCGGCGGGCCGCCCGCCGGCGAGGGCTCGCGGCTCAAAGGAGCTCGGCGGCGGCGTGAGAAATGACCAGGCGGTCGTCGACGCGCGTCTGGAGCACGACCCGCTTCGGCTCGACCCGCCACACATCCGTCGTCAACGTCTCGCCGGGATAGACGACTTCGGCGAAGCGGACTTCGAGGGCGCCGAGCCGATCGGCGTCGTTGTCGCAACAGGCTCGAATCACCGCCCGCGCGACGTGGCCGTAGGTGCACAAGCCGTGGAGGATCGGGCGTTCGAAGCCCGACCGGCGGGCGAATTCCGGATCAACGTGGAGGGGATTCTTGTCGCCGCTCAGGCGATAGAGGGCCGCCTGGTCGGGACGTGTCGGGAGCACGACGGTCACGTCCGGCGGGCGCTCCGGCGGAAGGTTCTTCGGGCCGGAGGGTCCCCGTTCGCCGCCAAAACCCCCTTCGCCGCGAATGAAGGAGCTGGAGATGTTCTTGAAGAGCGGCCCGCCGGATTCATCCTTCCCCTCGATCTCGGAGACGACGACGGCTCCTTTCCCCTTGTCGTAGATGGCCTTGACCGTGCAGGCGGCGGAGAAACGCAGCCGGGGAGGCAGGGGGCGATAGACCTCAACGCGGTTTTCCCCGTGGAGCAGCCGGGTCAGGTCGGCGTTCAGGAGCTTGAGGGGGCTCAGGCGGCCGCCGCGCGCGGCGACGACGGCGAACGTCGGGATGACTTTGAGGCCTTTTTCGTAAACGTACTGAAGTTCATCGGGTCCGGCGCCGATCCCGAGGGCGTAGAGAATGACATCGTCCTCATCGTACTCAAACGTCTCGGGGCCGATCACCTGGCCGACGGCGTTGAGGTTGAGCGCCATCCGACGTCCTTTCCAGCGGCGCGGTCCGGGCCGGCGGGGTCAGTATTTTCCGCGCCGGCGTTCCTTCGCCGGCAGGATTTCCAGACAAGTCGTCCACCAACCGGTCATGATCGTCTCGATGAACGCTTCGGGCAAGCTCTCTTCGCGCATCTCGCGGGCGAGACCGGCGTAATCATACTCCACCGGCGAGAATTCAAGCTCGAGCTCCTTATCGAACGTGAGCATCGCGTAAAGGACCCGCGCCGTTCCGTCGTTCTCCGGCCGACCGAGGACGCCTACGTTGATGAATTCCCGCCCGCCCGACAGGCGGCGCCGCCAATGAAGTCCCGTGTGCGTGGCGAGGATGACGTCGGCCCCTTCGTCGTCACACAGTTTTTCCAGGAAATGCGTGGGTGTCGTCGATTCCCAGAGAAATTCGTTCATGCGGCGCGGCGAACCGTGGCACAGGAGGACGCGTCGGCCGCCGATTTCGAGCCGGCGCGTCGCGGGCAGCGTCCGCATCCAATTCCTGAACGGTTCGCTCGTCCGCCGGAAAGTGTATTGATAACTGATCCGCGCATAATGGTTGTCGCGCGGGTCGGTGTAACCGCATTGGCAATCGTCCAATCCGAGCGCAATGGAATTGTCATAGTTGCCTTGAATCGTCGTCACCCCTCCGTCCAACAGGAGCGGAAACACTTTATCCGGGTTAGGCCCGAAGGCTCCCAGGTCCCCGAGGCAATAGATGGCATGGACGCCGCGCCGGCGAATGTCGTCAAGCGCCGCGCGCAGGGCCAGATGATTGCTGTACACGCCCCCGAAGACGGCGATCCGATCGCTCATGAGGGTCGTCCTTGGGCCGTGGCGGGCGCTTCCATTCGTCCTCGTCCGGGATTCGAACAGATTTCGCCATAAAGGTAACACGTGTAACAGGCCTGGTGGGCAAGTGCGTACGGGCGGCAGGCCTCGGCGAGCGAGGTCCCCAGCAGCGAGTCCCGGGCCTCGATGAGGATGGGGCACACGTGGACGCCCCGGTCGGTCACCATCCGGCTGTGGGAGCAGAGGAGTTGGTCCACCGGGTAACCGTCGAGCATGCCCGCGGTGACGCGCTCATGGGGGGCGTAGCCATGCGTGCGGCGTCGTTCGGCGCCTATTCGGAGCGAGGGGAGAAACTTGAAGCGGGGCCGCGAGATCCCTTGAGCCTGGAGGAGGCGGGTGAAGGCTTCGATGGCTGCGAGGTCCTGCTCCGGTTCCCAGGTCCGCATGGCGGTGATGATGGGCAGGAGCCCGGCGGCGGCCAGGCGGCTCGCCCCGCGGAGGGCGCCGCGGAAGGCCCCGCGGCCGCGGATGGCGTCGTTGGCGGCTTCATCGAAATGATCGATGCTGACGCGCAGTTCGAGGGAGTAAGGCGACGCGGCGTCCAGCCGGGCCAGCTCGCGGGCGACGTATTCGGTCAACAACGTCCCGTTGGTGAGAACGGTGGCGGGGCCATAGCCGAGGGTCAGTTCGAGAATGTCTATCATCCTGGGATGCAGGAAAGGCTCGCCGCCGGTGAAATAGTATTCCTTGACGCCGAGCGCCGCCGATTCGGCCAGTTGCTCCCGAATCGCCTCGAGGCTGAGATCGCCGAAGGCGGTGTTACCGGGCGAGCAACTGATGAAACAGTGTGTGCACGCCAGGTTGCAGCGTGTTCCGGTGACCTGAAACCAGAGCTCATCCAGAGCCGTCAAGGGAACCGAAGGGAACGTCATGGGACGTAAAGGTTAAGGTCCGGTCGGCCGGTGATGAGGCGGAAAATCTGGACGATTTGATCGTGCCCGAGGCGAAGGAGAAAGGAAGAGTTCAATCCAAAGCTCTTCGCGCCGAGGATGTAAAAGTCCGGCTCGGGATTGCGAAGGGTCTCCGGTCCGGTGGGGCGGACGGCCAGGCAATTATCCGCCTTCTGGCCCAGGAGCGCCGCGGCCAGCGCCATGGGCCCGAGCGTCGCATAGCATTCGTGGACATGCAACTGGCGGTAAACCCCGGCCTCCGGGTGATAACCGACGTTGGCGACGATTCGATCCACGCGGAGCGCCTCCGGCCGATCTCCGTGGCGCAATTCGACGCGAAAGCCGGCATTCTCTCGTTCCAGACCCACCACGTGGCGCCCCGGCAGGAGGTCGACCCCCGGCCCGTCGGCCAGGCGGTTGGCCGCCTCCACAAGCCTGCGGCGCTCCGGCAGGGGGTCGTCGGCGAGGGGGGCGATCGGCGGGCGGGCCTCCCGCCGGCAGGCCCAGAAGATGCGCGTTCGGGGGTCATCGGCCTTTAACTCCGCGAGCGCCGTCACGGTCGTGGCCGCGCTCATCCCGGCCCCCACGACCAGCGTCGCCCGACCGGCATAGTCGGCCCGGTCGCGGCCCAACGGATCGGGAAGCCCATAACAAATCTCTCGTTCGAGCGCGCGCTCCCCCGCCGCAGGGATTCCCCCTTCGCCGACCCAGTTGTGACAACCATAGACGCCCGTCGCGTCGATGACGATGTCGGCCTCTTCGAAGCGCTCCTCCCCCTTCCGGCCGCGGATCAGCAGACGGAAGGGGTGTTCGGCGCGGCGGGGGGCTCCGGGAAGATCACGCTTGCCGATCGTCCCTCGGCCGCATGCGATGACTTCCGCCCCCTCTTCCACGACGCCGGCCAACTCCGGCAGCCGGGCCAGAGGCGCGGCGTAGCGTTCGACCCATTCGCGCCCGGTGGGACAGATGGCGTCGGCGTCCGGCGGGGGCTGGCCGAGCCCGGCCAGGCGACGCCGACCCAGGGGCGAACAATTGTAACTCCAGGGGGTGAACAGACGGACATGGCCCCATTGAAGGACGTTCTCCGCCAATCGTCCCCGTTCGAGCACGCGCGGGCGAAACCCAGAGGCGGCGGCGTAGAGGGCGGCTTCCAGACCGATGGGCCCGGCCCCCAGGATGATCAACCGGCGTGAATCCATCGCGATCGCTTGAAGCGCCGGGCCGGCGCGATGCCCCCACGCCGTGCCCGCCGACGCCTCCCTGCCCTCATTATGCTGACCGCCCGCTCCTGGGGAAAGCCCTCGCCCGCCGGGGCGTCCGTCCGGGCAAGCCTGCGGGTTCCTCCCCTCAGCCGGCTACGCGCGGCGACCCTTCGGCGTTCCCGTGGGCCGGAACTTCCCGCCGAATCCGATTGAGGGCGCGCCGATCCGCCGATAGCATGAGGCGGCGGCCGGTCCGGGCCGAGGGGTTCCGCTTTCGGAGCACGATCCGCCGACGTCCGTCCCTCCAAATCCCGCGGGGCACGTGATGAAAGGACCATCCGCCGTCGGGCGCCTCGCGTTGCGCCTGCTGGCGTATACGATCCTGCAGGGAACGATCCTCCTCGGCTATGCGGCCGCGGCGCAGGCGGCCGGAGAGCGACGCCTCGGCGGGCTGACGCTGGCGGGGCTTCTGCGCGAGAATCGCTGGTTGGAATGGGCGCAGATCGCGCTGCTGGCCGCGATTTCCGCGGCGCTGCTGACGTGGAGGACGGGGCCACGGCGTCCGCTCGCGCGGTTGCTGGCCGGCGCGGCGTTGGTGGCCCTGGCCCGCGAATTGGATTCCCTTCTGGAAGGGGCGCTCTTTGAGCACGCCCACAGCGTCCTGATGGCGATCGTCGGCCTGGCCACGATCGTCGTCGTCTGGCGCGACCGGGCCCGGATCGCGCCGGAGCTCGCCGCCTTCGTCGGTCGAGCGGGCTTTTACCTGATGGGGTTCGGCGCGACGCTCCTCATCGTTTATGCTCAGGTCCTTGGTCAGCGCGACCTCTGGCGACTGCTGGCCGAGGAAGATCTCCTGAGCGAAGCCAAGCGGTTCGTCGAGGAGGGGCTGGAATTCATGGGTTACGTCCTCATCGGCTGCGGCGCGGTGGAGGAACGGTGGTTCGGCTCGGCCCCCTCGGAGCCCTCGGCGCGTCCATGAGGCGACACGGGTTGCTCTGCCTGGCGCTTGCCGGCCTGGCGCTGCCGCTTTATCTGATCGGCTCGCCTCGCACGGGTTACCAGGGGACCGATGAGCTCCGTTACGCCCAGGTGGCCAAAGAGATCGGCTCTGGGGCGCGGTTTTTCATGCTCCACTTCAATGGGCGGCCTTATACCGAGAAACCGCCGCTCTATTTCTGGCTCGTCCGGGGGGCGTTTGAGTTGTTCGGCGGGCCGTCGGCCTTCGCCCTCAGGCTCCCCGGCGTGGCCAGCGCGATCGCCTCCCTCCTGGTCGTTTACGCCCTGGCATTTTCGCTTTTCCGCCGTCGAGACATCGCCTGGACGGCGGCCCTCCTCCTCCTGGTCGTGCCCCGATTCGTCTGGATCAGCCGCTGGGGACGGCTGGACATCCCCATGTGCCTCGCCGTTTACGCGGCCCTCTTATGTTTCGTCCGAGCTTACTTCTCGGGTCGGCGTCCGCTGGCCGGCTGGCCGTTCTGGCTGTGGATCGGGCTGGCGTTGGCCGTGAAGGGACCCGTTGGGCCGATCGTGGCTCTTGGAACGATCGTGACGTTTCTTCTCTGGCAAGGCGAATGGGCCCGGCTTAAGGAGCTCTGGTCGCCGCGGGGTTTGGGCTTGGCCCTGGGGCTGAATCTCGCCTGGCTGGCGCCGATGATGGCGGCGACCGGCGCCGAGGCCTCCCGCGATCTGATCGTGCGTCAGAACCTCGGGCGCGTGCTGGACCCGTGGCGGCACGTCGAGCCCCTCGGGTATTACCTGAAGAATATCTGGTACGACGCGGCGCCGGCGGCGCTTTTCGTGGCGGCGGGGGCGGGCGGTTGGCTCTGGGCTTGGGGACGTTCGCGCCGCCGACGCCCGGAAGCTCCCGCGGCTGGGCCGATCTTCGGCGATCAGACTGCCGCCTGCCGATTCCTGATGGGGTGGATCGGTCTGACCTTGATCGGCCTGTCGTTCTACCCGCCGAAGCGCGCCCAATATCTGTTGCCGGCTTACCCTGCGCTGGCGATCCTCGCGGCTTTCCTTCTCCAAGGCTTCATGAGCGGCCGGGAGGGAGCGTGGAAACTGCCGCGAGCGACGGGGCTCGTGGCGACGCCCGCCTGGATCAATCTGGGGGCTCTGGCGCTCGTCTGGGTTGTCCTGATGTGGCGTCATGAGTTGGCGCAAACCCTGGCCTCGGCCCTCGAACCGATCGACCTGGAAGCGAGCGTCGCCCTGCGGGACGCGAACGCCGAGTTCGAGTACGCAGCCTGGCATTTCTCCCGGCCGGCTCAAGTAATCGGTTCGATCGTGCTGGCGGCCACCGTCGGGGCCGGCGCGCTGCTGATCGTCCGGCGGGCCTTCGCCGCCGCCCTCGGCCTCATGATCGCCCTGCTTTACGCCGGATGGTTCGTCCTGTTCGGCTGGATGATTCCTCCGGCGTTTCAGGACGACGATCTCAAGGCGATGAGTCGGGATTTAGCCGACCGCCTGGGCGAGCATCCGCAATTGCAGATTGCGATGTTCGGCGACGACAAGCCGTATTTCAACATTTACGGCGATTTTGTGATCGCTTACTTCGAGGATGAAGACTTCGAGGAGGACTTCCGTCGCCTCACGCGCGAGACTCTCGCCGCCGGTCGGCCGCTCCTCCTGCTTATCGACGCGGGCAAGGTGAGCCGATTCCGCGACGAGCCCTGGTTACACGCCTCGGTCCGGCGGGACCTGACCCTCCGTGGCGACCGTATTGCGATTTTCGAGTGGATGGAGCCGCCAGCGGAGCCTTCGGAGAGCCCCCCTTGATCGGCGAGAAATGGACTTCGGACTGAGAGCGGCCAGGCCGGATTTCCCCGATTACGAATAGAACCGTCGCCTGAGGGCGAGAAACAGGACGAAGACCGGCAGCGAGCCCCAGGCGACGTACTCGAAGGCCTCCCCGGCCGCCGCCCAGGCCCCCAGGGCCGGAACTTTCGCCACGAGCCCCTCGAAGTCCACCGCTGCTCTCACGGCGAGCCACCCGATACAAAGGACCACATAGGCGCGCGTAATTCGCGCGACCCAACGCAGCGGGCGCGTCAAGCGCCGGGCTTCTTCAAGCGCCCGCGGGTCCGTCGGGGGCTCGGCGGATTCCGGCGAGGCCGCCTCTTCCAGGAGAAGACGCAAATCTTCGAGCGCGGCGCCGCATTCGGCCAGGAGCGTTTCCCGCCGCTCGATGGCCGCCGCCAGCCGATCGGCCTGCCGAGGGTCCTGAGCCCGGCGTAGTTGATCCTTGAGGCGGACGACCCGCTCCTGGATGCGCCACGCGCGGCGGACGAGGCCGTTACCTTGACGGATGACGGGGGAGACGGCCCATCGTCGCCGAAGCGGCAATTGGCGACGGGTCCGGTTGAAGGCGATCGCGGCCTGGACGGCCGGCTCGGCCATTTGCTGGAAGTCCGCCGTCGCCTCGACGATGGGGCCGGCCGACCCCAGGCGGCCGAACAGCACCCGGCCCAGAAGGTCGATCCAGCGCGGAAGCCGCCAGGAAGCGATCGCGTCGAGCTTTTCCGGCGAGAGGGCGCGCCATCCGGGCAAGGCGAACAACCAGGCCCAGACGACCGTCGCCAGCGCAGCGTACAAGATGAGCCAGAGCGGTCTCGAACGCAGAGCCAGACTCCCGACCGGCCGGGGGACGACGTAGCGGCCGTGTTCCCATTGGAAGTTCTCGAAGAACCAGTTAAGCGTCACCCCCAGGATCGCGACGGCCACCAGCAGCATCGGCGTCAGGTGGAGGCCCGCCCCACGGGCCAGACTGATCGTCCGCAGCCAGTAAAGTCGCCGCGCCTGGATCGCCTGCCGGATTTCCCGCCAGCCGATCCCTTCGGCGCTCATCAGATGGACCGCCCGCAGCAGCGGAAAGGCCAGCACCGAGACCAGAATCAGGAACGTCCCGGAAGGAAAGAACGCCCCGACGGCGCCCTTCGGCGGCAACCCGATGAAGAACAAGGCCCAGGCCGCCAGTACCGAGAGCGCGCCGTAACTGCCGAGCAGGTCCAGAAAGTTCTCCACGGAGGTGGGGATGGGGGCCGGGGTCTCTCCCTGGTCGAGCGCGTTGGCGAGCGCCTCGGCGGATTCGAACCGTCCGGCGGGATCGCGCCGGGTGGCCTTGCGCAGGGTCTCGATGATCCAGGCGGGCAGGTCCGGCCGGAGCGTGGCGGCGTCCGGAGCTTCCTCGGTCAGGACGCGCGCCAGCGTGGCCTGACGACCTCGCGCCGAGAACGGGTTCCGGCCGGTCAGGATGAAATAGCCGACAAGACCGAGCGTGTAGATGTCCGACCGGGCGTCGATCTGTTCGGCCCCCCGGGCCTGTTCCGGCGACATGTAGGCGGGGGTCCCGAGGATGGCCCCCGTCGAGGTTACGCCGCTGTCCTTTTCATCGGCGATTTTGGCCAGGCCGAAGTCCATGACGATGGCCCGGCCGGAGGCCCGTTCGATCATGATGTTATCGGGCTTGATGTCCCGATGGACGATGCCGCGGGCATGAGCGTAGGAGAGCGCCCAGGCCGTCTCGCGCAGCACGCGCGCGACCACGTGAAGCGGCTGCGGCCCGGCCCGGCGGACGAGGTCCCGCAGGCTCTCGCCGTGGATGAAGGCCATCACGAACCAGACGAGCCCGCCGCCGGAACCCACGTCGTAGATCGGCACGATATGGGGATGGGTGAGGGCGGCGGCGGCCTGGGCCTCGCGGACGAGCCGGCGGCGCAAGTCCTGCCGGTGAGTCAGTTCCGGCGGGAGGACCTTGATGGCGACCTCGCGCTTGAGCCGCAGGTCCGTGGCTTGAAAAACGACGCCCATCCCCCCGCGGCCGATCTGCGGCCCCAGTTCATAAGTTTCTCCCAGCGCCTGGCGAAGCCGAGACTCGAGGTCACCCTCGGGCGCCCCTTCGACGGGGGCGCTCGGGGAGTCCGCCCCGGGAACATTGAGGGAGGCTGTGTCCAAGTCGCGCGGGGCCGCGGGAGTTTCGCCGTCCGTACTGGTCGAGGATTGTCAGGCCGGGGCCGTCGCGATGTCAAATGCGCCCGTCTGGAGCGTCGGGCTCTTCTGCGATCGCCCCGGGGGATCGCCGGCTTTGGCGTTGCTTGAAACGGGGGGGTCCGGCTATGCTCGCCGAGGGGATTCAGCGCCGCCGGCGGATCGGAAAATCACGACGGCGAAGACGGAAAACCTCGACGGAGTCTCGACCGTGCCGATGTTCACCTACACGCCGCAGTGGGACGCCGTCCGGTCGTTTTTCGACAAGGTGCGCGCCCAGGTGCCGGAGGACTATCGCGGGTGGGCCGGGATTCGCCTCCATCGGACGGGTTTTCCGCTGCTCCTGGTTCTCTTCGGGAGCGAGGTGCCGGAGGAGACGTTGTTCCCGATGGTCCTGCTGGAGTTCGATGATGGCCAATTAAAACGAAACTGGACGGAAATTCAGGACGGTTTCGATGTGCCGTGGGTCAAACTTTCGGATTTCTCGGCCTTTTGCAAGGACGTCATGGCTTACTATCACGCTGAGGACTTACTGGAACCGACGGCCATCGCCATCCTCGACTCGCCGACCCCCGACGCCAAGGCCCTCAAGGCGGCGGTCACCGACGTAGCCGGCGCGCTCGCCGGACCCTGAGTTCGCGAGCTGACGGAGGAGCCTCCGGCTTGCTCGCCGCTCGCCTCATGCCCCTGTCCTCTTTACCCCGCCTGGCGCGATTCTTGCCCTGGCGCTATGGGCCCCCCTCACTTCGGGAGGCTCCGGTGCGTGTCACCTCCGATCGCTTCGCCGCTTCGGCGCTTCGGGGCATTGCCCTGGCGATCACGGCGCTGATAGCTCGGCCGATGGTCTCGGCCCAGGAGCCGCCGCTTGAGTTGCCGCAGATCGTCCCGGCGACCCCAACCAAGCCGACGCCGGAGCCGACGCCGATCAAAGTTCCCTACGAGCTCGACCCGAACGTGCCGGGGCTCTCCGAGGAGGAGAGGAAACAGCGCCAGCAGGCTTACATCCGGTGGCGACTGGAAGAGATGCGCAAGGAGGCGGAAGCCAAGGCCAACCAGGCCCTCCAGGAGCTCATCAAGGTCCAGCCGGGCGCCCCATCGGGCGGTCTTGCCGAGCAGCTAAGCCCCCCCAGTCCGGAGGTCATCGAGAGCGAAGCCGCCTCGGCCAAGTTCCGGACGATGACGTTTTTCCTCACGCCGGCGAGCATCGTCGTCCGGCCGGGGGAGGAATTCACGACCGAGGCGCGGCTGCTGAACCTGGAACGGCTGGCGTTGACCGCCGTTGATCTCGTGCTGACTTACCCTCCCCAGGCCGTCGAGCCCGTCTCCCTTCATCAGGATGCCATCAAGGATGCGCTCCAGGGGGAGCCGCAGTGGGGGATCGACCGCGTGGCCGGAGAGATTCGGTATCGGGCGCGGTTCGCCCGTCCGTTACGAGGGCTCGACATGAAGATTCTCGAGGTCCTCTGGCGCGCTCGGGAACCGATTGAGGAGGCTCCCTTGGGCCTCGCCTCCCCCCGCGCGGTTTCATCGGCCTTCCAGGGTTCGGAGCGGATCACGCTCAATGAATTCGGGCCGCTGGGGACGCTCGTCGGCGCGCGACTGCGCGTGGAGCCTCCGCCCGGCCCGATCCCTCGGGGGGGTCGCCTTGTGCTCGATCCGGGGCGTGATCTGTCGGGCGTCCTTCGAGCGTCCGGGGCGATGGCCGAGCACCCCCCTTCACTCTGGATCGATTATCCCCGCAAGGACTTCTACGAGGCGGGGGAATGGATCGTCTTCGACGTGGGGCTTCACAATCCCGAAGGCGTGGCGTTCGACGAGGTGCGCGTGCTGCTGCGCTTCGATCCGAGCGTTCTGGATTTCGCCGACGCCGACCAGGGGAACTGGATCCGCGAGGGCCACAACGCGCTGGACGGGCCCTTCGCCGACCGCTGGGGCTGGGACCGGCATCTGGCCAATCGGATCGATCCCGCCGCGGGAAGGATCGAATACCGCATGGGGTATTCCCGTTTGGCGCCGCGGCCTTCGGGGCGCCTGCTGCGCCTTTTCGGGCGGCTCAAGGCCCCGGCGCGCGATCCGCTGCTCTCCTGGGAATGGGGAAGGGAGAAGGCGCTTGCAGGATCGCCCACCGGCGTTCTCGTCGTGGGCCGGAACCTCCTGGAAGAAGCCTTCGCCCGGGACGCCTTCGGCGTGGCGTCGGCTTTGCTGGAGGCCGAGCCTCCGCAGGCCGACCCCTCGGTTTACCTCAGCCGCCGCGCGCGTGAAATCATCGAGCAGCTCCAAGATCGGCTTATCCAGCCCCCGCCGACGGGTTCCGATGGAGCGAGCCCGGAAGCCGTCGGAGCGTCGGCCGCGGCGGCATCGGGTCCCAAAGCACAGCCTGCCCCTTTTGAAGCCGCCTCCGAAGAAGGGCCGGGCGGAACCCAAGGCGAGGGCTCGCGGGCTGAAGCCGAGGCCGTGAGCCCGCCGGCCGCGGACGGGCCGACGCTAGAGGTCGGGCCGCCGCCTCAGCGAGCCAGCGGCGATCGGACGTTCCTCTGGGGCCCGAGCGACCGGCGCTATCATCGCCCGACGTGCCCGCAATTGCCCGCCGAACCCGTTTCGATCAAACTGAGCGACGCACGCGCCAAGGGGCTTGAGCCTTGCGCCGTTTGTCGAACGCCGAAATGAGACCGGTGACCGCCTGAGCGGGGCGGGTCGGCACGGCGGCTCCGGGAAACGCCGACGTTGCGCCTTCGCCCTTACCGATTTTATTCACCGACGTCGCTCGCCAAAGCCGCCGAGGGAACCGTCCTGCTGCCGCCGGGCGAATCCCACCACCTTCGAAACGTTCTGCGGCTGCGGCCCGGCGTGATCGTGGAGGTTTTCGACCGGGACGGTCGGGCTTGGCGGGCGGAGGTCGGCGATCGTGGGCCGGGGCTCGCGTGCCTCCGACTGGTGGAACCTCTGCCGGGGGCGCGCCCCGCGGGCGTGCCGCTCCTGATGGCCGTCTCAGTCCTGAAGCGCCGCGCCATGGACTGGATGATCGAGAAACTCTCCGAACTGGACGTGGCCGCGGTCCAACCCCTGCGCGCCCGGCGCACCGTCGCCGCGCCGGGGTCCGGCTCGAAGGCCGATCCGCTGGCCCGGTGGGAACGGATCGCGCTCGCGGCCGCCAAACAATCCGGTCGGGCCATCCCCATGCGGTTCGACCCGATCACGCCGCTGCCGATCTGGCTCGCGCGCGAACGACCGCCCGTCTTGAGCTGCTTCGCCCACCCAGGGCCGGGAGCGGTCGGGCTGGGGGAGTGGCTGAGCCAACGGGCGGGGATGAACCTGGCGGTCCAGGTGGCCGTCGGCCCCGAAGGGGGTTGGACGCCGGGCGAGGCCGAGGCCTTTCGCCAGACGGGCTTCACCGCCGTTCACCTGGGGCCGCTGGTCCTGCGGGCCGAGACGGCCGCGGTCACCGTCGCCGCCGCCTGTCGCGTGATGTTGTGAAGGCCGGGCGCCGACGTAACTCCGGCGACCGCCGAAGCCCGAGTCGCCGCTGGAGGGAACCCCCGTGGAGAGCTGCGTCGTCACCGGGGCCTTCAGTTACTCCGGCCGCCATATCGCGCGGCGGCTGCTCGATCAAGGCTGCGCCGTCCGGACGTTGACGAATTCTCCGCGCCGTCGCGATCCGTTCGGTGATCGGGTTCGGGCGTTCGCCTTTCGATTTGAGGATCCCCCCGCCCTGGCGGCCGCGCTCGCCGGAGCCGACGTTCTGATCAATACTTACTGGATCCGGTTCAACCACGGGGGGGCGGGGCATGACCTCGCCGTGCGGAACTCGATCGCTTTATTGGAGGCTGCCCGGGCCGCGGGGGTGGGTCGCATCGTGCACGTCAGTGTTGCCAACGCCTCCGAGGATTCCCCCTTTTCGTATTTTCGAGGCAAGGGCCGCGTCGAGCGCGCGCTGCGGGAGATCGGCCTGCCGCATTCGATCCTGCGGCCCGCGCTGTTTTTTGGCGGCGAAGACATCCTGGTGAACAACATCGCCTGGACGCTCCGCCGATTCCCCGTTTTCGGCGTTTTTGGCGATGGAGCTTACCGGGTCCAGCCGATCTACATCGAGGATTTCGCCGAGCTCGCCGCGGATGAACGGTGCGCGACGGGCGACCGGCGGGTGGACGCCGTCGGGCCGGAGACGTTTACGTATCGAGGGCTGATCGAGACGCTGGGCCGGATCATCGGCAAGCCCAGGCCCCTGGCCCTGATCCCCCCGGGGGTCGGCTATCTGGCCGCCTGGGCGATCGGTCGACTTGTCGGGGACGTTTTCCTGACGCGCGAAGAGATCGGCGCGTTGATGGCGGGGCTGCTCTCGACGAATTCGCCCTGCGTCGGCGTGACCCGCCTGAGCGACTGGGCGCAGGCCAACGCGGCCGACCTTGGCCGACGCTACGCCAGCGAGCTGGCCCGTTGGCGCGAGCGTTCCAGCCCACGCGGAACAAGCGGTTGAAGGCGCGAGTTCCCTCGCGGCCCGAGCCGATGAGAGATCAGGGCCTTCGTCGCCGGACGGATCGCGCGTTCGCTACCGCCCTGGCTCGCGGGAGCCGGAGAGTTCCTCAAGGCGAACGACTCTCGGGGACCAACTCTGCTCAATCGGCGTGAGCGCCAGAAGATAGCCCGCCGCCCCGGCGGCAAGGGCCTCCTCCACGTCGGCCTGAATCGTCGCCGCCCCAGAATCCCATCCCTGGAGGACGGCGATCAGGCGATCGGACGAAACGGCTCGCCCGCCCCGCTCGGGCGGCATGCGCTCGAAAGCCGCGAGCGCCCGGCTCACAAAGCCGCCCCCCGCCGGGGCCGGTGCCTTAGCCCAGGCTCGCGGGAGCGCGGGGACGGCAAGCCGACCCGTCCGGCCCGCCAGCGCCATCAACTGCTCGGTCCAGGCCCACCAACACCGTCCGCTGTAGCATCCGACGCCGCCGCAATCCCCGCCCGGCCGGGACTCATGTTCTTCGCATTCGGTCATCCAGACCGGGATGACCTCGCCGTCGGGAACCAACCGCTGAACCTCGACGACAAACCGCGAGGCGGCCTCGGGGCCGGATCGAGCCGCCGTGGAGATCGGGCCGTACTCGGGCGTCCAGCGGCAGAGGAGATTCCCGCAACCGCAGGCCGAAGGCCCCGCCTGAAGATCGTTGAGGAAGACGCCGTCCGGGGCCGGCAGGGATCGCAAACACGCCGCGATCCGACTCAGATGAGCGGCGAACGCTCCTTCAAAGGCGATCGGGACCCACGGGTGGGTCTTGACGACCTCACCGGGGCCGACCTCGGTGGCCGACGGAAAGTGCCGCCGCCATTGCTGGTGCGTTTGCAGGCTGGCCATCCACTCCGGGTGAATCTCGGCCAGCGCCGGGTCCCGCGCCACTTCGAACCAGTAGAACAAGGCCCGACCGGCCCCGCGGACGTCCGTCGCGGTTCGAGCCGCCTCCTCCAGCGTCTCAAGGCCGTCGATCCGGAGCGCCACGGCGCCATACCCTTGAGTCTTGAGGGCCGGAACATCGATCTGATCGGGCCGAACGAGAACGCCCCGGAACGGAACCTCGTCGGCCGCTGCCCCAAACGTCGAGATGACGGTCGCCAGGAGAAGTCCCCAGTGGGTGGCATAGGAGGCGTGCGATCGGCCCGCTCTGGCGACGCCGTCGCCCCTTTGGAGACCGGTTGAAAGCCTTGGCTTCATACGTGGATCAACGGCCCGGTCCTGCGATCTGGGACGCCGACCCGAGTTCCGTGGCGGGATGCTCCGAGGCCCAGGCGTACCAACGACACTGAACGCCAGGCACCCAGGTCAATTCGCTCCCGCGGAGCGGGCCGTCGACGGCGCGCCCGGCCAGCGTCCACCGGGTCCCCGTCTCTTCGTCCACAAAGGGCGCGCTCTCGGGCGCCACGGGGTCGGCCCGAAACGCGAGCGTCCGCTCGCCGAGGCGCCGCTGGAAGGCCACGGCCGTCCTCGTGGGGGCATACCAGAAAACCGCAAGCGGAACGCCTTCGATCTCGTCCAGCAAGCTGGCCCGATCCGGCAACCCGTCGAGCGGATAGGCCCTGCGCGCAGGGCCGACCTCGACCCCCAGCACGGTCGCCCGGGGTTCAAGCCTCGGGTCGGCCTGTCTCAGGAAGGGAGCCCATTCCTCGCTCAGCTCTCCTGGCAATTCGACCGTCTCGTATCGGGTTCCGTCAAAGAGGTCGTAAGCGGTCGATTCCGGGTGAAGGAGGAGCCAATGGCCCCAATCCGTGGTCAGACTGGGAACGCGGCGGAGCTGCGCGCCCGCCTGCGGTCCGGCCAGCGCGCGGCCGCTGAGGGCGGACCAGAGCGTGCCGTCCGGCCCGCGGGCGACCATCACGCCCCGCCGCCAGCCGTAAAACTCAAAGCCGTAGGCTTTTTCGAACACGCTGACGTAACCGCCATCGGGATCGTAGAAGAACAGACCATAAGTGTCGTTGATGACGCGGGGGCCGGCCAGGAAGTGTCTCAGCGGCGCCGCGCCGCCGTTGTGCGCCCCGCGGATCCAGGCCACGACGCGGTCGTCCTCGCGGATCAACCCTTTGCGATCCTGTGTCGACGCGTAAGAGCATGGGGGCTCGGTCAACGATCGGAAACGGCCCGGACGGGCGAGAATTTCGGGCCCGCCCGCCGGGTCCTCGGCGGCGCACCACGAGCCGAGGAGACCGAGGCCGACCATCAGCCCCACCGCGAATTCAAACCGTGAGCGCGGATTCATAGCCAAGCGCCTCCTCTGGACCTGCGACGACCACGGATTGCGCCGAGGCCCGACACTGCCGGCATTATCCCCCGCAAAGCCCGTCGACGTGAAGTCCCCATCCGCGCCTTTGCCCTCATGCTCGGCAGAACCCGGCCAGCGTTTCGATCCACCTGGGATGGTCGTTCAGGCAGGGAATCAGGCGCAATTCCTCTCCCCCCGCGGCCAGGAAGGCGTCCTGCCCGCGCAGGCCGATCTCCTCCAGCGTCTCCAGACAATCGGCCACAAACGCCGGGCAGATGACGACCAGCCGGCGGACCCCTTCCCGCGCCAAGCGGGTCAGTTCCTTGTCCGTATAGGGCCGCAGCCACGGATCGCGCCCCAGCCGGGATTGGAACGCCACGGACCAGCGCCCCGGCTCGATCCCCGCCGACTCAACGAACAACTCCGTCGTCCGCAAGACCTGATGGCGATAGCACGTCGCGTGCGCGGGGGACTCGACGCGGCAGCAATCCGGCGAGGCGAGGCAATGCCGCCCCGTCGGGTCGGACTTGCGCAGATGGCGCTCCGGCAGGCCGTGATAGCTGAAGAGCAGATGGTCGTAGGATTCTTCCAGGAAGGGTCGGGAGCGCTCGACGAGCGCCGCGATGTAAGCCGGATCATCGTAGAAGGGGCGCTGCACGAGCAATCGCGCGCCGGGGGCCCGCCGCGCCAGCGCCCGCCGGACGCGCGCCACGACCGTCTCATAACTCGACATTGCGTAGTGCGGATAAAGCGGGAGAAGGAAGAGTTCGGCGGGAGGCGCCGTCCCCGAAGGGATCAATTCATCGAGGGCCGTCTCGACGGAGGGCTCGCCGTACCGCATGGCGAGACTCAGCGGCGCGGCGACCCGCTCCCGCAGCAGACGCTCAACCCGCCGGCTCAGGACGATCAACGGCGAACCTTCGGACCACCAGACGCGCCGATAGGCGTGGGCCGATTCGCGGGATCGCTTCGGCAGGATTCTCGCCTCGACAATGAACTTCCTCAGGAGGTAGGGCACGTCGAGGACGCGCTCATCCATCAGGAATTCGCGCAGATAAGCCCGCACGTCCTTGACGGCCGTTGAGGCCGGAGAGCCGAGATTGGCCAGGAGAATCGGGCGGCGGGGGGTCGATCCCGAACCGGACTCGTCGGCCCTCATGACCCGCTCCGGCCGAGGAGATGCCTGAAGGCCTCCTCCAGCTCCGGGTGTCGGAAGGCGTAACCGGCGGCCTGAAGACGCGCGGGTTCCACGCGTGCGCTGGAAAGCATCAACTCATGGCCCATCTCGCCGAAGGCGAGCCGGACGATCGGCGCCGGCATCGGCAGAATCGCCGGTCGGCCCAGAGCCCGCGCGAGCAGGCGGCTGAACTCGGCGTTCCGGACCGGGTTGGGCGCGACCACGTTGACGGGCCCCTCCAGCTCGGACTTGATCGCATGGACAATCGCCCCCACGGCGTCCTCAAGCGTGATCCAGCTCATGAACTGGCGACCCGAGCCCAGCCGGCCGCCCAACCCCATCCGGAAAGGGGTGAGCATGCGGCGGAGAGCGCCTCCGGCAGGGCTCAACACGACCCCGAACCGGAGATGAACGACGCGCACGCCCGCCGCCCGAGCCGGCTCAGCCGCGGCCTCCCAGCGCCGACATACATCGGCCAGGAAACCCGAGCCCGGCGGGCTCGCCTCGGAGAGTCGCTCCTCGCCCCGGTCGCCGTAAAAACCGATGGCCGAGGCGCAGACCAGCACTTTCGGGCGAGGCCGCAGATGAGCCGCTGACTCGGCGATCAGGCGCGTTCCCGCCTCTCGGCTGTCGAGGATGGTCTGCTTGCGGGCGGCCGTCCAACGGCCCTCAGCGACGCTGGCCCCCGCCAGGTGGACAATCCCCTCCACACCCAGGAGCGCCGCGGCCTCGACCGTGCCGGCCACGGGATCCCAGAACGGGCCAGGCTCGGCGCGGCTCGCTGACGAACGCCGCAGCCGGATCACCTCGTGGCCGGCGGCCGTCAGCTCCGGCGCCAACGCCGAACCGATCAACCCCGAGGCCCCGGTGAGGAGAATCTTCATCGCGCCGGCTCGACCTGGACGATCGTCGCGCGGCTATGATCCCATCGGCCCGAAACCGCGGCAAGCCGGATAACGCCGGAGGAAAACGTTTCGCTCGCGCCTGGCCTGGGTTAGGCTGTCGCGCTTGGACTGTCGTCGGCGACGCGGCTCGCCGAGCGGCCGTCCGGCCGGGCCATGGGCGAAGCGGTCGTCTGGGTGGACCCCCGGGACATCTCGCTGGTCTGTTCGAGTCGCCGGCTGCTTGAACGGATGAGTTGGGATTTCTTTCTCCAACTTTGCAGCCGGCGTCCGCCTCAGTTGGTGCTCGACGGCGACTGGGATCAGGCCCCCGAGACGGTGTTCGAGGAAAGCGACCTCTATCGGTCCTTGACGGACCACGTCCGCCGCGGCCGCCGCTGGGAAACCACCGATTATTATCGGCGGCATCTCCGGCATATTCGCGACGGGACGGCCCGCACGTCGCATCGAACCCAGCGCAACGTGCTCTACCGATGTCGGGAGTTCGAGGCGCTCCTGGGCCGGATCAGCCGCGAGGGCTATCGGACACAGGCCGACCTGAAGGATGAGGCTTCGCCGCAGGGCAACGAAGTCACCGTGGCCATCGATCGCAACGGGCGCTTGATGTTCGTCGACGGGCAGCATCGATTGGCCGTGGCGAAATTCCTGAGCCTGCCGCGGATTCCGGTTCAGATCGTCATCCGTCATAGTCGCTGGGTCGCCTTCAAGCGCGAGATCATCGAGTTCTGCGAAGCCTCCCCGCACCTCAAGGGCAAGGTTTACCAGAAAATCGACCATCCGGACCTGGCGGACCTGCCCGCCCACCACGGCGACGAGCGGATGGCAATCCTGCGGGGGGCCATCGATCCCGAGGCGTGGGCCGGCAAACGGCTGCTCGACATCGGGGCCCACTGGGGGCACATGTGTCACGCCTTCGAGGCCCTCGGTCTGCGCTGCACGGCGATTGAGCGGGATACGCGCAACGTTTACTTTCTCAATCGGCTTCGGTTGGCAGGTAATCGCCAGTTCTCCATCTGGCAGGGGAGCGTCTTCGATTACCCGCGCCTCGGCGAATTCGACCTCATTCTCGCGCTTAACGTTTTTCATCATTTCTTGCGGAAGAAGTCCCGTTATCAACGGTTTCTCGGCTTACTCAAGCGCCTGCGCGGGGCCGAGATGATCCTGCTCGAAACGCACCGGCCGGAGGAACGTCAGATGCGGCAGGCCTACCGTAACCTGGACCCGGAGGCCTTCGCCGGCTTCGTCGCCGAGCAGGCCCGCCTGCCCCGGATCGAGCGCCTCGGGGAAGCTCCGGACGGGCGGAAGCTCTATAAACTCAGCAAAGCCGCGCCCCTCCTCGGCGGGCTGATCGGCCGGCTCCGTCGCGCCGCGAGCCGCCCCTGAGGTGAGGACGTCTTGTCGTGACGGGGCCTCAACGAGCGGAGATGGAGAGCGAGGCCTCCGGGCGGTTTCGATACGAAGCCTTGTGAGTTAAGAATTTACTCGATCAAGGCCATGGGTTAAGGTGCCCCGATGGGGTTAGCCGGTTCCACCCCGGGGCCACCCACGTCCATCCGCTCCTTCGGGGATCGCGTCCAGACGTCGTCGCCCCCGTGATTTTCCCCTCACGCTCTTGAGCCCATGAGGCCGCCGCCCACCGCGCCGGGGATTCGCGACTTCATCCGCAACCGGTTTTCGTTGCGCGATAACGCGCTCTGGCGGGTTGTGGGTCTCCTACGCCCGGTTCGGCGTCAAATCATCCTGGCCAATGTGTTGATGATCCTCGCCTCGTCGCTGGCGGGGCTGGGGCTGATCTCGCTCCGGCCTCTCTTCGCCGTGGGCCTGAGCCGGGCTCCGGCCGAGGCCGCCGCTGTCGAACCCTCCGGCTCGGCCCTGGAAGAGGCGGGGACGCCGAGCGCCGCCTCCCAGGGGGGAAGCCTCGAGCGAGCCGAGGCATGGGCCGAGCGCTACATGCCTGCGGCCAGGCCGCTGGCGGCCCGGGCGGGGGAGATCTGGGGACGGTCCGCGGATTGGGCGCGCGCCTCGCTGAGCCGCTTTGTGGCGGTTTATTGCCTGTTGATCCTGGGGATTTTCGTCCTGCACGGGCTCTTTCAGTTTCTCGGGGACTATCTGATGGAGCGCGCCTCGATCCGCGTCACGAGCCAGTTGATGCAGGACCTCTACACGCAGGCCCTCCGGCAGGAGCTTCAGTATTTTCATGGCGAAACGACGGGGAGCCTTCTCAACACCTGTTACCGATCCGCGTTTCAGATCCGGCCGATGATCAAGCTCCTGGCCTCGACGCGCGTAATGTTGCCCGCCAACGCCCTCATTCTTTTCATCACGCTCCTGGTGATCAATTACCGGCTGACGCTCCTCCTGGGGCTTCTCCTGCCGTTCGTCATCCTGCCGACGCTCATGTTGACCCGGTGGCTGCGGCAGGCCCTGCGCGCCGAAGTCGAGCTGGAGGAGGGGGCTCTTGACGTGATGACCGAAGGTTTTCGAGGGGTTCAGGCGATCAAGGCGTTCGGGGCCGAACGCCTCGAAAGTGACTATCTCCGCCCGGCGGTCGATCAATTGGTGCGCTCCAGTCGGCGTCGCCGGGCCGCCGAAGCGGTCACGGGTCCCTTTGTCGACGTCCTGAACATCGCCACGCTCCTGGCCGTCTTTCTGATCGCGACGTTCGCCTTCCCCGACACGCTGCGGTTTGAGCAGGGGCGGCTGCTCGTCTTTCTCTTCGCCACGACGCGATTCTATAAGCCGTTCCGGACGCTCATGAGCATGAACATCAAGATGCAGCGGGCGGCCACGGTCGCCCGGCGCGTCTTCGCCCTTCTGGATCGCCAGCCCCGGATCGTGGAGGCGGCCGACCCGCTTCCTTTTCCCGCCACCTGGCGAGAGCTCATTTTCGAAAACGTTTCTCTGACGTACGTCATCCGACGCCGAAAGCGGACGCGACGGCGCCCGGCCCTGCGCGACGTGAGCTTCCGCGTGCGGCGCGGCGAAGCGGTCGCCCTCGTGGGTCCCAACGGGGCCGGCAAGACCTCGATCGTCCATCTTCTGACGCGGCTCTACGAGCCGTCGGCGGGGATGATCCGGATCGACGACACGCCGATCCACCGGCTGCGCCTGAGGCAACTGCGCGAGAAGGTTTGCCTCATCACGCAGCAGCCGTTCTTGTTCAATCGTTCCGTGGCTGAAAACATCGCCTTCGGGCTCGAAGGCCTGAGCCGCGAGAGGATCGTCGAGGCGGCCCAGGCCACGCAGGCTCACCGGTTCATTTCGGCCCTCCCCCAGGGGTACGATACGCTGGTCGGGGAGCAAGGGGCGTTGCTCTCGGGCGGCGAGCGGCAGAAAGTCGCCCTGACCCGGGCGTTCGTCCGCCGGCCCGAAATCCTGATCCTGGACGAGCCGACGGCAGCGCTGGATCAGGAAACCAAACGGGAGTTCATCGAGTTGATCAGCCGCCTCAACGACGGCGGGTTGACCGTCATCTTCATCACGCACGAATACGGAAGCCTGGGCCTCTTCGATCGTGTTCTCCGCATGACGGAGGACCGAAGCGTGGCGGAGGAGGAGGCGGCGGCTCTCGCGCGATCCGGGACGTTCTCCGATGCGCCTGTGGCTGGTGACCAATATCCGGCTTGAGGCCGATCTCGGCCTGCCGGCCAGCGCCATCCAGAACCTGCAGACGGCGGCGGCGCTGGCTGACCGGGGGCACGAGGTCCTCTTTTGGCTGGAAACGTGTCCTCACGAGGGGCTTGAGCGGCTCCCGGCGTTCCTGGGGCGTCCCCTGCCGGCCGGGCTCAGGTTTCTCGCCGGCCGTCGCCGCGGCAGCGCGGGAGAAAAGCGAACGCCCTTCAGCACGCCCCTGGACCGACTGCGCCACGCCTGGCGAGCGCGGCGGGCCGCGGGGGGGCCGCCCGAGGCCATCCTGACGCGGTCCCCGCGGGCGCTCTCGCAATTGCGGGACGCCTGGCTCCTGTCTGAACAGACCCGCCTGGTGCTCGAACTCCAGACGCCGGAGTGGCTTCAGGGGTGGCGCGGCTGGCGGCGCAAGCATCCGGCGGCGGGTCTGAACGCCTGCCGTGCGGAATTGCGCCGGCTTCAGCATCGAGAGGCGGGCTGGGTCAGCCAGGCCGATGGCATCCTCCACGCCTCGCCCGGCCACGCGCGCGATCTTGAGCGGGCGGCCTACCCCGGGCCTCGCCTTTGGCTCCCTTCGGGCTGCGCCGAGCCGGAAGGTATCCCGCCGCGCGAGCCCGCGCGTTACGACGTCGGCTACCTCGGGATGCTCGCGGCGGCCAATGGGATCGAAACCCTGATCCGGGCCGTGGGACGGCTGCCCCGGATCACCCTCCTCGCGGTCGGACGTGGCGCTTCTCGCTATCGGGCGCGCCTGGGGAATCTGGCCCGCGAGGCGGGCCTGGCCGAGCGGTTTACGCTCAAGCCGGCGGTCCCCCACGCCGATGTTCGAGCTCTGATGCGGCAATGCCGGGTCGGCGTCGTGGCCTTGAGCCGCCGAGCGGGTCCGGAGTATCGGCGATACGCCTCGCCGCTCAAGTTGATCGAGTGGATGGCGGCCGGCGTGGCGGTGGTCGGCTCGACGGTTCAGAGCGTCGCCGGAAGCGCCGGCGGCTGCGCCACGCTCGTCGCGCCGGACGACCCCCAGGCGCTGGCCGACGCGCTCGGCCGGCTGCTGGCCGACGAGGCGAGCCTCCAGAGGCAGGCTCTCGGGGGGCTCAAGCTGGCGCGAGAGCGGACGTTCGCGCGGCGCGCCGAATGGATCGAAGGCTTCGTCGAGACGCTGCCGGCGGCTCGCGCCGGAGCCCGCCGGCTCCTCCGGGTCGGGTAAGTCTCCGCGAGGGCCTTGGCGAGAGCGCTTGGTGACTCAGCCTTCCCCCCCGACCGCCCCTCCCCCGCTCCGGATCGCCTATTTGCTGGCCGATGGAGGCGTTCCATTCTTCGATTCCCGGAAGGGGGCCTCGATCCACGCCCGGGCCATGGCGCGGGCTTTCGCCGATGAGGGATGCGAGGTGACCGTCTTCGCGTTACGGGCGGGCAACGGCCTCGCCCGGCATTTTGATCTCCGGGAAATCAAGCGATCGACGCTCACGCGCTGGTTTCACGAGCGGGTGATGAACCCCCTGGGCCGGCGCGCTCGAGGCCGGCCGGCGGGCCGCGCGGCCGGTCGGGCCAATCTGGCGGCGGCGTGGGGGGTGCTCTTGTGGCAGGCGGATTTTCTGCGGCAGACGCTGGCGAGCCTGCACCGGGGGCCGCCGGACCTGCTGTATGCGCGCCACGCCTGGCTGGCCTTCCCCTATTACCGGTTGCAAGCCCGGTTCAATGTCCCCCTCCTCGTGGAGGTCAACGCCCTTCAGACGATTGAACGCCGTGCGCGAGGTCAACTGGCCCTGGCCCGATTGACCGGCTCGATCGAGCGACGGACGCTCGAACGCGCCGCCCTTCTCCTCCCGGTCACGGCGGAGCTCAGGCGGCAGATTCTCGGATTGGGGATCGAGCGCGAGAAGGTCGTCGTCACCCCCAACGGCGTGGATCTGGAGGCCTTCCGTCCGGGCCCGCCGGCCGAGCCGTCGCCGAATGGCGACTTCGTCGTGGGTTGCGCGAGCAGCTTCAAGCCCTATCATGGGCACGAGGTGCTGTTCGAGGCGGCGCGGCGCCTCGAGCCCCTCATTCCCGGCCTCAAGTTGCGGCTGATCGGCGGCGGGCCGGAAGGGCGGCGGCTCCGGGGCCTAGCCGAGACCCTCGGCATCGCCCCTCGCGTCGAATTCACGGGGGCCGTCGATCATGAGCGCGTCCCGGAGCTGCTGCGGGGCTGCGACGTCGGCGTCACCCCCTACGTGGGCGACCAGAATCTTTACGGTTGCCCGATGAAACTGGTCGAATACATGGCGCTCAAGTTGCCGATCGTCTCGGCGGCCTGGGGGGACATTCCGAACACGCTCCGTCACGGCGAGACGGCGCTCCTGCACGCTCCCGGCGACGCCGAGGCCTTGGCCGCGGCCCTCCTGGAGATCCATCGGGACCGAGCCGCCGCGAGGCGGCGCGCTGAGACGGCCTATGCCGAAGTCCAGGAACGTTCCTGGCGCGCCACGGCCCGGGGAATCCTCGACCAGATGAACGCCCGCCGAGCCCAGGTCACCGCCGGATGACGGAAAGCCACCTCCGCTCCCTCGAATCCATCGTCCCCTCTCCAGAAGGGCCGGAGATCGAGGTGGCGGCCGCCGGACCGACGGCCGACGAGGCGGGGCCCAGCGAGACCCGGAAAAGCGAACGCGCGTCGATTGCTCAACGGTGGGTTCCGGTTCGTTGGCTCTATGACGCGCTCTATTGGCTGCTGTACGTGACCCTCGGGGGGATGAACCGGCTTCTTGCGAGGCCGCGGCCAGTGGAGGGGCGGCCCATAAGCGTCCTGCGGGTCGTCTCGTCGGTCGCCGAAGGCGGCGTCGCCAAGGTGGCTCTTCAGACGACGCTGGCGATGTCGCCGGAGCACGTTCGAACGATCTTTGTGGTCTTCGGCTCGCGCCGCCGGTTGCCGGAAGTTCTCAGAGATCGCCCGACGATCGGGTTCATCCGTCGCAAAATGGAGCTTTTCCCCGCCGAACGAGAGTGGCGCCTTTTCCGCGACCTCTGGAAGCTGGCCCGCCTCATCGCCCGAGAGCGGCCCGACCTCGTGCACGTCCACGAACCGCAATTCGTGGCGCCGGTCCAGATGGCCGCCGGGCTCGCCGGCGGCTGTCCGGTGCTGCCGCATCTGCACAGCGTCTATCAGGGCCGCCGGGAAGGCTCTGGGGGGCTCCAAAACCACGTCGAACGTTGCGCGCTGCGAGTGGGCCCCCTGATGGCTTGTTCCCGCACGATCGCCACCGAGGCCGTTGATTGGATCGGCCGCCTCCGGCAGGCGCCCGTTGTCGTGGAGGACGGCGCCGACGACATTCCGGCCGAGGGACCCGACTTCGATCTGATCGCACGGCTGCGCCACGCGGCCGAGGGACGCACCATCGTCGCCGTCCTCGCCCGCTTGATCCCCCTGAAACGGATCGAGGACGTTCTGACCGCCTGTCGTATTCTCCTCGATGAGGACCATCGCATCTTCGTCCTTCTAATTGCCTACGGGAAGGAAAAGCGCGAGGAGCGGATGCGGACGGCCTTCGAGGAGGGGTTCGGCCCTGGCGAGGGGTTGTTCCTTTACCGTCTCAAGGCGCCCCAACACCTCTTACCGCTCGTCGGTGTCGGCGTCTCAGCCTCGATCCTCGAAGGGCTGGGGCTCAACATTCTCGAATTCCAGTCCGCCGGCTTGCCCGTGGTCTGCACGGATATCCCCGCCCACCGGGAAATGGTCGTCGATGGCCAGACCGGTCTTCTGTTCCCCCCCAAGGATATCGCCGCCCTGATCCGCGCCCTGAAACGGGTCCTCGGAGACCCGGAGCTGGCGGCCCGGCTGGGTCGGGCCGGCCAAGCCTCCGCGCGGCGCCGGACGTGGCGCCAGGCCGCGCTGCGCACGCTCGAAGTTTATCGCGCCCTGCTCGAAGGCGGCCCGCCTCGGCGGGATGCGTGAGCTCGCCCCCCTTGGCATCTCGCTTTCGGCTCCCACGGGGGGTTCTGATCGCCGGGTTCGTAATCGTCGGCGCGGGGGCGAGTCTCGACCTCAGGGCTCCTCTCTCCCGGTTACCGCTGGGGGACTACGTCGCCGGGTTCGGCTACGGCTGGCTTGTTCTCTTGATCGTCTGCGACCTCGCCACGTTATCAAAAGGGAGCCTTGCGGCCCGTCGGCTGGCGTTCACGCTCGGGGGGATCGTTCTGATGCTGGCCTGGGCGGCGGGTTTGGCGGCGATTGCCGATCGTTATTCGCTTCGAGACCTCGTACGGCCTCTCTTCACTCATGCGGCGATATATCTCTGGGGGGCGACGCTCTGGTTCGCCTCGACGTTGATCGCGGCTGGCCCCGAAAGTCGAGGACCGACCAGCCTCACGGTTGGCCTGGTCCTGCTTCTCCTCTATGGGGCGCAGACCTTGGCGAGCGCCGTCGCCTCCCGCAGCTATAACGTGAGCCTGGAACATTACGGCTCGGATCGCGCGCTCCCGCTGGCGCTGGCCACGGCCTGGGTCGCCGCCGCCGGAGCTTATCCAGGCCTTCGCGAGGCCACCGCTCGTCCGCTCGTTGCTTTCCTGGCCGTTCTGGAAGCTCTGGCCCTCGTCGTCTGGCTGGCTCACCTCGCCGGCGGCGAAGGGGTCCGGGACTTCCTGGTCAAGGCCGAGATGATTCACGCCGAGCATCCGATGGCCGGGGATCGGCTTCCCCGGTTCCGGCTTCAGTTTCCGATGGTGGATTTCAACCGTGCGGCCTATCTGGCGTTGATCGCCGGGGGGGCCCTAGTTCTGTCAACCCTCTCCGAGGCCAAAGGCCGGATGCGACGTTGGCCGGCGCTTGGCCTGGCCGGCGTCAGTTTCCTCACCCTGACGCTCAGCTATACCCGCGGAGCGCTCGTGAGCGCGCTCTCGGCCCTGGCGCTTTGGACGTGCCTCGCCTGGCGCAAGGGGCTGATCTTCGTTTTGCTCGGCTCGGGGCTCCTGGTCGTCCTCATGCCCGCCGAGGGGCGACGACACGTCCTTTCGATTTTCGATCCGGCGACTTACCGTCCCCAAGGGACCGAGATCACGTCCATGCGACAACGCTTCATGGCCTGGGAGTGGGCGGTCGGCGAGATCGCGCGGCATCCGTGGACGGGATGGGGCTACGATTGGCGCATCACGCGGCAGCTTTATTACAATCATGGCCGTGAGAGCGGCGATCCGTTGCTCCTGAGGCAGATCGAGGGAGGCTATCTGCACCAACACCTGCACAACGTGTGGTTGGAGACGGCGTTTGAGAGTGGGTTGCCCGCGGCGGCCTTGCTCGCGGCGTTCACGCTGTGGCGATGGACGCTCATCGCGCGGGTCTTCCGGCGCAGCCGGGGTCTGGAGCGCCGCCGGGCGGCCGCTTGGGCGGCCCTCGAATGGGCGCTCTTCCTGTTCGGGCTTCTCTTTTACATGTTGCGTCGGAATTTCGGTTACCTGAGCTTTTTTGTGTGGGTTTACGCGCTCAGCGAGATGGCCGAGGCGCTGAAGAAGAGGCGTGCGAGCGATGAGAAACCCGCGGTTTCCTCATAGTTTGGGTTCAGTCCGCGCGAACAGATAATTAGGGAATCGATAGGTGGGATCGCCGGTGATCCGCGCCTGGGGAAGCAGCCCCCCGTCGGTGACGTGCCAGTAGCGATAGCCGAGCGGCTCGAGGAGGTCCATCAGCGCCGATTCCGTCCGCCCGGCCAACACCTCGCAAAGGATTATGGGCTGGAACCGGGCGAGCAGCTCGCCGAAGCCGATCAGGACGGCCGGCTCGGTCGCTTCGGTGTCCATCTTGACCAGGTCGAGGCGATCCAGCCCTTCATCGGCGAAGAAGGTGTCCACTCGCACGGCGCGAACGGGTAAGGGCGTCGTGCGTTTGCGAAAGCCCTTCATCGTGGAGGCCGAGGAGGGGGTTGCACCGCGCGGGACGTGGAGCGTGGCCTCGCCGTCGCGCTCGGCCAGGGCGACTTCGATGACGGCGACGTTCTTGACGGCGTTGAGCGAGGCGTTTTCCCGAATGCGTTGGGCGAGTGACGGCAACGGCTCGAAGGCGAAAACGCGGGCCTCGGGCCGGGTCAGCGCCGCCACCAGGGCGTAGTATCCGGTGTGCGCGCCGATGTCGAAGATGACGTCGGCGCGCCGGGCGAGCCGGCGAAACAGCTCGATCGATTCCGGCTCGAAACCTCGATAGCCGCCAAAATAAAGCTCGCGAGCGACCTCGTCATCGACGCCCGCTTCGAGCTTCAAGGGGGAGCCCTCCGGCAGACGGATTTCGACGCGGCCGAGGACCGGCAGCCGGCCGAAGAGCCGACGAAACGTCCGAGGACCGAGAAGACCTTTCAGCGGGGCGAGACCGGCGCGGAGACGACGGTTTCGCTCCGGGTCCGTCCGCCAACTTTTCGCTCGGCCCGATTCCCCCGGCGCGCGGTCGGGCGGCCTCGAGGAGGGGTCGGGGGCCATGTCGCCAGGACCGCCAGCGGCGGTGCCGTCAGCCTTGCGGCAGCTCGACGCGATCGACGCGGAAGGATTCAACCGTGAAGGCGTCGGCGCCGCTCGGCCCGACGCCCGGGATGCCGTCGGGGCCCATGACGCTCGTGCCAATGAAGTCGGCGTTAAAGAAATCAATCGTAGAACGCAAGGAGTCGGCCCCGGGGAACAGGCTGGGGTCGCCGACGCCGTCCTGATCGACGTCGCCGATCGACGGCGCGTGCCCGAAGAAGAAAGCCACGTATTCCTGCGTAACGCCGCCCGTGTTGACCGGCGCCCGGGGCGAGGCGGCCCGATCCAGCGGTCGCCCGACGGCGGCCCGCGTGATGAAATCCTTACCCCCGACTTCAAAGCTCGGGTTGTCCCAATTGACGATGATCACGTCGACCGGATCGATCGTCCCGGCCGTCGCCGTCCCAGCGACGGCGTTGGCGATCCGAAAACGACCCAGATAGAGGGCGTCCGGGAGATGAACGATCGGATGAAACTTGGCCGGGTTCCGCAGCGCTCCGCTCAGAATGGTATCGGCCAGGCCCTCCACCCGGGGTTGAAGCCGAATGAATTCGATTTCCCCCAATCCCGGGGTCGAGCGCGGCCCCGGCGTGTTCCCCAACTGAAGATTCACGACGCCAGTGGGTTGAATCTCGCTCGTGGAGACCTGACCCGTCAGCGGGCGGAGGAGTTCGGCCATCGAAGCGTTGAGCGTTCCGGCGGGATTGAACGCCGTCTCCACTACGTGAGCTTTGACCAGCGAGAGATCGATCCGATCGACCCGCAGCGAGGTGATGCAAAGCTGACCGGAATCGAACCGTGAGCCGATCGGGTCGGCGCTACCGTCGGGGAAAGCGTTGACCGAATCCACGTCGATGACGCGGAACTGAAAGCCGAGGGCGTCGAGCCCCGCCGCCGACGGGTCAAACGGGCTCAAGGCGTTATCCGGATTCCCCCCCGGCAGCTCGCCGTTCCATTGCTGCGCGCCGGTGGCCAGCGGGGCGAAATAGAGATCGTAAATCGAATTGCCGTTGCGACCAGGCGAAGCGGCCCCGCCGGCCACGTCGACGAAGAACCGCTCCCCCCCGTAGATGATCCCGAAGCCGCCCGGATCGGCGTTGAACCAGTTGAGGAACCAGATCGGGATGGCGTCGACCGCCGTTTGACTCGTCGTCACGGTGAACCTCGCGCGATAGACCGCGTTCTTGACGAGATCGATAAAGGAGCGGGGGCTGTTCCACTCGACGAAGTTGTTCCCGACCGCGCTCACGTTCAGGCAAAGTCCGGAGGCACCGGTGGTTACCTGGCCCGTCGGGTCGCCGAAGTTCTGCGGCGTCCAGCCGCTCACGTTGCCGGCGACCCGGAGGTCGATCGTATCCCGCACTTGCGTGAACGCATAGGCCGGGGGCGCGCCGACCGTCGTCTCGATCAGGGCCGCGGCCGTCTGCGCGGGCAGGCTAACCAGGTGGAGGAACCCGGCCGACCAGCTCCAGTTGGCGGCGCTTAACGTCTGGCCGTTCAGCCGGACGTCGGTCACGGATTGCGGGTGAAAAAGGGAGACATCGGCGGCCGCCGAGGAAAGGAGGCTCAGCGAATTGCCGGATGGCTTCTGGGTATCGGCGTAGATCGTCACGGGGGCGCTCGCGTTCAGGAGCGTCTGGCCGCCGAAGGCGAGGCTCGTCACGTCCCGACCCCAGAACCAATTGTTTGTCACGTGGACCCCCCCCATCTGCCCGTTGACGGTCAGGCCGTTAACGTTATTGACGACCCCCGTGCGGGGCCAGACCGTCAGCGCCACGGTCCCGCCGTTGGTGAGGATGAAGCCGATGTCGCTGGAGCCCGTCCAGCGGGAGATGACATCGCCGCTCCGCGGGAAATAGTAGACGTTCAGGGCTTCGGCGTTCGTACCGTTGAACGTCCGCGTGAGCTTGGAGCCGCGGCGCCAGTTGTCCCCACCGGAAATGTCGCTCACGAGCGAGTCCGCGACGGCGCCGGACCACGCCGACGGCGAAACGTCCTTCACCACCATCCCCAGACTGATCGGCAGGCTCCCCGTGTTCCGGGGGCGGATGGTGAACTGCTCGCCGCTGCCGGTGAAAGGATTCGCCAGGCGGTCCGAATCGATCCAGAGCACGGTGTCGAAGCGGCCGGCCACCGTCCCCGGGCCTGCGTCTTCGAAGGGGGGAAGCGTTTTGTAGGCGTGAACAATGTGATCGAACCGCCGGGAGGGGCTCGCGGTCGCCCGGTCCAGCACGAAGAAATACTGCCCGGAGGAGGCCGGTTCGTCGAAGGAATGGACGAAGCCCAGGTATTCGCGCCGATACGACGTGAGAGCCGTTTCCATGTAGACCGGGCGCAGGTTGGCGAGGACATTGAAGAACTGGTTGTGACCCAGGGCGCGTTCGATCGTCGGCCACCGTTCCGGCGGCTGTGGCTTGGTCGTGGTCCCTCTCGGCGGGGTGGTCGATTCCTCCCCCCATTGCCCCTGACTGCCGACGATCATGACGTTGTGGTGTCGCGTGTCCCGGTTAAGTGTGTGCATATGATGCGCGAGGTAAGGGGCCCCGGCCCGGTAAATCCAGAAATTGCCCATCTCGGGTTGCATGTGACCCCCGACCTGTCGGCCGCATATCAGCCCGAAGTAGGTGGCGTCCTCTGCCCAGGACGTTCGCCAGACGAAAAGCCCCCAGGTCGGAAAGTAATGCCACGTCGGCAGGCCCAGCTCCGAGGGGGAGCTCATTGCGATGGTTTCGTCCGCCCAAAAGAAATGAAGCGGGTCGTCCCGGAAATAGGAAAGATTGGGGTTCGGGTCCCCTCCCGTGCCGGGGATGAAGGCTCGGAATTGGGCCCAGTTGGCCAGACGATCCCACCCCTGGGGGTGGCCCTTGAGCCTGGCGGCCGCATAGGCCATATTGGAGATCACTTCGGCCGCGGGGCCGGTCGCCGAGTCTCCGTCCGGCCCCGACAGGCCAAAACTGCGATCCCCGCCGGGCACCCAGTTATAGAGCGAATAGATCGGATGATGGGTCAAGTAGGGGATTTCCTGGAAGGCGTTGACGCCGGTTCGACGGCGGCGGGCCTCGAACATCGGGAACAACACCTGCATCGCAAACTCGTGGTAGTGATAGCTCTCGTGAGAGTGGCCGCTCGGGCTGACGTACGTTTTCCAGAGCGTGAGCCCCTGCTCCAGCTTGTTGATCCAGGAATTAAACCGCGAAGTGGACACTCCACCTTCACCTTCCAGAGCGAAGGCGACCATCCCCAGGCCGGCCAACGGGATCAAAAAGCGGTTCCGGAGAATCTTGAACGTTTCGTTGTGGAAGAAGTTGGGATTGGTCGCCGGGTCGAGGTCGGCCGCCGAGGGCATCGAGCTCGTCGTCTCCGGGAGCGTGTTGACGATATAATCGGCCCGGGCCGCCAGCTTTGAGATGATATCCGCCTTTTCGGCCGTCGTGAATTTCTCGTAATGCATATCAAAGCCCACGGCCAGGCCGACGAGCAGATAGCCCGCGTCGATCGGATTGTTCCCGAAAAAATTGGACCAACCGGACAGATTGAGGGTGGCATTGAAGTAGCCGAAGAACCGCGTGTTGGATTGGTAACTGGGGTCCTGGGCGAGCCCGCTCGGGTCGAGCAGCAGGAGCGCCCCGTGGCTCATGATGGCCTGGGCGTTTCGGCTTCGATTGGAATTGGGAATCGGCCGGCTGGGGCCATACGTGCTCCGGCAGTCGATCAGAATCTCGTTGTAGGGGTTGGCATAGAAAGAGTCCGTGGCGCCGCCCAGGATACGCGCCCGAGCCGCGGCCGCTCGCGCCTGCAAGCCCGGAACATCCCCCGCGCCGAACAGCAGTCGCGGGTGCGTCTGCGCGGCCGCCGGCTCCGCAAGCAAGACGAAGAGCCCGCTCCACGCCAGGGCCAAGGCCTGCCCGGGGCGCGTCGCACTCGATCGATTCCAGATGGGCTGATGCGTCATTGAGTCGTCCCTTTCCTCCGGACCGTCGGGCATGCCCCCCCTATCCAGGCCTCCGTGGGGTTTGACGAAGTGCCCCCGGCCGTTCCCTCCCTCACGGCTCCGCGGACTTCAGCAGAGGAGTATAGCGCGCCTGGACGAAATCGGCCACGGCCAGGGCGACGGCGCGGCCCCCTTCGCCGGTCAGGTGAATGTGATCGCGGAAGAGGGAGCGCTGACCGGAGAAGGGCGCGCTCAAATCCAGCCAGGGGCATTGCTCTTCCTGGGCGACGTCGCGGATGACGTCATCCATGCGATCAAAGAGTCGCACGATCCGCGGATAATCGAAACCGACGTACTGGGTTTTGACGCGCCGACGATCCTGCGCCGAGTTCGACTCGTGAATCAGCCGCGGAGGAACGATCAGGATCGGCTCGGCCCCGGAGTTCCGAACCGCGTCGATGAGCGTCTGAAGCGTCAGTTGGAACTGATCCAGCAAGGGGCGGCTGAAGGCGTCGAAGTCGCTGCTGTCGCGAGGCGGGAACGTCGGCGTCGCCCGCCGGGGGGCTTCCTCGTCGGGACGACCCTCCAGGTCCAGGCGCAACCGCTTGTCCAGCGCTTTGAGGCGAAGAAAGCTGTAAAAGCGCGACCGGCAGAGGAGAGCGTCCAACGGCCCCTGAGGGCGGCGCCGTGGGTCCCGCTCCGGCTCCAGCGGCCGAAGGCTCCGGAACAGGGTCCCGCCGTAGCCGAGCGGCCGGAGCAGCTTGGCGTCGTTCCAGACGTGATAGATCAGAACCAGGTCGGGCTCGAAGTTGTGAATCTCGGTGACGTACCGGCCCAGCGAATCGATCGAGGCGTGGCCCGGGATGCCCGCGTTCACGCACTCGACCCGATCGAAGCCCCGGCGGCGGAGGATTGCCTCCACGCGGTGCGGCCAATCGTTCCCCTCGGGGGCGTCGGGGTCGAAGACGGCCGATCCGCCGAGAAAGACGATGCGGACCGTCCCGGGGGGCTTGATCGGGTCGAACGACCGGCCGCGATAGCCAAGACGGTTGATGCGGTATCGGGGCGTTTCCGGGTCGGCAGGGTCCGCGACGATCTGCTCATGGGCCGGAAAGGCGTGGATCGCATAGACGGCGGGGTCGTACTGGAGCGCCGTCTCGGCCAGACGCGCCGGCCGGTAATCCGGCAGTAAGGCTTGACTCGCGGCTTCCAGGCCGACCAGTGAGAGCGCGGTCAGGGCCGTCGCGGAACCGATTGCGAAGGCGAACCGTCGGCGTTGCCGCCGACGTTGATCCGGGCTCGGCGGTTCGGCCCCCGCCGGGCTCAGGCCCACCCAGGCCAGACCCCCATCGGTCAGGCCGAGGCGCAACACGCCCGCCAGGATCGCGAGGACGCCAAGAGCCTCAACCCAGAAGGCTGGGGCGGGGACGAAGAAGGCGACGACCGCCGAGGCAAGGGCCACTCCCCCCGTCGCGCTGATAACCCGGCGAAGTACGATCACCTTGCGTGTCCGGCAATCTGGCTGCGGCTTTCTTCCCCCCGGACGCCGTGCAGTAGATCACAGTCGGGAGGGGCAGGCAACACGGCGGGGACGGGTTCCGGCCCGACCGAATCTCCGGGCGATTCTGACCTTCGCGGATTCAATCTTGCCGTCCTGACGGGGTTCCCGCATGATCCGAAACGAGGCGTGATGCCTTGGCCTTTGCCCGCATCGAGCCCGAGAGGACCAAATGCCGAGACGGAACCCCACCGGCCGGGGGAACTTCATCGGCGGCCGAGTCGTTGATGGGGTTGAGGCTCGCCTCCGGCGGGACCGAGGATCGACGCGCTCGAGCGGGGCGGCCGAGACCCCGGGCGGACGAGCCGGGCGATGAAGGTTCGCCGCGTCCTTGAGACCTGCCTCTACGCTCAGGACCTGGACGCCGCCGAGCGCTTCTACCGTGACGTGCTCGGATTGGAGCCCTATTCCCGCCTGGCCGAGCGCCACGTCTTCTTCCGTTGCGGGGCGGCGATGGTTCTGATCTTCAACCCTGTGGCCACCGAGCAGCCGGGCCCGCTCGACGTCCCGACCCACGGCTGCCGGGGGCCCGGTCACGCCGCCTGGGCCGTGCCGGAGGTCGACCTCGATGCTTGGAGGGCGCATCTCGGCGCTCACGGCGTCGCGATCGAGACCGAGGTCGCCTGGCCGGGAGGCGGGCGCTCGATCTACTTCCGCGACCCGGCGGGAAACAGCCTGGAGCTGGCCTCGGCGAATATCTGGGGCCTCGACGAGGAACGCCCCTCGGAATGAACTTGTTGCAACAGGCATGGCGGCGGCCAATGATTTCACTGGTCCGGAGCCCAAAGGGGTCGGCCCAGGCGGCCGCCGGCCCGCGGTGAGAGGAGAGTTCAACGATGAAGGATTCGATGTCGCTGGTCGAGGCGCCCCCGTCGGCCGAGGCCATCTCTGAAGCGGAGGGACGGATAAACCACGAGGCCGCCGTCCTGGAGCGTTACAGCGCCGGCGCACGGCGGCGCGAGGCCGAACTGTGTTGCCCCGCTCGCTATGACCCTCAGTACCTGGAAGCGATCCCGGAGGAGATCCGGGAGCTGGATTACGGTTGCGGCGACCCTTCGATTTACATCGGCGAGGGGGAGCGCGTGCTGGACCTCGGCAGCGGCGCGGGCAAAATCTGTTACATTCTCTCGCAGAAAGTCGGCCCCGGCGGTTGGGTCACCGGCGTCGATATGAACGACGTGATGCTCGGGCTGGCCCGCCGTCATCAGCGGGCCTTCGCCGAGCGGATCGGCTGGGCCAATCTCGAATTCAAAAAGGGTCGGATTCAAGACCTGAAGACCGACATCGAGACCCTCGAAATCTGGCTGGCCGAGCGGCCCGTCCGCGATTTCGGCACGCTGATGGCCCTGGAGGACTACCAGCGGCGTCAACGGGAAAGCCGGCCGTTGATCGCCGACGGCGTCTACGACGCCCTGGTCTCCAGTTGCGTGCTCAACCTGGTGCCGCCGGAAGCCAAGCCGGCGTTGTTTGAGGAGATGTTCCGGGTGCTCCGTCGTGGAGGACGAGCCGTCATCAGCGACATCGTGGCCGACGAAGACGTCCCCCAATGCCTTCAGAACAACCCCGAGCTCTGGAGCGGCTGCATCGCCGGCGCCCTCCGCGAGGATCGATTCCTCGAAGCCTTTGAACGGGCGGGGTTCCACGGGGTCCAAATCCTGGAATGGGACCGCGAGCCCTGGCGCACGGTCGAGGGGATCGAATTCCGGTCCGTGACCGTAGTCGCCTGGAAGGGCAAACAGGGCCCGTGTGTGGAGAAGAATCAGGCGGTGATCTATAAAGGTCCCTTCCAGTCGGTCGAGGACGACGACGGCCATCGGTTCCGCCGGGGCCAACGCGTGGCCGTCTGCGAAAAGACGTTCGGTTTGCTGCAACGGGGCGCTTACGCCGATCAGATGATCTTCATCGAACCCCGGGAGCCGGTGACCGAGCCCCGCGAATTCGACTGTCGGCGCTCGGCCCGGCGCGATCCGCGCGAAACCAAGGGGCAGGACTATGAGGCCACGACCGAAGCCCAGGGCTCCTGCTGCGGCCCCGGGGCGTGTTGCTGAGGCTTCGGACGGGTCAATCGCCTTCGACGGAGCCGACCGACGAGGTTCACCGGGGGCGCGGGGTTATCGTGGGGCTTGAGGGCGCGACGAACCGGCGGTCAGCCAGGATGCGGGGGCGTGGCATCAGCCCGACCGGAGGCTCCCCCGCCGGCTTCACGCTGATCGAGCTGTTGATCGTGGTGGCGATCATCGCCCTCCTGGCGGCGATCGCCGTCCCGAACTTTCTGGAGGCGCAAACGCGCACGAAGGTCGCCCGCGCCAGGAACGACATGCGCGCGCTCGGGACGGCGCTCGAAGCCTACTGCGTCGACGCCAACGCTTACCCGCCGCCGGCCTCCAACGGCTCCGGGGCGCGGCTGTTTCGTCTCTCGACGCCCATCAGCTACATCAGCGACCCCAAGAAACCGGAGCCCTTTGAGGATCAGGGGCTTATCCGCCGCCCCCCCTACGGTTATCACGGTCGCAATGAGCACGTGAACGTCTTCTGGAACAATGACGGCCAGCCGGGCAACTTTCGAGGCGAGGCGAGCGTCCTCTGGTGGGTGCTCCGGAGCAGCGGTCCGGACGACGATCGTGACGGGCCGGGAGCCTCCGCGCTCAACGCCCCCGACAGCCGCCACGAATTCGTGAACTATATTTACGATCCCTCCAACGGCACGATTTCCCGCGGGGACATCTGGCGACCGGGTGGCTCCCCCATCGGCAACGGCGCCGACTCTGTGCCCCTGATGATGGCCCGATAAGCCCCGGACCCCCCCGAACGGTTCCCTCAGAGAACCAGACGGACATCATCGCCGCCGAGCCGCTCGATCACGGCGTCCATCAGTCGCCCGTTCTCGACGATCAGGGCGAACTCGACGACGTAGGCCACGGCCTGGCCCGCCAGCGCGAGCGCCGCGATCGCCAGGTGGACCTCCGGCGGGAGGAATTGGATCATGGCGAAGCCGCCGGAGAACGCGCCGAGCACGATCAGCACGATCCCGGCGCTCGCCGGCAGAATCGATTGCGCCATCAGGCGCTTGGATCGGCCGTGCAGGACGCCGTCCCAGTGGCGCAGCTCCATCTGCTCCTTGATCGCCTTGCCCGTCCCCAGGAAATAGACGAGCACGACCGAATGAACGAAGGCGACGGCCACGCCAGAAGCCATCCCCCAGACGAAATGCGGCCCGATGAGCGCCCCGATCGCCGCGCGCTCGTCGGCCGCGGGCGGCTGCCCCTCGGCCTCTCGGCGCGCCAGCTCGACCGTGCCGTCATGAAAACGCCACCCGAGCCAAAACGTGTAGCCGGCCACGGCCAGCGACCCCAACGCCAATAGGGGAAAAATGAACTTCATTCGCATCGTCGCGGGGCGTCCTCGGGAGGCCTCCACTCCACTCTAGGGCGCCGACTCCGCACGCGAAAGCCCCAAGGACCCTCCTGTTCCTCGATGCGTCTGAAATGCCATGGCCCCGAAGGGGGCTCCGGTGATAGAAAAACGTGAGAAAAGCCTCAGGGCTACGCCTTGACGGGAGCCTCGAGGCGGAGTTGGGCGACATGAACGTCAACCCTGACGCCCGATGCCAAGGGGCGAGCTCCGCCGGACCCAGGCGACCGCCGGTCGCGTCGATCTCAGCGGTCAGCCCGGTCCGACGCCGCCAGTTTCTCAAGTCCGCCGCCGCGGGCTTGGGCGGCTTCGGGCTGCCCTTGCCCGCTCCCGGCGAGCCTGAGGGGTCGGCGGAGCTGCCCGCCTACGGGGGGCCCAAGGTGATCCTGATCCGGTTCGGCGGCGGGGTTCGGCGTCGCGAGACGATCGAGCCGGCGCATACGTACGCTCCTTATCTCCTCCATGAGCTTTGCCCCCGCGGGACACTCTTCCCGCAGATGGAGATCGCCCCTTTGCCCTACGTGCAGACGAGCCACGGGCCGGGGACGCTCAATATCCTGACCGGCGTTTACGACCGATATCAGGACGTTCTCGATCGGCCGATCGGCGAACGATATGAGCCCAATGTTCCGACCCTCTTCGAATACCTGCGCAAACAGTACGCCGTCGCCGAGCACGAGGCGTTGATCGTCAACGGCGAGGATCGGATCGACGAAGAGTTCTATACTTTCAGCAACCATCATCTTTTCGGCGTCCGGTACCGTTCGAGCGTCCTGAGCCTCTATCGGTTCAAGATTCATCTGCTGCGGCGCCGGCTCGCCCTGGGCCAGGTTCCCGACAAGGAAGTCAGGGCTCGCCAGCGCCAGTTGCGCCGGATGGAAGCGCTGGATCACCGCGTCGGGGAGGGGCGGGGCGGCTCGGTCGAGATCGCCGGCTTCTGGGAGCGCTGGCGCGAGTATTACGGCGAGACGGGCCTGGTCAATCCGCGGGGGGATCCGCTGCTGGCCGAGTTGGCCGTGCGGGCGCTTCGTGAGCTGCGCCCGAAGCTCCTGATGGTCAACTTTAATGACCCGGATTATGTGCATTGGGGCAATCTGAGTCACTATACGCGCGGCATCCAGATCATGGATGAATGTGTGCGTCGGATCGTCGAGGCGGCCGAAGCCGACGATCATTACCGCGGCGACACCGTCTTCGTCATCGTCCCCGACTGCGGGCGCGACGATAACCGCACGATGGCCGTGCCGTGCCAGCATCACTTCGGCACCCCCTCCTCCCGCCAGATTTTCGCCCTCCTTTTCGGCCCGGGAATCGCGCGCGCTCAACGGGTCGATCGCCCGGCCGACCAGATCAGCGTCGCCGCCACCGTCGGCGCCCTGATGGGGTTTCGCGCTGAAATGGCCCAGGGGCCGGCGCTGGAGGAGGCCTTCGCTTGAGCGAGCCGGCCTCGTCGACGGAAGGCCCGCCGGAGCCCCCGCGAGAACCCCCCCCCGCGAGCCTCCAGGCCGCCCGGCGGCCCGTGCGATGGCTCAGGGTTCCCATCGCCGTCTGGAAGCTTTTTCTTGGGGTGGCCCTCTGCCAAAACCCGTTGTTGAGCGTGCTTGTCATCGGCTGGTCGATCCGTTTCATGCGACGAGCCGTTTTGAAAGGGTTGTGGCTGGAGAGCCCGCTCCGGCGTGAGGGGGTTGCGTTCGAGGCATTCGTGGAACGGCTGGCCGACGGGGCCGACGCGCGTCACTGGCCGAATTGGATTCTGTCGCAAAACTTCAGCCGGCTGCTTCGTGGCGAGCCGACGGGGCGGGGGCGCCTCCGGCGCCTTCCGCGAGCCTGCCTCGGTTCGCTCGCCGCCAATCTGCGCCTCGGCGCCCAGGGCCTTCTCAATGTCTGGGCGCTGACGCTTCCGGCGGGTCTGCTCTGGTTGTTCGCCTGGTGGGCGGGATGGAACAATTCCTTTCACAAGGGCTACGAGCAGGCATGGATCGGCCCGGCGACGGGGCTGCTCGGCGTCGGGCTTTTCATCGCCGCCATGGGCTACGTTCCGCTGGCTCAGGCGCGTCAGGCTTCGACGGGGCAGTGGCGCGCGTTTTACGACTTCGGCTTGGTCCGGGCCGCCCTGCGAGAGCGCCGCCGGACGGGGCTCGCGCTCGCCGCGGGCTTCGCCGTCGTCTCGCTCCCCGTCATGTTTCTCAAGACGCTGCCCGGCTATCTCGGGCAGGTCCGGCCCACGCTGGCCACGATGAGCGGACCGGAGCTGGTTCAGGTCCTGAACGATTATTATTTCACGGCCTCGGTTCCCTTGTTTCTCGGTTATCTCCTCGTGCGCCGATTCGCCGCCCGCGGTTACGCGGCGGCGCTCGTCTCGGCCGTCCGGGGCGGGGTCGTCCCCGCCGAACGGCTCGCTCCCCGCGAGCGAGAGGCGCTGGCGGCGCTCGGGCTTCTAGAAAGCCGCGTCGGTCCCTCGCGGCCGATCCTCCTTCGGGCTCTGGGCTGGAGCGGTTCCCGGCTGGCGGGGAGCGCGGCGCTGGCGGCCACGTGGCTCCTCTGGTTCGCTTTCGTGGCGCAGATTTTCGTTTCCGAGTTCTTGAATTATCACCCGCTCGTCGGCTGGCTGAACCAACCGCTCGTCCATCTCCCCTGGTTCCGTTTCATTCCCCGGGCGTTATCGGGTTCTTGAGAATCGTCGAAACATTCAGCGGCCACAAAACGAGTCGGACGTCCCGGGCGCAAATGGCCAATGCAACATTCTCGATGCGGGCCCCAGCGCGCGGAGGAAAGTGATACAAACCCGCTCTCAACCTGTTTCATTGCGTCTCGATGTCTTTGTGATTCGTGATTTGCGCGTCACATCAGGCGGATGAGGGCTTATCAGCTCAAGGGTTCCGGCGGCGGGCCGGCGGGCGGGGGCTTGAGACCGTCGTGCAGCACGCGGCAGCGCGGAAGCGCCCGCTTGAGCCGCGCGAGCCCGCCATAGGTGACGCGCGTGCTGTAGATCGAAAGATGGCGGAGGGCGGGCATGGCGGCCAGGGTCTCGATCGCGCCGTCCCCGACGCGCGTGAAGTCCAACTCGACGCGTTCCAACGCCGGCAGCGCGGCCAGCGGGCCCAGCGCGGCCTCAGAGACCGCCGTCCGGTTCAGGTAAAGGGACCGCAGCGCGGGCAGTCGCCCCAGGGAGGCCACGCCGGCGTCGGTCACGCGCGTCTGATCCAGGTCCAGCCGCTCCAGGGCCGTCATCCGCTCAAGGTGCTTGAGTCCACCGTCGGAGACGTCCGTGCCTTGCAGCCAAAGCGATTTCAGGTTCACAAGCCCCGCCAGGCGTTCGAGGCCCGCGTCGCCCACGTGCGTGAAACTCAGATTGAGCCATTCCAACTCCTTGAGGTCGGCCAGCTCGGCCATCCCGGCGTCGGCCACCTCGGCGCCCCCGAGATCGAGCGCCCGCATCCGCGCGAGGCCTCGCAGGTGAACCAGGCCCGCGTCGGTCACGGCCACGCGGGAGGGGAACGGTACGAAGACGGCCCCTTGCCAGGCCGAGAAGGAAAGCTTGCGCAGGGAGCTGAGGCCGGCCAGATGCCGGAGCGCCGAGTCCCCCAGAAACGGATTTTCGAGCGTGAGTTCCCGCAGGCCCGTCCAGCCGGCGATCCGCGCCAGGTTGGCGCCGTGAGCGGCGTACGACGGAAGATAGAGCACCTGGACGTCGTCCGGCTGGAGATCGCCGAGTCCTTCGGCCTCCGGCGTCGAAACGGCCAGCATGACCTCCCGGTCGCGCGGGATGCCCACGCGCCCGCGCGCCTCGCCCCAGGAAACCCACAAGCCTTCGGCGCCGCTCTCTCGCAGACTCACCCATCCGAGCGAATCGCCCTCCGGGAAATCAAGCCAGCGCCCCACGTCGCCGACGGGCCGGCCCCCGCCGATCTCGCGCTCCAGCGCGGCGCTCCCGGTCTTGGAAAGGACCTTCGCCCCCTCCGGCGAGTCCTCCCCCGTCCGGCCGCCGCAACCCCAAGCCGCGACAAGGCATGCGGCCAACGGAATCCAATGAAAGGGGAGTGTACCTGGCCAAAGAGATCGGATTCGACCCGATTCCATCGGCGGGCATGCGCGTTCCCGGGTCGACTTCACGAGCCCTTTCCCCCCTGCTCGCCGGGCCGTTGGCTTTTCGCGGTCAGCCACAGCGCCAGAATGTCGGCGATCCGCTCTCCGGCGTGGCCGTCGCCGAACGGGAGACGAGCCTGACTCATGGCGGCGTAAGCGGCCTCGTCGGAGAGCAACCGGCCTGCGGTCTCGACGATCCCTTCCACGTCCGCCCCCACCAGCCGGGCCGACCCGGCCTCGATCGCCTCCTCGCGCTCGGTTTTCTCGCGCGTCACGAGTACGGGCTTGCCGAGCGCTGGAGCCTCCTCCTGCACGCCGCCGGAATCAGAGAGGATCAGCCGCGAGCGCGTCATCGCCCAGACGAACCCCTCATAATCCAGCGGCTCGGTGAGGAAAACGTTTTCCAGCCCGGCGAGCCGCTGCCGGACCGGCTTGAGCACCTGCGGGTTCAGGTGCACCGGATAGACGAACGCGCAATCGGGATGGCCCCGGGCGAGCCGGCTGATCGCCTCGCAGATCATCGCCAGCGGCGGGCCGAAGTTCTCCCGCCGATGCCCCGTGATGAGAACGAGCCGCCGCCCGTTGGCCAGCCCCGCTTCGGGCCAATCCGGCGGCATCGCCGGCCGCCGCCGCCGCACCCGCTCGGCCACCGTGAGCACGGCGTCGATCACCGTGTTGCCCGTCGCCCAGACCTGCGAGGCGGGGACCCCCTCGGCGAGCAGATGGGCCCGCGCGCGTCCGGTCGGGGCGAAATGCAGATCGGCCAGGCGCGTCAGCAGCCGCCGGTTCATCTCTTCCGGGAACGGCGAGGCTTTGTCGCCCGTCCGGAGCCCCGCCTCGACGTGCCCGATCGCCGGGACGCGCGCGTAGAACGCCGCCAACGCCCCGGCCATCGCCGTTGTCGTGTCTCCCTGGACGAGCACGACCTCCGGCCGCGCTTCGGCGAGCGCGGGCGTCAAGGCCTGGATCGCCGCCGCCGCCAGCGCTTCCAGCGTTTGGCCGGGCCGCATGAGATCGAAATCTCGATCCGGCGCCAGATCGAACGTCCGTAGGGCCTGATCAAGCAATTGACGGTGCTGGCCCGTGGCCCAGAGCGCCGGCTCGAACGTCTCGGCCCGCGCCGCGAGCGCCCGATGGACCGGGGCGAGCTTGATCGCCTCGGGCCGCGTCCCCAGGATGAGCGTCACCCGCCATCGTCGCGGCATGTTCATGAGCGCCTTGGCGCGCGCCGGGTCGCCTCCGTTTGAGTCCCCCGACCTCCATCGTAGTCTCGGCCTTCCCGCGGCGCCAGCGCCTCGCC
>CAYXAU010000001.1:280869-521999 GCA_964463045.1 uncultured Candidatus Sumerlaeota bacterium | reverse complement strand
CGTCCCCCCTTCCCCCCTGCCCCCGGTCCCCCCCGGGCTCGCTGCCGTCCCCCCGCCCCACAGAGCTTGGCGGCCAGTCCGTGAAGCCGATGTCCGGCTTCCCCCCGATCTTGATGCGAGATTTGTGCCTTGATTTTGAACTCGTTCTAAGGCTAAATCGGAAACGGTTTTCCAGAATGCGGCCGCTGATTCCGAAATAGGTCCAGAATTTTTGGACTTCCAAGCACCTCAACGTGAATCCAGAACGGTTTCAAAACGCGATCAGGGTGGCGGAGAACCTTCGGCGGCGATCGCCGCTGGGGACATCAGGGGAGGCGATGGAAGTCATCGGCGAGATCTTAGCCGAGGCGGCTCGGCTCCTGGATTGTTCGGCGGCCTCGATCTGGCTGATCGATCGCCAGGGTGAGGGCTTGAGGTGCTTCTACGGGTTGGACGGCCTTCATACGGCCCTGCGGGATTTCCGATTGCGGCCAGGGGAGGGGATCGCGGGCCTGGTCGCTCAGACGGGCCAGCCCATGGTCGTCAACGACGTCGGGGGGGAGCCGCGGCATTCTCCGCGGGTCGATCGTCTGCTCGGCCAGCGGACGACGGAGATGTTGACGTGCCCGCTGTGGCGTTCGGGCAAGGTGATCGGGGCGGTCAGCTTTCTGAATCGGACGGCGTCGGAGGGTCAGGGGAAGTTCGACGATGAAGACGTCTTGCTGGCGCAGGCGTGCGTCGGCGTGCTTACCGATTTCATCGTCGACAACGGGCTGTGGTCGCCTCCGGCGCTGTCGCTCAAAGGGGCCGATGCCCAAGCCTATCGCGGCGGCGGGCGCCCCTACCTGCTGGCGGGTGACCCGGAGGATCCGGTCTTCATGAGCGCCGAGATGCAAGACTTCGCCGCCAAGCTGCGGGACAGCGGAGGCAAGAACATCCTGTTTACCGGCGAGACCGGGGTCGGCAAGGACCTCATGGCCCGTTGGGCGCATCGGGTCAGCTCGCTGCGGGATGGCCCCTTCGTCCAGGTGGATTGCCCGCGAGTCCCGGCGCCGCTGTTCGAATCGGAGCTGTTCGGCCACGCTCGGGGCGCCTACACGGGGGCCGAGCGGGATAAGCCCGGGTTGGTCGAGATGGCCCATGGGGGGACGCTGTTCCTGAATGAAATCGGGGACATGGCGCGGGAGGCTCAGGCCAAACTGTTGACGTTTCTGGATTCCGGCGAATTCAATCGGGTCGGGGAGACGCGCCCCCGGCAGGTTCGCGTGCGCGTGATCTCGGCCACGAACCGCGACCTGGAAGGCGACGTCGACCAATGCGGCTTTCGCGGCGACCTTTATTTTCGACTGGCGGCCATGCACTTCCACATCTCCCCCCTGCGCGAGCGCCCGGCCGACATTCTGGGGATCGCGGCGCTCAGGCTTCACCGGCTGGCTCAGAACCAGGGGATCGAAGCCCCCTGGGTCGAGCAAGAGCTACGAGATTTCCTCACGTCGATTTCGTGGCGGGGCAACGGGCGGGAGCTGATCTCCGCCGTGGATGAAGCCTTCGAGGCTTGGCGCCGCAGCAAGAGCGAGAGGCTGCGGCCGGAGCATTTCGGGCGCAGGTATCATGCGGCCCGGGCGCAGATTACACGTCGCGCCTCGGATGCATCCGCTCTTGAAGCAGCGCTTGGACCGGAGGCGCAGGCCCGGGCCGAAGAGGCGGCGGAGGGGGCCCGCGAGGGGGACGAGGGGCGGGTGCTGGCCGCGCTGGCGCGAGCGCTGCTCAAGCTCTCGGTCGGGAGCGGGAAGGGGCCGGGTGAAGCATCCTCCCCCTCGGGCCCGACCCCGATCCCCACCCCCACCCCGACCCCCAATTCGATCTTTCTTGATCCCGAGGGGCTTCGGGCGCATCTGGACCAGAACCGCTGTTCGACCGGTCGATGGAACCTCAGCGCGGCCCATCGGCGGCTCGTCGAACTCGGCCTGGCATCGATGGGGCGCCGGGCGTTCGCTCGCAGAGTGCGTCAGTTGTTTCCGAGAGAAAGCGAGGGGTCTATCGGGGAGCGTCGAGCCGCTCGGTGACGGCCGCCGTGAGGTCGAGGGAGGGATGAAAATAGACGACGTGTTCGGCGGCGAGGACCAGCCAGAGGCCGCGCCGGCGGGCTTCCTCGGCGATGGCGGCCTCGATTTTCAGGCGCAACGGCTCGACGGCCTCTTGCTGGGCGCGGGCAATCTCGCGGGCCAGGTCGGCCGAAAGCGTCTCGATGGCGGATTCTAGCGCCTGAAGTCGCGCCAGGCGGGCCTGGTTCTCCTCCTCGGTGGCGACCGTCTTCTGGGACTCGAATTGCTCGACGGCGCGGCGGGATTCCTCCTGTCGGCGGCCCAGCTCTTCGCCGAGGGCGCGCGCGCCGGCCGAGGCGGCGGCGATTTCGGCCTGGATGGAGGTTGATCGGGCCGTGACTTTCTGAGTGTTGACGACGGCGACCCGAAGGTCCGAGGGGTCGGCCGCCGCCAGCAGCCAGACGATCCAGCTGCCGGCGGCGGCGGCCAGCGCCAGGGTTCGGCCCAGGCGCCCACGCAAATCCCAAGGCATGGTAGGTCTCCCTTTTTGGCTTGTTCCCCTGGGGACATCGTAGGCGCGGCCCCGAGTGGTCTCAAGGCGTGCGGAGGCGTCGCATTGGTGGCTTTTGCCGCTTGCCCTATCCTGGAGGGTGTGCGATGGTGGGCTGCGGCCTTGAGCTGATTTCAGTTGCCGTCGGGCGACTCAGGCCGAGGGGCGACGTTGGCGCCTCATCGCTCGCCGGGTTGCCGGCCGGACAGTCACCCGCCAGCCGCGCGTCAGAGATTTTTCAGGGGGCGAGCGTTGCCCCCAAGAGCCGAGGACTGATGGACCGATGAGCGAGGAGCTTTTCAGCGAATCGCAGACCACCTCGGTCTTCAAGGTTTTCCTGTTCACCGACATTGAGGGGTCGACCGACCTCAAGCGGCGGCTGGGGGACGTGGCCAGCGCTCAGCTTATCGCCCGTCATGACAAGGCCTTCCGCGAACTGCTCGTCCGCTACGAGGGGCACGAGGAGAAGGAATCCGGCGACAGCTTTCTGGCGACGTTTGATCTCCCCTCGAACGCCGTCCGGTGCGCCCTCGCTTTTCAGAAGGCGCTGGCCGGGATTACCGATCCGGAGCCACTCAAGGTCCGGATTGGGATCCACATGGGGGAGTTCGTCCGCGTGGCCGAGGGGGGGACGGGGATGGCTCAGGACAAGCTGATCGGGCTGGCGGTGGACACGGCGGCCCGGACGATGAGCCTGGGGACAGGGGGCCAGATTCTGATGACGCGGGGGGCTTTCGATTCGGCGCGCCAACAAGTGCTGGCCGCCCCGGACGGCTCGCCGGTGCGCTGGCTGGCTCACGGGCCTTATCTGGTCAAGGGACTGGACGAGCCGGTTGAGATTTATGAGGTCGGCGTCGAGGGGCTATCGGTGCTCCAGCCGCCACCGGACTCGGCCAAGGCCAAGCGGGGGATCGCTCCAGGGGACGACGAGACGCTGGGGTGGCGGCCGGCCGTGGGGCTGACGATTCCGGGCCGCGAGGGGTGGAAACTGGAGCGGAAACTGGGCGAGGGGGGGTTCGGGGAGGTTTGGATCGCGCGGCACATGCGGACGCGGGACGTTCGGACGTTCAAGTTCTGCTTCAAGGCCGATCGGCTCCGGACGCTCAAGCGGGAGCTGACGCTTTTCCGGTTGATCAAGGAGATGCTGGGGGAGCGGCCGGACATCGCGCGGCTGTTCGACGTGCGGCTGGACGCGGCGCCGTACTATCTGGAGATGGAGTACACGGCGGGGGGGAGCCTGAGCGAGTGGGCGCGGGAGCGGGGAGGGGTCAATCAGATTCCGCTGCCGACGCGGCTGAAGCTGGTGATCCAGGTGGCCGAGGCGTTGGACGCCGCTCACTCGATCGGCGTCCTGCACAAGGACGTGAAGCCCGGCAACGTGCTGATCCACGAAACCAAAGAGGGGGACGTTCAGGCTCGGCTGACCGATTTCGGGATCGGGCAGATCATGAGCCGCCAGCAACTGGAAGAGGTGGGCATCACCGCCTCGGCCTTTCAGACCAAGGGATCGACCGTCCTGACGGACCTGGGCTCTCGGACGGGGACGCGGCTTTACATGGCCCCGGAGCTGACCACGGGCCGTCAGCCGAGCGCGCAGAGCGACATCTACGCGCTCGGCGTGATGGCTTACCAGATGGTCCTGGGGGATTTGGATCGGCCGATGGGGCAGGGGTGGGAGCGCGACATTTTTGACGAGCTGCTGCGGGAGGACATCGCGCGCTGCGTGGACGTGGAGCCGAGCCGGCGCTATCCCAAGGCCTCGGAGTTCGTCGAGCTTCTGAAGACGCTGGAGCCTCGACGGCGGCAACGGGAACAAGAACGCCGCGCGAAGGAAGCGGCCGACAAGGCCCGCCGCCAACGACGCCTCCTCGTCCTAACGTCGGTGGCCGCCGTCCTGCTGGTCAGCGCCGCCGTCACCTTCGTGACGCTGCGCCAGAAGGCCACGACGCTTCAGGAGCAAATTGTCGACACGGCCGAACGGACGGAACAAGACAGGCGCGAACAGGAACAACGGCTGGCGGGACTGCTGGCGTGGAGGCCGGCGCTGCCGCCGGAGTTTCTGGCCGAGTCGGATTTGGCCGAGTACGAGCGGGTCGATCGGCTCCGCAGGGGGCTGGAGACCGACGCCGCCAAGTCCCTGGTGGATAAGATCGGGGAGGCGACCGCTCATCGCAACAAGCTCCAGGAATTGACCCGCGGGCTGGGCCGCCCGGAAATAAGGTTCACCGAGCGATCCCGGACGGTCTATCAAACGAGCCGGGAGACGGGCGAAGCCGCCCTCTGGGTCGAAAACAATCACCCGCGCGAAGCCGTGCGTCAGGAGTTCCAGTATCGGGTGCGCCTGGAGCGGCGACAGGGCGCCGGCGGAACGAGCGAGGTGCCCGTCGCAGAGTTTGAAGTGAGGCTGGAACCTCAGGGACCGGCCACCCGGATCGAACTGAGGGGCCTCACAGCGCCGGCCGAATACGTGGCCCGAGTGGTGGGAGAGTTCCGGAGTCGGCTGAGCGACGCGCGGTACGAGACGCCGGCCGTGGAGTTCCCGTTCCGGCTGGACCGCGTCGAGAAGGTGGTCAACATCGACGTCGTGGAGGCCGGGCGACGGTGGCGACTGATCAATGACCCCAACGATCGCCCACGAGGGTTCGCCGCCTGGGAATGGCTCTTCCGCCACGAAAGCGGCCAGGAGTTTCCGGCTCCGGCCCCGACGCGAAACCAGGCCGACTTCATCCTCGACGACGCCATGATCGAGGAACTGCCGGAAGGGCGGTACTTCCTGATCTGCCGCGCCGACGGGGATTTCCTGAGCGTCGAGGACGCCCAACGGAGTTGGCTGGTGGATCGGACGCCGCCGACGCTCACGCTCGTCGACTCGGCCTCGCCCGGGCGCGCCCTCGAGCAGGTCGCGTTCCTCCCCGAGGATCCGTCGCGCACGCTACGGCTGGTAGCGGCCGACAACCTGGCCGAGCCGGGAAGCCTGCGTTTCTTCGAACAGATTGAAGCCGACACGTTCGAGCCCATCGAGTCGCCCGAGATCACGCTCCGATGGCAAAGCCCCGTCACGGGGCAGGCGGTCCGGCAGGAGCGACGCGCTTTCCAGGCGCGGGACCCGGCGGCGACCCGGCGCGAGCACGCTCGGTCGGCGCTGGTTCCCTTAACGGTCTTCAGCGTCGCCCGCCCGACCGCTCAGATGCTCGCCCAATGGCAGGAGCTCGAAAGCCAGATCACGGCCCGGCCGGAGCGCTACCGGCGCACGAATCGCCTGATCCCCTCGGAGGCGCCCGAGGCCATCTTCGCCGGCGAGGCGGAGTTCCGGGCCTGGCTGGAGGGGAGCGTGGCCGATCGGGAACTCTGGGATCGGCTCCAACGGAGCTACGAATCCCGCCGCCAACTGAAGGGCTACGACGATGCCTTCGAGGATCGTCGCCAGTTCCTGGCCGGCGTGATCGAAACGTTCGGCAGCGAACGCCGTGAGGCGATGAAGATCGAACTGGACAACACCGTCGTCGCCTGGCAGGAGACGCCGGACCCGGCCATGGACCCGCTGCGGCATCTGGGGGGCTTCGAGCGTCGGCTGCTGCCGCCGGTGCCCAATGACGGCACGGCCTTTCGGCCGGTCCGGCCGGCCGAGCGGCCGCTGGATTCGCACGTGGAGATCGTGCGGGATTACGCCGCTCAATTCGGCGCGCGCGCGCAATACCGCTATCGGCTGACGCCGGAGACTCCGCCGAGCCGCGAGGCGGAATTGGGCTCGTTTCTCGAACAAAGCCCCCGCCTGCTGACGGAGGGTCCGGTCAAGGTCGAGGGGGTCGAGTTGATCAAGCCGCTGACGCTGATCATTCAGACTTACCTCAAGGTTCCCGACAGCGACCAGACGTTGCAGTCCGAAGCCCGCGCTTATCTGATCGAGCCGCTGGTGGCCATCGACCCTCAGGCGTCGCGGCGCCTGGAGGCGATCTCCGGCCTCGCCCGGAAGGCGCGGCAAGAGGCCGCGGGGAGGTATGCGCGGACGGCGGCCTGGTTGGCGCGGGAGCGTTGGCCGTTTCTCAAGGCCGACGGGGAGGCCGACGTTCTCTGGTTGATCGAGAACGCCGCGCGGGCGGAGGCGCTCGGTCAACTGGAGCGCGCCCAGACGGATCTGGAGCGGTACGAAGCGGGGGATGAGGCGTTTGAGACGGTCAAGGGCGAGCAAGTGGCCGCGAACACGCTCGGCTGGTCGCGCTCGCACGTCGAGGGGCTTCAGGCTGAGATGCAACGCCGCTGGCTGGATCAACCCGCCACGGCCGAGGCCGGAACGTACGCTCGGGAGGCTTTGCGGGACTATCGACAGACGCGCGCCGCGAATCTGTTGGAGCCGCCCAAGCTGCTCCGGGAAGCCGTGCTGGCCGGTTCGGAGGCCCCCACGCTCGCTCGGGACATCGTCGGTTCGCTGGACAATCTGTTCCTGGCCTGGGGGGGAGGCGGCGATCTGCCCGGGTCGGAGGCGGCGGCCTGGCCCGCCCGGGAGCAGGCCGGCGGTCTCGAAGTTCGCCAGGCTCCGGCGGGGGTGGATTCCGCGACGCTGGCGATGCGATTCGAGCGCGATGACGGGGGCGTGCACGTCGCCTCACCCTGGGTTCGGATCGCCGAGTGGCGGGCCGATCGGGGGGTGACGCTGGCCGAGGCGTCGGCGTTGGCGCAGGCGATCATGGCGGCCCTGCCGCGCAAAGGCTCCTCCGGTCTGGAAGACTATTTGGCGCTTTTCAAGGCGGGGGAATCGGGAGAATCCAATTCGGCGATCGTTCGGACGTATTCGTCGACGGCGATGCGCCGGGCGATCGACGGCGGCCTGGTGACGCTGGGTCCGATGACGGTCCAATCAAAGGAGGCTGAGACGACGTTCGTGATGGAGCTGGAGGTGCGCGGCGGACGGGGGACGAGCCGCAACGCCTACCGGCTGACACTGGAAAAAGCCGCCGGCAAGGTCCTGATCCTCAGGGATGAAGCGTTGTGAGGGACCCGTGCCCGAGCCCCGTGGAACGAAGTGGGATGAAGAAGCTGTCTCGTGGACGTCCCCGTTGCAGGATGAGGTTCTGACTCCCCTTGAACGCGCGTGATCTGAGGACCGGGCCCTCGCGGCCGACGGCGGCCGCCGGGCGAATGTATCGCCGGCTGCGAGGGTGGGGTTTCGGGCTCGCGCTCCTTGGGCACGTGACGGGACCGGCGGCGGCCCAGAACATCATCGGGGGGGACGATATCATCCGGATCAGCCCGGATTTTCGGCTCGAAATCCGGCTGGAGGACTTGAGCGCGATCTTGAGCAAGAGCGAGCAGAAGCTGAGTCCCGTCTCGGTGAGCATCCAGAGCCAACTTGGAGCCGCCCTTTCTCAAGCCATCAGCGCCTCGACGCGGCGCAGCGTCTCCACCTCGACCTATTCGGGCCTGCTCGGCATCGAGGGGGAGGACGTCTTCTTCGATTCCTATGGCTCGATCCAGACCAACAAGGCCAACGTGATCGGCAAGGGGAACCTGGGGTTCAGCATTTCGTATCAGCGCTCGCGGTTTACGCGCTTCAACGGGCAGAAGATCGGCGACGTGGCCGAGTTCCGCCAACGCCAGCGGACGGAGATCCCCGTCTTTTTCGATCCCACGCTGCGGCCCCCGCCGGACGCCCCGCCGGGCCAGCAGGGCCGTTTCATCGAGGGGGAGGTCGTTACGGAGACGGAGCTGACCGTGAGCCACGTCGTTTTCACCGCCGACGTGATCACGATGGCGCTGACGTACGGCTTGCTGGACCGGCTCGACGTGGGGGTGCTCGTCCCTTACATCTTCCTCACGTCGGAGGGGCAGGCCAAGCTGCGGGTCCGGACGACCTCGACGGCCGTCGACGCCGTCAACGGGGAGGTGCAGGAGTTCGTCGAGCAGCGGCGGAGCTTCAAGGGAGATTGGGACGAGGACTTTGAGGGATTCGGGGACATGGTGCTGTTTGCCAAGTACCAGTTTCTTTCGCAGGCGGGCTTGTTCGGCGGCGGGCGGCGACATCCGCTGGACCTGGCGCTCCAGGTGGAGCTCAAGCTCCCGACGGGCGACGAGGATGAATTCCTGGGTTCGGGGGAGACCGACGTGGCGGCCCGGCTGCTGGCCCAGCGGGCGATCATCAACGGGGTGCTGCACGTGCGCGGGGAGCTGGGCTTCAACCGTTCGGGCTTGGGGAACGATTTCAACACGGTGGAATACAAGGCCGCCGTTGAGTGGGCTCCAATCGCGGCCCTGGCCATGACGGCGGAGCTGATCGGGACCGATTCGCGGGCGTTTGAATCGATCGTGGACGGGTTGGTGGGCGCCAAATACAACTTCCCCAACGGCCTGGTGCTCTTCGGCGGCGTCCGTTTTCCGCTCAATGACAACGGCCTGAGGTTCCGCTACGCCCCGATCGTCGGCCTGGAATATACCTTCCTCCAGCCGTTCGTTCGGGAGGAGACGCTGGCGAGCCCGCCGCCGCGTCGCTTGCCCGAGTTTCATCCGGTCGGCTTGGCTCAGGCTCCCCCGGAGGGAGGCCCGCTCGCGCCGCCGGGCCTGCGCCCGACGAGGCCGGCGGTCTCGCCGGGCGAGAACGACGAAGGGAAACCGGCGGGCCTTTAGCCGCCCGCCGCAGGATTGAAGGTCCCTGACGGCCGCCGGAACAAGATCGGCCCGTCGGGACGCCCGAGGAGGAGACGATACGTTGCCCGGGGGATAAGCCGAGGCGGCGTCCACGCCCGATGAGCCCTCAGTTGTCGCCACGACGTCCACCCTTGAAGCTCGGCCCGCCGCGCCGGCCGAACGGCCTTTGGCGGGCGTCACAGCGTCGGGGGGTCTTCTCGAAGGCCGCGCGGCGATGGGGTTTGGCCCTGGCGCTGGCCGTGGGGACGGTCGCGACGTCGGCCGGCCAGACGACCGGGTTGGTGGCCAACGGCGCCTTCGAGACGGGATCCCTGAGCGGCTGGACGACGACCACGGGGGCGGGTTGGTTGTTTCCGTGGTCGGCCCAGTCGGCTCCGGGGGGGCACGTTTTCGTGATCACTGCGGCCGAAGGCGATTTCGTCGCCTCCAACGTCTTCGACGGCAACCCCGGCACTTCCATACAACTGTTTCAGGAACTGACGATCCCCTCGACGGCCTCTTCGGCCATTCTGGAGTGGCGGGAACGGGTGCGGTGGGCGTTCACGTCAACGAGCCCGCCGAGCCGGACGTACGAGGTCCGCATCGAGGCCTCCGGCGGGACCTCGCTGCTTCAATCGCTCTTCACGCTTACGCTCAATCCGGCCACGGGACCCGCCTCGGGCGACACCGGCTGGGTTCATCACAGTTTTGATCTTCTGAACGTCGCCGACATCCGCGGGCGCACGATCCGGGTCAATTTCCGGGCGTCGATCGCCACGGGGACCGCCGTCGCGGCCCGGCTGGCTCAGATCGACCTTGACCAAGTGCGGCTGGCCGTGAGCCGCGACGGCGTCGTTCCGCCGAACAATAGCTGCACGGAGGCCGCCATCATCGGGCCGGGGCTTTACTTCGGGGATACGCAGTCGGCCACGCCGGACGGCCTGGCCACGTGCGACGCCACGACCCAGCCGTCTCACAATGACATCTGGTTCAGCTACACGCCGAAGACTTCGGGGACGGCGACGATTTCTCTGCCGAGCTTCGCCGCCGGCGCCGTGCTCTCCCTCCACAACAACTGTCCCGGGTTTCTGCCGCTGAACACGCAACTGAGCTGCGCCACGTCCGCCTCGGGTTCGCCGACGCTCAGTTTTTCGGCGACGGCCTCGGTCCGCTACCTCATCCGCGTGGGGCATCGGGCGGGGAGCGGGAAGTTCACGCTTCGGCTGACGGGCCCGGCCGACGGCGCCCCGCCTCCGCCGGTCAACGACCGGTGTTCGGCGGCGACGGCGGTTTCGAGCGGCCAGATCAACGGGACGACCGTTCACGCGACCAATGACGGGACGGCCAGTCTGGTTGAGTCCTCCTCGACGAGCGACGTCTGGTATCTCTACGTGCCGAGCCAGACCGGCGTGGCGACGTTTTCGCTCTGTAACACCGCCTCCTTTGACACGGTCCTCTCCCTCCACGCGGCGTGCCCCGGGACGGTCGCCAATCAACTGGCGATCAACGACGATTTTCCCGGATGCAGCTTCTCCTCTCAGTTAAGTTTCCAGGTCGTCGTGGGGACGCCCTATCGCATCCGGGTCTCGGGTTATAATGGCCAGACGGGTTCGTTCACGCTCAGCATTTCCGGCCCCCCCTCCATTCACTTTCTCACCGAGCAGTTTGACTCAACGCTGAGCGACAATTTTGATCTGGCCAACCGGGAACTCCGGCTGGCGCCGAACGGGACCGCGGACTTTTATGATATCTGCGTCGACCCGGTTACGTCGTATCCGACGTCGCCCACGGGGTCGGGCGCCGTCACGCTTACGAGCTTCACGAACGTTTCGACGGGACAACGGGATTTCGACGACGGGACGCAGCGGATCGATCTGACGGGGGGCGCGCGCGTCCAGCTTTACGGCGTCAGTTATTCGAGCGTTTTCGTCAACGTCAACGGGAGCCTCACGTTCGGCCAGGGGGACGCCCACTTCCGCCAATCCCTGGAACGGCATTTTCAACTTCCCCGCGTGGCGCCGCTCTTCGGTGATATGAAGGCCGACGATCCGCTGGCCGGCGCCGTCTCGGCCAAGGTGAGCTACCGCCAGTTGACCGATCGCCTCGCGATCACGTACGAGAACATGAAACCTTTTCTGGAAGACGGCACGCGGGCCCATTTTCAGATTCAACTCTTCTTCGACGGGCGAATCACCATCACGCATCTTTCGACGACGATCCGCAGCGGGATCACCGGCCTTTCGCGCGGCACGGGGGGGGGCTCCATCCCCCAAGGTTACGTCGAGCGGAAACTGGCCAATTCGCGCTCCTGTTCGTTCCCTCCCGATCTCGTGGCATCCAACATTTCTCTCCGCTGCGAGGGACCCTCCCAATTGTTCGGCGACGTGGCGCTCCTCAATCAGGGAACCGGGGCCGCGGGGCCTTTCCAGGTCGGCGTCTACCTTTCGACGGACCCGATCATCACCACCGAGGACACGTTCATCGCTTTCGCGCGATTCAACAGTGGCTTGCCCGCCAGTCAGATGGGGACCGCCTCCGGCGCCTTTGCCTTTAACCTGGAAGCTTTTAACCTCGCGCCGGGAACCTACGTCGCCGGCGCCGTCGTCGACGATCAGTTCCAGGTGTCGGAGTCCGACGAGACCAATAACGCGCTCGCCGGGAACGAGCTCGCGCTCCCCTGCGCCGGCGCGCCCGCCAACGATCGTTTTGCCGACGCGTTCGTCATTTCCGGAGCGAGCGGGACGACGACGGGGAGCAACGTCGGGGCGACCAAGGAGACCGGCGAGCCGAATCACGCCCGCAACGTGGGGGGCCGGTCGGTCTGGTGGTCCTGGACCGCACCCGCCTCGGGCACGGCCACATTTAATACCTTTTCCAGCAATTTTGACACGCTCCTGGCCATTTACACGGGGACGAGCGTCTCGGGCCTCACGCTGGTGGGCGAAAACGATGACGCCGGGACCGGTCTTCAGAGTCAGGTGGTCTTTACCGCGGCGGCGGGGACCACCTACAAAATCGCCGTTGACGGCTTCAACGAAGGTGCGGGAGCCGCCAGCGGATCGATCATGCTCAATTGGTTTTCCGCCGCACCGTCGCCGACCGCCACGCCGACGCCGACGCCGGAGCCGACCAACGCCCTCCGCCAGAAGCGTTGGGAGCTTTACCGGTGAGCGGCGGAGCCGCGTCGGGAGATGAGCGAGCGGGGGGGGCGCGCCGGCCCCTGCCCGGCCCATTGACCGTTTCGCTGGCCTCCGCTCTCACGATGGCGTTGGGCGCGAGCCTCCTTCTGCGCGCGGGGGACAAGCCCCCGGATTACGCCGTGGTGGTCCTGCCGGCATTGGGGAGTTGCCTGGGAACCAACCCGCCGGAGTTCACCGTCTACTTCGACGTGACCGCCCAGCGGCCGCTCGACGACTTTACGCTCCACGTCCTTTATAGCCTCACCCACCTTCAATTCATCCGCGCCGAGCGGGGGGAGGACCTCGAACGCTGGGAGACCTTCGGGGCGACGGAGGTTTTCCCCGGCAGGATCGAGATCAGCGCGGCGGCCGGCCCGGGCCCGGCCGTCGAGGGCCCGGCGCAGCTTCTGAAGCTCATCCTCGTTTGCGTGCCGGAGAGTTGCCCTTCGGAGACGTTGCTGGAACTGCCGATCCTCGGGGGCGATCTGGCCGGGGCCGCCACGACCGTCCGGCCGACCCAATGTCTGGCCGAGCCGCCCCCCACGCCGACGCCCCCGCCTTCAGCGGCTCCTCACTGGGGCCTCTATGAGTGAGTCCCCAAGGGGGCTCGGCGCTCTTCGGCGGGTCCGGACGGGGCGACCGGAGGCGGAGGATATATCCTTTGGGAGGAACGCCCCTGCGCCGAGTCAGGGGGGCCGGGTGAGGATTCCCCGTAGATGAGCGCGCCGTCGTTCACGTCTTCATCCCGCCGTCGCGGTCTTCCATCGCCGGCTTTCGTGGCGCTCTGGTTCGTATTGGCGGCGGCTTCTTCTGCCCAGCCCATCCGATTGCTTCATGGGCCCATCGACCCCGCCCCTGGACTCGACGTGGACGCGAACTCTTTCGGGGCGGGCTCGGCCCGGGACGGGCGAGTCCTGGCATTGGTTCAGTGGTCGGGGCCGGTCCGGCCGGAAGGGCTGGAGCGCGCGCGGGCGCTGGGGGGGCAGGTGGGCCCCTATGTTCCGGATGGAGCCTACCTCGTGGCGATCGAGCCGGCGAGACTGAGGGACCTGCGAAGAAGCCCCGGTGTTCGTTGGATGGGCCCTCTACCCGACGATCGAAAGTACGCGGCCCCATGGGTGAATCGGTCCGAGCCGACGCTTCGCCTGATTGTGCTGAGTCTGACCGAGGAGGTGGCCGGGGAGTTGCGGGGGCAGGGCCGCGCCGTGACTTCAGCCCGATTCTCCGCCGCCGGCTGGCACGAGACGCGTCTGGCGCTCCCTCCGGGCGAGATTCCAGCCGTCGCCGCCTTCTGGGACGTGTTCCATATCGAGATCGAGCCGGAATACCGCCTCTTGGGCGAACGGGCCGCTCAGACGGCCGCGGGCAACTACCCCCCTGGGGGGACGGCGCCCTCCGGACCCGGCTACGTCGCCTGGTTGGCGTCGCACGGGTTGAACGGCGCGCCCGCCAGGATCGTGCAGGTTCAAGATGACGGGCTGGATCGGGGGGACGCCTCCAACGCCCCCGGCACGGCGCATCCCGACATCCTGGGCCGCATCGTCGGGATCCGGAACGCCACGGCCGATCTACTGGGGGACAGCCGAGGGGGGCATGGCCAGGTGAACGCCGGCATCGTCATGGGCAACGCGACCGTCGGCCGGACGGACGGGGCGGGTTTTCTCCTCGGCCAGGGGGTGGCGCCGCAGGCGCTCATCTACGCCACCAAAATCTTCCGCAATTCGGGCCCGTTCGACATCGGCAATCAGACCTTCTCCAGCCTCGCGCGGGATGCTTCTCAGGCGGGGGCGAGATTCTCCAATAACTCGTGGGGGGCTGACGTCAATGGGGCTTATACGGCCGACTCGGCCGAGTTTGACGCCTTGACGCGGGACGCCGACGCTGCCGAGCCCGGTCATCAGTCCATGGTCTACGTCTTCGCCGCCGGCAATCGCGGCCCGGGCCTGCGGACGCTCGCCACGCCGGCGACGGGTAAGAACGTCATTGCCGTCGGCGCCACCGAGAACAGCGACGCCGACGGGACGGACCGATGCGGCATCGGCCCCGCCGAAGCCGATAACATCCGGGACCTGGCCCGATTCTCCAGCCGCGGCCCGACAACGGACGACCGGATCGGCGTGACGGTGGTGGCCGTCGGAACCCACGTCCAGGGTCCGACGTCAACGGCGCCGGATTACCTTGGCAACGAAGTCTGCGACGCCTTCTGGCCCGCGAACCAGACCGATTACGCCCGGTCCTCGGGGACGAGTCACTCGACGCCGGTCGTGACCGGGGCCTTGATGGTGATCGACGAGTTCTTCGAGCGCCGACTTGCCCTGCTGGGTCATGTCGCCCGTCCGAGCCCCGCCCTCCTACGGGCCGCGCTCACGAACACGGCCACGGACTTGGCCGGGGGCTCCGACGGGGCAGGCGGCGCGCTCTCCTCGGCGCCGAACGCGGTGCAGGGTTGGGGGAGCGTGAACTTATCGAATCTGTTCGAAATGCGGGAGGCGCTGTTCACCTTGGATCAGGAAGTCACGTTCACGGCGAGCGGCCAGGCGTGGGAACAGCTCCTGATCCCCCTGGATACCTCGCGGCCGCTGAAGATCACGCTGGCATGGACTGACCCGCCGGCCAACCCCGCCGCGACCGTCGCACTCGTCAATGACCTCGATTTGATCGTCGACGGGCCGACGGGGACGTATCGGGGGAATCGGTTCGCCGGCGGGATTTCCGTCACTGGGGGCCCTGCCGACCGGCTGCACAACCTGGAGGCGGTCTTCATCCCTAACCCCTCGGGCGTTTACACGATCCGGGTGGAGGCCGCCAACATCGCCGGGGATGCGTTGCCGGGCATCGGCGGGCCGATGGAGCAGGATTTCGCCGTTTTTGCCTGGAACGCGACCGATCAATCCTCGGCCGGGTTCGTGAGAATCGAGCGATCGTTCGTCAACTGCGCCGACTCCTTTGACGTTCTCGTGAGCGACGCCGATCTCCGAGGGGCGGGCTCGACGACGGTCAGTCTCTCGACTTCGGTCGGGGATTCGGAACTCTTGACGCTGTTGGAAAGCGCCCCCACGAGCGGCGTCTTCGTCGGCCGGATCGACACGGCGGTCGGGGGCCCGGCTCTCGACGGCCTGCTTCAGGTCGCCGACGGCGGGACGATCACGGCCACGTATCAGGACAGCGACGACGGCACTGGAAGCACGGCCATCGCCACCAGCGTGGCCACCGTCGATTGCCGTCCTCCGGCGATCGCCGGGTTGACGCTGGCCGAACTTGGGACGGATCATTTCACGGTCGAGTTCACGACCGAGGAGCCGGCCACGGCGGTCCTGCGCGGGGGACGAAACTGCGGGGATGAGGATTTCGCGGTCAGGGGGCTCTCGGGGACGACCCACCGGCTGACGGCCGGCGATCTCCAGGAGTGCTCGTCCTACCTGTGGGCGATCGAGGTTGTCGACCGGGCGGGCAACGTGACCGTCGAGGCTAACGGCGGGGCGTGTCATCGGGCGACCACGCTGGTCTTTGAAGAGATTTTCGCCGACGACTTTGAGCCGGAGCCGCTGGCCGGCTGGACTCACGCCGCGCGGCTCGGCAACGACGACTGGGACGTGGTGAGCGACCCCAACGCCGCGAGCCCGACTCAGGTCTTCGCTTTCCGTCCCAGTCAGCCCGGCCTGAGCGACGCCCGTTTGATCTCCCCGCTCGTTCAGGGTGGGGGCAGGCTCGAATTCATGCACACGTTTGAGATCGAAACCAATTTTGACGGCGCCGTGCTGGAGATCAGCGTTGACGACGGCGTCTCGTGGAGCGACCTCGGCCCCTTCATCCTCGAGGGGGGCTACACGGGCGTGATCAGTCGCGATTTCGAGAGCCCGATCGCCGGGCAACCGGCCTGGACGGGAGGGGTTCTCGGTCCGATGCGGCGCGTTCGCGTGGATTTGAGCCCGTTCACCAGCCAGGTCCGCCTGGCCTTCCGTTTCGCCGCCGATAACTCCGTCCTCTCGCGGGCCTGGATGATTGATGACGTGCGCGTGGGGGCCTTCCAGACGTGCGTGGCCGAGGCGGGAACGCTGCGCCTGGATCGGCAACGTTACGCCTGTTCCGGCCGGATGGTCCTGGAGGTCCGCGATCTGAACGCGCAGGAGCCGAGCCTGTTCGTCAGCGTAACGACGGCCGCCGGCGACAGCGAAGAGGTCCTCCTCAGCGACCCCGATGGGAACAACCTCTTCGTGGGCGAATTGGCGATCGGGGGCTCCGGCGAGGCGGTGATGACGGATGATGGCAGGCTCCAGGGGAAGACGGGCGACAAAATTGCAGCCGTTTACGTGGATTCGGACGACGGCTCCGGCGCCTCCCGCGACGTCGTGGTGGAGGCGACGCTCGACTGTTTGCCCCCCGTCATCTCCGATCTGGTGCTGGAGCAGGTTTCGTTCGATGGCTTCACGGTGTCCTTCAAGACTGACGAGCCGACGCAGGCGACCGTCGAGGTCGGCGCCGCCTGTGGGGAGAGCGCCTTCGTCGGCTTGAGCGATTTCGCCGTTCAGCACCTGGTCGCCGTCGGAGGGCTCCAGGCCTGCGAGAGCTACTTTTTCAGAGTCCGGGCGGCGGACGCGGCGGGCAACGTCGCCCTGGAGGATAATCAGGGGGCCTGTTATCGGGTCGCCACGCTCGAACTGGCGCCGATCTTCGCCGACGATTTCGAGGGGCCGGATCAGGGGTGGGCGCATGAGCGGCTGGGCGGGACGCCCGCCGTTCGAGACAACTGGACGCTCGCCTCGGACCGGCGGGCGAGCGGCGAACGGGCGTGGCACAGCGGCCCGGCGGCGTCGGGCTCGGGCGATACGGCGCTCGTCTCTCCGGCGATTGTTCTCCCGTCGGGAGGGGATCGCGTTCTGTTGCGCTTCAATCACTTCTATCAGTTCGACGACTGCGGCGATCCGTTCCGAGGGCGGGACGGGGGGGTCGTGGAAGCGCGGATCGCCGGCGAGACGGCGTGGCGGGCGATCGAGCCGGTCGAGGGCTATCCGGCCCTCATCTTCGACGCGTGCAGCCCGGGGGCGCCGCCGAATCCTCTGGCGGGGCGCGAGGCTTACACCCACGGCTCCGGCGGGGTCTTTCAGCCGGCCGCGTTTGACCTGACGCCGTTCGTCGGCGGGGCCGTGCAGGTCCGGTTCCGCGTCGGTTGGGATTGCAACAATTGTCGGAGCGAGGAGGGCTGGTTCATCGACGACGTTCGTTTGGATGCTCTCAAGGCGTGCGTCAGCCCCCAAGGGACGGCCACGTTCGACCGGGCGATCTATGCCTGCGGCGATCCGGCCACGGTGGTCGTCCGGGATTTAAACGGCCCGCCCGGCCAGGTCGGCGTCACGCTCAGAACGGGCGCCGGCGACGTGGAAACTCTCGCCCTCGACGATCCCCAAGCGATCAACGTCTACGTGGGTTCCATCATTCTGGCGTCCCTTGGTGGGGCCGGAGCGATCCCCGGCGACGGGACGCTTCAGGGATTCCCGAACGATCAACTCACGGTGATCTACGAGGACCAGGACACGGGCGAGGGGGCGGGGGCGACCGTGGCTTCGACGGCGCTCTTGGATTGCGTTCCTCCCGTCATCTCCCAGGTTCACGTTCGGGGCCTGACGCCGCACGAGCTCACGCTCGGGTTCGTCACGAACGAGCCCGCTGTGGGGCGGCTGCAAGGCGGGCGGAGCTGCGGGGCGGGAGCGCTGGTTGCCGAGGGGCCGTTGGGGCGTAACCACGCCTTGCGCGTGTTCGACCTGAGCGAATGCACGACCTATCGGTTCCGGCTGCTGGCCGTGGATCGAGCCGGCAACGTCGCCGTGGACGATGACGGAGGCCGCTGTCACGCCGTGAAGACCTTGACGTTCGGTGAAGAGGAGTTTTTCGACGATTTTGAGGACGGCGCCCGGCCGGGATGGACGACTTTCGTCGTCGGCGCTTTCAATCAGTGGGCCGTTCGCGCAAGCTCGGACGCTCACAGCGGCCAGTTCGTCTACAGTTTCGCCCCCGGGCCGGCGACGACGAACGACGCCCGCCTCATCACGCCCCCGCTCACCGGCGGGGGGGAGTTGAGCTTCTGGCACGCCTTTGATCTGGAGACGAATCTCGACGGGGCGGTCCTCGAAATTTCCAAGGACGGCGGGGGGACATGGGTCGATCTGGGCCCCTGGATCCGGGAAGGGGGCTATAATGCCTCGATTCGCACGGGCTTCAGCAACCCGATCGCGGGGCAGCCCGCCTGGACCGGCGTGCTCGGGCCCCCCATGAGGTTCGTTCGCGTGGATTTGAGCGCCTTCCCCGGCCCCGTGCGGGTCGCCTTTCGGTTGGCGAGCGATATCAGCATAGGCTCGGTTGGCTGGGGCATTGACGACGTGCGGGTTCGGACCTACGAGCCCTGCCTTCGCAACGCCGCCGCCTTCTGGGAGCTGTACGACTGACGGTCCCATCGCCCGTCCTGGCCTCTCGTGAGCGAGCCGACGCCAACACATTCCCAGGTCCCCGCGGGCCGCACGGGTGGGCCTTTCTCCCCCTCGATCGTCTTAAAGCTGACGCTTCTGGTGACTCTCGTCGTGCTGGCGACAGCCGGAGCGGGCGGTTGGGCAGCCTATGAGCTGGCTCGGCGGATCATGCTCGACCAGATCGAAGCCCGCCTGATGGGGACGGCGATCGCCCGCGGGCGTCTCCTAGGCGAGAATCTGGAGCGGCGCCAGGAGCGCCTGGCCCTCATCGGAAGCCGGACGCGACTGCGGGAGCTGCTGGAGGCGCGTCTTGACGGCCGAATCGAGAACGAGGAGTTTCTGGCTTCAACCGGCCGAATCCTCGCCGATGCCCGCGCTTCGACCCCTCACCTCCGGGAGCTTTGGATTCTTGATCCCGACGGCGTCGTTTGCGCGGCCACGGCCGAGGAGCGCCTCGGCGCGGACTTCTCCGGGGAGCCGACCTTTTTACGGGGGCGGGAGAGCTTTTACGTCCTCCCGCCGGAGCCGACCGCCGCCGGCGGCCCTCGGATGCGCGCCAGCGGGCCGATCCACGGCCCGAATGGAGCGTTCCTGGGGGTTCTGGTCGCCGAAGAAAACGCGGCTGATCTGTTCGTCGCCCTGCTCGACCGAGACGCTCTGGGCGAGACGGGGGCGGCGCGATTGGGCGTGCCTGAACCCGAGAGCGACCAGATTCGGCTCTGGCCGGGCAGCCCGGCCCCCGAGCCGCCGTTTTCGGTCGAGGCCGACCCGGCGATGGCGTTGGCCCTCCGGGGCCGGCGGGGGTTTTTGGAGGTGGACGGCGACGGACGGGGGCGGGCCCTGGCGGCGCACGAGCCGTTGGCGCGGACGGGTTGGGGGCTGGTTGTGGAAATCGACGTGGCGGAGGCCTACGCCCCGATCTATCGCCTTCGTCGCATTCTCATCGGCGTTTACGGCGCTTTGGCCCTGGTCGGCTGGCTCTGGGCCTATCGCCTGGCGCGAAACTTCGCGGCTCCCCTCGTAGCGCTTTCAAGCTCGGCTGCCGTTGTCGCCGGCGGCGGCCTGGCCCCTCCCGTTCGTCTGAGGCGAAACGACGAGATCGGCCGGCTGGCCGAGGCGTTCAATCGGATGACGCACCGTCTGGCCGAGGCGCGGCGGGACCTGGAGACTCGCGTCGAGGAGCGCACGCGCGAGCTTCTGAGTTCGCGCGAGGAGCTCGCGGCCAGCCGCCGACAGCTTCAGTCCATCCTCGACAACACGACAGCCGTCATCTACGTCAAGGACCGCGAGGGGAGGTACCTGCTCATCAATCGATGGTACGAGAGGCTCTTCCACGTGACGCGCGAGGAGATCGTTGGCAAGACCGACCTGGATTACTTTCCGGCCGCCATGGCCGAAGCCTTCCGCGCCAACGATCGCAAGGTGCTGGCCTGCGGGGCCCCCCTGGAGTTCGAGGAGATCGCCCCGCAAGACGACGGGCTGCACACCTACATTTCGCTCAAGTTCCCGCTCGAAAACGCCCAGGGAGAAATTTACGCCGTCTGCGGCATTTCGACCGACATCACCGAACGCAAACGCGCCCAGCAGGCGCTCCAGGACGTCAACGCCGAGCTGGAGCGGCGAGTGGAGGAACGGACGCGCGAGCTTTCGGCGGCCTACGACCGGCTGGAGCGGGCTCACCAGGCCCTGCGCAAGCTCGATCTGATGAAGACGGCGTTCCTCGACGTCACGTCCCACGAATTGATGACGCCGATGACGGTGATGAGCGGAATGCTCTCGGTGCTGGAACGTCAAGCCGCCGATTGGCCCAAGGATCAACTGCGCCGCCTTCGGACCGCCCTCCGCTCGGCCCGCCGGTTGCGGAGGATGTTCTTGAGGGCCCTTGAGGTGACCCGCCGCGGCCGTTATGGCCGTCGTCCGCGTCTGGGCCCGGTCAGCGCGGCGGACTTGGTGCGGCAGGTCCGGGAGGACGTCGATCCGTTCGTCGAGATTCGGGGCCAGCGGGTCCTGACGGGGATCGAACCCGATCTGCCGGACCTCATGATGGATCGGGCCCAGATCCGGGACGCGCTGACGAACCTCATGATGAACGCCATCAAGTTCACGCCCGACGGCGGACGGATCGAAGTCGCCGTGCGCCGCCGCGACGCCGAGGCGATCGAGTTCCGCGTGACCGACAGCGGCATCGGCGTCTCCGAAGCCGAGAAACCTCACCTCTTCGAAGAGTTCTTCGCCGGGTTGAATCCTGAGCATCACTCGTCGGGCGAGTACGAATTTGAACGCCGAGGCCCCGGGCTGGGCCTGGCGATCGTCCGAACCTTTGTTCAGATGCATGGGGGGAGCGTGGGGATGGATTCGCCGCCGACGGGCGGCTCCAATTTCTATTTCACGCTACCCCTGCGGCCGCCGGAGGACGACCCTCCCGCCTGAGTTCCCCCCGGCGGGGGGCTTCCTTTGACAATCTTCTCTCTTGCTCCTTCCAAGGCTATCGGTTAGACCATCCATCAGGTAGCCTTGGCGCGATCAGGTCGGGTCGGTGTCGCGCCCCCCGCGGGGGGGTCGGGGGCGCGGAGGTGGCCCGTGATCCCAACGCTGATCCTGCTCTCCTCAGTCTCGGAACGATTTCATGGGGCGGCGGGGATCGCTTCTTGCCCGCCGAATGGAGGATAGTCCATGTCGATGCAGCGGCGAACCGCGCGAAGGCCGATCGCCGGGTTGGCGCTCCTGTTCGCGGCTTGGGCGTTCCCAGCCTCGATGAACCGCCCGGCCATGGCCGGCGGCGGGGCCGGCGGCGACGGCGACTCGACCTGTGAGGTCGGCGTCCCGGTCCGCGCGCGCGTCAGACTCACCAACAACAACGGCCAGGGGCAGTCGGCCAACGATCTTCACTTCTACATGTATCAGAACGACCGGCCGGCCGTCGTCGTCACCGGCGCCTCGGCTTCGAATGGCATTTTTTCGGACGTCGGCGTCTCGCTGGATTCCTCCAACAATGATGATGTTCCGCCCGGCCAGGGCCCCCCGTATCACGGCGCCCAGGTGGACATGAGCGGCGGCAGCGTGGCCGACGGAGGGACGGTCACCGTGGACGTGCTCCTGTGCATGAATGAGAAGAACGTGCTCAAGATTACCGATATCACGTGGACTCGGGACGGCGCCCCGATCGGACAGAACTCGCCACCCCCTCGCGGCGGCTGGCGCGTGGGGCGTCCGTTCATCGGCGGCGACGGCGGCAATCTAACCGACCCCGGGGGAGGGGGTCGGGGGGCTCAGGAAGGCGACGGCGGGGGAGAGGGGCCCAACGTTCATCTTGTGTGCATCGAGAATGACGACCCGAACTTCTGCCTGCGCGTGAACGTGCTTAAACTCCTGGCCTCTATGACCTTTTACGAGGCGCCGGACGCGATCCTCACTCTCGGCGTCGACCCGATCAAGAACCCCTTCGGCGAGCCCCCGGTCGTCATCCCCCCCGGGGGCAAGTGGTGCTACCCTTTTCAAACCCAAGGCGCCTACCTCGGCGGACACGTTTACCTCTACTACGAGGCTCAAGTCGTCGATTGCGCCACCGGGCTGCCGGGGGGGGCCGGTCCGCCGAACTCGGCCGACACGGACGGGTTCGGCCGATGGGGCGTTGTCGCGAGCGGCTCTCAGCCGTTGCTCATGTTCGGGGATCATCCGAATCCGGACCCGAGCCCGGACGCCGACGGCGACGGACTTTGGGATGCCTGGGAAGAGATTTACGACCTGTCCACGGAGGACAATGGGGGGAACAACGGCCCCTCCGGCGACCCGGATGGGGACGGCCTTTCCAACCAGAGAGAGCAAGCCCTCTTGACCGATCCGACGGATCCGACGGACCCGATGGTCATCCGCGACGGCAAGTTGCTCATGCAAACCCTCTCGTCGATTTGGACGATCTCGCCGTCCAATCCTCTCCCAGCCGACTTTTTCGGCCCGGGTTCGGACCCGTTTACGGGCGCGATCCAGTTGGCCGGCCAGCCGCTCAATCCGGACGTCTGTGGGGGGAGCCTTTCCGACACGGTCGTGCGCCGGAAGGAGCCGTCCGGCCTTCCCCACGTCGGAAGCCAGGACGTTATTCCGATCGAGCTCGTTTCCCTCAACCTGGTCAGCGTTTCGCCGATTTCGGTCACGTATAACGGCGGCCCCGACTTCACCCTTTTTGACGTGAAGATCGAGGCGTTTCAATCCCAGGCGCCCGGCTCGATGACGATTCGCCGGGAACATTATCTCGGCGGGACATTCGATTCCACGCTCCCGGTGACGACCGTTCTGACGTTCACCGAAGTTTCCAACCCCATGAACGTCTTTCAGACGCTCCGCACCGACTGGATACAATCCCAGAACGTGCCGTGGCGGCGGGAGGCCCACAATCTGACGTGTCTCCCCTGCATGGAGAACTTCATCCCCGGTTATTCCGGAGTAAGGCGATCGTGGGATTTCCTCGGCGATGAATTCCACCAGAGTGTCAGCGTGGCCTGTTCCGAAGGATTCCCCGTCGCCGGGAACATTCCCCCCGGCGCCGATCTCTTCAAGACGATCACGCCGACGTCCTGGCAGTTCGGCGACGGCTTTCCTCCGATTCCCGCCGATTTCTTTGCCCCGGGGTCAGAGCCCTTCGTGGGGACCGTTCAATTCATGGGCGAGCCCCTCTTAAGCTCGCCTTTCTGCCCCGGCCCGATCGGGCAGACCGATACGATCGTCCAGCGCCTTCGTTCGGCGAACGTTCCCTCCAACGGCTCGACGGACACGATTCCGATCGAGCTCGTGGAGTTGTCGCTCCAGAGCGTCGCCCCGATCCAGATCTTCCCGATGGAATCGTTCTTTGACGTCTTCGTCGAGCTTTCGACGGAGCTGCCTTCGACGGGCGAGATGAGGATCGACCGCACGAGCGGCGCCGGGGGCACCTTTACGTCCGAATTCTACGTCCATCCCAAATTCACGTTCGTCAACACGGCCAATCCGATGGACGTCCGCGTGCTCGACGGCCCGGAGTACGGCGTAGGATCGCGCTTGCGCGACGCGAGCAGCAATGGGACCCCATGGAACTTCAACTCCGGCGCGCTCGAACTTCAGACATGCGCCCCGAACTTCCTGCCGACGGTCGATCATCGGCTTCGGTCGGTTCCGCTGGCGCTGGGTCAGGGGCCGGGAATGCACACTCTTCGCGTGACGGACCTTTCCGGCAGTTCGACCATCTGGACCGATTTCGCTTACACCGGGCTCGAACTCGGAACCTTCGAGCTTCCGTTCAATACGATCGCCGAATCCATCACCGGCGTGCCCGTAAACGGCACGATCAAAATCAAAGGAGCCTCCACGCAGCCTAACACCAGCGCCAAGCCCAGGATCACCAAGAAGATGGTGATCCGAGCCATCGGCGGACCGGTGAAGATCGGCGTTCCCTGATAAATCTGGACTCCCGCGCGGGCGGGCTCCGCCTGAGAGCGGGTTTCCTCAGGGCAGCTCGTCGCTCGGCGGGCCGCGTCCGTCGGTTTTCGGGAATCTTTTGACATCGGACGGCGCATCGGATTCGATCGCGAGGCTTGGGGTTCGATGCGCCTCGGTTGGGTCATCTTCGCCTCCCTTTATTGCGTTCTCACCCTCATCGCGTTGAGCCTGCGGCGAGGTCCGCTCGAAGCCCCGCCGGCGAGAGTGTCCCGATCGGTAGTCGGGACAAATTCGGCCATCCCGCCGGACGCCGGCGACGGGGCGGAAGCGCTCTCGCGTCCCGGCGCGAATCTCTATGCCCGGCACTGCGCCGGGTGCCACGGCGCGACGGGCGAAGGGGACTCCCTCGCCGGCGAGATGCTGAGGCCGCCGCCGCGCAATCTGGTCGAGGCTGAATTCAAGTTTTCATCGAGGGCCGTTCCCGGCCTGCCGACAGATGAAGATCTCGCGCGCGTGATCGAGCGCGGCCTCCGGGGGACCGCCATGCCCGGCTTCGCGCTCCTGAGGGCCGAGGAGGTTGGCGCGCTGGTCGCCTATCTGAAGACCCTTTCTCCGCGATGGGAAGAGCCTCAGGAGGAGCCCATCGCTCCGAGCGAGGACCCGTGGGCCGAGAACCCCCCGGCGGGGATTGCCCTGGGGGAGAGAATCTATCATCTCGACGCCACGTGCATGACGTGTCATCCGTCCTATCTCTCTCAAGAAGCGATCGATCGCCTGGCCGGAGCGGAGGGGGTTCTGGCCCCGCGTCTCCGGCCCGATGCCTTTCTGCCCGTGCTTCAGGAAAGCCCCGACGGGACGTATGTCCTGCCGCCGGATTTTCGGCGAGACAGGACCAAGACGGGGGATGCAGCGGAGGATTTCTTTCGTGTCATCAGCGCCGGCATCGGGACGACCAACATGCCGAGCTGGGCGGGGACGCTGCCGCCTGAGCATCTCTGGGGTCTCGCGCATTACCTGGCCTCGTTGGCGGGAGCCAGACCGCTTCTCCTCGACGCCGCGATCTATCGGCCGCGACCGGCACTTGACCGGCCGGCCCTGAGCCCCGCCGAGCCCCCCGCCGAGGTCTTCGAGGAATGATGACGGGCGAGGGGAGCCCTGCGCGGCGGGGGACGGCCGCCCGCGCCCCGGATCCGAATCCCGCTTCGGCTTTGCTGTCTCGGCTCCATTTTTGCGCGGCGGTCGTCTGGCTCGGCGTGGGCCTTTTCGCCGGCCTGACCGTGGCCCTCCAGTTCGCCGGGCCGGTCAGCGAGTCCCTCCTCACGCCCAGCCCGGTTCACAGTTTTGGCCGCCTGCGCGGCGCCCACGTCGCCGCCATGCTTTACGGGGTTCTCCCCAATCTGTTGTTGGCGGCGAGCCACGGCTTTCTTCCCCTCCGAAGCCAACGGGGGAGAAGAGCCGCCGTTCTTGCCTTCGGTGCGCTTCAAGCCTCTCTGATGGCGGGCGTTCTGGCTCTCCTCTATGGCCGCGGCGTCGCCGAACCGTGGCGTGAGATCCCTTCCCCGTGGATCGAGGCGATTGCGGTCAGTCTCGGCGGCGCGTTTTTATCCTTCGGTTGGGCCGCATGGCCGATGCCGGGTCGCGTGGATCGAGCCCCGGCCATGCTCATCGGTCTGAGCGCGGGCGGCGGATGGGTCGCGCTGGCGGCTCCCTCGGTTTTTCGCCTGACGTTGAGCCCTGCCCCTCCTCCGGCGTTGGCCGGGCTTTACCGATCGCAGGTGATCGACGCTTTCTTTCTGCCCTGGAGTCTGGGGCTCCTGGCGGCGGGCCTCGGCGGCAGGCGGCCGAACGGCTGGGGCTGGGGAGTCGCCCTCGCCGGGGCGGGGATGCTGCTCATTTCCCCCGCGGCGGGAGGTGTCGGCTGGTCGATCGTCGCCGCCGATCCCCCAATTGAGTGGGCGCTGAGGTTCGCCCCTCCGGCGTACGCGCTCCTCGTGGGCGGGCTGCTGGCGTCCTTCTGCCGCGTCTTGTTCGGCGAGAGGGACCGCGGCGCGAGGCCCGTAGCAGACGAGGCTTGGCGTCGGGCGCGGCCCTGGTTGTGGGCCGGCGCGGCCGCTCTGGGTCTGAGCCTGATCGAACGCCTGGCGCTCTGGGCCCCGGCCTCGAACCAAGCCCTTCAATTTACGGACGCCTGGGTGGGGCACCATCACCTTGTGCTGGCGGGCGGCGTTCTTGCCGTCGGCTTCGGTCTCACCGAAACGTTCGAGACCGGAGTTAACGGGGCGCGTCGCCCGTGGGTCCGATGGCTCGCCGATGGGCACCTGACGCTGACGATCTTCGCCGTGGGGCTGATGGTCCTTTCGCTCGCCTTCGCCGGCCGGATTCAGGCGAGCCTCCATCAATCGCTCGCCCCCTGGGAAGAGCTGCTCCTGGCTTCGAAACCTTATTGGAGGGTGCGTCTGGCGGCCGGCGCGCTCATGGCGTTGGCCCTGGCGCTGCTCGTCGGTAAAGTCGCCCTGCTGTGGAGCGGGGCTCCCCAGCCCGTCGCGGTCGAGCGGCCCCCCGATCGCGGGCCCTCGACGAGCTTCCACGTCGGCTTTCTGCCGAGCATGTTGGCCGGGGCCTTGCTTTACGCGTGCGGGTGGGGAGGTCTGGCGCTTGCCCCGGGGGGCGTCGGTCGGCCGGGCGTGGCCGACGCTTCAGGGAGCGCCGACGGGGGCCATGGGGTTCCGGCCGAATTCTACCATCTCGCCGAGCGGGATTATCCCGAAGCCTTTCGCCGGGCGTGGGGGGAGCCAAGTTGGGAATCCTTCGTCGCCGCGCGCGAGCGCGGCCGAGCCCTCTACGCCGCCGAGGGCTGCCACGGCTGCCACACGCAATACGTTCGGCCGGGGACGCGCGACGTCGACCGGTGGGGCTCGCCGGCCTCGCCGTCAGCCGGCCCGCCGATAAGGACCGCCGTCGTGGGATCGCGGCGCGTGGGGCCCGATCTGGCGCACGAAGCTCACCGGCGGTCGAACGATTGGCATGCGGCGCACCTCTATGCGCCGCGCGTGGTCTCCCCCACGTCGATCATGCCGGCCTATCCGTGGCTTTTTGACGCCTCGGGGGGTCGGATCGCGCCCAACCGCGACGGCCTGGCGCTGATCGTTTACCTGCAATCGCTGGGAGTGGGCCGAGCGCCTTAGGAGCCGGATCGGGTGGGGCCGCCCCGTGCAAACGGCTGGCGTCGGCTCGAGGGCGGCGTGATATGCTCGAAGGCCGCGCCGGTAGAGCGTCAGGGATCGTCTGAGAGACGGAGCCCAGCCGCGTGGGGAAAGCCGACAGCCGAAGACGACGCGCCGAGGGACAAGCGCCCGAAGACGTCCGCCCGCGGGTCGAAGAGCTTCGCCGCGAGATCGCCCGTCACGACCGGCTCTATTATGAGCTGGCGGCGCCTGAGATCTCCGACCGCGAGTACGATCTGCTGGTTGCCGAGCTGCGGCAACTCGAAGCGCGGTTTCAGGCCCTGGCCTCGCCGGTCTCGCCCACGCAGCGCGTCGGGGCCGATCGGGCCGAAGGGTTTCCGTCGATCGAGCACGCGGCCCCGATGCTATCGATCGAGAACACTTACGCCCCGGAGGAAGTGCTGGAGTTCGACGCCCGGCTCAAGCGGATGCTCAAGGATACGTCCCCGATCGACTACGCGGCCGAAACGAAGATCGACGGCGTGGCCTTGAGCGTCGTTTACCGCGACGGCCAGGTGGATTACGCGGCCACCCGAGGCGACGGTTTCCGGGGGGACGTCGTGACGGCGAACGCCCTCACGATCCGGCGCTTGCCCGATCGGCTGCGGCCGAAGCGCGGCGCTGCTCCGCACGGGCGGTTCGAAATCCGAGGCGAGGTGTTCATCCGGCGGGCGGATTTTGAGCGACTCAACGCCGAGCGCGAGGCCCGCGACGAGCCGCGATTCGCCAACCCCCGGAACCTGACGGCGGGGACGCTCAAGCTGCTCGATCCGGCCCTGGTGGCGGAGCGGCCGCTCGACGTGATCTTCTATGCGACGGGGCCGTGCGACGCGCCGTTGCCCCCGACCCATATGGAACTGCTGGGCTATCTGGACGAACTCGGGCTCCCGACGAATCGGGATCGGTGGCGCTTCGACGGGATCGAGGCCGTCATTGCTCATCTTGAGGCCTGGGAAAGCAAACGCGCCCGCCTTCCGTATGACACCGATGGGTTGGTCATCAAGGTGGACCGGATGGACCTGCGCGAGCGGCTCGGCTCCACGTCGCACCATCCTCGGTGGATGATCGCTTATAAGTTCTCGGCCGAACAGGCCGAGACCACGCTTGAGGACATCCAGCTTCAGGTGGGCCGGACGGGGGCGGTGACGCCGGTGGCTCGATTGACGCCGGTTTTCCTGGCCGGGAGCCGCATCAGCCGCGCCACGCTCCACAACGCCGACGAGTTGGAACGTAAGGACATCCGCATCGGGGATCGCGTCGTGATCGAGAAAGGGGGAGAGGTCATCCCGAAGGTCGTCCGATCGCTGACGGGCCTCAGGACGGGGCGGGAGCGGGTTTTCAGGTTCCCGACCCGATGCCCGGTCTGCTCCTCGCCGTTGGTCCGGCCGGAGGGAGAGGCGATCCACCGATGCGTGAACGCGGCCTGCCCGGCGCAGGTGAAGGAGCGGATTCGGCATTTCGCCCGCCGCGACGCGATGAACATCCAGGGTCTGGGCGACAAGCTGGTCGATCAACTGGTCGATAAAGGGCTCGTTCGGGATTACGCCGATCTGTATGACCTCTCGGTGGAGCGGCTGACCTCCCTGGAACGAATGGCGGAGAAGTCGGCGGGTAATCTGCTGCGGGAAATCGAGGCCAGCCGGCGGCGGCCGCTGGCGGCCCTCGTCTTCGGGCTGGGGATTCGCCACGTGGGGGAAACCGCCGCCCGGCTTCTCGTTCGGGAGTTCGAGACGCTCAAAGCGCTCGCCCAGTCTCCTCGCGAGCGCCTGGAGACGATCGAGGGGATCGGGGCCGTCATGGCCGAGAGCATCGTCGAGTTCTTCGAGAACGAGGACAACCGCCGGGTGCTGGACCGGCTGGCCCGCGCGGGCCTCAACGAGCGTCGTCTGCCCGAAGAAGCCCCGCCGAAGGCGGCGGCAGGCTCCCCGTTCGCGGGGCTGACGTGCGTGCTGACGGGAAAGCTCGACACCATGGAACGCGCCGAGGCCGAGCGACGAATCCAGGCCCTGGGGGGAAAGGCGACCTCAAGCGTGAGCCGTCAGACGGACCTGGTGATCGCGGGGCCCGGGGCGGGGTCGAAACTCGATAAAGCCCGCGAATTAGGGATTGAGATCATCGACGAAGACGAATTTCTGCGTCGATTGACGAAGGCGGATGGGTCGTGAGCCGAATTGGGTCTGAAGCATCCGTCAAAATAATGACGCACATAAAATGTGCAAATCCGATGGCGAAGTGATACGTGGTTAACTCGGGGCGCACAAAATTTTATCAGTTTTCTGTGACGGTTCCGGCCAAGGCGTCTATACTCCATCCGAACCATTGGGTCCAAGCCCCGGCCCGAGCGGGCCGCCAGCTCAAGCGGGGCCGCCTCAAGGGACGCGCCGAATGAACCCGGGGTTCGCAGGATCGGCCCTGCTTCCCGTCGCCCCATGAATCAGACGAACGGCTCGCGCAACGGCCATCCCCCCGGACGGGAACTCACCTTCTCCTGGACGTTTCCCGTGGTCCTGACGCGGCGGTGCGCCTGGGCTTGCGGCTATTGTCCTTACCCCGTCAGCCCCAGCCCCCCCCTGCCCTCCCGAGCCCGGCTCCAGCAGCTCCTGGGGATGGCCCGTTCTCTGGGACTGCGCCAAGTCAGGATCACCGGCGGCGAAGGGGTTGAGAACCACCCGGAAGTTTTCGAGACCTGTCGGTTCTATGGGTTCCGGAGCTATTCGGAGTATTTGAGGAGCGTTCTGGGGGAGGTGACCCGCAATGGGGCCTCGCCGCCGCTGTTCCCCGAGCTTGACCTGGGAGCCCTCTCCTTCGTGCAGATGCAGCAGCTCCGGGAACGGGTTTTCACGCTACGTCTTTACCTGGACTCGATGGATGAGAAACTTCAGTACGGGACGGCCCATGGGCTGAGCCGCGGCAAGTGGGCCAAGCATCGGTTGACGGCCCTGATCTCGGCGGGCCGGCTGGGCATTCCGGTCAACAGCGGGCTCATGGTCGGGATCGGCGAACAAGCGGACTCTCGCCTGCGGGCCCTGGAGACATTGGCTCGGCTGGCCGAACGCTATGGACACATTCAATCGGTGACGATCCATCCCTTTGAGCCCTACCCTCGGACCCCGATGGCCAATTGCCCGCCCGCGGCGGTCGAGGAAATTCTACCGACGGTGGCCGAGGCGCGTCAGCTCCTGCCGGCCTCGGTGGCGGTGCAGATCCCCGCCAGTCGGTTTCCGGAGCACGTGGTGGAATTCGTCGCCGCCGGGGCCGATGACCTCGGCGATTTTGATCTCAAGGGCGATGCCGCGGCGGATGAAGGGGTCCTGGCCGCCTTCAAGGCGGTCAAGGAGCGCTTGGCGGGCATCGGCATCCGGCCGGTGGACCGGCTTTCCCTTTTCCCTCGGTTCTCCACGGCCCAATGGATGTCCCGGTATTACCAGACGCTTCTGCGGCAAACCGACGCGGCCGGGGCGGCGGCCGTTGCCCCCCCTCGCCGGTAAAGCGTCCTCGTCCGCAATTGAACGCAGCCTGCCGGGCGGGCATAATGCTTTCTTCACGCCGCGGCGCGTGATGAGGGCGGAGGCCGCCGTCGGCTCCGTCAACCTCCCCGGAGGTAGAAGTCCATGAGTATAGCCCTTCGACGATGGGCTGCGTTGGCCGGAGCGTGGGCCGGAGGTTTTGCGGCGGCTCACGGAGGGGCATCAGCGCAGGAGGCCCCGATGCCGCGGGTTGTGATGGAGACGAGCCTGGGGAAGATCGTCATCGAGCTGGACGCGACGCGGGCGCCGATCACGGTGGAGAACTTTCTCGGTTACGTCCGGGAGGGTAAATACGACAACACGCTCTTCCACCGCGTGATCCCGGGGTTCATGATTCAGGGGGGAGGTTATCTGCCGGGCTATAAGCTGGTCGAGACGCGCGCGCCGATCAAGAACGAATCGGGCAACGGACTCAAGAACGACAAATACGCCATCGCGATGGCGCGGACACCGGAGCTCGACAGCGCCACCAATCAGTTCTTCATCAACACCGTGGATAACCCCCGGCTGGACAGCCTCAAGTACGCCGTTTTCGGCCGGGTCGTCGAGGGAACCGACGTCGTCGATAGGATCGAGAAAGTCCCGACGCGCCCTGAACCACGGATCGGGGATCAGCCGGCCCCGATCGAGCCGGTGCTGATCGTGACGCTGCGCCTGGCGCCCGCGGGCGAAGCCGGAGCCGCCCCGCCCGGCGGCGAGAAAACCGAACCCGGATCAGGCGACCGGCCCCAATAGGGGCTTCCCAGGATGAAGTCCCAGGTTGGCTGGGCCCAGCGGCGGGCTGCGGAAACGGAATCCTCCCTGGGGGCGTCCCCGTGCGCGTGGCTGGGCTGAGCGCTCGGGGATGAACGCTCCGCGGACGGAGATTCCGATGGCTTCTCAACCCGATCGACCCGGCGCGAGTCCCCCCGAGGCTCTTCAGGCCGAATGGGAGACGCTCACCTCAGGGGTGGTCGATCTTCTACCGGAGGCCGAGTTTCTGGAGCGCCTGATCGAGGCGCGGCGGCAGGGGCGGCCCCTGCGCGTCAAGCTCGGGCTCGACCCCTCGGCTCCGGACCTGCACGTCGGGCACACGGTCGTCATCAACAAGCTGGTCCAATTCCAGAGTTTCGGCCACCAGGTCGTCGTCATTGTCGGGGATTTCACGGCCCGGATCGGCGATCCGACGGGGAAATCGGAGACGCGCCGGGCGCTCAGTCTGGAAGAGACCCGCGCCAACGCGCAGACCTATCTGGACCAGATCTTTCTGATTCTGGACCGTTCGCGGACGGAGGTTCTCCGGAACTCCGAGTGGCTGGAGCCGATGAAGATGAACGAGGTCATCTCGCTCGCCTCCAAGTACACCGTCGCCCGCATGTTGGAACGGGAGGATTTCGCTCAGCGGTTCCGCTCGGGAAGGCCGATCCATATTCACGAGTTTCTCTATCCGCTCGTCCAGGGCTACGACTCCATCATGGTCCGCGCCGACGTCGAGCTCGGCGGCACGGATCAGAAGTTCAACCTTCTCGTGGGGCGTGATCTCATGGCCGAGGCCGGGCTGCGCGGCCAGTGCATCATGACGACGCCCTTGCTCGTCGGCCTGGACGGCGTTCAGAAGATGAGCAAGTCGCTCGGCAACGCCATCGGGTTGACGGAGCCGCCGGCTGAAATCTACGGCAAGGCCATGAGCATCCCCGACTCGATGATGCGGGATTATCTGCTGTTGGCCCTCGGCTACCGGCCCGGAGAGGTCGAGCCGTCGCTGGCCGCCGTGGCCGCCGGAGAGCTTCATCCCAGGGACCTGAAGGCGCGCATCGCCCGCGAGCTGGTCGAGCGTTATCACGGGGAGGAAGCCGCCCGGGCCGCTGAAGCTCGCTTCGATACGATCCACCGGCGCCGCGAGGTCCCCGAGGCCGTCGAGGAGACGGTGATCCCCGCCTCCGGTCCGAGCATGCCGCTCGTGGAGGTACTGGTTCGGTCCGGGATGGCGGCGTCCAAGGGGCAGGCGCGGCGTCTGATCCGGCAGGGGGGCGTGACGGTGAATCAAACCCGGGCGGCGTCCGAAGAGGCGGAACTCGGCCCCGGGGTTCACCTGGTGAAGGTCGGCAAGCGACACTTTCAGCGGATTCGGTTGACATCCGGCGCTCCTGATTGAGACGATCGGCGTTTACGCCGGCCGCGGCCTCTCCCGTCATGCAACTCCACGCGCTCCGCTCTCATCCCGTGATCAAGGCCCTGGGCTACACGGGTTTCATCCTGATCATCATCTCGTTCATTTTTTTCTACGGATGGGACCCCACGGGCCGGGCCGCCGACCTGGAGAACCCGGTCCTGGCCACTTATCGATCCGAGGACCTGCTGAGCTTTCTGCCTTGGCGGCGGTGGCGTCAGGTGCGGCGGGCGGAGGTGCTGAGCGCGCGCGAGGCCGTCGTCAACCGCAAGCTTTCGATGCTGGATCCGCAGTGGACGAGCCTGCTGGCCCAACAGGGCCGCGGGCTGGATTGGCTGGCCACGGATCAGGAGGCGATCCAGGAGGCGGTCGACCGTCATTTGCTGCGCGAGCGGGCCGCGGCGATGGGCATCGTCGTCTCGCGCGAGGAAGCCGAAAGATCGTTGCGGGAGCAACGGGGACTGACGCCCCAACGGCTTCAGGACGAACTCAATCGACGGGGCATGACGCTGGACCAGTATCTGGCGGCGATCCAGGACAATCTGACCGCCGACCGGCTGATGCGGCTGCTCCAGCAGGACGCCCGGACGTCGCTCTATGAATTGTGGTTGGAGTATCTGCTCGTCAAGGAGAAGTTCACGCTGCGAGTGACGGCCTTCGCGGTGGCGGATTTCGAGGCTGAAATCGAGCCCGATGAAGCGCGCCTCCAGGCCTATCTGGAAGCGCATCACGAACGCTATCGGGTGCCGGCCAAGCGCCGCTACGCCTACGCCAAATTGACCCGGGAGGAGGTCCGGGAGGCCATCGCGCCGGACGACGATCAGCTCAGGGCGTTCTTTGAGCAGAACGCGAGCCGATTCCGCCAAGCGGAGGCCGTCCAGCTTGAGGACGTTTTCGCTCCCGTGAGCGCCGATCAACCGACGACGGCCGCCGAACGGCTGCTGGACCTGTTCTTCACGGAGGCGATGGGCAATCCTCAGCCTTGGGGGATCGTCGTCAGTCAGCTCCGGCAGCGGGAGGCGAGCGCGCGATTGTTCCATCGGCCGGACTGGTGGCTGGACCGGGATGATTCGGCGCGGACGGTTCACGGGCCGGAGTTCCTCGATCGCGCGTTCGCCCTCGTCGACGACCAAATTTCAACGCCCGTCTTGAGCCCTCAGGGGTTGCATTTGATCCACCGGCTGGGGTATCGGGAGGCCCGGCTCCCGCCGCTGGAGGAAATTCGGGCCGAAGTCGAACAGGCTTACAAGGACGAGAAGGTCGAAGAGCGCTACCGGGCTGAGGTCGAGCGGCTGCGCGAGGCGGCGGGTCGGTTCAGCGCCGTGCGGGATTGGGCTCAGGCGGTGGGTCTGGAGGACGGCCTGACGACGCTCGTCCTCACGAGCGCCACGCTCATCCCCGAAGTCGGCCAGCTTGCCCGGCACGCGAGTTACATCCGGCGTCTCAAACCCCGGCGCATGAGCGAGCTGATCCCGCTCGAAGACGCCGTCAGCGTCCTGGAGGTCGTTCAGGAGACCGATTCGTATCTGCCGGAGCTGGAGGAGGTCCGGGAACCGGTCCGGGCGGCGGTCGTCCGCGAGAGCGCCGAGGCCAGAGCGAGCGAAGCCGCCGAGCGGGCCTTCGCCCGGCTTCAGACCGGAGAGCCTTTCGACATCGTTTCCGAGGACGCTCCGACGACGCCTGCCGTGACCCAACCCTTCACGCGCCTGGATCGGGTTGACGTGCTGGGGGCGCCCTTCATCGGTTTCGATCGACAAACGACACGGATCACCGAAGGTTCGACGGGGATGTCCCCCTACGGGTTCGGCGAGGAGGCGATCATCGGCCACGCCATCTGGCAGGTGGAGAAGATCGAAGCCCCGACCGTCGAAGATTTCCGAGACGAGCGCCGGTCGTTCGAGCGGCAGTATCTCGCACTGAAACAGTTTACAATCGTCGAGGAGTGGCTCGCCGATTTGCGGCGCAGCGCTCAATTCCGTCTGATGGGCCCGGGCCCGACCGCCCCGGCTGAGTCCACCCCCGAATCAAGCCCACCGGCTGAGGACGGCCGCAGACCGCCGAAATAACTCTTGCGGACAATCCGGCGATGATCGAGCTTGGAGATGGCCTCCAGCCGGCTTTTTCGAAGGCGATGACGCTGAGGTCCTGCCGATGAAGTTCCGCGGGAGGCTTACATGACTCCAAAGAACGGTTTTTGGGTCGGCCTGGTCTGGGCTGGGGTCGTAACGGCCGCGGCGGAGCCGGGCCGCGAGGGGGCGGCTCCCACGTTCTTCCAGGACGTGCTGCCCATCCTCCAGGCCAATTGCCAGGAGTGTCACCGCGCCGCCGGGGCCAACTTTGGCGGCATGATCGCGCCGATGGCCTTGACCAGCTATGAGGAGGTCCGCCCGTGGGCCAAGGCGATCGTGGGGCAGGTGCGAGCGAGGGAGATGCCTCCGTGGGACGCCGATCCAAGTTTCCGGGGCGTTTTCGCCAATGAGCGCTCGCTGACCGAGGAGGAAATCCGGACGATCGAACGCTGGGTGGAAATGGGCGCCCCTCGGGGCGATCCCGCCGGCGCCCCGCCCCCCCGAACCTTTCAATCGACGGACGGCTGGCTGATCGGCGAGCCCGATCTGGTAATCGCCATGCCGGAGCCTTATTTCGTGGCCGACGACGTGGCCGACCTGTACGCAGCCTTCAGCGTGGAGCTGACCGAAGACCAATTGCCGGGGGATCGCTGGATCACGGCTTTCCAATGCAAACCCGATAGCCCGATCATTCACCACTTCAACGCTCACCTTCTGGCCCCCACCGACGGCAAACTACCGCCGCCGCCCGGATTCCCGAAGACCGAACTCGGGCAGATCGCGCCCGTCGGCGCCGGCCAGTACATCGGCGGGACGGCCTCCGGCACCGACGCCAATCGCTATCCGGAGGGGTTCGGCCTTCTTCTGAGGAAGGGGACGCGCGTCACGTTCGATATTCATTACCACAAAGAGCCCGGGCCGGGGACGGGGCTCTGGGACCGATCGGAGATCGGATTCCGGCTGACGGATAAGCCGCCGGCCCGGCAATTGAGCGCCGGAGCGGGTCTGCTCACGACGATGAATATCGAGATTCCGCCGGGGGCGAGCCGGTTTCAGATCGGCCCCGTCGCGCGAACGTTCCGCCGACCTATGGACATCGTCTCGCTCATGCCCCACATGCATCTGCGGGGGACGGCGGCCCGGTTTGAAGCCTTTTATCCCGACGGGACGAGCGAAGTTCTCCTGCATGTGCCGCGATACGACTTCAGTTGGCAGACGGTCTATTACTATCGGGAACTCAAGCGATTGCCGGCCGGGACGCGCGTCGAATACACGGCGTGGTATGACAATACGGCGGAGCTGGCCGCCGCCCGCGGCTTCGACCCCGCGCAAACGGTTGGATTCGGACCCGCCTCGACCGACGAAATGATGATGGGCTTCATGCTCTGTTCGGAGGCCGAGTGACCCTTTCTCATCGCCATGGGGGCCGCCCCCCCGGCCCGGCCATCGCGACCACCGGCCCAAGGGGCCGGGGATGAAGACCAAGCTGCGAATCCGAGCCGCCGGGCATTCGCTCACGGCGCAATTGACGACCTCGGCCTGCGCCGAAGCGATCGCCGGCATCCTGCCGATTCGCGCCCGGGCCGAGACCTGGGGGGATGAGGTTTATTTCGATATCGGCCTCGAAGCCGAGCTGGAGGCGGGGGCCGCCGAAGTGGTTCGGCCGGGGGACATCGGCTATTGGCCGACGGGCCGGGCGATCTGCTTGTTCTTCGGGCCGACGCCGATCAGCGCCCCGGGAGAGATTCGGCCGGCCAGCGCCGTTAATCTGGTGGGGCGGATCACGGACGACGCCACCGTTCTGAAGGACGTGGCCGACGGCGACGAGATCGTTATCGAAGCCGCGGACTGAACGGGCCGCGCCGCCGAAATCGGCTGGACAATCCCGCCGCCGGCGCCGAAGCTCTCGCCTCGCGCGCGGCTCTTCGGGGCGGCCGTCGCGGCCCTGCTCGGCTCCCCATGGATTCGATCCCAGCTCTCGGCCTTCTATTCCTGCTGGGTTTGGCCTCGGGCTTCATCAACGTGATGGCCGGCGGCGGATCGACGTTGACGCTTCCTGCCCTGATCTTCCTGGGCTTCGATAGCGCGCTCGCCAACGGGACCAACCGGGTCGGCGTTTTCGTGCAGAGCCTGGTCGGCGTGGCCTCCTTCCGACGCCAGAACGTCCATGAGTTCGGGGCGAGTCTGAAGCTCGCGATGTTCACGCTGCCCGGGGCGATCGCGGGGGGCTGGGCGGCCGTTACGATCGCCGACGCGCTCTTTCAACGCCTCCTGGCGCTCGTGCTGATCGGCATCACGCTCACCCTGCTTCTGCCCCGCGGATCGAGGCCCGGGGCCGCCGGACCGCCAGCGGCGCGCCGTCGCTGGGCCCTTTATCTTTCGCTCGTGGGGATCGGGTTTTACGGGGGGTTCCTTCAGGTCGGCGTGGGCTTTCTGCTGATGGCCGCCCTGCGCCATCTTCACGGGCTGGATCTGATCCGGGTGAACATGCACAAGGTTTTCATCGTGCTGGTCTTCACGCTGCCGACGCTTCTGATTTTCATCGCCTCAGGCAACGTCCGGTGGGGTCCTAGCCTCGTGCTGGCGGCCGGCAACGCTCTGGGGGCCTGGACGTCGGCCATCGTGGCGGTCCGGCGGGGCGAGCGCGCGATCCGGGCGGTGCTGGTCATCGTCCTCGTCATCATGGCGCTTCGGTTGTTGGCCCTTCCCTAGACGCCGGGAGGGACGGAGATCCAGAAGCGGAGGAGCTGAGGCGGTTCTTCGGGATCGCCGCCGGGGGCGGGGGGATCGGGCTCCAGCATCAGAACGACGTCCTCCCGTCCGTCGCCGTTGAGATCGCGGCAGGAAAGCGACTCGACGGGACCGGGCGGGGGATCGACGGAGAGCCGCGCGGAGGGGGCCTGCCCGGCGATCGCCGCCTCCTGAAGCGAAGTGGCCAGGTCGGTGGCGAAGGCGAGGATAGTCTGAAAGGTCACCTCGCGGCGCTTCTCGGCGAATAAGGCCTTTCGGAGGAATTCCCCCTCCAGATTGGCGGCTGACGCCGAGGCGCCGAGGGCCTCGCGGGCGGTGAAGATTTCCAACGTCGAGCCGCTCAGACGCACAAAGTCCGCCCTGCCGTCGCCGGTCAAATCCCCTTGCGCCGTTCGCTGGGTTTGTTGTCCCAGGTCGCGCAACTGGCGGCGAATGTCTTCCAGTTCCGCCATCAGCTTGAGCAGGGGAGGAACCTTGAAGACCATCAGCGAGCGCTTATCCGGGACGCGGGAAAAAGCGCCCGGCGGATCGTTGCGGTAGGCGAGGGCCTCCAGTTCAAATCTCAGGCCGATCGCCAGGCCGGCGATGATGCGCCCAAGGCTGGGCATTTCGTACTTGAAGATGACCAGGTCCGGCCGTTCCGGGTCCCGAAGCGGGAGAAGGGCCACGCTCATCGAGGTCGTTGAGACCTTGAGCATCTGGTTCGGGCGGCTGAAATCCACCCCCCCCGGCCCCGCGCGGAAGACCCACAGGCGATTGCCGGAGGCGATCACGTAGTCCTCGCGCCCGTCGCCGTCGATATCGCGGGGAAGGAACTGGAATCCCGGCCCGCCGAGACTGCCGGGCCTGGGTCCGCCCGACGCTTCCCGGAACCGGCCCAGATCCACGCCATAGGAAGGGCGTTCGGGGATACCGCCGCCGGGAGTCTGGACGAAGAAATCGACCCGGTCCCGTTGCTGAACCCTGAGATCGAGCGCCCCGTCAGCGTTCAAGTCGACGAACTCCGGCCGCGGCAAGGCGAGTTCGGCCCGGAGATGCTCATCCAGCCTCCGGTCCGGGATGTCTATTCGCATGCGCGCGGGCCGGCTGAGGATGGGCGGGATCGGCGTGAACGCGTCGCCCTGGCGGAAGTAGAGCTGGGTCTTGCCGTCGGCCAGGTAGAGGAGGTCTTCATCGCCGTCGCCGTCGAAATCGAAGATGAAGTCCGAGGCGAGCCAATGCGGAAAGGCCAGGCCGCCGGCTCGCTGAAGCAGCGGCGGACTCCGCCGCTCCATCTGACGGCCGGCGGAGTTCCACGCGTAGGCGTCCACCCCGCCCGCGTGCATGAGGACGAGTTCGAGCGCGCCGTCCCCGTCCAGATCGGCGGCGTCGAAGAGCCCCCCGGAGGCCGGGAGATCGACAATCGGAACGATCTCGGCGAAGCCGGCGCCGGGGCGCTGAAGGTAGAGCCTAAAGGCGCCGTCGCCGCCAATGAGGAGGTCCACAAGCGCGTCGGAATCGAACCGTCGCCAGAGGAGGCCGCTCCGGCGGGCCGGGATTTCAAGGCTCGAAGCCTCGAACCGGAGCGAGGCGTCGGCAAGGGCAAAGCCGGTGAAAACGACCCCCACGAGGGCGGCCAGAAAGGCTCGACGGAACCGTCGCGAGGCGGTCAAGGCGTCCATAGGATTTCGATCCGATCGTTGAAGGCCAGGATCGCTTCGGAGCGGCCGTCGCCGTCGAGGTCGGCGATCCTCACGTGACGGGGGAGCTCGGCGGGCATTCGCCACAGGGGGGCCCGTTCAAGCATGAGTTTCCCGCTCCGTTCCGTCCGTCGCGTGGCTTGGACCTTCCATTCCCCCTTGTTCTCGTGCGAGAGGAAATCCTTCCATCCATCGCCGTTGAAATCGCCTTCCATGCGGAACAGCTCGGCGGCTTGCTCGGCTTCGAGGGCGCCGCCGACCGCCACCGTAAACTCCACCTGCAGGTCGGGCCGGGTCGAAAATCGACGGGGTTCGCGCTGGAACAGGAAGACGTAGAAGGTTGCATCGACGTCCTCGACCTCGGGCTTGCGCGCCGCCAGGAGTTTGTCGGCGCGCAACGTGAGGAGCGTCAGGTCCAGAGCCCCGTCGCCATCGACGTCGATCAGGCGGGGCGTGGTTCCGAGCCCGGTGACCTTGAGGCCCTGATCGGGGGTCTCGCTTTGGCCGGACGCCTCGCCGTTGAAGAAACGGAGCCGCGTATGGAGCTCTTTGACATCCAGCTCGGCGATCAGGAAATCCACGCGGCCGTCGCCATCGGCGTCGCCGTGGATCAGGCGTGTAGCGCGCGGATCGATCGGGGAGGGTTCCGCCAACGTGGAGAACTCAAAGCCCCGATCGGGCTCCGAGCGAAATGATCCCGCCGGGCTCTGGCGCAGAACCTGCACGGCGCCATCGCGCAGCGTCAGGAGGTCAAGCAACCCGTCGCCGTCGGCGTCGGCGATGCACAACCGCGCGAGCCAGCGCTCGAACCGGATTTCGTCCGCCGCCGGTCCGGAGCGCCCTCCCCAGTTTCCATTCCCGGAACGGGCCCTCGACGTTCCGCCGCCGAAGGCTGCGCCCGGGCGGCTGAAGCCTCGTCCGCCAAGGCCGTCCGGCGAGGCGAAGCCCGATTCGGCTCGGAACTCGGCCACCTGGCGCAGGCTTCCGCCCTCGGTCTGGAGATAAATACGATAAGCGTTCGGCCCCGCGAGGATCAGGTCGTCGCGGCCATCCCGGTTGAGATCGACGACGCCGTCCCAGAATTCGAGGGATGACCCCGGAGTGGTGATGAGCAGCCGCTCGCCTCGCAGGAGCCACACGGGTTCGGAATCCGGGGGGACCGCGACGGCCGAGGAGCCGGTCAGATAGAGCAGATCGCGGCGGGCCGGATCCAGAAAATTCCCCAGAGCGAAAGCCACGGCGTCTTCGGGGGCGACTTCCCGACGGGCCGCCGCGTAGCCGATGAAGCCGGCCTCGGTTTTGTTCGGGTCCGGTCCAAAGAACGTCAAGATGCGGCGTCGCACGTCCCGTTCATCGATGGCGGTGGTGACGACGACCAGATGGAGGAAGGCTTCATCCCCCAGTTTCAACGATTCCAGCAGCCGAACGTTCCCCTCGACGGGGAGGACGACGCGCAAGGGCTCGGCGCCGGCGACCTCGCGGCCGGCGGCGAGCGCCAGGCCGGCGGCGACGACCCCAAGCAGCCTAGCGCGGCTCAAGCTCAAGCAATTCATGGCGGGGACCCATTTCAAACTCCCAGAACCAGAACACGCGGTACGTTACCGCCGATTCGACCCGTTCCCGTCGAAGGATATAGAGCGGCAGGAAAAGACTCGAACCGTCGGGACGGCTCTCCCAGCCGAAGACGAACGGGATATTGACGTTGCGCATGCGCCCTGGGGGGCGCTTCAGGCGGCAAACCGCCTCTCTCCAGTCGCCGTCGGGAGAGGCCGCCTTGAACCGCACGGTCCGGTCCCCTCCGATGGCGCTGATCCGCCCTTGGAACCATTCCGGCGAGTGGACCGGTTCTCCTTCGATCTCGGCGATCACGTCGCCGGGGCGCAACCCCGCGGCGCTCAGGGGGCTCGCGGGGGCCAACCGGATGATCCGCACGCCCTGGCGCGGCGTGAGCCCGAGCCTTTCCGCCAGGGCGGGATCAACCGGCCCGAACTCCAGGCCGAGAAGGCGATTCTCCACCCAGGAGGCCTCCTCGGGCCGGGCCGGACGACGGGCCACCCGCTCGACGGTCCGCGCCTCCAGGTGCAGGATTCGGCCGTCGCGCTCCACCTTCAGCCGGACGAGGGCCCCGATGGGCAAGGTCTCGGCCAGGTCGAGCAACTGCGCCGGGTCCGCCAGTTCGACGTCGTTGGCCGACAGAATCACGTCGCCGGGCCGGAGGTCGGCGGCCTCGGCCGGAGAGTTCTCGACGACCTGCGTGAGGGTAACGCCCGCCAAACGTCGCTCGGCCTCGAGGACGTTCTGGTTGCTCTTGGCATAGACGCCGAGATAGCCGCGAGGGGTTTCGGCCCACGCTCGTTGGGATTGCGCAGGCAATGCGGCCAGCGTGAGTCCGCCGAGAAGACTCACGAAGATGCGGCGCGGGGACGGAGCCAGGTTCACGCGGGGAACTCGCGACGGGTGAAGATCACGAAGGCGACGCCGAGAAAGAGAAGCGTCCACGCCGACGGAGAAACGATGTTATAGAGAATCATCTCGCTTGGCCAGCCCGCGTCGGATAAGCCCTCGGCGTAGCCTCCGAGGACGGCGAAGTACGAGGTGTCCAGGACCGACGGCGTGAAGGCGTTGAAGAGGAAGCGCCGTTGATCGGCTTCGAGGGCGGCTTTGGCGGTCTCGAGGGCGATGAACGTGGCGAAACCGCCGCCGGCGGCCAGACCGGGATGATCCGTCAGCGTCGAACAGAGCGTGCCGAGGGCGGCCAGCGTTACCAGGGGAGGCGCGGTCAACCCGACGGCCAGCCAGGCGTGGTGGATCATTTCGCCACGGGAGTAAAACTCCCACCCCTCCTCGACGACGCCGGTGAAATCGGCCATGGCCCCGGCCCCGGCCAGGGCGACCAGACTGACGCCGCCGATGATCGCGCCCGCCAGCGCCAGAAGGGTAAGAAATTTCGCCAGGAGCCACGTCGCGGGGCGATGAGGGCGAGTCAAAACGGTCCGAAACGTGCGCCAGGAGCCTTCCTGGGCCACCATCAGCGAGGCCGTGAGCATGAGGAGCATTCCCCCCAACGTCATGCCGTCCCCCGCGGCCCGGGCGAACAAGCGAAACGCCGATGCGGGCGAGCCCCCCGCGGAGGTCCCGCTCAGTTGGAATCGGCCGGCGATGGCCTCCCATCCCAGAACGGGCAGACACCAGAAGGCGGGGACGAGGGTCACGACCCAGATCAGGCGGGACCGCGCCGCCTTGGCGAGTTCAAACCGCAGGAGACGAGCGAGGCTACGGAACATTACCGGCGATTGTCCGGTGAAAGTAATCTTCGAGCGTCGGCCGACGCTCGGCGAATTCCGAGACGGCCACGCCACGGTCGTGAAGCCAGCGGTTGAGCTCGGCGCGGCGCGTCCGGGGAATCTCCACGAGGAATCGACCCCCCTCTCGATTCAGCCGGACGCACCAGGGGAGCTCGGCCAGGGTCCGGTCGGTCAGATCGCCGTCCTCGGTCTCGATCATGACGCGGCCGATTTCCCGGTCGAAGAGGTCCTTCACGTCGGTTTCGACCCGGTGTTGGCCGCGGTCGAGGATGGCCACACGGTTGCACACCCCTTCGACCTCGGAGAGCTGATGACTGGAAAGCACGATCGTGACCTCACGCTCGCGGTTGAAGCGGCCGATGAGCCGCCTCACGTCGAGGATGCCTTGAGGGTCGAGATTGCCGGTCGGCTCGTCGAGGATCAGGAGATCGGGGCGCCCCAGGAGGGCTTGAGCCAGATGGAGCCGCTGCGCCATCCCAAGGGAGTATTCCCGCACGCGTTTGCCGGCGACCTCGCCCAGGCCGCAAAGATCGAGGGCCTCATCGACCGCCCGTGAGGCAGCCTCGAGACCGGCCAACCGTGCGAGCAGCCGGAGATTGGTCCGCCCGCTGAGGTGGGGGTAAAAGGCCGGGGTCTCGATCATGGCGCCGACGCGGCCGATGGCCGCGAGCCGGCCGGCGGGCAGGACCTCGTCGAACAACCGCACGGTCCCCGCGTGCGGTCCGATGAGCCCCAACCAAAGCCGAAGCGCCGTCGTTTTTCCGGCCCCATTGAGGCCGAGCAGGCCGTAGACGTCGCCGCGGCGGACCGTGAGCGAAACTGCCCGGAGGGCCTCGACCCGGCCGAAGCGACGGCTCACGCCGTCAAGCGAAGCAATGATCTCCCGCTGACCCCTCATGCAGGGCGCCCGCGCCGACGGCCCGCCTCCCGGGGACGGGCGGCTTCCCCCCCGCGGCATCCGTCTGCGGCCCAGGGCCATTTCGTCCGCGTCTCCGACCGCAACGGGGGGAAAGGGGCCGCCGTCGGAATTCGAGCGGACGAGATTAGCCCCCGCTCGGGGTCTCGTCCACGGAAACCGGCCTTCCCGCGTGGAGGGTTTGGGGGTATCGGCGCTCGGGCTTGCGTCCGGGGGTTCGGTTGATAGGATGCCCATTCGGGCCATCGGAGGCTTGGGCGAAGGCGGCGCAGGATGAAAGTTGCATTTCCGAATTGGAGCCCACGGGCGTGGGGTCGATCTTTGAGCCGGCCCGTCGCGGTTGGCGTCCTGGCCGTCGCCTGCGGTCCGAGCCTCGCGGTCCACGGGCAGAGCCTGCGCCTCTCGGCGCCGGCCGGCGATCGTCCGACAATCCGACACATCGGCGGGCTGAGCGTCATCCCCAACGGGCGGCTGCTGACGCCCGTCGGCCGGCAAATCGTCGTTCCGCCGCACCCGTTCGGTCTGGCGCTGAGCCGGGACGGGTCGCTCCTAGCCGCCGTCAGTTGTGGACGCGAGCCGGTGGCGGTGACGCTCTTCTCGGAAGTCGATAGCGAGGCCCCCTACGGGCGGCAGTTCCCGGCGGGCGCCGAAACCGACGAAGCCGAACTTCGGGCCGCGTTCATGGGCGTGGCGTTCGCGCCGGATCGCCGCACGCTCTACGTCTCCGGCGGAGACGACGGTACGATCGTCGTTTTCGACCTTGTGACTGGAGAACGCGCCGGGGAGATCGCCTGCGACGACCCCCCCGGGGCCGATGGCGCCCACCGCCGCTTCACGGACAGTTACATCGGCCAGATCGTCCTTGCACGCGATGGGCGGCGGCTTTACGCCGTCGATCAGGCCAATTTCCGGCTGGTCGTCATCGACCCGCTCGCGCCGCCGGACAACGAAGGCGGGCTTCCGGGCCGGGTCGTGGCGTCGGTTCCCGTCGGGCGCTATCCCTTCGCCGTGACGCTCTCGCCGGACGAGACGGTCGCCTACGTGGCCAACATCGGCATGTTCGAGTATTCCATGATCGAGGGGATCGATCCGGACGAGCCGGCCACGTGGCTGCCGTTTCCCCCCTTCGCCTTCGATTCGACCGAGGCGCGCGAGGGAGCGCGATTGGGCGAAATTCGGGTTCCCGCCCTTGGGGATCCGAACGTGCCGGAATCGTTTTCCGTGTGGAGGGTGGATCTGAGCGGGCCGGAGGGACCGCGCGTGACGGGGAAGGTCAAGACGGGGGCGCTCGTGGGCGAGGTCGTGGAAGGCATCCGCGCGGTGGGCGGCAGCAGCCCGAGCGGCCTGGCCGCCGACGAGCGGTTTGTTTACGTGAGCAACGGGAATAACGACACGATCTCGGTCATCGACGCGGCGAGCTTTGAGCGGGTCGAGACGATCGATCTCGGCCTGCGTGAAATCTTCGGCTCGCTCAAGGGGCAATTGCCGTTCGGGCTGGCGCTCGCTCCGGACGGGCAACGGCTCTACGTCTGCGAGGCCGGGCTCAACGCGGTGGCGATCGTCGATCGGGCGGCCCGGCGCGTGATCGGCCGCCTCCCCACGGCCTGGTTCCCGACGCAAGTTCAGGTCAGCCCCGATGGCCGGCGCCTTTACGTCGCCTGCGCCAAGGGCTACGGGGCAGGACCCAATGGCGGGCGAGGATTCCGCCCGCCGCCGGGGGGAAGCTCGATCGGCAACCTGATGAAGGGCGTGGTCTGCCTTATCGACCTGCCGGGGGATGAGGAGTTGGCGGCGCTCACGCGGCGCGTGGTCGAAAACGCCGTCCGCGCCGAGTCCATCGAACCCTCGCCGCCGCGGGCGACCCGGAATCCAATCCCACCTTACCCCGGGGCCTATCCGTCGCCGATCAAGCACGTGGTGTACATCACGAAGGAGAATCGAACCTTCGATCAGGTTTATGGCGAGTATGGGAAGGCGAACGGCGACCCGACGCTGGCGGACTTTGGCCTGGCGGCCACCGTCCGCGCCGACGGCGAACCGACGCTCGAAGGCGTCAACGTCATGCCGAATCATCAGGGTCTGGCGCGACTTTTCACGCTTTCGGACAACTTCTATTGCGACTCCGATCACTCCAACGACGGCCACCGCTGGCTGGTGGGGACATTCCCCAACGCCTGGGTCGAAACGTCGGCCAAGGTGGCCGAGCGGCGGGGCGACATGCGCAGCTCAGCCCCCGGGCGCCGTCTGATGACGGGCTCCTCCGGCGCGGTCTATCCCGAGGACTACAATGAGGCCGGATCGATCTGGGAACATTGCTATCGCCATGGGGTCGAGTTCTTCAATTTCGGCCTGGGGTTCGAGTTCGCCAACGCCGACGAAGGGAGGTACCCCGACACCGGCATCCGACTGGCGGTCAACTATCCGCTTCCCGCGCCGCTGTTCGAGCGAACTTCCAGAAGTTTTCCCACCTATAACACGAACGTTCCCGATCAGCTCCGGGTCAATCACTTCGAGGCCGAGCTGGCCGAGCGATGGGCGAGCGGCCGCCAGCCGTTGCCCCCGCTCATCACGATGATGCTCCCCAACGACCATGGAGACCGGCCCGCCCCCGAGCGCGGCTATCCGTACGTTCACTCCTACATGGCCGATAACGATCTGGCGCTCGGCCGCGTGATCGAGACGCTGACGCACAGCCCCTGGTGGCCCGAGATGGCGATCTTCGTCACGGAGGACGACGCCCAAGGCGGGCAGGATCACGTCGATCACCACCGCTCGATCCTGCTTGTGATCAGCCCGTACGCCCGGCGTGGTCACGTGAGCCACGTCCACGCCAGTTTCGGATCGATTCTCAAGACGATTCACCTCATCCTGGGGTTGCCGTTTTTGAACCAGTACGACGCCGGCGCGAGCGATCTGGCCGATTGCTTTACGCCCGAGCCCGATTTGACGCCCTACGAGGCCGTTCCCGTGGACCCCCGCCTGTTCGAACCGCGACGGGCGCTCGAAGTTTACGATGAGGCCCTCGCCTGGGACGCGGAACGCCGGTCGCCGTCGCTCGATTCCCCCGCCTTCACCCTGGAACAGCGCCGCGAGCTCGAACGCGCGCGACGGCCCTGAGGGCGTCCGAGGCCCCGCCGCCGGCCGCGCGTGACCGCTCTCAACGCTGCCCTCCTGTCGCGCAGGCGTCTCGTCGGAAATTCCCTTGCGCCCCCCTGGCGCGCTCCCTAGCATGAATCGCGCTGAGGTCGGGGCGTGGCGCAGCCTGGTAGCGTACTCGCTTGGGGTGCGAGTGGTCGCTGGTTCAAATCCAGTCGCCCCGACCAGCCAGATGACAGGAGCCCCGGTCGCCATGACCCGGGCTCCTTTTACTTTGCCCGCGGTTCCCCGGGCGGACGCGCTCGCGGCGGCCGGCGTTTGGCCGCGCGCGTATTCGCGGGCTGCTCCTGGGTCGCCTGCGTTCTAGCGAGCGCTTGCGGCCCGAAGGGAGCCGGCGATGCCGACGGCGCGGCGGCCAGTCCGGGTCCCCGTCAGACGGAGGTCCGACGGGCGTCCGAGGAACGCGTCGTTCAATTCCCGGCCGAGCGGTCCTTAGGCTGGCTTTTCCTCATGCCCGCCGGGGCCGAATCGGCGCCAGAGGCTCGTTGGGCGCCGTTGGGTCCGGCTCGGGGAGCCGTCGTTCTCCCCGCCGATGCGCGTCTCCGCCTGATCGTCCCTCCCCAGGGAGCGGACTTCGCCGCCTTCGGCCAGCTCGATCCGGACGGCCTTCAGGAACTGATCCTGACCGATAGCCTCGTCGGTGACGAGGACCTCGAGTTTATCGCGGCCCTGGCGGGTCTCCAGGGGCTCGATCTGAGCGATCGGCCGATTTCCGACGGGGGGCTGGCCCGTCTGGCGGGGCTTGCGCGGCTGCAATGGCTGGACCTCAGCGCGACGCGGGTGCGGGACGCCGGGCTGGTTCACCTGCGCGGTCTGAGCTCGTTGCGCCGCTTGTCGCTGCGATACACGCAGGTCAGCGACGTGGGCCTGGTCTTTCTCAAGGAGCTGCCGGCGCTGGAGAGTCTCGATCTGTCGTATCGGGTGGCGATCCTGGGGGCCTCGGAGGGGGCCGAGCGCGTGATTCCGACGGGAGGATTTTCGCTGCCGTATTCGGTTTCGCGCGTGACGGACGCCGCCGTCGAACCCCTCATCGGCCTCCCCGCCTTGCGACATCTCTATCTTGAGGGGACGCAGATTTCCCTCTCCGGGCTCGGCCGACTGGCTCGTCAACTGCCCGGGTGCGCCATACGTCACAGCCTGGTCGCCCCCCCGGGCCCGCCGGGGCCGGCCGCCGAGCCGGTCTCCTGAGGCCAAGGCGGCTCGTCGGGGACGGGCTTATCGAATCCACGCGGTCGTCTCCGTATTGCGGACGATTTTGTGGCATTCGACGCAGCTCATCACCATCTGGGTATAGCCCAGCGTGGCGCCTTCGAGGTTCTTCTCCTCGGCCATCCGACGAACGCGCTCGGCCGACCAGCGGAACTCAGAGGCGAGCTGGCTGAACCGCGGGGAGCGCCGTTCGGTCCAGAGCGTCTCGAGGCTGATGAGCGACAATTCCTCGGCCCCGCTCCGGATCTGATCGTAGTCTTCCAGGGCAAGGGCGGTCAGGAGGCCTTGAGCCTGGGTCAGCTTCTTCCACATGAGGGACTTCGTATCGTCGACGGCCCGAGGCTCGGCCGTCATTCGGGCCATCGCGGCGATCAGGGTTCCACCCAGCAGGAGTCCCGTTACCGTCGCGATCAGGCGAATCCTGGGGAAAGATCTCATTCTGATTCTCTCCTTCGGCCGAAGGGGGCCGCCCCGACCGGCCCCGTCAGACAGGCTCTCCGCGTTTCGGCTTCTTCGGCGGCGCCGAGGCCAAGATCGGAAAAGAGCAATTTCCGAACCCCCACGGAGCGAGCGCGCGCGGGCCGAGCCCTGTCGGAAGCTCTTTCCCGTGATGAACTGTATCTACCCGATACACCCCGCTGGCGATCGAGCAGGGGGCCGGCCGAGGGGCGGACCCAGGATGTTGCAACTGAGCGTTGCACGGAAACAAGGGCTGATGGCAAGATGGGCCCCGAAATCGACCTTGGTCCATGGAGGCTGATCGGGCGGGTGGGCAAGGTGGAGTGGCTCGGAACGTGCGGCATCGTGGACTGGAGCCAAGCAGGCCCAGCAACGTCAGAAGCGACCGCCGGCGGCGTGAGCGGCCGCGGGGAGACGCCCGATGATCGATCTCAAGCTGATTCTCTATCCGACGGATTTCTCGGAGTATGCCGGCCACGCTCGCCCTTACGTCGTTGATCTCGCCAGGAAGTTCGGCTCCCAGGTCATTGTCCTGCACGTCGTCCCGGCCCCGACTTACGTGGTTTCCTATGAGATCGCCGTCGATACGACAACGCTGGATGAGGAGATGCGCCGGAGCGCCCGCAAGCGCCTCCTCGCGATCGCCGAGGAGCTGGCCGGCGAAGGGCTTCAGGCCGACACGATCGTCGAGGTCGGCAGCCCCTTCGTCGAGATCGTCCGGACGGCGCGGTCCCGTAAGGTGGACCTGATCGTCATGGCCACGCACGGCTGGGGCGTCATCAAGCACATGTTTCTCGGTTCGACGGCCGAGCTGGTGGTCCGAAAAGCGCCGTGCCCCGTTCTGACCGTCCGGCATCCGTCCCATGAGTTCGTCCGGCCGTGAGGGGGCGGGGTGGCAGGCAGGGACAGAGATGACCGGGACCTTCGGCCGGAGGACCTGAGATGGCGCTGCATCGAGAGCCCCTGACCATCCTGCTGGTCGAGGACAGCGAGCACGACCTGAGGGCCATCCAACGCGTGTGGAGCCGCAACGGGTTCTCCGGCCGTCTGATCGTGGTCAAGGACGGCGAGGAGTGCCTGCGTTACCTGCGGCGGCGGCCGCCACACGACGATCCGCACCGCTCGCCCCGCCCCCATCTTCTGCTCCTCGACATCAACCTGCCCCGGGTCAACGGCTTTGAGGTCCTGAAGACGATCAAGGGGTCAAGCGAGCTGCAAGCGCTGCCGGTCGTGGTTTTCACGACCTCGCGGCGCCACGAGGACATGATTAAGGCTTATCAACTCGGGGCCAACGCCTTCTTTTCAAAGCCTCTGGGGAGCGAGGCGCTTGGCCGCATGCTGACGGCCATCCTTCAGTTCTGGGAGCTGGCCGGTCTGCCCGTCCATCATCCGGCCCCGGCGAGCTGAGGTCACCATGGACGCCCCCCCAACCTGGCGAATCCTTCTTGTGGACGACAGCGAGCACGACCGTCGGATCGCCCGGCGCATCCTGGAGCGGGCCGATCCGGCCTACGTGATCGAGGAAGCCGACGGGGGCCCCGCGGCCCTTGAACGGCTGGAGCGCGAGAATTTCGACCTTCTGATCGTCGATCTCAAGATGCCGGGGATGGACGGGATCGAGCTGCTCGGGCGCGCCCAGAACCTGCTGTGCGACGCGGCCGTGATCATCCTGAGCGGGACCGAGAGCGCTCCGGCCGCGCGCGAGGCGTTGCGTCTGGGCGTGACCGATTATCTGCTCAAGGAGCCGGCGACGGCCCTGGAGAGTCAACTCGCCGACCGGGTGGCCAATGTCCTCCGCCAGGTACAGCTCCTGCGAACCAACCGACGACTGGAGCGGGAGGTGCGCCTGCGCGCCGCCTTCCTGGAGCAGATTCAGGCTCAACTGCCGGAGGCGGTCTTCGCCACGATCGGGCCGGACCGCACGCTTTCGGAGATCAACGCCGCGGGGCGTTCGCTTCTGGGGCTCGCCCCCGAGGAGAACCCCGCCGCGCGACCCATCGGCGAGGCGCTCCGGCGGCTTTCGCCGGAGCTGGCCGCCGCCGTCGATCAAGCGTTGGCCGAGGGTCGCCCGATCGGGAATCTCTACGTCGAATCCGCCGATGAGGCGGGCGAGGGGCGGCTCTGGCTGGTGAGCCTTCGCCCCGTCGAGACCGAGGCCGAGGATGAGGCTCCGGCGCCGTGGGTCCTGACCGTGCGGGACGCCACGCCGCCGTCGCGCGCGCCGGGGGCCGAAGAGATGATCGTTCCCGGTCTCATCGGCCGCGACCCGGCGATCCTGGAGCTCGGCCGATTGATCCGTCAGGTCGCGCCGATGCCGACCTCGGTCCTCGTGATCGGCCCCACGGGTTCCGGCAAGGAAGTCGTCGCGCGAGGCATTCACGCGCTGTCCGAACGGGCGTCGCGTCCGTTTGTCGCGGTCAACTGCACGGCGCTGTCGGGCGAGATCCTCGAAAGCGAGTTGTTCGGTCACGTCCGGGGCGCCTTCACCGGGGCCGTCGCGCCGCGCAAGGGGCGGTTCCGCGAGGCTGACGGGGGGACGCTCTTCCTGGACGAAATCGGCGACACGACGGAGTCCTTCCAGGCTAAGCTGCTACGCGTGCTGGAGACGGGGGAACTCGAGCCCGTCGGTCAGGACCGACCGGTCAAGATCGACGTCCGGCTGATCTGCGCCACGAACCGGGACCTGCCGCGGGCGGTCGAGGAAGGCCGCTTCCGGCGCGACCTGTATTACCGGATCAACGTCGTCCGGCTGGACGTGCCGCCCCTGAGGGACCGGATCGGGGACCTGCCTTTGCTCGTCGAGGCTATTCGCCGAGAGTTCAATCGGCGCTTCCACAAGAGCATCAGGCAGGTTTCCCACGACGCGATGCGCGTTCTGGCCGGTCACGACTGGCCCGGCAACGTCCGCGAGTTGCGCCACGCGCTCGAACACGCCTTCGTCGTAGCCGAAGGCCCGACCATCACGCGCGCCGACCTCCCCGGCTGGCTCTATCGTGAGCCTCGCCCGCGCCCGTCGCTGTCGGCGGCGCCGATCGAGTCATCCGTTCGCCCCTCGTTGGCGGCTCCCTCGGAGCAGGGCGAGGCCGAGACGCTGCGCCGAGCGTTGGATCAGTCCGGGGGCAACATAGGCCAAGCGGCCCGGCTGCTCGGTATTCATCGAACCACCCTGTGGCGAAAGATGCGGCAGTTCGGCGTGGAGGCCCGGCCCCGCCCGGGCGCCGACACCCCGGCCGGCGGCCCGCCGCCGCCTGCCCCATAACCCTCTGACCGCCTACTCCCTCTCCCCCTTCTCGTCGGCGTCATGGGTGGCGAAAGCGTCCGTTCCCGTGGCGCGGGCGTATTCCAGGATGCCGCCCCGCGCGTGCTCGAACATGGCTCCGGTCCGCAGGAGGATGTTGTAGATCAGCAGGGCGGATACGGCGGCGATGGCCAGCGCTAGCCCCGCGCGTCGGACCGCTTTCCAACGGTAAGCCTTGAGTGTCTCAAGGACATCGACCTCGACGGGGCGCGGTGCGTGATCGCCGGGCCGACGCGGGAGGTAGGCGCATTCCATCGGCCCATCCGGCGCCAATGGTCCGAAGCCGAGCAATTCGGCATTGAAATAATGCCGCAGGGTGGCCGTCCGTCCCGGTCCGAGCGTGCCCGTTAGAGTGATCCCGCCACCGATCTCGCAGACGTAACCGCCGAGCGTGCTCGAGTCGGAGGGATCGTCCCACTCCGGCGGCGAGGGCGTGAGTCGTCCGGCGGCGCGTTGGCCTTCGCGTTCAAGCGTTCGAATCAGACGCGACAGGCCGACCGTTTCGGCCACGCGACGGCTCTGACTCGCGACGGAGACCAGACTCATCGCCAGTAAGAGCACCAGGACCGGCCAGCCAAGGATGAGCCCCGGGAAGCGGCTGTAAGGCCCCCAAGTCAGTGGCCATCGGCGGAGGCTCTCGATCTGGACGCCGCGCCTGGCCAGCCAACCCTCGATCAACGCGCGGGAGGCTGCCTCCAACCTGACGTGCAGGGGCCGGCCGCGGGCGTCACGACCACGGAGCTGGTAGAGGGCCATTCCCGGGCGGACCTCGGCGGCGGCGACCGTGTTCAGGAGGCGAGGCCGCGCTGATAGGCCCACCATTCGATCATGAGGAGCAGGAGGGCCACGGCGGCGATCCAGGGCCAGATCTCACGGTTGGCCCGCAATTCCGACCCGAGGCCGCCGGGGCGAATCTCCCCGCCGGCCCCGATCGCGCTGGAGGCAACGACGGCGGGGTCGGTCTCGCGAGCGTCCATGACGTTGACGCCGAAGCTTTCGGCCGGCGCCCCGTCCACCTCCAGTCGCCAAAGCCCTGGGGCATAGGTTTCGGCGAACGTGACGCGCTGGTCGGGGCCCGGCCGGAGTTGCCAGCCCTTGTTGTCGGGCGAGATCAGCGTGACGCGGCGCGCCTCCAGGGGGACGGCGGCAGAGTACGTCTCGCCGCCGCGAAGGCCGTAAACCTCTCGTCCGGCCCGGCCGCTGGTCAGGAAGTCGATGACGTTCTTGACAAAGATCATGAAGGCCGCGCGGAAGGGAAAATTGGACTCAAAAAGGTCGAAGGCGAGATAGAGCGTCACCTGGTTCTGCGCGCGGCCCAGCAGGAGCAACGGCCACTCCCCGGAGTCCACCAGCACGCGTGTCCCCGGCGGCTGAGCCGTCGGACGGGCCGCAAAGACGGTGACCGTGGACCACTGGACCAACTGCGTCACCGGATGATCGGGGTCCCAATTCGTGATCTCTCCGACGGCGAGCGCGGGCTCGCCTTCGGGTTGATCCGGCGGGGTCGCCACGGCCTCGGGCCACGGCGGGACGGCGATATAAAGGGCGGGAACCGGCAGGGGGGCCAGAGGCAAAGCCCGATCGTAGATGGCGAGGTCGAAATGGCCTGGCGGGGCCGGTTGGCCGGGGGCCACCGTCACGATTTCCACGCTTCCCGCCGAGGCGAGGGCCCGCGACAGGAAGTAATTTCCCTCGGTGCATAAGAGAAGCCGGAGGTCTTCAGAGGGCCGCACGCGGACCCACACGTGATTGTCCATCTCGAGGCCATCAAACCCCTGTCCCTCGGTCTGGGCCATCGCGTGGAGGACCGGCTGGCCCGAAAGCTCGACCCCCTCAAGCACAAGCGGCGTCTCCGCCCCCGGCAGCAGCCGGACCCGGCGCACCTCGAGGATGGACTCGTCGGCCATGATCTGGACCCGGGCTTCCTGTTGTTCCTCGAGGCCGAAGGCGGCGATCTGGCCGAACAGATCGTAGAGGTCGCTGGTTGGGGATGCTTTCCGGAGGTCGAGGGAGACCCAGCCGAAATTGGGGGCTTCCGTTCCGCAGGCCTCAATGACGACGGGCGTGGAGCCGAGGAGCTCAAGCTGCTCGGCGGTCACCGAAGCCGTGTCGGAGAAGATGACGAGGCGAGGATTAGGGGCGGACTCGACCAGCGAGGCCGCCAGGGTCAACGCCTCCGACAGATGGTCCGAGGCGGCCTGCACGGTGAGGGACTGCACGGCCGAACGGAGCTTCGCCCGATCGGTCGTGAACGGGGCGGCGACCGAGGCGCGGTCCGAATAGGCGATCAGAAGCCCCTGAGACCCTTGCGGGAGCGACGCCACAAAGCGGGCGGCTTTGTCCTGAGCCTCGGCCAGGCGCGTGGGGCCGCCCGGACGGGCCCGCATGCCCATGGAGGCCGATACGTCCACCAGCAGGATCGCCGAGCCGCTCTCCCTGAGGGCGAGGTTGAGGACGGGACGGCCCAACGCCAGCGTGATCAACGTGAGCGTCGCAATCTGGAGAAACATGAGGAGGTTTCGGCGGAGCCGCTGGAAGGGGACGCTGGCGCGCGCGTCTTCGATGGCGTCGCGCCAGAGCCAGGTCGAGGCGACGTGACGCGGCTTACGCCGGACCTTGAGCAAATAGAAGATCAGCAGGGCCGGAATGCTCAGGCCAAAAAAGAGGGCCACGGGGAGGAGCAATCCCATGGGGAAGGGGGGTCTCCGGGGGGGCGGCCCTCCGAGCCGGGTTGATCGAGAGGGCCGGCCTCGCGGGTCCTATACCCCGGACGGGTCCCCTTCCGCCAGAACGATTCGGAAAGGCTTGACCGTGGGGCCGGATTTTCGTAATTTCTTCGTATCCGCACGCCGAGGGCCCTCGACCATGCTCACCGCTCCAGCTTTCATCCCCGAGCCGACGAGAACCGCCGGCCTCAAGGGGATCGCCCGCCTGGCCGCCGAAAGCCCGCTGGCCGAGCGGCGTAACGCCGTGGACTATCGTTGGCTCCCCTGCCGGACGGTCATCAACCGGGTCAACGGGAGCCGCGTCGATTTCGAGTGGTCGATCAACCCTTACCGCGGCTGCGAGTTCGGCTGTGTTTACTGCTACGCCCGCTACACGCACGAGTTCATGGAGCACCGGGACCCCTTCGACTTTGAACGCATCATCTATCTCAAGCGGGACCTGGCCGTCCGCCTGAGGGCCGAATTGACCGCCGGCAAGTGCTCGCCCGAACAGACGCTGGTCCTGGGGGCCGCCACCGACCCCTATCAACCCGCCGAGCGGCGATTTGGATTGACCCGGTCGGCGTTGGCCGCCCTGGCCGAGACCTCGGGGCTCAAGGTCAGGATCATCACGAAGTCCGATCTCATCCTGCGGGACCTGGATCTGTTGCGCCGCCTGCGCCGGCGTCACGATCTCAAGATCAACGTCACGGTGACGACGGTCGACGCGGGCCTGGCGCGGTTGATCGAGCCGAGGGCCGTGACCCCAAAGCGTCGGATCGATGCCGTGGCCCAATTGTCGCGCGCCGGCCTCACGGCGGGGGTCTTCCTCATGCCGATCATGCCGGGGATCAACGATGCGGAGGACGCGGTCGAGGCGGTGGCCGCGGCGGCGGCGCGGGCGGGGGCGGCTTTTCTGAGCGCGCAGGTGCTTTTTCTGGCTTCAGCCACGAAGAAGCGTTTCCTGGCCTTCCTGGCCGAGAAAATGCCGCATCTGGTCCCCGTGTACCGCCGCTATTATGACCAGTCGCCCGATTCGCCCCCGGATTATCGGCGGCGCATGCGCCAGATCGTGCAGGACCTTCGCCGCCGCCACGGGCTCCTGCATCTGCCGGATTGCGCCGCGGCCGCCCCGCCCGCGTCCCTGGGGAGCGCTCAGCTCGATTTGATGGCGATCTGCGGGCCCCGCGACGACGGCGGGGAGTGATCTCCGAGGCCGTGGCGGAGAACCTTCATGAGTTGGCCGGCGTTGGGGATACGCTCAAGATCCTCAAGGAACGCTTGAAGCTCCAAGCGGGCCTCCGGAGTCAGACACGGACCCGTGAGGGAGTCGAATTTCGCCCATAGGGCCTCGCGCGACATCGGCTTTTCGGGGTCGCCCAGGCAATCCTCGGAGAAATACTCAAGCGTGTCTCCGCCACGGAGGCGCAGGCGAATTTCCGTCGGCCATTTCCGGGGGAAAAGCCGATCGATCGCCGGCGACGAGCCGGCCTCAACCCGCTCGGCGATCCGACGGACCCGCGGGTCGCTGAGCCACGGTTCGCGGTATTGAGCGGGGCCGGCCGTCCCGGCCACCAGGGCCACGGCGGCCGAGTAAGGGAGGCTGAATTGAGCCTCGACGGCGTTGGCAGGCCGTCGTTTTGACGCGGCGGGGAGGGCGACCAGCGGCAGGCCGGTGGAGGCAATGGCGATCTCGATCCGCTCCACGTCTTCGGGGTTGAATCCGTGGAGCCGCCGCAGCTCCAGCAGGCCGTCAATCGGGCCCTGATTATAGCGGCAGCAGGCGAAGGGCTTGATGCCCGTCTCAAGGATCCTGAGCTCCTCGCCGGAGCGCCGGTCCCAGGCGGCCCAATCGGGCTCCCCGCTGTAACTCTTGAAGAACCCCTCGGGTTGGAAGACGCGCCGCGGGCCGACGGCGCCGAGCGCCGCCAGATGCGCCGCGCGGACGCCGGCCGCGGCCGCTCCGGCCACTTGCAGGCGCTTGGCCCAACTTCCCTCGTTTTCGAAGGACATGTTCCCGGCTGCAAACCCCCAGGCGAGCCCAAGGGCGTCGGCCATCGCTTCCGGCTTAAGCTTCATCAGTCGGCCCGCCGCCGTCGCCGCGCCGAAGGGTCCGCAAACGGCCGTCGGATGAAACCCGCGGCGGTAGACGGCCGACGGGCGGGCCGTTTCGCCGATCCGAATCACTATGTCGTAGGCGGCGATGATCGCCTCGATCAGTTGAGCCCCTGAGGCGGCCGTCGATTCGGCCAGGGCCAGGGCCGGCGGGATCGAGATCACCCCCGGGTGGAGGCTCGAAGCGTTGTGAACGTCGTCCATCTCGAGGCTATGCGCCGCCGCGGCGTGGGCGAAGGCGGCCGCCTCCGGGCCGAGGCCGGCCTCGTCCCCGCCCAGAAGGCTCGAAACCCCGCCCCCGCCTTGGGCTTCGGCGTAAGCCCGCGCGACCCTCGCCGAATCCTCTTGAGACGCGCCGGCGATCAGAACCCCGAGCAGGTCGATGAGGTGATCCTTGGCCTTTTCGATCGCGCGTTCCGGCAACCGATTCAGCTTCAGCCCACAGATCCAATCGACCAGTCGGTCGATCCGCAGGGCTTCGTCTGCCGGGCTCCCGGGGGTGGCGTGCTCGCTCATGATATCGAATCTGAGTATAAGGACCGGCTCGGGGAAGACCAAGGCCGAAGCCAAGGCCCGATGCGACGGGCCCGACGGGGGGTCGCCCAGGGTTTGATGAGCCGGCGACAACGGCTCTTGCGCCGAGGGTGACCCAGGGGCGGGACGGTTCTCTCAGGGGGGCGTTCGAATCTTATCTGGAGGGTGCACGTGCGCGCGACGGAACCAGGCGCGGCCGCCTTCTTTGACCGGCTGGTAGCCGTTATCGTAGCCGACGAAGGCCAAGGCCGCGGCTGCGGCCTCCGAAGGGGCCACCTGACAGGCGGAGAATCGCTCCCACCGACGTTCGTAGCCGTGATTGACGCCTTCAGTCCAGTGAGCGTTGTTGCACAGGCCCGTGAGGCTGGCGAAGCGGAAGTTGTGCGGCCGGAGGAGCCGGCCTTCGGCGTCAAGGAAGGCAATGCCCGCGCCGACCGTGTGATTGATCACGAATTCCGTGGCGATCTCCACGTCATAGTAGATCAGTCGACCGGGCTCGACCGGGAACGGCGGAGAGAGCGTGCCGGCCATACCGTTCGGCGGCATGTCGATCCTGATCGCCGGCGCCGCAGGGTCAAAGCCGGGCCGCTCGACGCGGGCGGCGCCCCCCTGGTACGGAATCCAGGTCGTCTCCCCCGTGGTGAGCCGGCTGCCGACGGGGGGGAAAGGGAGATCGCCTTCCACTCCAAAGGCGTTCAGGTGTTCATCGGGGTTGAGGCGCTGATCCTCGACGAGGGATCGCTCCTCGGCCGTAATGGCCGTGATCTCGATCCGATCCAGGACCCCGTCCAGGTCCGCTTCGGACGCCAACCCTGTCCCCACGTCGCCGACGAAAGAGACCCCGAGGCGATGGGGTCCGGGCTCGGCGGCGATCACGGTCGTCGCGCTGGTCCATTGGTCGACATCGCCCCTGAGGAGCAGGAGGGCCTGCGGGTCCCGATCGAGGAGGACCTCGAAGAGGATGCCGCCGGGGGCGTCGTTGAGACCGACGAGGGTCAAGCGCAGCCAGCCCGTTGACGGGGCCTCGATCTGATACTCCGCTCCACAATTGACGGGATAATAGATGGCCGACCGGTCGCCGATCGACCGGAGCTCGAACCGCCCCGGGGAAGTGAAGACGCTGGCGTCCTCCCCCTCGATGGTGAGCCCCGCCGTCAGATCAGGCTCGATTTCGAGGTCGGTAACCTTGACCTGCTTGCGAGCCGCCGCCGGTAGCCGAAGCGACAATCGCTGTGGTCCCCGCTCCAGCCGCATCTGGAACAGTTGCCGTTGGCCGCCGGACCCTTCGCCGAGATCGGGAGGCGTGAGGGCCTCCGCGCCATCGACCTGGATGGGAGCCGGGGCGACGACGCCGAGGCGGTAGAGCCCGGCCCGGCGGACGAAGAGGCTCACAGTGGAAGGCGCGTCGGCCGAGAGGGGCGACTCCGGCGGGGAGAGCGCCTGCCGGCCCACGCCCGCGACCGTGCGCCCCGCCCATCTCCAGCCGAGCAATTGGACGTCGTAGTATTCGCCCCACATGGAGGGCCGGGTGGCGATCGTATCAAAATGGTCGATCAGGAACTGTCGCAAGCGGGGCTGGATGCGGCCCTCGAGGGAGGCGATGACCCAGAGATTGCGGTTGGCCTCGCTCTCGGCCAGGATGCGCGCGACTTCGACCTCCCCCTCCCCCTTATCCTGATCGAGCATGATGAAGTCGGCTTCGGCGACGCCGAATCGGGGGGCATAATACTGAACCGGGCCGCGTCCGAAATCGTGGGCGAAGACCTTGTCGCCGGGTTGGTATCCCGCGGCGGCGGCCGCGACCGCCCCCTTATAGCCGGTAAAGGATTTCCTGAGCGCGCGGAGCGACTCGGCGGTTCCCATGGCGAAACTCAGGGCGGCCACGAACCCGATCGTGAGGCTCTGGACGGCGAGGCGGTGACTGCGCGGCGTCAGCCGGGCGGCCAGATCAGCCGCGGCGACGACCCCTCCGGCCAGCAGAATCAGATAAGGGGGGAAGAAGAACATTGAATACTTGAGTTCGTACGGTTGGAAGGTCGTGTAGCTGAACAGAAGCAGGAACGTCACGACGAGCAGGGTGACCGTCATCGACGTGAACAGGGGTCGCCGCAGCGCTCCGCGCGTCCAGCCGGCGACCGTGGCCGCGAACTGAAGGACCGACGGCAGAACGAAGGGGGCGGCGAAGGGAAGATGAAACAGGCCGAAGACGCCGTAGTGGCGGAGGAAGAACTCCGCCGTGAAGTCCACGTTGGGCGTCCGGTTGGAAAAGCTCAGCGAACGAACGACGTGGGCGTATTGCTGCCAGAGTCTGGCCGCCGCCCAGAGCGCCGCCGCTCCGAGCAGCCCGAGGGCCAGCAGGCTCGCCGCCGCGCGCGGGCTCCAGGCCCCTGTTCCCCAGGTGATGCCCTTCCAGAAGGCGCACCGGCCGGGCTTAGACCCCGCCAGCCAGAGGACCAGCCAGCCCACGGTGACGCCCACGAAGATCACGGCCGTCGGATGCATTCCTCGCAAGAGCGGCAGCGCGATCAGAAAGAGCGCCAGGTCGCGCAGCCGGCCGGTTCTCCAGACTCTCAGGAGCGCCCAGAGAGCCAATGAGGTGAACGCAAAGAAGCCGGTGTAGAAGCGCGCCTCCTTCGAGAAGAGGGTCAACCAGTTCGAGCCGGCGATAACGGCCGCCGCCAGCAGCCCCTCGCGCTTGCCATAAAGCTCAAGGCCGACCAGGTAGATCAAGGGGACGGCGGCGACGCCGAGGATCAGGCTCGGCAGGCGGAGGGCGAGCTCGCCCTCGCCGAAGAGCGCCAACGACCATCGGACAAGCTGAAAGTAAACGCCGTGGGCTTCGCCCAGCGAAAAGTGGTTTCCCTCGGCCAAACGGAGCGTGACGACCTCATCGACCCAGAGGCCCCGGTCCGTGATGCGAACGACCCGCAGCGGGATCGCCAGGAGCGTGAGCAGGAGGATCCCGGCGTGGGCGCGCGCCCAAGAGGCCCACACGGGCCCAAGGCGGGGGACGCCATTCGGTCCGGGGCGCGGCGCGTCGGCCCGACGCGTCCCCGCGCCGCGCCGCCGCGCGGCCGCGCGGCGTCTGCCTGGGGAAGGATTCATCGTGGACGAAAGTTCATGGGCCCGGGGGCCCCAGCGGCCGCGCGTGCTTCGAGGTCAGGCCGCAGCCGACTCAGCCTAGATCATGGCGCCCTCGCGCGGGAAGCGAAAACGCCCCCCGGAGGCGCAGCGCATTTTCGGGTTGAACTCAACCCGAGGAACCGGCCTTATGGGCCCGCCTCGGTGGACGGGTCCGTCACGCCGGAGGCGCCGGCCCATGGCGAGTTCCGCTCACCCCATTTACGCCGTCGATCTGGCGGTCATTGGGCTTTATCTCTTCGGCATCGCCGTCTTCGGGGCCTACTTTTTCCGGCGCAGCCGGACGGTCGAAGGGTTCACGCTGGGCCAACGGTCGCTGCCCGGTTGGGCGCTCGGGCTCTCCATCATGGGGACCTTTCTCAGCAGCAACACGTTCCTGGGCTATCCGGGCAAGGCTTACGAAGCCAATTGGGCGATGTTCGTTTTCAGCTTAACGCTGCCGATCGCGGCCGTCCTTTCCTCGCGCTTCTTCATCCCGCTCTATCGGCGCCGCCTGCAGACGACGGCCTATCAGCATCTGGAGGATCGGTTCGGACCTCTGGCGCGCGGCTATTCCGGCGTGAGCCTGATCCTCCTTCAACTGGGTCGCATCGCGACGGTGCTTTACCTGGTGTCGCTGCCGGTGGGGCGGCTCATGGGTTGGAACGCGACGGCGACGATCCTGGTGCTGGGGGCGCTGACGATTTCCTACACGATCCTCGGCGGCATCTCCGCCGTCGTCTGGACGGACGTGATTCAGGCGGTCGTTCTCATGGCGGGCGCGATTTTCTGCATGGTCCTGATTCTCGCGCGAACGCCGGGCGGGGCCGAGACGGTGATGGAGGCCGCGCGCGAGGCCGATAAGTTCAGCTTCGGCGGCTGGGACCTGAATCTGGCCATCGAGGGGTTCTGGGTCGTGCTGCTCTACGGGATCGTTGAGAACATCAAGAACTTCGGGGTGGATCAGAATTACGTTCAGCGGTTCCTCTCGGCCCCGTCGGATCGGGAGGCGCGCAAATCGCTCTGGCTGGGGAGTCTGATCTATCTGCCGGTTTCGGCCGTTTTCTTTTTCATCGGGACGGCGCTATTCGGCTTCTACGGGGGTTCGGCCCGGCCGGCGGATTTCCCCGCCCAGAGCGACGAAGTCTTCCCCTATTTCATCGTTCACGAGCTGCCGCCGGGGGCCACCGGCCTGATGATCGCCGCCATTCTGGCCGCGGCCATGAGCACGCTGGATTCGAGCATCAACGCCTCGGCCACCGTCTGGACCGTGGATTTCCATCAGCGCTATCTGCGCCCGGGCGCCGGGGATCACGCCCTGCTCAACGTGGCTCGGCGCGCGACGCTCCTGGTCGGCCTCCTCGGCACGGGGTCGGCGCTCCTGATGACGCGCGTCACGGGGAACGCGATCGATATCTGGTGGCAAATCTCGGCCGTCTTCGGCGGCGGGATGCTCGGCCTTTTTCTCCTGGGGCTGCTCGTCCCCCGGGCCACGCGCCAAAGCGCCTTCCTGGGCGTGATCGCCGGCGTCGCCGCCATCGCCTGGGGGACCTTCGCCCACGGGCTCGAAGGCCCTCTGCGGTTCCTCAATTTCCCCCTCCACAAGTTTCTCGTCGGCTTCGTCGGGACCTTCGCCATCCTCCTTGTGGGTTGGGCGCATGCGTTATGGCTCGCCCGCCGCGCTCCCCGTTGAAAACCGCCCGAGCCGCGGCGAACGGCCCTGGCTTCACTCCATGGGGAACCCGGGCGAAGCCTTGATCCGCTCGATCTGCCGGATGTGAGCGTTCAAGTGGGGGAAACAGAAGGCGAGCCACTCTCGGCAGTTCAGCTCGCCGAAGATGGGATGGGCGTACGTTGTTGCGAGGTCGCAAGAGCTTTTGAGCCGCTCAATGGCCTCGGCGAAGCGGACGAAGCCCTCCTCAACGAGCGCGACGACGCCGGCGAGATTTTCCTGGGGATCGGCCATCATCCCCATCCGACGGGGCTCGGCCGGGGCGCGGCCTTCGGCGAGCATGCCGCTGATGCGGGAGCACCCCTCAAGGAAGTGAGCCACGTGGCGGCCGACCTCCTCGACGCTCCATTGATCCGGCCCCGGCTGGAAGCGCCCCTGGGCCTCCGAAAGGTCGGCCATCGCCTTGAGGAGGGACGCTCGGCGCTGTTCGAGGCGTTCGACGAAGCGGGCTTCATCGGCCTGAGCTTCCCGATCTATCCACGCCCGGACGCTCTGGATTTCCGCCTCGCGGGCGGGGTCGTTCCGTTCCATGGGCTCTGTTCCGAGGGGGCTTCCTCGACGCCTTCGGCCTAAAGCCCCGCGGCCCCGGCGACGGCGGGGATTCGGGCGCGGTATTTCTCGTATAGGCGCGTGTGTTTGTTATCGTTCACGTCGATCGGTCGCCCGTCGATGAACATGTAAACCACGTTGGCCGTCACCTGGAGCGGGCTACGGTCGGTGACGATCACGTCGGCGCGCTTGCCCACTTCAAGCGAGCCTACGCGATCGGCCAGGCCGAGAATCTCGGCCGTGTTGATCGTGACCGACCGAAGGGCGTCAGCCTCGGAAAGACCATAGGCCACGGCCATGGCGGCGTTGAAGGGCAGATTGCGGGCATCGGAGGCGTTGGCGCTCTGAAAGCCGAACTTGACGCCGGCGGCCTTGAGCCGCGCCGGGGCCGCATAGACCGAGTCGTAGGGGTCATACTCATCGCCGGGGCTGCGCGTTACGGGGTCGAGCAGGACGTCGAGCCCCGTCTCGGCGATCGCCTCGGCCACCTTCCAACCTTCGTCGCAGCCGCGCAGCACCGCCCAGACGTCCAGCTCCTTGGCCAGCTCGATCGCCTTCAGGATGTCTTCGGCGGCCGTGACGTTGAGGATGACCGGTCGTTCCCGCGCCACGTACGGCCCGAGGGCCTCCAGTTGAGGCTCGTAGATCGTGAGGCGCTCGCCACGGGCGGCGGTCGCGGCCCTGAGTGTCGCGTAAGTCCGGGCGCGGGCGAAGAGGTCCTTGATCTGGTCGATCTGCTCGGCGGGGTTGGGGCGCCGGGCGGCCGCCGTCTCTTCGGCGAACAGGGCCGAGAGGTCGAGGCTCCCTGCGCCGCGGGGAAAATTGATTTCCAGGGCCAGGCGGTCGACGACGGTCATCTCCCTGGGGGTCCAGCCGTTCAATTGGGCGAGCGCGCTCTGGCCGGGGATGAGCCCGCCGGTCGGGTTCGCCACGGCCGTCGTGATGCCGGTGAATCGGGCCACGGGGACCAATTCCGAATCCGGCTTGAGGGCCACGGCGGCGCGGAGATCGGGCTGGATCAGCCCCCCCTCGGCCGCGTCGTTCGTCACTGGGATGGAGCCGATCTCCGTCAGCCCGAGCGTCGATCCGCCGTCGATCAGGCCGGGGTAAACTTCCAGGCCGTCGGCGTTGATGACGGTCGTCCCGCCGGGGATCTCCACGTTCTCCCCCAAGGCCGCGATTTTTCCGTCGTCGATGAGCAGCGTGCCGCGGGCAACGATCCGCGACGTGACGGGGTGGATGCGCGCATTGACGATGGCATACCGGCCGTCGGGGTTGAGCCTGATCTCCCGCGTGGGCGCCGGACGTTTGGGCTCCAGAGGATAGGGGCCGCCGCGCTCGCCCGGCCGCTCGAATACGACTTCGCCGTCGACGAGCGTCATGAAAACGCGGGCGAAGGAATTGAGCGGATGACCGTTATACAACGCCAGGTCGGCCCGTTTGCCGACCTCGATCGAGCCGACGCGGTCGGCGACACCGAGAGCGCGGGCCGGATTGAGCGTCACCATCCGGAGGGCGTCCTCGTAGCTGACGCCGCCCCAGCGGACCATTTTGGCGGCCTCCAGGTTCAACCGCCTCACGCGCTCGCCGCTGTCGGAATTGAGGACCGCGTTGGCGCCGGCTTCGTGGACGAGGACGGCGTTATAGGGGATGGCGTCGTAGGCTTCGATCTTGTAGGCCCAGTTATCGGCGAACGTCGAGACGCTGGCGCCGAAGGCGGCCACCTCCGGCGCCACTTTATAGGCCTCCAGCGCGTGCTCCAGCGTGAGGGTCTTGACGCCGAATTCCTTGAACGTCTCGAGGACCATGGCGATCTCGTCGGCGTTGTAGCTGTGACAGTGGACCCAGATCGATCCGTCGAGGATGCCCGCCAGGGTCTCCAGGCGCAGGTCCCGGCGCGGCGCGAGGGTTTGCCGCTTGCGGCCGGAGGGGAGCTTTTCGTAATCCTCCCAGGCCTGGCCATACAGCCGAGCCTCGTTGAAGGCGCGTCGGATGACGGCCTCGACGCCCATGCGCGTGTTGGGGAAGCGCGTCGTCGAGCGCGTGACGTTTTCCCCGAGGGCGAATTTGATGCCCCGGGGGTAGGATTCGAAGAAGAGCTGTTCGGCCGGGGCGTCATAGACCATCCGGACGATGGCCCGCTGACCGCCGATCGTGTTGGCGCTTCCGTGGAGCAGATTGGCCATCGTCACGCCGCCGGCCGCCGCCCGATAGATCGTCAGATCATCCCCGATCACGACGTCCCCGATGCGGACCTGCGCCGTGATGGAGTCCGTCCCCTCGTTGACGCCCCCCTGGATGGCCATGTGGGAATGACAATCGATGATCCCCGGGAGCACCCACGCTCCCGTTCCCTCGATAACGGTCGTCCCCGACGGCGGCCTCAAATCCCGCCCGATCGCCTTGATGACCCCCCGTTCGACCAGGATGGAAGTATCGGCACATTCCCGACCGGCCAGGGTGAGGAGCGTGGCGCCCGTGATCAGAACGTTTCCCCCGGTCCTGGTTTTGGGCCGACGATCCGCGTCGGTCTCGACGGGCCATTCCGGCACGGGCTTGGCGGCGGTCTGGGCCTCCTTTTGGGGGGGGGCATCGGTCGTTTCGGTCCCCTCGCGATCGGGTCTTGCGGGTCGGGCCCGCTGGGGAGCTTCCTCCTCCGGCTTCCGGACCTCATATTTTTTACCGTCCACGATCATCCAACGGACGGAGGCTTTCTCGGCGGCGAATTCGCCGTCCAGAATCATGAGGTTGGCGATTTTCCCGACCTCGATTGAGCCGAGCGATCGCTCGGCTCCCAGGATGCGGGCCGGAGCCAACGTAAGGGCTTCCAGGGCGGCTTCGGGCGAAAGGCCGGCCTCGATGGCGCGGGCCAGGTTCTCCCGGAAGGTTTTTGAATCGCGGTTTCCCTTGGTTGAGATGGCGAAGGGAACGCCGGCTTCCCAGAGGACCTTGGCATTGGCCACGCGTTCCTCCCAGCGGCGGAGTCGATCGGCGAAGGCCCGCTCGGGCTCCGGCAGGCGGCTCTCCTGATCGGCCTTGCGAGCGGCCTCTTCCATGGCGCGCGGCACCTCGCGGTCCAGTCGCGCTGCCAGCGCCCGCAGCCGGGCCAGGTTGGCCGCGCCCCGCCGGGGTTTTTCCGGAAAGTCGATGCGCAGGAGCACGGGCGTCTTCGAGGTTTTCAAGCGTTCGACCGCCTGGTGACCGAATTCCCCCCCTTCCAGGATGACGCGGAGCTTGAACTCGGCGCCGAAAGCCAGGGCCCGAAGTATCTCATCCCGCGACGAGGCGGGCAGCACGACCGGTAGCTCGCCAGCCAGGACCGGCTGCAGGGCCGCCAGAGCGGGGTCGAACGGCGGCCGCGGCGATCGCCCATCGGTCCGGTCAAAGAGCGACCACGCCTGTCCGTAATGCTGGGCGTCCAGGAGCGTTTGCCGTAAATGGGCGATGCCGCCCATCAGGCTAGCGGGATAACCAGGGCCCGAGGCCCGCCAGCCGCCGATCATGGCCGGAGAGGCCGCGACGATCATCGAGCGGCGCGGCGCGTCAGCGGGGTCGAGCAACAAGCCGAGGGTGCTGGTCCCTGCCAGGATGGCCCCCGCCGGGGCGGCGTGGACCACGCCAAAACCCGCCGCGCGCCAGGTCTGGAGATCCTTCTCGGCGGGTTCGAAGCGAGTGGAGAGGGCAAAGTCCGGGAAAAGGCCTTTGCGGCCAACCTCGCGCGTCGCGGCCAGCGCCCCGCGCGTCAGGTCGATCGTTACGTCCGGCCCGGAGCCGGAGACGCGCTGCTCGGCCAGCCGGGCGGGGACGCCGAGTTCGGTGGAGCCGTCGATGAGCGCCGGGTAAACCGTCAATCCTTCGCCGTCGAGGACGTCCCCGTCGGGCGGGATGCGAACGTCGCGGCCTACCTCCATAATCCTGCCGTCGCGGATGACGATCGTTCCTTTGTCGATGAGCTTGCCCGGGCGCTGGACGATGCGCACGTTCTTGACCGCCAGCGTGGGGAAGGAGGTTCTCGTCGCGGCTTGACCGGGCGCCCACGGGGGGATCGCCGCCGAGAGGATCAAGACGGCCAGCGCGGCGGCCCACGGCCGCCGGCGGCGGGCCGGGCTTCCACATTGAAACGAACTGCTCATGGGCGCCTTTCCCTCATTGTGAGATCGAAACTCCAGGCCGAGGAACGATTTGCGGCTCATCTTAGGGGCGTGATAGTTGTTTGCAAGGGAATCCTCGGCGCCTGGCGCCGGGACCCGAGACTTCGCAAACCTCCGTCGCCGGCCCCGCGGCCCTATCGGCGTCGCTTCGGGCCGAGAGTTCCATGACTCCGAACGAACTCAGCGCGCCCCGCCGCCGGCCGACCGTTGCGGCCCGGTGGGTTCTCGCCGCGGGGCTGGCGCTCCTGGGAGGGGCGGCGGCGCTGATCGTCTGGAGGGCCATGGGTGAGCGGGGGTTCGACCGAGGCGTTTTTCCCCCGCTCGAGACGGGCCCGGAGGTGGTCGAGGCGGCCCGCAAACCGCGCCGGCTCCTGGTGCTGGGCGATTCGTTTCTGTCCTGGTGGCCGGTCGAAGACTCCTTGTGGGAGGCATTGCGGCGCTTCTCGGCGGCGGCCGACGTGGGGCTCGTCAACGCCGCCGCCGCCGGCTTCGGCCCTTTCGAGTACGAGGACCAGATGCGACATCTGGGCCCGGCGCTTCGGCCTCAGCTCGTGCTCCTCTTCTATTATGCGGGCAACGACCTGACCGACGTTCAATACCGCCCCGACGAGAGGCCGCGACGGCCGACGGGGGGGCCGACCGGGGCCCGGGAGCCCGGCCGTCGCGGCGCGAGGCTGCGGCCCGGGCCAGCCGGCTCGGGCCGACCGGGGCTTCCCGCGATCTTGCCGACCGCGGCGGCGCGTTCAACCGATCCCTCGGACGATCAATTTGACTGGGAGGCCATGCGGCGATACGGGATCGCCGCCGATCTGATCGCCAAGGCGCAGAACCGGTTGCGCCATCCGAACGCGATCGGCCCCGACTACGTCAACCCCTATCTCCTCGATCTGGCCTTGAGCCGGCCCCGTTATCTTCTGGATAACCTGCTCATCGAGGGGCCGGAGAACGAAGCGGCCTGGCGAAAAGTCGAGCGCGCCCTCGGCCACGTCGCCAGCGTGGCCGAAGGGCTGGGGGCCGAGCTTTGCATCGTCGTCATTGCCTCGACCGTCCAGGTCGATCGCAGCCACTTTGAGTTCTACCGGCGCGCTCGGTTCGAGGTGGAGGATCGCCTCGCGAACGCGACGGGGCCGCAGGATCGGTTGCGCGCCTTCTGTGAGGCGAGAGGCCTGAGCCTGGTCGATCTTCTGCCGGCGTTCAAATCGCATCCTTTGACGGAGGGGCTTTATTGGGAAAACGACGACCACTTCAGCGAGGCCGGCCACCGGCTGGCGTGGAGCGTCCTCTTAAGGGAGTTTCTTTCCGACTGGGAGGCGCGGACGGGCCCCCCTTAGCCGGTTTGAGCCTTGATGACCGCCCAAACCTCCTGCAGGACGCTCTGGAAGGCGTCTTTGCCGTACCAGTCGCGGATCAGCGGGACGATCTGTTCCTTGGGGAGTTTTTCCTTGTTCTCGGTCATGATCCGCTGGCACTCGGCGGGACGGGGCCCCCAATGGCCGTGCCGGGCGAAGTTCGGCGGACCGATGATGACGATCGGGATGGAGCGCGTGCCGTCGGTCAGGAAGCGTCGCATCAGGTCATCATGGCGATCGCGATCCAGAATGCGCAATTGCAGGCGCTTTTCGTTAAGATCGGCCAGCCGGGCGATCGAAGGGACATTGGCCACGACGTCGCCGCACCAATCGGCCCCGATGACCAGAAGACGCGCATCCCGGTCGAGCGCCTCGACCTCGGCGGCGAGGGCGTCCGGGACGACCGTCCGCTCATAGTTCTCCCGCATGCGTTCGACGTTCTTGCGCGAGAAGGCGACGAAAGCCTCAAACGTCAGTCCCTGGATCCATTTGTCGGATAAGAGGCAGGGCAGCTCCGCTTCCCCACTCATGGACACCATCCTTGTCTAGCCTCCAATTCCCGTAGTCATCGGCATGATCGGAGCCCCCCTTATACTGAATCCCGCCCGCGTCGGGCAACAAGAGAGGGTCGCATGAGGGTTGTGGCGCAACGGGTCCGGGGAGCCCGGGTTCTGGTCGACGGGGTGGTCGTGGGGGAGATTGGCCGGCCGGCCTCGCCGGGCGATGAGCCGCCCCCGGGTCTTCTTTTGTTGGTGGGCGTCGGCGCGGAGGACGACGAGGCCACGGCCGAGGCCATGGCGCGCAAGATCGTTCATCTACGGGTTTTCGGCGACGCCGAGGGGAAAATGAACCGGTCGATTGTGGACGTCGGGGGGGAAATCCTGGCCGTCTCGCAATTTACGCTCTACGCCGATTGTCGCAAGGGCCGCCGGCCCAGCTTCCTGGGGGCCGCGCCGGCCGAGCGGGGGGCGGTTCTCTTTGACCACTTTATCCAGGCAGCGCGAGGCCTGTCCGTCCCCGTCTCCACCGGTCGATTCGGGGCGATGATGCAGGTGCACTTGGTCAACGACGGTCCCGTCACGCTCTGGCTGGATTCGGACGAGGTTTTGAAGTGACGGCCGAACGTGCGGCCCCCCACGACGGCCGTGAGCCGCCCCGCCCAGGATGATGGCATCAGCTTCGGCCACGACGAAGAGCCTGGCGGCCCGATATCCCGGGCGGGTCCTCGGAAGCCTGGCGCTCCTGGCCGGCACGGCTCTCTGGTCCTGGCGGGCCCTGGCCTGGCAGGACGTCCTTGTCCTCGAGGACCATTTTTCGGTCTCGGACCGGATACGTTCCTTCATGCTGCGGGCCGAGGGCGAGCGCCTCCCGGACGGGCGATTGGGCGTAGCCGCCGGCGAGCGGGCCGTTCGCGCGTACCGTCTGGCCCGGACGTCGAGCCAGCGGATGAGGCTCAGCATCCGGGGCGTTCCGGATGCGCGCGTTCGCCTGGAGGCGTCGCTCGTCTTCAGAAATCAGGAGACGGAACTGGAGCCGGAGCTGTTCGACGGGCGGTGGTTCGACGTGACGGCGCTGACGAATCCGGCGCATACGCTTCTGGAACTGCGAATGAGCAACGAGGCCCCTCCCGGGACGGCGCCGGTCGCCGCGCTGGAAGGCTTCGCGGTCGAGCGCCGAGGGAGCCCGCTCCCCTTGAGCCTCGCCTCGTTCTTCTTCTTCGTCGTCGCCGGGGCGTTCTTCTGGTTCCACCTCCTGATCCTGGTTCTGCCGGCGATCGTCGCCCGTCTCCGGACCGAGCGGCAGAGCCTCAGCCCTCGCGGGCGGCTGGCCTGGGCCTTCGGGCTGCTGGCGTTGACGAGCCTCTACGGCCACGTCGCGGCTGACCCGGCCTGGCGAACGACGAAGGACTATGACGACCGGGCGGCGATCAGCAATGGGGCGACGCTTCTGGACTCGGCCTATCAGACGTACTTTCTGTTTTTCCGCTCGCGCGTCCGTCCGGCCTTTCCGGCGCTGATCCAGCCGATTCTGGCGTTGCGTCCGCATCGGATGGCCAGCTACTGGCTCAACCCTTCGGACTTTTATCGGCAGGCCTGGTTCATCCACGACGAGGACGGCGCTCAATTCGGCCTCTACGTCTATCCGACGATGACGCTCCTCGGGCTTCTGATGGCGCTGGCCATTGGGGTCGTCCTCTACGACCTCTACCGCCAACTGGGCCTCGCGCCGTGGGTGGCGCTGGTTTCGACCGCCCTGGCGCTCGTGTTCTTTCGGCGCTCGCTGGCCGTGGTGATCACGCAATCGGCTTCGCTGCTGGCGAGTCTGCTGGCGGCCTGGGCTTTTCTGAAGTGGGGTCGGGCCGAGCGCCTGGGGGTTCGGTTGGGGGCGGGGTTGGTGCTCGGCTGGGCCCTTCTGATCAAGGAGACGGCGGCCACCACGGCGCTCGCGGTCGGGTTCTTTACGCTGATCGACGGGCCCTGGGCCGAGCTTCCCCGCCGGCTGCGACGGCTCGCCCCTTACGTGGCCGGCTCGCTTCTCTTTCCGCTCTGGTATTTTGGGTTTGCCGCCGACGGGGGATTCGCGGAGATCGCCGGCCAGTTCAGAGATCATCTGGCCCAACAGGAGCTTAATCAATTCCAGCCGCTCACTTTGCAGAGCGGACTGCGCGACGGCTGGAGCGTTTTTTCGTGGGGTCTGCCGGCGGCGATCGTCGGGTTGGTTCTGGCCGCTCGGCGACGGCTTGCCCTGCCCGGCGAGCGCTTTCTCCTCTGCTGGACGCTCGGCTGCCTGCCCGTGTTCGCCCTTCCTTACATTTTTCCCCGGTTTCTTCAATATTTCGCCCCGTCGGTTGCCTACTGGGTCGCGCGGTTATTGATTGAAGGGCGGGGAGAGAGCGAACGTTGGAGCGCACGGTCCGGGCAAGGGTTTGAAGCCGACGCCTCCGTCAGGTGAGTTGCGCGGCGGCCTCGACCAGCGCCTCCAGGGCGGGCTCGACGGCGTCGCCGTGGCGCAGTCGGCTCCGCAGCTTCACGAGCCGCCCGAAAGCCCGGAAGAAGGGGAGTTCCCGTCGGACGTCGGCCGCGGCGTCCTGGCCGATGGACGCCTCGTAGCGGGCCAGGAAGGTTGCCTCGGCCTCCGGCTGATCGGCCAACAGAAGCGTGATGGCGTCGGCCACGTCGCGAGCGGCCCGTGAGAACTGCAAACCCCCGCAATCGACGAACGTCAGGCGTCCGCCGGCTCGGTCGTAGAGCGCATCGTCGGGGGCCAGATGATGGTGGCAGAGTTGAAACTCGCGGGGCCTCGGGAGCCGTTCCAGAACGGCGAGCATCTTCCCCCCGATCGGGGTCAGGCTTCGGCGCACGGCCTCCGGGGCGAGCGACGCCGCTTCGGTCAGGCGTCGGGTGACGCTTCTGGCCCAGTCACGATGGATCGACCCCAGGCGAGGCCGGCCTGGCCGACCCCACCGGCGGGCCGTCACGGCATGGAGACGAGACAGACTATCCACCAGGGCCTCAACCGCCGGATGACCGCCGGAATCGACGGAAAAGGGCTCCCCCTCGGCGAAGCTCATGACGAGGAAGCGAAGCCCGTAGCGCCAAGCCTGGGCCCACGGACGGCCCGCGTAGAGCAGGCGGGGCGTCGGAAGGTTATGACGCTCGGCCAGGCGGAGCGCCGCCAGCAGCCGTGCGCGGTCCGGGACTTGAGAGAAAGCCTGAAGGATGACGCGGCCTTGGGCCTGCGTCTCGGCGACGAACGTCAGCGAACGCGAGCCGCCGGCCGCAGGGGAGAGGCCGATCTCGTTGGGCTTCCATCCGAGGGCGGGCGGCAGTTCCCGTTGGGCGAAGGCCCGCGCCGCTCCGAGGGCGGCGATTCGACGGTCCGAAATCGGGGTTTCTCGCTTCAGGCTCGGCTCTCCACCCCCGCCGACCTGCAGCCCTGAGGAACGGGGGCCGTCTTCGAGCAGTCGCAGGGGAGCCCCAACGGTTGCCCTGTTGTAAATTTCTGCCCGAGAGACTTCAATCAGGGCCGGCGAGACTCCCGGCCCCGCGCGGGCCCGGGATCGTTTTTATCCTGGAAAGTGGAGGCCACGCGTTCGTGACGAACAAGCCAAACGTTTTCACGTCCTTGGCCACGCGCCTCGCGCCGCGTCGGCGTTTCCTCAAAGCGGCGGGCTCGGCGGCGGCCGCCGCTCTAACGGCGCCGGCGGTTCTGACCGGCCGGGCCGCGGGCCCCATTCTGATCGGCGCTGGCGAGCACACCTATGAAGTCACTCACGATTGGGCCCGTCTGCCGGAAGGGCGCGCTTTCGGCTATACGCACGGGGTGATCGTGGACGGGCAGGGCCGGGTCTTCATTCACAACCAGAGCGAAGACGCCGTGTCGATTTTCGACCCCGAGGGACGGTTCGTCCGATCCTGGGGACCGGAATTCAAGGGGGGCGCGCATGGGATGCAATACAGCCGCGAAGGCGGCGACGAATTCCTTTACCTTTCCGATATCGGCCGCAAACAGGTGATCAAAACGACGCTCGATGGGGAGATCGTCTGGACGATCGGGTGTCCGATGGCGTCGGGGGTTTACGACGACCCGGGAAAGTTTGTCCCGACGAACACGGCGGTGGCCCCCAACGGGGACGTCTACGTCGCCGACGGCTACGGCCAGAGCTGGGTCCACCAGTTCAATGCGCGGGCTGAATACATCCGCACGTGGGGGGGCAAGGGGAGCGAGGCCGGTCGGCTCGATTGTCCGCACGGCATCTGGATCGACACCCGTTCGGATGCCCCCCGCGTTGTCGTCGCCGACCGGAGCAACCGCCGGCTCCAGTACTTCTCGCTCGATGGCCGCCACGAGGGTTTCGTGACCGACGACTTGCGTCATCCCTGCCATTTTGATCAACGGGGGGAGGAGCTGCTGATCCCGGACCTGCACGGTCGCGTGACGATCTTGGATCGGGATAATCGGCTGATAGTCCATCTCGGCGATTACGAGGGCGTGGAGAAGCTCAAGGGCTACCCGAACCTCCCACGAGAGGAGCGCCCCGCCGGCCGCTTCATCTCGCCGCACGACGCCTGCTGGGACGCCGCCGGCAACATCTACGTCGTCGAGTGGATCCGCGATGGCCGCGTGACCAAACTCCGACGCGCGGGCTGAACGGGGGCTCGGGTCAAGGGATACGAGGGGACCGAATCGGCGGAGCAATGGTGGGGGGGCGGAGGGGGACTTCCTGGGGGTTGGCGTCGCACGAAACGACTTGTTTTGCGCTCGGGAGGGGGGTGGAGTTCTCCGGTCCGCATATCCGACCGCAAGGGGGTCTTGCGCCATGAAATTCCGTCTCGTTCTCTTGACGGCCCTGCTGGCTTTGGTCGGGGTGCTCGCCTACGTTCGGATGGATCGGGGGAAGCGCGGGCGCGAATTGCCGGAGTCGCCCCAGGCCTACCTGCAGCCGCCGACCGTCGGTTCCTACCGCGCCGAAGGCCGGCTGCCGGAGGGATCGTTCAATCCCGTGCCGCCGGGCTAGCCGCCTTCGGCCCCGGGACGCGGCGAGCTGGCGCGGTTGAATTGGCGCTCGCGGTACGAGCCCTTTCTCAAGAGCGCGCAGTCGGCGGGCGAACGCGCGTCCATCTACGGTTATCCCTTCCTCGACGGGACGACCGGGGGCATCGAGCAGACGAACATGTACGGCCGGCGTTATTTCGGTCATGGGGCCCTGGGCCTATGGACGGACGCACGGCCCATCGAGCTGGGCCCGCCCCAGGGGATGGGGTTGCCCGACATCGACGAAGCGGCTGGCCTTCGGCGATACACGCTTGAAGCCTGGGTGGACCGCGCCCTCAAGGAGCCCGCCGGGGGCGAACCGCGCTACGTCCTGACCGGTCATTACATTGACGGCGAAGAGCCCTCGAAGGTCGCCTTAAAGATCGTGCCGGCGGATCGGTCGGGGCCGGCCGATGCGCCGCCTGAGGTGCTCTTCGAGGCAATCCAGGCCGTGGCGCAAGACTACGGTTACTTTCAATTGGCCGAGCTCCAGCGGCGCGCGGGACGAGCCATGACCGAGCGCCTGATCGAGCTCGGCATCGCCGGGACGCGGCGGCCGCTGGCCGGCGGCTTGGACCACGCTTGACAGCGCGCGCGACGGCCCCTCATGCTGGGGTGGACCTCGGCTCCGGGGGAAGGCATGCACCGAGCGGTCAGTCAGCATCAGACGCTTTTCAGGGGGCTGGGCTTGACGGGCGCGCTGAGCGCGATCGTCGTCCTCGGCGCGGCGGTCTCGGCGGCCTGCGGCAAAACCCAATCCTCCCGCGGGTCGGCCTCCGAAGCCCCGCCGCCGCCGACCGTCGAAAGCTCGGAGTCATCCCCCGCCGAGATCGTCGCGCCGCTCGCGCGGCAATTGGTCTTCCCCGACCGGTTTTCAATCGGCACGCTCGAGATGCGTGACCGGAGCCCCGCGCCCGGGAGCGAAGAAGCGTGGGAAGCCCTGGGCGAGGCGCGCGGCGTCGTCCTGATCCCGACCGGCAAAGTCCTCAGCCTGCGCATCGCGGCCAACCCCGAGCTCCGCTCGGCTTCGTTCCTCGGCGCTTTCGAGGCCGAAGACCTGGAGCGGCTCTACGTTCACGGCGATCCCTCCCTGGGGGACGACGATCTGGCCCGGATCGGACGGCTCGTCCACCTGAGAGTCCTGTTGCTTCAGGGGCTGCCTCGCGTTACCGACGATGGGCTGCGTCATCTGCGATCGCTGACGCGGATGCGCGCCCTGACATTGCTCGGATTGCGGATCACGGACGAAGGGCTGGCCCACCTGGCCGAGTTGCCGGAACTCAAGTCCCTGACCATCCGCGGCGGTCAGATTCTCGGCTTCAATCTGGGCCGGCTGGGGGCGCTGCCGGCTCTCGAGACTCTCAATCTAAGTGGCAACCCGGTCAGCGACGCGGGGCTGGCTGATCTGCGCGGGCTCAAGTCTTTGCGGGTCCTGGAATTGGAGCAGACGAGCATCACGGATCAGGGCCTGGCCCGCCTGGAAGGCTTGGCCGATCTGGAGTGGCTCAATCTTCAGTCCACCGCGATCACGGACGCGGGATTGGAGCGCCTGGCGGCGTTGCCGCGGCTCCGGCGTCTGGACCTGAGAGGAACCCAGGTCACGTCGGAGGGGCTTGAACGCCTGCGCGCCGCCGCGCCCCAATGCCTCATTCTGCCGGGCCTGCCCTCCTCGGGTTCGGCGCCCGATGAACCTCTGAGGACCGATGGTTGAGTCCATCCGGGCGGTGGCCGAGCGCGTTATCGCCGGGCCAGGACGACGCGGAAGCCGATGTGACTGTGGCTGCGTTCGGGCTCGAACCTGAGCCGGAAAGCTGAGCGGCACGGCCATCCCTCGTCGGCCCAGCAGCCGCCGCGACGGACGCGCGAAAGCGAGCCGGTTTTATTCGGCGTTCCCGGCACGGCGTAAAGGTCCGGGTTCGTCCCGCCGGGCAGCCGGTTGTGATACCAATCCCGGCACCACTCGAAAACGTTGCCCAGCATGTCGTGCAGGTTCCATGGATTGGCGGGATAGCGGCCCACCTCGCAGGTCCGATTGAGCGACGGGCCGACCGGAGCGCCGTTATAAGGGAATTCCCCCCGGAAATTCGCCTGATAGCTGCTGAGCGAGGGGCCGTAAGGGGTTGCCGTGGTGGTCCCCGCGCGGCAGGCGTATTCCCACTCAGCCTCGGTGGGTAGGCTGAAGCCCCAGCCGTCGGGGAGCGCGCCGGCCGCCCGGGCGAGTTCGGTCAATCGGCGGCAGAACGCTTCGGCTTCGGCGAAGTTGACGTTGTAGATGGGGTAGTCGTCTCCGGCGCCCTGATCCAGGACGTCGGGCAGAGAGCCCATGACCCGTTTCCAGAGCCCCTGCGTGACTTCGAACCGGCCCATCCAGAAGCCGCGCATGAACGTTACCTCGACCTGGTCCTCGCCGGGGCGGCGCTCGGGTTCGTCGGCCGGGCTCCCCATGAGGAACCTCCCCGGCGGGCACCAGACCAGCGGGACCGCCTCGATGCGGATCGTCTCGCCGGCCGCGGCCCCTCCGACGGCGACGAGTCGCCGAAGATCGGACGGGGGCAGTGGGTCCGAAGGGTCCACGGCGGGTTGAGCGCAGAGGGTCGTCCCGCCAGAGGCGAGACAGAGACCCGCGCAGAGGAGACCGATCAGTCGGGCCGGGAAGCGCGTCTCCGGTCTCGAGGAAGGCCCCTTGGCCGGCTTGAGAGGTCTTAAGAGCATAGGCCCAGGGCTCGCTAGAGGAATGCACGCCGGCCTCGCGTCGGTCAAGGCCCAAGTCCGGATGAGGCTCTCGCCGCACGGCGCGGCTGAGGCGCTCGGGAGGGGGTCTCGCCCTGGCAGCCGGCGGGTAGGGCGCCGGCGGCCGCCGAGGCGGCCGAGCCGGGCGACCGGTCCAACGGGGAATTGGCGTTTACTCGCGAGGCCGGAATGGATAAGAATCGAAGGCTTGGTCCTTCCGCCCCCGGTCGGGGTGTAGCGCAGACGGCTAGCGCGCTGCGTTCGGGACGCAGAGGTCGCCGGTTCAAATCCGGCCACCCCGACCATTTTTCAGAACGCCGGCTCGGCGAGGGGGGGAACGGCTTGTCGTTTCGCCGGGACGTGTTTTCACGGACGACAGGGAAGGGACGGCAGAGGTGGACATGTTCGCTGGCGGGGGCAGGCAACGCACCGTATCGCCGAGCGTCAGGCGGGGCACCGACGTGGCCAAGCCTGGACATTGACTTCTAAATCGATCCCGCGTGGGGAGAACCCCTCGCGGCGCGCGGGATATCTCGCCGACGCTTCTCCGCAAGATCGCACGGGACGTTCATCCCCAAGATCTTCTTCGCCTTGGTGGACTTGAAGGAGGTCCACCAATTCCCCGATGGCTTCATCGTCCGTTCCTTGCTCATTCACCAGTATTTCACGAATGGCGATCCTGCAACTTGGCCACGAGCACGGTATCATCCGACGATGGCGGCACTCGCTCACTATAAGAACAACTGGAAAACCCAGCAGGCGGCATTGGCTGGCGGAGCCTCCGGGCCGGGAGGGGGCGGGCCGCCCCACTGAAGGCCGGGTCGCCGGGCCTGAGGGCGGGCAGGCGCGGGGCGGGGTCCGGACGGTTCAAGAAGGGCTCACGGCGGGCCGATGCGCCAGAGGTCGCCGTTGCTGATGGTTCCGTTGGTCGGGTCATAGGTGACTTCGGCGAGGAGTCGGAGCCGCAGGCCCAGATCGGCTTGGAAGCGGCCAGAGCCGGGCAGGGCGTGGACCTCGGAGATATCGCCGTGCCGTCCGCAGAGATCGGCCCGGAGCGCCCCGCAGGCGTTGTTCTTGCCGCCGTTGAAGAGGTCGTCTTCGTCCGGGCCGAAACTCGTCAGGATATAGCCGGTCCCGTCCCCATCCCGGCCCTCCCGGTAACTGTAAAAGATGAACCCCGAGGCTGAGGCGAAGGGGTCCGTCGGCAAAGCGCTGATGTAGGCGATCGGGGTCGTCAGGCCGTGCCCGCGGACGCTGTCGGGAAGATCGACGGTTCGGAAGGTGTAATAGGCGAACGGGTCGGCGCCCGTCGCCCCGGCGGCCAGCGCCGAGCGCCGGAAGTGGCTCTCGATCCGCTCGGGGATGAGCCCCGGATCGTCCGTGCCGATCGGATAGGCGTTGTGATCGACGTGAAAGGCCGTGATGGCCGTGGCGAGGGCGCGCAGATCGGCGTGGGCGCGGCTGACCTTGGCGCGCGTCTGCGCCTCTAATAAGTTGGGAACGGCCGCCGCAGCCAGAAGCGATAGGATGGCCACGACGATGAGCAGTTCAATGAGCGTAAATCCCCCGGAACCCGACCTGAGGCGGCGAGACGTCACGATCCTTCGGCTCCGGGTTGGAGTCTGGTCGACTGGCTCGCGGGACTCAAGGAGTTCCCGGGCACAATCCGGCTCGGGGGGTCGGCGGCGCGATCGTGTCGGCGGCCCAGGGCTCAAGAACCTTTGCCGCGGGCAGGAGGTTCGGGCTACGCTTGAATTGCAAGCTCAAGGGGAAACGGCCATCGGAGGACCCCCGGCTATGGAAGAGCGCGATCCCAAGTCCAAGGGGCGGGTCCCGGCGCCGCCGAAGGCGGAGCCCTCGTTTGATGCCCATCTGGATATCTTCGCGCCGCCGGGGCCGGCCGCCGTCTCACCGCCGGAACGGACGTCGGGCGGCGGGGATACTCAATCCGACGTGTTGGAATCGCTGGAGCGCGATCGGGGAGAAAGAGGCCCTGACCCCGCCGACCCCAGATCGGCCGCGCCTGCCGAGGAGTGAGCGGCCCCGTCGGCGCGGCCGGCGGCTCGATTCGGAAAAGCCGCTGTGTGAGGACTCCCCGGCTCAGGGGAGAGGTCATCCAGGCTCATCGGGGCGTACCAAATCGTACGGTCGTGATTATCAGAGATTGTGAACGGGGGCGCATCATATCTATAGATTACTGGAATAGCTTGAGTTAGCTTGTCATGGACTGCGAGGTCCGACTATGACGGCTTGTGGACCGTTACTTGCGTTGGCTTCGGGGTACCTGGCCTACCGAGCAAACGGCTCGCGGTGGGCCGCCGATCGTTTCTTCCGGACCCCTTCCCCCAGGGCATCTCCCGAGCCGAGGCCGTGATGGGTTCCAGTCAATTGCTTGGGCAGTGCCTGTTAACGCAAGGCCGCATCGGCCCAGCGGAGTTGGAGGCGGCCCTGGAGCTTCAAGCTCGCAGCGAGCCGCGGCCGCTTCTCGGCAACGCGCTGGTGGCCCTGCGCGCCATCGATGAGCAGGCGCTGGCCGAAGCCCTCGCCGCGCAGCTTGGCGTTGAGGCGATCGACCTGGAGGCCCAGCCGCCCGATCCGGCGCTCAAGGCGCTGATCCCGGCGGCGCTGGCCCAGGCCTGTCGCGTTGTCCCGCACGCCGCTGAGAACGGCTGGCTGCGGTGTGCTGCCGCCGGCCCGCTGAGCCCCGCCGACCGCGCCAAACTGGAGTTTCACGCCGACCGGCCGATCCGGCTGGCGATCGCCCCCGAGAGCGTCGTGGCGGCGCAGATTCAGGAGCTTTACGGCCTGTCGGTCGAGAACGTCATCGCCGGGCTCGCGCAGACGGGGGGCGAGGAAGGGGACGATCCCGAGTACCACGTCCATGACCTGCGGGACATGGCGCAGGAGCCGACGCTGATCAATCTGGTCAACGTGATCATCTCCGACGCGATTGCCGAACGGGCGAGCGACATTCACATCGAGCCGTTCGAGCAGGAGCTTAAGGTCAAGTATCGGATCGACGGGGCGCTCCAGGAGATGCCGCCGCCGCCCAAGCAGTTCCAGTCGGCCATCGTCTCCCGCATCAAGATCATGGCCGGGATGGACATCGCCGAGCGGTACGTCCCGCAGGACGGTCAGATCCGGGTCAACCTGGCCAACGCCAAAGTCGACATTCGCGTCTCGACGGTGCCGACGATATACGGCGAGAGCGTCGTGCTCCGGCTCCTCAACAAGGACGAATCGCTGCTGAACCTCTCGCAATTGGGCATGGACCCGGAGACGCACGGGCGGTTTTCGGCGCTGCTTCATCGTCCCTACGGCATCCTTCTGGTCTGCGGCCCCACCGGCAGCGGCAAGACGACGACGCTCTACAGCGCCCTGCGCCAGATTTACACTCCGGAGAAGAAGATCATCACGATCGAGGACCCCGTCGAATATCAGATGGCGGGGGTCAATCAGATTCCGGTCCGCCCGAAGCGGGGCCTGACGTTCGCCAACGGGTTGCGGGCGATCGTGCGTCAGGACCCCGATATCATCATGGTGGGGGAGATTCGCGATCGGGAGACGGCCGACATCGCCATTCGGGCGGCGTTGACGGGCCATCTGGTCTTCTCGACGCTCCACACGAACGACGCGCCCGGAGCGGTGACGCGGCTGCTGGACATGGGGGTCGAGCCGTTCCTGATCGCTTCCTCCACGCAGGGGATTCTGGGGCAGCGGCTGGTGCGGCGATTGTGCACGGAGTGTCGCCGACCGACGACGCCGGACCCGGTGCTGCTCCAGGAGTTCGAAGTGCAGGACCTGCCGGAACGGATTTTCAAGCCCGGCGCCTGCGACGAATGCCGCCGGAGGGGTTACCGCGGCCGCGTCGGCGTCTTCGAGTTCCTGGTGATGTCGGAGGAGCTGCACGACCTGACGTTGCGATCGGCCAGCTCGGCCGAGATCAAGGCCGCCGCCCGCAGGTCCATGCGCACGATGCGCCAGGACGGCTGGCTGAAAATCTGCGCCGGGCTATCGTCGGTGGCTGAGGTCCTGCAGGTGACTCAATTCGACAATGCCGACAACGGCTGAGGCGACGGGACGGGGCGGACGATGACCGTTTTCCACTACACGGGCTTGAACCCCGCCGGCTGCAGCGTCGCCGGCAGTCTGGAAGCGCTCAACGAGGCCCTCGCTTACGAGCGTCTGGCGGCCGAAGGGATTCTCCCCGTCAGCCTGGGGGTCGGGTTGAAGGCCGAGGAGACGCCGGCCCGGGCCGCGCGGCGACCGTGGGCGCTCCAACGCCGACGGGTCCCGGTCGGCGTGTTGACGGTCTTCGCCCGCGAGTTGGCGACGTTCATCAACGCTGACGTCCCGCTGCTGGAGGCCCTCGGCGTGCTCCGCCGCCAGGAGACTCACCCCGTCCTTCGCGCCGTCCTGGACGACGTGTATGCAAGAGTGCAAGCCGGGGACGCTTTTTCCAAGGCTCTGGCCGCGCACCCGCGCCTCTTTTCATCGCTTCTGGTCAGCATGGTGCGCGTGGGCGAGACCGGCGGGCTGCTGGGCCGGGTGCTGGAGCAGATGGCCGCCTGGATGGAGCACGAAGACGAGGTCCGGGGGGAGATCCGGTCGGCGATGGCTTACCCCCTGATGATCGTCGCCCTCGGGATCGTAACGGTCATCGTGCTCGTGAGTTTCGTTCTACCCCGGATCACGATCATCTTCGCCGGCATGGAGGCCGATCTGCCGTTGCCGACGCGCATCCTGATGGGGACGGCGGGCTTCATGGGCCGATGGTGGTGGTTGACGTTGCTGGGGGCCGGGCTGGCGGCGCTGGCCGTTGCGCGGGGGCTCAAGACCGCGACGGGCCGCCAGTGGCGAGATCGGGCGGCGCTCCATCTGCCGCTTTTTGGCGCGCTCGCGCGCAAGGCCAGCGTGGCCCGGCTCTCGCGCGCCTGCGCGGCCATGCTCGCCTCGGGCGTCCCTCTAATGGATGCCTTGCGGGTGCTCAAGGGGATCGCCGGCAACGCCCTCATGGCCGCGACGGTCGAGCAGACGATCGAAGGGGTGACGCGCGGGCAATCCCTGGCTCGGACGCTGGGGCAGAGCCCCTACTTTCCGGCGTCGGTCGTTCACCTGTTGGGGGTCGGCGAGCGGAGCGGGCGGCTGTCGGAGATGTTCGAGCGCGTGGCCGAGACGTTCGAGCGGCAGATGCGGCAGCAGATCAAGATTTTACTCAATCTGCTCTCGCCGGCGCTGATCATCGTGCTCGCCGTCGTGGTCGCCTTTATCGCCATTTCCATTCTTTTGCCCATCTTCCGAATGAATCAATTGATGAGGTGATTGCCGATGAGGACCGCAACGCGCCGGCGCCGCTCGGGCGGCTTCACGTTGATCGAGATCATGGTCGTCGTGATCGTGCTGGGGATTCTGGCCGCCGTGATCATCCCCAATTTCACGGGCCGCACGGACGAGGCGCGCGTGGCCAAGGCCCGGGCCGACATCAGCGAGCTGGCGACCGTCCTCGAACAGTTCCGGCTCGACATGCGGCGCTATCCCACCGAGATCGAGGGCCTGGAGGTGCTCCGCACGCCCCCCTCGGCCGAGGACGCCGAGTTGTGGAAGGGGCCCTATATTCGCAAGCCGGTCCCGCTGGACCCCTGGGGGGACCCTTATCGTTACTCTTCGCCCGCCCCCAATGGTCTCGATGAATATGGCATCGAGTCCTTCGGGGCGGACAAGCAGCCGGGCGGCGAAGGCTACGCGATGGATATCAACACCTGGACGAACTACGGCGAGGGGCCCTGATGATCCGCCACGCCGGCCGCGCCTTCACGCTGATCGAGATCATGGTGGTCATCGTCGTGCTGGCGATCGCCGCGGCGGCGATCGTTCCGAACATGGCCGGCTCGCTGGCGACGACCCGGCTGGAAGACGCCGCCCGGCAGGTGGCCGATCTCATGGATTACGCCGGCAACGCGGCGCGCGCGACCGGCCGCGTTCACGGTCTGGTCTTTGAGCCCGACGGCCGGCGATTCACGCTGGTGAGAGAAGTTCCCCCGCCGCCGGAGGCGGGGCTCGGTCAGCCGCCGACGCTCGAAGCGATCAAACTGCCGGGTCCGCTGGCGCGCGAGCTGCCCGAGTCGATCGTCCTGGCCTCGGTCGCGGTTTTCGAACGGGATCTGATCGGGGGCGAGGAGGATCAGGTCCGCATCTTGTTCTTCCCGGACGGGACGACGGAGTTCGCCACGCTCTACCTGACTGACCCGCACGGGGATGAACGTTACGTCTCTCTGAACGGGTTGAGCGGGACGGTCGAAATCGAGAGCCGAGCCGATTATCTGGAAGTTCCGGAGGGGAACTCATGAGTCGTGCGGTCTCGCTTCAGAGCGCTCGCCGCGGGTTCAGCCTGGCCGAAGTGTTGGCCTCGACGATCATTTTCGGCGTGGCCATCGTGGCCTTCATTCAGGGCATGGGGGGCTCGCTCGCCATCCAGGCCGATCTCACGGCCGAGCATCGGGCCGCGACGCTCGCGCAGAACGTGATGGAGGAAATCGTCGCCACCGGCGATCTCCGGCTCGGCTCGGCCGACGGGGCTTTCGACGGCGAGAACGCCGGCTACGCCTGGGCGACCGAAATCCGCCAGACCGACATCGAAGGTCTCGTCCAGGTCGAGGTGCAAATCGCCTGGAACGACGGCCATGGGCCCCGGCGGCGGCAGTTGGCGACCCTCGTGGCCGTCCCGCCGACGGGGCCGTGAGGATCACGATGGGCCTCCGAGAACGTCTCCGTCATCGGCGTCGATGGGCCCGTTCCGTCGGTCGGTCGGGCCTGACGCTCATCGAGCTGATGGTCGGCCTGACGATCTCGACGTTGATCGTCGGAGCGGCCGCCGGCGTCTTCGTCACGACGCTCTCCAGTTGGGAGCGTGGGGCTGAGCGACAACGCCTCTTGCAAGTGGCGCGAACGACGGCGGATCTGATCGAGCGGTGTCTCCGTTCGGCTCAGCCGCCGGACGAAGCCGGCCGGGCGGTCTTCTACGGTTACGATCTTTCGAGCGAGACCGCGGCCGGGCATCGGCTGGTTCTGCTCTCCTCGGCGGTGGGCCGCATTCCGCGCAGTCAACCGCTCACGGACTCAAGCGAAATCGAGTTCATTTTGGACCCGGAGGACGGCCTCGGGTTCACGGTCCGGGTGGACTCCACGCCCGACGACGATCCATACGCCGGGGGTTACACGATTTCTTTGAGTCCGCTGATTCAGGCCTTCGGGATCCAATACTTCGACGGGCGGGCCTGGACGCCGGAGTGGTTCGAGTCCACGCTGCCGTTGGCCGTCGAGTTCCGGCTGATGATCGCCGATCCGGCGAAGGTTTCGCCCGTCACGGGCCGGCCCTCGGGGCTGGACGTTTCGCGGCTGGTCACGCTGCCGGCCGCGCGCCAGACGCTGAGCGAGGAGGCCGCGTTGCCATGAGCGTTCGCGCGCGTCTGAAGCCTCATCGCCCGGCCTCCGGATCGGTGCTGATCCTGGTGCTCTGGCTGCTGATCGTTCTGGGGACGATCGGGCTGGCCTACAGTTTCTCGGTGCGTTCCCAGCTCCAGGTCGAACAGCTCAGCCGGGGGCGGATTGAAGCGTATTGGGCCGCCCGCGCGGGCATAGAGAAGGCCAAAGCCATTCTGGCCTCGACCGACCCGACCACGCTCATCGACAGCGATCCCCTCTTTGACAGCCCGGAGGTTTTCGGCGAGCAGCCGATCGGGGCGGCCCTGTTCTCGGTCGTGATCCCGACGCTTGATCCGATGGAGGAGCCTCGATTCGGCCTGAGGGACGAGGGGGGCCGAATCAACGTCAACACCGCCGAGGAAGGCCTATTGCTCAGCCTGCCCGGCATGACGGAGGAAATGGCCCAAAGCCTGATCGATTGGCGCGACGAAGACGACCAGCCGATGGCCTTCGGCGCCGAGGCCGACTATTACGCCGCCCTTCCTGATCCCTATCCGCCGAGGAACGGCCCGCTCGCCTCGGTTCGGGAGCTCGCGCGCGTCCGCGGTTGGGCCCCCCTTTTCCACGCTGCTTATCCGGACCCTTATGTGCTCTTTCTACCCGACAGCGAACGGCCGGAGACCGCCGATCCGGCCGACGCCCGCTGGCTGATGGGGTTGCTGACGGCCTGGTCTCAGGAAGACGGCCTCGCTCCGGACGGCGAGGCGCGGATGGACCTGGCCCAGGTGAGCGAGAATGAACTCCGGCGGCGGCTGCGGACGCTGTCGGGGAACGAGGCCCAGGCGATCGTGGCGCATCGGAATCAGAATCCGTATCAGAGCCCGCTGGACCTGTTGAGCGTGACGACGACGGCGACCGACGGCGGCGGCGCGGGGCGCGGTCGAACGGGCGCCGCGACGCCCTCGGCCGCCAATCAGCCCGCCACGACGCAGGGGAGGGGCGGGCTGACGCAGGCCGCCGGAGGCGGGGCTCGCGGGGGAACCGGATCGGCCGCGGCCGGCGGGGGTCAGGGGCAGCGGGCCCTCTCGCTCTTGCGCGTGGGGGAGATCATCGACTACTTCCGCGTCGGGGAGGCCGCCGAGACCGGCGGCAAGGTCAACATCAACACCGCCCCCTACGAGGCGCTGCTGGCCGTGACGGACTTTGATGAGTCCCTGGCCGGGGCGCTCGTCGAAGAGCGCAGCCTGCGGGGGGCGATTGATCGACCGGGATGGATCGTCAATCTGCCGGGGATAAACGAATCGGCTTTTCGGACGATCTATCCGCGCATCACGACGCGCTCGAACCGATTCGGCGTCACCTCCCGCGGCGTCGAGCCCACCAGCGGGGCGACGGTGACCATCGAAGCCGTCCTCGCCATCGAGGATGGGGCCGTCGAGGTCGTCTATTGGAGGGAGTTCTGACGCCGATGACCCGCAGGCGCGTTTACCTGCTGCATCTGCTTCCGTCGGCGCTCCGCTGGGTCGCCGTCGAACGGCGGGGCGCGGATTGGATTCTCGCCGAACGAGGGGAGCGTCCGGGGGAGCCGGTCAGGGCGCTGGAGGCGTGGTTCGCCGAGGCGCGTCCGCTGCGAGGGTCGCTTCGGATTTTCGACGGACGCCCGCGGTTTTACACTTTCGGCCTGACGGTTCCCGCAACCGCCCGCAAGCAGATTCCGGACATTCTCAAGCTGCGCATGCGTCAGGAGTTGGGCCTGGGCGAGGCGAGCGCCGCCCTGGGCGTCTCCAGTTGGAGCGAGGCCGACGACGAAGGCCGTCTGGGCCTTCTGGCCGCCGTCGCCCGACGCGAGGGGCTCGATGATCTTCGCCCCTTGGGGGAGGCGCTGGCGCCGGAGCCGCTCTGGATCGCCTCGGACGTCCAGGCGGTCCACGCGCTCAGCCGGAAGGCGGGGCTTCCCGCCGGGACGGTGGTTCTCAACGCCGACGCGTCCGGCGTGACCGCCTTTGAGTTCGACGCCGAGGGGCGGGTTCTTAAACGGCGCATCGCCGCCCCCGCCGAGCATTCTTCGGCGGAGATCGAACCCGAGGGCTCCGCCTCCTCCGGCCGCCTGACGTTCGGGGCTCAGAGCGACGTGGGCGAGGGGCCCTGGGCCGGCGCGCTCGGCGCCCTGCCGGAGCGCGAGCTGGCGCTCACTAACGGGCGGAGGCCTTTTCATGTTCCCTCGGCCGTGGCCGAACTGGGGCGATTCGACGCGGTTCTGCTCGGCGGTTTGCTGAGCCTGGCCGACGCCGATCTCCGGATGGAGAGTCTGATCCCCGATGAGCGGCCCCGGTGGGCGCGTCTGCCGTGGCTCTCGCGCGTGAGCCCGGCGACGGCGCTGATCTGGGCGGCGGCGTCGCTCGCGCTGCTCGGGCTCTCGGTCTGGGGCGTGGCGGGGATTCGCGACCGAGCGCGGGAGCGGCTGGTGGCCGAGGCGCAGGCCCTGACGCCGAGAACGACCTTGCTGCAATCCCAGGAGCGGGTCCTTCGACGGATTCGAGCCGAGCGCGCCCCGGTCATTCCGCTCATCCGGGCGCTTCACGAGGCGGCCCCCCAGGGGCTTCAATTGAACACGCTCAAGCTTTCCGAAAACGGCACGTTTCAGATTGACGGGACGGCCGGCAGTCAAGAGGCCCCGACTCGGTTCTTCCGAACGATCGCCGAATCGCCGCTGTTCGAGCGCGTGCACCTTCAGGATGTCAAAGGGGGAGGTCCGCGCGGGCGCGAGTTCACGTTTCAGCTCACGGCGCAGATCAAGGGGAGGTCGCGACGTTCATGAAACTGGCTCGTCGGGAGATCATCACGATCGCCGTGGGGGGGACGATCGCCGTGGCGGCTCTGGGTTACCGCCTCTCGCGGGGATCGAACGGGCCGGCGGGCCTGGGGGAGGCGACGACGATCGGGGGGGCCTTGGCGCGGCTTCATGAGCACGAGCGCGCCTCGCGCGAGGTCGAACGGCTGCGGCGCGAGCTGAGCCTGACGCTGCCGGGCGGGACCGCGGGCGAACAGGAGAGCCGAATGCGCGAGGAAATCTCCGCTCTCGCCCGACGTCATGACCTGGCCTTTTCGAGCCTCCGCCGCGCCGACGCCCCTAGCCGCCGGGCCGCCGACGTGCCCGAAGCCGTTCAGTTCCGTCTGGAAGTGAGCGGGCGCTTCGAGGCCATCATGGCCTTCACCTATAGCCTGGAGAACGCCGCGACGCCTTACGTCGTCAAGGAGGTTCAATTCGAGGCGACGGCCGCCCGCCGGGGCTTCGGCGGTCGATTCGGCGGCCCCGTCGGGGGCTTGCCGGGCGCGGCGCCGGCGCAGCCGGAGACGCCCGCAACCGAGGGGGCCGCGCCGACCGGTCAAGGGATCGTTCGGGCCACGTATAAGATCCAGGGTTATCTGTTTCCGGCGCCGCCGCAGGCGGGGACGGCCCAGGCGGGCCCGAGACGGGAGACCCCCCCGACGCCGGAGCGAACGCAGGAGCCAGACAGCCGCGCGTCCTGACCTTGCCCTTGTCCGGACGGCGCGAAGGGCCGGTTCACTGAAGGAGTTGAGCCATGCGAATTACGATCGACCGAAAGACGAAGCTGACGCTGCCGACGCTGATTGCGGCGGCGGTGATGATCGCCGGCGTGGTCTCAGTCTGGAGTTACGCCTTTGTCCTTCATCGACGCTCTCAAAACGCCCTGGAAGGCGTCCGGGGGACTGCGCCGAAGGCGACGGCCTCTCAGCCGGCGGCGCAGGCCCCCGCCGGAGCCGCCGATCAGGCCGCGGCGGCCTTGCCGGCGGCCGATGGGCCGCAGCCGACGGCGCTGCCGGGCGAGCTGGCCGACCTGGTTCGCGAGCGACATCTTTTCGGGGCGCCGAATGACGTTCTGATCCTCAAGGGGATCGTCGGCGACATGGCCCTGATCAACGACCGCTGGATGCGCGTCGGCGATCAGGAGGGGGGAGCGACGCTCATCGAGCTCGCCGCCGACCGAGCCGTCGTCGATTTCCTGGGTGAGCGGCGCGAACTCGCTCTCTGGTCCCCCTTGCCGGGGGCCGCGGCGACGGGGGGGATTCCGGAGGGGCTTCAGCCGCGCCCGACGTTCGGGGACCCGGGGCGATGGGGGCGGCGGGGCGGCCCCGGGGGTTTTGGGCCGGGCGGTTTCGGCCGGGACGGGTTCGTTCCGCCGGGCATGTCGCCGGAGGAATTCGCCCAGATGCGCGAGCGGTTTCAGCGTATGGCGGAATCCGGGAGGTCGCCGGAGGACTTCCGCCGAATGAGGATGGAAATGGAACGTTCTCGCGGCGGGGGAGGCCGTCAGGATTGAACCGGCCGGCGGGAGACTCACACAAGCCATGGAGAGAAGAAAGATGATGGCCACGTTGCGGATGAGAATCATTCTGGCGCTCGGCGTCTGGGGAGTTGCCGGGTGTCTGCTGGCTCCGGAGGCCGTGGCGCAGCGGCGTTTCGGCGGCGGGTTCCGCGGGCCCGACGGCGCCGAAGGCGACGAGGCGACGACGATCACGCTCAATCTGAACAACGTCCAGATTCAGCAACTGGTCCGGTTCCTCAGCGAGACGACCGGTAAACCGGTCATCACGCAGCGCAACCTGGACGTGCAGATCAATCTGGCCTCGCCGACGCCGGTCACCAAGCGGCGCGCCCTTGAGCTGATCTATGACGCGCTCCAGATGGAGGGGATTTACGTCGTCGAGCTGGACGACCAGCTTCAGATCGTCCGGGGCGACGCCATCAAGGGCTTGCGCGTACGGAGCATCGAGGACGAGGAGGACCTGCAGGCCCTGCCGGATTCGCTCTCGATCGGCCAGCGCATCTATAAGCTCAAAAACGTGAACGCCGCCGACCTGAGGAATCATCTGCAACGGATCGTCCCCGAATCGGCGATGACGCTCGACCCCAAGACGAACACGCTGATCCTGACCGATCAGATCATCCGATTGAAACAATTCGACCGCCTCATCCAGGCCCTCGATTCGGGCGACATCGCCGATCGGGTGATCGAGATCTTCAAACTTCAGCACGCCGACGCCCTCGAACTGGCGAACCTGATCGGCAATATTCTCATGGAGACCTCCCCTGAGGCCGCATCGCCGCAGAGCGGGGCGATGAGCTTCGCCGCCATGCGCGATCTTCAGCGGCTGACCGCCAGCCGTTCCAGCGGCCGGGAACGGGGCGTTTCCACGCCCATCCTGGTCGGCAGCGTGACGCTCGTGCCGGACCCGCGGATGAACTGGCTGATCGCCTCGACGCCGCGGAATCAGTTGGCTGAAATCGCCCGGCTGGTCGCTGAGTTCGATCAACCGGAGGATCTGGACGTACGTGTTCGTCCCATGCCCGTCCGCCACGTGGAAGTCTCGACGGTGGCCAACGTCGTCTCCCAACTCTTTCGGGAGACGGCGGGCGCGGCGGCCAAGGACGTGATCCGCGCCGTTCCGGCCGACGACGGCAACAGCCTTTTCGTCCTCTCCTCCAAACTCAATTACGACCGGATCGCCGAACTGGTCCGTCAGATGGACACCGAGGACGCCGAGAAGCGCGAGGCCCGCACCTTCACCATCCGACACCTGGAAGCCCAAGACCTCGCCCAGCAATTGACCGATCTGTTCAACGCGACCGCCGGACGCGGGACGGGGTCGATGTATTCCTACACGTACGTTTACGGGGGGAGCTACTCAGCGGACACGGGCGTCCGCCCGACGTTCGTGCCCTCGCCGAGAACGAACACGCTTCTGGTCCTGGCCCGCCCGCGCGATTTCCCCTTCATCGAGAAGATGATTCAGGAGCTGGATTCGGCGGTCGACACCGAGGCGTTTCAGCCGCGCATCTATCGCATCCGGCACACGGACGCCAACGAGATGGTGAAGGTGCTGGAGACGATTTTCCAGGGGCAGACCTCAGGCACGCGGACGACGCAAGACGTCTTCTGGCGGCCGGTCGGGGGAACCACCCAGCGGCAGTCGCTCGAAGCCATGTTCGGCCAGCTACGGTTCGTCGTCGATAACGTGACGAACACGATCGTCGTCCTGGCCTCCAACCCGCGTAACTATGAGGTCATCGACAGCCTGATCGCCGAGCTCGACAAGGTCGATCCGGAATCGACCGAGGTCCTCGTCTATGCGCTGAATCACGCCGACGCCGTCGACATCGCCGACTATCTGAACAATCTCTTCAGCGACGCGGCAGTCCAGCGGGGCGGGCAGGCGGGCCGGGGTGACCAGCAGAACCAGACGCAGGAGCAGGGGCAGGACCAGGCCACACAGGTCGCCGCCGCCGTCGTCCGCGAGATCGTCTATCCTTGGCAATCCGGCCAGACCGGAGCCCGTCGCACGCAGGAAGAAGAGCGCCCGATCAACACGATGATCGGCAACGTCCGCGTCGTTCCGGACACGCGATCCAACAAGATCATGGTGGCCGCCCCGCCGATTTACTTCCCCGCCCTGCGGACGGTGATCCAGCAGTTGGACCAGCCGGAGCCTCAAGTCCTGATCTCCACGCGGATCGTCGAAATCCAGCGCGGCCAGGATCGGCGGATCGGCCTGCGCTGGACGCCCAATCCGAACGCCGTCGATCCGGCCGAACTGGAAAACGCCGTTCTCGGATTGGCTCGCCTGGGGTTTCTCGACGCCGGCGGCGGCTCGGCGACCGGCTCGTCGCGGGTGGTCTCCGAAAGCACGCCGGCGACCGACATCGGCGGGTTGGCCCGGACGGTCACACAGGACGTCGAGGGGGGGAACGCGCTGCTCGGGGTGGACGTGAACCTGGGCCTGCTGCTCCAACTGCTGACCAAGAACACGGAGTCCCGCATCATTTCCGAGCCCCGGATCACCGTGAACAACAACCAAATGGGGCGGATTTTCATCGGGTCGGAGTTTCCCTTCCGGACGGACTCGCAGACGACCGACCGGGGGTCGGTCACGTTCGGCATTGAATACCGCGAGGTCGGGATCAATCTCGACGTGACGCCCCACATCAACCCGGAGGGCCAGGTCGTGCTGACGACCCGGCTGGAGAACTCCAAAATCCGGGACGGGGAATTCATCGACGGTCAGGTCATCAAGGACAAGCGGGAGTTCACGACGGAGTTGGTCGTCGATTCGGGCCAGACGATGGTCATCGGGGGCATCCTGCTGGAGGACGATTCCAGCATCCGCCGGGGCGTGCCGCTTCTGAGCGACATCCCGATCGTCAAGTGGCTGTTCACCAAGAGCGACCGCGCGCGCTCCGTCCGCGAATTGCTGGTCTTCATCACGCCGGAGATTCTCGGCGGTCGCCAGGCGGAAGACGCCCTGCTCAAGCGGGCGCGCGAGCGGCTGGAGAGTCTCGGCGCCGGCGACGCTTTCCCCGAGCCGATGGTCCGCGAGGGGGAGGGCTCCTGAACGCTGCGTCTCCGGCCGCCCCGTTGAGCCGCCGCTCTCGCCGGTCAATCCATGATTTCCAGGCGCCGGACGGGGGGCGGGGTCAGGAAGCATCTTGACTTCGCCGGGCGGGATTGGCGATACATCAGCGGCCCGCCGCGCCGCGGCCGCGGGGCGGTTTCGCCATGATCTCCGCTAAAATCAACGCGCTCGTCGACGGCGCCTACAACCTCAACGCTTCCGACATTCATCTGGTCCAGGATAGTCCCGTATATCTGCGGATCGACGGTCGGATGCGGCCCGTGAAGGACGCGCACTTCTCGGCCGAAGAGCTCAAGGCCTTCCTGGAGAAGATCATACCTGCCAATCTCCAGCCCGGGCTTCGCCAGCGGGGCGGGGCCGATTTCGGCTGGCAGCCGGACGACCGGATGCGCTTCCGCGTGGCGGCCTATCTGGAGCGCGAGCGGCTCCGGATCGTCATGCGGCTGATTAAGATCAAAATCCTGACGCTGGAAGAGCTGGAGCTGCCGGAGGTGTTCCATACGGTGGCCTCGTGGTATCGGGGTCTGGTGCTTCTCACCGGCGTCACCGGCAGCGGGAAGTCCACGACGCTGGCCGCGCTGATCAATCACATCAATCAGCGCGAGAGCCGCTGCATCATCACGATCGAGGACCCGATTGAGATGGTGCATCCCAATCTCCGCTCCGTGGTCAGCCAGCGCGAGGTGGGCCGGGACGTCGAGGGCTTCCGCCACGGGCTGGTTCAAGCCCTGCGGCAGGACCCCGACGTGATCCTGATCGGCGAGATGCGTGATCCGGAAACGATCAGCACGTCGCTTCGGGCGGCCGAGACGGGCCACTTCGTCTTCTCGACCATGCACACGACGAACGCCCTTCACACGCTGGAGCGCATCTTTTCGGAGTTTCCGGAGAACGAGCACGCGCTCTTGCGGGAGCAGTTGGCCAACAACCTGCGAGCGACGATCACGCAGCGGCTGGTGCGGCGCGCCGCCGGCAAGGGCCGTTGCGCCGCCCTTGAAATTATGGTCGTCAACGACATGATCCGGAAACTGCTGCTCGACAACGAGATCGCCTCGATCGGCACGGTCATCCGCGAACGGCGGGATGGCATGGTTCTCTTCGATCAGCATCTGGCCGACCTGGTGCGCGGCGGGATCGTGAAGGAGGAGGACGCCGTCGAGGCCGTCGAGGACCCCTTCATCTTCCGCCGCTATCTGCGCGGCACGACGGCGGGGGCGGACCGGGGAGGCATCATTGGCTGAGACGGCTGCATCGGCCGGCCGCCTGCCGACGGGCGTCCCCAGGCTCGATGGCCTCCTGGGCGGCGGCCTGTTGCGCGGTCGGAGCTTGCTCCTCAAGGGCCCGCCCGGCTCCGGCAAGACGACGCTGGGGATGCAGATGCTCGTCGCCGGAGCGACGAGCTACGGCGAGCCCGGCCTGCTGCTCACGTTCGAACAAGTGCCGGAACAGCTCTATGAAGACGCCGCCGGATTCGGCTGGGACCTGCCCGAGCTGGCCCGCCAGAACCGGCTCCAGGTGTTCTTTATTCAGCCGCGGGAGGTGCTGGAGCATCCCGGCCGGCATGAAACGCGGCTCCTGGCCCGGATCGAGGATTGGGTGGCGGAGACGGGCGCGCGACGCATCCTGGTGGATTCGATCAGCCATTTGCGGCCGCTGTATACGGGCGAGGACGCCCGGGCCATGTTCATGAACTTTATCCTTCGGCTCAAACAGATGGGGCTGACGCCGGTGATGACCGCCGAGCTCACCGTCGAGGACGGCCTGCGCGACTTTGACGTCTATCTGGCCGACGCCGTTTTCGAGCTGAGTTTCGCCCCGGGGGCGGCGCACCAGCCGGACCGCCGTGAGCTTCGAATCGCGAAAACCCGCGGCCACGATCATGTCCCCGGGGCTCACCCGTACGACATCGGCCCCGAAGGGATCGTGATCTATCCGCACGATCCGGTCTCGATCGCCGGCCCCTCGGCGGCGCCGACGGCCCCGCGTTCGAGCGGGGTCGTGGGGTTGGACCTGCTGCTGGGGGGCGGCTACTCGCCCGGCTCGACGGTGCTCGCGGCGGGATTATCCGGGACGTTCAAGACGACGCTCGCCGGTCATTTCCTGACCGCCGCGGCGGATCGGGGCGAGGGGGCGCTTTGGATTCACTTTCTGGAGGAGAGCGCCGAGCTCACCCGCGCGATGGAGGGCCGAGGCCTCGCCGTCGGGCGGGCCCGCGAGGCGGGCCGATTGTTCCTGCGACGTCACCCGCCCGGCGCCCACCCGGTCGAGCGCATTCTGCACGAAGCCGAGCAAACGATCCGGGACAACGGGGTCTCGGCCGTCGTTGTCGATGGATTGGACGAACTGACGCTCACGCTGGCGGAGGGGGAGCGGCGACACGAGGCCGCCTTGTGGTTCGCCGAACGCCTTCGAGCAGTGGGGGCGACCGCGCTGTTCACGCAGCGACTGGAACGGGTGACCGGGCGAAACCCCCTCTCGGAGATCGCCATGGCCGAACTGGCCGACACGATCGTCTATCTCGGACTCGTCGAGATCGAGAGCCGGCTGGAGAAGGTGATCTCCGTCCTCAAGCACCGCCGCGGGGCCGCCGTCGAGGATCTCCGGTCCATCCAATGCACGCCGCATGGTCTTAACGTGAGCGATCGGTTCGTGGGGCTTTCGGGAGTTCTGGCGGGCGCGCCGCTGGGCCGCCGCAAGGCCCAGATCGAGAACATCTTTCAGCCGCTGTATTTCGTCCGGGACTTCCTCGGCGTGGCTCAGGACCCCGGGCTCGACCCGGCCCAAAGAGCCGAAGTGCTCAACAGCCTCTCCGACCAGACGGGCAAATTGATCGAACTCCTGGGGCAGTATTTCGATGAACCGACGGTCGGCGGGCCTCCCCCCGCCCCGGCCAAGGAGTCGCGGGCGTGAGCCGGCGCGTTCTCGTCATCGACGACGCCGATGAGTTCCGCGACCTCCTCCGGCTCACGCTCAAGTTCAGCGGCTATGACGTGACGCCGGCGGCGCACGGGCTGGCCGGGCTGGAAGCCTGCCGGGCCGGGAGCTTCGACCTGATCATCACCGATTTCGATATGCCGGTCATGAACGGGCTCGATTTCATCCGGCACTATCGGGCGGAGTTCGGGACCGCGACGCCCATCCTCTTGTTGACCGCCGAGCAATCCGAGGCCATCGAGCGGGCGCTCGCCACCGGCGCCAGCGGCTATCTGGCCAAGCCGTTTTCGCCCGTCCAACTGACGACGATCGTGAAGCAACACCTTGGCTCTTCGTGAAGCCGTCCGCGCCGGCCTCGCGGGCGGCGACCACCGACCGCGACGATGAGCCTCCCGGAGGCGACGGCCGCCGATTCCGGCGGGCGGCTGGCCGGCCTCATGCAGCGGGCGGCTGCCTTCCTCATCGATTTGGTCCTCATCTATTTTGTCGGCTACAGCCTGGAGATGGCCGCCCGGCGTCCGATGCTGGAGCTGGGGCCGTTGCTCCCGATGGGCTCGACGGTTCTGGCTTTCGGATACTTCTGGCTCGGCAATGGGCCGTTGGGGAGCGGGACGACCCTGGGGAAGGCCATCATGAATATCCGGGTGACATCGAAGGCGGGCCGCCCCCTCTCGCTCGGCTCTTCGTTTCGCCGGGCGCTTCTTCAGCTCCCCCCGTCGGTCGTCGCGGTCTGCGGCCTGACCGCCGAGATGGCCCGCTGGCCGATGCTGGTTTCCTTCTATCTTCTTGAAACGCTGAGCCTGACGGCCAATGCCCTCATGATCACGCACGCTTACAGCATCCTGACGCATCCCCACAGGCGCGGCTGGCACGATCTCTGGGGGGATTCATACGTGATCACGGACCCGCCCTCGGCGGCGCTGCTTCAGGCGTTGGCCGGTCCGCCGGAGGAGACGCTGCGGCGTCGCCTGGCGACGCATCGGCGCTGGACGCCCCTGTTCGGCCTCGTCGCTCTGCTCCTGCTGGGAATCGGCTGGATCGGCCCGGCGGCGCGGACCGCGACGCGCCGGGAGCTCTCGCGGCTTGACCGGTTGAACCGGACTTATGAGGTGGGCAATTATAGGCTTCAGGCCGTCACGTTGATGACCGGTGAGGCTTGGGAGCAGTTTCGGGCGAGTTATCCTCCCCTGGGCGAGGATGACCGGCGGACGAGCCCCGTCCTTGCGGTGGAGAGCGGCGCGCTTGTCTTCCACTTCTTCAAGTCGCGGGGGTCCGTCGAGGCGGAGGACCTCTTGAGCCCGGAACTTCGGCGTCAGGTCGAGAGGCTACGGGAGGAGGCCGCGCCAGATTATCTCGCCGATCGGCGGGCCGAAGGCCGCTCGCCGGCCCCGCCGGAGCCCGACTCTTGGGCAGCGATCTTCACGGATCGGTTCCGGTTCGTGATATTCTCACCCGGGGAAAGGCGCATGTGGATGGCGCACGGGCCGCTTGAGCCGGCCCGCGCCGGGCTGACCTATGAGCGACTCGCCACGCAACGGCCGGCGGCGCCGGCCCGGCCGACTTCGGACGGAGCCGTCCAGCCGGCTCCGGCCGATGACCCCTGAGGCGCCGCTTCCGTCGGAGGTCGTCTTTCGACAGGGGGAATCCTACGGCGTCACGCCCGAAGAGATCGACCGCCTGCCGGACCTGCCGGGGGTCTATCTCATGCGCGGGGCCGACGGGAAAGTTCTCTACGTCGGCAAAGCGGCCAGTCTGCGAGCCCGGGTGCGGACCTATTTCACGCGAGGCGGCGACGGGCGATTCAACGTCGCCTTCCTCCTGAGGCAGGTTCGGACGGTCGAGGCCATCCTTACGGCCAACGAGAAGGAGGCGATTCTTCTCGAAAACATCCTCATCAAGCGCGAACAGCCCCGCTACAACATCCTTCTGCGGGACGATAAAACCTACGTGAGCGTCCGGATCGATTTGAACCACCCCTGGCCGCGGGCGGTGTTGATGCGCCGGCGGGGCGCCCGACCGGATGGGGCGCTTTACCTGGGGCCGTATGACTCGGCGGTCTCGGTGCGTCAGACGCTTCGGCTTCTCCAGCGGGTTTTTCCGATCCGATCGTGTCCGGATCACGTCTTGCGCAATCGATCGCGGCCCTGCTTGTTGCATCCGATCGGGCGCTGTTGCGCCCCCTGCGTCAAGCCGGTCGATCCCGAGGAATATCGGGAATACGTCCAAGGGACGATTCTGGCGCTCCGGGGGCGCACGCGCGAGGTCATCGACAAGCTGCGCGAGAAGATGGATCGCCACGCGGCGGCGCTGGAGTACGAGCAGGCGGCGGCCACGCGGGACCGGATCGCCGCGCTCGAACGGACGGCTGAGCGCCAGGACGTCCATCGCCACGAGGGGGAGAACTGGGACGTGATCGTCATGCGCCGGGCCGCGGGCCGGATCGGGGTCACCGTGTTCGTGTATCGGAACGGCCTCTTGATCCGGAGCCGCCCCTTCGTCTTCCGGGACCATAACCGGGGCGAGCCGGACCTCATGGAGGAGTTCCTGATCCGTTACTACGAGGGCGAAACCCCGCCGGGAGAAATTCTTCTGGAGGGGCTGCCGTCGGGGACCGACGTTCTGGAGGAGTGGCTCTCGGATCGGCACGAGGCTCGCTGCCATCTGCATGCCCCTCAACGGGGCCTCAAACGGCGGCTCGTGCGGACGGCGCTCAGAAACTGCGCGCTTCTGCTGGAGCAGCATCTGGCCGGGCGAGCCTCCCTGGAAGCCCTCCAGGCCGAGATCGCCCGCCGGTTCCATCTTCAGCAGGCGCCGGACCCGATCGAGTGTTTCGACGTTTCAACGATTCAGGGGTTCGCCACCGTGGCCTCCATGGTCACGTTCCGGCGGGGGGAACCGGACAAGAGCCGCTATCGCCACTTCCGGATCAAATCGCTCATCGGCCAGGACGATTACGGCGCGCTCCGAGAGGCCCTCGTGCGGCGATTCCGGCGCGCGATCGAAGCCGGCGAGGCCCTGCCGGGTCTGGTCCTGATCGACGGCGGCAAGGGGCAACTCAACGTGGCCCGCGAGGTGTTTGACGAACTCGGGCTCAACGACGTGGGGCTGGCGGCCATCGCCAAGAGCCGCCCCCCCGCGCGAGCGGGCCGCCCTGAACGCACTCAGGAACGGTTCTTTCTGCCGGGACGCAAGAATCCGGTCACGTTCCCCGCCCACTCGGCGGCCCTCTACCTGCTGCAGCGCGCGCGGGACGAGGCTCACCGATTCGGCCTCAGCTACCACCGTACCCTGAGATCGCGCCGGAACCTGCGATCGTCGCTCGAGGAGCTTCCGGGGGTCGGCCGGACGCGCGCGTTGCGGCTGATCCGGGCTTTCGGTTCCTTGCGGGCGCTTCGGGACGCCTCCGAGGCCGAAATCGCCGCCGTGCGGGGCATCCCCGGTCCGGTAGCTGCCGTTGTTCATGGGTTCCTCCACATGCCGGCGACCGCCCAGACCGGATCACGCGAGCCGTTGCAAGTGGAGCAAGCTGCCTCCGGAGGCAACGGCGGGAGGGATGAAAGCACCCCCTGAAGCGGACGCGCCCAAGTGCCGGATTCTCAATCCGTTGGCGTTGAAGGGGGGATCGCCGCCCGGCGAAGGACACGATAGACGAAGAGGGGGTTGCCGAGAAGATAACGGCGGGCCAGACGGCGCGGTTCGAGCGCCAGCCTGAAGAGCCATTCGAGACCGAGTCGCCTCATCCAGCGCGGGGCCCGGCGGCGGCGACCCGCGACATACTCGAACAGCGCGCCCACGCACCACCAGACCCGCGGCGGCGATCGCTTGGACCACGCCTCGGCCAGCGTTTCCTGCCGTGGGGCCCCGATCCCCAGAAGCACCAGGTCCGGATCGTTCTGGTTCAGCGCCTTCAGAACGCCGGCCTCCTCGGTTTCCGCAAAGTAGCCGTGATGATGAAAAACGATGCGGAGGGATGGATGGCGCGCGCAAGCCCTGTCGGCGAAGGCTTCGGCCTCGCCGGGTCGCCCTCCGAGCAAGGCGAGGCGGACCGATTCGCGAGCCAGCAGGCCGAGTAGCTCATCGATGAAGTCGGCGGCATTGACGCGTTCCGGGATCGGGAGACCCAACCACCGGGCCGCCCAGACCACGCCTTGACCGTCGGCATAGAGGACGTCCATCGTTCTGAGGCGGGCGGCGAAGTCAGCCGAAACGAAGGCGAGATTGACCTGGGCGGCGTTCAAGTAGGCGACGGTCCGGCCCGCCGATCGGTCACGCGCGGCGCTCGTCAGCCATCGGATGAATTCTTCCGTCGAACACCGAGCCAGGGGAAGGCCCATGAAGGGAACCGAGGGAAGCTGCTGCATGAACGGCGGGAAAGCGTGAGTCAGGTCGAGGCAAGTTTCAAGTTTCGGGGGTCTGTGCACCAAGGCTCCGGTGTGTTCGAGGGAGGCATTCCTTCGGGGTGAGCAACCCGTTAAGTGGAAAAGAGGCTCCGCACGGGAGACCGTTAGGAAGGGGTAATGTCACCTAACCCAAGTCGATACAGTCATCTACATAGGATATCCGAGGGACGAGCGCGACTTTTCTTGCCGGCATTCCGACAAAGCGGTTGACATATCTGATATTCCGAATATATGAATATTCGCATGGGTGTCACAATATCATCAAAGCAGCTCGTCATCCTTCTCAAATCTTTGGCCGATCCAACCCGGTTGCGGCTGCTTCACTTGCTGGCTCACCGGGGACCCGAAATCTGCGTCTGCGATCTGGTCGATATTCTGGGCCTGCCCCAAAGCACGATCTCCCGGCATATCGGACCCTTGCGACTCCTGGGCTTGGTCCAGGGGCGGCGTCAGGGAACGTGGATTCATTACCATCTGGCTGAACCGACCACCCCCCTTCTGGCTCGGCTCCGCGAATTGCTCCGCGCCTGCGGTGGCGAGGCTGCGGACCTGGCTGATGACTTGAGCCATTATGACCGGCTTCTGGCGGGCCGCGCGCTCGTCTGCTGCAAGATTCGCCCTTCCGAGCCTACATCACGGGAGCCTTTTATCGAAAACCCCGCCCCGGCCATCCCCTCGGGAACGATCGGGGTCGGTCTTAAATCAACCCGAACGGAGGAGACTCATTCATGAACGATTCATCGTCGACGAAGCCGGCCGGCGGTCCTTTCTCGGACATGGCCGACGAGCAGCGTGCGCACGTCCGCGAGCGGTATGGCCAGGCAGCGCGCCGCGAGGGGGGCTGTTGCGGATCGGGGGGGGCGGCCGCGCTGGCCGCGACGCTTGGCTACGGGGAGGACGAACTGGCCGGCCTTCCCGAAGGCGCCAACCTGGGACTTTCCTGCGGCAATCCCGTGGAGCTGGCGTCGCTCCAGCCAGGAGAGAGCGTCCTGGACCTGGGCAGTGGGGCGGGATTTGACTGTTTCGTCGCCGGACGGGTCGTGGGAGCGCAAGGGCGCGTCATCGGGGTGGACATGACGCCGGAGATGATCGCACGGGCGCGATCCGGTTGCGCGCGCTACCGGGAATTGACGGGTTGGGACAACGTCGAATTCCGCCTCGGGGAAATTGAGCATCTCCCGGTCGCCGACGCGTCGGTCGATGTCGTCATTTCCAATTGCGTGCTCAACCTTTCGCCGGAGAAGGCCCAAGTCTGGCGCGAGATCGCACGCGTGCTTCGGCCCGGCGGCCGCGTGGCGGTGAGCGACATGGCGCTCTTGCGACCGCTTCCGGAATCGGTGGCGACCGATCTCCGGGCCTTGTCGGCCTGCATTGCCGGGGCGGTGACGGTGGACGCCTACCGCGAACAGGTCGAATCGGCCGGCCTCACCGGCGTCAGGGTAGCTTCACGCGACGGTGGGCGTGACGTATGGGAGCACTACGACGATCCGCTGCTTAAGGAGATTCGCCGCCGATTGCCGGAAGGGACCGTCATCGGAGATCACGTCGCCAGCGTCGATGTACGGGCGCTGAAGCCGGCGTCGTCGGACGTCGCCCAGGAGGCGCCGCCGGGAGGTAGCCGGGCCGCCGGCGGTTGTTGCGCATGAAGCGGCTGCTATTCGTCTGCGTCGAAAACGCGTGCCGCTCGCAGATGGCCGAAGGCTTCGCTCGGGCGCTGGGGGCCGGCGAGATTGAGGTGTGGAGCGCGGGCTCGCGCCCGTCGGGGCAGGTCAACGCCCGGGCCCTCGCCTCGATGAGCGAGGCGGGCATCGACATCTCCAAACACCAGTCGAAGGGGCTGGAGGCGCTTCCGGACGGTGCGTGGGACTGCGTGGTGACGATGGGCTGTGGGGACGCGTGTCCGAACCTCACGGCGCGACGGCGGGAAGATTGGGCGATTCCGGACCCCAAGACGATGGAGCCCGAGGCGTTCGGAGCCGTGCGAGACCTGATCCGTCTTGGGGTTGAACGGCTTCTGGACGATCTGCGGGAGTAAGGCCGCAAGGACGACCGAGCGTCCCGAAGCCGGCGCGGGCGATTCCACTTGACCGAGGGCGTGGGGGGACGGTAGCTTGGATTCGGATGTAAAGCCTTTGTCTTTGACATCCGATTTTCGAGCCGGTCGTGTCCGCCGAGCATGGCCCCGCAGACGATCTCCGCCGAAAAGCGTTACCGCTTGAGCCTTCTGCTGGACGCTTACGGCGAGCTGCTGACCGAGCGCCAGCGCTCCTTCCTCCGACGTTACTTTGAAGGCGATCTCTCGCTCGGGGAGATCGCCCGCGAGCATGGCGTTTCGCGCCAGGCGGTCTTTGATGCGATCAAGCATGGCGAGGCGCAGTTGAATCGCTACGAGAGCGTCCTGGGCCTGGCGACCCGGCGGATGCGGGAGATCGAGGCCGAAGCCGGCGATCGCGGCTCTCGCCCAACGGCCGCTCGTCGGAGCGCCGGGACGTCGGTCGGGGGAGGGGGCTCGGCGGGCTGCGCGGCGCGGCTTCGGAGGCTGGCCGAGCAAATCGTTCTGAGTTCCGTCGATAGCGACGTAAGTTGGATCGCGCGGGAACTGGAAGCCGTGGCGCGAGAATTGGAGCGGGCGGGGGACGGGACGCCGGCCGGGGCGAGCGCGTCGGCGCGGTCGATCCGCGCGGGGCGGCCGCCCGTTCTGAGCGCCGAGGGGCCCGAGGTCGATTGAGGCGATGTTCGAGACGCTGAGCGAGAAATTCGAGTCGGTCTTCAAGAAGCTGCGGGGGGAAGCGCGGCTGACGGAGGAGAACATCCGGGAGGCCATGCGCGAAGTTCGCGTCGCCCTCCTGGAGGCCGACGTGAATTTCAAAGTGGTGAAGGACTTCACGCGCGGCGTCACCGAGAAGGCGGTCGGGACGGAAACGCTTAAGTCCGTGCGCCCGTCCCAACAGATCGTCAAAATCGTTTACGAAGAACTCGTGGCGATGATGGGGGGGGCGGTCGCCCCGCTGCGGCTCAAGCCGGGGGAAACGCAGGTGATGCTGCTGCTCGGCCTGCAGGGTTCGGGCAAGACAACCTTCGCCGGCAAGCTGGCGTTCTTCGCGCAGAAGCACGGGTTACGGCCGATCCTGATCGCTTGCGATGTTTATCGGCCGGCGGCCATCCGTCAGCTTCGCGTCGTCGGCGAGGCCGTTGGCGTCCCCGTCTTCGACCTCGGAACGGAGACGCCGGTGCCGGAGATCGCGCTCAAGGGCCTGGAGGAGGGGCGCCGCCAGGGACGGGAGCTGGCGATCGTGGACACGGCGGGGCGGCTGCACATTGATGAAGTGCGGATGGACGAGCTGGTCGAACTGAAGGCCGCCGTCCGGCCGGCCTATACGCTGCTGGTGGCCGACGCCATGACGGGGCAGGACGCGGTCAATTCGGCGACCGCCTTCAACGACGGCGTGGGCATCGACGGCGTCTGCCTGACCAAGATCGACGGCGACGCTCGGGGGGGAGCGGCCCTCTCGATCCGCGCGGTCACGGGCAAACCGATTTATTTCGTCGGGACGGGCGAGCGGCCGGCCGATCTGGAGCCGTTCCATCCGGACCGGCTGGCCTCGCGCATTCTGGGGATGGGGGACGTCGTGACGCTGGTCGAGCGGGCCCAGGAGGCGATCGACGCCCGCCAGGCCGAGGAGTTGCAGCGGAAACTCAAGCGGGAGGAATTCACGCTTCAGGACTTTCTGGATCAGATGCAGCGGATGAAGAAGATGGGCCCGCTGGGGTCGCTCGTAAAGATGATTCCGGGGATCGGGTCGCTCGCCAAGGACCTCGACGTGGACGAGGAGGCCTTCACGCCGACGGAGGCGATCATCAACTCGATGACGCCGGAGGAACGCGAGCAGCCGGACCTGTTGAACGGCTCGCGGCGCCAGCGGATCGCGCGCGGGAGCGGGACGACCCCCGCCGACGTCAACGCCCTCCTGGACGAATTCCGGACGATGCGCAAGCTCATGAGCCAGATGATGAAAGGCTCCTTGAAGCCGGGGGGGGCGGGAGGGCTGCGCAAGGGCGCGGTCAATCATCGGGCGGCCCTCTCGGCCGCCGAGCTGAGCCGCATGAAACCGAAGCACCGGCGGAAGCGTAAAACCAAGAAGACGCAGAAGGGGAGAAGCCGATGAGCGAGGCGCGCCGCGGCTTTGAGAGGAGGTGAGGCCTGAACCGATGAGCGTCAAACTGCGACTGACGCGGCGGGGACGCCGCAATGCTCCGTACTATCGGCTCGTGGCGGCCGATTCGCGCAAGGCCCGCGACGGCCGCTTCATCGAGACGGTGGGCTACTATCACCCCTTGCGTCCCTCGCCGGAGGGCCAGCTCAGCATCGACGAGGACAGGGCCCTCAAGTGGTTGCGCCGTGGAGCGACCCCCTCGGACACGGTCCGATCGCTCCTGCGCAAGAAGGGGATCATGAAGCGTTTTCACGAGGAGAAGCTGGCCGCGCGCAAGGCCAGGCAGGAGGCGGGACGATGAAGCCGGGGCGCCCGATCGTCAGGGCCGAAGCCGGAGGCCGGCCGCGGGTGGGGGCGGCCGGAGGGGCCGGCGGCGGCGGCGGGCGAGCCCGGCGGTCGGAACCCACCCGGAGGGGAACCAGCGCGGAACCCGTGGTCCGATGGATCCGATCCAACTCAGCAGGAAGGCGGGAACGAGACGATGAGCAGCGGAGAACATGCGACGAAGAAGGAGCCGGGCGCTGAGATCACGCTCAAGCAACTGATCCAATACATCGCCGAAGCCCTGGTGGATTTCCCCGACAAGGTCGAGGTGGCGGCCGTGGAGAGCGAGACGAGCATCATCCTGGAACTGAAAGTCGCCCCCGAAGACGTCGGCAAGGTCATCGGCAAGGGGGGGCAGACGGCCAAAGCCATGCGCAAGGTCTTGAGCGCGGCGGCGACCAAGCTGCGCAAGAAGTCGCTTTTGCAGATCATTGAGTGAGCCTCGGACTTTCTCCTCGGACGGGCCGCCGGGGCGAGGCGAGCGCCTCCTGGCCGTGGCGCGCGTCGTGCGCGCCCACGGGGTGCGCGGGGAGTTGCGCGTTCAGGGGCTGATCCCCGAGGTGATCGATCTGGCCGAGCTGCTGCGCGGCCGCCGCGTCGCCGTCCGTCGGGACGAGCGCGTCGAGGGATGGCTACGCGTCACCGAGATGAGGCCGCTGCCGGACGGGCAGAGTCTGCTGAGCGCGGCCGAAATCCCGGGCCGGTCCGAGGCCGAGGCCCTGCGAGGGGCCGAGCTCTGCCTTCGGCGGGATGAGCTTCCCTCGCTGCCTGACGGCTGGTTCTACGAGGCGGACGTGGAGGGGTCGGAGGTGCTGGACGATCGCCGCGGGCCGATCGGCCGGGTCGAGGGCTTGGAGCTCTGCGCGGGTCGCTGGTTGCTCGTCGTGGAGACGTCGTCGAGACGGCGGGTTACCGTCCCCTGGGTCGAGCCGCTCGTCCGCGAGGTGGACCTGGAGGGGGGCCGGGTCCACGTGGCGCTCCCGGACGAATACCCCGGCCTGGACGGGGACGAGACCGGCGCTTGAGCCAGAAAGCGCCGGGGGGGAGCCTGGGATGTCAGGGGGGAGGCCGCTTCGGAGGCGCATTCACTCATGGCGGAGCGCCTCGATCGGGTCCATCAACGCCGCGCGCCGGGCCGGATACAGGCCGAAGACCAGGCCGACGATGGCCGAGACGGCGAAGGCGAGAGCGAAAGCCGTGGGGGTCAGCACGGTGGGCATGTGGCTGAAGCGGGTGACGAACCAGGGGATCGCCGCGCCGAGGCCCATGCCGATGAGTCCGCCGCCAACGGAGAGGATCAGGCACTCGATGAGGAACTGGAGCAGGATGTCGCGCCGGCGGGCGCCCAGGGCGCGGCGGATGCCGATCTCGCGGGTCCGCTCGCTGACCGAGGCCAGCATGATGTTCATGATGCCGATCCCGCCGACGAGCAGGGAGATCGCCGCGATCGAGCCCAGGACGATCGAGAAGATGGCCTGCGTGCGCCGGGCCTGTTCGAGGAGCCGCAGGGGGACGATGACCTCGTAGTCCGGCGCGCGGTGATGGGCCTTGAGCACGCTCTCGACGATGCGCGCCGTCGGGAGAACGTCCGAGGCGGTGGCGACCTTGAGGATCAGTTGATGCAGCTCGACGTATTCGGAGCGCCCGCCGCCGGTCTGCACCTGAAAGAAGAGGTCGCCGCTATAGCCTCGCAGCGTGGTCAACGGAACCAGGACGTCGGCCAGCTCGCTGGGGAGGTTCTGAGCTTCGCCGGCGGTTGAGCCTCGCGGGTCTTCGACGACGCCGATGACGCGATAGGCATGCGTCCCGATGCGGATCGACTGATCCAGCGGCTCCCGATAGTAAAAGAGTTTGCGCGCGATCGACTCGCTCAGGACGCAGACGTTGGCGAACCGATGCATGTCCAGCGGCGAGATGAACCGGCCCCGCTTCACGTTGAGATTGGCCGAGCGGGGATACCAGGGGACGGTGCCCAGGACTTTGGCCTGGGCATCGTTGGCGCCGTGGCGCAGCGTGGCGTCGATGGCCTTGATGGGAACGACGATCTCGACCGAAGGGAGAACCTCGGCCAGGCGTTCGGCGTCGGCGTATCGCAGGCCGTAATCGATCGCCGTCGGCGGGCCCGGGCCGCGCCGCGCCTGACTGGAGCTGGCCATCGGGTCCTGAGGCGGTTTCAGGCTGCGGATGATGACGTTCTGGCTGCCGAGCGCGCGAATCTGATCCAGCACTTCGCGGCTCGCCCCCTCGCCGATCGCGAGCATGCTGATGACGGAACAAACGCCGAAGACGATGCCGAGGACCGTGAGGCCGGAACGGAGTTTGTGAAGGCGGACGTTTCGAAGGCCGAGCAGGCTCGTCCGAACGGCCTGAAGCAACAGGGCGGCCATGGATGTGAATCTCCCGCGCCCGGCGGCGGCGGGGGGGGAACGTTCTGAGGACGCCCCACCTCAGAGCGCGCGCTTGATTTCCGTCGTGGCCGCGGGCGGGTTCGCCGTCCCGACTTCCTCCACACCCGGCAGCCGGGACCCTTCGCCGTCGGTGGCTTCGGACCCCTGGCGTTCGAGGCCGCGATCGGGGAGCGGCCCGGCCTCGATCACGGTGTCGGCGGCGGCGGCGGGCTGACCTCCCTCGTCGGATTCGAGGTGGGTGGGGACCAGCGGCGGGCTCTGGCGCGCATCCTCGGCCGCCTTGGCCGCCGCCTGACGTTGCTCGGGGGAGGCTTGATCGAAGGGGCGCGGGCCCAACCCGGCTTCGGGAGCAAGCGAGGAGTCGAGGAAGATTTCCTGACCCTCCTGAAGGCCGGCGACCACGTGGACAAAGCGGTCGTTGTTCAGACCGAGATCGACCGCCTGGAGGACGGGGCCGGTCTCGCCGGCGAGCGTGACCACGGTTTTCCCTTCCCGCAAGCTCACGGCGTGGATCGGGATCACCAGGACGTTCTGGAGGGTCTCGACGATGACCTCGACTTTGCCGCTCATGCCGGGCTTGAAGTTAGTCAGGTTCTGCGTCAGGTCGATCTCGACGATGTATTCCTGCGTGTCGCGCATCCAATTGGAACTGTCGGGCAGGACGGCGATTTTGCCGATCGTGCCGTTGAGGATCGGCCCCGGGATGGCGTCCAGCGTCACGAAACAGGGCTGGCCGGAACGGACCTGCTGAATGACAGATTCGTGAACTCGGGCCTCGAGGATCCAGGAGGAGAAGTCCGGCAGGTCGATCAGCCATTCCCGCGGGTAGACCGTGCGGCCGACCTGCAGGATGGACTCCTGATTCCCGTAGCGGCCGCGTTCCTTGTGATAGACGACGAGGCCGTCGGCGGAGGCGACGAGCGTCGTGGCGACGAGCTGGCGCTCCAGCGTGGACACCTCTTCATTTTCAAGCCGGTGGCGTTCATCGGCCGTCGAGACGTTGGCCCGCCGGGTGTTCAGGTCCCGGTTGCCGGTCAACTGAATTTCGTCGAGGAGGCCCTTGGCTTCCTCAAGCGCCGTTTCCAGTCGCGTGGATTCCATCTCCTTGGTGTAAAGCCGGAGCAGGTCCAGCTCGGCGACGGCCTGATCGCGCTTGATCTCGCGCTGGAGAACGGCGAACCGGTCGGCTTTCAGGTCTTCTTCGGTGACGAAACGCCGGTTGTAGAGTTTCTCGGTCCAGGCCAGTTTGTCGCGGGCGCGGTTGAGTTCCTCTTCGGCCAGCGTGATCTCGGCGCGTTTCTGGCGTTCGGTCTGAAGGTAGTCGCCTTCGACGTATTTTTTGACCGCCAATTCGGCGATTTTGACGCGGTTGGCCGCCGCCATCAGGTCCGTCTGGAGCTTGCGCTCGGCGATCGCCAGGTTATCGCGCGCCTGTTGGAAGCGCTCGGCGGCCTCGGCGGTCGTCACCTTCTGCTTAAGGTAACGTTCCCGCAGCTCCGAATCGTCGAGTTCGACCAGCTTATCCCCCTTCCGCACCTGCGTGCCTTCGGGGATGATCCAGGTGATTTTCATCATCCGGTAAGTCTCGACCTCATTGCGGACGGGCGTGATGTTTTTCGTCCGCAATTCCCCCGAGGCCAGGACGGAGACCGTGAGGTCGCGGCGTTGAACCTTCCAGCGGAGCCCCGAAGCCTTGGGCGCGGCCGGGGCGCCGACGTCGGTCGAAGGCGAGACGGCGCCGTTGCGCCCGGCGAAGGCGTAAACCAGGACGACGCCGGCGAGGACGACCGTCGCGACGCCGAGGCGAAGCGCCCACACGCCGGCGGAGCGACGGCGGCCGGCCCGGCGAGCCGGACGCTCAGTCGGAGGAGGAGATGGCGACGTCATGTTGTCGGTTCACCTCGCGCCACATTCCGGAATCATCGATCGTGAGGGCTTCGATGGCGACCAGGAAGTTGAGCCGGGCGATGGCGTAGTCGATGGCCGTTCGCGTCACGGCGTTGCGCGCGTTCGTGAGCGCGTCCTCGGCCTCCAGAACGTCCCGGACGGCCGAGCGCCCGGCGTCGAAGAACATGATCGTCGAATCCACGCGCTGCTCGGCGAGCCGGAGGCTCGCCAACTGGACCTCCAAGGTCGATCGGGCCGTCTGAAGGTCCTGGAAGGAAGAGCGGACCTCGCGGACGACGGCGTCGTGGAGGTCTTGAGCGTCGCGACGGGCGCGCTCCAGTTGGATGAGCGCTCGCCGGTAGCTGTTGCGTTCGAGCTTGCGATCGAGCGGGATCTCCAGATCCGCCCCGATGCGCCAGCGCCGCCGTCCGGTGTCCAGATCGAGCGGTTGGTTCTGACCCGCCTCATCGGGGACGGTGACCGAGGCCGAAACGTCCAGTCTCGGCAAGAGCGAATTCTCGACGACGAGCAACCGGCGTTCGGCGTCTTCGGCCTCTTGCAGGACCGTTTGATAGTCCAGGCGTTGGACCAGGGCGACGCCGACGGCGGTTTCGGCATCCAGATCGATCGGCTGAAGGCCCTCGGCCTGGAGCCGATCCAGTTCGGCCGAGTCGGGCAGGATGTTCAAATCCGTGGGCAGCCCGAGATTGATCCTCCAACGATCGAGGTCCTGGACGAAACGCGTTTTGGCCGTGATGAGCCGGTTGCTGGCGTCGAGTTCGCGCTGGCGGGCCTGGTCAGCCTCGAAAACGAGGATGCGGCCGGCCTCGGCCATGGCGTCGGATCGCTCGCGCTGATAGCGCAACGTGTTGTAGGAAGCCTCAGCGTTCTTGACCGCGTCCAACTGTTGAAGGACGCGAAAATATTCGTTGATGCGAGCGACGACGAAGTCCTTTTCGAAGCGCGCGAAATCCCGAACGGCGTAGATCACGTCGCGTTCGGCCTGGCGAAGGTTCTCCAGCGCGACGCGCATCCCCGCCCCGCGGAGAAGGGGCTGAACGATCGAGGCCGTGAAAGCCCCGCTGGCCGTCTCGGCCGGATCGGCTCCAAAGGCCCGGACGAAGGAACTCGCCAGGTCAAACGTCACGCGGGCCCCCGTGGCCAGGAGCAAGCTCAGGCCGAGGCCGGTGTCGAGCGTTCCGGTCCGCACGGGTTCGGCCGTCGGCCCCGTCCCTTGGACCTGGCGCGTGACGTTGCCGGAGACGAAAGCCGAGAAGATGGGGGAGAAATCGTGCCGGTCCTCCGTCAGCGTCAGGGCGCTCAGATAGAGCGCTTCCTTCTGCGTCTGGTAGGAGCGGTTGTTGCGGACGGAAAGGGCAAGCGAATCCAGGAGGGAGAGTTGAAGGCCGGCCGTGGAGAACTCGTCGGAGGCGCGTCCGGCGGTCTGAAGGAGATAATCGGCCAGGGGGTCCTCGGTTTTCTCGATCGTGAAGGCCCGCGCCTCGCCCAGGGCGTCGGTCTGCTTTTGTTCGAGGATGGGGTAAACCTCGCGGTCGGCGAAGCGTTTGGCGACGCCGCCGAGGCACCCCATCGCGAGAACCGCGGTGGCGAGACCTGCCGCGACGACGCAAATGGACCTGGAACGGCGGCTGAGCGGCGTCATAACCTCAGGCGCGCTCCCACGCCCGGGAGCTAACTCCAATCATTTCCGTGGTGAAGCCCACCCACCAACTCGCATGCTAACAGAGTTGACGCCGGGGGGATAGGCGGAAGTTTGGTCGAAGTCAGAATGAAATCGGGCCGGTTGCGCGCCTCAGCTTGCGACGTTGCCGGCCCCAGATGAGCGAATCGACCGGATCGCCGCGGCCACGTGCCCCGCCGCTTCCTTCAGCCTTCGGCGGGCGGCCTCGGCGGGGCATCCGGCCAAGGCCATGATCAGAGCGACCTTGAGTTCGCCGTCGGCGGCTCCGAAGCATCGGGTAGCCCCGGCGTCGTCCAGCCCCGTCACCTCTTTCAGAATCCGCAAAGCGCGAGCCTCCAGTTTGGCGTTGACGGCCCTGAGGTCGACCATCAGGTTTTGGTAAACCTTCCCCATCTGAATCATGGCCAGGGTGCTGATCTGGTTCAGAATGAGCTTGGTTACGGTGCCCGCCTTCATGCGGGTCGAGCCCGCGATGACCTCCGGCCCGACTAGAGGCCGAATTTGACAACCGGCGAGAGGCGCCTCGCCCTCGAGGGCCGGCGTGCAGGCCAGCCAGATCGTGCGGGCCCGGCGGCGGCGCGCCTCGGCGAGCGCCCCCAGGACGTAGGGCGTCCGCCCGCCGGAGGCGATCCCCATGACGACGTCGCGCGGGCCGACCTTGAGCCGGGCGACGTCCTGGAGGCCGTCTTCGGCGCGATCTTCGGCCCCTTCGATGCTTCGCGTGAGGGCGGGGGCCCCCCCCGCGATGAGGCCGATGACTTGATCGGGCGGGGCGCCGAAGGTGGGGGGCTGCTCGGCGGCGTCGAGCACGCCCAGACGACCCGACGTTCCCGCCCCGACGTAGATGAGACGCCCGCCGGCGCGAAAGGCCTCGACGACGAGTTCGACGGCTTTGGTCACCTCCGGAGCGACCGACTCCGCCGCCTCGCAGCAGCGGCGATCCTCGGCGTGAATGAGGGCGAGCGCCTCCGGGATGGGCAGCCGGTCGATGAGGCGCGTGCGAGGATTGCGCTGCTCCGTCAGGCGTTCTTCGTGCCGCGGCGGAAGCGAGCCGGCTCCCTGGCGACGTTTGGTCGGCATGGTATCGTGGGCGGCCAGGGTGAGGAGGCCCGCCCGGCGCCTGAAAGAGGCGGTCGGAGTCGGGCCGAAGCCCATGGGGCGTTGCCGTGATTGAGCCACCCTTGAGCCAGATCGCCGCGGGGGTGCTCGTGACGGTCGCCGCGGCGTCATTGTGGAGGGGAGCGCGGCTGCTCCGCAAGGGTTTGACCGAGCCCGATCATCCGGATCAGACGCTCCGCGTAATCAAGGGCATGCGGGGGGGGATTGTGGCCGTCGCGTTGGCCGTGCTGGCCGGTTGGGCGCTCACGGGGGAACGCTGGCTGCTAATCTTCGCCCTGATCTTTCTGGGCGAGGAGCTCCTGGAAACGGGGATTATGCTGTTCGCCTTGAGGATGGAGCGCCGCTCCGCAACATCCGCGAACGGAAAGGACCGCGCGGCGAGGCCGACGGGGGAGCCCTCGGGCGGGGAGCGTCGTCCTTGAGCGGCCCGCGAAGGATTTTTTGGGGCGGGGGAGGCATTTTCATGGACCCGTTTTTGCTTGCCGGTCCCGCGTCGCGGAGTCAAGCTCATCGGGAATCTTTAATGCGGGTAACGCGGCCGGCGGGCCCAAGGAGGCAGGCGTTTTGCGGCTTTTGATCAGAGGTCGAATGATCATCCTCGCCACGGCGCTGGCGTGGACGATACCGCTTCCGGCCGGGGCCGACGGGGAGAACCCGATCCTGGCCGGGCCGATGGTGGGCCACGTCTCTCCAGGCGAGGCGCGGCTGTGGGTTCGCCTGGCGCCGGGCGCCGTCGTTGAGGCCGAAGCGCGCCAAGGGGGGCGTCGGATCGAGCCGACGCGGATTCGGGACCTCGGCCAGGGGTTTCACCTCCTGGAGTTTGAGGGTTTTCGGCCGGGGACGGGCGTTGAGGCCCGGCTGACGGCGCGGCTGGGGGAGGCCGTCGCCCGCGAAACGGCCACGTTCCGCACGTATCCCGTCCCCGCTCGGTTTGGAAAAGTGCGGATCGCCTTCACGTCCTGCAATCAGGATTCGCGCTACGAACGCGTCCCCGTGATGGAGGCGATCGCCGAGGAACGGCCGGACGCCGCCATTCACCTTGGGGACAACAGTTATTTCGTCGTCGGCGACGGCGAATGGTCCACGTCGGGCCCGCGCGGCGATTGGAGTTCGGCGGAGCTGATGATGGCCCGACATCTCCGGACGCGGACCAACCCGGACCTTCAGCGGCTGATTCGGTCGGTCCCAAATTACGCCGTCTGGGACGACCACGACTACGGCCCGAACAACTCCGATCGGGAGTTCCCGCTCAAAGCCGAATCGCTGGCCGTCTTTAAGATGGTCTGGGCCAACCCCGGCTATGGGACCGGCGAGTCGCCCGGGGTTTTCAGCGCCTTCCGGATCGGCCCGGCCGAGGTGTTTCTTCTCGATGACCGCTATTACAAGTACGTCGCCACGGAGGAACGGCCGGATGTGCCGGAGGAGGAACGGACGATCTGGGGGGAGGCCCAGCTTCGGTGGCTCCTGGCGGGGCTCAAGGCCTCGACGGCCCCGATCAAAATCTTGGCCAACGGCACCCAAATGATCTCGCGGACCGAACGGGGCGAGGGGCATTGGCAGGAAGCCCGGCGCGAACTCGATCGTCTGCTCGACTTTCTGCGCGAGCATCGCATCGGCGGCGTCGTGATCCTCAGCGGGGACCGGCACTATAGCGAGTCCCTGGCCCTGCGCCGGGAGGGCGGTCCCACGATCGTCGAGTTCACGAGTTCCCCCGTTCAACAGAATCAGGATGTCGGGCCGCTCGACGTCCGGCACGCGGCCCAGCTTTGGGGCATGCGGGGTAACAGTTACGGCCTGGTGACAATCGAGATCGGACGCGACGGCGAGGGAACGGTCCGATTCGAGGCGCGGGACGTAAACAACCGGGTCCCGATCGTGGGGGGCCAACGCTGCGCGACGACCTGGGCGTTGCGCGATCTCGTTTATCATTGAGGACGCGGGCCAAGGTCGGGGAGGATTCACCTGCTGAGCGTCCCGCGGGTTCGAGCGGGCACGCCTGATAAAGGAGGAGCAAGATGAGGAAGGCATGGCTTTGCGGGTTGGCGATGGTGTTAGGGGCCGTCCGATGGGGCGAGGCGCAGGAGGCCGGGCCGCTCCCCCCTTCGGACCAGGCGAGCAAGGCGGCTCTGGAAAGCTCGTCCCGACACGGCGAATTCGTTGATATCGAAGTCCCCGGTCTCGGGCGCAAAATTCAGACATGGGTGGTCTTTCCGGAGCGGCCGGACAAGGCCCCGATCGTGCTCGTCATCCATGAGATTTTCGGCCTGACGGATTGGATCCGCGGCGTGGCCGATCAATTGGCCAAGGATGGATTCATCGCGCTGGCGCCGGACCTGGTCTCGGGGCTGGGGCCCGACGGCGGGAACACGGCTTCAATGGATCGGAGCGAGGCGATTGCCAAGGTCCGGGGGCTCGCCAACGATGAGGTGGTCGCGTCGTTGAACGCCGTGCGGGATTATGGTCTTAAGCTGCCCGCGGCCAACGGCAAGAGCGGCTCGATCGGTTTCTGTTGGGGGGGCGGGGCCAGTTTTCACTACGCGACGGCGCAGGCGGCCCTGAACGCGGCCGTTGTCTATTACGGAACCTCGCCGGCCACGGAGGCGCTGGCGGGCGTTCAGGCTTCCGTGCTGGGGCTCTATGGCGGCAATGACGCCCGCGTGAACACGACGATCGGCCCGGCCGAGACGGAAATGAAACGGCTCGGCAAGGTTTACGAATACGAAATCTACGAGGGGGCGGGGCACGGATTCCTCCGGGCACAGGAAGCGCCGCCGGCCAACCTGGAGGCCACGCGCCGCGCCTGGCCCCGCACGGTGGCGTTCCTCCGGCAACACGCCGGCGGGTGAAGGTCGCCCGGGCGGGTTCACGCCCATGGCCGAAGCTGAAGAATTCGAGATCGTTATCGAGCCCGACGGGCAAGTCCGGATGGACTTGCGCGGCGTCTCGGCGGAATCCTATCGCCGAATCGTCGATCTGCTCAGGGAGACCGTGGGGCATGTCCAGGAGATCGAAGTGGGGGATGCGACGCCTCCGCCGGTCGTTCGGACCGCCGCCGAGGACGAATCGGCCCAGGAGGAAACGGAACTGAGGCGAGGCTGAACTCTCCAAGGCCACGCCGTGGCCTCAGAGCGGGGTTGCCTTGGCCGGAGGCCGCCGGGGGAGGCCTTAATCGTAAAGCCGCCAGCGACGGACTTGATTCCGGCCCGAGGGCGTGGGGGAGCCGGTGCCGGTCGGCGAGGGGGAGACGGTCGGGGTGGGCGACTGGGCAGGACAAGCATTGGGGCTGCCGGGCGTGGGGGGGCGCTGAAGGTAGGCGGTCGAGTTGCGGGCGCCGCCGGCGCCGTCCGGGCAGCGCTGGTTGGAATGGTTGGCTGCCGACCCGCCGGCGGCTTCGTCAATCTGAGGCTGGCCGGGGTTGAGCAGGGTCAAGAGGCCGGGATCGTCGGGCTCGTCGACGCCATAGACGAACGCGTCGCGCAGATTGGCGGTGGTCACGCCGACTCCGCTGGGAAAAGCGATTTCGCTTCCCACGTAAAGCGCCACGCCGGTGGCGCGATTGAGCAACGTCCGGTCGGGGATCGTTTTGCCTCCGGAAGGGACGACGGCGGCGCTGCCGAGGACGAAGAAACCGGCGGCGTCCGTCCGGGAGCCGTCGAGGGCGAAGCTGGCGTAAGAGGCGTCCGACCGTCCATCGAAAAGGACGACGATCAAGCCATCGAGGGAGAGGCGGCCGCGCCCCCCGTCGTAGAGCTCAATGAATTCGTGGCTGGTCGTCGCGGTCTCGGCGAGGGCGTCGACCTCATTGATCAGAATGCCCGTCGGTGGGGTCGGGCAGAGATTGGACGATCCGGGAGTGGGCGGGGCCAGGATGTAAGTTGTCGTCGTCCGCCGGTCGGTCAAGGCGCCGTTGGGACAACGTTGGAATGAGAGCGGCAGGGTCGGGCCCGTGCCCCCAGCGTTGATCTGCGGTTGGCCCGGCAGCAGCAGCGACCGGAGCGTCGGGTCGTCGTCCCCCTCGACGGTGTCATAGACGAAGGCGTCGAGGAGATCGACGACGGTGACGGGCGTGCCGCCGGGGAACTGGCTGGCGTTGGCGGCGTAGAGGGCGATGGCGTCGGCCCCGCCGCCGTTGCCGTTCTGCAGGAGGTTGTCGTTGAAGATCAGGTCGACGCCCGGCACGGCGCGGTTACCCAGAATGAAATAGCCGGCGCCGTCGGTGACGCGGCCGTCGAGATCGAACGCGCGATAGGAGCGGTCGTCAAACCCGTCGAATAAAACGACGACCAAGCCATCGAGGGGCGTGTTGCCGGCTCCGCCGTCGAAAAGCTCGATGAACTCCATCGTGTCCGGCGCCCCCGGATTGTTCGCGTCGATTTCATTGATGAGGATCGGCCGCCCCAGCGCCGGCGGCGGCGTCCCCGTGGGCGTCGGGCTTCCGGTCGGCGTCGGCGTGGCCGTCGGTTGGGCCGTCGGCGTCGGTTGCTGGGTGGGCGTGGGCTCCGGCGTGGGCGTCGGCCCGGGCGTCGGCGTGGGGTCCCCGGTCGGCGTCGGGGTCGGGAGGGTGGTGGGGGTCGGCTGAGGCGTGGGCGTGGGCTCCGGGGTCGGCAATTGAGCCATGACGCCGGCGGCGGCCAGGAAGAGGGCGAAAGAAAAAGGGGAGAGAAAAATCAGGGCCCGCCATGGGCGAGGGGAAAGACGGGGTGGGGTTGCCGGGGTGACCATGAAATTTCAGGCGCTCGCCCGGCTGGAGAACGGCGTCGCCGGCCGCCGTGCGAAAGCCGCGCAGGTCTCTTTAGGGGCCGGGTGGGTTGACCTCCGATGCGGGTCGTTCCCACCAATGAACGGTCGGGCCCCCGCGACGCGTCCATTGGGCGGTTTCCAGCGCCCGTTCGAGCGACTCCCGATGAGCCCCGTAGGCCGACGGCCAGTCCCCGCCGTGAATCAATGCAAAACGGGCCCCGTAACGGTCGAGGAACGCCGACCACTCATCGGGCTTGAGATCGTAGGGGAGGAGGAATGTCGCGGCGCCGGTCAGGTTCCAGGCGAGCCAGGGTTCGTTGGAGGCGATCGGTGTGTCGCGCCGGAGGGCCCCGGCGCGGCCCAGCGATTCGAGGTGCGGCTTCAGGGCTTGGATTTCTTCATGGCGCCATAGCGACCTGAGCGGGTTGGCGTAACCGGCCCCGCGGGCGCGTTCCCGAACCGCCAGATAGGAACGATAGGCGTCAGCGGTCCCCCAGAGCATTGCCGCGGCGACGAAAGCCCCCAGGGCGGCCAGCCGGAACCGGCGGCCCGCTTCATCCGGGGGAGGGGAGCCCTCGATGACCGTGGCCAGGCCGCTTCCGATGAGGACGATCCAGCCGAGGAGGCAAAGCGTGAGGAACCGATCGGCATCGAAGGTGGACCACGTGAGCATGTAAACGCTCAGGTCCACGCAGCCCATAACGAAAATGAGGAGGGGCACGCGACGGCGCTCCGCGGCGAGCAAGGCAGGGACCGCCCAGGGGGCAATGGCGATGAGGAGGACGACGCCCCGATACGCCTCCCCGAGCACGATGAGAAAATGAAAGGCGTTGCGTCCGATCCGATGAATGACCTGGGGCCAGGCCTCGCCGAGGAGCGCTAGGGTCGAGGGATAGACGGGACCCTGATGCAAGTAGTGTTGCCGGTCGTTGAAGCTCAGAACGCCGAAGAGAAACCCTTGGGGCGTCGTCAAGGGCGGGGCCTCGTTGAGGACGTTGAGCGTGAGGAGGGCGATCGGCCCCAGGGAGGCGAGGAGGAGGTACTTGAGGAAATCAGCCGCTCGCCGATCAGGGCCGAGCAGCCAGCCGAGGCCGAGCACCAGCGAAGCCGCCGCCGAGGCGGGCCGTGCCAGAAAGGCAAGCCCCGCGACGGCGCCGGCCCATGCCGGCGCGCGCGCGCCGAGAGCGAACCAGATGGTCAGCGTGATCAACGCGAGGCTGAGGATCTCCGTCAGCGGCAGGAGGGAAGTTTTGTGAAGTCCGGGGTGAAGGGCTATCCACAACGCCACCCAGAAGGCCGCCCGGCTGAAGCCGGATCGTCGCAGGACGTCGTGAATGAGCAGCACGACGGCCACCATCAGGAGCGGGCCCAGCCAGCGGGGGCCGCCGCCGCTCGGCGAGATCAGCCCGGCGGCGGCGAGCAGAACGGGCAGGAGCGGCGCGCGGTCGTAACCGGCGTAGTGAACGACCGGCGTTTCGACGGCGTAATAGACCTTGATCGGCAGCTCGAAGCCGCGCCCCTCACGAAGGCTCGCGGCGATACTCTGGTACTCCGTCAGGTCGCGACCGATAAGTGGGTCGAGAGCCGCCGGGAGAGCGCGAATTCCCAGCGTCGTCAGAGCCAGAAGCGCCGCCTCGGCCCCTGCGGACAGACGCAACCGCATCATTGGGGGCGGGAGAGCCGCTGGCGGACCCGTTCCTGGACGGCGCGGCCGTCGAACCCGAGGCCGGTGGCCTTGACCGCCGCGATGACCTGGCCGATCGCTGCGCCGGCTCGGTTCGGATCGACGGGGCCCATCCGCGCCAGAGTTTCCTCGATGAGGGCATCGAGCGTTTCCTCGGAGATGGTCGCCGGAAGGAAGCCCTCGATGATCTGGAGTTCGGCCGCCTCTCTGGCGGCCAGGTCGTCGCGCCCTCCCTGATGATACAAGGCTATCGCTTCGCGGCGTTGAGCGGCCATTTTCCGCAGCGCCTGATGGACGGCGGCGTCCTCAAGGGGCCCGGACTGATTCAGCTCGGCCTTCCTCAATTCGGCCTTGACGAGCCGGAGCGTTCGCAAGGCCGCCTCGTCGCGCGCGCGGAGCGCTTCCTTGAGTTTCCGGTCCACGTCGGCCTGACTCGTCATCGTCCTTCGTCGCCTTCCCCGATTCAGGGGACGCGGGTTTCGGGCCCCCGAGGTCCCGGTTCGGCCGGCGGCTGATCGGCCGTCGGCGTGGGTTGCGGCTGTTCTGGAGAGGGGACCGGCGTCGGCGGCGGCTGGGCGGGGGGCGGGGTCGGCCGGGGGGCGGCTCCCGGGGGCGGCGTCGGCGAGGGGCTGGGCGTCGGCGTTGGCGTCCGCCGGGGCCGGACGGCTTGACGCGGGGCTTCGCCGATCCGGCCCGAAGGCCCCAAGGCCCCGCCGCGATCCTTGAGCAGCTCGGCGCCCGGCCCGGAGACCCCAAGCGGCGGGCCGGGCTGGGGACGGGGAGGGGGCGGCTCATCAAGCAGCATGCCCTCGACGCGTTCCAGTTCGGGCAGATGAAGTTCTTCCGGCGTGGGGGGCCCGAGCAAAAGCGTCTGTGCGGGCTCCTCCTCGGCGGGAACGTCGGCGGGGCGTTCGCTGCGGAGGTAGGGACGCAGGGCTTCGGGAATCTCAACGAGCGGCGGCGGGACGAGGGGTTCGGCTTGTTGGGCGGCGAGGGCGCGGGCCGGCGCGTTGATGGGGGTCTCGATCAGATCGACGAGGGGAGCTTCCTGAACGATGGTCGGCGTGAGGAAGAACAGCAGATTGCGCTTGTTGCGGCTTTCGTTTTTGCTGCCGAAAATCATGCCGAGGAGGGGGATGCGGGACAGGAAGGGGACGCCGCTCGTCTCGGCTGATTCGGACCGGCTGATGAGGCCGCCGAGGACGCGCGTCTGGCCGCTTGGGATGATCATGATCGTTTGGATGCGCTGGGTGTTGCGCCCGACGGCCGATTGGTTCCCCTGAGGGGTTTCGAGCGTAACGGGGATGGGGGAGCTGTTCTCGAAGTCGATGTCCATTTCGATGAGCCCGCGGTTGCTGATCGTGGGCGTGAGGGAGAGACTCAAGCCGGTCGGGACGAAGACGATCGAGCTGGAGGCGAAGTTGTTGAAGCCGCCGGTGGTCGTGTTGAAGAAGGTGGTGATCTGCGGATTTTCCTGCTGAAGATCGACGAAGAAGGTTTCGTTGTTGCGCACCTGGGCGCGCGGCTGAAGCAGGAGGCGGGTGTCGGCGTCGGTCATGAGCGCCTCCAGGACGACGCGGACGTCGCCGGCCAGTTCGAGCACGGTGAGGCCGCTGGAGCTGGCCGAGACGCGCGGGAGGCTGATCTCCTGATCGCGGAAGGCCCCGGCGAGATCCTTGTCGAACGTCAGCTCGGTTTTGCGGTTAAAGACGAAGTCCTGGCGCACCTCGAGGATCTCTCCCTCGATAAAGACCTGCTTGGGGGATTGATCGAGCGCCTTCAGGAGTTCCAGGATTTGATCGTGCGCCTCCGGCACGTCTTTGACGACGAGCACGGATTGACTGGGGTAGAACTGCACGAGCGCCCCCTCGGTCACGATCGGCTCGATGAAGGTCGAGAGCAGATTTTCGGCGTCGGCCCCTTCGAGGCCGATACTGCTCAGGTGGTACATCTTCATCGGCCGGTCGACGTCGAGCATCTCCAGCAGTTGTTCCATGCGTTTGATGCGTTCGAGCGTGTCGGTGACGATCAGGCGCCGATTGGCCGGGTCCACCTGGATCTCGCCCGGCTCGGATTTGAGCGCCACGAGGCGCTCTTCGATCTCGGAGAAGGCGGCGTAACGCACGTGGAAGACGCGCGTGTAGAGTTGGACGTCCAGTTCCCTGAGCAGGCTCTCGATGAGGGCCACCTTGTCCGGCAGATCGGTGACGATCAGTTCATTGGTGCGGTCGTTGACGGCGATCGCGCCGATTTCGGATTTGACGCCTTCGACGGCCGAGGCGACGTCGGCGGCGCTCACGAACCGGGGCCGCAGTATCTTGCGGATCACGCGCCGACGAAGTTCCTTCTCGATGAAGGAAGGTTTGTCCCAGATCTCGAAGGTCCCATCCTCCCGCTCGATCCAGGTCCAATCCTGCCCGAGGGCCAGTTCATTGAGGACTTCCTCGACGGTTTTCTCCCGGGCCGTGATCGTGACCTTCTGCCCCCGAACCTGCTCCATCGCCTTGACGACCACCCCCGTGTCTTCCTTGATCTTGTCGAGCACCCGCTCGATCTCCGTCTCCTTGACGATGATCGTCGTCGTCGCGGGCTCCGTCTCGGTGGGGATCTCCTCGGGCTCCGGGAGGTCGGGTTGATTGAAGCCTCGGCGAATGGCGTTCGGCGCCGGCGGCGGAATCGGCTGAGCCGGGCCCGAGGGCCGCGCGCCGGGGGCGGGCGTGGCCGCCGGCGCGCCGCGTTGAGCCGGCGTCGCTGGGCGTCGGGCCCCGGCGGGGGTGGGGGCCGGCGACGGGGTCGGCGTGCGGGCGGCCGGAGCGGGCTGTTGTTGGGCGGCGGGGCCGGGCCCCATCGGGGCGAACCACGCGAGGAGGGCCGCGGCGGCGATTCGGCGAAGCAACGGCGTCGGCCGGCGGGAACGTTTCATGCGGGAACTTCTACGGCAAGGCTCGTGAGGGCTCAAGCGAGCCCTTCAGGGGCGACGGGGGCTCAGCCGAAGGTTTTGGTGACCTTTTCGCCGCCGGCGCAGAATTCGGCCGCCGGTGGATTGGCGTTCAGATCGATCGCGCACAGACGGACCTCCATCACCTGACCCTTATAATTGACGCGAACGCCGGGGCCGTTCAGGACGAGCTCAAGCTCTTCCTGCTTGGCTCGGTCGATGACGCGCACCCGTTCTCGCTCCATGCTCACCAGGTCCCAGCTATAGATGACTTCGCTGAGGGGCGCCGGCGGCGGGGTCGGCTGCGGCGTCGGCGGGGGCGTCGGCGTTAGCGTATAAAGCGGTTTGGCCCAAGCCGGCTGTCTCAAGTTGCGGTAAGTGGCCTGGGGATCGGCGAGGGGCCGGCCGACGCCTTCGCCAAATTGGGTTTCCGGCCGATTGAGGGCGGCCAGGGCGTCGTCGATCTCCGGAGGGCGGTAAAATTCGACCGTCGCCAGATAATAAACGAAGTAGACGCCGGCGGCGACCAGGCCGGCGTTCACGATTCTGAAAATCCAGCGTTGTTTCATGCTTCGAAGCCGGCGGTCCGGATCTTGAAGGAGGGCTCGGCGCGATACAGCGCCAGGCGGGCCCGCGAATGGTCCTCCAGAAACGGGGCGGCGTCGTAGAAGTCGAGGATGAAAGCCCCGCTTTTGCCCGGAGCGGGTCGAAGGGCCCGGCCGACGCGCTGATAGGCTTTGGTGGCCGATTTGCCGCCGCCGGCCAGGATCACCGCCTCCAGCGCCGGGATGTCCAGGCCCTCGTCGGCCAGCGTCGTCGCGATCAGCAACGGGTGCAATTTCCGTTCCAGGTCCCGCAGGTAGGCCCGACGCCGGTCCATCTCCAGGCTGCCGTAGGCGAACCGCGCCTCCGGCAAGGATTCCAGGAGGCGGCGGCCATGAGCGACCTGAGCGACGAGGATAAGCACGCCGCGGCCCTGTTCGGCCAGGCGTCGCGCGTGTGCCGCGATGGCGCGGTTGCGCGACTGGTTTTCCACGATTGCCCGCCGATAGACCTCCGGGTACGGGCAGCGGCGGGGGATCGGCTCGCCGGCGGGGCTGCGTTCCATTCGGATATCAGGCGGGACGAGATAGCCCTCGGCGATCAAATCCGAGCACGTGATTCGGCAGAGCCGGTCCCCCAGAGCCGCTTCCAAGAGGAGATCGGCGTGATCGTCGCGCCACGGCGTGGCCGAAAGGCCGAAGCGCCAGGCGGCTCCGACAGTCTTGAACGCGACCTTGTAGGCCGTTTCGGCCGGAACATGATGGCACTCGTCGAAGATCACCACGGCGGCGGCGGCGATGGCCTGGCGGATGGCTTCCAGGCGCTCTCGAATCCGCGTCGGACGTTCGGCGGGCGGCGTCTCCTCGGCTTCGTCGCGTTCGGCCGCGGGGGTCGTGATCCCCAGAGCCCGAGCCGCCGTCTGGAGCGTGGCCACGGTCACGGGCCGGAGATCGACGTGACCATCCCCGAGCCGACCGACCTCAACCCCGAGCTCGGCCTGCAAAGCCTCGGCGGACTGATGCAGGAGGTCCCGCGTGTGGACGAAGAAAAACGCCGGACGGGCCAGGGTCCGGATCAGATGCGCGGCCAGAAGCGTCTTGCCGCCGCCGGTCGCGATTTGAAGAATTCCGCGGCCCGCCGCCAGCGCTTCCTCCACGGCGCGCGCCTGATAAGACCGCAGCGCGACGCGCACGGGGCCGAACGTCGCGGCGGGGGGCGAGATCGCCGGGTTGGTCTCCGTGACGTTCCAGGCGATCCCTTGGGAGTCGAGCAGCCGCCGGACCCGCGGCCAGAGACCGGAGGGAAATTCCATGCGGCGGCGGTTGAGGAGGTGGCGGCGGCCATCCCAGCGGCCGGAGCGGAAGCTGGGGCTGTAGCGCCGGCCCGGGATCGCGAACGACGTGATTTCATCGATCGCTTCCAGAGGCGGGCGTCCCCCGGCGAGGCGAGCCTTGAGCGGCCCCAGCTCGACCCGGACGGCCGAGCCCCCCCAGCGGGCCGCGTAAGCATCGCGGATCGGGGACGGCACGGCGGAGGCCTCCAGATTGAAGATACGGCTCAGCTCGGGCAGATGGGAGAGGTGAACTTCCCAACGGCGTTCGCGGGGATTCCAGCGACGGTTGGAAAGGCGGCGCAGGGCATCGACGAAGAGGCGGTCATAGTCGAAGTGGACGCCGATCACGTCGTTCCTGAGCAGTTCGAGGTCAACCTTGGCGCTCATGGGAGGCGATTCGGCCGAGAAGGGGCGAACGGCCGGGCGAGGGGGCGCTGTGGATCGGCCGCCGGTCCCCGGCGAGGGCCCGAGGCCAAAGGCTCGCGGCGGAGGGATCAGTCTTTGGAAAGCTCGTCCTCAAACGGAATCTCGGCGAGCAATTCGCCGAGGTTGGACCCCCCGCTGCCGGCAGATCGATAGGAGCGGAGAATTTCTTTTTCTTCGCGCTTGAGCAACTGGCGTCGGCTCAGGGAGACCTTGCCGGCCTCGAGGTCGATTTTGGTCACCTCGGCCTCGATCGAGTCGCCGATCTTGAACAGGGCGGCGGGGGACTCCACCCGATTACGGTCCAGTTGCGAGACATGAATAAAACCCTCGACCCCTTCCTCAAGCTTCAGGAAGACGCCGAAATCGGTCAGGTTGATGACCGTCCCCTGGACGGACTGGCCGACCTTGGTCCGGGCGCTGAAGAGCGCCAGGGGGTTCTCCGCCAGTTGCTTCACGCCCAAGGCGATGCGGCGGCGCTGCCGGTCGATCGCCAAGACGCAGGCCTCGATCTCTTCGCCCTTGCGCACGACTTCGCGGGGATGATTGACCCGCTTGGCCCAGGAGAAATCCGAGACGTGAATCATCCCCTCGATGCCCGGTTCGATTTCGACGAAGGCCCCGTATTTCGTCAGGCCGGTCACCTTGCCGCGGATCCGCGTCTGCGCCGGGTAGCGTTCCTCCAGTTCCTCCCAGGGGTCGGTGGTAATCTGTTTCACGCCCAGCGAGATGCGTTGCTTTTCCGCGTCGATCTGGAGAATGACGGCCTGGAGGCGTTGGCCGACCGAGACGTAGTCCGAGGGCCGGCGCCCGGCGCTGTCCCAGGCCAGGTCGCTGATGTGAATCATCCCGTCGAGCCCTTCTTCCAGGCGGACGAACGCCCCATAACCGGTGAGCGAGACGATCTCCCCCTCGATCTCCTTGCCGAGCGGATAACGGGCGAGGACACCCTCCCAGGGGTCAGGCTGAGCCCGACGGCGGGAGAGCGTCATTTTGCCGGTCTCGCGATCGATCTCGATCACCTTGACGCGGACGCGTTCGCCCAGCTGGACGTAGTCCTCCGGTCGGCCGGCGCGGTTGAGCGAGACCTCGCTGCGCGGGATCAGGCCGTCGACGTTGTCGCCGAGATCGACGAAGACGCCGAAATCGACGATGCGTTTGACCGTGCCTTCGACGACGTCGCCGACCTGCAAGCGCTCCAGGAGGGCCGCCCGCGTGTGCTGCCGGCGGCTCTCCAGGAGCTTCCGCCGCGAGAGGATGATCCGGTGGTTGGCCGGGCTGAATTCCAGCACGAGGCATTCGATCTGTTGACCGACCCAGGCTTCGAGGTCTTCCACCCGCCGCAGGTCGATCTGTGAAGCCGGCAGGAAGGCCGTCGTTCCGATCTCGACGATCAGGCCCCCCTTGACGGCCCGCGTGACGCGCCCCCGGATCGGCGTCCCGGCCGCCAGGGCCGCCTCGATCGCCTGATACGTCAGCCGTCGGCGGGCCTCGGTGTGCGACAGGCGGATCAGGCCCGTCGTCGGGTCCTGCCCGCGGACGACGACGTCGATCAAATCGCCCGGCCGGTAAAGGGCCTGGCCGGAGAGGTCGAGCAGTTCGGTCCGCTTGAGGACGCCTTCGGCCTTTTCTCCCACGTCGACCAGCACGTCATCCCCTTGCGTCGAAACGATCGGGACGCGCAGGAGTTGACCCGGCTCCAACGTCACGTCCATGCGGGTCAGGTGCTGGCCGAGGAGCGCTTCAAAGTCCTGATCCTCGGCCGGAGCGGCCGGCGCAGCCCCTTCGGCAGATTCCGGCGAGGGGGACCCCGGGGGCGCCAACGGATCGGAGGGTGGGGAATCGTCAGAGAAAGGGTGGGCCATGAGATTGCATCGGAGCGGGGAAGGCCGAGGGCGGCGCGGTCATCGAGGGGGGCGACGCCGAGCCGGGGGCCACGGCCTCAATCAAGCCGACCGGAGCGGCCGGGCGCGCGTCTCGCCGGGACCACGGAGCCCTGGGGCCTTGAGTGTTGGCGCGAACGCAAAGCTGCGCATTCGGTTGCGAACAAAGGCCTCATCCCCGCAGGACGAATGGTCGTCCTGGCGCCCTGACGAGACTTCGACCGCCATTCTAGCCCCGTGCCGAGGGCTGTCAATTGTGAAACCGAGGGATTGGCCTCTCTGTAATTACCCCACGCGGGATTCCGACGTCTCGGGGGGGATTTCCTCGACCAGAAAATAGATCGAATCCCGGCCGACAATGCGCACGCGGCTGCCCGGCGGCGATGCCCGTTCCGGCTCGAGGCTTCGGGCGGGGTAGCGGCGCCCTTCCCACTGAATGGAGCCCGTCGGTCGCAGAACTTGAACCACCGTCGCCGTCGCGCCCATCGGCGGCTCCTCATCGGCTCCGGCCGAGGGCGCGGCCCCTCCTTCCCTTCTCGGGGGCGGCCGGAGCGCCAGCCACTCCAGACCGGACTTGGTGACGAGACGAAGCAGAATCAGCGCGGCCGCCAACGCCATGATGAGATAGAGCGCGGCCACGCCCGCCCCGTACTCCTGGTAGGCCAGATAGGCCGAGACGAGGATGGCCAGAATCCCCAACCCCGCCGAGATACCGAAGGGGAGGACGGCTTCGGCCGCGACGGCGAAGACGCCCGCGATCAGCAACAGGATGACGACGAGGATCATACTTGGCGAGGCTGCACCGAGGGTTGGCTCCGGCGCGAGGGCGGCGAGCGCCGAGCCGCGGGCGTCACGGTTTCACGCCGGTCAGATAAAGCGCGTCCAGGCCGGCCCGACCGCAGAGGTCCATGAGGCGGCGGATGAGGCCATAGCGGACGGTTTCGTCGCCCCGGATGGCGATCTCGCGAACGCCTTCGGAGGCCAATTGGGCCAGCTCGGCTTCGAGCTTCTCCTCGTCGGCGATGGTCACGCCGTTGAGATAGATCGTTTCGTGGGCGTCGACGGTCAGCTCCGGCATCGGGGCGGGTCGCGAAAGGCCGCTCTCGGCCGGAGGGAGCTGAACGCGGGCTTCGACCTCTTCGCGCCGGAGCGTCGTGGCCAGCAAGAAGAAGAAGACGAGGTTGAAGATGGCGTCGAGCAGCGGCGTCAGATTGATGCCGGGTTCCAATCGGCGTCGTCGCCGGGCCGGGTGGGGCCGTCGGCTCATGGTTCGGACCTGGACCGCGCCGCGGGCTCCTGGCGCAGGGTCGGCGCCGAAGCCGAGCCTCCGGCGGCGGCGGCCGCCGCCGGTCGGGGTTGAGCCCCGGCGGCCGGCGGGTGAGCGAACAGCGCGTTCACGATGGTCAGGGTTCGTTCCGGCAACGCTTCGCGTTCGAGGCGACGAATGCGCGACTGAAAGTACTGGGCCGCGACGAAGGCGCCGATGGCGATCCCCAGGCCCCAGAGCGTCGTCACCAGGGCCTGCTGAATGCCCTCGGAGAGCGCCGTCAGGTCCTGCCTTTCCCCCAGGGCGAACTCGCGGAAGGCGCTGATCATGCCCAGGATCGTGCCGAGCAGACCGAGCAGCGGCGCCACGGTGTAGATGATGGCGAAGCCGCCGATCATCTCATAGAGATCATCGACGACGTGAGCGACGGCCTCGCGGACGGTCAATTCGAGCTGCTGGTGGTGGGGCCGATGACCGGCACGCAAGTCCAGATCCCGGAGGGTCAGATGGAGCGTTCGAGCCAACGGATTGCGGCGGGCCTCAAGGTCGCGCGCATAGGCGAGCCGATCGTTGACGTTGGTCACCTCCTCGGCCCGCTGCCGCAGGAAGTCCGGCACGACGCGGGACGATCGGAAACGGATCATCGACTGAACGAAAAGTGCCACCAGAAGAATCGAACAGAGAATCAGCACGACCATCAACGGCCCGCCGTCGAGGACATATGTTTGAAGATAGGTGGTCATGCGGTTGGACGCGTACGGGGAGGGGCCGGGGGGTGCGCGGTCTCAGCGAGCCGGCTCGACCGGTTGGGCCTCCAGACGCTTGATCCCGAGGTCGGGGCCTCGTGGCGTGTCGATGATCCCGTAAAGGACTTCCAAGATGCGGGTCCGGGCGGGATCCGCCTGCCGCCGGCGAAGCTCCTGGGCTTCAAGCTCGACCATGCGCGCGATGGCCCGTTGGGGGATCGTAAAGGCCTGGTAAAGCCCTCGGCCGGCGCGATTGTAGTACGTCCCCGCGGCCGTGGCCGCCTGATTGAGGAAACTGAAGGGGCTGGCCTGGCCATCCAGGTACATGTAGACGACTTTGATGCCGTACCGGGCGAGGACGCGGTCGGCCACTTCCGGCGAGACGTCGGTCACGTCAAGATTGCGGAGCACGCCTTCTTCCAGGCCATCGGTCGTGCTCAGCCACTTTTTGGCTTGCAGATTGATCTCGGCGGCCTGGAGGCGATCGGCGATCGCTCGGGAGCCCTGTTCGGCGAGCGTTTCCACCTCGGCCCGCCGGGTGGCTTCAGCCTCGGCCAATTCTCGGGCCAAGGTCTCCTCGCGGCGCTTGGCCGATTCCTCAGCCGAGGCGGCGGCTTCGGAATCGTCCTGAGGCTCGAGCGGTTCAGTCTCTGGCGGGGAAGGCGCCTCAACAATCTGAATCGCCGCTGAGGCCTCCGCCGCGGGTTCCTCCGTCGAGGGCGGCTCGTGGGTCTCGGCTTCGAGGCCCTCCGGCAGCGCTTCTTCGGCCTCGGTCGCGGCCGCCTGGAGGGGTGGTGAGAGGGCGACGGTTTCCTCCAGCGCGGGAGAAGGCGCGGGCGTCGGCTCCTCGGCCTCGGCCAGAACGACCCGGATCGGGGGGGGCTCGGCCTCGACCGGTCGCTTCGGAATCGAATAATTAAGGAGCAGCACGAAGAGGGCGGCGTGGAAGCCCAAGGCGACAATCCAACCGGCATGCCGATCGAGCACGTCCCGCTCGACATGCGGCGGTAGGAAAGCGGCGGCTTGTCCGGAGTCGCTCACCGTGCCCAGCATACCCTCAAGTTCCAAAGACGCTCAAGCGCCCCGGTCGGCTGAGGGCAGCCCTCAAGGCTCTCCCCCCGGCAGACGTCGAGCCCCTTCGCGCGCGACCCAGGCCGGAACCTCGGTGAATTGGTTCTTGATGACCCTCCCCCAGCCGACCTCCTCCTCGCGCGAGATCATCTCGGCTCCGTACTGGACGAGCAACCCCGCGTTCCACACGATCAGGAGCGCGATGAGGACCGGCCCCAGCCAACGACCCAGGCGCCGCTCGAAACTTGCCAGAATTTCCGCCAACCCCAGGCCCAGAACGGGATAGGACGAAATGAAGAACCGATTGCCGAAGGAAGCGCCGCCCCACCACATCGACCAACTGGCCACGAGATAGCATTGAAGCGCGAGGCCCAGGAGGCTGATCCGTTTCAGGCTCTGCGGGAGCGCCCCCCCCGGCAGCGCCAGCCCCATCAGCCCCAGAAACAAGACCGGATGCCAGGCGAAAACGCCGCCACGCTCGCTCACAAGCGTTGACCAGAGATGGATCGGCAATGGCTCGAACTGCCCGGCGCCGCGGCCCATGTAGGGGACCGGCCCCGCGAGCCAGCCGCCGTAGATCAACCGCCAGGCGGCGAGCTGAGGGAGAAATACCAGAAGCAGCCCCGCCAAGGCCCAGGGGCCGAGGCCAAGCGCGGCCCGAAGTGTCCGCGTCGCCCGGCCCGGCGGAGCGACGCCGGGCGGAACCGCTGTCTCGGCAGGAACCGACGGGGCCGCGACGATGAGGCCAAGGCCATAGGCGAGCGTCCACGTCAGATCCTGGACGCGGGTCAAGGCCAGAAATCCGAACCAACAGCCCGCGCAGAAGGCGGGGAACGGTCGGGGCCGACTCCATGCCCGTTCCAGCGCGAGCAAACTCGCCACGGCGATAAAGAAACTGACGGCGTGAGACATCGAGCCGTGCACCCAGAGGTAAAAACCGAGCGAAGTGGCGAGCGAGACGCCGGCCGCCGCCGACCACGCGATCCGGCCTTCATAGCTTTCCCTCAATCGGATGAAGAGCAGCCAGAGGCCGAGCCCGCCCCACCAGGCCGAGCCGACGGCGACGGCCCACTCGTAGGGGCGGGAGAATCCGGTGGCCAGCTCCGGAGCCGTCAGCCGCAGCGCGCCATGTACGAGCAGGACGAACGGCCCCCAGAAGAGCGCCGTCCCGACGCCGTAGCGGTTGACGGCCCGGCCGGTCTCAGGGTCCCGGTGCGTCTCCAATTGCGAGGGGCCCTGGGGACGAAGCAGGTCGAAGGCCGCGTAGTCGTTGGCGAAGTCGAGATCGCCATCGAGCAGGATGGAGCGGAGATAGACGTAGTGGCCAACGCCGTCGATCCCGCGGATGGAGGGGAGGATCGCCGCCGCCGTCAGGGCCGCCAGGGCCAGCGCCGCCAGCAGCCCTTCCCGCTTCCGGGTTGCGCCGACCGAGCCGTGCATGTTAGGGTGCGTTCGCGGGACCGAGGGATGATTCACTCAGCGAGGGAGTGATAGCCGATGCGCAGGTCGAATGCAAGGAAGGGGCTCTGGCTGGCGACCTTAGCGGCGACGGTATGGGTCGCCGGCCCCGGCTCCGAAGGGGCCGACTCCGAATCGTCGGGGCCCGCGCTCACGCTTTTCTTCATCGGCAATCGGATGAGCGAGATCGAGCCGTGCGGGTGCAAGGAGAATCAGCTCGGCGGCGTCCAGTTTGAGGCGACGCTCTATGCCGAGGTGCCCGCCGCGAGGAGCCTCCGGGTGGACGCGGGCGCCTGGACTTCGCTGGCGCTGAACCCGGAACGGTCCATGCGCACGCGCTACGCCTTGCGCGCCATGGGGGGCCTGCTCGATCTGGACGCCGTCAACGTCGGGCAGCCGGATTTGGAGCAGGGGCCCGACTTTTTCGAGGACGTCGGGGCAAAACATCCCGAGGCGATCGCGCGGCTCGTCTCGGCTAATATCTATCTGAAAGCGGAGCCCGGTCGGCTCGCGTTTCCGGCTTGGCGTATGGTCGAAAAAACGATCGATGGGGAGCAACCTCTGCGGGTGGCCATCGCCGGGACGGCCGCGCCCCTCGATAAGACCTCCAAGGCGGCTCAATTCCGCACGCGGCGGTTTGAGGCCGATTATGTGATCGGGTCGGCGGCCGACGCTCTGAACGAAATCCTGCCGGAGATGAAGGCCGGGGCCGACCTGACCGTCGCGCTGTTCCACGGGACTTGGCCCGAGACGGTCGAATTGGCGCGCGCCGTGCCGGGGCTCGACCTCCTCGTTTCCACGTCTCGCCCGCCGACGGTCGAGACGGGGCCGATCCTCGAAGGAGGCGTTCGTATCCTGAGCGTGCATAACGCCGAGGGGAAGGAGCTGGGACGGGCCGAGCTGCGGCGCGGCGCCGACGGGTGGACGGTGGTCGGGCAGCCCGTCTGGTTGCCGATCTCGCCGCAGCGGCTGGTGGCGGACGTCGCCGCGCTGCAGCTCCTCAAGGAGTTTCGCGCCAACACGGAGGAACTTATTGTCCAGGCGCCGCGAAATCCGACGCGGACCTACGCGGGGGCCCAGTATTGCGGCATCTGCCACGTCAGAGAGTATCAGGATTGGGTCAAAACCCCCCACTTTCACGCCCTGGACACGTTGATCGCCAAGGGAAGTCAGTACGACGCCAAGTGTCTTCAATGTCACACGCTCGGATTTCAGAAAGATAACGGTTTTTATAACGTCAATGAAAGCCGGTCCATGGGGGGGGTCCAGTGTGAAACTTGCCATGGGCCCGGCTACGAGCACGCGGCCAAACAGAATCTGGTGCGCAACGGCTCCGTCAACGCAATGAATCCGGAGGATCGCGCCCGATTCCTCGCCGACCTCAAGCGACTCAATCCGCCTAGCCGGGTCGAGGCCGGCACGTGCTTACAGTGTCACACCCCGGAGAACGATGCTCACTTCGATTACGATCTGAAAATCCGGAAAGTCAATCACGAGATCAGCCCCCCGGGTTAAGGGGGGGTGTCCCGTCCCGCCGGCGAGATGGGACGGATTCCCGATCGCATCAGTGATACTCCCTCCAGGGAGTACGGGCCGCCGAGACCGTGGCCCGGATGAAATCGATCTTGGGCAGATCGGGGAAAATGATCCCGTCATAGACGCTCTGGCCGAACACCCCGGGCGCGGCCTGAGAGCCGAACCAACTCTCGATGACGCGCGCATAAACGGATCGGAAATCGACGGTGTGGCTCAGATTGCCCTTCTGTACGCGCGGCACGATGAAGCCGGCGGGGTCCATCACGTCTTCAGTGGATGAGAGATTCGGCTGCCCGCCGTAGACGCCGCCGCGGATACGGCCGCCGAGGACAAACAGGATCGAAGCCGCTCCATGATCCGTGCCGTCGCTGTCATTCTGGCGGACACGGCGGCCGAACTCGGAGAAGGTGAGAATGAGAACCCGGTCCAGATTGCCGGAGGCGGCCAGGTCGCTCATGAACGCGCCGAGGGCGTCGTTCAAATCAATCAGGAGAGCGGGGTGATCCCCGAGACCGGGGCTGCCGGGGACTCCCTGGTCGGCGTGCGTGTCATAACCAGCCTGGCGGACGTGCAGGACCTTGGGGGCGATGCCGGGCTGATGGATGAGCCGCGAGCAGAGCAACAAGTCCTGCCCCAGCTTGGTCGAGGGATAAACGACCGCCGGATTGTAACTCAGATTCTGGACGACGGCGATCGACGCCTCGGCCACGTTAGCGCTGTTCTGGATGAATTCGATCGCGGGATCGGCGGCGGGAACGTCATTCAGCGCGTGCAAATCGTTGAGACGGCGGGTCCCGATGACGGGCAGTAGACCGGCGGCGCCTTGAATCTGGTAGGTAGCGACGCTGGCGATGGCGGGAGCGCTATAGGTGACGGCCTTGAGGGAGCCCGGGATGCGCGAGTGACCCGCGCCGACCATCGTCAGGGGGTCCACGTCCGGCGCCGAGCCGCACGTTTGATCAAAAAACCGGCCGACCCACCCTTGCGTGCCGAGATTCGGGCCGCCGGGGGCGCGCCCCTGCTCCCAGTAATCCGTGGACACAAAATGGGAAAGGTCCGGGTTCGGGTAACCGACGTTCTGAATGATCGCAACGCGCCCGTCGCCATAGGACTCGGCCAGGGCGGGGAGGGCGGGGTGCAGGCCGTTGAGGTTGTCGATCAGATGGAGTTGGGCGGTGGGGACATGAAGCGTCGGGCGGATGTCCGAGTTATAAAGGGGATCCGTATAGGGGACGAGGGTGTTCAGGCCATCGTTGCCTCCCTCGAGTTGCACGATGACGAGGATGCGATTTTCGCCCGAGAGGTCCTCGATGGCCGCGGCCGAGCGAATGATCCAATCCGGGACCAGGGCGGCCGTGGAGAAGTAACCTAAGCCGCCCAGGCCGGCTCGAATGAAATCACGCCGCCGTAGTGGCATGGTCGGCTCCCTTCGAGTCAGCGGCTCGGGACGCGGTGGGGAACATGAGGGTCACGTTCCATTATTTCATCTGGAACTCGGCCGTGGCACAGAGAAGATGGGCGAGGCCCCAGATCTTGAGATTGTATTTCTGCAACTGCGTCGCACCAGCGAGGCTGTCCATGGAACTCATGTGGGCGTTGAGGATGTCGGTTTCGCCGGTTCGTAGCGATCGTTGGATGAGGCGGCGGCGAAAGTCTTCGAGGAGCGTGGCATTCGACGTGGCCGGGCTGTCGGGAAAGTAGGCCAGAAGAAAGGCGGGGGTCATGATGTCGGAACGGGCGACCCGTTCGGCGAGATTATAGCGGTTGATCAGATTAACGCTGTTGATCCAGGCCTCTCCGTGAATCCATCCGCCGACGTTGGGGGGTTCAAAGAGCCCCATGCCCATGCCGCCCAGCAGAAAGGCGAGGCCGTACCAATTAACGTCGGCGGCGAGCTGAGTTTCGGTAAGCCCGAGCAGGCGGACAATGTTGACGCCATAGTCCACGGGGGTCTTGTAGAGCGTGAAGAAGTTGGCATCCTCGTAAAAGTAGCGGGACTTGAAAAGAACCTCCAGGGTTTCGGCGAAGTTAAAGTCGGGTCGGCCGTCGCTGTCGGCGTCGGCGCGGAGCACGGCGGCGAGTTCTTCAACCGCCTCGGGGTCCGGGGCGGGGTTAACGAACCACTCGATGAGCTTGCTGGCCATGAAGCGGCTTGTGACCGGTTGGGAAAGAATAATGTCGACGGCTTCGGCGGTTTCGAGGCTCCCCGGCGACTGGGGCGCGACGGTCTGGCCGAGAAAGTTCTTCGTTCCCGTGTCGTGGAAGGGCTGCCGGAAAAGGTAACCGAGGTTGATACGGTCGTCGAGGCTTTCGCCGGTGAGGACCCGCGAGAGCTCCCGGACGTCGTCTTCGGTATATTGATTGACGCCCATGGAAAAGAGTTCCATCAGCTCACGGGCGTAGTTTTCCTGGGCGCGGCCGGCCACGTTCAGGTAATTATCCAGGTAGAGAAGCATCGCCGGATTGCGCGTAATCGCCAGGAGCAACGTACGGAAATCCTTGTTGCCGCGCAGGCGGAGAAGCTCCATGTAATCGCGAAGGAGGGTGGTGGCTTTGGCCGTTTGGGCGGCGTTGTCGCCGGGCGGGTAAGTGACTTTGCCTCGAATCTTTACAAACTCGACGGCGAAATGATCGTGCCAGAAAAGGGTCAGTTGCTCCTGGAGGGGCCGGGTGGCGAAGGCCATCCGAAAAAGCCAATGGCCCCCCAGCGTATAGAGCGTCGTGGGATTGGCCGTGAGGCTGGCGCCGCCGGCGAAGGCGGCGAGCCGGGCCTCCAGCGCCGCGTCCACGTCGGGATAGAGGACCTGCTCCTCAACGGCGGCGTTGAAGGCGGCAGCGGAGCCGTCCCCCACAAGAAGGGTCAGTTGAGCGGGAGGGGCGCCGAAGCCGACGCGCCGAGTCAGGTGAGCCGCCTTGCGCTCATCCCAGGGATCAGAGATGCTGGGGACGAATGAAGCCAGCCGGTCGCCCATCGGGAGCCGGGTCCGCCTTCGTGGCGACGATCAAGAAAGAGACCGCCGGGCGGGCGCGCCCGCTAAACATCCGGGGCTCATCCCGCGGCGGCCGATACCCACCGCCGATGTATAGCCCCGTATGCCAGGAGCGTCAACACTCTGTCCAGGCCGATGCCGTCGTGAATTTCGGCTCAGCAGCAGGGCGCGGCGGGGCGGCGTTCGATATGGTACAGGGTCCGCGCCGTGAGGTACGGCTCCCAGGCCCCTCGCGGCGATGCAGAAAGGCTCCCTTCTGCTCATAGATGAACCTGGCACTCGCCCGGGTCGGCCCTCTCGGGAATGCGAACCCCTGAGCCCCACTCCGTGCCGGCCCTCGACGTTCGGCGGAAAACGATGAGACCGCCCATGCACCGACCGCCGCGACGCGGAGGATATCCCCTGAGCCGGATGATGGGGCTGCTGTTGGCTCTGGCCGCGCCTGCCTGGACGGTCTTCAGCGATCCGATCACCATCATTTTCCAGGAGGGGGTCAAGGGCTATCAGGGGACGCGGGATAATTCGCTTTATGAGGATCAACGCGATAACACCAACGGCGGCCACCCGTTTCTCTATGCCGGCAACAACAAGCTCGGAAGCCCTCGCCGTTTCCTGATCGCCTTTGACCTGAGCGGCGTCCCGCGCGGCGCACGGATCCTGGCGGCCGAACTTACGTTCGTCGTGGAGCGTTCGGCCGACAATAACGCCTTCGCGGAGCCGCACACGATCCATAGGTCGCTGGCCGATTGGGGCGAGGGGAGCGTCGATACGCTCCAAATCGATCCGGAAAGCGACGGGGGCGGCGGGTCAGCCGCTCAAGCGGGGGACGCCACGTGGAACTCGAACTTTCATCTCCAGTCCGCCTGGTCGAACCCGGGCGGAGATTTTGTGCCTACGCCCAGCGCGACGACGGACTTCTTCGGCGCGGGCTCCTCCGGAACGTTCAGCGGGGTGGGGCTGGTGGCCGATGCGCAATTCTGGCTGGAGCGCCCGGGGGAGAATTTCGGGTGGATCGTGCGCGGCAACGAGGTCGATCTCAAGCGAGCCAAGCGGTTTCACGCCTCCGAGGGGGAGCTGGCTTTCCGGCCGCGGCTTGTCCTCACGTTCGACCCTCCGTCACGGATCGCCGCCTCGCGTTGGCGACTCTACCGGTGAGGGGGACGGATTGAGCGTCGGCTTCGGCTTGACACCGTGGGCCCGGATTACGGATCATCATGTGTTTACGGTGCCGCCGAACCGAGCCGGCTCCCCGTGGGGCACGGCAGCGCGGTTTGCGGTCCGGTGAACGCGCTTCGCCTTTGTCGGGGTCGTAGTTCAGCTGGTTTAGAACGCCGGCCTGTCACGCCGGAGGTCGCGGGTTCGAATCCCGTCGGCCCCGCCACGATCCAGCCCCGTAAGCTCCCGCTCCATCTGGGCTTACGGGGCTGTTTCCATCTCGGCGATGGGGTTGTTGGGCGCGAAGCAGGGCTACGCGCGGGAAGGCGCAGGCATGGCCTGCGCACTCCATAGGGTCTGCGCCGCGCTGCGTTGAATCGGCGGCGCAGGCGGACGCGAGCGGCCGGACCGTCGCCGGGGCGGCGTGGCGTGAGGCGGTGCTCGTTATGGAGTGCGGCGGCCGGGCCGCCGCCCTGGTCGGCCGGGCCATGCCCGGCGGCGAATGTGGTTCGTCGGCGCGCGGGGTGGGGATAAGCCCGTGTCCCCGACGAGCCCGACGGGCGACTCCCAAGGGGCCGCGGCGGTTTCGACGACTGCTTTGGAGGAGTGAACTGGAGCGGGAAACGGGTCTCGAACCCGCGACCTCCACCTTGGCAAGGTGGCGCTCTACCAGCTGAGCTATTCCCGCTCGCGGCGAAGGGCCCTGGGCGCCGGATGGGCTTCGGAGCCGCCACGGGGAGCCGATTCGGTCGGTCCGCGATCTCAGCCGGCCCTCTGCCTCAGCGCCGACGCAATCACCGGATGCTAGGGCGGGACCGCGGTGAAAGTCAAGTTCGCGGCGACGGGGGTTGGGCTCTCGTTGGGAATCCAAGGATGATCGGACGTGGGGCTCGTGCGGCGGGCCCGCGCCGAACTGGCCGGGGGCGGAGCGATTGCGCTAGGCTTCAGGGGGGCGAAATCGAAGTCCGAAGGCGAGGCGCGCCGTGAATCATGAGGATTGGACGCTGGCTCAGGAACTGCAGCTTGGCGCCGACCGTATCACCAATCTGATCCTGCACACGGAGCTTGAGTGGATCGACATTCTGATCGAGATCGACTCGCTCAGGGAACGATGCCGCGATCGAGCGCCGGAGAAGTTGCCGCTGTTCGAGGCGATCTACGTGAGCCGCTTCAGTCGGCTTTGGGAGCAGTGGCGCTTGGAGGGGGATACCTCCTGGACGTGGCGTCGCGGCGGGCCGGAAGCGGCCGAAGGCTGGCCCTAGCCGGCCAGGAAGGCCGCCGACGCCGGGGGCCGGGCCGCCGGCCCATCAGACTTGCCAATACGAGGACAAAGGCCTACAAATGATAGGGTTATCGACGCCCGGACGCTTGGGCCGCGCCGGGTCTCGACGTCGCCGTCCTGACATATTCTCCCGCGACTTCATCCGATGCGTCCTTTCGTCCGGATTCTCCGCGCCGCCTGGATTATCGGGTGCTTGGCGGCGGGATTGCCGGCGGGCTCGGTCGGGGCGCAACAAATCGGCGACCGTTCGACGACGGGGACGTTTGGCGGCGCCATTCTGCTGACGCCGGCCGGTTCGCATTATCGCGACGCGACGCGATTGGGCCGTCTGATCCCGGAAGTCCCTCGCCTGCCGTTTGCGGAGATCATTATTCAGGTTCGAGCCTTCGGCGAAGCCTATTATGAGTCGGCGCTGGCGCCGAAGGCTTTCGGCGTCTCCGAAGGCTTCGATCCCCTGGGGGAATTCCTCAAAGGGCTGGCGACCGCGCCCGACCCACCCCGGGTCATCGCATGGCTTGACCTGTTGGCCGTGGCCAACGTCAATCGGCCGGTGCCTCTGGCGGCGGCCCACGTTCTCAGCGAGCATGGCGACTGGCTGACGCTCAACGTTCGGTCGGAGAGGGTGGACGCCGAGGGTTTCCAGTGTCTGGAGCCGGCGCTTGCTGAGGTTCAGGCCCATCTGGAGCAGATCGTCTCGGAGCTGATCGCCCAGTACCCGATCGACGGCGTCCTGCTGGACGGGCTGCGGTATCCGGGCGTGGCGGCCGAGTGGGGTTATCATCCGGGGGTCCTCCAGGCCTGGCGCGAACGGACCGGGCGAACGGACCGGCCGGCGCCGGACGATGCGTCCTGGATCGAGTTCAGGCGCGAAGGGTTGAATCGTCTTGTGGAGCGGCTGGTCGCGGCGAGCCGGAACGCCCGACCCGGCGTCTCGGTTTCCGTAATGGGTCTATCCGAGGGTCCGGCCCCGACCGAACCGGGCGGCTTTGCCGAATCCCTGGTGGCGGCCGGCGCGTTGCAGGACTGGCGGGCCTGGATCGGTCAAAGCCAATTGGACCGCGTGATCGTGGAGAACTTTCGGGCCGAGGGGGACGTGGCCGAACGCGAGGCCTTTGACGCCTGGAATCATTTGGCGGCGCGAATCGGCCGGCAGACGGGCGCCGAGGTTTTCGCCGCCGTGGCGGGCTTTCGGAACATTTCCTTCGACGCGCTGATGCAGATGCGCCGGGCTCGCGAGGCGGGTCTGGCCGGCGCGGCGCTGGCCTACTATCACGCCCCGATCCAGGACCTGGGGACGCGCGATCCCTTTTTTGGGGCTCTCCGCGCCACGGTGCTGGCTCCCTCGGCCGAGCGGCTCTCGACCACTCAGACGGCCGCGGCGCCTTCCCCGGAACCTCCCTCGCCCCCCGTCCTCGAATTGCCGCCGCCGCCGGAGCCCCCGGTCCCGCCGGCGGTGGAGACGGCCCGAGGCGAGATGGTGCCGGAGACGACGACGCCGACGACCGACACGCTCGCCGTTGCGCCGCCGCCGGGAATTGAGGAGCTTTTGCGAGCCTCGACGCGGGGGCTCGAAGGGACGCGGGGCCGAAGGCTGCTTCAACCCTCGGAGGCGGCTCTGGAATACCTTCGGCGGAAATTCCCCAACCTCTTCTGAGGCGGGCGGCGCGGGGCCGCACGGCCGACCGATCCAGGGAGCGGCTCAGGCGGGCGATCGGAGCTTTTCGAGAGCCCCCGCCTGTTTCTCCCACTGGAGAAGATAAGCCCCGTGATGCTCGCGGAGGCGCTCGCGCTCCCTGAGCAGCGGGCCGCATCGCAGGTGATTGCGGTAGACCTCGGGCTCCGCCAGCTCGGCTTCGATCTCCGCCAGACGGGCTTCGACGGCGGCGATCTCGTTCTCCAACTGAGCGACCAACTTGCGCAGACGCTGTTGCTCGCGGGCGGATTCCTTTAAAGCGGCCCGACGCAGCTCGCCGGGGGGGCCGGACGGCGGGTGTGAACGGGAAGCGTCGCGTCGCGAGGCCGCCGCTCGGGGCGAACGAAGGGATCGGGCCGAAGCGGCGTTTGAAGGGGATTCCACGAGCGGGGAGGTCTCGCCGAGGGAACGGAGCGCCCGACAGTAATCCTCATAATTGCCGGGGAAGGAGCGCAGGCGACCGTCTTTGATTTCGACGACGCGCGTGGCCACGGCGTTCAAGAAGGCGCGATCGTGCGAGACGAAGACGACGGTCCCCGCGTAGTCGCCGAGGGCGCGTTCGAGCGCCGCGCGAGAGGCGATGTCGAGATGATTGGTCGGTTCGTCCAGGAGGAGGACGTTGGCGCCGGAGAAGAGCATCCGGGCCAGGCGAAGGCGCGTGCGCTCGCCGCCGGAGAGGACGCCGACCGGTTTCTCGACGTCCTCGCCGGTGAAGAAGAAGCCGCCCAGGACGTCCCGGGCCTTTTCCATCTGGCCTGCGGGCGCGACGGCGGCCATTTCACGCCAGACGGAGTTCGTCGGATCCATCCCGTCATGATCGTACTGGGCGAAGAATTCGGTCCGCACGTTGGCGCCGCGCTGGAGCCGACCCGCCGTGGGGTTTTCCTCCCCCCCCAACAGCCGCAGCAAGGTCGATTTCCCCGCGCCGTTCACGCCGACGAGCGCGACCTTCTCGCCGCGCCAGAGCATCAGATCCACTTCGCGAAGGACGGGGATTGAACCGTAAGCTTTGACCAGGCCCTGGGCGAGGAAGACTTCCTTCGGGCCGCGGTCCGGCGGCGGAAAACGAAAGCGGATCGCCGGCGATTCCTGAGGCGGAGGAGGAACGGGCTCGATTCGTTCGAGCGATTTGAGGCGGCTCTGAACGAGCCGGGCCTTGGAGGCGTTATAACGGAACCGATCGACGAACCGTTGAATGCGCGCGATTTCTTCCTGCTGGTTGTCGTATTCACGTCGCCACTGGGCCCAACGTTCGGCCCGGCTTTGGAGATAATCGGAATAATTGCCCCGGTAAAGGGTGAAGCGGCCGGCGTGAATCTCAAAAACCCGACCGACGAGGGCATCCATGAAGCGGCGCTCGTGGCTGACCAGCAGGACGGTTGCCGAGCTTCCGCGCAGCCAGTTCTCCAGCCAGATGAGCGTCTCGAGGTCCAGATGATTGGTCGGCTCGTCGAGCAGAAGCACGTCGGGGTCGAGCAGGAGCAGTTTCGCCAGGGGAATCCGCATCCGCCAACCGCCGGAGAACTCGGCGCAGGATCGACCCAGGTCCTCCGAGCTGAAGCCCAGCCCGGCGGCCACGCGGCCGACGCGCGCCGGGACGTCGTGCGCGTCCAGACGGTCGATTTCGTGTTGCAGCCGCCCGTAACGATCGGCGACGGCCGCGTATTCTGGATCGGCGGGGTCCATCTCGGCCAGGCGACCGCCGAGCGCTTCCCATTGCCGGCGATGGTGGTCCAGATCGACGAAGACCGACTGAAGCTCCTCGGCCAGCGGCCGATCGGGAACGTCTTGGGTCTCTTGAGGGAGGTAGCCGACGCGAGTCCCTCGCGGGCGAGTCACCTCGCCGGCGTCGGAGGCGACCTGACCGGCGAGGATGCGAAGGAGCGTCGATTTGCCGGAGCCGTTGACGCCGACGAGAGCCGCCTTCTCCCCGGGCTCCAGGCGGAAGGCGACTCCCTCAAAGAGTGTCCTCCCGGCGTATCGTTTGGAAAGTTCGGTGACGTTTAACACGGGTTTTCGGTTCGATGCCTCGCGGATGCAATCGGCACGTTGCCGTGGGAAGTTCCCCAGGAAGGAGCGATAAATCCCGGAGTGAAGGCGATCAGGCGGGCCGCCGGTTCACAGCGAGGCCGGCAGCGCGGGGCGCGCCGAGGGCCCGGGACGATCCCGCCCGTAGCGGGCGATAATTTCATGAAGCGGAGCCAGATCCAGACGCAACGTCACGGAGAGCGTATCTTCATCGTCGATCGTCTGGTCGGTCACGCGCGCGGTACGGACCGTGTCGTAAACTTTGGCGCGGATGAACGGGTCCACGACGATGGCGTCTTCGAGAAGTTCGCCGTTGGGAAAGGAGAGCTCCAGGGCCTGGGCCAGAATCTGATCGCGCGCGCGCCGATAGGCTTCCTGAATCGCCCAGGCTTTCCCCTGTTCATAGGGCGTCCCGGGAGGGATTTTGGCGAAGGCCGTGGCTGAAAAATACTGACCGCTCTGGGCGCGAGTGCACGCGAAGGGGCCGAGGGCGGCGGCTAGGCACGCCAAGCCGATCGCGACGCCGAGCCGCCGTCGAATTTCGGAGGATGTCAGCCCGTCCACGACCATCGGCCTCCAGCCTTCAAGCATCATCGAAGGCTGAACATAGGTAACATCAAGCGAGGCTGGAGCGCAAGATCGGCCCGGGGAGCCTGGCCCGTGTTCAGACGCCGGGGTCTGACTCACAGCGGGGGAGCTTCCTCGCCGAGAGCCAGGGCGCCAAGGGCGGGGGGGTCGGTCAATCGGACGGGGTCGAAGGCCTCGCGGCGGCGAAGCTGGGCCAGGAAGGCTCGATAAAACGCCTCGTCTCCGGCGAAAAGCCCTCCGGCGCAAACCAACTTGACCGCCGATCCTGATCGGACCGTCTCCTTGGCGTCGGGAACCCCGGCCAGCGCAGGCTGCTCATCGCCCGACTCGGGCGCGGCGGCGTCTCCGGATTCCGGCGCTTGCCCGGCCGGAGCCGAATCGACCCCCCCCATTCGGCGCCAATGCCGTTCGGCGGTCAGCGTCAGTTGCACGAGGTGAGCAATCCCCATCGAGATGGCGTTGCGGGCGACCTTGTCTCGCAGGACGGCGCGACGGGCGACGACGGGATAGAGCGATGCGGTCGCCGTTTTGAACGCTTCCCGGCTGAGGCCGGAGCACCAGGGGATGAGGGCCTCCGGGGTCGTCAGGCCGAGATGATGCAGAATCTCATCCAACAGCAGCGAGCGTTCGAGACGCCCGTCGGCCATCCGACAGGCGGCCTGCAGGGCGCGTTGCCCGATCCAGAAGCCGCTGCCTTCGTCGCCGAGCTCGCCTCCCCAACCGCCGACGCGGGTCATACGCGCCGGAGAGGCCACGGCCAGACAGATCGACCCCGTGCCCGCGATGAGGACGAGCCCTTCCAACCGGCCGGCGCCCCATCGGAGCGCGGGAAGAGCGTCGTTGCCCACCCAGAGACGCCGCGCGCCGGGTAGGATCCGGGCGCGGATCAGGCGGGTCAGCCGTTCAATTTCAGCGGGGCGGTCCACGCCCGAAAGCCCCAACCCTGCCGATGCGACCGCGTGAGTTTCCAGGCCGCATCGGGCCAGCGCCTGCTCGATCGCCTCGGCGAGCCGATCCAGAAACGGTTCCAGACCGATCAGGGCGGGGTTGGCGCCCCGGGCCTCGTGGTGAACGACGGCCCCGTCAGGCGGACGAACGGCGACCCTGAGGGCGCCGGCGCCGCCGTCGACCCCCAGGGCGATGGCATCGCGGGCGGGTTCGTTCACGGCTGCCGTCGACGCTGCCCTCAGCGCCCGCCGCTGGAGGCCGGCGCCATCGCCCGACGCGCCATCTCCCGCAGTTCCCGCCGGAGGATTTTGCCGACGCCGGCCTTGGGAAGAGCCTCGAGGAAGAAGACGCGTTCCGGGGCTTTGAACTTCGTGATCCGACCGCGAACGAATTCGATCAGCTCGGCCTCCTCGACCTTGGGTTGGCGGCGCGGGACAACGAAAGCTACGACGGCCTCCCCATAGATGGGGTCGGGAACGCCGACGACGGCGGCCTCGGCCACGGCGGGATGGGCGTAGAGCGCGTCCTCGACCTCCGCCGGATAGATGTTCTCGCCGCCGCGAATGATCATGTCCTTCTTTCGGTCGACGATGTAGAGATAGCCCTCGGCGTCGAAGTAGCCGATGTCGCCGGTATGGAGCCAGCCGTCACGGACGGCCTCGGTCGTGGCCTCGGGCTTCTTGTGGTAGCCCTTCATCGTCGTGGGGCCGCGCGTGACGATTTCGCCGCGCGCGCCGGCGGGAACCGTCCGCCCGGCGTCGTCCACGATCCGGACCTCGGTGTTGAAATAGGGCCGACCCGCCGAGCCGGGACGATAGGGCTCGGACAAGCGATTGGCGCTCCCGATGCCCGTGTTCTCGGTCATGCCGTATATTTCCCGGACACGGCAGGCGTAACGGTCCATGAAAGCGCGGGCGAGTTCGACCGGCAGCGGGGCGGCCCCGCAGACGACCTCCTTGAGCGAGCTGAGGTCGTAGGCTTCGACGTTGGGATGGTTGAGAATCATCGCCAGCATGGTCGGCACCGCGGCCATCGTGGTGCAACCCTGGCGTTGGATGAGGGCCATGAAGCCTTCGGGTTCAAACCAGCGCATCTGAACGCTGTAAGCCCCCGCCAGACGATCGGGGATCAGATAGCCGGAGTTCATCACGCCGACGCCGAAAATGTGAGCCATCGGCATGGCGCTCATCGCGATCCGTGGTCCTTCCCAACGGTCGAGTTCGGCGGCGTGATTGGCCGCTTCGGCCGAGGCGATCAGGTTGGCGTGAGCCAGCATGACGCCCTTGGGTTTGCCCGTCGTCCCGGAGGTATAAAGCATCAGGGCCAGGGCGTCGTCGTGAATGTCGGGCAGCGAAGGGCGCTCGTCGGCCTCGAGCAGGCTCTGGAGCGAGAGCTCCGGAGGCTGGCGCTCGGGGAGGCTCTCGCCGCCGCGGACGACGACGTGCCGAACCGTCGGCAGCCGCTCGACGGCCTCGCGGACCTTCGGGAGAAGCTGCGCATCGGTGAGCACCAAGGCGGCCTCGGTGTCTTCGAGGATGTAGCGCAGCTCGGGGACGGTGAGTTGAAACATGATCGGAACCGCCGCGGCGCCGGAGCGGAAAATCCCCTGGAAGATCGGGTAAATGATCGGGTGATTGACCATGAAGAGCGCGGCGACGCGGCCGGGCCCGAGGCCGAGGCTTTCCAAGGCGGTTTGAAGCCGGCGAGCGCGGCGCAGCAACTCCCAGTTCGTGAAGCGCTCGCCTTCGAAATCGAGCGTCACGTGTTCGCCGAGGCGTTCGGCAGAGCGCTCGGCCAGCTCAGCCAGATTCATGGTCAGGAGGCTTCCTTTTTTACCCCCAAGCCGCCGCATCGGCCGAGGTCCCGTGGGCGGAACGATGGTATGATGACATCGGGCGGGGGATCGATCAACGCCGGGGGAGGCAGGCTGGGGGCTGCGCCGGCGATCGGCTGAGGGAGCGTTCATGAAGCCTCGCTACAGTCTCGGCCTGGATTTCGGGACGAATTCGATGCGGTGCCTCGTCGTCCGCGTGGAGGACGGCGCCGAGGTGGGCTCGGCCGTCGAAGCCTACGAGCGCGGCGAGGCCGGCGTTCTGCTCGATCGGCGCGACCCCGAATTGGCCCGCCAACACCCGGCGGACTATTTGACGGCGCTGCGCCGAGCCGTTCCCGCCGCGATCGAGATCGCCCGTCAGACGGATCGGGCCTTCCATCCGTCGGCGATCGTGGGGATCGGCGTTGACACGACCGGTTCGACCCCGATCCCCATCGACGAGACCGGGTCGCCGCTGGCCCTCAAGGAGGCTTTCGCCGACAACCTGGCCGCGATGGCCTGGCTCTGGAAGGACCATACGGCCGTCGAGGAGGCCGCGAGCCTCACGCGGCGGGCCGCCGAGAGCCGGCCTCATTATCTGGCCAAATGCGGCGGCGTGTATTCCTCCGAGTGGTTTTTCTCCAAGATCTGGCGCTGCCGGAAGGTCGCGCCGGAGGTCTTCGCCGCGGCGCACACGTGGGTCGAGATCGCCGATTGGATTCCCGCGGTGCTCTGCGGCGGCGCCGACGCCTCGACGATCCGCGTCGGCATCTGTCCCGCCGGGCACAAAGCCATGTTTCATCCGAGTTGGGGGGGCTACCCCGACCGCGACTTTCTCGCCTCGCTGGACCCGGGACTGGGGGGCCTGCGAGACCGGCTCCCCAATCGGGCCGAAGCCGTGGATCGTCCCGCCGGGCGTCTGGCCGAGCGCTGGGCTGAGACGTGGGGGATTCCCGCCGGCCTTCCGGTGGCCGTCGGCGCGCTCGACGCTCACCTGGGGGCCGTCGGCTGCGGCATTCGGCCGGGGACGCTGGTCAAAATCATCGGCACCTCCACCTGCGACATGATGGTCTCGCCGCTGGAACAACCGCTGCCGGACATCCCGGGCCTGTGCGGGATCGTGCCGGATTCCATCCTGCCGGGTCATTATGGGTTGGAAGCCGGCCAATCGGCCGTGGGCGACATCTTCAACTGGTACGTCCAATACCAGCGGCCCGGCGGGGCTGACGTCGGCTCGCACGAGGCGTTGACCGAACGGGCGGCCGGCCTGCGTCCAGGAGAATCCGGCCTGCTCGCGCTGGATTGGAACAACGGCAACCGAACGGTGCTCGTGGATCAGCGCCTGACGGGTCTCCTGATGGGGCAGACGCTTCAGACGCGGCCGGAGGAGATCTATCGCGCCCTTATGGAGGCGACGGCCTTCGGGGCCCGCATGATCATCGGCCGGCTGGAGGATCACGGCGTCTCGGCGCGCGAGATCGTCAACTGCGGGGGGATCGCCGAGCGGAACCCCCTCCTCATGCAGATTTACGCCGACGTGACGGGCCGGCCGATGAAGGTCTCGCGCTCGGCTCAGACGTGCGCGTTGGGGGCGGCCATCTGCGGCGCCGTCGTCGCGGGTCCCCAGGCGGGCGGTTACGGCAATTTTGATGAGGCTATCGCGGCCATGACGGGCGTCAAGGACGAGGTTTATCTCCCCGATCCGGCCGCTCATGGAATTTACGACGAATTGTTCGATCTCTATCGGGACCTCCACGACGCCTTCGGGCTCGCCCAATGGAAAGGGAGCCTCGGCCACGTCATGAAGCGGCTGATCGAGATTCGCGGTCGCGTGCGCCGGCTCCCGTGACGGCGCCCGCCGGAGCCTCGCGCCCCTCGGTCAACCCCATCAGGATCGGGCCGTCGTTCGAGCCGCGGGGGCCGTCGGTTCTTCCACGGGGCGAGGGGAGGTTTCCCCTCGAGGCAAGGGGGCGAACCGCTCCAGCAGGAGCGGCAGCAGAAACAGATCGGCCATCAGCGCGATGAGGATGATGGCGGTCAACAGCACCCCGACGTCGCTGATCGAACGGAAAGCCGACGGCAGGTAACTGAGCGCGCCGACGGCCAGAACGACCGACGTGATGACAAGGGCGCGGCCCGTCGTTCGGAGGCTGCGACGCAGGAGGCGCCCGGCGGGCGCCGTCGGGTCCCGCTTGCCCTCCTGCAGAAACCGCGTGATCAGGTGAATGCCGTCGTCCACGGCGAGGCCCACCCCCGCGCAATACACCATGACGATCCCGATGCGGAGCGGGATGCCGAGCCAGCCCGTCAGCCCGAGGGCGGCCAGGATGGGAAAGGCATTGGGCAACAATGCGATCAGTCCCAGCCGGACGGATCGGTAGGCGAGCATCATGAAAAAGCTGATGGCCAAGAGAGAGAGCATCAGGCTCCGCATCATCGTCGTGACGACCAAGTGACTGCTTTCGTAGGCCATGCGGGAGAAGCCGGCGGCGGCGGCTTGGAGGCCCGGGGGCAGGGCCTCGGCTTCGGCTTCCAGAATCTCGCGCAGTTGGGTATAGCGCCGGGTGCCGACGTCGCGCGTGTGAAAGATCATCCGGCCGTTGTGAAAGTCCTCCGTCAGCAGATGGCGGGGGAAATCCGGGCCGGCCAGCCTGAGGAGCCGCATCCCGCGTTGGATCTGCTCGTCGTCGAGCGGCGGCGCCGCGCCGGCCATCTCGGCGGCCCAGTCCGTGTAGGACTCGGCGTCGGTGATGCCGTCTTCTTCCAGGAGGCGTTCTTTCAGCCGTTCGACTGCCCGAAATACGGTCGGCTCCTCAAGCGATCCCTCCAGCCGGGCTTCCAATTGGAGGAGACCGCTGAAATGGGCTTCGTACCAGCGCAGGTCCTGGACCACGGCTTCCTGTTCCGGCAATTCCCCCAGCCAGCTTGAATCGACGACGATGCGTCCGATGCCGAAAACCGAGCCGACGACCCCAAGAACGAAGAGGCCCCAGGCCAGGCGGGGCCGTCCATAGGCCAGCCGCGTCAGGAAGGCGAGGCCCTCGGCGTGACCGCGGCGCGTCGGCCAGAAGGATAACTGCAGCGGCAGGACCGTCATGACGGTGAGGAAGGCGATCGCCACGCCGATCGAGGCCGAGCGGGCGAAGTCCCGGACGGCCCCATGAGGCGCGATGAGAAGGGACAGGAAGCCCAAAGCCGTCGTGAGCGAGGTGTAAAGACAGGCCTGGCCGACGTTGGCGAGCATTTCGATGATGGCCCCCTGCTTATCCCGCCCCGCGGCCATGGCCTCCTCGAAGCGATGCATCATATGAATGGCGTCGCAGAGGCAGATCACGACGATCAGGCCGGGGATGGCTACCCCCAGGGCGGTGACCGCTTCGCCGGTCAGAACCATCCAACCGAAGTTGAAAAGCATCGCCGCGTTGACCGTCAGGAGGGGAAGGATCATGCCCCGAAACGTCCGGAAAAGAAGCGGCAGGAGGAAGGCGAAGACGGCGGCTTCGATCCCGACGCTCCGGGCCATGTCCCTCAGGATGTAGCGGGACATGACGCGTTGGACGACGTCCCCGCCCAACAACCGCGCGCGCACGGGAAGAGCCACCTCCCCGCCGACGAGGGTTTCGATCTGCCGGAGAACGGCCCCCCGGCGCGGGTCTCCCAGCTCGAGGTCGTAAGTCATCAGCACGGTGACGGCCCGGCCATCGAGCGAGACCAGGCGACCGAGGAAGAGCGGATGACGGCGGGCGCGGTCCAGGGCCGTTTGGCCGGGATCGAGGTCCATGAATCGGCGGGGTTGGAGGCCGGTCCCGATAAGCTCCACGTAGCGAGCCGAAGCCGCCGAATAAACGTCGGCGACATGAGGAACGGCGGCCAGGCGGCGCTCGAATGCCTCAAGCCAGACCAGCTCCGCCCGGCCGATCGGGCCCGGCCATTGGAGGACCAACGGCACGTCCACGCGTCGGTCCGGGAACATCCGATTAAAGGCTTCGACCTCGGCCCTCGCCTCGGCGCTGGCTTCCAGGAGAGGGATGAGCGAGAGGTCGACGCGGAGCCGGGAGAGCGAGGCGAACGAAGCCCCCAGGAGCGCCAGGGCGAGGAGGGCCAACCAGGCTCGATATCGAAGCAGAAAGCGGGCGTAAGCGCGCAAAGGGGGAGGAAGGGATCGGCCGGCGAGGGAGCCTCTCAGAGCCGGCATGATAAGAAGCGGTCTTGGCGAGGGTCAAGCCGGGCCGTTTCCGCCCGAGGGTACGGCCATTGACAGGAACCGTCGGGCGGCGAAATCATCAGGGCGGATCGGCCGGCGACCCCGGAACGCGGAGAGATGGCCGAGCGGTCGAAGGCACCGGTCTTGAAAACCGGCAGGGGTAACCCTCGTGGGTTCGAATCCCACTCTCTCCGCCAAAGCGTTGCCCGAGGGTTAGAGGCCGGCCGCCGGGGGAGTCGGTTCGGGATCGGAGACTTAAGCGAGGCAGGGAGGCAGGCGCCATGGCCGCGCGCGGGGTTGACGTCCAACAATTGCTTGAGGCGATGGCCAATCTTCAGGCCTCGGACCTGCATCTGACGGTGGGGTCGCCGCCGCTGTATCGCATCAACGGCGATCTGCGGCCCGTGGATTGTCCGCCGCTGACGCAACAGCAGACCGAAGAAGCGATGCTCAACATCACGCCGCCGCGCAAACGCCAGGTGTTCGATGAGGTCGGCAGCGCGGACTTTTCCTTCGCCATCCCGGCCGTCGCGCGCTATCGCGTCAACATCTTCCACCAGCGAGGGTCGATCGCGCTGGCCGTGCGGATGGTCAGCCCCCGCGTCCCGACGATCGAAGACTTGAAGCTGCCGCCGGCGCTGGGGCGGATCGCTCAGAATCAGAGGGGGCTCGTGCTGGTGACCGGCGTGACGGGGAGCGGCAAATCGAGCACGCTGGCGGCCATGATCCGGCACATCAACGAGACCCGGCGCTGTCACATCATCACGATCGAGGACCCGATCGAGTTTCTCCACGACCACAAGAAATCGATCGTCAACCAGATCGAGCTCGGGGTCGACATCCGGGATTTCTCGACGGCGCTCAAGCACGCGCTGCGGCAGGACCCGGACGTGATTCTCTTCGGGGAATTGCGCGATCGGGACGCCGTCAAGATCGCGCTGACGGCCACCGAGACCGGTCACCTTGTCTTTGCCACGCTTCATACCTCCGATGCTCGTCAAACCATCAGCCGGATTCTGAACCTCTTCGAGCCCGAGGAGGAGCGCCTGATTCTTCAGGAGCTTTCGCTTCACTTGAAGGCGATCATCTGCCAGCGCCTCGTCCGGGCGCGCGACGGCAAAGGCCGCCTGCCCGCCTGCGAAATCCTCGTCAACATCCCGATCGTCAGCAAGCTCCTGGCCGAAGGGCGGATCCCGGAGCTGGAGCAAGCCATCAAGAACGGCGAGGAAGGCATGCAGACCTTCTCGATGGCGCTCGTCGATCTGGTGCGTTCGGAGCAGATCTCGCTCGACGAAGGGCTCCGCTACGTGGACGACGGCGCCGCCTTTCGGCGCGGCGTGGCCGGCCGGGTGGCCGAAGGCGACCGCCGCGGCATCATCGGCTGAGAGCCGCCGAGCTCAATCGTCCACGACCGACGGCAGCGCTTGGTCCATCTCCAGCGCCGGCAGTTCGGTTCGCGGGCGCCCGACCACGCGGCCCGGCACGCCCGCCACCGTGCAATGGGCCGGCACCGAGCGCAGGACGACGCTCCCGGCGGCGATCTTGGCTCCCTCGCCGACCTCGATGTTCCCCAGGATTTTCGCCCCGGCGGCGATCAACACCCCGCGACGGACCTTGGGGTGACGGTCTCCGGACTCCTTGCCGGTTCCGCCGAGCGTGACCTCGTGCAGGAGGGAGACGTTATCCTCAACGACGGCCGTTTCGCCGATCACGACGGAGGTGGCGTGATCGATCATGATCCCCCGGCCGATGCGAGCCGCCGGGTGAACGTCCACGCCGAAGACCTCTGAGACGCGGCTTTGCAGATAGAGCGACAGGGCCTGACGCCCGCGTTCCCACAGCCAATGCGCGACGCGATAAGCCTGCAAGGCGTGGAAGCCCTTGAAGAACAGGAGCGGAATCCAGAGCCCCTTGCAAGCGGGGTCCCGGTCGCGGACGGCCGTCAGGTCGGCCCGCATGGCCTGACCGATCCCCAGGTCGTCGGCGAAGGCTTCGTCGATCACTTCCCGAATCGCCATGGCGTGAAGCGTGGGGCTGTCGAGCTTGGTCGCCAGGTGGAAGCTCAGCGCATCCTCCAGGCGGGCGTGCTTGAGCACGGCGGCCTGAAGGAAACTGGCCAGCATGGGCTCCTGACGGGCCTGCTGGGCGACTTCCTGCGTGATCGTGCGCCAGATGGGGTCGTCCAAGGTTGAATCGGTTCCAGGGCTCATGAGCATCTCCTGTGAAGTCCCGGCCGGAGAGAAAGACGCCTTCTCTCGAAGCCGTCGGTCAGAAGGGGAAAACGAGACTGGAGGCGATGGGCGGCGGTGGGACGTGCCGGCTTACGGGCGCAAGCCTAACCCCGGGCACGCGGGGCCCGTACAGACGCAGGCGAGGACGGGGAAAATCCGGAGCTTGATCAACACGCGGCGGGCAACTCCATCTGAACCATCTATAGAAGGTCTCGTCGGCGGGGTCAATGGCTTTTGCGGTTGGAGGCGGGTTCTTCGACGTCGGCGGCCTCGGCCGGGGTTTGGGCGAAGAAATCGAGGTACCATCGGACCCACTGGTGGACGTCGTGGCGGGCCACGGCCCGGCGGAGGATTTCCAACCGCCGGCGTCGCTCGTCGGGGGGCATCATGAAGGCTTCGTGGATGGCGTCAGCCGTCCGCTCGCGATCGTACGGATTGACGATGACGGCGCCGGCGGCGAGCTGTTCGGCGGCCCCCGCGAACTCGCTCAGGATCAGGACGCCGTCCAGATTGACGTGGCTGGCGCAGTACTCCTTGGCGACCAGATTCATTCCATCCCGCAGGGGGGTGATCAAGGCCGTCTGGCAGGCCCGATAGCAGCCGACGAGCTCCTCGCGGGTCATCGTGCCATAGACGTAATGGATGGGCGCCCAGCCGAGGTGCTCGCCGGAAGTCTGAGCGAAGCGGCCGTTGATGCGGCCGACGAGGCGATCGAGGATTCCCTTGAGGTCCTGGTAGTAGGGCACGCGCGTGCGGCTGGGGATGACGAGCTGGAAGAGGGAGATTCGCCCGAGGAGCCTGGGGTACTTCTCGAGGGCGCGTTCAAACGCCCGGAAGCGTTCCGGAATGCCTTTGGTATAGTCCAGGCGGTCGATGCTGGGAGCGATGATGTACTGAGGGTGAGGGAGGGGTTGGGCGAAGGCCGGCATCGAAAAAATGCTGGCGTCGTAGCCTTCGACCCGTTTCTTGAGGAAGCTCCAGACGCGCCGGTCCGGGTGACTCGCGTCGATGTGGCAACGTCAGACCCAACGGCCTTTGCGCCGCGGAAAGTGACCGAGAAGGCCGGCCGGTTGGGGGTCATGAATGAAAACGTAATCGGCGGCTCGCAGCGCCTCCCCCAGGCGATCGGCGTTGGCCGCCAACGTCTGGTCGTAGGTCCGCTCCATGGCGTCGGTCAGCGCCACGGGGCGGCCTTGCAGGCCGTTGTGGAGGTTCTTGGTCACGTTAAAGAAGTCCTCGCTCCCCTCGATGACCTCCCAGGCCGCGCGCAAGCCGAGATCGTTCATGAGGGGGATGAGCCACTCCAGGATCTCGGCGACCCCGCCCCCCTGACGCGTGGAGTTGACGTGAAGGACGCTGGCCCCTTCCAGGTCGTCGGCCAGTTGTTTTAACTGAGAGAGGGTGTGGCGGCCGACCGTGGCCTCGTAATCGGCAAGCCGTCTATTCATGAGGGGCTTGCCCTTGCAAGACTTCGATCAGGCGGCCTCTCAGTTCCGGCAGGCTGGAGAAATAAAAGTCGACGCGCCGGAGGGCGTCGATGAGCGCCGTGGGCGGGGGCTGAAAGGAGGCCAGCCAGGCGCAGAAGTCATCGGCGCGATCGGGCGTCCGGCGCCGGGCCTCGATGAAATGATAGTGCAGCGAACTGAGCGTGAACTCGGGCGCTTGGGCCGCCAGATCGGCCACCGAGCGGAGGGACCACCCGGTTGAGAAGATGACCGTCGTGGCGCGCATGAAGCGGAATTCCTCACCCCGGCGAGCCCAGGGGATCATCGGCAGCTCGGCCAGACGATCGTCCAGGATGTCGATGAGGCGCGCTCTTAAGTCCTCCAACGCCGCGAACCCGTAAGGGTTGAGGATGCCGAGGCGCTCGGCCAGAACGCGGTCGTGCAGGTGGCGCGAAGCCCAGACGGCAAAATCGTTGCGGAACTCCGGATCGTCAAAGCCGGGCCGGATCTGGGTTTTTCAGAAGTGATGATAGAGGCACGACTCCGGGCACTGGAGCATCCGTTCACGCAATTCCCGCAGGTTTATGGCCGGATCGACCCCGCCCATGCGCGTGATCAACGCGCAATCCTTGATCTCAAAGGGCGCTGGGGCCGCCGGCTGGGTCTCCGGTTCGGCGGCGGGGGCCGCCGAGGCGCGTGATTTCCGGGCGCTCATGTTGCGATCCGTGGCTTGAGCCGGCCAAGGAGGAACTTGACGCTCTCGCCGATCAGGAGCACGGGCGTCGCTAAGGCGAAGACGAGGAGCCAGTCGGCGGCCGCCAGCGGGGTCGTCCGGAAGAGCGCCTGGAGCGGCGGCAGATAGATCACGGCCAATTGCAGGAGGATCGCGCCGCCCCAGGCGGCGAGCAAAAAGGGATTGGACCTCAGGCCCAGGCGAAGCAGGGGGGCGCGGGTCGAACGGAAATTAAAGACGTTCATCTTCTCCATGATGATAATGCACGTAAAGGCCAAGGTTCGAGCCCTTTCCGGGTCCCCGCCGAGTTCCAACTCGCGCAGGAAGAGCCCGAGCGTCCCAAGGCCGATCAGGCCTCCGAGGCCCGCGATCGCCGCCAGGGCCATTGGCGAGAGAATCCCCCGCCGCGGGTCGCGAGGGGGCAGCTTCATGACATCGGCTTCGGCGGGCTCGACGCCCAGGGCCAACGCCGTCAGCCCGTCGGTGACCAGGTTCATCCACAGGATCTGAGCCGGCAGAAGGATGAGCCGCCCGCCGAAGAACATGGCGCCGGCGATCGCCACGATCTCCCCCACGTTGGAAGACAAAAGATATCGGACGAACTTCTGGATGTTGTCGAACTGCCGACGGCCCTCGGCCACGGCCGCCACAATGCTGGCGAAGTGATCATCGGTCAGCACCATGTCGGCAGCCCCCTTGGCGACATCCGTGCCTCGACGTCCCATGGCGATCCCCACATCGGCGCGTTTGAGGGCAGGAGCGTCGTTGACGCCGTCGCCCGTCATCGCGACGACCTCTCCCCGTTCGCGCAGGAGGGAGACGATCCGGAGCTTATCGCTGGGAGAGACGCGGGCGAAGATCGGGCTTCGGCCGAGACTTTCGGCGAGTTCGGCGTCCGTCATCTCGGCGAGCCGGGCGCCGTCAATGAGATCATCGTAGTCAAGCCCGATGGCGCGCGCCACCGATCCGGCCGTCGTGGCCGAGTCCCCCGTGATCATCAGAACGCGGACTCCGGCGCTGCGGCATTCTTCGAGCGCGCGGGCTACTTCCGGCCTCGGCGGGTCCATCAGCCCGACGAGACCGACAAACGTGAGATCGGTCTCGACCTCATCCTCGGTCAAGGCCGCGGCCGGGGGGAGGTCCCGGCGCGCCAGGGCGAGCGTTCTCAGCCCCGAGCGGCCCATCCGGGCGAGGGCCGCTTCGACGGCCGCGCGGTCGGTCGGCCTCAGCGGGCGAACGGAGCCGCTTTCCAGAATCTCGCTTGAGCGCGAAAGAATGACCTCCGGAGCTCCCTTGATGTAGGCTCGCCGGATGTCCGCGTGTTCCCGGACGACGGTCATCCGCTTGCGTTCGGAGCTGAAGGAGAACTCCCACCGACGGCCGGTCGAAGGCGGGGGCGCTTCCAACCCCGCTTTGCGCGCCGCGACGATCAACGCCCCTTCGGTCGGTTCGCCGATCACTTCCCATTGGCCTTCGGCGTGGCGCAGCGCGGCATGACTGCAGACGAGACCGACTTCCAGCAGGGCCGCCAGGTCGTCGCGATGGGCGAAGCGGTCGACGGCTTCGGCCGGCCCGAACTCCCCGCGGGGTTCATAACCGACGCCGCTGACGGCCGCCTCGCCCGAGGCCGTCCACACGGAGGTGACCGTCATCTCGTTTTCCGTGAGCGTGCCGGTCTTGTCCGTGCAGATGATCGTGGTGGCTCCGAGGGCCTCGGTGGCCGAGAGTCGTCGGACCAGGGCGTGGCGTCGCGCCATCGAGCGGACGCCGATCGCCAACGTTAGCGTCACGACGGCCGGAAGACCTTCCGGGACGGCGGCGACGGCCAGGGCGACGGCCGTGAGAAACATCTCCAGAAGCGAATGGCCGGCGGCCAGGCCGACCGCCAGGATCACCGCGGCCACGGTCAGCGCGAGCCCCCCGAGTTGACGCCCCAGGACGGCCAGCTTCGCCTGCAACGGCGTCTTTTCTTCCCCCAGGGCTTCCGTCAGGCGCGCGATCCGTCCGATTTCAGTCCGCATGCCGGTGGCGACGACTTCGGCCCGCGCGAATCCGTGGGCGACGACCGTGCTCATGAAGGCATGATTGAAACGTTCGGCGAGAGGGGCGGAGGGATGGTCCGGCTCGGCGCGCTTGTCCACCTCGGCGGATTCGCCGGTCAGGAGGGATTCATCCGTGCGGAAGTTGCTCGTCTCGATCAGTCGCGCGTCCGCCGGCACCTTCTCGCCCGTCCGCAGCGTAATCACGTCGCCGGGCACGAGCAGTCGGGCGTCGATCACCTGCTCCTGGCCGTCGCGAACGACTCGGGCCGAGACCGTCATCATCCGCTTGAGGGCCGCCAAGGCCTCCTCCGCTCGCCATTCCTGAGCGAACCCCAGAAGCCCGTTCAGAACGACGATGGCGAGGATGGCGACGGCGTCGGTCGTCTCCCCGATCGCCAGGGCGAGTCCCGCGGCGATCAGGAGGATGAAGATGAGCGTGTCGCCAAATTGGCGGATCAAGAGAGCGAGCCGCCCGACGCGGGTTCCCTCACGCAACTCGTTAGGGCCGTAATCGGCCAGCCGCCGGCGCGCCTCGGCCGAGGAAAGCCCGGACCCGGCGGGGCCCGCGGCGGGTTGGCGGGCCGGCGAAGCTTCCCTTGGGCCGATCGGGAGGGAGAGGGACAAGGTTCTTCTCGCTGAAATCCGGTTCGCGCTTGCTTGAAGCGCGAGCGGATCGCATGATAACGAGTTTGATTTGCCCGCGCCAAGAGAGCCCCCGACGGCGCGGTCGCGGCCGCTGGGCCGCCCGACAGGAGCCCCGGTGGTTCGCCTCTGGTTCGAATTCGCCGTCTTGACCGGCGTCATTGTCGCGGCCGGGACGGCGCTCTCGCGTTACGGCGACGTCCTGGCCGAAAAGTCCGGCATGGGGCGGACGTGGATCGGCTTGATCCTGATCGCCGTCGTGACTTCGATGCCGGAGCTGTTCAGCGGCATCGGGGCCGTGACGATCGCCGAGGCGCCGGACATTGCCGTCGGGAGCGTCATGGGCAGTTGCGTCTTCAACATGACGCTCCTGGTCCTGATCGATGCGCTTCACCGACGCGACTCGCTCTACCACGCCATCGGCGCGGCTCACATCCTCTCGGCGGCCCTGGGGTTGGGGCTGATCGCCTTCGTGGGCCTGGCCATCGTCGCGGCGCGGCTGGGGCTGCGCGCGCGGCTCGGCCCCGTCGGGCTGGTCTCGCCGGGCATCGTCGTTTTTTATCTGATGGCGGCCCGCGCGGTCTTCCGGTTTGAGCAGCGGCGACTCAAGGAGATCGTCGAGCAGGCGGAGATGCTCTACGGCGACGTTCCACTGCGGCGGGCGGTGATCGGCTTCTCGGCGGCCTCGGTCGTCGTCGTGGCCGCGTCGCTGGCCTTGCCGGTCGTCGCCGAGCGGCTGGCCCAGGCCATGGGCTGGAGCCGCAGCTTCGTCGGGACGATCCTGGTGGCCGCCACGACCTCGATGCCGGAGCTGGTGGTGACCGTCGCGGCGGCCCGACAGGGGGCCCTCGACCTGGCCGTCGGCAACATTTTCGGGAGCAACCTCTTCAATATGGCGATCATCGCCCTCGTCGATCCCTTCGACGTGGGCGGCCCGATCCTGGACCACGTGGCCCTCTTGCACACTATCTCGGCTTTCACCTCGGTCCTGATGAAGGGGGTCGTCATCGCCGCCCTCGTCACGCGGCAGCGGACGCGGGCGTTCGCCGGCGTGAGCTGGATCAGCCTGCTCCTGGTGGGGCTCTTCTTGATCAATTCCCTGGCCCTTTACTTCCTGGAGGAGTGAGACCCGCGCGGTCCAACGGAGGGACCGAGTGCCGACGCCGCTCCTCTGGATCGTGACGATCGCCTGGATGGCGGCGATCTTCTTTCTGGGCGCTTCGGCTTTCGGGCGGGCCGGCACGCAAGGATGGATCGACCGCCTGAGGAGTCATCCCCGGCTGCACGCCTGGCTGGACCGGCACCACGGGAAGTTCCGCGCCGCTTTTCATTACGTTGAGTTCACGACGCTGACGTGGCTGCTTTACTGGGCCCTGGGCCGGGGGGATTGGGGCTGGGCCGACGCGCGCGCCGCGCTGGCCTACGCCTTGAGTTGCGGCTACGCCTACGTTGATGAATGGCATCAGTCGCGCACGCCCGGCCGACAGTTTCGGCCCGTGGACTTCATCCACAGTTTGCTCGGCGCGACGCTGGCCGTGGGCGTTCTTTACTGGGGAGATATTCTGCGCCAACGCTGAACGGGCCGATGTCGCCCTGGCCGACAAGGCGGCTTCGGACGCCCCTCCGCCTGCGCTACGGTCGGCCCGGAATCTTGACTTTCGCCGGGGCGGCGGGGAGGATATCGCCCGCTTTTGCCCAGCCGGCCCCCGGCGATCCTCGGCCACGCTGACGCACCCTGGCGCGGGACGCGGGAAAACTCATTTGAGCCGGGGGGGCTCATCACGCTTCGACGCGATGAAGATTCACGAGTATCAGGCCAAGGAGATTCTCCGGCGCTATGACGTCCCCGTGCCCGCGGGGCGCGTCGTTGAGACGGTCGAGGAGGCGCTCCAGGCGGCGCGGGACCTCGCCCGGTTTCCCGTCGTCGTCAAAGCTCAGGTCCACGTCGGGGGCCGCGGCAAGGCCGGGGGGGTGAAGCTCGCCCCGTCGCTGGAGGAGGTCAAGACCCAAGCGACGGCGGTCCTCGGCATGACGATCAAGGGGATCAAGGTGCGGAAGGCGCTCATTGAAGAAGGGGCCGACATCCGGAAAGAACTCTACGCCGGGATCGTCATCGATCGAGCCCAGAAACGGCCCGTCATGATGATCTCTTCGGCCGGAGGAGTCGATATCGAGGAGGTCGCCGCCAGCAATCCGGAGAAAATCCTGAAAATCGGGGTCAACCCCGCTCTCGGCCTGTGCGACTTCCAGATCCGTCGTGGGGCGTTCTTCGTCGATCTTCCGCGCGAGGCGCAGCCATCGTTCGCCAAGGCGCTCAAAGCGCTCTACGCCGCCTTCATCGACCTGGACGCCTCGCTGGCGGAGATCAACCCGCTGGCGGTCACCGGCGAGCCTCGCGCCCTGGCCTGCGACGCCAAGATGGACTTCGACGACAACGCCCTGGGGCGGCACCCCGAGATCGCCGCTTTGCGCGACGAGGGGGAGGAAGAGCCGCTGGAGGTCGAGGCCCGCCGTCATCGCATCAACTACGTCAAGCTCGACGGCAATATCGGCTGCCTGGTCAACGGCGCCGGGCTCGCCATGGGGACCATGGACCTGGTCAAGCACTTCGGTGGGGAGCCGGCCAATTTCCTGGACGTCGGGGGCGGGGCGGGGCCGGATCAGATCGCCGAGGCCCTGCGCCTGGTGACCTCCGATCCGTCGGTCAAGGCCGTCCTCTTTAACATCTTCGGCGGCATCGTCCGTTGCGACCGCGTGGCGGCGGGGATCCTGCAGGGCAAGGACAAGATCGGCATTCGGCTTCCGATCGTCATGCGGCTCGTCGGCACGAACGAAGAACAAGCCCGCCAGATGCTGGCGGGGACCGACCTGATCATGCTGCCGACCATGGCCGAGGCCGCCCGTAAAGCCGTCGAATTGGCTCGAAGCGCCTGAGGAGACCTCCGCGCCGCCATGAGCATCATCGTTGACCGCCAGACGCGCCTCCTCGTCCAGGGCATCACCGGCACCGAGGGGAAGTTTCACGCGGCCCAGATGATCGACTATGGGACGAACGTCGTCGGCGGGGTCGTCCCCGGGCGGGGCGGTCAGACGTTCCTCGAGCGACCGGTTTACAACACCGTGCTCGAGGCCGTCGAAGAAGTGGGCGCCAACGCCTCGATCATCTTCGTTCCGGCCCCCTTCGCCCCGGACGCCGCTCTGGAAGCCATCGAAGCCGGGATCCGAACGATCGTCATCATCACCGAGGGGATCCCGACCCTGGACATGATGAAGGTCTATTGGGAGGCGCGGCGGGTGGGGGTCCGGTTAATCGGCCCCAACTGCCCGGGGGTGATGTCGCCGGGCCAGGCCAAGGTCGGGATCATGCCGGCGCACATCCACCGACCGGGCCGCATCGGGGTGATCTCACGATCCGGGACGCTCACCTATGAGGTGGTTCATGAGCTGACCTTGAACGGGTACGGCCAGTCCACGTCGATTGGGATCGGCGGGGACCCGATCATCGGGACGAGCTTCGTCGACGCGCTGGAATTGTTTCAGGAGGACGCCGAGACCGACGCCGTCGTCATGATCGGCGAGATCGGCGGGACGGACGAGGAAAGCGCCGCTGAAGCGATCGCCACGCGCTTCACCAAGCCCGTCGTCGGCTTCGTCGCCGGGCTGACGGCTCCCCCCGGCAAACGCATGGGCCACGCCGGAGCGATCATCTCCGGCGGCCGGGGCACGGCGGCCGAAAAGGTCGCCGCCCTGCGGACGGCCGGCGTCAGCATGGCCGAGCGACCCGACCAGATCGCCGGCCTCCTCAAGGAACGCGGCCTTCAACCTTAGACGGCGACGGGCCCGGTGCCGAGGCCCTCTCGGAGCTTCCGCCGAGCCAAGCGTTGCCAGCGGGCTGGCGTCCAGCAGGGGAACCGTTCTCCCTGAAGCGTCCGTCCGGCGATGGCCCCAAGCTGGCGCGCCGTCAGCCACTTCATCCGCAGCCAATCGGTGCGGCTCCATCCGGCGCGTCCCAGGTAGCGTCGCTGGAGGAGGAGGTTCTCGGCGTCCCACGTGGCTTTGGCGACCGAGGATTTGGCCGCGGCGTGCCACCGGAATCGGGCCATGAGGCGCGGCAGATGACGCACGCGGCCCGCCTCGGCGATCCGAAGGAAAAGGTCGTAATCCATGCAGAAGTGGAAATCCGGATCGATCCCGCCGACCCCCTCGTAAGCCCGCCGCCGCCAGAAGGCCGCCTGCTGCGGAATGACGCAGACCCGCCTCAGGTCCTCCCAGGAGAACGTCGGCAGCACGTCGATCGCCAGCGGCCTTCCCTGCGCGTCGACGAAGACAATGTCGCCGTAGACCAGGTCCAGATCAGGGTCCGCGGCGAAGGCTTCCCCGGCGGCCCGCAGCGCGCCGGGGAGATAGGCGTCGTCGCTGTTGAGATAAGCCAGCACTTCGCCGCGGCTCTCGGCGAAGCCTTCGGCCAGGGCGGCGGCCTGACCGCCGTCCGGCCGGCTGCGCCAGCCGGCGAGGCGCCCCTGGTAGCGGCGGATGATCTCCAGGCTCCCGTCGGTCGAACCGCCGTCGAGGACGCGGTATTCCAGGTCCGGATAGGCCTGGCCCAGCACGCTCAGAAGGGCTTCTTCCAGGAAGGGGGCCTGATTCAGGCTTGGGGTCAGGACCGAAATCGAGGGCAGAGGGGGGGGGCGGCTCACGGCTTGATGTGCTGCGCGAGATAGTTCTGGAGCCCGATCTCGTCGATCAGGTGAAGCTGGGCCTCCAGATAATCGACGTGGCCCTCCTCGTCGTTGAGGACGTGTTGAAACAGATCGCGGCTGCCGTTGTCGCCGACCTCGACCGCCGTCTTGATCGCGGCGTTCAATTGGCGGACGGCGTCCATCTCCAGCCTGAGGTCGTTTTCCAACTGTTCGCGGACGGTCGTGCCGACGACGATCTTGTTGTACTTCTGCATGTTGGGCACGCCGTCCAGAAAGAGGATGCGGTCGATGAGCGCCTCGGCGTGCTTCATTTCGCCGAAGGCTTCTTCCCGGGCCTTGGCGGCAAGCTTCTCGTACCCCCAGTTGGCGCACATGCGGCCGTGGATGAAGTATTGGTTGATGGCGGTCAATTCCCCGCTGAGCGCGTCGTTCAGATCGGCGATCACCTTCGCCTTGCCCTTCATGGACGATCCTCCGGGCGAGAGAGCGTTAAGACGAGGTCAATCTACCGGCCCGGCTTGCGGCCGTCAAGGCGCCCTGGGCGGGATGAAAGTCAACCGCGCGGGTTTGCGGCGCTCGGCCCGAAGCCGTCGCGTCGCGGGGGGGGAGAGCCTGAAGGGGAAGCGGATCAGCGCCCGGCGGGGGCTGAAGCGGCGCAGAGAGAGGGCTCCGACGTGGGAGACGGCGATCGGCGCGCGGCATCCAGATAGAGTTTGAGGTCGCAGTGGCAGGCCGTGCAGGTTCGGCCACAGCCGACGGCGGCGATGAGCGAATCAAACTCCCAGAGATCATGGCGGCGGGCGTAAGCAAGGACGCGCGCAAAGGGGACGCCGTGGCATTCGCAGCGCGTCATCATGTCGGCGATGGTGGCCATGAGGTGAACCGACCCGCGGGATGGAATTGCGACTTATTCTCAATCGCAATCCAGCGGCAAGCCTTGCCCCCCCTGCCGACGAATGTCAAGGGCTTTCTGCTACGGCCCCCGTCGATCGGCTCTGCCCTCGCGCCGTAAAGTCGTCCGTTGAGGTTGAGGGCTTAGTCTGTAACTAGAGTCGATTCAGGAATCGACGCAGTGCCGCCAGGGCCAGGTCGAGCCGGTCGAATCCCACGGCATAAGAGGCTCGGATGTGGCCCTCCCCAGCGGGTCCGAACGCTGCGCCCGGCACCACGGCCAACCCCTCCTCTTCGAGCAGCCGGCGGCAGAACGTCATCGAATCCAGACCGGTAGGGGCGATCGAAGGGAACATATAGAAGGCGCCATCGGGGAGAAGCGTCGGGAGGCCGGCTTCGTTCAGGCCCGCTTGGAAGTAATTGCGGCGCTGACGGTACGTTTCGACCATTTCGGCCATGTCGGCGAAGCCCTCGGCCAGGGCGCATTCGGCGGCCCGCTGAGCCAGGATCGGCGCGCACAGCATTCCATATTGATGGATGCGGGTCATCCCGCCGATGATCTCGGCGGGCCCGGCGGCGTAGCCGATCCGCCAGCCGGTCATGGCGAACGCCTTCGAGAAACCGGAGATCAGGACCGTCCAATCGGCCGCCTCGGGGACGGCGGCCAAGCAATGATGGGCGGGCCCGTAGGAAAGTTCGGCGTAAATCTCATCGGAGATGAGGACGATCTCGTGCTGAGCGGCCAGCCGGGCCAACTTCACGACTTCTTCGGGCTTCAATGACATCCCGGTGGGGTTGCATGGGTAATTGACGACGAGAGCCCGCGTTCGAGGCGACATGAGACTTTCCAGGCCGGCCCAATCAACGCCAAAGCCCTGTTCGGCCCGGAGCGGCAGGGCCCTGGGGATGCCCCCGGCCAGTCGGATCAGCGCCTCGTAGGCCACGTAGGCCGGCTCCAGGTAAATGACCTCATCGCCCGGATTGAGGACGGACCGGAGCGCCAGATCGATCGCTTCGCTCGCCCCCACGGTGATGAGCAGTTCCGTCTCCGGGTCGGCCGAGACTCCGAACCGCCGGCCGAGGTAGTCCGCGACCGCCCGTCGCAGGCTGGCCAGCCCGGCATTGGAGGTATAGCTCGTCTCGCCCCGATTGAGGGCGTGGATGGCGGCCTCGCGGATGCGCCAAGGCGTGACAAAATCCGGCTCGCCGACGCCGAGCGAGACAATATCCTCCCGCCCGATCACCAGATCGAAGAACTGGCGGATGCCGGAGGGAGGGAGCGTGGCGACCCGCTCGGCGAGACGAGGCCGAGTCGGAGGCGACAAATCTACGCGCTCCAGATGGCTCATAATGGCTTTGATCTCCTTGTCGGACCGGCGGCGCCGCCCGAGCCCTTTCCTGGGGCTCGGCGCCGGCCGGACGAAAGCCAAGAGCCTAGCGCGGACATTGACAGGATAGCAAGGCCGTCTACGATGATCCCGCCGTGTTGCCTTACGGACGGCGCTTGGCCTGGGTGCTTCTTCTCCTTCTTGGGGCGCGCGAGGCTTGAGCTCCGAACGGCGCAATCTCGCCCCCTTCGTCATCCTGGCCGTTGTGCTGTACGTGGGGGCGACGGGGTGGCTCTTCCGCGAATATTACATCGACGACGCCTATATCGGGTTCCGGTACGCGCGCAATCTCCTTCTGGGCCGGGGGCTCGTCTTCAACCCCGGCGAGCGCGTCGAGGGGGTCACGAACATCGGCTGGACGCTGCTGCTGGCGCTCGTGGGGGGCTTCGTCCCGATTCCGGTCGCGGCGAAGGTCCTGGGGGCCTTGTTTGTGGCGGCGACGGCCGTGCTTCTTCTGCCGATCGGCCGTCGGCGCCGGCCGGGGGCGATCGACCCCCTCTTCCTTTATCCGCTGCCGTTCCTGGCCGTCACGCACTTCGATTATCTCTATTTCTCGCTGGCCGGGATGGAAACGGCCCTTCTTTCCCTCGTTCTCGGGACGATGGTGCTGCTGAGCCTGCGGGGAAGAGCGGGATCGTGGGAGGCCATCGCCTTTTTGAGCGCCGCCGGTTCGCTGCTCCATCCGGAGATTCTCATGGTCTATCCTCTGGCCGTCGCCGTCTTGTTCCTCGGGCCGGGTCGGCGCGGCCCCCCTCAAGGGCGGCCTGCCGCGATTTTTGCGGCGACATTGGCGGCGATCACGCTCGCCCGTTGGAGCTATTTCGGCCAGTTGGTCCCGAACACGTTCTACGCCAAGCCGCGGCCGCTCGCGGCTTTGACGGCATCGGCGTGGGACACGTTGCGCGGCACGAACGAGAACCTGGCGTTTCCGTTCGCGTTGCCGTGGGTGCTGATCCCGCTCTTCTGGGGCACCGTCACCGGCTGGCGGCGGGCTCCGGCTTCAACCGCTCTTCTGGTCTCGATCACCGGCGCAGGCGTGGGCTTCGCCACGTATGCCGAGGAGGACTGGACGGAGATGGCGCGTTATTTCGCGCCGTACGTCCCCGTGGCGATGATGCTTCTCTGGGAGGGCGTGGTTGATCTGCACCGAACGCTGTTGGCGGGTTCGACGGGACCTCGGGGGGCGGGGCTTTTGTCGGGATTGTATCTGGCGATCATGGCCATTGTGGCCTTTGGCGACCTCCGGGACCACACGAGCCTTGAGTTCACGGAGACTTTCCCCGGCTATGTCGTGACGACCGACAATCTGGTCGGCCCGGCGAGGTGGATGGATGAGCATTTGCCGCCGGAGGCGGTCATCGCCACGCGTCGGATCGGCGCCGTGGGTTATTTCACCGACCGGGTGATCTTCGACTACGTCAATGGGCTGACGGACGTGCGGGTGGCGCAGCTGGTTCGCGAGCGGGGGAACCAGATCGACTATCCGAACGATCCGGCGCTCGAGCGGCGCTGGAGCGAGGTTCACCCGGACTATCTTCTGGAGGACATCGACCTGATCGAGCTATTCGCCGAGCGGGCCGAGGGAACGATCAGCCGTTTCGAGGTCCATGGGGATGATTACGGAGTCGATCGGACGTTCAAAGTCGGGCGGGAAAAGGTGTGGACGCTCTGTCGCCGGCTGGATTGATTCGCCGGTCTGCGTCCGGGTGGCCGAGGGATCAATTGATTCGCTTGAACCGGATCGCCTGGTGCACTTTGTCCAACAGGTCGGCGATGTCGAACGGTTTCGTCAGGTAGAAGTCCACGTCGAGCTGGAACAAGGCCGCTTTGCGGTACTTCGCCTCGCTGAGCGCCGTGACCATGATGATCGGGACGGCGGCGGTCGTCGGCTCGGCTTTGAGCCTCCGGCAGACGTCGGCCCCGTGCATCCCGGGCATCATGATGTCGAGGATGAGTACGTCGGGCGGATCGGCGAGAGCGGCCTCCAGCCCGTCGGGGCCCGTTCGCGCGACGGCCACCTGGTAGCCTTCGCTTTTGAGCGCCACCTGGATGACGTCGAGGACCTCGGGGTCGTCGTCGACCACGAGGATGCGTTTGGCCGCCCCGCTCATTGCAGCATGACCCGCAGGAGGATCGACTTGCGATAGATGACGCCTTCGATCCGATCGTCGTGGGTGACGTAAATCCGGCGGCGGTTCTCCGTGATCATCTGATGCGCCACGCGAACAATGGGGGTCGCCGGGGCCACGGAGCCGAAGTCCCGACGGCAGATGTCGCGAACCTTGAGCTCTTCCTCGTGGCGGAAGTAGTTCTCGAAGGGTTCAAAGGCGTTCAGCATTTCCGGATTGGAGAGGAGATCCATGTACTTCGGCATGCCCAGCAGCAGAATCTCGCGCGTGGTGATCTCTCCGGCCAGATGGTCCTTCTCGTCCAGGACGGGGAGGCCTTCGTCCCGCGCGTCGGCCAGCGCCCGCACGGCCGTCGCCAGCGGCGTGTCCAGCCGGACGCTCCCCTCCAGGGGCTCCATGATGTCGCCGGCGGTCAGGTTGCGTTTGACCTCAACGCCGGATTCCTCGATGACGCGTATCAGGCGGGCGGGGGTCCGGACGCTCCGGACCGTCGGCAGGAAGTTCCTGTCGGCCGGGAGGCGGCGGATGGAGGCCAGGGTCTGCAGCATGAGCGCATTCTGTAGCTGAGGGGCGAGAACGAGGAAGATCAGATCAACGGCCGTCCCTGAGGCGCCCGGATGGCGGACGCTCTTCTCCAGCCCCGCCAGGGCCAGGACGAAGCTCCGAATCCCCTCGGCCCGCAAGTGCGCCAACAGAATGCCGTCCTCGACCAGCGAGGGGTGGTCCTGTTCGCGTTGGAGAATCTTTGCGACGACACCTTCGGGGGCCAATTCTCCGAGCTCGGCGCGGACGGACCGGACCAGGAGGGCGAGGGCCTCGGCCAGCGTCGCGCAATCGACGTGCACGAAAACGCGATCCTCGCTGAGCAGATTGGAGAGCTTCATGGGCCCGCGGCGCCGGCCCGGGCGCGAACGGTGTCCGCCGCCAGACGGCTGCGCCGGCGGTGGCGCTCCAGGTGGCCTTCGGTCTCAACGCGCCATCGCCGATTGGCCTCTCGCCAGTTCCCCCCGAGCTCGTGGGCCAACAAGAGATAACCGGCCGCCTCCAGGCCGCCCATCGAAAGGATGCCCTGGGCGAGGGCGAGATCGGGGCTGGAGGCGTTGACCCGAACGTTCGGGAGCCGACGCAGCGCCTGAACGACGCGCCGGAGGCGTCGTTTGACGGCGGGGAGCGGGAGCGGTTCGATGTGATTCAAGGGAAGGTTCGGTTTGGGGACGAAGACGCCGAGATTGACCCCCACGTAGCCCATCCGTCGCGTGGTCCGCGCGCGCCGGACAAGCGCCCGGCGCACCTGCTCGGTCAGACGAACGACCTCCATCGCTTCGTCCTCAGTCTCCGACGGGATGCCGATCATGTAGTACTGCTTGACGTTCTGGACGCCGAGGGAAAGGGCGCGCTCGACGACGTCCAGGATCGCCGCGTCGCTGATAAGCTTGCCGAGCAGGCGGCGGACGCGTCCGTTGCCCGCCTCCGGGGCGATCGTGATCGTCTTCTGGCCGCCGTGGGCCAGCGCGGCGAGCATCGTCGGCGTGACTTCTTCGACCCGCAGCGACGAGTAAGAGACGCGCAGAGGGCGACGCATCATCCAGCGGCACAGTTCATCGATCTCCGGATGCGCGCCGACGGCCGAAGCGACCAGCCCGAACCGGTCAGTGAAGGGAGCCCATGTTTCAACGGCTTCGAGAAGGCGTCGCAGCGGACGGGATCGCGTCGGCGGCGTATTATGGCCGATCCAGCAGAATGTGCAGTGATGCGGACAGCCCCGGGCGAGGTCGAGTAGCGCCATGTTGGAGAATTCGGTCGCCGGCGTGAGAATCTCCGTCGCCGTCAGCGGATTATCCAACCCATCGAGAAGGACCGGCTCGGGGGGGCGGGGCGGCGGACACTCCGACGGCTGAGGCGATGGAATTTCCACCGCGGGTTCCAGCCCCGCCTCCAGGCGCAATCCGGCGGCCCGGCGCGCTCCGGCCGTTACTTCGACGCCGGGCAAGCCGTCAACGGCCTCGATCAACCTCAGGCGCGAGCGGCGACCGCTCGTCCGGGCGACCGACCAGGCCGAGACGACAGCCGGCAGCAGCGCCTCGGCCTCGCCATGCAAGAAAATGTCGATGAAGGGGTAGAGCGGGAGTCGATTGACCGAGACGAGGACGCCCCCCATGACGACGAGCGGCCAGCGGTCGTCGCGTCGGTCGCGGGCCAGGAGCGGGAGGCCGGCCGCCGCGATCAGGTCGAGCGCATGCGGCCCGTCCATTTCATAGCAGGCCGAGAAGGCCAGCACGTCGAAAGCTCCGGCTGAGGCGCCGGTCTCGATCGACCCCGCGTCGATCGAGTCCAGGAAGAAACGTTCGGCGCGGGCCTCAGGGCACGCATTGATCACGCGATACGTCAGGTGGAGCCCCAGGCTCGACATCCCCACGTGGTACGTGTTCGGGTAAAGGAGACCGACGCGCAAGCCGGTCCCCCCGGAGGGCGATCCCGGCCGTCGTTGCTCGGCATCGAGGCGTTGGCGGCGCGAGGCGATCGTTCGAGCGCTCACGGATCGATTTTAGCCCTCGGCGGCCCGGGGGGGCCACGGACAAGCCCCTTTCATCGGGCGACGCCGGGCTATTCGGCCTTGCCGGCGACCGGCGGCTCGGCGGGCGAATCCGCCGAGGCAGTCTGTTCCCGTGGCGAGGCTCTCAGGCCAGCCAGGCTCCGGCCGTCCTGGCCGACGAAGCGGGCGCAAGCGCCCCAATCCCCACCGCCGTTGACGACCTTGAGCATCAGCGGATTCCATCCCTGACGCAGCCGGACCTCGACCTTGTCCTCGCCGGGCGTGACGCCTCGGCCGGCGTTGTTGGCGTGGATCATCTCCCCGTTGAGCCAGACCTTGACGCCGTCGTCGCTGCCCAGTTCGAGCGTGGCCGATCGGTCGATTTCGGACCAGACGTCGGTCCGCAGGTACGCCGCCTGGTCGTCCCCCCCCAGCGCCTGGCGCAAATCCATCAACCAGGGCCTTCCCGCCTCCAATCCCGCCGGCATCAACCGCCAGGGCCGGGGGTCGCTCTGGGACTCCCCACCCTCGGGGGGGAAAGCGACGTCAAAGAGGGACGAACCGCTCTTGCCCTTGAGGCCATAGGGGCCGGAGACTTCCCAGGCGGTGATATGGCCCTCGAAGCGTTCGATCGAGGCGATGACGTCGCGGGCTCGACGGCGCGTGGAGTCCTCCTGGGCGATTTCCAGGACGCGCTGCATCAGGGTCTTCACGGCTTCGGGGCGGGCGCCGCTGAGCAGCGCCCCAGCGCGGACGGCCGCCGAGGTCGCCACGGGTTGCAAGGCGGCGTCGCTCAGATGAGGCTCGATGAACTCAAGTATCGCGGGCGTCGCCACCGAGCCCGCCTGTTCCAGCAGGGCCGCCATTTCTTGATTTGATTGGGCGAGGCCCGCCGCCTCGCGCAGCAGCGCCATCGTCTGCTCAGGCGACCGCTCGCTCGGCAGTCCGATGAGGCGGGCATACGCCTGGAGCGCCGCCGCTCGCTCTTCAGCCGAATCGGCCCGGCGAGCGAACTCCAGCAGCCGCGGAGCCGGCGCCGGGTCCTCCGATTGACCGAGGGCCTCCAGCGCCGCCAGCCGAACGTGGCCATAAGGTTCGTCCAACGCGCGGATGAGCGCCGGCGCGGCCGCCGCGCCGCCGATCGAGCCAGCGATCCGTAACAGTCCGGCTCGACGCGAACCCTCTTGGGTCCGGTCCAAGGCGCTCAAAACGGTTTCCAACGCCGGACCCTTGCCCTTGCTGCGCTGGGCGATCTCGAGCAGGGCCGCCAGGAGGGCGTCGTCCCGATCTTTATCCGACTGGTTCAGAAAGAGCTCGGTCACCGCCGGCAGGCTCGCCGGGCGCGCGGCCCGGCCGAGCGCTTGAGCGGCGGCCTGACCGAGCGTGGCATCAGCGGACGTGGCCGCGACCATGAGCGCGCGCGTCGCGCGGGCGGCCTGCCGGGTTCCCAACACGCGCGCGGCCAGGGCCCGCTCCTGCGCCGACGCGCCGCGGCGAAGCTGCCCGATTAGAAAGTAATCGACGCTCGGACCTTGAAGCCGGGCCAAGCTCGATTCGGCCAGGGAGGCCGTCTCGGCATCGGCTGATAAGGCTATCTGCCTCAGCAGGGGAATCGCCTCTGAGCCGCCCAACCGACCGATCGCTCCGATGGCGGCTGCTCGCAGTTCGCCCTCGGACTCCGCGGCCAGCCTGAGCAAGTCCGGCGCCGCGCGCCGCTCACCCAGGTCTGAGATGATACTGACGACCGCAAGTTGCCCGGATTGCGGCAGCGAGGCGAGCCGGCGGGTCAGGCGCGCGCCAAGCTCCTCCGAGGGCGCGTGGCGTGCGATTTGGGCCGCCCTCGCTCGGCGCATCGGGTCGGGCGAAGCCAGGTCATCGAGCAGGAGCGGAAAAGCGGCCTCGGGTTGGGTGGAGAGGAGGCCTCCCAGGGCTGCGGCCCGGAGCGGCTCGGGGAAGCCCGGCTCGATCGCCTCCCGATAAAGCGCCGCGGCTCGGCGGCGCTGGCCTTCGGCCGCCAGAGCGTCGGCGCATTCGAGGAAAGCCACGTCGAGCCGCGCCTTGAGCTCCCCCTGGGCGCGCGCGCGGGCCTGCGCCAGTTCACGGGCCGCGGCCGCCGTCCCGATCCTTCCAAGGGCGGCAGCGGCGGCCGAGGCCGTAGCGGCATCGGTCCGTTCGAGCAATCGGCTCAAGAGGCCGATCGAGGCCACGTCCCCCCGGTTGCCGAGCGAGGCGATCAGACCGAGTCGCAGGCTGCCGTCTGAACGGACCAGCTCGCGGCGGAGCGCGGCCGCCGCCCGGGGGCCGGGGATGCTCTCAAGGGCGAGCCGCGCCAGATCGGCGCGGTCGGGGTCGCGAAGGAGCGGCTCCAGGGCGGGGACGTCCTCGCCGGCGCCGATGACGGCCAGTTGGCGGCAGGCGAAGAGCTGCGCCTGGCGGGTAGCCGAGCCGTCCAGCCAGGCCGCCAATTCGCGCCGAAGCCGCGCGCGCAAGCCGGGCGAGGACTGAGAAGTCCGAACCCAATCCTCAATTCGACTCAGCGCCCGACGGCTGGCCCCGAACTCATAGCGCGACGCCTCGTCGAACGTGGCCTGCCACTCGGCGCTCCGCGTCGATGGGAGTTCTCCCCTGGGGGGAACCGAGGCGCAGCCGGAAGCAACCAGCGCCCCCAAGAGACCGAAACGGAGGAGCCCCCGGCAGCGATCGCCGCGGCGGGGAGCGGCTCGCCGTCCCGTCGGGCCGTGGGGTGAGTTGGGCCGGACCACGGCTCAGAGGCTCCAGGGAGCGCGCATGGCGCGGGAGAGCATGCGATCGGCCTCGGCGTCTCCATTGAATCGTTCCCGGTCGGGGTCCCATCGGACCTTCCGGCCCAATCGCATGCAGATGTTCCCGATGTGGGAGATCGTGATGGACCGATGAGCCTCCTCGATCGGCGCGATGGGCTCGCGGCGGGTTCGAACGCACGCGAGGAAATTGGCGTGATGATTGGCCGATTCGTAGAGATGAACCTCCTGGGGAGCGATCACGGTCGTCAAAAGGCCGGGGGGGTCGGCCTCGATGACGCCCCGGTTGACGAAGACCCAGCCCTCGCTGCCCCGGAAAGTCACGCCGCCGCGCACGCGGCTGGAAACGATCATGCGCACGCCGTTTTCATAGCGGCATTCATAGGCATAGTCGGTCGCGGCGTCGTAGAGGCCGTCGGGGGGGTATTCGCCGTGGCCTTCGAACTCGACCGGGCCGGTCCGTGTCGTCCCCAACCCCCATTGGGCGATGTCGCAATGGTGGGCTCCCCAGTCGGTCAATTGCCCGCCCGAATAATCGAGAATCCAGCGGAAATTCCAGTGGCAACGCAACTCCGTGTAAGGGGCCCAGGGGGCCGGTCCGAGCCAGAAGTCGTAGTCGAACCCCTCCGGCACCGGCATCTCCGGCTGGGGCTCGGTCCGGGGGCCGGAGGGCAGCCCGACCTCGATCGTCCGCAGCTCGCCGAGCCTTCCGTTCCGGACCAGCTCGCAGGCGAACCGGAACCGCCGATCCGAGCGCTGCTGGCTGCCGGTCTGAAAGATGACGCCGTAACGTCGGACGGCATCAGCCATGGCGCGGCCTTGGGCGATGGTGAGGGCGAGCGGCTTTTCGGCGTACATGTTCTTGCCGGCGCGGGCCGCCATGACGACCGGGATGGCGTGCCAGTGGTCGGGGAGCGCGATCGAGAGGGCGTCGATATCCGGCCGGTCGATCACTTCGCGGAAATCGGCGTAAGCCTCGCAACCTTCGAAGGACCCGCGCCGGGTATCCCGACGGTATTGATCCAGGACGGTCTGGCGGGCCGACTCGCGTCGCTGACGGTCCACGTCGCAGACGGCTACGATCTGCGCCTCCGGGAAGCGTAGAAAGTTGCGCATGTTACCGGTCCCCTGGCTGCCCACGCCGATGCAGCCCAGGACGATGCGGTTGCTCGGGGCGGTCGTCCCGCTCAAGCCGAGCGCCGAAGCCGGAATAACGGTCGGGGCCGCCAGCGCCCCGGCCGATTTCAGGAACTGGCGCCGCGTCGAAAGGGGCGTCATGGGGAGAAGCGCTCCATCGGCAGCGGGGGCATCGTCACCGTCCTGAGCATGGTTTTAACCTTTGATTCCGACGACCCGGCGGCCTTGGACCCTGCCCTGGAGAATCGCCTCGATCGAATTCGGCAAATCGGCCAGGCCGATCTGATGCACAATCTCCCCCAGTCGCCTCGGCTTCAAGTCCGTGGCCAACCGCCGCCAGACCTCGTCGCGGTAAGGGCGGGGACAGAAGGCCGAATCAATGCCTAGAAGATTCACGCCTCGGAGAAGGAAGGGGATGACCGTTCCGGCGAATTCGGTTCCGCCGACCAACCCGCAGGCGGCGATGTTTCCATGCGTCTGCGTCGAACGAATCAGATAACTCAGCGTCGGGCCGCCGACAGTGTCGACCGCCCCCGCCCAGAGACTTTTGAGCATCGGTCGGGGCCGCGGCTCGTCGAGGGTCACCGCAGCACGGTCGAGCACCTGGCCGGCCCCCAAGCGGCGGAGGAAATCATGGGCCTCGGCCTTGCCCGTCGCGGCGGCCACCGTATAGCCCGCCCCGCTCAAGATGTTGACGGCGAGCGAGCCCACCCCGCCCGTTGCGCCCGTAACCAGAATGGGCCCCTGATCCGGCCTCTGTCCGTTGCGTTCCATCGCCAGGAGGGCCATGGCGGCCGTGAACCCCGCCGTACCGAGCGCCATGGCCTCGAAGGGGCTCAGGCCGGCCGGGAGCGGAACCACCCAATCGGCCGGAACGCGGATGTATTCGGCGTAGCCGCCGAAGACGCCCGCCCCGAGATCGAAACCCGTCACCAGGACGGGATCGCCGGCCTTAAGCTCCGCCGTGGCGCTTTCGAGGACGCGTCCGACGGCGTCAATGCCCGGCACATGCGGATAGCGGGCGGCGACCTTGTTCAGACCGCGGGCGGCGAGAGCGTCCTTGTAGTTCAGGGAGGAGAACTCGACCTCAATCGTCACGTCTCCCGGCGGCAAGCGTTCGGGGCCGATTTCCGTCACGGCCCCGGCGTGCGCGCCGTTATGCTCCTCGACGACGAAAGCACGGAACCGGTCTCGCATGGTTGGGGATCAGCCGCCTTTTGAACGCGCCCGTGACCCCGGGGCCTGGGTCTCCCGCCTTCGTTCGACGCGCGTCCAAACGTCCGAACGGCGGATTATATCGGCGCGGCGGGGTCGAGGCAAACCCGAAGGTCGAGCCGGAACGGGCGAGGCGCGGTCGGCCCCCGGGCCTCGCGCGGCCGGATTGAATCCTCTCATCGGCCGTGAAATAATCCCCCCTCAGCCTCGGCTTGAGAAAGGAGGCGCCCTACCGTGACGTTCTGGCGAAGCCTTATTGAGGAGAAGATCGGGACCCTGCACGAATCGGGAGAGGATAAACGCCTCGATCTGGCCGAGGCGATCCGGCGCTACGTGCGCCCCGGGATGCGTCTCAACGCCTGTAGCCTTCAGGCGCGGCCTTGCGCGGCCGTTTACGAGCTGGCGCGTCAGTTCGCCGGCGCCCGACCCGGTTTTGAGTTCATCTCCTCGTCCATCGGCGGCACCTATCTGGTCCTGGTCCACCTGGGGTTGGTCCGCAAGGCCGTCGTCTCCTTCGCCGGCGAGGGTTACCCGACGCCGGGGCCGAGCCCGGTGATCCAGCGGGCGTTGGACCGGGGGGAGCTGGCGCTGGAAAACTACACGATGCTGACGATCTCGCAGCGGTTGCTCGCCGGGGCGATGGGGACCTCCTTCATTACGACGCGATCGCTGCGGGGCAGCTCGATCGGGGAGGAAGCGGCGCAGGCCGGCAACTTCCGCGAAGTCCCGGACCCCTTCGAGCCGGGCCGCACGGTCGGTCTCTTGCGAGCTTACCAACCCGACCTGAGTTTCGTTCACGCTTGGGCGGCCGATCCGGCCGGCAACGCCCTTTGTTTCCCGCCGCTGGGGGAAAACGTCTATGGGGCGTTGGCGGCCCGCGAGGGGGTGATCCTCACCGCCCACCGGATCGTCCCGACGGAGTTCATCCGGCGTCATGCGCATCTGGCGCGGATTCCCGCCGCCGTCGTCCGCGCCGTCTGCCTGGCTCCCTATGGCTCGCATCCGAGCGGCAATTACTGCCGGGGAATCCCGGAGCTCAGGCCCTACGGCAACGATTACGCCTTCATGATCGACCAGCGTAAGGCCACGCGGGAAGAGGGCGACTTTGAGGCCTGGATTCAGCAATGGGTTCTGGGCGTCGGCAGCCACGAGGGTTACCTCACGAAGCTGGGTTCGGAACGCCTGGAGGAGCTGCACCGCGTCGCCGAGCCGGAATCCTGGCGCGAGGACCTCGAACGGTTCGCCGATCAATTGGATGAAGACCGTCCGGCCAACCCGATCGAGACGATGGTCGTTCAGGCTTCCCGCGTCGCGGCCGATATGATCCGGAACGACGGGTTCCGAACGGTGCTTTCCGGCGTGGGTCAGGCGACGTTGCTGGCCTGGCTGGCCGCGCATCGGCTGCGCCAGGAAGGCCGCGAGGTGACCCTCATGGCCGAGACCGGAATTTACGGTCATCACCCGCGGCCCGCCGATCCGTTCGTGTTCAACTACCGGAACCTGCCGACGACGACGATGTTGACCGACATCTGCGAAACGCTGGGGCTGCACACCGGCGGGGCCACCAACGCTTGCCTGGGGACGATCGGCGCCGCTCAGGTCGATCGCTTCGGCAACGTCAATTCGACGCGTACGGCCCAAGGGGGCTTTATCGTCGGTTCGGGCGGAGCCAACGATATCGCCACGGCCGCGCGCGCCACGATCGTCGTCGCCCAGCAACGGCCGGGCGCCTTCGTCCGAGACGTCGATTACGTGACGAGCCCCGGCGAGCGCGTCCGGGCCGTCGTTTCGACGATGGGACGGTTTGAGAAGCGGGGCGGGCGCGAATTGATCCTGACGGGCGTTTTCGGCTTCAACGGCTCCGGTCGGGACGACGCCATCGCCGAAATCAAAGCGCGATGCGGATGGGACCTTCGCGTCAGCGACGACGTGGCCGAGCTGCCGCCGCCCGAACGCGAAGAGGTCGCCCTCCTGCGACTCTACGATCCGGAACGGTTCTTTCTCGGCAAGGCCGTGAGCGCGCCGGCCGTCGCGGCCGCGAGGTGAGAACGGCCGACTGCCGGCTGAAATCCGCCCCCCGGACGCCGCCTCCGCCCCTGACTTCCCTATAGCCTGACGCGGCCGCCCGGCGGCGGGGCCCTTTCGGCAAGACCCGCCTCAAGCCAGGGGGGAGGGTCAGCGGGGGCCGAGGCTTGCGGCTCAGGCGTGATGACCTCGGCCTCGATGCCTTCTTCTTCGCCTTGCGACTCTCCGGCCGGAGCTTCGTCCGGACTCGTCGGGGGCGGGGCTGGGGGTTCCTCCTCGAGGAAATCGGAGAATTTCTTCGTCAGGTTATCGTGCTGGTAGGAGGCGACCTGGTAAACCCAGCGGCCGTGTCGCTCGGCGATCCGCTTCATGGTCACGTCGGGCAATTCGAGCCCCCGGGCGGCGACGGTGTCCGACGTGCGTTCGTCGCTGAGGCTGAGATCCTGCCGCTCGTCGTACCGGGCGCCGATGCGAAGGTAACGGTCCTCGCCGATCCGACCGGCGCTGACGACGTAGGCCAACCCGTTCTTCTGAATGGCCGTGTAGGTCGTGTCGAAATCGATCTCGGCCACCTTGGGATCGTCGGCCGGGATCACGTCGGTGAGCGTCAGGCTGGCGAGGGCCCGGGCCACGGTCGAGGCCATCCAGGACTTGACGCGGTAGCCGGCGGGGGGCTCCCCGACGAGCTCGAAGGGGTCCTCGCCCACGCGGGTGAGGGTCAGCGTGTCAGTCGTTTCGCCGTGATCGACCATGACGCGCTGAAGCCCGATGTCCTCGACCTTGAGGATGTCGCGGCTGAGCCAGGTGGTCGCCCCGCCTTCGACCGTCAGGGCCTCGGCGATTTTGTAGACCCACGCATCGCCGGACTTGCGGACGTACTGGCCCTCCGTCGGCGCGAAACCGCCGGGGGTGGCCGGTCGGCCTTCGCGCTCGTTGCCGACGTGGAGTATGGCGAGTTCGGTCCCGGCGTCGTCTCTGAAGCGGATGAGGGCGGATTTCGGCTCCTCGCCGACGCCAAGCTGGTCATATTTGTCGGGGTTCTGGGTCATCTGATCGATCGCTTCCAGACCGGCCACGCGCAGAACCAGTCGGCGCAGCCGTTCGGCGTCGACGGGGAACCCGGCGCGAGAGGCGAGTCCCCAGGCTTCGCCCTGGGACCTGAGCTCGATGACCTCTTCGGGCGTGGTGATCTCGACGGCGGCGATCCGATCGACGTTCAGATTCGGAAACAGGCGGGTTTTCTCGAACCGCTGGCCGGAGCGGCGCCCTTGTCGTTGATAGAAGAGGATCGCGCCGCCGGTCACGATCAGCGTGAGGGCGATGAGCGCCAGGAGATGAGTTTTGCCTCGTCGTCGCCTCATGGGGTCGACCTCATCCTGAAGACACGCCAGGCCGCCGGTACGGCGCTGGCAAGGATCGCCAGAATCGGCATCAGGGCGATGTTGATGAACTTCAGCCGGAAGCCGAGGCTTTCGATGTCCTGACGGAGCTTGCGGCGGACGTCGCGGAGGGCTTTGCGCGTCTGGACCTGCTCCTGGCGGAACTTTTCGATCTCGGCCACCTGTTCGGCGCTCAGAATCTGGCGCCCGCCTTCATCGCGGCCCGCCTCCAATTCGCGCAGGCGCCGGCCGGCTTCGTCGAGCTTTCGGTTAAGTTCGTCTTCCTCGGCCTTGAAGCGCCGTTGAGCCTCGCGCTCGAGTTCGTTGACCCGCGCGAAAGGGCGGGCTGATTTTCCCCGCGTCCGCAACCCGATCAGCTCCTGCGAGCCGCTCATGACCTCGATCGCGTTGTTGAGGAAATTCAGGTTGTCGTTGATCGTCTGGGCCAGCCGAAAGCCGAAGAGATTGCGCACTTGAACGGAGAACATGTCGGCGAACATGTCGACGTCGGCGATGACGAGCAACGTCGTCGCCTCGGCGGCTTCGGCCAGGTGCGGTCGGGTCGGAGCGAACGCCTCGGCTTTGTCGCCGTCGTCGCGCGGCGGCCCGCCGGGGAAGGCCGTCTTGAGCTTGCCGGTCACCTTGGCGGCGAGGCTGAAGCGTCGGTTGCCGGGGACGTAATCGCGCGCCAGTTGGTCCGGGTTGGTTCCGAACTTGAGCATGAAGGCGTCGATTTCCTGAACGGAGGCCGGCGACTCGATCAGCGGGACGATCGGGTAAGGAGGGTTTTCAACGATCTTGAGCCCGCCGCCGCTGCCCACCAGGATTTGTTCGAGTCGGCTGGAGATAATCTCGTCCTGATTGCAATTGGCCTCGGTCAAGGAGAGGAACGGCAGATACTGGACCGGCCCCCGCTCGGTGTTGATCAGCGTGGCGTTCTGCAGGTCGCCCAGGACCTTGAGCGAGTCCATCTCCAGACCCCAGGCCTTCAGGAGGGTCGGCAGCGTGGAGTCGAACTTGGCCTGAAAGCGTTGAGAGGGGTCCGGCGCGCTGAAGTTGCGCGCGTCGAATTCCGAGTGCGGATCGATCATGGCGATGAGGCGGCCGCCCCGGAGAACGAACTGGTCGATCGCGTATTCGGTCGCCGGCCGGACGTCCTTCGGATGGATGACCAGCAGGAGATCGACGTCCTCGTCGACCTCCTTGGCGTCCATCGGAATTTCCCGGACCTCAAAGGCGTTCTGCAGCTCCTGCACGAAAACCCACGGCTCGGCCGGAGGCCGGCCCGTCAGCCGGGCGAGCGGGTCGCTCCCAAAGCCCCCCATTACGCTCAGGGCCGACATGACGCCGATCGTCTTCTTCTCCGGGCGCGCGACGCCGGAGATCAGGCGGGAGATGTCGTATTCGAGGTGATCCTCGCGCGCCGGATCGAGGAACGGCACGGCGTCCTCGGCGCCGACCTCGCTGACGACCACCAGGCCGAAATACAAACTCTCCTGACCTTGGAGCGGAATGGCTTTGAGACCGAAGCTCAAGGCCTGCTCTTCGATCTCGGTGTCGGGCCGGGGCTCCAGGATTTCCAGCCGGATCTTCCCGCCTCCGGCGCGCTGATACTGGCGAAGCAGCTCGATCACGCGGTCGGCGTATTGCTTGATGGCCGGGAGCGCGTTGGCGGGCCGCCGGGAGTAAAAAAGTTTGACCTGAATTTGATCATCGAGCTTGCCGAGGAGGGCGCGCGATCCTTCCGAGAGCGAGTAAAGCTTCTCATCGGTAAGGTCCACGTTGACGTTGCGCAGCCCGACGGCGGCGATCAGGTTGACGGCCAGCAACAGCACGAAGGCCGTCAGGAGGCTTAAGGTGACGTTCAAGTCACGTCGCATGCCGCTCTCCCATCGCCCTCAGTTGGCCTTCTTGGTCTCCAGGACGACGGCGCAGGCGTAAAGCCAGCCCATGATCAGGGAGACGAAGAAGACGAGGTCCTTGAGCTCGATGACCCCCCGTTCAATCGAGGTGTAGTGGACCGAGAAACTGACGGCGTTGACGGCGTCGATCAGGAATTGCGGGGCCCACGCGCCGAACCAATCGATCACGACGGGGAAGCCCGAAAGGAGGAACAAGAAACAGATGACGACGGAGATGATGAAGCTGATGACCTGATTCTTCGTCAGGGCCGAGACGCAGCAGCCGATGGCCAGATACGCCCCCGCCATCAGGAGCGACCCGACGTAACTGGCCCCGATCACCCCGTAATCCGGGCTCCCCAGAAAGGCCACCGTCAACACCATCGGAAACGTGAGCGCGAGGGCGACGCCGATGAAGACCCACGCGGCCAGAAACTTGCCGACGACGGCTTGGGCGAGCGAGACCGGCAACGTCAACAGGAGCTCGATCGTGCCGCTCTTGCGCTCCTCGGCCCAGAGGCGCATCGAGACCGCCGGCACGAGGAATAGATAAAGCCAGGGGTGCCAATCGAAGAACGCCCGCAAATTGGCCTGCCGAGCTTCGTAGAACCCACCGAGCGAGAAAGTGAACAGACCGGTCAGGAAGAGGAAGATGGCGATGAAAACGTAGGCGACGGGGGTGGCGAAATACCCCTGAAGTTCCCGCCGGCAGATGGCCAGAGTATTTCTCATGACCGTTCCCCCGCCGGAGCGTGCTCGGCCTGCGTGAGCTGCCGAAACACTTCGTCCAGGTGGCCCTCCTCGACCACGAGCTGATCGACTTCCCAGCCGCGCTGCCGCAGCATCTGGGCCACCTCGGGGGCGATCGTCCGGGCGTGCTCGGGATAGACCTTGAGCCGCAGGGAGCCTCCGCTGGTCCCGTCCAGCCACTCGACGCGCTTGACGTGGCGGACCTGGATCAGGGCGGCCTCGACGGTGGATTTGTCCCCCCCCTTGAGCGTCAGGGTGACGGCGCCGTGGTGGCGTGAGCGTTGCTTGAGCTCATCGGGCTTGCCGTCGGCCACCAGCCGCCCGTGAGCGATGATCACGGCCCGGGTGCAGACGGCGTCGACTTCCTCCAGGATGTGCGTCGACAGGATGATGACCTTGCCGCCGGCCATGCGCTTGATGAGCTGGCGGACCTCGTGCTTCTGATTGGGGTCCAGGCCGTCAGTCGGCTCGTCCATGATCAGGACTTCCGGATCATGAATCAGAGCCTGGGCCAGGCAGACGCGGCGCTTATAGCCCTTCGAGAGCGTCTCAAAGGGTTGATGGCGAACCTCTTCGAGGGCGCAGGTCGTCAGGATGCGATCGACGGCCGAGCGAAGCTCACGCCCCGAGTAGCCGCGCACCCGGGCGACGAACTGAAGAAACCCCAGAGGGGACATTTCGGAATAGGCGGGGGCGCTCTCGGGCAGATAGCCGACCACCTGCCGGACGGCCATCGGCTCCTGCAGGATGTCGTGACCGCGGACCTTGGCCGTCCCGGACGTGGGCGCGACGAAGCAGGTCAACATTTTCATCGTCGTTGACTTGCCGGCCCCGTTCGGGCCCAGGAAGCCGAGCACTTCCCCCTTTTCCACCTGGAACGTGAGGTCTTCGACGGCCTTGATCGAGCCGAAGTGCTTGGTCAGGTTGATCGATTCGATCATGGCGGTCATCAGGGAGAGGCCTCCTCGCGTCCGGCTGTCAGCGGCTTCCTGCGGCCTCCGCACGGCCTTGTCCGAGGTCGAATCCTCCAGTAAACAAAAAACCGCTCTATCTAAAGGGGAGGGCCCCCTCGCGTCAAGAGGATCACGCCGCGCCGCCCGGCGCGCGGCCGAGGGCCCACCCGCTCCGGCATGATGACCCTCGGCCGGGATGGCCGGGTTTGGTCCCGCCGCCGGCTGCGCGCCCGCCGCCGGCGAGAACTTGCGGCTTGGTCTTTGGAATCCGGGGGCTTACAATCTCGCGCCGAGAGAGCTTCGCGTGCGCGAGCCGCCGGGACCTCGGCTCCGGCCGGTGGCGCCTGCGGGCGAGGGGAGACTCATGACCGATCGGGGACATCGCCGCTCCAGGGGAGCCGGCTTGAGGGCGTTGCGGTCGCCGAGGAGTCTGGGCGCGGCGCTGGCGGCGTTCCTGGCCCTCGGCCGCGTCTCAGCGCCTCAGGAGCCGGAAGCCCCCCTCTTGGCGCTCCGAGGGGCCCGCGTCATCACGATCGCGCGGGGGACGTTGGAGGAGGGGACGATCCTCGTCCAAGGAGGGAAGATCGTCGCCGTCGGAGCTTCGGCCGAGATCGAGCCCCCGGCCGGGGCGACGGTCCGGGACATGCGCGGCCGGGTCATCATGCCCGGCATCGTCGATACGCACTCTCACGTCGGCATTTCCCCCCGTCCGGACGTCGAGGCCCACGCCGACGGCAACGAAGCCACCGATCCGATCCAAAGCGGGCTGCGGGCGCTCGACGCCATCTGGCCGGGGGACCCCGGTATCCGGATGGCCGTGGCCGGCGGCGTGACGACGGCCAACATCATGCCCGGCAGCGCGAACGTCATGGGGGGGCAGACGGCTTATGTCAAACTGCGCGGCAAGACAATCGAGGAGATGTTGATCCACAAAGAAGGCGTCCAGGGGGGGATGAAGATGGCCAATGGGGAGAATCCGAAGCGCTCCCACGGCCCCCGGGGTCGCGCCCCGGCCACGCGCATGAAAGTCGCCGCGCTTCAACGCTCGATCTTCATCAAGGCTCAGGATTACGTGCGGGCCTGGGAAACCTACGAACGCGCCGTGGGCGAGGGGAAGACCGGCCTCCAACGTCCGGACCGGAACCTCGACCTGGAGCCGGTGGTTGAGATCCTGAAGGGCCAACGCACGGTCCACTTTCATACCCATCGGGCGGATGACATCCTGACGGCGCTTCGTCTGGCCGACGAATTCGGCTTCAAGATCGTCCTGCAACACGTGAGCGAGGGTCACCTGGTCGCCGAGGAAATCGCCCGTCGAAACGCCCCCTGCTCGATCATCGTGACGGAGTCCCCCGGGGGAAAACTCGAAGCCGTCCAGCTCCGAATGGACAACGCGGCGGCCTTGGAGCGGGCCGGCGTCAAGGTGGCCTTCCACAGCGACGATAACGTCGTCAATTCGCGTTTCCTGCTGCGGGAGGCCGCCCTCGCCGTCCGCGCCGGGATGTCGGAGCAGGGCGCCTTGCGAGCTTTGACGCTCCACGCGGCTGAAATGATGGACCTCGCCGACCGGATCGGCTCGATCGAGCCCGGCAAGGACGCCGATCTCGTCGTCCTCTCGGGCCCTCCCTTCAGCGTTCGGACTCAGGTTCTGGAGACGTACATCGACGGCGAGCAGGTTTTCGATCGTGCCCGCCCCGCCGATCGTCGATTTGCCACCGGGGGGTTCGACGTCGGGGAGCGTTATCCTACGCTTGAAGGGGCGCCATGATCGGGCCGGCTTCACGGCGGTGGGTTCTTGCCGGCGCCCTGGCTTTAAGCGCCGCTCCCGTCTGGCCCCAGCGGCTGGTCGTCGAGGGAGACGTGGTTCACACGATGGGGCCCGCCGGGACGTTGCGCCCGGGCGTGGTCCTCATTGACGAGGGCCGGATCATTGAAGTCGGCCCCGTGGCCCGCGTCCGCGTCCCGCGGGACTGGGAACGCCTGGCCGCCCCGGTCGTCACTCCGGGTTTGATCGACGCCCATTCGGTCGTCGGCCTGGCGGGCCAGTATAACGTCCCCGCCGACCAGGATGAGGACGAGCCGACGGATCCGAATCAAGCCGATCTGCGAGCGATCGACGGGTTCAACCCCGCCGAGCCGTTGCTGGATTACCTGCTTCGATTCGGCGTGACGGTCATCCAGAGCGGGCCGGGGCGGATGAACCCCATCGGCGGCCAGGCCGGCGTCTTCAAGACTTCCGGTCGGACGGTCGAGGAGATGACGCTTAGGTTCCCCTCGGCGGTGGTTTTCACCCTCGGGGAGGCGCCCAAAGCCGCCTATCGCCCGAAGGACAAGCCGCCGGCCACGCGGATGGCGACGGCGGCCCTCATTCGGCGAGCGCTGGCCGAGGCCCGCGCCTACGACGAGAAGCGGCGCGAGGCTGGCGAGCCCGCCGAGGAGGCGCGCAAACCGCCTGACCGCGATCTGAAAAAGGAAGCCCTCGCGGCAGTGGTTCGGGGCGACGTCCCGGCCTTATTCACCGCTCATCGCGAGGATGACATTCTGACGGCGCTCCGGATCGGGCGGGAGTTCGGGCTCAAGCTCCTGCTCGACGCGGCCACCGAGGGGTACCTGGTCCGCGACGAAATCCTCAACGCCGGCGTCCCCGTGATCGTCCACCCGACGATGCAGCGGCTGGCCGGGCCGGAGACGCTCAACACGACCATGGAAAACGCCGCGTTGCTGGCGGAGGTCGGCATCCCCATCGCGATTCAATCGGGCTTTGAAAGCTATGTTCCCAAGACGCGCGTCGTCACGCTGGAGGCCGCCGTGGCGATGGCCAACGGGCTCGGCCCGGACCGGGCCCTGGCGGCCATCACGATCGACGCCGCCCGGATCCTCGGGGTTGACGATCGCGTCGGCTCCCTCGAACCGGGTAAGGATGGCGACGTCGCGCTTTTCGACGGCGACCCCTTCGAGTTCACGTCGCACGTCCAAGCCGTCGTGATGAACGGTCGCGTCGTCGCCCGCCCCGAATTCTGAGAAAACCGCCGCGGACGCGCGGCGGACACCCCGCCCCCGGATCAGCCTCAAGCGCAGCGCTCGGCCCTCGGGGGGTCAGCCCATGAGGTCCTGGATCGTCGTCAGGCCCGGCCGCGGGGCCATTACCAGACAAGCCATGTTGCCGACGTGTCGATTCTCGTACATGTCCTGGTGCGCCTGCGGGATCTGATCGAAGGGATAGACGCGGGAGAGATAGGGTCGGATGCGTCCGGCCTCGACCAGCGTGTTGGCGCGCAGGGCGTCCAGGGCGTTGGCGAAATGCGAGCCGATGATGCGCTTCTGCATCATCCAGAGATAGCGGACGTCGAACTTGAGGTTGTAACCGCTCGTCGCGCCGCAAATGACGACGCGCCCGAATCGGGCGCAAAGAAAGACGGAGGCGGCGAAAGTCTCCTGCCCCGAATGCTCGAAGACCAGGTCCGGCGAACGGCGCTCGCCGAGGATGTCCCAGATCCGACGCCCCATCGCCCGCGTGTCCTTGAGCCGGGCCTCGGTTTGCTCGGCCGTCTCGCCTTCCCGATAAGGCAGGTTCGGGAAGTCGCTCCGGTTGATGAACCCCACGGCCCCGAGTTCCAGGCACTTGGCCCCCTTCTCGGCTGAAGAGACGACGGCGATCGCTTGGACGCCCAGCTCTCGGCAAATCTGGACCGCGAAGCTGCCGAGCCCTCCCGCCCCGCCCCAGACCAAGGCCACCTCGCCGGGTCGGATCTGCCCTTGGGTCACGAGCATCCGGTAAGCCGTGAAATACGTGAGGGCGTAGCAGGAAGCCAGCTCCCAGCTCATGTGAGCGGGCTTGGGAAGCACCTGCTGGGCCTGGACCTTGCAGAACTGAGCGAAGGAGCCGTCCGAAGTCTCGTAGCCCCAGATCCGGCAATGCGGGCTCGCCATCGGGTCATAACTCAGGAAGTCGCCCCGGTCGCGCGTCCGGCGGCCATGGGCGGGGTCCTCCCAATTGCAGTGAGCGATGACGGCGTCGCCGGGCTTCCAGGAGTTGACGTTGCGGCCGACGGCCCAGACGACGCCGGAGGCGTCGGAGCCGGCCACGTGATAGTCGCCGCCATGGATATTGAGCACGCTGACCGGCTGGCCGAGGCCCGCCCAGATGCCGTTATAATTGACGCCGGCGGCCGCGACGCGGATCAGGACTTCATCGTCGCCGAGCGCCGGGACCGGCACCGTCTCTTCCTGGAAGGCCTCAAGGGGTGGACCGAACCGTTCGGCGCGGATGACCCAGGCGCGCATGGTCTCGGGGACCTCGCCGGGGCGGCCGAACTCATGAAGGCCGAGGCAGCGGGGGGAAGCGGGGTAGGGCGCGAGCCTGCCGGACATTTTTACCTCTCCTGTAAATTCCGGATCCAGACAGGGCCGACCATCATAGGCCTTTATCCCGATGAGTTCGAATCAGAGGAACTGGCGTGAGAACGACTTGTAAAGGCCTTGTAAAGGCGATAATGCCGTGAATGGCCAAGGGGCGCAAGTCAAAAGCGCATGAGGTGGCGCCTGAGCGCCGGGCGATCCAGTCAGAGACAAAATCTTGTCGGAAGATTGTAGCCTATGCTACAATTCCTGCGCCCAGAATTGTTTCGATGAACTTGACCTCAGAATTCCTCTTCCGTCTGGCCGCCGCCGTCGTCTTCTTTGGGGCCCTCTTCATCAGCCTCGCCTACCGTCTCAAGGCGCGTCGCGCCCAGCGTCGTGCCGACGTGGTCAATAGGAGCGGCTCCTTATCCGGCGGGCGAGGGCTCGCCTTGGTGCGCGTCGCGACGGCCGTGGTTGCGCTTTCCATCCCGGCCTATGCGATCAATCCCGCCTGGGTCGTTTGGGGGCGGCTGGCGCTACCTGTGTGGCTGCGCTGGCTGGGCGTGGCTTCGGGTCTGCTCCTTCTCCCGGCTCTCCTGGCGACGCTCCGGGCGTTGGGAGAGAACATCACCCCGACGGCCGCGACACGGCCCGATCACTCCCTGGTCACGACGGGGCCTTACCGCTGGGTCCGACATCCCCTCTACGTCGTCGGCGTGGGGCTCTGGTTAGCCTTGGCCCTAGTGATGGCGAACGTGATCCCGGCCCTCTTCGGCCTTCTCGGGGTGATCTTCGTCGCGGTTCGCGTTCCGAGCGAGGAGGCCAATCTGATCGCTCACTTCGGGGAGGATTATCGCGCCTACATGCGGCGGACGGGGCGGTTCTGGCCGCGGCTATCGCGTTGAGGTTCGCGCCGGGCCCGGCTATCCTGAGCTCATCTTCTCGATGACGCTTCCTTCCCAACTTGAGTCCGATTCTGAGGCCGGCCCCCCGCCGTCGGAAGCCGATCGGCGCCCGACGATTCTGGCCGTGCGCGAGGTCAGTCGAATCTATCGGATGGGGGAGGTGACGGTGCCCGCCGTCCGCCGGGCCACGCTCGATCTGTTCCGGGGGGAGTTCCTGGTCGTTGTCGGCCCCAGCGGTTCCGGCAAGTCAACCCTCCTCAACCTGCTCGGCGGGATGGATCGCCCGACCTCCGGACGGATCCAGTTCGGCGATGCGGACCTGGCTCAGGCCTCCGACGCCGAGCTGACCCGTTATCGTCGCCGCTGCGTCGGCTTCGTCTTCCAGTTCTATAACCTGGTCCCCACGCTCACGGCGCTGGAAAACGTCCAAGTAGCCACGGAGTTGGTGGAGGGCCCCGTCGATCCGATGGAGGCCCTCAAGCTCGTCGATCTGGCCGAGCGGGCCGATCATTTTCCCTCCCAGTTGAGCGGCGGCGAGCAGCAGCGGGTCTCGCTGGCCCGGGCGCTCGCCAAGCGGCCCCAGTTGATGCTGTGCGACGAGCCGACCGGCGCGCTCGACATCACGACCGGCAAACAGGTCCTCGGGCTGATGGTCCGCATCAAACGGGAACTGGGTCAGACGATCGTCCTGATCACGCACAACAGCGCGCTGACGCGGATCGGCGATCGGGTGGCCACGATCCGGGACGGCGTGGTCGAATCCGTCGTCGCCAATCGCCATCCGCTGGCTCCGGAGGAGATTGCCTGGTGAGGCCTCTCTGGAAGCTCTCGCCCTTGAAGCGCAAACTGCTGCGCGACCTGAACCGCCGGAAGATTTCGGTCCTGGTCCTCGCGGCGATCGTCATGGTCGGCGTGGGCTCGTTGATCCTGATGGCGTCGGTTTATCGGGATCTGGACGCCGCGCGCGCGGCTTACTACCGGGATCAACGTCTGGGCGATTTCATCATCGACCTGAAGCGGGCGCCGGAATCGGCGCCAGAACTCGCGGCCGGGCTGCCGCAGATTCGAGAGGCGCACGGGCGGGTTTCGATGGCGACGCTTCTGGATCTCGACGGGGCGGAGGAGCCCCTGACGGGGCTCGTGCTCTCGCTGCCGCCGGATCGGCGGCCGGTGTTGAACGACGTCCTGCTGCGATCCGGGGCATGGTTTTCGGGGCCGGACGAGCGCGAGGCCCTCCTCGATCACGCCTTCGCGGCGGCCAATCGGCTGGAGCCGGGCGACCGCCTGAAGGTGCTCCTGCTCGATCAACAGCACGAAGTTCTCGTCGTCGGCACCGTGATGTCGCCGGAGTTCGTTTATGTCATCCCGGCCGGGGGAGGCTTCGCGCCCGATCCGGCCCGGTTCGGCGTCTTGTTCATGCCCGAGGAGTTTCTCCAGCGGGCCTGCGATCTGGAGGGGGCTTACAATCAGATCCTCGGTCGCGTCTTCGACGCGTCGCCGGCGGCGCTCGCCCGGACGTTGGAACTCCTGGAGGACCTTTACGACCCCTGGGGCGTGCTCCAGGCGACGGCGATGATCGACCAGCCCTCGGTCCGGTTTCTTAACGATGAACTGCGCGGTCTGAAGGTTTCATCCTTCATTCAGCCGGCGGTGTTCCTCGGCGTGGCCATGTTGATTCTCAACGTGCTCGCCGGCCGGATCGTGGCCCAGCAGCGCGCGATCATCGGCACGTTGCGCGCCGTGGGCTACTCCCCGGCCGCCCTCGCCGGGCACTTTCTGGCCTTCGGGCTCGCCATCGGGTTGTTCGGGGGGCTGGCCGGCTCGGCGCTCGCGGTGTGGCTCCAGCCGCTGATGATCGGCTTGTATCGTCAGTTCTATGCGTTGCCGCGCTTCGAGGCTCACTTCCACGCCGATCTCCATCTTCTGGGCATGGCCACGAGTTTACTGTTCGCCGGGGCGGGGACGGTCCGGGCCGCCCGCCGCGCCGCTCGGCTGCATCCGGCGCTGGCCATGCGGCCGCCGCCGCCGGAACGGGGCAGCCACGTCTGGCTCGAAGGCGTCGGCATCGTTTGGGAGCGATTATCCTTCCGCTGGCGGCTTGTCTTGCGCTCCATCTTCCGCAACCCGTTCCGGAGCGGCGTCAACGTGTTCGCCGTGGCCGTCTCCGGCTCGATCATCGTCATGACGTTCGGCATGGTCGACAGCCTCGACTATCTGATGGATTACGAGTTTCGCGCGGTCTCCCGGCAGGAGTTGACGATCGCCCTGCGCGATCCCGCCGGTCCGCGGGCCCCCGCCGAGTTCGGGGCCCTGGCCGGAGTCTCGCTCGTCGAGCCGCAGCTTAACGTCCCGGCGCGGCTTTCTTACGGCTCGCGCACGAAGCGGTTGGGGGTCGTCGGCCTGCCGCGGGGAAACCGGCTCTACACGCCGCTCGATGGAGATGGCCGCCCGATCACCATTCCGCCGGAAGGGCTCGTGCTGGCCGACAAGGTGGCCCGGCTGCTTGGGGTGCGCGTCGGGGACGTGCTGACGTTGCGGCCGTTGATCGGGCAGCGCCGCGAAGTGCGCGCCCCGGTGGTGGCGGTGGTCCCGACTTTCCTGGGGCTGGGGGCCTACGCCGACTTGCAGTATCTGAGCCGCCTGATCGGGGAGGAATGGGCGGCCAACGCCTTGCTCGGTTCGACTTACGACAAGCAGGACCTGAGGGCCACCTACGCCGAGATCAAGGAGCACCCGACGGTCGTCGGCGTCGCCCGGCGGCTGCGAGCCCTCGAACAGATGCAGGAGACTTTCGGCAGAAACATGGGCGTCATGCTGACGATCATGGTCTTTTTTGCCGGGCTGATCGGTTTCGGCAGCGTCGTCAACACCTCGCTCGTTTCCTTGAGCGAACGCGAGCGCGAGGTCGGGACGCTTCGCGTCCTCGGCTATGGTCCCGGGGAAGTGGCGGCGATCCTGCGGGGGGAGCAGTTGATCCTGAGCGCGTTGGGGGTGGGGTTGGGCCTGATCGGGGGGATCGGCCTTTCCCATCTGCTGGCCAGGGCGTACGACACCGAGCTTTATCGATTTCCGGTCGTGATTCACGCATGGCGACTGCTCCAGGCGGCGCTTATCCTGATCGGCTTCGTCGCCTTCGCCCAAGTGGTTTCCCTCCTCCAGGTGCGGCGGATCGCCTGGCTCGATGCTCTCAAGATCGGGGAGTGAATTGGTCAGGATGCCCCTCCAACGCCGTCAGATCATCTGGATCGGAGCCGGGATCGTGCTGGTGGCCGCCGGGAGCCTCGCCTTGATGGATCGTGCCCCGGAGATCGAGGCGATCCAACCCCGTCGGGGGCCGATTCGTCAGTCGTTTCGCGAGCCGGCCCGAACGCGGCTGGAGGACACGTGGAAGATCGCTCTCCAAGTCTCCGGACGCATCGGGCGGATCGACTTCGAGCCGGGCGATCGCGTCTCCAAGGGGCAGGACTTGGTCGCTTTCGACCGCGAACCGCTGGAAGCGGCGGTCCGAGAAGCCGAGGCCGTCGTCGCCGCGCTGGATTCCCTGCTGGCGGTCAAGGACGACGACACTCTGGAGTTGACTGAACTGGCCGAAGCCGAGGCGATGGCCCACAACGGCGAGCAGTCGCTGGCGGCCGCCCGGGCCCGCGTCCAGGAGGCCGAACAGCGCCTGAGCTACGCCGACAAAGAGCTGGACCGCGCCCGGCGGCTGGTCCAGGACGGCACGTTGCCCCCCAACCGCCTCGATGACGCGCGTCTGGAGGCCGAGACGGCCCGCCTGAGCCTGGACCGCACGCAGGCCGAAGAGCGCGCCCAACATGCCCTCCTCGAAGCCAACCGGCTGGCGATCCGCCGCGTGCGGGAGACGATCGCTCGCAAGCGCCTGGAGCGGAGCGAGCTGTTGGCCCGGCTCGATCAGGCCCGCGCCCAACTGGCTCGCGCCCGCCATGATCTGGACCTGGCCGTGGTCGTCTCGCCCATCGACGGCGTCGTTCTCGAACGTTACGAGAGAGGAGAGCGGCCGCTGCCCGAGGGGGCCGAGTTGATGCTCCTGGGGGATCCCGCCCAACTTGAGGTCATCGCCGACATCCTGACGGAGGATGCGCTCAGGCTGGCCGCCGGAGGGGAGGTGGAGCTGGAGTCCCCGGCGGGGGGACTCAGGCTCAGCGGTCGTGTGAAGCGCATTGAGCCGCAAGGCTTTACCAAGCTTTCCTCGCTCGGCGTGGAGGAACAGCGGGTCAACGCCATCGTGGAATTGGAGGAAGTCCCCGAGACGCTGGGGATCGGCTATCGGCTTCATGCCCGCTTCATCACGGGCGGGAAGAAAGACGCCCTGATTGTTCCCCGATTCTCCGTCCTTCAGGACCCTCAAGGGGGCTTTTACGTGCTGGCGATCGAGGGGGGCAAGCTCCGCCCCTGTCCGGTCCGGCTGGGCTTGCGGAGCGATCTCGAGTTCGAGGTGCTGGAAGGGTTGGACCCGGAGACCACGCTCGTCCGGGCCCCCGAAGCCACGATGAACGCGGGAAGGGCCGTTCGACCCCGACTCGTGCAATGAAATTCCGGAGGCGCCCGGCGCCTCCCTCGCCCCTGGGCCCCGGCGGAAGCGGATCGTTGGTGGAGGGGATAGGATTCGAACCTATGTAGACGTTACGTCAACGGGTTTACAGCCCGTCCCCTTTAACCACTCGGGCACCCCTCCACGACGCTTCGACGATCCCTGGCCGCCCGATCCCGGCCGGGCCAGACCCGCTGGAGCTGGTGGAGGGAATCGAACCCCCAACCGCTCGCTTACAAGGCGAGTGCTCTACCGTTGAGCTACACCAGCCCGTCGGAGGGCGGAAGCCGCGCGCGGCACCGTCCCGGAGACCGGCCCCGCGCACCGTATTATGAGGAGAGGCGCGGCGAGGCGGCAAGCGGATTTGACGGCGGCCGGCGGCGGAAAAAAAGGCTCGATTTTTCCGTTCAAAGGCGTATACCTTCGGGGCTGAGCTCGCTCGTAGGATAACAGGGTTTTTCACGTCGATTTTCAGACGCGCTCAAGGGGCCGGGGCCAGTGCGCTTCAAGTTATCGAATCTCCGACCCCGGCCAGACCCTTAGGACGGTGGCCGTCGGGGCGGCGGTCCCGCCCGAGCCGATTTTCATCTCCGGACGCACCCAGAAGGACGCGTGGCCATGACCACCCTTTCGTCTCCGGCGGCGCTGTGGGAGCGGACGCTCAAAGCGCTGCGGCAACACATTGACGCCGAATCCTTTTCCACCTGGATCGAACCCCTTCGGGTCGGCGATTACGCCGACGGGGAGCTCCGGCTGATCGTCCCCAGCATCTACTTCCGCAACTGGGTGGCCTCGAATTACCTGGACGAGATCGAACAGGCCTTCGGCCATCAGGCCGGTCGGGAGGTCTACCTGACGTTCGAAGTGGAATCCGGCGAGGGGGAGGACGCGGCGCTCGTGTCGGCTGAGGAGGTCAATGGGCTTTTCCCGACGCCCGAGCGCCCTGTGGCGGGTCGCCTTCAACCGATGGGCCCGGCTCTGCCGTCGACGCGGCTCAACCCGAGCTACACGTTTGAAAGTTTCGTCGTCGGGGAATCCAACCGGTTCGCCTATGCGGCGGCTCAGGCGGTGGCCGACCCGGAATCCCGCGCCTATAACCCGTTGTTCCTCTACGGCGGGGCGGGGCTCGGCAAGACTCACCTCATGCACGCCATCGGCCAGCAGATGCTGGCCATCGGCCCGCGCCGCAACGTCCTCTACGTCTCCTCCGAGGTCTTCATGAACGCCTTCATTGAGGCCATTCGCCGGAAGGAGCCGACGCAGTTCCGCAACTGTTTCCGTTCGGTGGACCTGCTGCTGATCGACGACGTTCAGTTCTTCGCCGGGGCCGAGCGCTCTCAGATTGAGTTCTTCCACACGTTTAACGCCCTCTTCGATGCGGGGAAGAAGATCGTCATCTCCTCCGATCACCCGCCGAAGGAGTTGACGGAGCTGGAGGAGCGGCTCCGGTCGCGGTTCGAGGCCGGCCTGATCGTCGACATCCAGCCGCCGGATCTCGAAACGCGAGTCGCGATTCTACAACGCAAGGCTCAGGACCTGGGGCTCACGCTCAACGCCGAGACGGCCATTTACATGGCCGAGCGCATCCGGACGAACATCCGTAAACTGGAGGGGGCGCTCAAGAAGCTCTCGGCCCATTGTTCCGTCCGAGGGGACACCCCGTCGATCGAAACGGCCCGCAAGCTGCTCGTCGAGTTCTTTTCCGGCGAGGAGCCGCTCAAGATCAGCGTGGAGAAGATTCAACTCGTCGTCTGTAAGTTCTTTGATATCAACATTCATGACCTCATCGGTGGGAATCGGTCCCGCAAGTTCACGGTTCCCCGGCAATACGCCGCCTTTCTGGCCCGGGAGATGACCGAGATGTCGTATCCCGAGATCGCGCGCAAGTTCGGTGGCCGGGATCACACCTCCATCATCCACGCCCATCGCAAGGTCAAGCGCGAGCTCGAAGGGGATTTGAACAAGCAGAACCTCGTCAAATACCTGACCAAGCTCGTCAAGGAAGAGCCTTTTCCTGAAACCCGTCGCTAGGCCGGCCGGCTCGGCCCGACTTGCGCCCTGCCCCGCCGCCGGGTACACTTTTTGTCCCGAGGCCGTGTCAGGGGACCGCGCCGCCTCGCCCGGCGACGCCGACCTCGACCTCTCGGGGCTATTCAGCATGCGGGCACGATTCCCAAGGCAACGTTCCAGGAACGACGGTTTCACGTTCCTGGAGATCATTCTCGTCGTCCTCATTATCGGTATCCTTGCCAGCATCGTGGGGCCCCGCCTGGTGGGCCGGAGCAAAAAGGCCCGCATCGGCGCGACGCAATCCCAGATGGCGGCCATCCGGACGGCCCTCCAGACCTTTGAGATTGAGGTCGGTCGATTCCCCTCGACCGGCGAAGGGCTTCAGGCCCTCGTCGTGCGGCCGAACGACGTCGAGGAGAACGATTGGAATCAATACATGGAAAAGCTGCCGGTGGACGGATGGGGGGAACCGTTCATTTATCGCTATCCGGGCGAACACGGCCTGGATTATGATCTACTTTCCAAGGGCCCCGATCGCAGCGAAGGGACCGACGACGACATCACCAATTGGGAGGGCGTCGAGCGGGGACGGCTCTGATCCGGGACGACGGGACCACAAGCTTCGGCCTCACGGGCCTCGGGCACAACATGTCGGGTCATTCGAAGTGGCACTCGATCCGTCATAAAAAGGCGGCCGTGGACGCCAAACGAGGCCGCCTCTTCACGCGCCTCTTGCGCGAGATCATGGTGGCGGCCCGAACCGGCGGCGGCGACGTCGAGGGGAACCCGCGCCTGCGCGCGGCCGTCCAGGCCGCCCGCGACGCCAACATGCCCAAGGACAACATTGAGCGCGCGATCAAGAAGGGCACGGGCGAGATCGAGGGCGAGACGTTTGAGGATTTTACGCTGGAAGGCTATGGCCCCGCCGGCGTGGCCCTCATGATTCTCGGCACGACGGACAACCGCAACCGAACGATGCCTGAGATCCGCCACATCTTCGCCAAGTACGGCGGCAGCCTCGGCGAGTCCGGGTGCGTCGCCTGGAACTTTGAGCGCAAGGGGGTCATCCTGGCCGACCGGAGAGGCCTGACCGAAGAGCAAGCCATGGAGGCGGCCCTTGAGGCCGGGGCCGAGGATTACGAGGCGGCCGACGACCTGCTTCAATTCACTTCGACCCCGGAGACGATACCGCAGGTCCGCCGGGCGCTGGAGACGCGGGGGCTCCACGTCCAGTCGGCCAAACTCGATTGGGTCCCGAAAAGCACCGTCCGCGTCGAGGGCAAGGAGGCCGAAAAGCTGCTGCGGCTGGTCCAGACGCTTGAGGATCACGACGACGTTCAGTCCGTCGCGGCCAACTTCGACATGGACGCCTCGTTGATCGAGCAAATGAGTTGATCTCCGGCGGCGCTCTCCCCCTCCGGCCCGGCCCCCGCAAGAGATGATCCCGTGCGCGTTCTGGGCATCGACCCCGGCCTGGCCGACGTGGGCTATGGCCTGGTCGATTACGATGAATCGACCGGAGCGCTCCGACACGTCGCCCATGGCGCGCTCCGGACGGATCGCTCCCAAAGCCTGGCCGATCGTTTGGCGGCCATCCACGCCGGGTTGCGACGGCTGATCGGTCGCCACCGGCCCGACGAGATCGCCGTCGAGGAGCTTTTCTTCGCCGCCAACGCCCGGACGGCCGTGGCGGTGGCCCAGGCGCGCGGCGTGGCGATTCTGGCGGCGGCCGCCGAGGGCCGGGCTCTGGCCGAATACAGTCCGCCGCGCGTGAAACTGGCGCTCGTCGGGCACGGACGCGCCGGAAAAGATCAGATTCGAGCGATGGTGCGCGTTCTGCTCGGTCTTAAGGAGCTTCCCGCTTCGGATCACGCCGCCGATGCCCTGGCCGCCGCCATCTGCCACATCCATTACTCCCGAACGGTCGAGCGCCTGCGAGCGAGCCTGGGGTACGATCGGGGCTCCCATGGGGCCTCCGAATCCGATTCGGTGAACGAGCGACTGCTCAAGGCCGACGCCGCCCGGCGCGTTGGCTCCCGGCGTCGGCTTGGCGCGGGTCGGGCCACGGCCGCTCGCCGCCGCCGTCGGTCCGGGCGTTCGACCTAATCCGACGGCCGGAGCCCGATCAGGCGCTTGAGCGCCTCGGGCAGCCGTTCGAGGTCTTCGGCCTCATCCACGTCCCGTTTGGGGGGAAGCTCGGCCAGGGGAAGGTCCAACTGGCGGGCTCGGCGGCGGGTCGACTCAGCCAGATCGGGGCTGCTCCAGGGCATATCACGAAGAAGATCGTAATAGGGGCCGGCGAGCCCGAGAGTCCAATAGCCGCCGTCTTCGGCCGGGCCGAGCAGGACCGGAAACTTCTCCAGCGCTCCGAAGCCGGCTTGGAGTTCCTCGGGCGTGATTTCGAGGCAATCGGCCCCCAGGGCCAGGACGGCGCGAGCCCCCGCAGCGAAGGCTCGCTCGAACGCCCCGCGCAGGCGATCTCCCAGGTCCCCCGGACCCTGCGGCCAGAAGGCCACCTCCGGCGGCAGGATGGGCCGCAACCATGCCTGCAAGGCCGCCTCAGCTTCGGGCGGATCGAAGGCGACGGCGGGAGTCCAGGACCGACCCGGCGCCGCCAACAACTCCCGCGCGAGGCGCTCGACGAAGGCGCGATAGAGGCGGGCCGCCGCCTCGGGGCCGATCGTTTTCGCCAGGCGCGTTTTGACCCGCCCTGGCGTCGGGGCCTTCATCATCAGGATGAGGCATCGCCGCCCCGTGGCCTGAGATTCCCGTTCGGTCCGTTGACAATCGTGCATGCGTTCGGTTTCCGGAGCGCCCCGCCTGGCGGCCATTCATTCCAGGGGCGGGATCAGACGAAAAAGATCAGCGAGACGAGGACGAAAACGGGGCCGAGCATCATGAGGCTGTAGCCGAGGTAACCGAAGAACGTCGGCATGCGGATTCCAGCCTGCTCGGCGATCGCCTTGACCATAAAATTCGGGCCGTTGCCGATATAGGTCATGGCCCCCATGAACACGGCGCCACAGGAGATCGCCTTCAGCAAGGGGACGGAGATAACGCCCGTGCCCGTGTGGAGCCCCCTGAGGATGCCAACCTCCAGCTCCGCCGGCGTGACGCTCCCGGCCAACTCAAAGAAGACGACGTAGGTCGGGGCGTTGTCGAGAAAGCTCGAAAGGAGGCCGGTCGCCCAGAAATAGCGCAGCGGGTCGACGACCCCCAAATCGGCCCCTCGGGCTCTCAGAATCTCGATCGGCGCCTGCATCGTCACGAAAATGCCGATGAAGAGGCAGGCCACCTCCGAGATGGGATGAAAGGTGAAGGCGTTGGCCCGGCGGATCGAGCCCGACGTGACGCGAAGCGAGACGGCCGCCAGCCCGAGCTGGACCCCTTCCCGCAAGTAGATGGCAGGCACCACCCAGGAGGTCCCCGGTAACGGCCGGCCGGGCACGAGCAGGCCGACGGCCAGGACGACGCCGACCAGCAGGGCAAGATTGAAGGCGCCCTCAACGCGGATCGGCTCGCGCCGGCGCTCGTCCTCGGCCACCGCCCGCCTGGGCTCGCGGAGATAGAGGGAGTGATCAATGACCCAGTAAACCGTGAGGACGACGGCGGAGCAAAACAGCCACTCGGGGGCCAGATGGAGCGTCCAGAGGAACGGCACGCCGCGCAGGTAGCCGAGAAAGAGCGGCGGATCGCCGACGGGCAGGAGTGACCCGCCGATATTGCTGACGAGAAAGATGAAAAAGACGACCGTGTGCTTGACGTGGCGCCGCTCGGTGTTGATCTGAAGCAAGGGCCGGATGAGGAGCATGGAGGCGCCGGTCGTCCCGACGAAGCTGGCGATTAACGTCCCTATCCCCAGGAGGAGCACGTTCGTCAGCGGATGAGCGGGGATGTCCCCCCGGACGTGGATGCCGCCGCTGATCGTGTAGAGACTGAAGAGGAGAACGATGAAGGGAACGTAATCGATCCGGACGGCGTGATCGAGGACGCTCAGGACCGCCCGGGCTCCCGGCTCCGAGTGATGAAAGCCATAGCCGCGCAAGGCGTAATAAAGGCACGTAACGAGGCCCAGCCCGACGGCCACGGCCAGCTTGCTTGAGTTCCGATCCCACCACCGGTGCAGCGCGGGAATCAGCGGAAAGACAGCGATCGAGAGCAGGAGCAGCACAAAGGGAAGCGTCCAGAAGAGCGACGGGACCGGCTCCGCCCCGCTCGTTTCGGCCGCCGGGAGGCAGTCGGCCAGGAACAGATAGATGGCCAAGAGCCCCGCGCGCGGCCCCGGGGCCGCCCGCCGCCGGCTCCGCCCCGCTTCGCGCCTTTCCGACGATCGCATGAGTTCTTCCCGTCGGGCCCCGCGTCGCCCTTGAGCTTGGGACAAAGCTGCGGGCGTTGCGCCGGGCATCTGGGCTACCCGGCTCGGATGAATCCTTCCGCGGGCGGGGGAAGCCGATCCAGATGATCGAGCCGGAGCCCGTGGCCGCGAGCCTCGCGGGCGAGGGCGTCGCGGAGATTGGGGTGCGCCAGGCGAATGAGGGCCTCGGCCCGCTGTTCGAGCGGGAGCAGCTTGAGGCGGGCGGCGCCGTACTCGGTCACGACCCAATCCACGCAATGCTCCGGCACCGTGACGCGGGTCCCCGGCGGATGGCGGACGACGACGTTGGAGACTTCGGCGCCGTCCTTGAGGCGCGTCATGGCGGGCAGGCACAAGACGCTGCGGCCGCCGGGGGAGTGCTGAGCGCCATAGGCGAACTCGAAGGCCCCGCCGAGGCCGCTATAGGTGCGCGGCCCCAGACAGTGAGCGCAGGCCTGGCCCGTCAGGTCGATCGTCAGGATGCTGTTGATGCTCACGAGGTTTCGGACGCGCGCCAGCACGGGGACGCTGTTGACCTCCTCAACGGGCAGGACGGCCAGTGCGGGGTTCCGCTCGCACCAGCGGTGGAGACGGCGCGGCCCCAGGGCGAAGGTGCAGACGGACCGGCCGTCGTAGAGGCCCTTGTGCGCGTTGGTGACGGCCCCGGCCTCGATCAGATCGATGTGGCCTTCACAGAACATTTCGGAGTGGATGCCCAGCTCCCGGCGATCCTTCAGCAGCCGCCCGATGGCCATCGGAATGGTGCCGAAGCCCAGTTGAACCGTGGCGCGATCCGGGACGAGCGCGGCGACGTTGGCGGCGATAGCGCGCTCGGTGGGGGTGGGCTCGGCGGTCGGAAATTCCAGCAGGGGGGCGTCGTCCTCGACGATCTCATCGACGTCGTCCAGGCCCATCTCGTTGGCTCCGAGTTCCGGCAGGCCAAAGACCCGGGGGAGATTCGGGTTGACCTCAAAGACGATCCGGGTGCGGGCGCCGTGGCGTTTGAGCCATCGGATGGCCGAGTACTCATAGCTGGCCGTGAGCGAGAAGTTGAACCGGCCGGCTTCGTCCATCGGAGCGACCCGGTAGATGAAGTAGTCCGGAGGTTCGGCTTCGCTGACGAGCTTGCGCCCGTCGGTGAACTGGATGGGGGTGTAATAGACGTTGTCCCGCTCGGCCTGGGCCATCCGTTCGAACGGCCCGTAAAAACCTGTCAAATTGATCACCTCGGGCCGTTTCATGTATTCAAAGGGTCCCGTCGCGTAGGACATCGACACGAAAAGAGGCCGCGGGAGGGCCGGAGCCGACCCCAAGGTCCGGATCACACCGGCCGGCTGGCCGTACCACACCCCCATCATCAGGCGATCGCACGGTCGCAGACGCGCCACCCAGTCCGTCAGACCGAGCCTTTTGGCCTGATACCGCTCAAGGGGGTCGTTCATTCGGGGGGGTCCGTTCCGTCTGGGGCAGCCGGCGGCCGCAAACGCGGGATTTTACCGGAGGAGATTGAAATTGACACCTCGAATCGGGGTTGATGATCATGACGCGGTCGAGCCGGATCTCGACGTGGAGAGCGAGTTCGGGACGGAGTAAAGGCTTGAAGCTGAGCGACGCCGAACGCCGCCAATACGAAGTGGAAGGCTACCTCATCGCGCGCGGCCTGCTGGCCGAGGCGGAGATCGAACGCTACAAGACGCGAGCCCGTCAGTTCGCCCTGGGCGAAATCCCCCCTGGGGCCGAGAAGATGGTGGTCCGGGACGTCCGCGTGGCCCGGGGCGAGTTCACGCCGGAGGACCCGGAGAAGGGGCTCTGGAAGTATCTCCATCCGGATCGGCACGATCCTCTCTTTCGCGGCTTCGCCGAGACCCCGGCGATCCTGGACGTGGTCGAATCCCTTCTGGGGCCGGACGTGCTCGCCTTTCTCACGATGTTCATCTACAAGCCGCCCGGCGTCGACGCCGTCCATCACTACCACCAGGACGCCTTCTATTTCCCCTTCGGGCCGCACGATCAGGTGCTCGGCAGTTGGGTGACGCTGGACCCGGCCGAGGCGGCCAACGGCGGGCTCTGGGTGATCCCGGGTTCGCATCGTTGGGGGCTCAAGCCGCACGTCGTCCCGAAGGCCGAACGGGTAAACGCCGGGATTTTCGGCGTCGAGGGGGCCGATGAGGACCCGAACCAGGTGGCCTTGCGGCTTTCGCCGGGCGACGGGGTGTTCTTCCATTCCCGGCTCCTGCACAAGACGGGGGCCAACGTGACCGACCGCCACCGCCGAGTGCTGACGGTCCACTACGCCAGCGCCCGGTGCGCGCCCGAGGCCCCCCCCGATAAGCTCAAGCCCTATGAATTCCGGCGCGTGCGGGGGCGGACTTACCCCGGCTGTCTGGGCTGACCCCCCCGGAAATCTTTTGCATGCGTTAAAATTCCATTGGCAGCCGGTCGCGGACATGGTAAAAGTCCAAGAGGAAACGTGCGACCGCGCAGGTCAACCTTTTTCGAGTTAGGACTGGAGGAGAAGTCATGGTTTCCCACGTGGCGCGTGTGGGCTGGGTCGTGGCGGGAGCGCTGGCCCTGGCCCTGGTTTGCGGACCGACGGCCTCGGCCGTCGAGCTCAACGATCTCGTCGGGGATTGGTTCATCTCCGTCGACATGTTCGGCCAGAAGCAACCCTCGGATCTCAAGGTTGAGAGCACCGAGGGCGGGTTGAAGGGGACTCTCAAATCCCCCTTGGGCGAGTTTGTGGCCGAAGGCGTCCGGCTGGAGGGGGACAAGCACGTCCTGGACTATCAGATGGACCTGGGCGGGGAGAAAATGCCGGTCCACATCGAAGTCAAGGTGGTCGGGGATACCTTCTCCGGCGAAGTCAAGGTCGGGCCGGCCGATCAGCCGACGATGAATCTTCAGGTCAAAGCCGCCCGGCTAGGGACCGCCGAGGAGAAGGCCCTGCGCGATGAGATCGCGGCGGCCCAGGCGGCCGCCGGCGCGTCCGCGGCGGCGGGTCTGGCCTCGGCCGCCGACATCCGGGATTTTGTCGGCGAATGGATTCTGCAGATCGACTCCCCCCAGGGCGGTCAGATGAACGTGGCCTTCAACGTCAAGGACGTCGCCGGGAAGGCGGCGGCGGACCTCCTGATGCCGCCCCCCATCGGGCCGAAGACGATCGAGGAGATCAAGAAGACCGACAAGGGGATCGAGCTCAAGTATGCCCTGACGTTCGGCGAAGCCGAATTCGAGATCCTGATGACCGTGGAGAAGGACGGCGCCAACATCCGCGGCAAGATGTCCGATCAATCCGGCCTGGTCTCGATGGACTTTACCGGCCTGCCGAAGGCCGTTGCCGAGGAGACCGGCATCGAAGTGACTGAAATCCCGGCTGAGGCGGAGGGGCGAGGGCGGCGCGGCGGGGGGGGCGGCCGAGCCGGGATGCGCGGGGCAACCCGGGCGGAGCTCAAGTTGGGGGACAAGTCGCTCCAGATCTCTTACGTGAAGGTTCGCGCCGAGGGCAAGGAGTTCGAGCAGTTGACGACGTTGGCCGACGGCGAGGTCGTCCAATTCATCAGCAACACGCCCCCGAAGGTCTCGGCCGAGGGCAATTTCAAGATCGGCGACGCCTCAGTCCGTCAAGGCAACGTAGCCGAGAATTACAAGGGAGTCTACAGCCTCTGGCTCAAGCGGGCCGGTCAGGGCTGGAACCTGGTTTTCAACGATAAGGCCGATGTCTGGGGAACGATGCATGATCCCTCGGCCGATTCCGGGGAGACGGCCCTGATCCACACCACGCTGAGCGAGCCCGTGAGCGAGCTCACCATCGAACTCAAGCCCGAGGGCGACGGTGGGCTCTTCCGGCTGGCTTGGGGGACGAACGAGTGGACGGCGAAGGTCAGTCGGGCCGACTGAGACTTTCGCCCCGCCTCTGAGCTGAATCAGATCCGGCCGCGACCCGCGCCCCTCGGCGCGGGTCGCGCCATTTTTGGCTCAGGCCGGCCCGGAGAAGACGCTCAGCGGATGCTGGTTTCCCGCGCTCGCTCGGCGAGGGCCTCCTCGTCCGCACGGTCGCCTTCCGCTGAACTCTCCAGAATCGGCTCCAGCGTCATCCCGAGGCCATAGGTCTCGGCGTAGATTTCCGGGTCCGGGTAGGCCTCATTGCGCAGGGCGTTCAGGTGCTCAGCGTCGGCGATCAGCCAGGCCTCCCCCTCGGGGGCCGGCAGCAGGTCCTCGGGGTCCCGCAGCGCCAGGCCGATCGGGGTTGAGCCGGCGGGGGCCACGATCGGAATCCAGCGATCGACGCTCCAGACCGCCAGGCGGGCGGGTTCGCCGGTCCATCCCCCCAGGATTTGACCGGTATTGGGGTGAACGTAGAGGGCGGGACGACCGGGGGGCGGAGCGTCCGGCTGGGCGGAGGCGTCCCACAGACGGCTCCACCGCGCCTTTTGGAGGCTGAATAACCCCTCCTCATTGAGCACCAGCAGACGCCGGCGGAAGGGGTCATAGACAACGGCCCATTCGCCTTCCAGGCGAGGGGCTCGGCCCGACAGCCGGAGGCGCGCCCACTGGCCGCCGTTCCATCGCCAGACGTCTTCGTTCCGCTCCATCCGAAATACCGTCTGACGCTGGATCGTTCGTCGGCGCGCGATCCGCCCGCCCAACAGATACAACTCCTCATCGCCGGGATTGCTCACCAGGCGGCAGCCGAGCCCAAAGGGGACGGGGAGCGGGGCGGCCACCCACTCCTTGGGCGTGAGGGCCGAAATGCGAGCGAAAAGACCGGTCTCCGGCACGCGACGGTAGGCGACCCCCACGGGCCGACCGGACGGGTCCTCCAGGCGGATTTCCTGCTCCAGCTGGCCGACCCAACCGGCGAGGGCCACCGTCGGACGTTCCCCCCAGGCCACGGGGTCGAGCAGCCAGAACCGTCCGCCGGGCTTCCAATCGATGCCCGGGATCTGGCGCAGACCTAAGGCCGGCGAGCGCGTCCATTGAAGGTTCTTGCCGTCTTCGCGCTGGTAGCGGAATTGGAACACGCCCGGCCCCGGGAATCCCCAGGCCAGGCGCTCGCGCAGGCCGGTTTGGGCGTTGAAGCGGACGGAGCGATATTGCAGGTCGCCATGGATTTCCGGATAAGGTTTGAGCCATTCGACATTGGTCCCTTGGAACGCCCAGAAGCGACTATGATGAAAGCGGAGGGTCGATCGGGCCGCGACGCGAGCCGGTTCGGCGTCGGAGGATTCCTCGGCGTGGAGATAAGGAAAGACGGCCTCGGGGATGGTTTCCATCCCCGAGGGATTGGCCGAGACCTCAACGTGGCGCAGGAGAGTGGGGACGAACCCTCCCCGGTCAGGCATGAGGCTGTCGAACTGAGGCTGAATGTCGAGTTGTTCGATTTCGGCGGGCCGCCAATACGTGACCCCCGCTCGACTTTCCAGAGCAAGGGCCGGGGCGTCGCCCTGAAGCTCTCCCGGCAGGAAAACCGACCGCCGCTGCCCTGTCGCATCCTCTTCCTCGGCCAGTTGACCGACGGCCGACCATACCCCCTGAACCTCCCCGTTGATCGAGACGACGTCGGACTGCGAGACGCGCGTCGGCGGGCCGAGCGCGCTATGCCCCCGGGCCAGCGTCAGCCACTGGAGGCTTGTTCGGCCGATGCCGGCCGAGTTGGCCACCAGAATGCGATCGTGACGGGGATCGAAGTGGAACACCAGGGGATCCGGTTCGGCCAACGTCAGTTCATGCGACCAGGCCCCCTGCATCCACAGCCAGACCTCGCCGCCGTCACCGAGTAAGGCCAATCCCCCGGGGACGCCCGCCAGGCGCCGGGCGCGCGAGAAATCCGGAGCCGGACGCGCGGTCAACTGGTCCCACCGTCCGGCGTCCAGACGCATGAAGCCGCCCTGGGGGCCGCCCGCGGAGGAGACGACGAACCAGGCCCCCGACGTGGGCTCGAAGATCGCCCGGGCGGCCGCGTCCGCCGCGGGGCGGGATTCCGTCTCCACCCGTTTCCAGACCCGGTCCTCCAGACGATAAAGCTCCGTCGAGGTGGCGTCGGCATACGGGGCGGTGATGAGCAATTCAAGGGCGCGGGCCGAGGGGTTCCAATCGGCGCGCCAGCCGCCGGCGGGCAGTTCCTCCCCGAGCGGCGTGACCCCGGACATGAGCCAGGCGGGGCTCTTGAGGAAATGATAAACCCGGGCGAAGCCGTCAATGGCCGAGAAGGCGTAATCCTCGGCCAGGCTGGAGGTCGTCCCGGCCAGGCTGGCGTAATCGGGGAAGACGACAAGCTGACCATTGGAGAAAATGCGCCCCAGCGTCGGGGAGAACGGCTCGGCTCGCAGGCGATACTGATGGACCGTGTCCTCGGCCAGTTGGCCCGGCAAGACGGGGGCCAGCCACGACGTCCCGCCCCCGGCCGGAGACGTTGGCTCGGGCCCCGAGGCCGAGTTCGGAGGCTCCCCGCAGGCGGCGGCGAGGAGGGAAGCCGCCGACAACAACCCAAACCCGGAACGCAGCCACTGCCAAGACATCGTCAGTTCAGTTCGCCGATAGAGTTCGTCCACTTTGGCTTCAGGGCCGCGCGTCGATCAAGTCCAAACCCGAAGCCGGGAGCGGCCGGGCCGAGCCGGCGGGCGCGGCCCCTCTGGGCCGGCAAATGGACTTTTCCCGGTTCCGCGGGGACGCTAGACTCGGAGCGGGAGCGACCCCCGCCGAACCTGCGTTGGTCGGAGCGACTCCCCCCAAGGCCTTTCCGATCGGGGGTCACGCCGGCCCAATCCCCCCGCAGTCAGTGCAATGACCGATCCGGTGCTTGACGCGCTCAATCCCGCCCAGCGGGAGGCCGTGACGACGTTGGAGGGGCCGGTCCTGGTCAACGCCGGGGCCGGCTCCGGCAAGACGCGCGTCATCACCCATCGGATCGCCTATCTGGTGCAACGGGCCCACGTCCCCCCCTGGCGGATCTTCGCCGCGACGTTCACGAACAAGGCCGCCGAGGAGATGAAGCGGCGCCTGGCGGCGCTCCTGCCCGGCCTGGAGGCCGCTCGGCTCTCGATCGGCACGTTTCATTCGCTTTGCGTGTCGATTCTGCGGCGCGAGGCCGCGGCCGTCGGATTGAGCCCTCGCTTCACCATCCTGGACGAGAGCGATCAGCTCGCTTTGCTCAAGGATTGCATGCGGGCGCTGGAAAGCTCGCTGGGGGGAGCTCAGCCGCGCGAGGCGTTGGCGCGCATCGGGGAGGCCAAGACGGAGATGCTTGCCCCGGCCGACGTTCGCCGGGACAGGCTGGCGGCGTGGGGGGAGCCGATGGTGGAGGTCTTCGAACGCTACGAAGCGGCGCTCCAGGCCAACAACGCCGTTGATTTCGACGACCTGTTGCTCAAGACCGTACGTCTGTTCGAGACCGAGCCCTCGGTCCTGAGCCGGTATCGGGATCGCTGGCGCTACGTTCTGGTCGATGAATATCAGGACATCAACCGCGTCCAGTTCGAGCTGATCCGGCTGCTGGCGGGGGATGAGGGCAATCTCTGCGTCGTCGGCGACGAGGATCAGAGCATTTACTCCTGGCGCGGGGCGGCGATCGAGAACATCCTGGAGTTCCCCGAGCGCTTCCCCCGGCCGCGGATCATTCGACTCGAACAGAATTACCGCTCGACCGGGGTGATCCTCGAAGCGGCCAACCACGTCATCTCCCGCAATCGGTCCCGTCTGGGCAAGAACCTCTGGAGCAGCCGCGGCGCCGGAGAGCCGATCACCCTCGTCGTCGGGGCCGACGAACGGGAGGAGGCCGCCCTGGTCGTCGAGACGCTCCGGTGGCTTCGGAGCGTCTGCGGATTGCGTTACCGCGACATGGCGATCTTTTATCGGATCAATGCCCTCTCGCGACTCTTCGAAGATATGCTGCGCCGGGCGCGCATCCCGTATCGCGTCGTCGGCGGGCCGCGCTTCTACGATCGGGCCGAGATCAAGGACCTGATCGCCTATCTGCGGCTGATCGTCAATCCTCACGAGGGGCTGAGCCTGGCGCGCGTGATCAACCGGCCTCGCCGCGGGATCGGCGAGAAATCCTTCAGCCAGATCGTCTCCGGGGCCGACGAGCGCGGCCTCTTGATTTGGGACTATCTCCCCGAGGCGCTGAAGGCGGGAATTCTGCCGAAGAAAGCCGCCGCCGGGTTGACCGACCTGATCGAAGCCATCGGCCGATGGCGCGGCCTGGCCGGCGATGAGCGACCCGGAGGACTGCTGCGGCGCGTGCTGGATGAGACGGGCTATGAGGCGGCCCTCGGCGATCCCCGATCGCTGGAAGGCCTCACGCGTCGGGAGAACGTCGCCGAGCTTGAACGGGCCGTCGAGCAATTCGAACAAGAGCGCCCCGGGGCGACGCTGGAGGAATACCTGGAGAAGGTGGCGCTCATGAGTCCGGTCGATGAACTCAACGAAGATGAGGACGGCGTCTCGCTCATGACGCTTCACTGCGCCAAGGGGCTGGAGTTCCCCGCCGTTTTCCTTACGGGGCTCGAAGAGGGCATCTTCCCCAGTCCGCGCGCCGTCGAGGAGGGCCATCTCGAGGAAGAACGACGCCTGTTCTACGTTGGCGTGACGCGGGCCCGCGACCGACTTTTCCTCAGCCGCGCCGACAGCCGGACGCTCTATGGGCGCGTCCAGTATAACCCCCCTTCGCTCCTGCTCCATGAAATCCCGGCCCATCTGACGCAGGAGCTGGCCGAGGCGCGTCAAGCCAGGGCCGGTCGGGCGATGGCCTCGCCGCGGAGTTCCCTTCTTCCCGAGGCGGGGACGGCCGCCGCTCTGGCCGAGCCGGTCGACGCGCTTGAGGACCCGGCGGCCGAGGATTCGGGCAGGCTCTTTCCTCCGGGCGCCCGTGTGCGTCACGCGAGGCTGGGGGCGGGGGAGGTCGTGGCCGTCCGGGTCGAAGGGGCGAGGCGAAAGCTCGCGGTCCGATTCGACGCCGGGATGGAGATTGAAATTCTGGCCGACTATGGCGGCCTGGAGCCGATCGGCGAGATGCCGTTTTGAGACCGGGGCATCGCTCGAGAGCGGACCGGAGCCAGAGCGTGACCACCCCAGTTTGCGCCAATTGCGGACGGTGGCTTGCCGAAGGTCATCAGACCTATACGATGAAGATCGAGCTGTTCGCCAGCGTCGAGGATCCGTTGGTCCTGAGCGAAAAGGATCTGGCGGCCGACCTTGAGCAGGAGATGAAGGCGTTGATCGAAAAGCTGGGGTCGATGAGCGACGTCGAAGTTCGCCGCGAGGAAGAGCGCGTCTATTCGGTCTATACGTTCACGCTGTGCCCGCCCTGTCGCGATCTTCTGGCCGGCCTGTTGCGCGGCCATCTGGCCACCTCCTGAGGGGGGCCGGGCGGCCGGGCCGGAGCGCGGCCGAGCGGCCTCAGGCGCCCGTGTGACCGAAGCCGCCGCCGGATCGCGGCGTCGGCGGCAGGTCGGCGCAGCGGCGCCAGCGAAGGCGCTCGACGCGATGGATGACCAACTGGGCGATCCGATCGCCGCGACGAACGTGGAAGGGTTCGCCGCCGAAATTGAAGAGGATGACGCCGATCTCGCCGCGGTAGTCGGCGTCAATCGTTCCCGGCGAGTTCAAGATGCCGATGCCGTGGCGAAGCGCCAGGCCCGATCGCGGCCGAACCTGGGCCTCATAGCCGGGCGGGAGGGCGATCCTCAGCCCCGTCGGGATGAGGCTCCACGTGCTCGGCGGCACGACCGCCGGCCGATCCGCCGGCACGGCCGCCCGCAGGTCCAGCCCGGACGAATCCTCCGTCTCATAGACCGGCAGCGGCAGATCGCCGGCGTCCGGCTCCTGAACCACCAGGATTTCGACTTCCTCCGCCATCGGAACCTGCCTCAAGGCCTCCAAGCGGCCGGACGCTCGTCTTTACCGCGCCGCGCCGCCTCGCTATGATGGGCCACCTTGGCCAGGCGAACGATTGGGGCCCGGCGGCGGCCGGGACCGCAACCCGAAGATGACAAGGAGCCTTACCAATGGAAAGCTCAAAGAGCCGGACCCTACCGGTGGCATTGATCGCCGTCGGGCTGGTGGCGCTGATCATCGGGCTGGGGGCCGACGCGATCGGCCTGGGGGGGACGGAGGGATTCGGCTGGAAGCAGATGGTGCTGAGCTTGGTCGGGGGAGCGGTGGCGGTGGCCGGAGTGGTCCTGGCCGTCACCCAAAAATGAGTCCCCCGAGCCTGATGCGGAAGTGATGCCCCTCAAGGGGGCGCCTCCCGCCGAGCGTAGAGATCTGAACGCGCCCCATTGGAGTGAATCTCATAAACGCCGGTGGGGGCGTATTCCTTCTGTAAGAACTCCTCGATGTTGAGCAACTTGAGAAGATAGGGGAATTGCTCGGAGACGACGATGAAGCGAGGCGGATGGGTTTGCAGGTCTCGCTGGATGCGCTCGATTTTGGATTCAGCGCTTTCTCGAAACGTCTCGATCTCAATGATGTGGCCGAGCGTGAAGAAGTACGGGGTGGGGGAATGGCGCGCGGCCTCGACGTAGACGCGCGCGTCGGCGGCTGAAACGGCCCAGATCGGCTCCGACGGGCCGCTCCCCCGGGCGATGGCCTCGGCGATCGGCCCGACGCCGACGGTCCGCGCCGCGCGCCGCGCGCCTTCCAGATAGCCGACGACGGCGGCGCGGTCGACGAGCACCCAGCCGCCCAGCACAAGGACCAGGATCGCCCCCTCGCGACGAAACGTCCACCGGAGAAGGCCCTTCCAATCTTGAGGGGCTCGCGCCGGCGGCTCGCTCACAACCGTTGAACCGACGCGCCCGATCGCCGGGGATCGCGCTGGGGCCAGGCGTTCAAGCCCGTCGGCCAAGGCCGCCAGCGCGCCCGCGGCGATGAGGGTGTATACGGCGCAGAATTGGAGATAGTAATGACCGAAGCCGAGGCCGGAGATCGTCGTGGCGTAGAACTCCAAGGCGAAGCCGATCAACAGGAAAGCGGGGGCGCGATCGTAGCGCCGGTTGAAGCCGGGCAGCACGGCGGCGGCGGCCCCGGCCCCGGCCGCGACCGGCCCCAGACGCGTCAGCGAGAAGAACTTCTCCCAAGCGCCGGCCAGATTGCGACCCAATTGGCCGAAGAACCCGCTCCTGTGGATGAATTCCGAGGAGTAGCGCGAATTATAGTCGAGCACGGCCAACCAATCGACAAGCGTCCCCGTGAGGACGAAATAGAGGATAAACGCCAGGGCGGGAGCGAGCGCGCCGGCCAGGAAGGTCACAACGAGCAGATTGCGATGACGGATCGCGCCGCCCGAGCCCGTGACCAGATAGAAGAACCAGGCGACGCTGGAGAACAGGAAGGGCTCCTTGGTCCACGTGGCCAGGCTGAAAAGACCGCCGCAGAGGGCGCCGAGACCGAGGGAAACGCGACCCATCCGGCGGCGTCCCTCGATCGCGCATCCCATTCCACCAAGGGCGAAGACCGAGCCGTAAATCTCGCTCAGATTGCCGCCGAAGTGGACTTTCTCACTGAAGAAATGCGCGAGGAAGAACAGCGCCCCGACGACGGCCAGCCAGACCCGACCCCACAAGCGAAATGCCACCCAGAAGATAGCCAGGGCCGCCGCCGCGCCGAAGCCGCGCTCCATCTGGCGGACGGCGTTGATCGTTCCATCGCCTAGCCTTAAGGCCCAGGCGTTAAGGAAGTAAATCAGAGGGGGTTTGTGATCCCATACGTCCCGATAGAGGGCGCGCCCGCCGTTGAGATGGTAAGCCACCGAGGCAAAAATCCCCGAATCCCAGATGGGCCGCCGATCGGCGGCGTAGTTGAGCGAACGCCAGCCGAGGACGCCCAGGATCGTCGCCACGACGGCGATCCGCCGCCAGCCGCGCCCCCAGGGGGGGATCGGGATGCCGGGCAGCGGCCCAGAGAGATTCATCGCGCGGGGGACCTCCGCCGAAATCCTTGTCAGCGGCTGCCTTCAGGCTCCGGAAGGATATCACGCGTGGGTCGCGTGCGCGGCCTTCATGAGGTTCGGCATTCGAGCTTGGAGCGGGTTCCGAAGAATTGAACTGGACGCCGGACCGACGGCTCCAGTACGTTGGTCGTCCAGGGCGAGGGGGGTTTCACCTCGGGGAAAAAGGAGCCGCGACGATGGGATCAAGGTTGCGCTATCGGCACCGCATCCGCCGGACGAGCGCCGTCATTCTGGCGGTGATCGCCGTCGTTGCGGGGGGAGCGCCGGCGTCGGGGCAGGGGGAGGACGGCGGCTTGCCGGCGGTATCGACGCCGCCGACGGAGGTCGGGCCTGAGGATTTGATGGCCGACCTGGCCAAGATCGAGCAGCAATGGAGCGCCATTTATCGATGCCTTGAGGATCCCGAGGTCTTCTCGACGCGGCGGCTCAAGGTCTCCTGGTGGAGCGTCGGCCAGCATGCCGGGCACCTGGCCCTGTCCCTGGATCGCATCGGCCGCGAGATCGAGGACATGCTGGCTCACCCGGACAAGAACGCCGAGCAGCCGGCCGGTCAGATTGCCGTCTCGCTGCTGGACGCCGGGGAGATTCCACGTGGCCGGGGCCGCGCGCCGGATTTTCTGCGGGTCCCCGTGAACGTCACCCCCGACGGCGTGCGCAGGGAGCTGGACGCGGCCCGGGACCGCTGGCGCGGCCTGAGCGCGCGAGCCGACGCGATCGCCGCCACGCCGGCGAAATTTCCCCATTTCGCCCTGGGCCCCCTGACCAGCGCCCAGTGGACGCGCTTCATGGCGGTGCACACGGCCCATCACCTCCGGATCGTCGAGGATATTCTCAAGGCCCCCGCCCCCGCTCAGCCTTGATCGCTCGCTGAGGCTCCGGCGGCCCCCCACGCTCCCATGACGCTTCGGGAGTTTTCCTATCTTTCAGCCGTCGCGGCCGTGGCGCTCCTGCCCGCCGCGTTGTTGATCGTTGTCTTCGTGAGAGCCGCCCGCGCCGCTCCGACGTTGCCGCCCGAGGGCTCGCCGTCCGGGGCGGCCGCCGGGGAGGAGACGAGCGAATCCGCCGGCCCTGCCGCCTCGGCTCCGGAGCCCTGACCGTCGCCGAGCGCGCTCAGCCGGGGTGGCCGCGTTTGCGGGTCTCCTCGGCCCGGCGGAGGTCGACGCGGCGAATCTTGCCGCTGATCGTCTTGGGAAGGACCTCGACGAACTCAATCTCGCGGGGATACTTGTAAGGGGCCGTCACGCGTTTGACGTGATCCTGAAGTTCTCGGCGCAGGAGGTCATCGCCGACCCGGCCGGCCTTCAGCACGACGAACGCTTTGACGATCTGATACCGCTCCGGGTCCGGCGAGCCGACGACGGCCGCCTCCAGCACGGCCGGATGCTCGATGAGGGCGCTTTCGACCTCGAAAGGGCCGATCCGGTAGCCGGCGCTCAGGATGACGTCGTCGTTGCGGCCCACGAACCAGAAGTACCCCTCGTCGTCGCGGTAGGCTCGATCGCCCGTCAGGTAATAATCCCCTCGGAATTTGGCGGCGTTCTCCTCGGGGTTATCCTCGTATTCCAAGAACAAGCCGAGCGGTCGCTCCGGACGAACGCGCACGGCGACCTCGCCTTCCTCGCCGGCAGGTAGCGGCTCCGCCTCAGGGCCGACGACCTCGACCGTCATGCCGGGCGCGGGCAGGCCCATCGAGCCGGGCTTGACGGAACGGCCGGGGAAATTGCCGACGAGGATGGTCGTCTCGGTCTGGCCGTACCCGTCGCGGATGGTCAAGCCGGTGGCTTCCTTCCAGACGGCGATGACTTCGGGATTGAGCGGCTCGCCGGCGGCAACGGCGTGACGCAAGCGGGCCGGCGGACTCCCCTTCAGATCCAACGCCACAAGTTGCCGATAGGCGGTCGGCGGCGCACAGAAGGTCGTGATCGGAAACCGCCGCAGGACGTCCAGCGTCGCGGCGGCGTCGAATTTGGGCGTGGCTTGCTGGACAAAAACGGCCGAGCCCATCTGCCACGGGCCGAACAGACTGCTCCAGGCGGCCTTGGCCCAGCCCGTGTCGCTCAGGTTCCAGTGAAGATCCTCCGGTTTGAGGTCGAGCCAAATCTTGCCCGTGACGTAGTGGCCCAGAGGATAAGAGGCGTGACTGTGGACGACAAGCTTGGGCGGGCCGGTCGTCCCCGAGGTGAAGAAGACGATGGCCGGATCCGTCGAGCGCGTGCGAACGGGCTCGAAGGGGCGGCCCTGAGCGAGCGCTTGATCCCAGGCGAGCCAGCCCGGGGGGGGCGCCCCGGTCGTGATGAAGCAGCGAACGGACGGGATTTCGGTTCGGATCGTCTCAATCTTCTCGGCGTTGGCTCCGTCGACGACCACGGCGCTGATGCGCCCCTTGTCGATCCGGAATTTGAAATCTTTGGGCGTCAGGAGGGTCGTCCCCGGCACGGCGACCAGCCCGGCCCGCAGCAAGCCGATCATGCCCACCCACCATTCCGGTTCGCGCCCGATCACGATCGCGACACGATCGCCCGGATGGAGGCCCGCCGCCTGCAATCCGCCGGCCAGGGCGCGGCTCTGATCCCGTAGCTCGGCGAAGGTCAGGCGGCGCTCGGACCAGCCCTGGGCGTCCACCCAGAAGAGCGCCAGTTTGGAGGGGTCCGCCGCCCAGCGGTCAATGACATCGGCGGCGAAATTATAGTGTTCGGGCGCACGGGGGACGATCGTATCGGTCACCTTGATCGCCACGGCGATCCCAGCCCTCCGCCGGAGGGTTAAATCGATCAATGGCTTGGGAGTGTCAAGATCAATCGCGCGGCCGACGCGGAACGAGCCATCGCCCCCGGAGGTTGATCGTTGCGAGGTCCGACGGCCTGGGTTTATGCTGGGCTATAAACGAGACGCTTCGGTCCCGGTCACGGAGCCCGGTCCGACGTCGCGCGCGCCCGCTCAGCGGTTCAGTTTGTCCGCGCCGAGGGAACCGCCGGAGTTGGGCATCGCCCCATCCCTCGGCCGAGGAGCAGGAGTGATGAAGCGTCAACGCCATCTGACGGGCGTGGTATTGAGTCTGGCGGTCTGCGCTGGGGCCGCTGGGGCCGAAAGCGTCCAGGAGCTGGACCTCCGCTCTGACCCCGCCGCCGCGGGCGATTTCCGCGTCGCCTTGTGCCTTCATGCGGGCGAGGGGGCTCAAGGCGCCTACGCCCTGGCCGCCTGGTTCAAGGAGGGAAAGTTCGAGAAGGCCTATGGTCTCTACCCGAAGGAGGCGACCCCCTCGGTGGGGGCCGTCGAGGCCGCCGTGGTCGAGCGACTTCGAAAGGACGACCTTTCGGAGAAGACGGAAACGTTCATCTTGCGAGTCGAGCCGGAGCGCTATCAGGCCTCGCTCGATGCGCTCAAGCGCTTCGAAGGCAAGACAATCGCCCCCGAAGCGATTGCCGGGGAGGCCGAGAACGTGATCCACGCCGTGGTCAAGGAGCTGGGGCCGCTCAAAATGCCGTATCGGCGGGGGCTTCAGCCGCCCAATGTAGTCAATTATCTGACCGACCTGCGACGGCTGAATCGACCGAAGTAAGGTCGGGGGCGCGGGATCAGGCGACCCCTTTCGGAAACCGACGGCGGACCCATTCGAGGATCAGACGGTTGACCTCGTCGGGTTTTTCCTGTTGGGTCCAGTGTCCGCAGTCGGGGATGACGCGCTTCTCCAGGTCCGGGATCAAGCGTTCCATGCCATCGGCGGCCGAAGGGGGGAGGACGACGTCGTCCTCGGCGCTGATCATGAGGCACGGGACGTTGATGCGATATTCGAGGCCGGCGCTTTCCTCCCAGTTCCGGTCGATGTTCCGATACCAGTTAACGCCGCCGGCGAAGCCCGTCCGCTCGTAGGTTTCGACGAAGTAATCCAGCTCCGCCGCGCTCAAGAACATCTCGCCGGGGAATTCGTCCCTTTCGAGCAGCGCCAGAAGATCAAACCGGCGCTCCGGGGATTCCGGCGGCAGCCGGGCGAAGGCTTCGGCGTCCATCAGACCGCCCCGTCGCATCAGGAGCGTGAAGGTCTTCCGGACGTCGCGCCCCAGAGCCGCCTCGGCCACGCCCGGCTCTTGAAAGGCGACGATGTAGTGCCGCTCGCCGAAGGCCTGCCTGAGGCGGGCCAGGGGGGCCACCGGCGGACGGGGGCCGAACGGCGTATTGAGCCCGATGACGCCGGCGACGCGCTCCGGATACCGCAGCGGCATCATCCAGACGACGGCGCCGCCCCAATCGTGGCCGCAGAAGATCGCCCGCTTGATGCGGAGAGCGTCGAGCAGGCCCGCCAGATCGGCGCAGATCTGGCGTAACGTGTAAGCCTCAATGGCTGGCGGACGATCGGTCAGGCCATAGCCGCGCTGGTCCGGGGCGATTGCGTGAATGCCCGCCCCGGATAAGCCTGCAAGCTGGTGCCGCCAGGAGAAGGCCAGCTCCGGGAAACCGTGGGAGAAGACAATCGGCAAACCCTTGCCCTGATGATAGACGGCCAGGCGAATGCCGTTGGTCCGGACGAATCGCGGTTGCGGCCACCCGGCCCCTCCCTTTTGGCCGCCCCGCGCGCAGCCCCACACACCCGCGACGGAAAATGCGGCCGCCCCGCGCAGCCAGCTTCGACGATTCAAGCGCGGGATGCGCCATCTCGGGCTAAGTCGAGAAAAATCAACCTCTTGATTTGGCTTCATTTGCATCTCCCGATTTAAAGGCCTTGCCCGGGCCCGCGTGGGCGATGGCCTAACAGATTCTCCTCAGGGGTTCAAGGACCCCTTTTGATTTCAGAATGGTCACCGTGGCTTGACGGCGGGGGTGGGGGCCGGTAAGCTGGACTCACTGCCGGCTTAAAGGCCGTCTCTAAGGATGTGGAGGAGGAGAGGAGAGCGCACCATGAAACGTCTTGCGTTGCTGGTTGGCGCGATCGCCGCCGTCGTGGCGATCCCGCTTCTCGCGTCGGCGGAAGAGCAGACCCTCAAGGGCGAGCCCGTTGACATCACCTGCTATCTGCAGGGCCGATCCGGCGCCGGACATGCCGGTTGCGCCGCGTCCTGCGCCAACAAGGGCCTGCCCATCGGCCTGCTGGTCGAGGCCGAGGGCAAGAAGCAGGTTTATCTCGTGCTGGGCGGCGGCGGTAAGGAAGCCAAGGAATACATGGCCGCTCACATGGGCAAGCAGGTTAATTGCACCGGGACCGTGGCCGACAAGGACGGGCTCAAGGTCATCACGGTGACCAAGTGCGAAGCCGCGAGCTGAGGCCGGCGGCTGATCTCGGGGGCTGAGAACCACGGGGCGGCGCGGCGTGCCGATATCGGACGCGCGACCGCCCCATTCCTTTATCCGACTCGGTGGTCAGGGCCGATCCGGACCCCTCGCGGCAGGGGCGAGTTCGATGTTCAGCTCGTCGAGGACCTCGTCCAGGGCCGCCAAGAGCCTCTCGTGTTGTTCCGGAGTCCCGATTGAGATGCGCAGACCCCCGGCCAAGGCCCCGTCATCAAAGTGGCGGACCAGCACGCGGCGACGCCGCAGCCGTTGCTGAACCTCTCTGGCGGCCGGGTGGAAGGCGAAGATGAAGTTCGCCTGACTTGGGGGGACGCGAAACCCGCGATCGGTGAGGGCCGCGGTCAGTCGGCTCCGCTCCCGGCGAATCTCCCGAATCAAGGGGGCGTAATAGGCCGCGGAGGCCAGGGCGGCTAATCCCGCCGCTTGGCTGATCCGGTTGACATTATAGCTGTCGGCCAGCGCGCTCAGGAGGCCGATTGCCTCGGCCCCGCCGACGGCATAGCCCAGACGCAATCCCGCGAGCCCGTAGGCTTTGGAGAACGTGCGAACCGTGATGACGTTTTCGAGCTTCAGGAGCGGATCGTACCTGTCCGGTTCGTCGGCAAAGTCCGCGTAGGCCAGATCGAGGACGAGCAGTCCGCCGGGGGCGGCGAGCCGACGGACGGCTTCAAGGGGAAAAAACGTCCCCAGCGGAGGGTTGGGGGAGGACAGGAACAGCGCCTCCCATGAAAGGGAGAAGAGTTCCTCCGGGAGGCGTTCCAGACCCGTGAGTTCGATGCTGCTGAGAGGCGTCTCAAAGGCCAGGGCCAGCGTCGGATAGAGCGAATACGTCGGCCAGGTCGTGGCGATCATGCGTCCCGGAGCCGCATAGGCGTGCATGATGAGGCGAAGGGCCTCGTCGGAGCCATTGGTCACGAGAACCCGGCCGGCCTCGACGCCGTGGAGCGCGGCGAGCGATGCCCGGAGCCGGTCGCACCGGGGGCTCGGATAGAGCCGGATCGATTCGGCAGCCTCCTGACGGATCGCCTCCAGGACGGCCGGGGCGGGCGCGTACGGGAATTCGTTGGTGTTGAGCTTGAGCGTCGCCGGGTCCGACGGTTGTTCTCCCGGCTGATACGCCCGAAACGCGCGCAGGGACGGACGCGGGGGGATCATTCGAGCGGGCCGCCGCGCGGGCTACTCGTAGATTTCCGGCAGGAGCACGCCGACGCAGCGCAGGTTGCGATAGCGTTCTCTGTAATCCAGGCCGTAACCGACGACGAAAACGTCGTCGATCTCGAACCCGACGTAGCGGATGGGGATCGCGTGCCGGTGATCCTTGCGCTTGACCATCAGGGCACAGACCTCGACCGAGCGAGGCCGATCCATCCGCACCATCTCGGTGATGGCCCGGAGCGTGTTGCCGGTGTCGTAGATGTCCTCGACGATGAGGAGGTCCCGACCTTCCAGGGAGCGGTCGGAGTCCTTCGTGATCCGCACCTCGGCCGCCGGATGAACGTCGCCGCCGTAGCTGTGAGCCCCGACCAGCTCGAGTTCGTGGGCGATCTCGATCTGGCGAGAGAGGTCGGAAAGGAAGAAGAGCCCTCCCTTGAGGATGCCGATCAGGACGAGGTCCCGGTTGCGGTAATCGCGAGCGATCTGAGCCCCCAGTTCGGCGACCCGGGCGGCGATCTCTTTTTCGGAGAGGAGAACGCGGCCCAGGTCGGCCTGGAGGCCGGCCTGAGCGTCGGCTCGGGGCGTCGTCGCCATCGAGAAACGTTCCTCCTTGAGGGGCGACTTCATGGCGAGCCTGCCGCGCGCCGCCTTTACTTGGTCAGGTCCGTCCCCTGGCCCGTGGCCTGGAAAAACGATCGCCGGACCTCAACGCCGTCGAGAAGCTCGACCATGATGCCGTGCTCGATCCAGGTCCAGGTTTCGCGGAGTCGACCCTGGCGATCGGGGATGGGTCGGCCCTTATCGGTCGGATCGCCGTAGAGGCAGATAAGCCGGAGCGGGTCGGTCAGCGGGTGAGCCGCGTAGCCGCCGGTCGGCGTGAATTCGATTTCCGTGTCCTGTCGCAGATAGATCCACGTTTTCTTAAGCGACGCCAGATCTCCCCGAGCTTCATGAAAACGGCCCGACAGGTCCGAGCTGCTGATGAACCGCCCATCCGACCGCCACCAGAAGCGCAGGAACTCGGGCGCGCCTCGTTCGAAGAGGACTTCCCGCTGGGCGGGCGACATCTCTTCGAGCTTCGGCGGGAACCATTCGGGCACCCGCACGACGTTATAGGAGAAGCGATGGTCGATCTGGATGATCCGGCTCTTGCGCGAGCAGGCCGCCAGGCCGACGGCCGCGGCCAAGGCGAGGGCCGTGATCGCGGCTCGGCCCAAGCCGTCCGGCGAGTTGAAGCCAAGAGGTCGCATCATCAGGCGGTCGAGCCGGGGGGAGAACTCCCGGGCGTGGCTTTATCCCCGCATCGCGGGCCGACGCTTCCGTTTATAGCGGCCGCCGCCGGTCGGCATCAACAGCAAAAGGCCCCTTTTCGGAGTCGACCCGAGGCCGAAAGTCCTTGAAAACTCCCCGCCGCGACTCAGTATAAGGGGATTCGGCGCCTCGCGCCGAGCGACCGGAAGGGGGGCACGATCCGACGCGATTGCACGGTCCCCTGCGCTCGATGTCAGAGGAACCCGAGACCGGCTCCCGAAAGACGGCGGCCACGGAAGAACCCCCCCCGGGGGATTCGACCGACCCGGCCCCCGATGTCGAGGCCCCGGCCGGTTCCCGGCGGGAGCCGATCGTCCTGGAACTCGGCCTCTTGATGGAAGGGGAGGGCGAGGCTGCCGCCGAAGAATCTGCCGAAGCCGGCGCTTCGGAGGAAGCCGAGGAGCCGCGGGAGGCGATCGCCCGGACGCCGGAGCCTAGCGTGGCCTGCCAGGTGGTCGAAGAGGCCAAGAAGCCCGGTTCCATCCTCAGCCTGGTCCTGGAGATCGCCGCGTCGGATTACCGTCAAGAGGTCGACCGGTACTATGGAAAGCTCCGCAAGGACGTCACGCTACCGGGCTATCGTAAAGGGCGCGCTCCCATCCGGCTGATCCGCATCCGGATGGGCGAAGAGGCCGACGTGGACGCCCTGAGCGAGCTGGCGCTCCAGGTGGCTCGCCGGGAGGTCAAGCGGCGGGGTCTCAAGCTGGCCGGCGATGCCCAAGTGACGAACTGGGAGGGGGGAGAAACCGAGCCGTTGCGCCTCACCATCGACTTTGAGGTCGAGCCGACGGTTGAACTGGAAACTTACAAGGGCTTCGAGGTTGAGATTCACACCCACGAGATCACGGAGGAGGCCGTTCAGGGGGAGCTGGAACGGCTCAGGGAACGAGCCGCCACGCTGGAGGCGGCCCCCGAGGCTTCCACCGTGGATCAGGCCGACGAGATCGAAATTGATCTCAAAGTCTTCGGCGACAAAGGCCAGGAGTTGAATCATCTCCGGCGGGAGGGGCTCCGGCTCGCCCAGTACCGCGAGCGCCTGCCGGAGCCGCTGGCCGCCGCGCTGGCCGATAAGCGGGTGGGCGAGACGGCCGAGGCTCGCGTCGAGGCCGTCCATACGAATCGGCGCGGGGAGGAAATCCGCCATGTGGACACCTACGTGGCGGTCGTCCGCGCCTTGCGGCAGGAACGGCGCCCCCCGCTGGATGACGATTTCGCCAAGGACCTGGGAGAACACGACACGTTGGAGGAGCTCAAGGCCACGCTGCGCCAGCGGCTGGAGGAGCGTGAGACCCGCCGGCGGGACGCCGAGGCGCTGGGGCGCCTGTTGGAGCTTATTGCTGAGAAGAACGGCGTCGAGGCCGGCCGCTCCGCCATCGTCCGAATCCGGGACCAGGGGGTGCGCCGAGACGCCTATCGGCTGGCGGCGATGGGGCTGAGCCTCAGTCAGCTTCTGGACCGCCCCGAGCGCTATGTGCGGCTACGCGAGCAGGAGGCGGCTCGGACGGCCCGCCAGTACCTGACCTTGCGGGAAGTCGTTCGACGGGAAGGGCTGGAGGCGACCGACGAGGAGGTCGAGGGGGAAATCGCTCGGCTGGCTGAGGCCGAACGACGCAAACCGCTGGCCGTGCGTGCGCGATTGGAGGCCGACAAGACGATGGATAGCCTCCGTGACGATATTGCGTTTCGCAAGGCCGAGCGTTTTCTGCTCGCTCACAATACGATCATCAAGACCCCGGCCCCGGCTCCATCGGCCCCTGAAACGTCGAGCGAGGGGGAGGCTGAAGAATCTTCATGAGCCCGCGCGCGAACGACGCCGAGGGGCCCGGCCGGGCCGGAGCTTCAAGGACGAGCCGCCATGACCATTTCTGACTCCTTCTATGTCCCCTACGTCATCGAACAGACCGAGCGGGGCGAGCGGGCCTATGACATCTACTCCCGCCTGCTGAAGGACCGGATCATCTTTATCGGCACGGAGGTCACCGACCCGCTGGCCAACGTCGTCATCGCGCAGATGTTGTTCCTGGAGAGCGAGGATCCCGACAAGGACATCAACGTCTATATCAACAGCCCCGGGGGAAGTGTCTCGGCCGGCCTGGCGATTTATGACACGATGCAATTCACCAAGCCGAACGTCACCACGACGTGCGTCGGTCAGGCATCATCGATGGGGGCGATCCTTCTGGCGGCCGGCGCCAAGAGCAAGCGCATGGCGCTGCCTCACGCCCGGATCATGCTTCATCAGCCCTATGCGGGCTTTCAGGGGACGGCCTCGGACATCGACATCCACGCCCGAGAAGTCCTCAAGACGCGCGAACAACTCTACGACATCCTTGTCCGCCACACGGGGAAAGACCTCGAACAGATCAAGAAGGACTGTGACCGGGATCACTTTTTGAGCGCGCAGGAAGCCCTCGATTACGGTCTCATCGATCGCGTCATCACGCACAAAGACGAGATGGCGGCTAACGCCGCCAAAAAATCCTGAAACTCCGGCGCGCCCGCGGAGCTCGCCCGTCTTCATGACCGTGACTCGCGCGCGCTACCGAGCCCTGAGTCTCGGAGGGCTCCTCGTTTTGGCCGGCGTGGGCCCGCGATCGCTCCCCGCTCAGGCGCCCGCTCCCGTCTGGCGCCTGGCCGAACATCTGGCGACGCCGGACCAATGGACCGTCTATGGGAGGGACGAATTCGCCGGCATCCGCGGCCTGCCGGTCACCTCGGGGGATTTCAACGCCGACGGCCTGGACGACCTGGCCTTCACGGGGACCCTGACCGATTGTTTCGTCGTCCTCTCCGACGGACGGGGCGGCGAGGTCGATCTGTTTCCGATCGATCCGGAAGCCCCGCCCCCGCGGGTGGTTCGGCTCGCCAGGGATTTGAAGGCCGGCAGCTTCAACAGCGAGCTTTTCGCCGCCGATCTGAACGCCGATGGATTCGACGACCTGATCCTCGGCTCTCAGACGAACAATGATGGAGCGGGGGCCGTTTACATCGTCTGGGGTTCCGCGGATTGGGGAGGTCAGGCCATCCGGCTCGGTCAGGAGCCGCCGGAGGGGCTGACGGTGACGACGCTCCTGGGGCTGGAGCCGGGCCAACGCGTCGGGCTATGGGTCAGCTCGGCCGACGCTGACGGTGATGGCGTCGCCGATCTGCTCTTCTCGGCCGATCAGTGGGATCGCAACCCCGCCGTCCTGAACGACGACACGGGCCGCGCGTTCGTCTTATACGGCATGCCCGGCGCGGGGCCCGGAACGCTCTTCGGCGAGGCCGGGCAAAACAATGTGATCCGACTGGACGCCATCCCGTCGGGCTCCGGCTTGACTCAGCTTTTTGGCATCGACGGCCGCGACCCCTCGCGGGCCGATAACGGCGATCACTTCGGTTCGACGATGGCCGCGGCGAGGCTCGACGCCAACGACCGGGCCGAGGTGCTGGTCTCAGCGGCGCTCCTGCGTGCCGGGGCGGCCATCCTGGGCAGCCCCGACGCGGGCGGCGACGGCCCGAAGAACGATCGCGAGCGGGCCGGAGAGGCCTACATCGTCTGGGACGACGCCTTCACCTCTCGCGGCGTCGAGATCGACCTCGGCCTCGACCCTCCGGAATCCCTTACGATCATCTACGGTCCGCGGCCGTTGGCCTACGCCGGCGAAGAACTGTGGACGGGGGACCTCGACGGCGATGGCCGCCGGGACCTTTTGATCGGGGGCCTGGGGGATCTGAATCGTCGAGGGGCGGGATGGGTGATTTACAACGACGGAAACCTGAAGGGCCGGCGGATCGATCTGGCCGAACTCGATCTGGAATCGGGGACCGTGGGGGCGGGGGGGGCCGTGATCCGCGTCAGCGAAATCCGCGGCATCAACGATCAGAACGCTCCGGGCGGAGCGGACATTTCCGGCGACGCCATCCGCGCGGCGGACCTGAACGGCGACGGCTTCGACGACCTCATGTACGGGTTTCCCAATCACTCCCGCAACAGTCAGGTTCTCATTCTTTTCGGCGCGGCCGAGCGACTCCCGCCGCTGATCGATCTCCGGTTGGATCCGACCGCCGCCGGCGCGGCGTTGGCCCCTTTTCATCCCCTCTGGGTGCTCGAGGCGCGCCCGGGCGACACGCTCTCCTACTCCATGCACGTCGGGGATTTTAACGGTGACGGCCGGGCCGATCTGCTCGTCAACGGCATGATCGCGCCCGGCCGGGGGGGCTCCCCCGCCATGGCGGGCAACGTCTATTTCGTGAGCGGCGCCGCGCTCAGCCGGATGGCCGGCGCACCGCTCCCGAGCGCCGCCTCTCGGCGCTCGTGGATCGATCGTTGAGAGGACCCGCCGGGGCCGGGGACCGCCCTTAGACCGTCACGAAGCCGAAAAAGTAGACCATCAGGCCGGTGACGACCGTCGCGATCATCGCCCCGACCGAGCTCCAGGCCAGGCGTTTGTGACGGCGGCTGAAGGGCCCCGGCGCCGGCGGATGCGGGAACTGGCGCAGGGCCGTCCAGGTCGTCACCCCCCAGAGGACGACCGTCGAGACCGAAAAGGCGATGTGAACGGCCAGGAGGCCTTCGAGGAAGGCCGTGCCGAAATAGCGCGAATCCTTCGCCATGGCCCAGAAGCCCCCTTGCAGCCGCATGTCGACTTCGAAGAGCAGGACGACGATGGCCAGCATCAGGCCGAGGCCGATCTGGAGGGCGCGATGCGCCCCGTAAAGACGCCGCCGCTTGACCAGATAGATGCTCGTCGCCAGCGCCGGGACGATCAGCGTCAGCGAACAGACGACGACGTCGAGCATGATCGACGCCGAGGTGCCGAGGAAACCCTTGCCCATGGCGATCCGTCTCAGACGGCGCGCGGGGATCGGCGGCGGGCATCCATCCAGCCGGCTCGATCCACCGGAGCCGAACCATTCTCCACAGAGCCCAACCCGGCGCCAGAATAAGCCTACGACCGTCGGCTGCCCGCCGCCCAACGGAGGATCGCTCAGGGAGCCGCCCGCTCCCCCAGAAGGGCCGTTCCGATCCTGACGATCGTCGCCCCTTCCTCGATGGCGACCTCAAAGTCCCCGCTCATCCCCATGGAGAGGTGACGGGGCTCCAGGTGGCCATGCCTCGTCAGCCCGCCGAGCAGACGGCGAAGTTCCGCGAAGCAGGGCCGGGCGGCCTCGGGGTCGGCGTCAGCGGGGGCCATGGTCATCAATCCCAAGGCTCGGAGGTGAGGGGCCTTCGCGAGCGCATCCAGCAGCGCCGGCAGGTCTTCGGCGAGGGCGCCGGTCCTGGTCGCCTCACGGGCGAGGTTCAGTTCCAGGAGGACATCCTGGCGGAGTTCGCGGCGGCGGGCTTCCTTTTCCAGCTCGGCGATCAAACCCGGAGAGTCAATCGAGTGAATGAGCACGGCGCGTCCGACGACGAGGCGCGCCTTGTTGCGTTGGAGATGACCGATGAAGTGCCAGCGCGCGCCGGATTCTATGGCGCCGCATTTCTCGACGAGTTCCCGGGCCCGGTTTTCCCCCAAATCGACTTGGCCGAGCCCGATCAACTCCTGGGCCGTCGCCGCCGGATGTCCCTTCGTCACCGCCACCAGCGTGACGGCCTGCGGGGGACGGCCGCTTCGGTCGGCGGCGGCGGCGATGCGGCCACGGACGTCGGCCAGGCGTTCGGCCAGGGCGCCGGGGGAATTGATTGGCCGGTCCAGAGAGGGCATTGTAAACTTCGCGGCCGGGAAGGTCGGCCCGAACTCGGCGCGGGACGATGGCCGAACGCCAGAAAATCACCGTGATCGTCCCCACGTTCAATGAGGAGTGCAACCTCGAAGCGTGTCTGGACGGGGTGGGCTGGGCCGATGAAATCCTGGTCGTGGATTCCTTCAGCGTGGATCGAACGCCGGATATTGCCCGGAGCCGGGGGGCGCGGTTCGTTCAGCACGAATACGTCAACTCCGCCGCGCAGAAGAACTGGGCGATCCCCCAGGCCTCGCACCCGTGGGTGTTGATCGTTGACGCCGATGAGCGCGTCCCGGCGACGCTGCGGGAGGAAATTCTGGCCGTCCTCGCTTCGCCGGACCCGTGTGACGGGTATCGGATCGGGCGGGAGAACTACTTCCTCGGTCGGCGCGTCCGATTCAGCGGGTGGCAGAATGATCAGTGCCTGCGGCTGTTTCAGCGCGACCGGGGGCGTTATCAGGATCGCCAGGTCCACGCCGACGTGATCGTCCCCGGACGCGTCGGCCGGCTTCAGGCCCGACTGCTTCATCACACCTTCCGCGGCTTCGATCACTACATGAATAAGTTCGACCGCTATACGACCTGGGCCGCGGGCGATCGCGCCCGGACGACCCCGCGGGTGACGCTGGCGCATCTGGCCCTGCGCCCCGCCGGGCGCTTCTTCAAGCAATACGTCCTCAGGCTCGGCTTTCTGGACGGTCAGGCCGGGCTGATTATTTCCTCCCTGGCCGCCTATAGCGTCTTCCTCAAGTACGCCAAGTTGTGGGAGATGCGGCAGCGCGAGCGTCAGCCGACGCCTCGGACGTGAGAATCCCCCTCGAAGCCCGCCGGAAGGTCATCGTTCGCGGGGCGAATTGGGTCGGCGACGCCGTGATGGCCACGCCGGCGCTGCGGCGGCTTCGTCGGGCGTTTGAGGGCTCGCGGATCACGCTCCTGGTGCGGCCGTGGGTCGCCGCCGTCTATGCGCACAACCCCGATATCGACGAGCTCTGGGCGGAGGACGACGCCGGGCTCGCCGGCTTCATGACCTGCGCCCGACGCCTCCGAGCCGAACGGTTCGATTTCGGCGTCGCGATCCCGAACTCGTTTCGCAGCGCGCTGCTCCTGGCGCTCGGCGGCGTTCGCCGGCGCGTCGGCTTCGCCCTGGGGCTGCGACGGTTGCTCTTGACCCGGCCCGTCGATCTGCCGAGCGAGCTCCGCGAGGTCCATCAGGTCCATTATTACCTGCACCTGATCGATTGGATGACCGAAGGCGAGCGCGAACCCCCGGAGCTTGTGCTCGCCGTGGGTTCCGCCGAACGTGCGCGGCTTCAGGAACTCCTGGCGGCCGAAGGTATCGACCCCGAGGATCGATTGATCGGCCTGGCGCCGGGATCGATCAATAGCGCGGCCAAGTGCTGGCTGCCGGAGCGATTCGCCGAGCTGGCCGACCGGCTGGTGGGAGAGGCGGCCGCACGCGTCGTCCTCTTCGGGAGTCCGCGGGAAAAAGGGGTCGTCGAGACGGTGCGGCGCCTGGCCAAGGCGCCGCTGAGCGACCTGGGCGCGCGCATCGGCCTGGCCGAGGGGATCGCCTTGATCGAGCGCCTGCACGCCCTGGTCACGAACGACTGCGGCGCGATGCATCTGGCCGCGGCCCTCCGCGTCCCGACGGTTGCCATCTTCGGCCCCACCGATTGGCGAACGACCGGGCCGTTCTCGCCGGTGGCGCGCGTCGTTCGGCATCCCGTCGATTGTTCGCCCTGCGGGCTGCGCCATTGTCCCATCGGTCACCCCTGCATGAAGGGGGTTCAGGTTCAGGACGTGGTCAAGGCCCTGGCCGAGCTGGCCCCGGCGATCAAGGCCCGGATGCAGATTCCGGCCGCCGCCCGTTGAGCGATCTGCCGACCATCATCCATGTCGACGACGGGCGCGGCTGGCGCGGCGGCCAGTATCAGGTCCAGTTGTTGATGGAAGGGTTGGCCCGCCGGGGCGTTTCCCAGCGGCTCATTGCGCAGCCGGGTTCTCCGCTCGCCAGGGCCGTCTCGGGGGCGAGGCTTCCGGTGATCGAGACCCCGATGCGGGGGGAGTGGGATTGGGTCGCCGCGCGCCGGATCGCGGCCCGGGCCGCCGAGACCCGCGCCGGGCTGATGCACGCTCACACGGCGCACGCGCATGGGTTGGCGCGCTGGGCGCGTCGCCGCCTGCGACGGTCGGGTTCCCCCCGCCTCACGTTGGTCGTGACGCGCCGGGTGGATTTCCCCGTGGGCGGGGGATTTATCTCGCGGCGGAAGTACGCCGATCCCGGGCAGTTCTTCATCGCGATCTCCGAGGCCGTGGCCGAAGTGCTGAAGGCCGGCGGCGTCGCCCCGGAGCGGGTGGAGGTCGTCCACAGCGGCGTCCCACCGTTCCAGCCGGGCGAACTGATCGACCGGGCCGAGGCGCGCCGAGCCCTCGGAATCGACCCGACGGCCACGGCCATCGTCGCCGTCGGCGCCCTCGTGGATCACAAGGGCCATCGCTGGTTGATCGAGGCCGCCCCCCGCGTTCGCCGTCGATTCCCCACGGCGGAATTCTGGATTCTGGGCGAGGGGGAGCTTCGGCCTGACCTCGAGCGCCGGATCGCGGCGTCAGGCCTCAACGGCGTCGTTCACCTGTCCGGCCACGTTCCCGCAGCCCGACGCAAGTTGGCGGCCTTCGATCTCTATGTTTCCTCGTCGCACCTGGAGGGGATGGGCACCTCGATCCTCGACGCGATGCTGGCGGGGATTCCGGTGGTCGCGGCGGCCGCCGGGGGGGTGACCGAGGTCGTCATCCAAGGGGTGACAGGGCGCCTTGCGCCTCCGGCCGACCCCGCCGCCCTGGCCGATCAAATCCTGGCGGCGCTGACCGAGCCCGAAGAACCCCGACGGCACCTCATCGCCGAGGCTCGGCGTCACGCGGAGACCCGTTTTTCGGCCGAGGCGATGGTCGAGGGGACGCTGGCCGTTTATCGGCGGCTTTGGGGCGAGAGGATGGGGAGGTGATTCGATCAGGCCCCGAGGGTTTGATCGGCCGCTTCCTCCGTCAATCGAAGGTCCACGATCAAGGGCAGATGATCCGACGCGGAGCGCGTTAGGTCCGTGTTGGGGACCTCGACGCGCGCCACGACGAGGTTTCGCTCGACGAAGACGTGGTCGATCCGGCCAAACGGCAGGCGGCCGAACCAGGTCGAGCGGGGCTGATGGCCGTTGAGACCGATCTGGGCGTCGGTCAAGTGTCGGCTGAACTTGCGGCAGACGGCCGACGCCGGCAGCGCGTTGAAATCCCCGCAGAGAATCCGCGGCCCGGTCCGGCGAGGCGACCCCAGCCAGTGCGGCCCCAGAAGCGCATCGGCCTGAAGCCGGCGCTCGGCCGGCAGAAGGCTCAAGTGCGTGTTGAAGAGGTTGAGCGTCACGTCCCCGACCTGGAGGGAGATCCAGAGCGCGCCGCGAGGCTCCAACGGAAGACGACGCTCCAAGGCCGGGAGGGCCGCCGCTCGGACGAGCCGGACCGCCAGGGGGCTGAGAACGGCGTCGCCATATTGTTCTTCCTCAAGATGCAACGTCGGATGAAAGTGATACTTCATCTTGAGCAGCCCGGCGATTGCCTCGGCCTGGTCCACGCCGCCGGTGCGGACCCGGCGGACGTCCAGCTCCTGCAAGGCGACCACGTCCGGGCCGAACTGGGCGATCACGCGGGCGATCCGCTCCGGCGAGAGCTTGCCGTCCATCCCGACGCAGCTATGGACGTTGTACGTCATCACGCGGACGTCCGTCCCTCGATGACGGGGCACCAGAATTTGGATCGACGGGGCCACCTCGGCCCGGCCCAGGAAGGCCAGCGCCGCTTGGCGCAGATCCAACGGCCGAAGGGAGCCGTGAGTCGGCGAGGGGAGGGGGGTGTCCCGTGGACAGACGACAAAGGCGTCGGTCTCCTCCGGTCCTGGCCCGGCGTGCGCTCCGTTTTCGTACGGAAAGCTCAAGGGCCGGTCCCCTCGTCGCCAGCCGGAGATGACGATGTCGCCGGCGTTGGCATGATGGCAGGTGGCGACCAGGTCGCGGGCCGTCTCTTCCAGGTAAGGGTGATCCGCCCCGAGCACCGATGGGGCGTCCTCGGGAAGGCGGAATTGGCCCTGCTGCGTCCAGGCGTGGACGCGGCCGGGGCCGGCGGCCGCCAGCGCCAGGGGAACCCGCGCGTCCTGGACGAGTCTTGCGGCGAACGTTTGTCTCTCTTCGAGCGTGAGCGGCCGCGGGAGATAGACGTGACCGAGCGGACCCATGGCCGTCACGACGACTTCGTCCTTACCCGCCCAGACGCCCATGGCCGCGGCGCCGGGCAGGAATTTCATCATCAGCCGTTCGCCCAGCATGCGGGCCCGTTCCACCTGCACTCCGTGCGGAGGCGCTTGAGCCGTCGGGGGGGACGGGAACAACTCCTTGAAGACATCGCCGACGGCGACCTCGATCGGCCGGCCCGTGGCGACGGCGAAGGGGACGGTGGCCTCCTGGCCGTGGTCGGAATAGATCCAGATGTCGTAGTCACGGCGGGAGGAACGCCGGGCCGCCCTCCACAGGCGTTTGATGGCGTCGTCGATGCCTTTAAGCGCCCAGTGGGCGAAGGCCGAACTGGGACCGCGACGGTGCGCCTGCTCGTCGTAGCCCAGCAGATTCAGATGCACGACGGGCAACCCTCGCGCGACGTCAATCTTCGCCCCGACCGTGACGAGCTCCCGGAGCAGAATGCAGATGGCCACGCGCGTGGGGATGAACTTGAGCTCCTTGCCCAGATTCTCCCCCTTGACGACGCCCCGGATGAAATCGACGATCGAGAGCCCCAGCTCGATCGCCAACAGCGCCGCCACCCGCGCCCATCCATAAAGATTGCCCAGGGCCAGAACGGGAAGGGCCCAGGGGCGAGCCGTCCGAAAAAGGTCCCCCCAGCCGAGCGAGGACATGCAGAACCGCGACTCCCGGGCGCCCCCGGTGTAGACGTCGGCGTAGGCGCTGCCTCCCTCCAGGAGAGCCGGGCCCTGATCGGCCAGGCGCCGCTCCAGTTCGGCCACCGGTTCGGATTCGAACATGCGGACGATCCGTCGCTGAGGCCTGTCCATGAAGCTGAAGGAAGGGACGGCTCGAAGGACGCCGTAGAAGAGTTCCCCCTGGACGGCGGGGGTCGTCGAAGGGACGCCGGAGAACATGGGGCGGAGTTGATAATGCTCGCGCTGCAGCAGACGACGAAGGAAGGGCATTTTACCGGCGTCGAGCGCGGCTTCGAGCTGAAGCCGCGAGAGCCCGTCGATCTGGATCAGCACCAGGCCGGGCTCGGCCGCCGTGTCGACCGACGGTGCCAGGCGGAGGAGATGGATCGACCACTCGCTGCGGCTCAGCGAACGGCGCGCGCGACGCAGGTGGAGATCGACCCGATCGATCATCCGTCCGTGGCCGAGCCGGCGATCGGAGAAAGGGCCGCCGTCAGGGCCTCCCCGACGTTCATGAGCACGTCCCACTCGGCCCTGATCAGATTGATGGCCTGGGACCAGGGGCTCTCTTCGATGTCCGTCGCCAGGGTTTTCCGCCGAAGACTTTCATAGAGGCGCAGCGTCCGTTCGGCGCAGGCCGTGATGGAAAGCGATTGAGCCGTGACCCGGGCCGAGGCCTTGAGACGCGCGGCTTCCTCCGCCGGCGTCTTGGCCATCTCGCCCACGGCCGCCGCGAAGGCCTCGGGGCTCGCCGGCTTGAGCAGCCGCCCGTTAAGGCCGTCCCGGACGATCTCGCGCGCGCCCGGGGCGTCCAGCGCCACCACGGGCGTCCCGGCCGCCATGGCCTCCAGAAGGACCAGCCCCTGGGTTTCGCTCAGGGAGGCGAAGGCGAAGACGTCCATCGCCTGGTAAGCGCTGCTGATGAGCGGCCCTTCGAGCGAGCCGGCGGCGTGCAATCGACCGCCCAAGCCTTGGCGTTCGAACGCTTGCTCAATCTCCCGCCGCAGGGGACCTTGCCCGACGAGGAGAAAGTGCGCCCGCGGGTCCTGCTTGAGATAGGCCAGGACGGCCTCGCAGAGAAACCGGAGGTTTTTCTCCGGGGCCAGCCGTCCGAGATGGCCCACGACGAAGGCCTCGGCGGGTATGCCGAGGGCCGCGCGGAAGCCGGGTCCGCTGCCGCGGCTCATGCGCTCGAGGTCAACGCCCGTCGGGATGACCTCGATCGGCGTTTCGACGCCGCGCCGCCGCAAGACGTCGGCCACGCTCTCGCTGGGGGCGATGACCCGATCGCAGAGATTGCAATAGCCCGTCGAGAGCTTGATGACGAACCGGCGCAGGGCGGGCGAATTGGCCGGGACGTAATGCGTATAGTGCTCGTACATTGTGTGGTGAGTAAAGACGAGGGGAATTTCGTGCTGATGGGCCACGCGAAGGGCCACCCCCCCCAACATGAACGGATGATGGGAATGAATGACCTGCGGCCGAAGCTCTTCGAGGATCGAGGACATGTGAATCGGCACGGGCAGCCGGACGGAGAAATCGCTGCCGTTGAAGCGCCGGATCGCCGGCACCCGCACGACGCCCTCTTCGTGTTCGGGCATGTTCTCGAATTCCGGAGCAATGACGACGACGCGGTGCCCCATGCGCCGGAACGCCTGGGTGTAGGCTTCGACGGAACGCGCCACCCCCCCGACGTGGGGCGTATAGGTGTTCGTCATCATCAGGATATTCATGGGGACCTTCCGACGGGGGCATTATTTTAGCCCAAAAGTCGTTCGCCGGAGAGAGCCGATTTTACTTGTTGCGCGGCTCGCGGGCGGGAGACAATCGGCTTCCCCCTCCGGCCGTTGATTTCCCCCGGGTGGAGTCTCGGCCGCGATCCGGCTCCGTCGTGCACGAGACTCAAGGCTCTCACGTCATCCAGATCGACGAATTGACGCGCGTCGAGGGGCAGGGGGCCTTCTACGTGCGCCTGGCCGGCGATCGCGTCGCCGAGACGCGTTTCAAGATTTTTGAGCCCCCGCGCTTCTTCGAGGCGTTCCTCCAGGGCCGGGACGCGCGCGAGGTTCCCGACATCACGGCTCGGATCTGCGGCATCTGTCCCGTCGCCTATCAGATGTCGAGCTGCCACGCCCTCGAGACGATTTTCGAGGCCCTGCCGGAGGCCGACGGCCCGATCGCCCGGCTGCGGCGGCTCTTCTACTGCGGCGAATGGGTGGAAAGCCATTCGCTCCACGTCTTCTTCCTGCATTTGCCCGATTATTTCGGTCTCGGCAGCGCCATCGAGGTCGCCGAGCGCCACCCCGAGATCATCGAGCACGGCATTCAAATCCGGAAGGCGGGCAACGCCATCCTCGTCGCCCTTGGGGGACGGCCCATGCATCCGGTCGGCGCCTGCGTCGGCGGGTGGCACCGCGCGCCTCGGCGCTCGGAGCTTCTGGCGCTCAAGCCCTCGCTCGTCGAGGCCCTCGAACGCGCGACCGCCGCCGCGCTCTGGATGCGCCAACGGCTCAGCCCCCCGGCGTTCGAGCAACCCTATGAATTCGTCGCCCTCAAGGGGCCGGGGGAGTATCCCTTTAACCGGGGGCGCCTGGCGTCCTCGGCCGGATGGGAAGAGGAGATGGGCGCCTGGCCCGAACGCTTTGAAGAAAGTCAGGTCCCCTATTCCAACGCCTATCAGGCGCGGGTCCGCGCCACGGGAGGCAGTTACCTGACGGGGCCCCTCGCCCGCTTCAACCTCAATCGTTCCTTCCTCACCCCGCGGGCGTCAGCCCTGGCCGAGAGCCTCGGCCTGCCGCTGATCGTGCGCAACCCATATCTCAGCATCCTGGTCCGAATGGTCGAGATCGCCTTTTGCTTCGAGGAAGCCCTGGCGATCATTGAGAGCTATCAGCCGCCGGCGGTTCCGGCGGCCCCCTTGCGCCTCAAGGCCGGCCGCGCGGCGTGGATCACGGAGGCCCCCCGCGGCTCGCTCTACCACCACTACGAAACGCGGGAGGACGGCTCCATCGCCCGAGCGACGATCATCCCGCCGACCTCGCAGAATCAGGCCCGAATCGAGGAGGACTTGTGCGCCCTCGTCGAAGGCCGCGCGGGCGACAACGATCACGCCCTCGCCCATGCCTGCGAATTCATGATCCGCAACTACGACCCTTGCATCTCCTGCTCAACGCACTTCCTGAGCTTCCGGATCGACCGCTGAGTGACGGATTCGACAATCGCCGTTTCCCCCTCGGACGCTCTCGCGCTGCGCCTGCGCGTTCGAGTGGAGCTCGAGGGGCGGGTCCAGGGCGTCGGCTTTCGTCCTTTCGTTTATCGGGAGGCCGCCGGGCGGGGCCTCGCGGGCTGGGTCCGCAACCACGGCCGAGGCGTCAGCCTGGAGGTCGAGGGCGAGGAAGTCCGGGTGATGGAGTTTCTCTCCGCCCTCGCCGGTGGGCTCCCCGGCGCCCAGGTGACTCTGCGCGATCGACGGACGCTCCCCCCGATCGGGGAAAGCCAATTCCGAATTCTGCCGAGCGCCGCGACGGGCGAGGGCATCCTGTTCCCCCCTCCGGACCGCGCCGTTTGCGCCGAGTGCGTGGAGGAATTGTTCGATCCCGCCGACCGCCGGCATCGTTACCCGTTCACCACCTGCGTTCGGTGCGGCCCGCGCTATACCATCGTCGCTTCGCTCCCGTACGACCGTCCGGGGACGTCGATGCAGCCGTTCCCGATATGCGCAGCCTGTCGGCGAGAATATGAGGCGCCGGGGGACCGGCGGTTCCACGCCGAGGCCACGGCGTGCCCCGCTTGCGGTCCCGCCCTACGTTGGTCGAGTCCGCGGGAGGTTGCTTCGGGAGAGGCGGCGGTCACGGCGGCCGTGGCCGCTCTGGCTCAAGGGGAGGTCATTGCCGTCAAAGGGATCGGCGGCTTTCATCTGATGGCGGACGCTCAAAACGGCAGGGCCGTTGAACGGCTGCGGCGGCTTAAACGTCGGGAGGCGAAGCCGCTGGCCCTGATGTATCCCGATTTGAAGCGGCTTTCGGCGGACGCGGTCCTCACCGCCGCCGAGCGGCGAACGCTCGCCTCGCCGGAGGCCCCCATCGTGCTGGTCGAGGCGCGCCGGGAGACCGATCTTTCCCCATTAATCGCCCCCGGGAATCCGCTGCTCGGCGTGATGCTGCCTTATGCGCCCGTCCACTATCTGATCCTCAGGGGATTTGGCGAGCCGGTGATCGCCACGAGCGCCAATCTCGGCGAAGAGCCGATCCTCATTGCCGATTCGGCGGCGGCGGCGGTCTTCGGCCCTCAGGTCGGGGGGCTCCTTCTGAACGATCGAACGATCGTCCGGCGGGCCGACGATTCGATCGTCCGGATCGTCCATGAGCGGCCGTGTCCGTTGCGCATCGGTCGCGGATATGCGCCCGTGGGGTTGAGGTTGCCGGAGGGTTGGGGTTTCGACGCCGACGTCCTCGCCCTGGGAGGTCAGGAGAAGGGGGCGATCGCGCTCGGTCGCGGGGACGCCATTGTGCTCAGTCACCATCTCGGCGATCTGGATTCCATCCCTTCGCGCGCCGCGTTCCGAGAGACCGTCGAGGATTGGGTCCGACTGTTCGACATTCGCCCCTCCCTGATTGTTCATGATGCCCATCCGGATTATTTCACGACGCGTCTGGCCGAGGAGCTGGCCTCGGCTTTCCATTGCCCCGCCCGAACCATTCAGCATCACCACGCTCACTTTCTCTCCGCGCTGGCCGAATCGCCCCCGATGACGCCCGACCCGCTGGGCGTCTGTTGGGACGGCACCGGTTACGGTCTCGATAGCGACGTGTGGGGGGGCGAATGGCTCGCGCTCAGAAGTCTCGACGGCTTCCAGGCGACCCGTGCGGCCTCGCTGCTTCCGTTTCCTTTGCCCGGCGGCGAGAAGGCGATCGAGCAGCCCTGGCGCGTCGCGGTGGCGCTGACGCACGCGGCGGGTCTAGACCCGGCGGCCGTGCGTTTCGGCGCTGACGCCGACGGTTACCGGCCCGATCATGGGGGCGTCGCGAGGCTCGCGAGTTTACTTGCCCGCGCCAGGCGATTCGCGCTGACGACTTCCGTCGGGCGCCTTTTTGATGGAATGGCCTCGTTGTTGGGGTTGAGGCACGCGGTTCAGTTCTCGGCGCAGGCGGCCATGGAGCTGGAATTTCTGGCGATGGCGGGGCGGCCCACGCGTTCGTATCCTTTCGACGTCGTCGGGTGGGGCGATCGATGGCTGCTGGATTGGAGGCCGATGATTCGCGCGGCGACTGAAGACCAGGCCGCCGGACGGTCCCTTGAGTCGATCGCCGCCGCCTTCCATGAGGCGCTGGTCGAGGGCGCGCTTGCGCTGATCTCGCGTCTTGGATCACGAGAAGTCTATCTGACCGGTGGCTGTTTTCAGAACCGCCTCCTGGCCGAGGGTCTGGCGCGGCGGCTGGCCTCGCGGGGTTGCGTGGCGCACTTGCACGGCGTCGTCCCCCCGAACGATGGCGGGCTCGCGGCGGGTCAGGCGCTCGCCGGGTTGACCGCCCTTCGGTGCGGGCATGTGACGGCCAAAGGGCTCCGCTCATGTGCTTAGGCATTCCCGGTCGCGTGATTGAGATCACCCCGGATGCGCGCCATCCCTACTTTACGGAAGGGAAGATTGATTTCGGGGGCGTGGTGCGCGCCGTCTGTCTGGCTTACGTTCCGGAGGTCGAGGTCGGCGAGTACGTGATCGTTCACGCCGGGTTCGCCATCGCGCGGATCGACGCCGAGGCGGCTCGACGCATCTTCGACGATCTGCGTCAGGCCGGGCAGCTTGAGGAACTTGAGGCCGCCGGGGAGGGGTGCCCGTGAAGTACTTAAGCGAGTATCGCGATCCCCGGGCGGTCAGAGCCTTGAGCCGCGCGATCGCCGAGCGGACGACCCGTTCATGGCGCGTCATGGAAGTCTGCGGCGGCCAGACGCACACGATCGTCAAGCACGCGCTCGATCAACTGCTCCCTGCGCAGATCGAGCTGATTCACGGGCCGGGTTGCCCGGTGTGCGTCACGCCGATCGAGATGATCGACAAGGCCGTCGCGGCCGCCTCGCGTCCCGGCGTGGTCGTCTGTTCCTTTGGGGATATGTTGCGCGTGCCGGGGTCCCGCGGTGATCTCTTGGGAGCGCGGGCCGCCGGCGGGGACGTCCGGATGGTTTACTCGCCGCTGGACGCTCTGGCGTTGGCGCGGCGACATCCCTCGCGCCAGGTCGTCTTCTTCGCCGTCGGTTTTGAGACGACCGCGCCGGCCAACGGGATGGCCGTGTGGCAGGCCGCGCGTCAGGGGATCGAGAACTTTAGCCTGCTGGTTTCGCACGTCACCGTTCCGGCCGCGCTGGCGTTCCTCCTCAGCCAGCCGGACCATCGGATCGACGCGATCCTGGCCGCCGGCCACGTCTGCACGGTAATGGGCCTCGAAGAGTATTATCCGCTCGCCGCGCGGTATGAGCGTCCGATCATCGCCACGGGCTTCGAGGCGTTGGATATCCTCCAGGGCGTGCTCATGGCCGTCGAACAGCTCGAGTCCGGACGACGCGAGGTGGAGAATCAATATCGCCGGGCCGTCCGGCCGGAGGGGAATCCTCAGGCCCGGGCCCTCGTCCGCGAGGTCTTCGAGCCGACGGACCGCTACTGGCGCGGGATCGGTCTCATCCCTGGCTCGGGTTTGCGCCTGCGGCCCGCCTATGCCCGCTTTGACGCCGAGGCGCGTCTGGCCTTCCCCGGCGATTCCCCCCGCGAGGATGAAACGTGCCTGAGCGGTCTCGTCCTTCAGGGTAAGATTAAACCGCCGCAGTGCCCGGCCTTCGGCAATCCGTGCACGCCGGAACGGCCGCTGGGCGCGCCGATGGTCTCCGCCGAGGGAGCCTGCGCGGCCTATTTCCGCTACGCTCATATCCCTTCGAACCGAACCGTCTTCGCCGGAGCCGACGAATGATAGAGCCGCCCCCGATGACCGGTCCGATCGCCGGCGAGCCCCCGGCCGCCGGCCAAGGCTTGAGCTGTCCCGTTCCTCGGGCGAACTACGAACGCATCAGCCTCGGCCACGGCGGCGGCGGGCGGCTCACGCTTGATCTGATCCGGCGCCTCTTTCGCCCGGCCTTTGACAACCCGGCCCTGGCCGAAGAGACCGACGGGGCGCGTTTGAACCTTGACGGGGCGGGGATCGCGCTCAGTACGGACGCCTACGTCGTCCGTCCGATCTTCTTTCCCGGCGGGGATATCGGACGGCTCGCCATCCACGGCACGGTCAATGATCTGGCGGCATGCGGCGCGCGCCCGCGGGCCGTCGCGGCGGCCTTCATTCTCGAAGAGGGGCTCCCGGCGGAGCATCTGAAACGGGTCGTGGCCTCCATGCGGTCGGCGGCGTCCGAGGCGGCCGCCGGTCTGGAAATCGTCTGCGGCGACACGAAGGTGATCGAACATCGGTCGGGGGGGGAGAATGCTTCATCGGCCGAGCCGGAGCCTTCCGGCCTGATGATCGTGACGACGGGGCTGGGGGAGCGCCTTCTCGCGCCCGGCCCCTCGCCGCGACGAATCTGCCCCGGCGACGCCATTCTCCTGACGGGCCCCGTCGGCGACCATGGGGCGGCGGTCATGGCGGTCCGTGAAGGGATCGCCTTTGAGACGCCCATCGTCTCCGATTCGCGCCCGCTCTGGTCGCTCGTCGAGGCTTTGGGTCGCGAGGTCGATGTGCACGCCCTGCGGGACCCGACGCGCGGCGGCCTGGCGACGGCGCTCAACGAGCTGGCGTCGACCAGCTCGACTCGGTTCGTGATCGAGGAATCGAGGATCGAGGTTCGCCCCCCCGTCGCCGCCTTGTGCGAGGTTCTGGGCCTCGATCCCCTCTATGTCGCCTGCGAGGGCCAGATGATCGTCTTCGTGGCCGCCGATGACGCCGAAAGCGCGCTCGCGGCGCTGCGGCGATCCGGCGCCCCCGAAGCGGTCCGGATCGGATCGGTCGAGACGGCGCCTCGACCCGAAGTGATCCTCCGCACCGCCTACGGCGCGCTGCGGCCGCTTGATCTGTTGAGCGGAGAGCAGTTGCCGAGGATTTGTTGAGGATGGCTGAGTCGCCCACGAGCCGCGAAGCCTTGCAGCCGAAGCCGCCGGTCATCGTCGCCTTCGGCAATGCCATGGCCTGCGACGACGGGGTCGGCCCGTGGATCGTCTCGCGATTGGAACGGCTCCTGCCGCCGCAAGCGGCCCGGCTGGAGATCGCGGCGGCGCCCGGCCCGGAGCTCTTTGCCTTTCTTGAGGCGCCCGGAGAGCTCTGGCTGATCGACGCCGCCCGCGGCGCCGGGCTTGCGCCGGGCTGCCTCCTCCAGCGGCGGATCGGGCCGGGCGAGGAGCCGCCGCTGATGGGATCGGCCCGCCTGGTCTCCACCCACGGCCTCAGCGTCGTGGAATTGCTCAAGCTGGCCGACGCGCTGCATCGGCGCCGGGCCACCGTCGAACTCTTCGGCGTCGTTGGCGAACGATTCGAGGCCGGCGATCGCCTCTCGCCCGCCGTCGAACGCGCCGCCGAACGCCTGATCGTCGATCTGGTCGCTCGTCTCGGACCGAGCGCGGCGGTCGGCCCCGACGCGGCCGAGGATCTTCGGCGAGGGAACGTCTCATGATCGAGACGCTCGAATTGCCCAAGGCTCGCTTCGGGGACCTGATTCGCCGGCTCAAGGACCGGGGCTATACCGTCATCGGCCCGACGCTGGGCGACGGCGCCATCATCTACGACGAGATCGGGGGCGTGGAGGACCTTCCGCGGGGATGGATCGACGAGCAAGACGCCGGACGCTATCACCTGGCGCGGAGCGACCGCGATTACTTCTTCGATTTCGTCGTCGGACCGCACTCCTGGAAGCGGTACCTCTTCCCGCCCCGGCTGACGCTGTTGCGCGTGACCCGGACCGAGAGCGATTTGCGTTGCGAACAGCCCGCGCTGCAGACGGCGCCCGGACCGATGGCCTTCCTCGGCGTGCGGGCCTGCGAGCTGGCGGCGATCGACATTCAGGATGCCGTCTTCATCGGCGGGCCGTTCGTCGAACAGCACTATAAGCTCCGCCGGGATCAGGCCTTTCTCGTCGCCGTTAATTGCCTCCGACCCGGCGGCACGTGCTTTTGCGTCTCGATGAAGACCGGTCCGCGCGCCGAAAAGGGGTTTGACCTGGCCCTGACCGAATTTGACGACGTCTTCATGGTCGAGGTCGGCACGCCGGCCGGCCGCGCAATGCTCGACGGGTTCGATCTCGCGGCGGCCTCAACGGCCCGGCGGGACGAGGCCGAGACCCTTCTGGCCGCCGCCGCCCGTCGGATGGGCCGCCAGCTTGACACGTCGGATCTGCCCCAATTGCTCCTCGATCGGCTCGAACATCCCCGATGGAAGGAAGTGGCCGAGCGCTGCCTCTCGTGCACCAATTGCACGATGGTCTGCCCGACCTGCTTCTGCTCCGACGTCGAAGAGGTCGATGATCTACGGCTCGAATCGTCCGAACGCGTCCGCGTCTGGGATTCCTGCTTTTCTCAGGCCTTTTCCTACGTCCACGGCGGGACGAAGCGGCCCAACATCCACGACCGATACCGCCAGTGGCTCACGCACAAGCTCGCCACCTGGCATCAGCAGTTCGGCACCTCGGGCTGCGTCGGCTGCGGCCGCTGCATCACCTGGTGCCCCCCGGGGATCGACATCACCGAGGAGGTGGCGGCGATCCGCGGAACGCCGGTCGGAGAGACGACGCTATGACGGACAAGGCGGCCCTGGCCACGGCGCCCGTCCCCGGGGCAGCCGTAGGGTCGGACCCGTGGTGGATTTTTCCCGCCCGGCTCGTGGGGCGGCGCGACGAAGTCGAAGGCGTGATCACGCTCGAGATGGAACTCCTCGATCCGGACGTCCGCGCCCGGTATCGATTCCTGCCGGGTCAGTTCAACATGCTTTACGTCCACGGGGTCGGGGAGTGTCCCATCTCGATCGCCTCGCCGTCGGCCCACCCTGAGCGGCTGAGCCACACGATCCGCATGGTCGGCCAGGTGACCGACGCTCTGGCCCGGCAGCCGGTCGGTTCCCTCATCGGCCTTCGCGGGCCCTTTGGATCGTTCTGGCCCGTGGAGTCAGCCCGGGGGCGGAATCTCATTCTCGTAGCCGGCGGGATCGGTCTGCCGCCGCTGCGGCCCGTGATCGAGGCCGCGATGGCCCGCCGGCGGGATTTCGACCGGGTCGTGCTGGTCTATGGGGCAAAGACCGTCTCGGATCTGCTCTATACGGAGGCGTACGAGACGTGGCGGGAGGCGGGGATCGAGACGTTGATCACGGTCGATCGGGCCGATGATCGGTGGCGCGGTGAGCGGGGCCTCGTCCCGACGGTGTTGAAGAAACTGCGCCTCCGGGGCGAGGGCCACGTCGTCTTCACGTGCGGGCCGGACGCGATGATGAAGTTCGTCGTCCACGAATGCCTGGCCAGCCAGATCCCCGAATCCCAGGTCTTCGTCTCCCTCGAACGCAACATGGTCTGCGCGATCGGCTTCTGCGGGCACTGTCAATTCGGGCCGGATTTCATCTGCAAGGACGGCCCCGTGCTCTCCTACGCCCGAGTGAAACGCTTCTTCTGGCAGCATGGGTTCTGATGATGTCGCCTGAAGGCGCCCGGGAACGCCCTCCTCGGCTCGCCATCTTCAAATTCGCTTCCTGCGACGGCTGCCAGCTCCAACTGGTGGACCTTCTGGGGTCGGTCCAACTTCTTGGCAAGCTGATCGATCGATTCGAGGTGGCTTATTTCCTGGAGATCTCGTCCGTCGTCGGGGAGGGGCCTTACGACCTGGCGATCGTCGAGGGCTCGATCAGCACCGAAGCCGATCGAGAGCGGATTCGCCGGATTCGGCAGATGAGCCGCGCCCTCGTGACGATCGGCGCCTGCGCGACTTCGGGGGGCATCCAGGCCCTGCGCAACTGGCGCGATCAACGCGAAATCCTCCAAGCCGTCTATGCCCGGCCGGAATACATCGACTCCCTCAAGGATTCGACGGCCGTCTCCGATCACGTCCCGGTGGACTTTGAGCTCCGCGGCTGCCCGGTCAACAAGGCGCAACTCCTTGAAGTCCTCGCCGCTTTTCTCCGCCGCCGCCGCCCCGTCGTCCCCACCTATAGCGTCTGCATGGAATGCAAGCGCCGCGGGAACGTCTGCGTCGTCGTCGCCCGCGGCTTGCCCTGCCTGGGGCCGGTGACTCAGGACGGCTGCGGCGCGCTTTGCCCGGCCTTCAGTCGCGGCTGCTACGGCTGCTTTGGCGTGATGGAACAGCCCAACGCCCAGGCTCAGGCCCGGCTGATGCGCGACCAAGGGTGGTCCTCTCAGCGCATCGGCCAGGCCCTGCTGGCCTTCTCGCACACCATGGAGCTGGACCGCCTGGCTCAAGCGTTGCTTGAGGGCGAGGCCGCTCAAGCAGGGGCTTCCAAGAGTCTGGACGAATCTCAAGGCCCCCGGCCGAAGACCCCTCGGGGGGACGCCTCCTCGTTTTGATCCCTCGCGGGATCGCAGTTGCTTCTTGGTCGGACACCGCTTAAACCAAGGTGCGTTTTCGGAGCGGGGCCGAGAGGACCCAACGCGGCCTCGGCCTCCGGAAACCGTCCGAAGGGTCCCGTCATGAACGAGGTCGCCCAACCCTGGATCGCGCGGCGTCGGGCGCTGGCCCGACCGGCTCTGTGGGGTTGGGCGCTTTACGACTTGGCGAACACGATGTTCTCGGCGCTTTTCGTGAGCGTCAATTTTCCCATCTTTGTCCGGGAATTCGTCCGCGGGACGGATCGCGTGGTGGGGCTGACAAACAGCCTCGCCTGCCTGGCGGCGGCCGCCGTGGTGCCCATCCTGGGTACGATTTCGGATCAGACCCGCCGCCGCTTGCCGATTCTTCTCGCGCTGACGATCCTCTGTTGCGCCGCCACGCCGGTCGTCGCGTTCCTCCCGCTTCAGTGGGCGCTCCTAGGCGGGGGCCTGGCCATCTTCGCCTACCAGGCCGGTCTGGCCCTTTACGACGCGATCTTGCCGGACCTGGCCGAACCCGAGGATCAGGGCCTGGCCAGCGGCCTCGGCGTCGGCATCGGCTACGGGGGGACGATCATCGCGCTGGCGTGCGCCGCCCTGATCCAGCGCCGGTACGGCGAGGGAACGCTCGCCTCGATCCGCGTGACCAACCTGATGATCGGGACGCTCTTTTTCGTCTTCGCGCTCCCCCTGTTCATCCTTCATCGGGAGGCGGGTCCGGCGGTGCGGTTGCATCCCGTGGAGGCCGCCGTCGCGGGGTTGGGGCGCGTCGTCGAGGGGGCGCGGGCCGCCTCGCCCAAGCTCTGGCTCTTCATTGCCGCTTCGTTTCTGTTCGCCAACGCCGCCATGGCCGTGATCGTCTTTTTTGGCATCTTCGCTCGTCAGGTGATCCAGATGGAGATGGGCCGATTCTATCTGGTGTATGCCCAAATGGCGGTGGCGGCGCTCGTCGGGGCGCTGGCCATCGGGTTACTCGTGGACCGATACGGTCCGCGGCGGCTCCTGTTCGCCGTCGGTTTCCTCTGGATCGCGATCTTTACCTCCATGATGTTCGTTCGGACCGAGGGGGGCTTTCACGTCGTGGGGTTGGTCGGGGGCGTCGCCCTGGGGGGGCTCTGGACGGCCAGCCGCCCGATGCTGGCCCGCCTGGCCGATCCCGAGCGGATGGGCGAATCCTTCGGCTTTCAGGGGATAGCCAGCCGGACGAGCGCCGTTGTGGGCCCGGCGGTCTATGGCATCCTCAGCACGCGCTACGACGACTACCGCGCCGGGCTGGCGGCGCTGATCGTCTTCTACGTCGTCGGGCTCGGCATCCTGATCTTCGTCCCGCCTGGAGGGCGGCAGTAGGGGAGCGCGTGCTTTGGCAATCGCTCCGGGAGACGCCCCACCCCTCAAGCCGGCGCAGACCGATCACTGGCGCGTCGGCCGCAGCCGTCTGCGTGAAGCGATCTTCGGCGGGCAGGACGGCCTGATCTCGACCCTCGGGGCGCTCACCGGCATCGCCGAAGGCACCGGCAGCCGCACGGCCGTCGTCGTCGCCGGGCTGGTCATCGTCGGCGTGGAGTCGCTCTCGATGGCCGCCGGCTCCTATCTCTCCTCCAAATCCCAGCGCCAATACCTGGAGCGTCTGCTCCGCGAGGAGGAGCAGCGGATCGCACGCGACCCGGAGGGGGAACGGCGGGAAATCTGGGCCATGTATCGCTCGCGCGGCTATCAAGACGAGGAGATCCGCATCATCGAGAAGCGGCTGTTCGCCGATCCGCGGCTGCTTCTGGAGGACATGGCTCACAAAGAACTCGGCATCTGCCCGGCCAACCTGGAGGAGCCCGCCATGAACGCCCTGGCCATGGGGGCTGCCTACATCGTCGGCGGCCTGATCCCCGTCGCGCCGTACCTGATCAGGATCATGGCCCTGGGGACGGCCAAATTGCTCTCGATCGCCGTGACGCTGACCGCCCTTTTCGCCCTGGGGGGGGTCAAGGGTCGGATCGTCCGGCAGAGTTGGTGGCGCAGTGGGGCCGAGATGGTGCTGATTGCCGGGTTGGCGGCGCTGGCCGGTGATCTGATCGGCCGCCTGGCCGCGTACTGGATCAGCGGCTAGGCGTCGGCGATCTGCTCTGTCCGGACGTGAGGCGCATCCCCCCCGGGCCGGTTTCACGCTCTGTCGGTGGGGTCAGGGAGGCTCGCAGCTTCCCAGAAACTGACCAGGCGGGCCAGGGCTTCCCGCAGAGGCTCCACGCCCGTGGGTTTAACAACGACGGAACTGGCGCCGAGGTCGTAAGCCCGGCGCACGTTCTCCCGGGTTCCGTGCTGGGTCAGAACGACGACCGGCAGCCGCCTGAACCGTTCCGCGGTCTTCAGGATCCGCAGAAGCCCCAGCCCCTTAAGTCCAGGCAGTTCAAGGTCCAGCAGAAGGATACCCGGCCATGGATGCCGTATCCCGTCGGCGAAGATGCCTTCGCGACGAAGATAGGCCAGACACTCCTCGGCCGTCTGGACGACGATCAGGGGATGGTCGGGGCGAAGCCCCTCCCACACGCGGCTGATCGCTCGGATGTCATGTTCATCATCTTCCACCAGCAGCACGGGAAAGGGGCGGGGCTGGGCCACGGTCATGGGGCTTGATGCTTGAACCTCGGCTAATCCGACGTGATGGCCGGGCGACACTTTGGCGCATCCATTCCCGGCTTCTCGACTTCAACCGCTCAAATCGGCGTCGCCTTGAACGCTGAAACCCATAGGCACGTCCGCAATGAGGTCGCCGAAAGCTGAGCCGGGATTCAGGCCCGCCGCGGCCCGGCAGGCCTTTGGGAACCCTGAGACTGTCGTGCGAAAAGACCGACCTCAAAGGGGGCGGCGGGCGAAGGGAGTGTGACCCGCGTGCCGGCCATGCCGGGCCGCGACATCAACCGCCTGCATGCGCACTGACCGTGCCAGCCGTCAAAATTATGGCACAAGACTGATTCTACTTGGCTTATATGATCAGGAAGGCCGGTCCCGACCGAGAAAGCCTCTCCAAGCGCAACGTGGACATGTTGCGCGTTGCGCTAGGTCCCTTCGGGGCCGTCCCCTCGCGGCTCAATCACGAAATTCTCCGGCACCTGGACATAGAAGGTGCTGCCGCGGCCCGGCTCGCTGGTCAGGCGGATGGATCCGCCGATGTAGCCGACGGCTTTTCGGACGGCGGCCAGGCCGATACCCGTGCCGGGATAATCCTGCTTTTTATGCAGGCGCTGGAAGATCTGAAAAATCTGATCATGGTATTCGGGCTCGATGCCGATGCCATTATCGCTAAAGGCGAATTCCCACACCGGGGGCTCCTGCGCGTCCAGACGCCGGGCCGTGATTTCAACCCGGGGCGTGGAGCTTGTGTTATAGGTCAGCCCGTTCTCGATCAGATTGGTGAAAATCTGACGGACAAGACCGAGCGGCAACCGAAGCCGGGGCAATTCGCCGCGGACGATCACCTGCCGGTCCGGGCCCGGGGCGGCCGCCCGCCGTATGTCGTCCAGAAGCTGGGCCGCGTCGATCGCCTCCGGCGTCGCCTCCGTTCGGCCGATCCGTGAGAAGTCCAACAACTCGTTGATCATCTGATCCAGTTCGCGCGCCGCCCGCCCCAGCCGTTCCAGGTCCTCGGCCGTCTCCCCGCTGACCTGGCCCCCCAGGTCCTCGACGAGGAAGTCCACGTAGTTGCGGATGCCCCGGACCGGGGCCCGAAGGTCGTGGGAGATGGCGTAGGAGAAGTGTTCGAGTTCCTGATTGGTGGCCGTCAGCTCGGCCGTCCGTTGCTGGACTCTCCGCTCTAGCTCGCGGGTCCACGCCGCCGCCTGACGCTCATGCTCCTTGCGCTCGGTCAGGTCCTGAATGAAGCCGGTGAAGATGCGGCGACCTCCCTCCATGCGGCTTTCGCTGACCGAGAGATAGATGGGGAAGGTCGTGCCGTCCTTGCGTTTCGCCTCGGCCTCGCGCCCGATGCCGATGATGTGAGCCTCGCCGCTTTCGAGATAACGGCGGATGTACCGGTCGTGGTCGCTGGCGTACGGCTCCGGCATGAGTAGGGAAACGTTTTGACCGATCAGCTCCTCGGCCGTGTAGCCGAACTGGCGTTCGACCGCCGGGTTGAGCGCCTCGATGATCCCCCGCTCGTTGATGGCCACGATCGGCTCGATCACCGATTCGAAAATGGCCCGGATGCGGCGGTGCAGGTCCAGGTCGGATTCGTGAGCGGATTCCGTCAGCCTCGGGGAGCGGAGCAAGGCGAGGATGGCGCCTCGGGGGCGGCTTGGAAACGCTTTGAGCGAGAGCGCCACCGGCTGGGACTCGCCCGACGGAAGCCTCAGCCGGACTCGTTCCTCCTGAACCGGCCCCCCTGAGCGGGCCGTCCCACAGAGACTCTCGACCCTCGGACGGTCCTCCGGCGCGAATAACTCCGCGGCGGCGACGGCGCGCAACGCAGGTGGCTCTCGCCCCACGAGCTTCGCCGCCTCGGCGTTGACGGCGCCGATCCGGCCCTGCTTGTTGATCGTGAAGGCGGGCGAGGGGAGTTGAGCGAGAAACGCTTGGAGGTCCCCGCCCGATGACGCCTTGGGAGAACGGCGCGCCAAAATTATCACCCCGAGGTGAAGACGAGGCTGGCCCGCTCACGTCATTCCCTGCCGACGGACCAGCCGGGTGATTCAATTTATCCGCCGCATGAGGCCGCGTAAAGTCCCTTGAGCAAGGAGGGCCGAGGGCAGGCCCGCGGGCCTCGCGCCGGAAGCTTGGCCGGCGGTTAAATGGGGCCAGAGGGGAGTCGCCTTGGCCCGCATGTTGCTGCCAGAAGGAATGCGGGCCCGGCGGCAACACGGCCAAGCGTAGGGCCGCAACGTAAGAACAGGAGGCTATCTCATGTCGATTCAAGGCATTTACCGGAGGGACGTGATCACCGTCGGGCCGGAGGCGACCGTCGCCGAGGTCGCCGGGCTGATGCGGACCCAGCACGTCGGCGACGTGATCGTCGTCGAGCATGACGCCCGCCGTCGGCCGATCGGGATCGTGACGGATCGCGATCTGGTCGTCGAGGTCCTGGCTCAGGAGGTTGACCCGGAAGAGCTGACGGCGGCCGACGTGATGAGCCGGGACCTCGTCTCTGTCGGCGAAGACGAGGGGATTCTCCGTGTGATCCGCGTCATGCGGGACTATGGCCATCGGCGGCTCCCGGTGGTCAACGCGGCCGGCGCTCTCGTCGGCGTCCTCTCCATGGACGATGTTTTCCGTTTGATGGCCGTTGAACTTTCCGCCCTGGCCTCGATTTCCACTCAGGAAAGGCTCCAAGAATGCGAACGGCGCTCCTGAACCTGATCGCGCGCGCCCGCTCCCTGGTGGAGCCCTTGGGCAGAACGCCGCGGGGACCGGCGGTTGTTCCTTGCCTTGCCCGTGCCCGGGCCTTCAGGCCAAGGGTCTCCCGCCCAGGACGGTTACGAACCAGTTCCCCGGGGTTCGCCGCCGGCGCCTT
>CAYXAU010000001.1:0-280769 GCA_964463045.1 uncultured Candidatus Sumerlaeota bacterium | reverse complement strand
TCTCCCGCCCAGGACGGTTACGAACCAGTTCCCCGGGGTTCGCCGCCGGCGCCTTTGAGTGGGGCCAGGGGTCGGCGGCGCCGCCGGCGCCTTGCCGGGACGCAACCAGTTGACGGGGATGGCCTTAATGCAACCCGGCCGTCGCGAGCGCCTGCATCGCCTGCTCCAGAGAGGATCGTTCCGGACCATCGGTCGAGACAACGCGCCGTCGAGCAGCCGTCGCTTGGCCCAAGGGCTCGGTGCGCTGGGTCATCTCGGCCCGGATTGCCCAGTCGGCGTCGGAGGCCCCGCCGCGACGCGAGGCGAGCCGTCGGCGCGCCGTCTCTTCTGCGGCCTCGCAATGGAGGAACAGGATCGGGATGGCGAGGCGGGCGGCGGCGTCGATGAACTGCCGGCGATCCCGTTCGCGGTTGAAACTGGCATCGATGACGACGCGACCCCCTTGGAACGCGACTTGTTCCGCGGCCTGAAGACAAGCCTCATAAGTTCTTTTGTTCCAATCATCCGTATAAAGACCTTGGCCGAACTCCGCTCGGGCCGAGCCGCCCGGGCCCAACCCTGCCAAACTCTTGCGGACCTCGTCGGAGCTTATTCGCTCCAATCCGGCGTGACGGGCCAGACCGTTGGCGAGCGTCGTTTTACCGCTGCCCGGTAAACCAGCCACAAGGATAAAACAGGGCCGCTCGCCCGGAGGCGCCAGTGTGCCCAGGGCGAAGAGAAAGTGGGCGCGGGCGCGGGTTTCGGCTCTCGCGCGTTCGATCCGGTCGATCTCCGTTTCGGCCAATTCGAGGCTTTCGACCTTCCCGCGGACGACGGCCCGATAGGCGACGTAGAGGTCCAGGAGGTCCGACGCCTGGCGATCGTTCGCTTCGGCAAGATAAGCCTCCAGGAGACATCGGCTCAGGTCTCGACGCCCCTGAAAGCCCAAATCCATGATGAGGAAGGCCAGGTCGGCGATCGGGTCCAGGTATCGGAATCGGTCGTTGAATTCAATGCAGTCGATGATCGTCCACTCATCCGCTGCCGGAGGGTTTCCCGCCAGGCGGTAGACGTGATCGAGGCGCAGATCGCCGTGACCGTCGCAGGGGATTCCCCGTTCGGCGCGGGCTTCGATCAGCGCGCGACGGTCGGCCAGGAGGCCCTCGGTCAGGCGGCTCAACCGTTGGAGGACCGTGCGCGAGACGGTGCGCTCGACGAAGGGCCTCAATTGTTCAAAGTTCTCCCGGCAGTTGGCCGCGACGCGATCCCAACGGGCCCATCGGGCGATCGCCGGTCCCCGTTCGGCCTCGGCGTGAAACCGCGCCAGGAGGTGGCCCAACGACGCCAGCAGGCCGGATTGAATCTCCCCCCGTTCCAGGAGTGCCGCCAGAGTCCGGTCGGCCGGCAAACGCCGCATTCGCACGAGATGATCGATCGCGGGACCCGGGACGCCGACGCGCAACCCTTCCGGGGTGCGGACGACGGGTTCGACGCTCAAGTAAACGCGCGGGGCCAGCCGTCGGTTGAGCTCGACTTCGCGCCGGCAGAACGTCCGTCGCAGCTCGGGCGTGGAAAAGTCCACGAAGCCGAGATTGACCGGCTTTTTGAGCTTGTAAGCGAAGTCCCCGGCCAGAAACACGACCGAGATGTGCGTCTGGAGGACCGTGACGGCCCCAGCCGGGTGCGGGTAGGCCTTCGGACGGGCCAGCTCTTCGATCAACCGGCCAAGCGTCGTGGGTTCATGCGTCCGAGGAAGCCGTTTTTGACGCTCCATATCCCAGACTCGGTTCCCCCTGGAAGGGCAAGATTCCTGCCAGATGGCTCCCCGCGCGTGGCAAATGAACCCGTCCCGCAGGGGGCGGTGATTGCGCGGCGGGACTGAGCAGAGGGGGGCTGAGCCGGCGAGAAGGGGGGTCAGGCTTCCTTCTTTTCGATCTTGATCTGGGAGTCTTCCTCGTCGGCCATGTAGCAACGCTCGGCGTCGAAGAGCTCGACGAGAGACCAGTTGAGTTTGCCCTCCTGGGCTTCATCCCGGAGGATGCGCATGGCGTTCTCGTGGTCCATGGCCTTTTTGTAAGAGCGATCCGAGGCCGTGAGAGCGTCGTAGATATCGGCGATGGTCATGATCTGGGAATCGAAGTGGATGTCGGGTCTGCTGATGCCAAGCGGATACCCGCTGCCGTCGAGTTTTTCGTGATGGGCGTGGGCGATTCGCGGGATTTCTTTGAGGTCCTGCGGCCAGGGGATGTCCTTCAGGATCAGAAAGGTCTTGCTCACGTGACTCCGGATGTCATCCCACTCCGGCGGCGTGAGATTGCCCCGGCGGACGGCCAGGCAGGTCAGCTCCTGATCGGTGACGATGCCTTCGTTGTGGAGGACGCGCAGGCGTTCGAGGTCCTCGTCGTTGATCCATCCGGACTGGTTCTTGGCCTCCAGAAACTTGAGGCAATCCTCGCAGGCGGTGGCGAATTCGGCCAGGCGGGCCTCGATCTGGGTGATGTCGGTGACGCCGGCCCTCAGTTGATTGAGCAGGAATTCGGTCGTCCGTTCGGCGGCGACCCGGCGGACGCGTTCCCTCATCGTCGCGAAATCCCCCTCAAGCAGCTTGTTGACCTTGCATAAGACGGCCTCGCGCACGCCGATCTTGCCGAAATCATGAAGCAGCCCGGCGTAGCGGAGCTGGCGGAGCCGCTCGCGCGTATAACGAAAGTCTTTGAAGTCGGGCCAGTTGCTGTTGTGGACGGCCTTGGCGAGCTTGAGACTGTACAACGTCACGCGCCGCGAATGGCCCGCCGTGGTCGGGTCCCGCTGTTCGATGGCTTGCGAGGCCGTTTCGATGAAGACCTCGAACAGATTGTCGATCTCTTCGAGCAGCCGGGCGTTTTCGATGGCGACGGCGCACTGGCCGGCCACACCGGCGATCAGATGCTCGTCCTCCTTGGGGAAGGGCTGGCCGTCGCGCTTGTTGAGGACCTGGAGCACGCCGATGATGTCGTTACGGTGATTGAGGAGAGGGGCGGCCAGAACCGAAGTCGTCCGGAAGCCGAACTTCTGATCGGCCGCCGGGTTGAACCGCCGATCCTTGTAGGCGTCGGGGATATTGAGCAGCTGGCCGGTCTTGGCGACGTAGCCGGCCAGCCCCTTGGTGGCCGGAAATCGGATTTCCGAGGAGCGGTCCAGCCCCTCGGCCACCTTGACGACGAGTTCGTTCTTCGCGGGGTCGTAGAGGAAGATGGAGCTGCGCTCGGCGTCGAAAATGTCGGAGGTCAACTCGACGATCAAGGCGAGGCACTCGTCGAGGTCGCGCGCGGCGCTGAGGGTGCGCCCGATTTCCGTCAGCGCCACCAGGCGGTCGTCGTGCTTGCCTTCTCGATCCAGACGGAGGGCTTCGCGCAGGGCGCGGCGTCGTTCGGCCGCCGCCTCCTCGGTCCCTGCGGCTCGCGTTTGCGCCAGGTCTACGGAACTCATCGTCTCAGGGGCCCCTTTTCCCGAAATCCACCGGACAGTATAGCGCGTCCCGCGCCAATTGACACTGCATGTCTCGGCCCCGCCGGGGCCGGGGTCTCCTCAAGCCTCGGACGCTTGTTCCCACAGCAAAGCATTCCACAGTCCCCCGAGCTTCAACAAGGCTTTTCCCCATCGGCGCCTCAGGCGGACCCGAGGTCGCGCGGTCGCACTGACGGCTTCAGACGCCGCTGTAAAGACATTCCTTGCGTTGAAAAAGGACCCCGGCGGCGAGGATCAAGCCCAGGCTCAGCCCCAGGAGAGCCACGAGGCTCACAAGCGTCGATGGCGGGGGGGCGATCGGGGTGGCCCAGGGCCGGACGGGCAGCGGATTCGCAATCGGGGTCAGGGACTGAAGGTAGAAGATGATCGTCAGGCGCTTGAACGTCGTCGGCACGTAGGGGAGCGCCAGTTCCCAGCCGAAGAGCACCACCGCGTAAAACCCTGAGCGAAAGATCAACCCCACGACGAGCGCAATTGACCCGTAAGCCAGCAGCCCGAGGACGAGGACGCCCGAGTCCCTCAGGAGACGTCTCCAGAGCATCCCCTCGGCCAGATAGGTCAGCGCTCCCTTACCCGCGCCGATCCCCCCGATCACGAGCAGATAAGTCAGCCAGAGGCTGGCGACGCAGAGGATCGACGTTAACGCCAAATAGGCCAGGACTTTGCTCAGGACCAGGAGCCACCGGGGAACCGGTTGCAGCAGGAAGTAATGGAGCGTGCGGCCTTCGAACTCCTGGCGCAACAGGCTGAAGCCCAGGCCGCTGGCCATGATGAAGATCAGGAAATGCTCGAACACAAACCGGAGCATCATGTCGTTCAGGTCCTGGTAAGTGCTCCACGTCGGGTTGCGGTTATAATGTTCTCGACCGAAGACGAGCAGCAGAACGATGAGCAGGACGGGGAGCGCGGCCAGGCCCATGCCGGCCCAGAGAAACCACGACCGCCCATAGGCGCGCAGATAAAGCCGGAAGCCGTGAAGGAGTTGAAAGCCCATGGCCTGAGGCTCCCGCGAGGACCTAGTGGTGCTCCCGTCCGGAGAGGTAGCGGTAGATCGAGTGCACGTTCTCGTCGGCGAGCGTCACCAGATCGACCTCGAACCCCTGCTCCACGATCGCCCGATTGAGCCGGAGATAGAAATCGTCGGGATCGCGCGTCCAGAGGGTGAGGGCTCGGTCGTCTTCGATTTCGGCGCGCAAGACGCCGTCCCGGCCGAGCATAAGGGCGGCCAACTCCCGCGGCCGGTCGCACCGGAGATAAACCTGGAAGGGATGGCGCCGCAATAATCCCCGGACCTGCTCGACCTGCCCCTCGGCCAGCACGTAGCCGTTGCTCATCATCAGGATCTGATGGGTAAGCTGCTCGACCTCGTGCAGGATGTGGCTGGCGATCAGCAGGGTCCGCCCCTGCCGGGCGTAGTCGATGAATAAACGCATCATCTCGCGCCGGGCGATGGGGTCCAATCCGTTGAACGGTTCATCCAGGACGAGCACCTCAGGCTCGTGGGCGAGCGCCAGAGCGACCTTCAGCCGCTGGCGCATGCCTTTGCTGTAGGTGGCGATAGATTGCCGGGCGGCTTGCTCCAGGCCGACGCGCTCCAAGGCGGCCATTGCGCAACGCCGGGCCCAGCTCACGCCCCGGCCGTGGAGGTTCAGGAACCCCTGGAGGAACGCGCGCCCCGTGAAGTTATCCAGCAACTGATCGGCTTGAGGGCAATAGCCGACCAGGCGGCGCAGGCGCGGATTGTTCCAGACGGGGTAGCCGAGGACGGAGACTGAGCCGCCGCCCGGCCGCAGCAGCCCGCAGACGACGTTCATCAAGGTGGTTTTGCCGGACCCATTGGGCCCCAACAAACCCGTGATCCCGGCGTAAACGTCAACGGTGACCTTGTTGACGCCCAGGACCTCGCCGTACCATCGGGCGACGTTTCGCAGGCGGATCGTCGGTTCCTCGCGTCCGGCGCCGTCGTCGGTTTTCATCGGCCCGCCCTCAGCCAGCGGCTCAGGCTCCAGTGGAGCAGGAGCAAAGCCCCCGCCCCGTGCGCTAGGAGGCTGATCCAGGCGGCCCGGAGGCTCAAGGGGGCCACGGCCGGAGCCTCGAAAAGATGGTGGCCCAGGTCGGCGGCGGCGCGCCAGACGGAGAGGGCCGGCACCCAGGGGTCGTCCAGCCGCCGGCTCAAGACCCCGACGAGGATTGTCTCGCCGAGGATGAACCCGGCGAAGGCGATCCCGGCGTACCGGCCGTTTCGACTCAGGCTGGACGCAGCCAGGATCAGAAGCGAAAGCAGGAGGGCCAGCGTGAGGCAATACATCGAGATCGGCCTCATGAGCCCGAGCGTGGAGCTCATGAATTGAGCCCGCCAGGGACTCTCGGGCGGACTGAGCCCCCATTGGAGCGCCAGAAGAAGACTGGCCGGGACCCACGTCAGAACCCACGCGACGCCGAAGACGATCGCGATTTTGCCGAGGAGGTATTCCCATCGCCGCATCGGTTTGCAGGCGTAGAGGACGAGGGCCCGATGTTCCAGGTCCCGCGAGATGAGCCCCGCCCCCAGGAGAAACGCGAAGGCGAAGCCGAAAATCATCTGGCCGTCGATGGCGTTCTTGAAAAAGCCGGGACCGACCTGAATGAGGTCCCGCGGCGAGAAGCCGAGCTGGCGCACCAAATCCAGGTTCGCCAACAGATAGAGATAGGCGGCGCGGACGACGAAGGGGAACGCCGCCAGCGTCACGATGGCGATGAAGGCCCGCCGAGCGATGAAATCCAGCAAGGCGAACTTGGGGATCGCCCACCAACGCGCCAGCGGCCCGCGGCGGGGGCCCTCATAGGCCCGGTAGGCGAGATCATAGACGGGCATGGCCGGACGCCGGGGCGGACGGCTCGACCGGCGCGCCGTCCGTCTCCATGATCTGCAAGAACAGGTCCTCGAGGGAATCGCTCTTGAAGTGGAAATGTCGGACCTGGACGCCAAGCGCCCCGGCGATCTCAAAAACCGAGCGGGGGCTCGATCCCGGGGGCATTTCGATCTCGACGGATTCCCGCTCGCCGAGCCGGTAAGCGTAACCGCGCTCGGCGAGCGTCGAGAGGAAGCGGCTCACGTCCCCCTTGAGACGCAGTTCCGCCCGCCGCTCGTCGGATTGGCGCATCTCGGCGATCCGACCGGCGGCCACCAGGCGCCCGGCCTTGAGGACGATCACGTCCTCGCAGCACTGTTCGATGTCCCGCAGGAGATGAGAACTCATGAGGATGCTGGAGCCGCTGCGTTCGACCATTTCGCGGATGAGGCCGAGCATGTCTTCGCGGGCCGCGGGATCGAGCCCGTTGGTCGGCTCATCCAGAATCAGAATCCGCGGCCCGTGAATCAACGCCTGTGCCAGCCGGGCCTTCTGCTGCAAACCGTAGGAGAAACCGTCGAGCGGACGATACCGCACTTCTCCCAGGCCGACGTAGAAAAGCACTTCGTGGGCGCGCTCGAGAGCCGATCTCGGCGGCAGGCCGCCCATCTCCCCCATCAATCTCAGATAGCGGACGACGGACATCCCCGAAAGATAGCACTCATGCTCCGGCATGTAGCCGATGCCCTCGCGGATGCGTCGGCCGTCGAACCGGATGTCCAGACCGTCGAGCCGGCCGCCTCCGCCGCCGGGACGGACGAGGCCGAGCAAGGTCCGAATCAGGGTGCTCTTTCCCGCGCCATTGGGACCGAGCAGGCCGAGCGCGCGACTCTCGATCGCCAGGCTCACGTCGGTCAGGGCGGGCCGACGCCCGTAACGAACGCTGAGCCCCTCCAGTTCAAGGCGCATCGATCCCCTCGGGGGCGCTCCACAACGGCGGCAGCGCGGGCCGGCCCACCTCGGCGAGCGGCGAGCGCGAGGAGTCTGAAACGGGGGGCCGACCGGCCGACGGCCCCACCCGACGCGCGAAGTGCATCTCGAACAGGTCGCGAACCAGGGGGCCCGCCGTGTCCGCGCCGTGACCCTCGCCCAGCACGGCGGCCAGGATACAAATCTCCGGGGCGGAGGCCGGCGCAAACGCGACGAACCAACCGTCGGTCAACGCTTGGCCCGCCACTTCGGCCGATCCCGTCTTTCCGGCCACGTCCCAGGCGGGGTCAAAGTTTACGCGATAACCGGTCCCGGCGGGCGATCGGACGACGCGGCGAAGCGCCTCGATGAGGAGAGCCCGGTGCTCGGCCGATAGCGGCAACCGCTCCGGCGGCCGACGCGGGACGAAGGCCCGAGGGAAATCCCGATTCGGAGGGCGAATCTCGGCCAGGATATGCGGCTGGGACAAGGCGCCACCGGCCGCCAGGCCCACGTACGCCATCAGGACTTGCAGCGGCGTCACGGCCACGAGCGCCCCCTGACCGATCCCCATCTGCACCACCGAGCCGCGGTAGATCGGCCGCTGGCCGGGTTCAACCAGATGCCCCGCCCCTTCGTAGGCCAGGTCGATGCCGGTCAGGCGGCCGAAGCCGAAGGCCCGGGCGGCCGCCACGAGACGCTCGGCTCCGAGATCGGCGGCCCAATGATAGAAGTAAACGTTGCAGGAACGCTCGATGGCCGCGGTCAGGTCGATCGTTCCGTGGCCGCTGCGTACGTCGCAGTAGAAAGGTTTTTCCACGCCTTCGAGCAGGAAATAGCCGGGGCAGTTGATCTTCTGATCCGGTGAAAACCCATGGGCCAGGCCGGCGGCGGCCGTGACGAGCTTGAAGACCGAGCCGGGCGAGAACCGGCCGCGAAGGGCCAGGTTGATCTGCGAGGTAAGGCCTTCGTCGGCCCCGCGCATCGGATGGTTCGGATCAAAGTCGGGCTTGTTGACCATCGCCAGCACCTCGCCGGTGCGCGGGTCCAAGGCCAGGATCGAACCCCGGTGGCCTTCCAGCAGCTCATCGGCGCGGCGCTGGAGACTCAGATCGATGGTCAACACGACGTCCTGGCCGCGCTGGGCCGGTTCCTGGATGTATTGGGCGCGCGGGCGTCCGGCGGCGTCGCGAATCTGGATTTCGCGCCCGTGCGTGCCGCGCAATTGGGCTTCAAACTCCAGCTCCGCCCCTAATTTGCCGATGAAATCATTTCTCAGATAGCCTTCCTCGAAGGCCCGTTCGAGCTGCTGGGGGGCGATGCGGCCGATGAACCCCGTCACGTGGCCGAGCAACTGCCCCTCCGGGTGCAGCCGCGAGTAAAGGGGGGAAACCTGGACGCCGGGTAACTCGAAGCGCCGTTCCAGAAGCGGCTGGATCGCTTCCTCGGACAGGTTGGTGGCCAGTGTCAGGCGGGCCCATCGGGGCCGAGTCCGGGCGACCGCGTCGGCCAGGCGTCGCACGTCCGGCCGACCTAGCAAGTTCGCCACGCGTTCGAGGGTGACCTCGATTTCCGAGCGGTTCAGCCGGAAGGGACTCATCTCCACCTGGTAATAAACCCGATTGAGCGCGAGGACGGTGCCGTCGCGCGCCAGAAGGTTGCCCCGCGGCGCGCCGAATCGCCGCTCCATCAGAAAATTGTTTTCCGACAGTTCGAAATACTCCGGCCCGCGGAGCACGTTCAAATAGTAAAGTCGTGCCCCGAAGCCCGCGAACATGACCCCGGCCAGACCCATCAATGCCCACAGTCGAGGCTGTAACCAGGGGGCATCTTCCGGTTCCGGCAGCGGCGGCGTTTCCAACGGGATGGCCCGCGCACGCAGTTGCCGAGCGAGCCATCCCCGCCTCGCCGACCGGTCCGATGTGGGGATCAAGGCCGCCGCGCTCCCTTCGCGTGAAACTTTATGATACAAGGACTAACCCCAGCCTCAAAGGGCATTTGATCCCCATGGCGATCCCACGACTGGAAACTCCCCGGCTGCTCCTGCGCGGTCCCCGCCTGAGCGACGCCGGCGCCATCTTCACCGGCTATGCCGCCGACCCCGAGGTGACCCGGCATCTGAGCTGGCCGCGGCACGAGCGGCTGGAACAAACCCGGTCGTTTCTTCAGACGATCCTGGAAAGACGACGCCAGGACCCCGAGCGCTGGCCGTGGGTGCTGGTGCGGCGCGAGGACAAGGCGCTGCTCGGCATGGTCGAGCTGCGTCGCCGAGGCACCCGCGGCGAAGTAGGCTACGTGCTCCGTCGGCGGGATTGGGGCCGGGGCTACATGACCGAGGCGCTCCAGGCCGTGCTGCAGTGGGGCTTTGCGTCCCCGGACCTCTGGCGCGTCCAGGCGCAGTGCCACCCGGCTAACCGCGCCTCGGCCCGGGTGTTGGAGAAAGTCGGCATGCGGCGGGAGGGACGGCTCCGCCGTTACATCGTTTTCCCGGCGCTGGGACCCGAGCCTTTAGACGTATTGCTTTACGCCAAGGTCCGATGAGTCAGTCGGCATCGCCGCCGAAGTCAGCGGCTCCAAACGGACCCAGGCGTTATAGTCCGGCACGTGGCTCACCGGGTCGTGCCGCCGAGGAATCAAGACGTTGGCTTCAGGCCAATAGGCTTGGATCGTCCCCGGACGGATCGGGCCGATGTGGACTTCGGCCAGCAGGGCTCCGGTGGCGTTGCTCAGCTTCACACGATCGCCCTGGCTCAGGCCGAGACGCGCCGCGTCCTCCGAAGCGATGATCACGCAAAGGCGGCTCCGCGCTCCAGTAAGCGGGTCTCGGGCGCCGTGAGTCATGGAATTGAATTGTTGGCCTCGGCGGGTCGTGAGCATGAACATCCCCTCGGGGGCCGCCTCTGGCCTCAACGCCAGGGGGGTGAAACGCCCCCGCCCGCCCGGCATGTTCGGGCAAACGCCTTCCTCCAACAGCCGCGGGCCGCCCCATTGCAGCGAGTCCCCCTCTTTCTGGAGGCGCGCGAGCCCCTCATAGAGAGGCATGACTTTTTCCATTTCCCGTCGAATGTCCGCGGTCGATTTCCAATCGAAGGCGCCGGCCAGACGGGGAAAGGCCCGGCCGCCCAGGAGAGCGGGGATTTCCCATTCGGCGCGGGCCTCGGGCAGGCGCGGGCCGCGAATCTCCGGCGAGAAGCGAATTCGACGCTCGGTGGAGGTGGCGGTCACGCCTCCGGCATGTTCATAGCGCGTCTGTGCGGGCAGCACGAGAACGAACTCGCCCGGTTCGCAAAGCGTTGAGGTGTTGAGGACGATGTCCTGATGCAGGCGGACGCCGATCCCCCGGAAGGCCGCCTCCATGGCGGCCCGGTCCGGCATGGTTTCCAACAGGTTGCCGCCGATCGTGTAAAGCAGGTCGATCTCGCCCCGGAGCGCCGCTTCAACCATGAGGGGCGTGCTCAGGCCGGGCGTATCGGGAACTTGAGCTCCCCAAGCTTCGGCCAGGAGTCGAGCGTTCTCGGCGTTGACGGACCGTCCGCCGGGGAACTTGTTCGGCGCGACGCCGCACTCGCCGCCCCCCTGGACGCCGCTATGGCCGCGGATCGGCATGATCCCCGTTCTGGGTCGGCCGATCATGCCGCGCGCGAGGGCAAGGTTGACGATCGCGCGAACGTTATCGACGCCGAAGACGTGTTGGGTGAGCCCCATGCTATAGCAGAGCACGGCCGTCCCGGCCTGGGCGTAGGCGCGGGCGAACCGTTCGATGGCCGGGCGCTCGACGCCGGCGGCGGCTTCGATGTCCTCCCACGCCTGCGTTTCCAGTTCGCGTCGCACTTCCTCGAAACCGACCGTGTGCTCGGCGATGAACCGGGCGTCGAGGCCGCCAATCTCGCCGAGCGCCTTGATGACGCCGTTGATGAAGGCGATGTCCCCCCCCACGCGGACCTGAAAGAAATCGTCCATCAGGCGCGTGCCGAAAAGCGCGCTCGTCGGGATGGAAGGAATCCAGTACCGTTCGAGCGCGGGCTCCCGATAGGGATTGACGACGATAATCCGCGTGCCCCGCTTCCTGGCCGCGTGCATGTATTTGACCGTGACGGGCTGATTGTTCGCCAGGTCGGTCCCGAAGAGGATCAGGAGGTCCGTGCCGATCATATCGGCGAGCGAACAGGTCGGGGCCGAGACGCCGAGCGTGGCGGCCAGGCCGTCGACCGTCGGCGCGTGGCAGAGCCGGGCGCAGAGATCGACGTTATTCGTCCCGGCCAGCCGGGCCAGCTTCTGAAAGGCGTAGTAGGCCTCGTTCGTGAGCCCGCGCGAAGTGGCGAAATAGGCGGTCCGTTGCGGCGAGACGGCCTGCAGCCGTTCCGCCGCGAGCCCCACGGCCTCGTCCCAGCCGATCCGCCGGAAGCCCCGGTCGCCGCGTCGATGAAGGAGCGGAAAGGGAACCCGCCCCAGCGCTTGCAGCTCGGCGTTGGTCATCCGGCGCAGGCGGCTCAGGTCGGCCGCGTCGGCCTCGCTCAGGGGGCCCATCGTGTTCAGCCGGAGGAGCTTGAGCCGCGTGAGGCAGAGATGGGGGCCGGGCATCACGTCGTCCCGCAACCCTCGCGGCCCCAGCGAGCAACCGTCGCAGACACCGTGACGCAGAATCCGCCAGGCGTATCCCAACCGCCGCCGATTCTCCCACGCCACCTTGAGCATCTCCCGATAGTGCCGCGGCTTGTGAGGTTCGAAGAGGCCGAACGGGAACCACCGACGCATCAGAGAAGGGAACGACCGAGGGCTCATGGGGGGCTAACCGGCCTTTGGGTTTTCAGTCCTCCCCGGAGACGCCAGGCTCCATGGTAGAGCGTCATTGATCCAGGCCGAACAAATCCCACCAGCGTCATGCCCTGATCCTCGGCGAGGTCAACGGCTAGTGAAGAGGCGCCGGAGACGGCGGCGACCATCGGGATGCCGGCCATGAGCGCTTTCTGCGTGATCTCAAAACTGATCCGGCCGCTGACCATGAGGATCGACCGGTCCAGCGGCAACCGCCCGCCGAGGCCGGCCCGCCCGATAACCTTGTCGACGGCGTTGTGACGGCCGACGTCCTCGGCGATGTCCTCCAGCCGGCCGTCCAGATCGAACAATCCCGCCGCGTGCAGCGAGCCGGTCTGCCGAAAGACGCGCTGTCGGGCGCGCAGGGAGCGCGGCAGGCTCAACAAGACGCGCGTCGCGACCTCCCAGGACCCCTTAAGCGGCGGCGCGACCGTCCGCAGCGCCTCGATCGTCGTCTTCCCACACAGGCCGCAAGAGGCGGTCGCGATGAAGGTCCGCTCGGCTCGGCTTGCCGCCGCCGCCGACCCGTCCCGCACCGTGACTTCGACCACGTTCTCCACTTCGGGCGACTCTGGATGCGGCAAAGGACGGACTTCGACGAGTTCTTCGGCCGAGCGGATCAGCCCCTCCGTGAGGAGGAACCCCACGACGAGCTCTCGATCCTCGCCGGGGGTCCGCATGAGCACGAGCAGCGAGCGGCCATTGAGGCGAATTTCGAGCGGCTCTTCGGCGCTCAGCCGGTCCGTCCCGGCGGCGGCCCATCGGCCCGCGCGGAAGCGACGCACCTGGCGGAGCTGGACAGGGCGCGCCGTCATCTTGGCTTTCCATAGAGTTGGCGTTCGTCGATGTAGCGGAGAACGGCCGCCGGGAGCAGCCCTTCCAGCCGGGTCCGTTCCGACGGGCCGCCGGCGAGCCAGCTCCGGATCATCGTGCTGCTGAGATCGGGGAGCATGAGTGAGGGGCGGGCGTCTGCCGTAGGATCGGGCGCCGCGGGGGGCGTGGCGTCTTCCGGCAGAGGGAAGCCTCGGCGGCCGATCACCATGGGGGGGGCCAAGCGTTTCAGCCGGTCGAATTGCCGCCATTGGTCCGTCTGAGCGAGCGCGTCGGAGCCCATGAGCCACCGGAACTCCACGTTGGGGTGCTGTTGACGCAGCCGCTCCACCGTCTCAACGGAGAAGTGAACCCGCGGCTCGCGCTCGACGTCCAGGATATCGACGCGGTCACCGAAACACGCGAACGCCCGCCGGCAGAGCTCCATGCGGTCCTCGAACGGCGCGAGCGGCTTTCCGAACGGATGCCCCCCCGTCGGAATGACCCACACTTTATCGGCCCCGCCGGCCGAAAGCGCCCAGGCCACGGCCAGCACGTGGGCGACGTGCGGTGGATTGAAACTGCCGCCGAACAAGGCGACGACCTGAGCGGCTGAGGTAGGCTGCATGACGCCGGCCCGCGAATCCGCCGCGCGCATTGTGACACCTCCTCCGGGGCGACTCACGCGGAAATCGGGAAAAGGCTTGCGCCCCCGGACGACGCTCCCGACAATCCGCCGTGACGAACGGCGCGGGCCTCCCGCGCGATCGAGGTTCCCCGAGGGCATGAGTCCTGAGACCGCAGCGGCCCCGCGGGGGGCGACCGCCCCGCCCGGATCGGCGCCCCCGCTCCTTCAGGTCGTTGACCTCAAGGTTTACTTCTTCACGCGCGAGAAGGTGGCGCGGGCCGTCGACGGGGTAAGTTTCACGATCGAGCGCGGACGGACGCTCGGGATGGTCGGCGAGTCCGGCTGCGGCAAATCGGTCACGGCGCTCTCGCTCCTCCGGTTAGTCCCCGACCCCCCGGGCCGGATCGTCAACGGGCGCATTTTCCTGGAAGGGCGCGACCTTCTGACGCTCCCGGAGAAGGAGATGCGCCGCATCCGGGGGGATAAAATCTCGATGATCTTTCAGGAGCCGATGACCTCGCTCAACCCGGTCTTCACCGTCGGCTCGCAGATTGCCGAGGTCTTCCGCGTTCACCGGGGGATGAGCCGCCGCCAGGCGTTCGCCGCCGCCGTCGGCATGTTGGAAACCGTGCGCATCCCCGAGGCGGCCCGTCGCGCGCGCGAGTATCCGCACCAGATGAGCGGCGGGATGCGGCAACGGGTCATGATCGCCATGGCGCTGGCGTGTAATCCCGCCCTCTTGATCGCCGACGAGCCGACGACGGCGCTCGACGTCACGGTGCAGGCGCAAATCCTGACGCTCATGAAGGACCTCCAGCGGGCGTTCGGGTCGGCGATCCTGATCATCACGCACGACCTGGGGATCATCGCCGAGACCGCCGACGACGTCGTCATCATGTACGCCGGTCAACTTGTCGAGCGCGCCTCCGTGCGCGATTTGTTCAAGTCCCCGCTCCACCCTTATACCCGTGGCCTGATGAACTCTGTCCCTCAACTTGAACAGATCGGCGCGGGGCGGCGGTTGCAGCCCATCGGCGGCAACGTCCCTGATCCCACGCTGCACCCGTCCGGGTGCCGGTTCCATCCCCGCTGCCCGCACGTGCAGGATCGCTGTCGAGCCGAGGCGCCGGCGCTCGCGCCCGCCCGCGGCGACCATGAGGTCCGTTGTCATCTCTGGCGCGAAATCGAGGCGGGGGCTCAGGGGTGACCCGGCTCAGCCCGCAGCCGGGACGACGCCGGCGGGGGTTCACGCCTCCGGCGCGGAGGGTTCGGGAGAGCGAACGTCGGCCGGTGGGGTGAAGGCGAGCGAGACGACCGGCCGGCCGCCGATGAGATGGGCCTCGATGACGCGGTCCAGCCGGCGGGGATTCAGGCGGCCGTACCACGTGGGGCCGGGAAAGACGACGCCGACGGGCCCGTCGCCGCAGACGTTGAAGCACTCGGCTCGCTGGGCGCGGATCTGGGCTCCCAGCCCGGCTTCGCCAAGGCGACGTTCCAGATGACACCACGCCGCGAGGCCCTCTTCGCGCGTGCAACAGTTGGGTCCGGTGCAGAGATAAAGGCGGCGCGCCGGGGGGGACTTCGCACGACCGGAGCGTCGAAACCACCGGGCCCACCAGGGGAGGTCGGACGGCGGAGTCACGCCGTCGCCTCGCGCCCCTGGACCTGGAGATTGATCAGGGAGGCGACGTAGCCGGCCCCGAAGCCGTTATCAATGTTCACCACCGTGACGTTGTTGGCGCAGGAATTGAGCATGCCGAGGAGGGCGGCCAGACCCCGAAACGAGGCGCCGTAACCGACCGAGGTCGGAGCGGCGATCACCGGGGCGGCCACGAGCCCGCCGACGACGCTCGGCAGCGCGCCTTCCATCCCCGCGCAGACGACCAGGGCCCGCGCCTGCTGGAGCCGCTCAACGTGGGCCAGCAGGCGGTGAAGGCCCGAGACGCCGACGTCGTACAGGGTGTCGACGCGGGAACCGAAGGCGCGCGCCGTCAGCGCGGCCTCCTCCGCCACCGGCAGATCGGAGGTTCCCGCCGAGACGACCATCACCAGGCCGCGGCCCGCCGCCGGGTCAAGGTCCATCTCCGTCATCAGGCCCGAGGCCGGGTGATAGGTCAGCGCCGGCCGACGGCGCCGGCAGTGTTCGAAGATTTCCGGCGTGGCCCGCGTGGCGAGGACGGGCTGACCGGCGGTGCCGAGCGTCGTCATGATCTCGTCGACTTGCTGCGGCGTCTTGCCCGAACAGAAGACCACTTCCGGGCGGCCTTGCCTGAGCGAGCGATGGAGATCCACCTTGCTGTGACCGAGATCCACGAACGGGAGGGCCCGAATCCGCGCCACGGCGGCGTCAACGTCGAGCGACCCGTCGCGGACGGACTCCAGCAGGACCTTCAGTTGTTCATGATTCATCGGCGCCGCCGGGAGGAGCCGAGCGCCCGGCGTTCAGGCCTCGGGGTGATGAACGTCCCGCAGGAGGAGCAGAATGGCCGCCTGAGGGACGATCAGGTAAAGCTCGCCTTCGAATTTGATCTCCACGGCCGGCTTTCTAAGGAAGACGGCGAAATCCCCCTCCTCGGCCTGCATGGGGATGAATCGACCCCGGCGATCCTGGGGGCGCCAAGGTTCCTCCTCGTCGGCCATTGGGTCCGGCAGGGGAATCCCCGGCCCCACGGCGGCGATCCTACCCGAGAGAATCTTTTCTCTCTCGACGACCGTCTGCGGCAAATAAAGCCCGACTTCGGTCTGATTGATCATTTCATCGGGCTTGATCAGAACCCGATCGCCGACCACGATCAATTGACGATAGCCATGTTTTATCGAATGCAGCACGGCGCATCCCCGCGCGCGAGCCCCGGCGGTTCGCCCACGCGGCCGAAACCCGCCGCGGCCAGAACGGTCGCGCTTCAAATCTTCAAACCCGAGCCCTCCAAAGGCAAGCGGATACGCCGAAACCCGGCGGCGATCGATCCGACGGCGCTTTCGGCCGCGAGACTTCGGCTGACGTGGGGCTCCGGCCGCGATACGATAACCCCCCGAATGAGCGCCAGGGCTAGGAAGCGCCTCCGGGGAGGAAGCCGATGAGCCCGGATCGCCGTGAAGCTCTTCAGATGATCGCCGGCGCCCCGCTCATGGGGTTGTTCGGCGGGAGAGGCGGCCGCGCGGAAGGCCGATCCGGCGGGGCCAGCCTTCGATGGGAAGCCGCCTCGGGCGAGCCGCTCTGGCGCGTCTTCGAGGAGCCTTTTTTATCGGAAATCGCCTTCCCGCTGGGCGGGATCGGGACGGGGACCGTCTCGCTCGGCGGTCGTGGCCAGCTCAGGGATTGGGAGATCGCCAATCACCCGGCCAAAGGGCGCACGCTCGACAACACCTTCTTCGCGCTCTGGTGGCCGGATGAAGCCGGCCGTGGCCAGGCCTGCATTCTGGAAGCGGGCCTGCGACCTCCTTACCGCGGCTGGATGGGCCTCAGCCGAGCGGGGATGCCGGGGATGCCCCGATTCAGGTCGGGCCGGTTTCTCGCCGCTTATCCGACCGCCCGTCTCCATCTGACGGACCCGACGTTGCCGGTCGAAGCCACGCTGGAGGCCTTCAATCCGCTGATCCCCATGAACGATCTGGATTCGGGCCTTCCGGTGGCCATTTTCTATTGGCGACTGACCAACCGAACGCGGCGGGCGCTCCCGGTGACGGTGCTCTTCTCGATGCTCAACCTGGCCGGCGTCGATGATTTCGGTCAGAACCTCAATGTGTACGACCAGAATCAAACCATCCGCGGCATCCGCATGGCGTCGGCCAAGCATCCGCCGGTCAGCCCCCGTTACGGCAATCTGGCGCTCGTCACGACGCATGAGGACGTCACCTATCAGACCCGCTGGGCTCGCGGGGTGTGGTACGACGATCAAAGCCTGTTCTGGAACGATTTTCTGGACGACGGACGGCTGGAGCGACCCTTCGAAGAAGGCCCTTCCCCCAATGGTCGGACCGACACGGCGTGCCTTGGCTTGAGGGGACGTCTGGCTCCGAAAGGCTCGGCGACGTTTCCTTTCCTGCTCGCCTGGTATTTTCCCAATCGGGAGAACCGCTGGAACGGCGAGGAGCAGGTCCGAGGCAAGATCATCCGTAACTTCTACGCCACGCGGTTCGACGACGCCTGGGACGTCGCCAACTATGTCGCCCATCACCTGGAACGCCTGGAGAGCGAGACGCGACGGTTTCAGCGCGCGCTCGCCGGCTCAACCCTTCCGGGGGCCGTAATCGACGCCGCCACCAGCCAGATCTCGACGCTCCGGTCGAACACGAGTTTCCGCGATGAGGCCGGCCGTTTCTTCGGTTTTGAGGGCACGACGACCAACGTCGGCTGTTGTCCCCTCAACTGCACGCACGTCTGGAACTATGAGCAGACCCTGGCATTTCTCTTTCCGGCGCTTGAGCGCACGATGCGGGAGGTGGACTTCGGCCACAACACGCTGCCCGAAGGGAACATGGCGTTTCGAACGCTCATCCCGTTGGGCGACTACCATTGGCGCCCGGACCTTCCGGCGGCCGACGGCCAGATGGGAACGATCGTCAAGCTCTATCGGGAATGGAAACTTTCCGGCGATGAGGAATGGCTGCGCCGGCTCTGGCCGCAGGCCCGGCGCGCGCTCGAATACGCCTGGAAGACCTGGGACGCCGATCAGGACGGCCTCATGGAAGGCGTTCAGCACAACACGTATGACATCGAATTCCACGGGCCGAATCCGATGATGACGGTGATCTATCTCTGCGCGTTGGCGGCGGGGGAGGAGATGGCCACGGCCGTCGGCGAGACCGAGGCCGCGGCCCGGTATCGGCGATGTCATGAGAGCGGCCGCCGCCGGTTGGACGCCGAGCTCTGGAACGGCGAATATTACATTCAAAAACCGCCGCCGGGGGAGGCGGTCAAATACCAGTTCGGCGAAGGGTGTCTCTCGGATCAGATGCTCGGCCAGTGGATGGCTCATGTCGTCGGCCTGGGGCATCTGATCGAGCCGGAGCGGGCTCGATCGGCCGTTGGGGCCGTTTTTCGCCATAATTGGAAGCCGCGGCTTGACCGGCACTATAATCCGCAGCGGATTTTTGCCCTCGGGGACGAGGCCGGTCTCTTGCTCTGTTCCTGGCCGCGCGGCAGTCGCCCCGCCCTGCCCTTCGTTTATTCCGATGAAGTCTGGCCGGGGATCGAGTATCAGGTTGCGGCGCACCTCATCTATGAAGGTTGGGTCGAGGAAGGGTTGCGCATTGTTGAGGGGGTCCGCGCCCGTCATGATGGGGAACGGCGCAATCCCTGGAGCGAAGTCGAGTGCGGCGAGCATTACGCCCGCTCGATGGCCTCCTGGTCCCTGCTGCACGCGCTTTCGGGTTTTCAATGGGACGCGCGCCGGGGGATGCTCGAGTTCAGTCCGGTATGGAGCCCGGACCGATTCCGGTGCTTCTGGTCCGGCGCCGCGGCGTGGGGGGAATACCATCAGCGCCTGGGGCGCAATCGGCTTAGGGCGCGGCTGGAGGTTCTTTGGGGCGAGCTGACGTTGGAGCGCTTCCGCGTGCCGCGGCCGGCCGGGTTGGGGCTCAATCCGCGGCCCGACGTGCGGGTCCGCCTCGCCTCAGAGCCGACCCCCACCCGGATCGAAATCACGCGAACCGCGATTGACGTTCAATTCACGCCCCCCCTCCGATTGACGGCGCCGGCCACACTCGACGTCAACGCTGGTCCCTAGGGCCGCGCTTCAGCGAGCGGCCTGGCGGCCGATGTCATCGATGATCTTGAAGTGATGCTCGTGGTGGAGATCCATGAAGCGGAGCCACTGAGCGGCCGTGAAGCCCCCAAGCGCGGGGTGCGCGGCTCGGCCGGGCGAAACGATCATCTCCCCCAGCCGTGATTCCAGCGCCTCCACACCCGCTCGAACCCGCCCCAGCTCTTTCTCCATCTCCGGACGGGATCGAGCCGCAGGTTGCGTCGGCGCCGGAGCTTTCCCCCGGCCCCGGGGGATGAAGCCGGTCCAGAGCACGAGCCGGCCGATCCAGACGGGCCGAAGCTCCACGTCAGGCGGCGGCGAAGCGAGGGTCCGCTGTATGGCTTGGAGGATGAGATCGTCGGCGCGGATCAGATGATCAATCTGTTCGAGGACGCTCCACTGGGAGACTTGAGGGGCGCGCGCGGCGAGCGGCGGCCCGTCCGAGCCGAGCAGACGGGCGAGCCGATCCAATTGTTGCAGGTTTCTCCGGTGGGTTCTCTTGAGTCGCGCGGTCACCGATGGCGCCTCCTGCCGGGGTTCAGCCGGCGCCCTTGATTGTCTGGAGCGAACTGAGCGTCCGACAAACGGTAGCCGTCATCGCATCTCGATACAATCCCTTTTCCCTCGTTCCTCGATGGGGGACGGGAGAGGTAAAGCCGTCAGGCGGGTGTCGGCGTCGGCGCGGGGGTCTCGGCGAGGACCCGCCTTAGAATTTCGACGAGCTCGGCGTCGGTCGAAAACAGGAATGAGCCCGGCGGGAGATCTTGCTCGGTAAGGCCCCCCACGCTTGAGGCGATCACGGGCCGCTCCAGGAGCGCCGCGCGCGCGACGACGCTGGAGGACCAGATCTGTCGATAAGGGGCGACGACGTAATCGGCGGCCCGGATCCAGGCGTCGAAGACGTCGTCCGGAACGAACGTCTCGATCATGCCGAATCGGGGGTCCTGCCGCGCCTTTTCGCGCAGCGCCTGGGCGTATTCAATCGCCGGAGCCCACGCGATTCGGACCGAACCGACGATCCTCGCCCACGCCGAGGGGCAATCGACGGCCGAAAGCGCGTCCAGCAATCGGTCGAAGCCTTTGTGCGGCTGAATAAAACCGATGCAGAGGAAAAGCGTCTTCTCCGTCGGCAAGCCCAACAGCCGGCGCGCTTCGGCGCGGCCGAGGCCGGAGCGAGGGGAGAAATACCGCCCTTGCGGGACGATTTCGAACCGGCGCCAGGCGGGGTCCAGCCCGTATCGCCGAGCGAAGGCGTCCCGCTCCCGCCGCGAGTGAAGGATGACGCCCGCCGCCAGCCTCCAGGTCCAGCGGTCGATCCGGCGGCCTCCGCCGCGCCCTTCCATGGGTCGATCCACGTCGTAATCGGTCTCGTGGATGATAAAGCGGACCCGACGGCGGGAAAGAGCCGCCGTGAGCAGGAGGGCCAGGCGGGTGGCGAGGCGTGAAGCCCGCCCGCCGTCGGGGGCGTAGAAAAACGCCGGGGTGTAATGCACGTCCACTCGGTCGTAGGCCCACGCATGCTTGAGCAGACGCGCGAATCGAAAGCTTCCGGCCAGGTCCGTCTGGACGTCCCCGTCGCCTCCTGGGGGGCAAAGTACGTCCACGACGTGACCCTCGGCCCGGAGCGCTTCCACCTGCTGGGCGGCGTAGGCGCCGATGCCGCACGGCATCGGCGGATAGGACGCGACGACCAGAATGTTCATGGAAGGGGACGACGGCGACCCGGTCGAACGAGTTCGACCAGGGCTTCGGCCAGGTCGGCCGCGATCAGGCGCCAATCATAGCGAGCCTCGGCCAGTTCGCGAGCATGAGCTGCCAGCTCCCGACGCGTTGCTTCATCGGCGAGGAGGGAACGGATCGCTGGGACGAACTCCTCGAGCGTGGCTTCGCGCCAATGCCGCCGAGCCTCGCCGGCGAGGCCGCGCGCGCCGATCGCCGTGGCGACGATCGGCAGGCCCGCCGCCATGTAGTCGAGCATCTTGATATTGGTTCCCGAGCCGTGGGCCATCGGGTTGAGCGCCAGGTCGGCGGCCCGGTAAGCGACGGTCAGCCGCGGGCGATCCACGAAGCCCCAGAGTTCCACATTGGGCGGAAGCGCCGCCCGACCGCGACGTTCTTCCAACATCAGGCCGACGCCGCCGACGATCGCCAGCCGGGCCTCGGGGAGAGCAGGCGCGAGGGCGCGGGCGATAAAGTCGGCCGCATTGAGATTCGGGGCGTAATTGCTGCCGACGAAGACGAGAAAGGGTTCATCCCCGATTCCGAGTTCGCGGCGCGCGGCCAGGCGCTCGGCCTCGGTCGGCGGCCGAATCTGGCGGCAATCGACGCCGTTGGGCACGAGGCGAATCCGAGGGCGGGGGGCGCCGTATCGGTCGGCGAAGGCTTCGGCGTCGGCTTCCGAACAGGCCAGAATCAACCGGCTGCGCTCGATCGCCCGCCGCTCGACGGCCCGCACGCGCCGGTAGAGGTAACGCGCGATGGGCTGGCGTCCGAGCAATTCGCCTTTGACGGCGGCCTCGCAATTCTGAGAGTCGTAAACGATCGGGACCGGGCACGGATCAGGGAAAAAAGGAAACATCCAGGGGTGCGCGCCGACGAGGAGGTCGGCCTCGGCCAGCTCTCGCCGCAAGAGGCGCTCGTAGCGTGGGCTCAGCCGACCGAGGAGCGGCATCGTGACGTCGATCGTGGCCCGCCCGGCGCTGAGTCGATTAAGCGCGAAATGAGCCTTGAAGTGCCGGACCGTCAGGGGGGTGACGATCTCACGCAGGTTCGGGGCTAACCATTGATCCCGGGGCCCCGGGCCGGGGCAATCGAAGGCCCCGACATAGGTGGTGACGAAACCCTCCGGCAGATGGCGATAGAGCTCATAGATTCTCAGGCGTCCGCCGCCGACGGGGGGGTCCAGGATTTGATTGTCGGTCACGAGGAGACGGATTCTGCCGTCGCCGCCCGCCTCGCGGCCGTTTCGCTCGGCGCTGGAGGGGGAAACCCGGGCGCCGCCCCGGCCTCGTCCCTTGAGCAGTTCATCACCGGCTTCCAGGAGCCGATCGACGACCCCCTCCCACGTGATCGTGGCGGCGCGGGCGCGGCAGGCTTCGGCCATCGTCTCCACTTGATCGCGATGGCCCCAGATCCAGTCGAGTCGCTCGGCCAGCGCCGCCGGCGTCGGCTCGGTCACGAAACCCGTTCGGCCGGGTTCGACGATCAAGGCGGGTTCGCCCGAATCGGTGGTTGTCACGACGGGCTTGCCCGCCTGGAAGGACTCGTGGGTGATCAGCCCCATGTCCTCCTGGATCGGCGGAAAAATCGTCGCGAGGGCGTGGGCGTAAAGCTCCGCCAGCCGATTCTCCTCGACGTGACCGTGAAACTCGATCCGATCGTCACCGGCCGCCAGGGTCCGCAGCGCTTCTTCCTCTGGTCCCTCGCCGACGATCTTGAGCGGACAATCGGCGCCGCAGAGGCGAAAAGCGTTGATGATCAGGTCAAACCGTTTCCAGAGGTGAAGCCTGCCGGGGGCGAGGAAATACGTCCCGGGCCGCGACGGGGCGGGCCGGAGCGTCGTCGGATGATGAAGCGGCGTGGACTCGATGCCGCCCCAGCGCCGGAGCCGCCGGCAGACGGTCTCCCCGACGGTGAAGATGAACGGGACGCGCGCGGCGTCGAGCGCCCAGGCGTCCATCCAGTGGATGAGGCGTCGCATCTGTTCATGCGCGGCGTCCCGGGGCTCATAACGGTCATAGAACACCCGCATTCGATGGGAGAGATAAACGACGTGGCCCGGATGTCGGATCATGTAGCCGGGGCCCTTATAGGAGATCGCCACGTCGTAGGCGCTCAGGTCCAGGCGGTAGAAGTCATAATAACCGCGCAGAATCCCCTCGTAGGACCGCTCATCCACGGGGATCGTGACCAGGTCGGTCGGGGCGCGTTCTCGCAGCGCCGACGTGAGACCCTCCAGCAGGCGATCCATCCCGCCATAGAGGCGAGGAACCGGAACGGGACTCACAACGGCGATTCTCATGCGGGAGAAAGGGAACCGAAGGGGGCGTCAGCCGGGTTTGACGGCCGTCACCGAATAATCCTGCGCGTCCCAGAGCAGACGATTGAGACGCTCGAAGATCGAGGCAAGGCGTTGGTGCGCGGCGGGAGACAGCCCCAACGTCTCCGGCTCGGGCAGGGCGGGCAATCGTTCCCCCTCGGCGAAGGGCATCGTTTTCAGGATTTCGACCTGCTCGAACCCGACGAGCCGGATCAGCTCGGCCAGGTAGTCCGGATCGATCGCCTGCTTGTGGTCCAGGTCCCGGTAATAGGATTTGGCCAGGACGGCCAACGTCTGAGGATTGAGCGTTTCCAGGACGAGAACGCCTCCGGGGGCCAGCTTCTCAAAGGCCAGCCGAAGAAGGGCCAGCGCTTCGGCGGGGAAGAGATGCTCGATGACCTGGGCGGCGAAGACGCCGCCCAGGCTATCGGCCTCCACCGAACGAAGGGCCGTGAGAGCGTCCATCTCCCGAACGTGGAGGCCGCGCCCGCGCGCCGCCTCGACCATCCCGTGCTCGATTTCGCAGCCCCAGGCCTCGATCTCCTCCCCGCGGAGCATCTCCAGGAACTCGCCGCGACCGCAGCCGATGTCGAGAATCTGGCCCGGACGATTTCGGAAGCGCTCCAGATAGGCGTGATGACGCCCCCGAATCTCCTCGAACGGGCCTCGGAAGCGGTCCGTCAAAGCGAGCCGATCCGTCCATGGCAGCGACTCAAAGAACGGGCGGAGATCGTAGCGCCCGAAGAGTTCGCCGAGCCGCTCCTCGATCCGCGCGGCGCGATCCCGCTCGTCGTCGAGCCGCCGGCTCAAATGATCGATCAACGCCAGGGCGGCTTCGTTGAAGAGGGCTTGGCGTTCCATCACGTGATCGACGTACGGCCGCGAGGCCCAGTGGACGAATTTCTTCACCGGATCGATCAGACGCCGCAGAACCGGCCGATGAGACCGGATTCGATATTCCGCCTGCACCCGCTTGAGGCGTTCGGCGGCCTGCCGCAGCCGCGCCCCATCGCCTTGGGGATCGCCCTGGCGGACTACCGGGACAGTCGGCTCGGACTTCGCCCGCGGCCCCGCCTCGAATTGCTCTTCGAGCGAACGCATGATCCCCTCGATCGTGAACGGTTCCTCCGGGATCGTGAACGGCATCGTCGGTTGAGACGGCTCAAGTCAGCCGGCGGTCGATCGCTTCCCGGCCGAGCCGATGGCTCCAATCGCCGAAACTCTCCCCCGCGCCGGCATCGCTTCGCCACAGCCGGATCAGGCGGTGGAGAAGATCGGGCAGTTCGTCGGCGCCGATCGTTTCGCGGAAGGCATAAGCCAACCGCGTCCCCATCGGGGAGCCGCCAACGTGGAGGGCGTATTTCCCCGGACCGCGGCCGGCGATGCCGATCTCGGCGTTGGGCGTCCTGACGCAGGAGTTAGGGCAGCCCGTCACGTGAATGTTGATGGCCGCCGCCGCGTCCCCCAGCGCCTCGAGCCGATCCAACAGGGCCGGCAGCGACCGTTCGGCTTCGGCCAACGCCAGGCCGCAGGTGGGCAAGGCGGGGCAGGCGAGCGCCCGCCGGCGCAGGGGCGTCACTTCTTCGGCGGAGCGGACGCCGTGGTCGGCGAGGAGCGATGCGACCTCCGTCTGCGTCGCGGGCTCAAGGCCGGCCAGGATGATGTTCTGGTGAGGCGTCAGGCGGACCGCGGGCTGAAACCGCCGGATGACTTCCCGGAGGCCCGTCATCAGCCGGCGGCCGTCGGTGTCGGCGATTCGTCCGCTCTCCACGTGGACGCCGACCCAGAGCCGCCCGCGCCGATCTTCACCCCAGCCGAGATGGTCCTCGACGGCGTATGCCGGGGCCGGATCAGGCTCGGGATATTGGCGTCCAAGCCGGCCGAACAGCTCGGCCTTGAACCACTCGAGACCTCGATCGTCCAGGAGGTATTTGAGGCGGGCATGATGGCGATCGACCCGCCCGCCGTAGTCCCGCTGAATGCGGACGATCGTCTCGACGATGGCAAGAACGTCTTCGGGAGGAACGCGCATGAGCCGCGTCCCGAGGCGCGGGTATGTCTCCGGCTTGGCGAAGGTGAACCCCAAGCCGCCGCCGACCAGCACCGTGTAGCCCAGGACCCGCGTTCGGTCGTGGATCACCTCCAGCCCGAGGTCGTCGGCGTAGAGATCGACGCAGTTGTCCTCCGGCGCGGCGATGGCGATCTTGAATTTCCGCGGCAGGTAAGCCATGCCGTAGATAGGTTCCTCGCGGGAAGGGGCGACCTTCCGGCCGAGTTTCTCGCCGTCGCACCAGACCTCGTAGTAGGCCGTCGAGCGCGGGGCCAGATGCTCGGCGATCGAGGCGGCCAGCCGATCCATCCCCAGCCCCTCGCGCCAATCGAGATCGCAGATGGGGCAGGCCAGCGTGTTGCGGTTGACGTCGCCGCAGGCGCCGAGCGTCGTCAGCGCGCTTCGATTGATGTCCCGAATGACGTTCTTGAGATTCTTCTTCTCCACGCCGTGGATCTGGAAACCTTGGCGGGAGGTTATCCGTAGCGATCCGTAACCGTAGCGCCGCGCCAGGTCATCCTCGGCCAGGTACTGCTCGGCCGTGAGCCGTCCGCCCGGGATTTTCGTGCGGACCATGTAGATCCAGTCCTTGTCCAGCTTGGCGCGGCGACGCTCGGCGCGGTTGTCGCGGTTATCCTGCTGGTAGGAGCCGTGATGCTTGAGGAGGCCCACGTCGGCCTCCTCGAAGTGGGTCGCCTCGGAGTCGGCCAGCGTTCCGGGGATCGTCCCTTCCAACCCGCGGCTCGCCGCCTTGTACGATTCCTGTTTGTGAAGTTTTTCCAGATCAGCCTCGGGCACGTCGGCCCTCCCGCGCTCGCCGAAAGCGCAACGGGTCGCCGGCTTCAGCCTACTTTGCCGCCAGCGTCGAAATCAAGCCGAACGCCGAAGAGGCGGATCTGACGCCGGCCTCAACCGATCGGCCGGCGCCCGATGAAATCCGCCACGTGCGCGGCGATTTCCTCCCCCTTATCTTCCTGAAGAAAATGCCCGGCCCCGCTGATCACGATTTCCGGCTCTTCGCGGGCCGTCGGGATCAACCGGCGGAAAAAGCGATCGCCGCCGCGGGTGACCGGGTCCTGATCGGAAAAGAGGGCGAGAGCGGGCTTCGTCCAGGTCTTGAGCCGTTCGCGCGCCGCCCGCATCGGCCCGGCCGAAGGGTGATCCGGGGCGGTCGGCACGAGCAACGGGAACTGATGCGCGCCGGACTTGTAGGCGCCGTCGGGGAAGGGCGCATCGTAGGCGGCGACCACCTCCGGCGGCAGGTCCGTCACGGTCGCTCCCTGGATCACCCGCCCGATGTTCATGTCGGTCACCCGCTCGGCGAAGTTGCGCCAACGCAGGAAGCCCTCGGTTGGCGGCTCATCCCCCGTCGGCAGGCCAGTGTTCATCATCACGAGGCGGGCAAAGCGATCCGACCGCTCAGCGGCGAGCGTCAGGCCCAAGAGACCGCCCCAATCCTGACAGATCAGCGTGATCCGCCGCAGGTCCAGCGCCTCGACGAAGCCTTTCAACCAATCGAAATGGCGGGCGAACGTATAATCAGCGCGCTCGGCGGGCTTGTCGCTCCGGCCGAAGCCGACCAGATCGGGAGCGACAACCCGCCCGACCGCCGCCAGCGCCGGGATCATCTTGCGATAAAGGTAACTCCACGACGGTTCCCCGTGCAGGCAGAGGATCGGGTCGCCTTGGCCCGCCTCAACGTAATGCAGCCGGAGGCCATCGACTTCGACGTAACGGGGGGGATAGTCAAACCCCGGCAGGTTCTCAAACCGCTCGTCCGGCGTGCGAAGGATGCGCATCGTCAGGACCTCCATCCATGCCTCGGGCTCCCCAAGCTCTACCCGATGCCGGGGCGCCGGGCAATGGCGATGTTGCCGACCCGCATGATCGGCTTTGATCTTGCGCGCGGGGAGGGGCCCTGATTCAATGGCCGACCGAGACGCTCCCCCCCTGGAGGCGCCGACAGGCACCATGCCGACCCGACAGGTCGCCGACATTGAGGAACTGAAGACGCTCGTCGGCCAGGAGGTCGGCGTGAGCGATTGGACGGAGATCACGCAGGATCGGATCGACCGGTTCGCCGACGCCACCGACGATCATCAATGGATTCACGTCGACGTCGAGCGGTGCGCGCGGGAGTCCCCCTTCGGCGCGCCGATCGCGCACGGGTACTTGACCCTCTCGTTGTTCCCCTTTCTCAATTCCCAGGCCGTCCGCCTGAACCAGCGATTCAAGATGGGCGTTAACTATGGGATCAACCGGCTGCGGTTCCCCAATCCGGTGCCCGTCGGGGCGCGCATCCGCAATCACCTGGAGCTGGTGTCCGTCGAGGAGGTCAAGGGGGGGTATCAGGTGACGTGGAAAGTGACGGTCGAAATCGAAGGGGAGGAGAAACCCGCCTGCGTGGCCGAAGTCGTCTATCGGTCTTATACCGGCCAGCCGTGAGAGGGTTCGCCGCCACGGCCTTGTCCCGGATTAAGGCCCCTGGGGCTTTTGACCGAAGCCTCCGTCTTGCCTGCGCCTGCGGTTTGATCCTGGTCGGTCAGGCGAGGTGGGAGATCGAGACGCGGGCCCAGGAGCTTCCCGCGGGCGCGCGTGTCCTCGCCGAAGGGTTCCTGTTCGCCGAGGGGCCGGCCGTCGCCCCTGACGGATCGCTCTATTTCACCGACGTTCGCGGCAATCGGATTCACCGCCGGAACGGCTCTTCGGTCGAAACCTTCTACGAAGGCCCCGAGGGATGCAATGGGTTGGCCTTCGATCGGGAGGGTTACCTTTATGCCTGCGCGGGGGCCGCCGGCGCGATCCTCCGCTTCACGGCCGAAGGGGCGGCGACGCGCTGGATCGATCAGGTGGACGGGCAGCCGCTCAACCGCCCCAACGATCTGGCTTTCGACGCCCGCGGCAATCTGTTCTTCACCAACCCGGCCGGACTGGGGGGAGCCGAGCCGCGTTCGCCCGTCGGCGTCGTTCGCGTCCGGCCCGATCGCTCGGCTGCCGTGGTCGCGACGGGCCCGGCCTATCCCAACGGCATCGGCGTCAGCCCGGACGGCCGCTACCTTTACGTCAACGACACGCAGGGGGGGAGCGTCGTCTATCGCTTTCCGCTCTCGGACGATGGAGAAGTCGGCGCGGGCGAGGTGTGGGTCAGGTTGGGGGCCGGCGGGCCGGATGGCATGACGCTGGCCGCCAGTGGCGTGGTTTACGTCGCGCTCAACCTGGGCGCGAAGATCGTCAAGCTCAGCCCCGAGGGCCGGACCCTGGGGGAGATCATTTTCCCCCGAGGGAGCGGCGTCACCAACCTCTGCTTCGGGGGCGAAGATTGGCGGACGCTCTACGTGACGCTGGCCACGCGCCGCCAGCTTATCGCCTTGCCGGCCGATGAACCGGGGTTCCCCCTGCCCCCCCGTCGCTGAGCCCTCCGGATGAGCCAGCGCTCCGAGCCGCCGGTCCACCCTTCGACAGCGGAGAGATTCACGATCCTGGCCGCCGATCGGGCGCGGCCGCTCGCCGCCTTCGACGCGCGGGCGGCTGAAGTCGGGGCGCGCGTCATTTACGCCGGGGCCGAGCGTCCCGAAGAGATCGAGCCGCTCGTCGAGGACGCCGACGCCGTAATCGTCTTCCGGACGCCCGTCACGGCCGGGGCGATCGCCCGCATGCGCCGCTGCAAGATCATCCTGCGGCAGGGGATCGGCGTTGATCTGGTGGACGTCCCCGCCGCCACGCGCGCCGGGGTGTTCGTTTCCAACGTGCCGGATTATTGCGTCGAGGAGGTCTCCGATCACGCGATCGCGCTCATGCTCGCCCTGGTGCGGAACCTATGGGATTACCATCGCGCGATGACGGAGAAGGGTTGGGGCTTCTATAACCTCGGGCGCAAGGTGCCCCCGTTGGACGAATTGACCCTCGGGATCGTCGGGCTGGGGAAAATCGGTCGCGCCGTGGCCCGCAAGGCCCGCCCGTTCGGGCTGCGCCTGATCGGCTACGACCCTTACGTTCACGACGACATCTTCGCCTTGGCGGGCGTGGAGCGGCTGCGTCATCTGGAGGCGCTCCTGCGGGGGGCCGACCTCGTGACGGTGCACGCCCCGCTGACGCCGGAGACCGCCGGGATGTTCGGCGCGGCCCAGTTCGCCGCAATGAAGCCGGGGGCCTATTTCATCAACACGGCCCGCGGACGGATCGTCGATCTGGCGGCGCTCGGCGAGGCCCTGAGCCGGGGCCCGCTGGCCGGCGCGGGGCTGGACGTTTTCGAGGAAGAGCCGCTGCCGGCGACGCATCCGATCCTGGGCCTGCCGAACCTGATCGCCACGCCCCACGTGGCGTTTTATTCCGAACGGTCGATCGAGCGCGTTGTGAGCGAGGCGATCGAAGAAGTTCTGCGCGCGCTCCGCGGGGAGCGCCCGCTCAACCTCGTCAATCCCGACGTTTACGCCTTCCGGGCCCGGTGACCCGTCGGCCACCTACTTGATGTGATTCGGCAGGTCGAAGAGCGGCAGATAGAGGGCGATGACGATGCCGCCGACGAGCGTCCCCAGACAGACGATCAGGAGCGGCTCCATGAGCGCCGTCAGCCCGTCGACCATATCTTCGACTTCCCGCTCATAGGCGTCGGCCACTTTCTGAAGCATCTGATCGATCGCGCCGGTTTCTTCCCCCACGGCGACCATGTGGTAAACCAGCGGCGGGAAGATCGAACATTGGGAAAGCGGCTCGTGGATCGTCTCGCCGTCCTTGACGCTCTGATAGACCTTGTCCATGGCTCGGGCGATGACCTCGTTGCCGGATGAATCGCGCACGATGTCGAGCGCCTGCAGAATGGGGACGCCGGCGGTGATGAGGGTGGCCAGCGTGGCGGCGAAACGGGCGATCGCCGACTTCCGGAAGAGCTGGCCAAAGACCGGGACCTTGAGGAGGATCGTGTCGAAGATTAGTTTGCCGCGCTTCGTTTTGTTGATTTGGCGGATCACCAGCACGAAGGCCACGATCCCGGCCACGACGAAAAGCGTCTGATTGATCAGGATCTCCGAAGCCCGGACCAGGAATTGAGTCGGCGCGGGAAGCGCGGCGCCCAATTCCCGGAAAATGGCCTCAAACTGCGGAATGATCTTGATCAGAATGAAGGCGACGATCCCGCTCGCCAAAACGAGCACGACGACCGGATACATCATCGCCGAACGCACCTTGCTGATCAGCGCCTGGCGCTTCTCCAGAAACGTGGCGATCTTGTTGAGCACGACTTCGAGCACGCCGCCGAGCTCGCCCGCGCGTACCATGTTGACGTAGAGTTTGTCGAAGACCTTGGGGTGCTTGGCGAAGGCATCCGACAGCGGGCTGCCGGCCTCGATGTCCTCGGAGATCTGTTTGATCTTCTGTTTGAAGATGACGGATTCGACCTGCTCCCGGAGGATGGCCAGCGAACGCATGATCGGCAGGCCCGCGTCGATCAGCGTGGCGAGCTGGCGCGTGAACGTCGCCACGTGCTTGCTCTTGATCCGATGGAACAGCCAGCGGAGGCCGGGCATGGCCAGCAGGTCCATCTCCCCGGCCCTTTTCTTGTGCGGCGTGACCTTGAGGGGGTAATACCCCATGTCCCGCAGCTTCTCCAGGATGATCTCCTCATTGCTGGCCTCGATGATGCCCTTGACCTGTTTGCCGCTCTTGTCGAGCGCTTCGTAGAGGAACTCGGCCATGGGAAGCCTCCGATCGGGACGGCGCCTGCGCGACCCTCCCCGCGCGCTGGATTATAGCGCGCCGCTCGCCCCGGGGGAAACGCCAAAGTCAATCGTCCCCCGGCGCCCTCTCCGGTCCAGCCTTCCCGTGAAAGAACCGCTCCAGGGCGGCCAACACGTGGCCCGCCGGAGCGATATGCGGCCGGGAGACGGGCAGGGACCCCAGAAACATCCGGCCATAACTCTGGCGCGCCACGCGCGGGTCGGCGATGAGGACCGCCCCCCGATCGTCCCGCCGACGGATCAGGCGCCCGAAGCCTTGGCGGAACCGCAGGACGGCGCGGGGGACGATGTACTGGACGAACGGGTCCAGCCCCGTCTCGGCCATCGCTTCGACGCGGGCTTCGATCAGGGGGTCGCGCGGGACGACGAACGGCAAACGAGCCAGCACGAGGCACGACAACGCCTCGCCGGGGACATCGACCCCCTCCCAAAAGCTCGACGTGGCGAACAGAACGCTCCCGACGCCGTTCCGGAAGCTTTCCGTCAAGAGGCTCCGGCCGACCGCGCCTTGCTTCAGACAGGGGAATCCGGCCGCCTCCAACGAAGGGGCCAGCCGCGCGTGAACCTCATTGAGCATGGCGTAGGCGGTGAATAAGAGCAGGGCGCGGCCCTCGGTGATTCGCAGGGCCTGATCGAGGAAATCGGCCAGCGCCGGGGCGAAGGCCGGCTCCTTCGGGCTGGGCAGGCTCACGGGGACGCCGACGTAAACCTGCCGCTCGAAATCAAACGGCGTCTCCAGACGCAACGTCTCGACGATTCGTTCGGTGGTCGGTTCGTTCGCCTCCCGCGGCTTCGGGCGCCCCGGGCTCCGAGTCGAGAGGCCCCCGATCCGGGAAAGATAGAAATCGAAGCGGCCCTCGACCGTGAGCGTGGCCGAGGTCATCAACACGGTCCGATAACGCTCCAGGACGCGCCGGCGGAACTCGGGCCCGACGTCCAGGGGAGCCACGCACAGGGCCAGGATCGGACGGCGGGGAGCGGCCCGGCGACGATACTCCACCCAGCGGCACGTCCCCGCGGCGCCCCCCAGAAACCGGACGACGTCGGCCAAGTGCCCCTCAAGGCGGAAGATCAGGCTTTTGAGTTCGAGAAGGGGGGACATCGTCTCCGGCGTCTCTTGCTTGAGCGTGGCTTGAAGCGTCCGCAGGAGCCCCCGCAACCCTTCGATCAAGGGCCGCGCGGCCAAGATCACGGCTCGCCACGGGGCCTCGATTTCGCTCGCCCAGGTCGGCGATTCCAGGATTTCCGGCGTCAAGCGCCGCCGGATATCGCCGGCCGGCTCGGCCGAGGCCTCCGCCAGTTGATCGAGCGCGATTGCGGCCCGGTCGGTCGCTTCTTCAATGGCGTCGAAAAGTTCCCGGCGCAACTCCAGGAGGTCGGCGGCCAAGCGTTGCTGCCACGTCCGGGCCGCCTCGGGTCCCAGCCGGTAGGTCCCGTCGTGAAGCCGCCCGGCCAGATAGCGCAGCAACCCGTCGCCGGTCCGTTGGGCGGCCAGACGGTTGAGAAGGTAAATCAGGCTATAGCGCGAGACGCGCGCCCCGAAGTACTCCGTCGCCACGTCCTCGGCATGATGCGCCTCGTCAAGGATCAGCCGCTCGAAGGGGGGAAGGACGGCCGGCTCGGCGTGGTTATCCGTGAGGGCGCGGACGGCGACATCGGCCATGAGAAGGTGATGATTGACCACGAGCAGATGAGCCCGGGCGGCGCGCCGACGCGCGTTATAGAAAAAGCACGTCTGATAGAACGGACATTGAGTCCGCAGGCAATTATCCGATTCCGACATCACCCGCTCCCAGACCTCCGGTTCGGGTTCAAAGCCTAGATCGGCCAGGCTGCCGTCGGCGGTCCGTCGCGACCAGGCCAGGATGTCGCTCATCTGAGCGCCCTTATCGTCGGAAGCGAGAAAATCCGGATGAGCGGCGACGTATTCGGCCTTCCGTCGGCACAGATAGTTCCCGCGTCCCTTCAGCAGCGCGACGTCGAACTCCAGATCCAGGGCGCGTTTCAGAAGGGGCAAATCCTTCTCGAGGAGTTGTTCCTGGAGATTGATCGTATGCGTCGCGACGACGACTCGCTCGCCGTTGCGCAAGCTCCAGGCGATCGCCGGCAGGAGGTAGGCCATCGACTTGCCCGTCCCCGTGCCCGCCTCGATCGCCGCGGCGCGTCCTTCATTGAACGCTCGCGCCACCTCGCGCAGCATCTCCACCTGCATCGGCCGGTGCTCATAGCCCTCCAGCCGTTCAGCGAGCCTCCCCCCCGGCTCCAGACTCGCCGCCAGCGCCTCGACGTCGATAAGCCCGGGCGGCTCGGGCCGGGCTGGCTTGACGACGACGCGCAGGCGGGCGCAGGCGTTGTCAATGATGTAAGCGCCGATCCCCAGCTCCCCGGCCGCGGCGGCGATGTCGATGTCGGCGGCCGAAGGTTCCAGGCGACCCGAGGGATGGTTGTGCAGGATCACGTCGCCCGGGCGCGCGTACTGCAAGAGGGCCGGGACGGCGTTCCGATTGCCGAAGGCGTAGGCCTCGACGTCCTCGATCCGCCCGTCGGCCCCGAGCCGGCCGACGAAGAAAACTTCCCCCCCATGAATGGATTCGATTTCGGCCTCAATGACCTTCCGGCATGTCGGGGAGATCAGAGCCTCGACTTGGTGGGTCGTGGTCGCCGTCATCAGAGCGGAGGCCGAGCGGTTTCCGGCCGGCGGCTCAGTCTATCCCCTCCCGCCAAGGGTTTTCACTTTTTTTTCGCGATCCGGGGGCGCCCCCCCTTTTTTGAGCACCCTCTGCGGGGGGCTTCGCCCCTCAGGGGGACCGCTCGATCTCAGCCTGAAGCAGGACCTCCAACTCGGCGGCGGCGTCGAGGTCTTTCGGTCGGCCTGCAGCGCGTTTGACTTCGATCAGGCGTCTCAGCCCCAGAACCCGAACGGACTGGCCGTAGAGTTCAACGACTTCGCTGGACCCGATCAAATCCTCATAGCGGCCGCCGCCGGGAGTCTCGGCCAAAAGAACCAGAGCCCCCAAGGCCGGGGTCAAAGTGAAGTTATACCGCCGCGAGAGCGTCGCTGCGTCCCAGATGAAAGGTAGATCGGGCGGCGCTCCCCGGAGGTACGGGGCCAACGGCTGGAGCGCACGCGTCAGGCGTTCGCGGTTCTCCGGGTCGCGGCGATAAACGAAATTGACGTCTTCAGTGAGACGGGCCGATCCGTGAACGCGCGCCGCGACCCCGCCGACAAGGATCACCTCGACGCGGGCTTGGGCCAGAGCCTCGAAAAGACGGCCAAAGTCGTTCACACGGCCTCCCGACGCAGGGCGCGGCCGGCTCGGCGTAGTTCCTCGGCGAACGCTTGAAGCCGCTCAAGCTTCTGGAGCCTCTCCGTCGGCGTCAGGCGCAGGTTTTCGCGCAACAGCGTCGCGTCCACATTCCTCTTGTAAGCCTCGATCACGGGATCGAAGGGGAGGGGAGCCGGTCGGTCGTCCACGAGAGCTTTCATCTCCTCGGCAGGATCAGAAAAGGCGCAGACAGTGGCGGATGAGTTCGACGTCCCGGTCGTGCTCGACGGCGCGCACCACGGCCATAAGCACCCGTTCGACCAAGGCCCGATCCCGCGAGACGGTCACGGCGGCCAGGCCGGCCCGGCCCCACGTATCGTGGGCCTCCACTTCGGCGATGCTCACGGGGTGAAGTTTGCGCAGGTGATTTACCGTGCGGGCGAGGATGCCCCGCTTGGTCTTGAGCGACCGGCATTCCGGCAGTCGCAGATCGAGCTCCAGGAGCCCGATCACGCAGCCGTAATCCAGTGATTCGGCGGGTTCACGGAGCGGCGCGTCCATCGGAAGAAGCGAGGCGGGAAGATCGCCCGGGCCGCGAGCCCTCCCGCGGCCCTCGGGTAGCCCCGCCGATCAGCTCACGGCCAGCTCGGCGGGGATTTCCTCTTTGCGATAGGTCTCGATGAGGTCCCCCTCCTTGATATCCTGAAACTTTTCCAGGAGGATGCCGCACTCGTACCCTGACGCCACGCGGGCCACGTCTTCTTTGATGCGCCGCAGCGATCCGACGCGGCCGTCGTGAACGACGACGCCGTCGCGGAGAATGCGCGCGTGCGCGCCGCGGAGGATTTCCCCTTGGGTCACCATGCAGCCGGCCACGTTGCCCACGCGCGAGATGCGGAAGATCTGGCGAATCTCCGCCTGGCCCACCACGACCTCCTTGTAGCGCTTCTCCAGCATGCCGGCGATCGCCTTCTCGAAGTCCTCGATCAGCTCATAAATGATCTGATACGTCTTGATCTCCACCCCCTCGCGCTCGGCCAAGGCCGCCGCCGCCGCGTCCGGGCGGACGTGGAACCCGATGACGATTGCGTCGGAGACGGCCGCCAATTGGACGTCGGATTCGGTGATCGCCCCCGTCCCTTTATGCAGGATGCGCACGCGGACCTGTTCATGAGCCAGCTTGAGGATCGACTGGGCGGCGGCTTCCACCGAGCCCTGCACGTCGGCCTTCAGAATGACCTTGAGCTCCTTGAGCTTGCCTTCGGCCAGGAAGTCGTGCAACGTTTCCAGGCTTATGTGGCGCGCGCCGGCCGCGCTGGCCCGCTCGCGCAGGCGGCGCCGCTCGGCCCGCCGGGCCGCGATTTCCCGCGCCGTCCGTTCTTCCTCCATCACCAGAAACGTCTCGCCGACTTCCGGCGCGCCGGTCAGCCCGATGACCTCGACCGGATGCGAGGGGCGGGCTTCGGTCACGGGGTGGCCCGCGTCGTCAAACATCACCCGGACTCGACCGCTTTCGGCGCCGCAGACAAAGACGTCCCCGCAGCGCAACGTCCCCTGGTGCACGAGGACGGTGGCGATCGCCCCGCGCAGCGGATCCAGATGGGATTCAATGATCGTCCCTTGCGCCCGGCAGGCGGGGTCCGCCCGCAATTCGAGCACCTCGGCCTGAAGGAGAATCATCTCCAGCAGTTGGTCCAGGTTCGTCCCCTGACGGGCCGAAATCTCGACGAAGATGTTCTCGCCCCCCAGTTCCTCCGAAACGATCTGATATTGGAGCAACTCCTGACGGACGCGCTGGGGATTGGCCGCCGGCAGATCGATTTTGTTGATGGCGACGACGATCGGCACGCCCGCCTCACGCGCGTGGTTGATCGCCTCGACCGTCTGCGGCATCACCCCGTCGTCGGCGCTCACGACCAGGACCACGATGTCGGTCACATGCGCCCCTCGGGCCCGCATCGCCGTGAAGGCCGCGTGCCCCGGCGTGTCCAGAAAAACGACCTCGCCCCGGGCGGTCTCGACCCGATAGGCGCCGATGTGCTGCGTGATCCCCCCGACTTCCTGCTCGGTCACACGGCTGCGCCGATAGGCGTCGAGCAGCGTCGTCTTGCCATGATCGACGTGGCCCATGATCGTGACGACCGGCGGCCGCGGGGCCAGCGCCGACTCCGACGGCTCCGGCAGATAGGGCGCCAGGTCGGTCTCGTCCCCTTCGGCTACGACGACGCAAGCCACCCCCATGTCCTGGCAGATCAGTTCGCAGAGGTCCGGCTCGATGATCTGGTTGATCGTCAGCGGCTGGCCCATCAGGAGCGTCTTCTTGACGATCTCCGCCGGCGGCAGCTTGAGCTTGTCGGCGAATTCGGCCACCGTCAGCAGACCCCCCAGCCGGACCGGTCCCAGCGGCCGCGCCACGGTCCGCGTCACGGTCCGCGTCTGTTCCGGACGGCTGAGGCGCGGCCGACGCGCGATGGGCGACCGGAACTCGTCGGCCTTGCCGTAAATCCGGCTCGGCTTGATGTCGATCTCGTCCCGGACGACGGTTTTGATCGTCCGCTTTTTGACGACCGGCTGCCGCGCTTTTTCCTTCTCCTTCCCCTTGCGAGGGGCTTTGAGCTGCATCACCTCGATTTCAGGCATCAACAACCGCGGCGCCAACGGCTCCCCGTCCTCCCGGCCGGGACGACGCCAGCCCCCGACTTCGACCTCCTCGGCAGGCCGCGGGGACTCAACCTCGACCACTTTCGGCAGCGCGCCGGATCGGCGCGGGGGCGCCGGCCGCATCCGGAACGGCGAATCCGGCCTTAACGAGGGGGGCGGCGGCGGAAGGGGCTGCCCGTCCGGCCGCAGGCCGCTTCGCGCCAGAAGCTCCGCCCTCGAAGGACCCGTGTGGCCGATCTCTTCGGTCGGCGCCGCTTCAACCGCGGGCGCCGACCGCGCCATCGGCGGCGTCATCGGCGGCTGCGGAGGCGCCGGCATCGCCGTCGGCGGCGGGGGCGGGGGAAGGGGCTGAGGCGGTAAGGGCGGCGATAAGGGGGAGGCCGCCGGGGGAACGGCGGTCGGCAGGGAGACCGGTTTTATCGTGGGAAGGGGCAGCGGCCGGAAGGCCGGTCGTTGCACCGTCGCCGCCGGCTGAGCCGGCCGAGAGGGAGGGACGGGGCGTGGGCCCGGGGCTGGAGGGCCTCCCCGCCGGAGCGTCTCCTGCTCGCGGCGCAGGCGTCCCGGATCGACGGCCCGCTGTTGCGCTTGGCGCTCCTGCAGGGCCTGCTGCTGCAATTGGCGACGGCGGGCCTCAATCTCTTCGCGCCGTTTAGCCTCTTCGGCCGCCCGTTGACGGGCCGCTTCCTCGGCCTCGCGCTGTCGTTGGGCCTCGGCCTCGGCGGCTTGTTCGGGCGTCAGGCCGTGGCGAGCTTCGTAAATCTGGGTTATCCGTTCGACGACGTCGTCGTCGACGGAGCTGGCATGGCTTTTGATCGAGCTTTTGAGATCACCGAATTCCGGCGTCTCGCGGATTTCCTGAGCCAGGTCGGAGGGTTTGATGGAGATGCCGAACCGCTCGCCAAGTTGCTTGGCGAGGTCATAGATCCGCATGGGCTTCGCTCGTTCGTTGCGCCGGAATCGTCGCTCCTCAGAGGGGAAATGACCCACTCAAACTCGATTAAACGGCACCGTGCAGGATGAAGTCAAGCGCCCCCCGCCCTCGGCCGCCTGGGCATTCGTCTCCGCCGCCGAGGCGATCGCCGCCCGGCTCAACTTTGCGTCGCCCCTTCGGCGGGCGCGGGCTCGGGGGCGGCTTCCGCCGGGGGATCGGCTTCCGGGGCTGGGGCCGGGGCCGCCGCAGGGGCGGGAGGCTGAGCCTCGGCCTGGGGCTTGGCGTCTTTGCCCGTCGCGGCCTTGCCTTCGCGACTTTGGCGCCGTTCCTCTTCCATCTGTCGAAGGGCTTCCAGGTACTCTTGCGATCCCAGCACCAGACGCTCAGCGAGCGCCGGATCGTCGCCGGTGAAGGGGAGCAAGCGGGCCGCGTCGACGGCGGCGATCTTCTCCACGCTGTTGTAATTGGAGCGCAGGAGCGCCTCGATCCCCAGCTCGGGCAGGCCGCCGATCTGGCTCAGGAAATCCTGAAGGTAACGCCGCTGAATCTCCTCGTAGGCCAGCTCTTCCTCGTTTTCCGAGCGGACGCTGAGCCTGTAGCCGGTCAGCTTGGCCGCCAGCTTCGTGTTCTGACCCTTGCGGCCGATGGCGATGGCCAGATTGCCCTGAGCCACGACGACCTGGCCCGTTTTGCTCTCGTCGTCCAGCTCGATGACGACGATCTTGGCCGGGTTGAGGGCATTGGTGATGAACGTCTTCGAGTCCGGGCTCCACGGGACGATGTCGATTTTCTCGTTCTCCAGCTCCCGGACGACCATCTGCACACGCGAGCCCTTCATGCCGACGCAGGCCCCGACCGGGTCCACGTCGGAGTTCATGGATTTGACGGCGATCTTCGTCCGGATGCCCGCCTCGCGAGCGATCCCGACGATCTGCACCGTCCCGTCGAGAATTTCCGGGACTTCCTGCTTGAAGAGCTCGATGACTAGCTGCGGCGTCTTGCGCGAGACCGTGATCTGCGGCCCGCGCGGCGTCATCTCCACCTTCGTGATCATGACCTTCAGCCGGTCATTGAATTTGTATTTCGCCCCCGTCGGCTGCTCCGATGGGGGCATAACCCCCTCGGTCTTGCCGATGTTCAGGATCACGTCCCGGTGCTCAAAACGCTGGACAAGGCCGGTGACGACCTGGCCCACGCGGTCCACGTACTCCTTATAGATTTTCTGTCTCTCGGCGTCCCGAAGATGCTGCATGACGATCTGGCGCGCCGATTGGGCCGCGATCCGTCCGAATTCCGACGGGTCGATCGGCACGATCACGTCCTCGCCTTCCTTGAGCTTCGGGTTCTTGAGCGCCTTCCGCGCGTCCTTCAGCCGGATCTGATGCCGCGTCGGGCTCACGTCGTTGCCCACCGTCGTCTTCGTCACGCTGACCGTGAGTTCCCCCTTCTCCAGGTCCAGGGTGGCCACGGCGTCCCGATACTGCGAAAGATTCTTGCGTGAAGCGCTCAGAATGGCCCGCTCGATGGCCTGTTTGACCACAATCGGGTCCAGGTCCTTCTCCTTGCTGACCTGCCGAACGAAGTTCTTGAGCATGGCCGGGTCCATCATGGTGGCTGCCTCCTGGGGGCCGTGGCCTGCGAAACAAAAAAGCGGGCATCACTGCCCGCTTGACCACGATCCCGCCGTCAAGCGTTAACCACGGCTCTTATACACGAATTCTCGCCCCGGGCTCAAGACCAAATCGCACCCCGTGACCTCGCCTGAGCCGCTGACGCCCCCTCGCCCGCCGCGGGGGGGCCTCAGCCCGGCCCCAGGCCGTCGAGCTTCTTGACGGCGGCCCGCAGGCGCGAGGAGGACGTGTGCGTGTAAATCTGGGTCGAGGTGATCGAGGCGTGACCGAGCAAAGCCTGGATTTCGAGGATGTCCACGTCGCGCGCGTGCAGCAGCGTGGCGAAGGTGTGCCTCAGCTTGTGCGGGCTGACCCCTTTTTTGAAAATGCCCGCCCGCAGGACGTGCTTGCGAACGATGTTCTCCACCGAGCGTCCGGAGAGCCGCCCGCCCGATCGGTTGAGGAACAGGGCGGGGCTCTCGACGATCGGCCGGACGTTCAGGTGAGCCTGAATCGCCTCGTAGACCAGCCCATTGAGCGGGACGACCCGCTCTCGCGCTCCCTTTCCCAAGACCCGCACGGCCCGCTGTTCCGTCAGAAGGTCCCCCACGTTGATCCCGACGATCTCGCTCAGGCGGCAGCCGGTGAAAGCCAGGGAGGCCAGGATGGCGAAATCGCGCACGCCGGCCGGAGTCGAGCGATCCGGCGAGGCCAAGAGCCGGGCCAGCTCCTCCTGAACCAAATAGACCGGCAGCTTCTTGGGCTGCTTGGGGTTGTGGAGCCCGGCGGCGGGGTTGGCCTCCAAGGCCTGGCGCATCAGACAGAACTCGAAGAACCGGCGGATAGAGGCGATCGTCCGCGCCAGCGTCGTGCTCTTGTAACCCCGTTCAAGCTGGAGGTGATTCAGATACTCCCGGATCGCTTCGGTCGCGATCCGGGAAGGGGGGGGCAGGCGGCCGTGGAGCCGAACCAAGAATTCCTGGAAGCGGGTCAGATCGTACAGGTAGGCGCGGCGCGTCCGCTCGCCAAGGTTTTTTTCCACCCGCAAGAACTGCTCGTACTGGGCGAGAAGCTCGTGATAGGCCAGCGCCATGCCGCGGGAACTCGGAACGTAGGTCCGCAGAACGTCGCCCGCCGACGGGCCCGCGCCCGCCGCCGGATCGGATTCATCGATACCGCACCGACCCGAAGCGTGTAAAGGAACTTGTGAGATTGTGGGGACGACGACGCGATCCCCCGAGCCGCCCGCCTATCGGCCTCAAGCCGAGACCCTCAGCCCAGGGGTCCGTCCGCCCCAGCGGGACTCCCGCGCCCGCTGGACCGCCTGACGCCAGGCTTCGGCCAGAATCGTCAGCAGCCCCCGGGAGGTTTCGATGGATTGCGCGTCCGGCCCCGAGGGGGAGCCCGAAAGCGCGCCGATCATGTACCGGTAGATCTGGTCGAGTTTGAGAGCAAGCGCGCCGTGACGGTCATAATCCAGGCACGCCGACAATTCGATCAGGATGGAGACGGCCCGCTCCACGCAATCCCGGCCCGCTTCGGTGTCCCCGGCCCGACGCGCTTCCTCGGCCCGGTCGAGGAAATCCAGGGCTCCCTCGTAGAGATAGAGGATCACCTCCTGGTCATCCGCCCTCAAAACGCGAGACAACATATTGGCCCGTTCATAGATCGTCGCCATCGTGAGCTTTCCTTCCTGCCGAGCTGCTTTCGTCGGAGCGTTCGGACCCTGGGTTCGCTCTCCCGAGGGAGCGCCCTGTCCTCAAGGGAGCGCAATGGGCGTTCCGCGGGGGGCGGCGGAGGCGGCGCGGGGAAGGGGCTGTAGACCCTCAGAAATCTGTGGATTAAGGACTTAAATCACGCATCTCCAGATTCTGCTTTTAAGTATTTGGGCAGGTTTGATGCCCTCATGTGGTGTCACCCTCATGACACGATGGGGCGCTTTAGGTCCACGAAGCGTCATAAAAATGACGCGCGACAAAATTATGTCTGCCCCCACAATCAAGTCCGATTCACCGGGATCGCCTACTGCCGTAGGGTGCCAGATTGATTCAGGATGCCGGCGCGGAGGGCTCGGCCGCGAGCGCCGGTCGCGTCGGGGGGAGATTAGCCTTTGAGAACCATGAGCGGCTTTCGCTATAAGATCGGGATTCGGGCCCGGGGACGTCCCGGCAGGCCACTTTGATCCGACCCTTAGCCGACCCTTTCGAGAGGATATCTGGCCGGCGAAGGGCTCACGAACGGTCGGCCCGGTCCACGGTCGCCTCATGACGGACGAACTCGAATCCCTGAACGACGCGCCGAGGACGTGTTATTGCGGCCAATTGCGGCGGGCCGATGAGGGGCGTCAGGTTGTGCTGAAGGGATGGGCTCATCGTCGACGAGATCACGGAGGACTGATATTCATTGACTTGCGTGACAGGGAAGGGATGGCTCAGGTCGTTCTTGACCCGGAACGGCTTCCCCCGGTCGAGTTTGAGGCCGCCCATCGGATTCACGCGGAGGACGTCCTTGCCGTGCGCGGCTCGGTGCGGCTCCGCCCGGAGGGGACGTCCAACCCCGGCCTCGACACGGGGGAGGTCGAAGTCGTCGCCGATCAGTGCCTGACGCTCGCGCGGGCGCAGCCGCTTCCGTTCCCGATCGACGAGCACGCGCACGTCGCCGAAGAGCTGCGCCTCAAGTACCGCTACCTGGACCTGCGCCGACCTCTGATGCTGGGGCGCATCGCTCGGCGGGCAGCCTTGATGCGCTCGGTTCGGCGCTCGCTCGACGGCCAGGGTTTCCTGGAAATCGAAACCCCGATCCTGACCCGTTCGACGCCCGAAGGGGCGCGGGATTATCTGGTCCCCAGCCGCAACAGCCCCGGCAGCTTCTACGCCCTTCCGCAATCCCCCCAACTCTTCAAGCAGATTCTGATGGTGGCCGGCTTCGACCGGTATTACCAGATCGCCCGGTGTTTTCGCGACGAGGACCTTCGGGCCAATCGCCAGCCGGAATTCACCCAACTCGACATCGAGATGGCGTTCATCACGCGCGAAGACCTTTACGCCGTGATCGAAGGGCTTATGGCCGCGATCTTTCGGGACCTCAAGGGGATCGACCTCCCCCTTCCTCTCCGCCGGCTCACCCACGAGGAGGCCATGCTCCGCTACGGCTCCGACAAGCCCGACCTTCGGTTTGAGTTGCCCATCGAAGATGTGACCGACGTGCTTCGTTCCGGTTGCGCCTTCAAGGTTTTCACTTCGGTGATGGAGCAAGGGGGAGTCGTCCGAGCCCTGCGCGTTCCGGGTGGGGGCGAGCGATTCTCAACGACGCAACTCAAACCGGGAGGGGAGCTGGCCGCCCACGTGGGGCGCTTCGGCGCCAAAGGGCTCGCCTGGTTCAGAGCCGAAGGAAGCGCCGACGGCGTGAGCGTTGAACTCCAATCCAATATCGCCAAGTTTTTCGATCGGGTCTCGCTCGCGCGGCTTGGCCAGAGGCTTCGCGCGAGGCCCGGGGATCTGATTTTGTTGATCGCCGACACGCCCGCGACCGCCGCCCCGGCCATGGGGCAGCTTCGCCTCAAACTCGGTCGCGATCTCGGCCTGATTCGAAACGACGCGGCTGAATTATGCTGGATCACCGATTTTCCCCTCTTCGAATGGGACGCCGCCGAAGGACGCTGGACCTCCGTCAACCATCCCTTTACGGCGCCTCATCCGGAGGATGCGCCGACGTTGGAATCCGACCCTGGCCGCGTGCGCGCCCTGGCCTACGATCTGGTCCTCAACGGGGAGGAAGCCGGCGGGGGTTCGATCCGTATCCACGATCCGAATCTCCAGCGGCGCGCCTTCGCCGTCCTTGGCATCGACGCCGCCCAGGCCCGCCGGCGGTTCGGATTTCTCCTTGAGGCGCTGTCGTACGGGGCCCCCCCGCACGGCGGGATCGCCTTCGGGTTGGACCGACTGATGATGCAGCTTGAAGGGACCGATTCGATCCGCGACGTGATCCCGTTTCCCAAAACTCAAACCGGGGCCGATCTGATGACGGACGCGCCGGCCCCCGTCGACCCCGGTCAGCTCAAGGAGCTGGGCCTCCGGCTGGAGGGGGCGGTCGAGCGCCGGCTCCGGCAAGCTGCCGGCCCTCCGCCGGCTCCGGCCGCCCCCGGCCAGGCCATCCCTTGAGTCTCGCGCCCCAGGAGAGCCATCCCATGGGATCGACCTCGCCGTTGAGAATCGACAAGGACGACTGCGCCTTGATGGTCGTGGACATTCAGGACCGGCTGCTGCCGGCCATCCATGAGCATGAGCGCCTGATTGCGCAGAGCGCCCGTCTGATCCAGGGGGCGCGCCTCCTGGGCGTCCCGATCGTCTGGACGGAACAGTACCGGCAGGGCCTGGGACCGTCGAATGCGGCGATCATTGAGGCGATCGGCGAGGCGGCCTCGCCGCTGGAGAAGATGACGTTCGGCTGCCTCGACGACGACGGCGTCCGCGCCGAGGTCGAACGGCTCGCGCGGCCGACGCTCATCCTTTGCGGCATCGAGGCTCACATCTGCGTAGCGCAGACGGCCTTGCGCGGGCTGGAGATGGGCCACCGGGTCGCCGTCGCCGAGGATGCGGTTTCTTCCCGCCGGGCCGCCGACCGGGAGGTCGGCCTGGCCCGGATGCGTCAGGCCGGCGCCATCCCGGCCAACGTCGAAATGCTCTTGATGGAATGGATGCGCGTGGCCGGCACCGAGACCTTCCGCCGCATGCTCCCGTTGCTCAAGGGTTGAGCCGCGCCTCTCCGTCGATCCCCATGGCCGAGGCGTCATCCCTGGACCTTCTGGCCGTCGGGGCGCATCCCGACGACGCCGAGCTTTACGCGGGGGGGACGCTGGCCCTTCTCGCCCGGGCAGGCTTGCGCGTGGGGATCGTGGACTTGACGCGGGGCGAACGCGCCACGCGAGGCACCCCTGAGAGTCGTCAGAAGGAGGCCGCCTCGGCCGCCGCGGTCCTCGGCCTTGCGGTCCGTCGAACGCTGGATCTGGGCGATGGTCAGATCGAGGCGACGCCCGCCACGCGCCGCAGCGTCGTCGAGGCCCTCCGTGCCTTAAGGCCCCGCGTCGTGCTTTTCCATCCGGCGGTCGATCGGCACCCCGATCACGGGCGGGCGCACACGCTGATCCGCGAGGCTTGCTTTTTCGCCAACGTCGGGGGTTTCCCCGCCGAGGGTCCCCGCCACGAGGTCGCCGCCTGGGGGTGCTTTTGCCCGCACGAGGCGGCTTTTGAGACCCGGCCGGATTGGATCGTGGACGTGACGGCCACGTTTGAAACCAAACGCGCGGCCCTCGAAGCCTACGTCACCCAATTCAATACGCCGCCCGGTTCCGGACCGACCACCTACATCGGCTCGCCGCAGTTCTGGGAAGCGATTGAGCGTTCGGCCCGGCGGTGGGGGCATCTGATCGGGGCCCGCTACGGGGAGCCGTTCACGCTGGAACGTCCGCCCCACGCGGAGCACCCTTTCGTGGCCTTGACCGTGCGCGCCCTGACCCGCTAACGGTTGCGCCGGGACCTCGCGTGGCCTTTCAATAGAGGTCCGTCGCCTTGGGGAAGGCGCGCCTGGGCGGGCGCGTCATGCACGTAATCTCAGGTTAGCCGCCGTGGCCCGATATCTGGCTCTGATCCCCACCTTTAACGAAGCGGCCAATATCGGGCCGCTTCTGGATGCCGTCCGAGCTCAGGGCCCGGAGTGGGGAGCCCTCGTCGTCGATGACGACTCCCCCGACGGCACGGGGAGGATCGTCGAGGAGCGCGCGGCGTCCGACCGCCGAATCCATTTGCTGCGACGCCGGACGGATCGCGGCCGGGGTCGCGCCGGGCTTGCCGGCTTCGCGCGGGCCCGAGAGTTGGGCGTGGACGGCGTCCTCGAAATGGACGCCGATTTCTCGCATCACCCGAGACACATCCCGGAGTTTCTGGCTGCGGCCGGCCGGGCTGATATCGTCGTCGGGTCCCGCCTGACGCCGGGGGGAGGCGAGCGGGGTCGGTCCTTTGGGCGACGGGCCATTACGCGCGGGGCCAGCTTCTTCCTGCGGTCCTGGCTGGGCCTTCCGATACGGGACCCCACCTCGGGCTATCGGTTCTTCAATCGCCGGGCCTTGGAGGCCATCCCGTGGGAGTCGCTGACGGCACGGGGGCCGGAAGTCGTCCAGGAAACGCTGGTCGTGGCGCGGTCCCTGGGCCTCACGATGACCGAGATTCCCATATTGTTTGAAGAGCGGCGCGCGGGGCGGTCCACGTTCTCGGCGCGCATCATGGTCCGTTCGCTCGCTTTCAATCTCAAGCTGCGGCTGAACCGGGGCTTCTCCCCGGGAGGGGATCGATCTCCCCCTTGGACCCTTGGCGAATCAACGGCCTCGGGGCAGAAGGTCTCGGCTCAGCTGTGGCTCGTGCCTCTTTCGTGGTTTTACGGCACGGGGCGCACTGTGGCCCACGGCGCGCGGCGGCTGGGCCTGCGTCCGACCGGGTGCCTTCCTCGACCCGTCTTCTGCGTCGGCAACCTGACCGTCGGCGGCACGGGCAAGACGCCGTTTCTGGCCTGGCTCGCTCAGGATCTGGTTCGCCGCGGGCTGCGGCCGGCGATCCTGAGCCGGGGCTACGGGGCGCTTCCACCGGCGCGCGACCCGCGGATCGTCTCAACGGGCAGTGGGCCCGTCTGCGATGTCCGCGCCGCGGGGGATGAACCGTTCTGGCTCGCTCAGACCTGCCCGGGCGTCCCGGTCGTCATCGGCGCCTCGCGCTACGGCGCCGGGCGTCTGGCGCTGCGCGATTTCGATCCGCAGGTGTTCTTGCTCGACGACGGATTTCAACATGACGCGCTGGAACGTGACCTCGATCTCGTCCTCTGGGACGCGCGCGACGAGCCCCAGCGGATGCGTCTCGTCCCGGCCGGTCGGCTCCGAGAGCGCCTGGGCGCCCTCCGCCGCGCTTCCGCCGTCTTGCTGACGCATCTGGAATATCTGCCCGAGGCCGAGCGGGCGTCCGTCGCCCGGCGCGTGATCGCTCGCCTGAAGCGCTACGCCCCTCAGGCTCCGATCTTCCGGCTGGTGGGCTCTTTGCGCGGCTACCAACGGCTGGGCCTGACCCAGGATGAGGGGCGCTTATGGCGTCCGATGGACGAATTGCGCGGACGACGAGCGGTGCTGCTGAGCGGTTTGGCCCGGCCCGATGGATTCGAACGCATGGTGAAGTCCGCCGGCGTCGAGATCGCCCTCCACGCGGTCCGTTCGGACCACGTCCCTTACGACGGCGCGATCCGTCATGACCTGGAGAGGGAACTGAAGCGACACGGGACGGACCTGGTGCTGACGACCGAAAAAGACGCCGTCAAATTGCGCCGTGTTCGCTGGGATGGGATGGTCGCCTGCGCCGTCGGGCTTGAGCTGCATCTGGAGGAGGCCGAACGCTGGCGATTTTTCTTCGAAGGCCGGTTATGCTCGCTCGGATTGACCGGCTCGGCTCCGCCTCGATGATCGATCGCTATACGCTCCCCGAAATGAAAGCCCTCTGGAGCGAGGAGGCCAAGTTTGAGGCCTGGCTTCAGGTTGAACTGGCCGCTTGCGAGGCGTGGGCTGCACGGGGGGCGATCCCGGCCGATGCCCTGGCCGAGATCCAGGCCAAAGCCCGCATTTCCGTCCCACGGATCGAGGCGATCGAGGCCGTCGTCCACCATGACGTCATTGCCTTCACGACCTGCCTGGCCGAGACGATCGGGCCGGCGGCTCGATATGTCCACCTGGGGTTGACTTCCTCCGACGTCGTGGACACGGCCTTGAGCCTGCGACTGGTGCGGGCGGTCGATCTGATACGGGCTCGGCTGGAGACGTTGCTTGAGACGCTGCGCGCCAAGGCCGTCCAATATAAGCGCCTGCTCATGGTGGGGCGGACTCACGGCATCCACGCCGAGCCGGTCACGCTCGGGCTCAAGTTCCTCATCTGGCTCAAGGAGATGGAGCGGAACCGGCGACGGCTCGAGGCCGCCCGTCAGACCATCGCCGTCGGCAAGGTCTCGGGAGCCGTCGGGACCTACGCTCACGCCGGGCCGGAAATCGAGCGCGAGGTGTGTCGTCGCCTCGGGCTTGAGCCGGCCCCCGTCTCCTCGCAAGTGCTTCAGCGGGATCGCCACGCCGAGTTGATGGCCGCCGTGGCGTTGACTGGCGCCTCCGTCGAGAAGATCGCCACCGAAATCCGCAACCTGCAACGCACGGACCTGGGGGAATTCGAAGAGCCCTTCGGCGAAGGTCAGAAGGGTTCTTCAGCGATGCCGCACAAGCGCAATCCGGTCGGCTGCGAGCAGTTGACGGGGCTGGCTCGTCTGCTGCGGGCCCATCTGCTGGCGGCTTTGGAGAACGTCCCCCTCTGGCATGAACGGGACATCAGCCATTCGTCGGTCGAGCGCGTGATTCTCCCGGACTCGACGACGCTGCTCCATTACATGCTCCATCACGTCAACCGAATCCTTTCGGAGGGGCACCCTAACCCGGCCCGGATGGAAGAGAATCTGGCGCGATCCAACGGCCTGATCTATTCGCAGCGGATTCTTCTGGCCCTGGTCGAACGCGGGCTCTCCCGCGAGGCGGCCTATGCCCTTGTCCAGCGGGGAGCGATGAAATCCTGGCAGGATCGGCGTCCCCTGGTCGACCACCTCTTGGCCGATCCCGAATGGAAAGGGCCCTTATCACCTCAAGAACTACGTGAACTCATGGACCCTAACTGGTTTCTGCGACACCTGGATGAAATCTATCGCCAGTGCGGCGTAGAATACTGATTTAACTTATGTTAGGCCCAACAAACGGGAAGTTTAACGAGGCCGATTCTGATGGTGGCCGTGCGGCCCGCCTGAAGCCGTGGCTCGACCGTTTCGGGGGCCTCCCTCGCGGCCTCTTTCTCGCCTTGGCCGTCCTTGTCACGGTGAACGAGGCCCGCGCGCTCCAAGGCCGCCGCTGGGCCGAACGCGCCCAGAATCTGGCCCGAACGGCGGACTCGGAGGCCACGCTGGCCGCCGCCGCTCGCGCCCTCCGTTGGGAGCCGACCAATCCCCAGGCTCGCCTGATCCAGGCCGTTAAATTGAAGGAGGCGGGCCGTTGGGAGGAGCTGAGCCGCGCCATGCCGCCGCTCCTGGCCGCGCATCCCAATCAGGCGCACGTGCGGCGACTGGCGGGCGAGGCTGCCTTCCGCCGAGAGGACTTCGCCGCCGCGGCCGACTTCCTGACCCAGGCGCTCTGGATCAATCCGACGCCCCCCACCTCTCCCGCCGGCTTCTGGCGGATGGCAATGCGGGCGCTCTTGTTGGCGGGCGAACCCGAGCGCGCCCTTGGGGCGGCCGTCCGCGCGCTCGCGCTTCTCCCTGAAGATAATTATCTGACGCCGGCCGAGCAGCGGGACCTGCGGCTGGACGCGGCCTACGTCTTCGACGTTCAAGGGTTCTCCCTTGTGGCGGGTCACTTGCGAGCCGCGGCCCGGCTCGGCCCGGCCGGAGGTGGGCAGCCTGATCGCTAAAGGGCGACGAGGGGGAACGAAGCGACGGCGGCGGGCGGTCTCCCGCCCGGGACCCCCTGCAACGGATGATTCAGGGCTCGCCGGTGGAAGGCGCCGGCGGAGGATAGGTAATTACGGTCGGGACGAGGCTGAGTCCTGCGCCGGGGAGCGGGAAGGGGGGGCTTTCGTCAACCGGCCGGATTTGATGCATCGGGCGCAGACCCTCAGGCGCAGCACGCGGCCATGGACCTCGGCGCGAACGCGCTGGAGGTTCGGCGCGAACCGGCGCTTGGTTTTATTATTGGCGTGAGAGACGCAATGACCGGTCGACGGCGCCTTGCCGCAGAGATCGCATCGCCTCGCCATGGGGGCCTTCTTCCTCCCCGCCAGCCTGGACCGCCGTTGTCGGACGGCCCAGGGCGAACGCCTACTTTCCCACGGGCCAACCCTGACCGTCAAGCCTCAGGCGCGGACCGGCGGCGGTCGCCTCGCCTCGCTCGCCTTGCCTCTCCCCGGATGCATTCGGGGGCGGCTCCCGCGGGAATGGACGGAGAAGGGGAGGTGTTCAACGGCCACGCCGCAAGACGCGCCGGCGGGGGCCCGCCTTGCAATCGCCCGACGCATCCGCTATCAAGGGCCGGGGTCGGGCGCGTGCACGCGCGGGCCAGGGGAGAACGGAGAGGCCGATCATGGCGATGACGATGGACGACCTGCTGCGGTATCTGGTGCAGAAGGGAGGCTCGGACCTGCATCTTCTGGCCGGGCTCCGACCGGCGATTCGCCTCCATGGCAAGCTGACCTCCGTCGAAGGGACGGAGCCGTGCACGCCGGAGTATCTTCAGCAGATCACCTACGCCGTTCTCACCCCGTCGCAGATCAAGTCCTATGAAGAGGACCCCCAGACGCGCAACGAGCTGGATTTCGCCTATGGCATCCCCGGCGTGGGCCGGTTCCGATTCAACGTCCATCGCCAACGGGGGACGACCGGCGTCGTGGCGCGGGCGCTCTCGACGAAGATTCCGGCGATCGAGAGCCTCAACCTGCCGCCGGCGGTGCTCGACCTGGCCTCGAAGGGGCGCGGCCTCTCGCTCGTGACCGGCCCGACCGGCAGCGGGAAATCCACCACGCTGGCGGCGCTGATCGACTGGGTTAACGCCAACAAATCCGAGCACATCATCACGATCGAGGACCCGATCGAATACGTCCATAATTCGAAGAAAAGCTACGTGATGCAGCGAGAGGTCGGCCCGGCGGGCGACACGCTCTCGTTCCGCAACGCGCTCAAGTACGCCCTGCGGCAGGACCCCGACGTGATCCTCGTCGGCGAGTTGCGCGATTATGAGACGATCGGGATCGCCATCACCTCGGCCGAGACCGGCCACCTGGTCTTCGGGACGCTCCACACCTCCAGCGCCGCCCAGACGGTCGGCCGGATCATCGACGTCTTCCCCACCGATCAGCAGCCGCAGGTCATCACGCAGCTCTCGGCCAACCTGATCGGGATTCTGGCCCAGATTCTATTGCCGCGGGCCGACGGCTCCGGTCGCATCGCCGCCGCCGAGCTGATGAAGAACAACTCGGCGATTAAGAACCAGATCCGGACCAACAGCATCGACGGCATCTATCAGTCCATCCAGACCGGCGGCAAGGAGGGGATGATGACCATGGATCAATCCCTTATCAAGCTCGTCTCGGCCGGGACGGTCACCTACGAGGCCGCCGAACCGTTCATCCGCGACGAGACCTCGCGGCGCCAGATTGAAGCCTATAAGGGCAAGGCTCCGGCCCCGGGACCCGCCCCCCAGCCCGAGCCCGCGCCGGCCCCAACGCCCCCGCCCAAACAGGAAGCTCCGTCTCGGATGGGAGGCGTCATGGGGGCGATCCCCCCGTGGGAAAAACGCTGAGGCCGCGGGCGATCGGCGGGCGCGGACGTTCAGCGCCCATCCCCGTCGGCCCCCGTCGATCCCCCCGCCTCCAATCGACGGGATAACTCCTGAAACCGCGGATCGGCCGGATCGGCCGAGAGCGCCCCTCTCAACAGTTCCCGAGCCTCCTCCACTTGTCCTTCCCAGAGGAGCAATTCGACAAGGGCGGCCACGCCTTGGCGGGTATAGGCGCCCTGGCTTCGCAGGAGCTGGGCTTGCCGTCGAGCCGCGGGCCAATCGCCGGTCTCCACGTAGAGCCGCAGCCGGAGGTTGGCCAGCTCCGGCGCTCCCGGGTAATCGCGGTCTCCCCAGGCGAAAAGACGCTCCACGGCGCCGTAGCGGCGCTGATCCAGGCAGGCCCGGATGAACGTGGAGTAATCCTGGCGCCGAGGAGGTTGGCCGGGCCAGGCGAGCGCGCCGACCAGCGTCAGGGCCGCCGCCGCCGTGGCCAGCGGCTTCCATCTCAGGTTCCCGAGGGCGGCCCTCAGCCAGCCGATCGCGCGCGCCGCGAAGATCACGAGCGGGATCAGGACGGGAATCTTATAACGCCCGACGGGGACGATCAGGATGATGGAGGCCGAAAAAATCAGGAGGTAAACCCAGAGCAGGCTTTCTTGGCGCCAACGGCCGAGGCTCAAGCCCGCCCCCAGCAGCCCCAAGCTGAGGAGCGTCCACTCCGTGGCGGGGGTCCATCGCAAGATGACGGAGAAGGCCCGCCCAAGATAGAGGTTCGTATTGTCGGGCAGATCGTAGGCGTTCCAGAAATAAGCCGTCTTGCGGAGGAGATTGAAGGCGATCCTGCCGGGATGCTGGATCAGGTCCTCGCGCAGCCTCCGGAGGTAGATGCCCGGATCTTCCCCGCTGCGGGCGTGAGCGGCCTCAAAACGGGGTGAATAAGCGAAGATGCCCGTCGCGTCGGCGGCGTTGCCCAGGTAGAGCATCGCCGGGCCGTTCGTCGTTCCGAAGCGCCAGCGGCCGGCGGCGACTCGATTGCGCGCGGCGAGCGGGATCAACACGATCGCCAGCCCCAATCCAAAAAGGGCCAGCCCCGCCGCGGCGCGCCCGCGCAGCGCCGGGGAAGCCTTCGCCGCGGCCCACCATCGGACGCCGAGCCAGACGATAAAGGCGACGGCGACCGCCAGGAAGTTCCCGCGCCCGAGATAGGCCCATCCGGCCGCCAGGCCGGCTCCCAGGAGAGCGACTCGCGCCGGCGCGTCGAGCCGTTCGGCCCGTCGGCAAAGCCGGAGCGTCAACAGGTGAAGGAAGACGATCAGCCCCTCGGCAAGAAGGACCTGCTCATAAAAAAGCCAGGCGCGCACCCCCGCCGCGATCACGCCCGCCGCCAGCGCCTCGGCTCGGCTGAGATAGGTCCGAGCAAGCGACCAGAGGAGCAGGACGCTCCCGACGCCCAGGAGGGCCTGAACCAGGTGGAGGAGATCAAAATTCCCCGCCCCGCCCAGGCGAAAGAGGAGTCCGCAGAAGTAACCGTAGAGGGGGCTATAGTAAAAAAGACCCCAGCGCCGCAGCAGCCAATCCCCTTCCAGGATATCTTGAGCCTGAGCTTGATAAGTCTTCTGGTCGAAGCCGTCGAACGCGAAGCCGTAAAAGGGGTCGAGCCGACGGATCTCCAGCAGGTAGATCCCGCGGACCGCCAAGGCGAGGGCCAGCACAACCCAAGCGTCCCACGCCTCGGGCCATCCTCGCCGGGCGGGGAGAGCCCCTGCGCCGGTCCGATCACGCCGCGGGAGGGGACGGTGCGCCGGCGAACGAGGACCGGTCATGGAGACTAGGCGCCCGCGGGAGGATGCCGCCGGACCGTCGATGCGACCGCTCGGCCGGCTCGCCGGCTTAACGCGCGGCCGCCTCCGCCGGGCGCCGGATCCGGGCGTGGGCTTTCACGGCCCCGACGAAGGATCGAAAGAGCGGGTGCGGCTGAAGGGGACGGGATTTGAATTCGGGGTGGAATTGACAACCGAGAAACCACGGATGATCGGACAGCTCGACGATCTCCACCAGGCGGTTGTCGAGCGTCAAGCCCGACAGGCGGAGCCCGTGTTCCTCGAACAGACCGCGATATTTGTTGTTGACCTCGTAGCGGTGCCGATGGCGCTCGCTGACCTGGGAGGCGCCATAAATTTCGGCGGCGCGACTGCCAGGGGCCAGTTTGCAGCTATAGGCTCCCAGGCGCATCGTCCCGCCGAGCGTCGTGATCGTTTTCTGCGTGGCCAGGAGGTCGATCACCGGATGAGGCGTCTGATCGTTGAACTCGGTGGAATTGGCCCGGTCCAGCCCGCAGACGTTGCGCGCAAACTCGATCAGCGCGCATTGCATGCCGAGGCAGATGCCGAAATAGGGTTGGCCGCGCTCGCGGGCGAACTGCGCGGCGAGAATCTTGCCCTCGATCCCGCGCGTGCCGAACCCCCCGGGCACGAGCAGGCCATCGAGCGGCCCCAGGACGGCTTCGAGGTTCTCTCGCGTCAGCTCCTCAGAGTCGATCCGTTCGGCGCGGACGCGGACGGCGTTGGCGATCCCGCCGTGACGCAGGGCTTCATAAACGCTCTTATAGGCGTCCTGCAATTCGATGTACTTACCGACGACCCCGATCCGGACCGTTTCCTCGGCCCGGTCGATGCTCTCGACCATCGCCCGCCAGGCCGAGACGTCCGTCACCCCGCGCAGGAGGTCGAGTTTTCTGACGATGGCCTGATCCACGCCCTGTTCGGCCAGCATGAGCGGGATGCGATAGATCTCGTCGGTGTCGCGCGCCTCGAACACCATGTCGGGGGCGACGTTACAGAAAAGGGCGATCTTCTGACGCACGGCGTCGTCCAGGGGGACCTTCGTCCGGCAGAGCAGCAGATCGGGTTGGATGCCGATCTCCCGCAGGGCCTTAACGCTGTGCTGAGTCGGCTTGGTCTTGATTTCGCCGGCGGCCTCGATGTAGGGGACGAGCGTCAGGTGAATGTAGAGCACGTGCTCGCGGCCCACGTCGTAGGGAAACTGACGGATGGCCTCGAGGAAGGGGAGGGACTCGATGTCGCCGACCGTCCCGCCGATTTCGACCAGGATCACGTCCAGGGGCTCGCGATCGGCCAGCCTCAGAATCCGGCTCTTGATCTCGTCGGTCACGTGCGGGACGACCTGGACCGTCCCGCCCAGATAGTCCCCGTGCCGTTCCTTGTTGATGACGGAGAAATAGACCTGCCCGGTCGTCACGTTGCTCTCGCGCCCCATGGCGACGCCCGTGAAGCGTTCGTAGTGCCCCAGATCAAGATCGGTTTCGGCGCCGTCGTCGGTCACGAAGACCTCCCCATGCTGGAACGGACTCATCGTGCCGGGATCGACGTTCAGGTACGGGTCCAGCTTCTGCATCGTGACGGCGAGCCCGCGCATCTTGAGGAGCGTTCCCAGAGAAGCCGTCGCGATCCCCTTGCCGAGGGAACTGACCACGCCGCCGCTCACGAAAATGAACTTGGTCATCGGGGCAAACTCCTTCGGGGGGCCCGCCGGCGTGCCGCCGTCGAGCTTCAATCAGGCTTTTCTGCGCAGGGCGGACTCCAATTCGCCCAGTTCCTCAGGCGTGTCGACGCCGATGGCGTCATGCGTGACTTCGATGATCCGGATGGCGACGCCGTGTTCCATCAGACGTAACTGTTCCAGCCGTTCGCGGCGCTCGAGCGGCGTCTGCGGCCACTCGGCGAAGGCTTCCAGGACGCTCCGGCGGAAGGCGTAAAGCCCCAGATGTTTCCAGCCCCAGACAAAGCCCGCCGCGGCGGCTTCGTCGGGTTCCAGCCGCGCGGCCGAAGGGATCGGCGCGCGCGAGAAATAGAGGGCGCGCCCGGCCGTGTCCGCCACCGCCTTGACGACGTGAGGGGATTCAAAGTCCTCGCGCCGGCGAAGGGGGGTCATCGCCGTGGCGACGCCGCATTCAGGCGAAGCGGTCAGCGCAGCCAGCATCGCCTCCAGCGCCGCCGGGTCCCCCTCGGCTTCGTCCCCCTGGATGTTGATCACGACGTCCCAATCCTGACCGGCGACGGCGGCGGCCACCCGATCGCTGCCGGTGCGACACTCGGCGGGCGTCATGATGGCCTGATGACCCGCTTCCTGAACGACCCGTTCGATCCGCTCGTCGTCCGTGGCCACGACGACGCGCGCCAGCGAGGGAGCGCGGCTCGACCATTCGAGGACGTGCAGGATCATCGGGCGACCCCGCAGGAGGGCGAGCGCCTTGCCCGGGAAGCGGGTCGAGCCATAGCGGGCGGGAACGACGCCGATGACCTTCATCTCAATCGATCACCTTATTGAGCGGGTATTCGATGATGCCGCGGGCGCCCACCCGCCGCAGGGCCGGAATCAGCCGGCGCACGTCGGTCTCGGCGATGATGGTTTCCACGGCGACCCAGGCCGGATCGGCCAGCGGGGACACGGTAGGCGAGGTGAGCGCCGGCAGCAACGCGATGATCTCGGCCTGACGCGCCACGGGGGCGTTCATCTTGAGACCGACCTGGCCGTGGGCCGACATGGCCGCCCGCAGCAGCAGCGCGACGTTGTCGATCTTTTCGCGTTTCCACGGGTCCTCGGCCCAAACGGCCCGGTTGGCGACCAGCCGCGTGGTCGACTCCAGCACCGTATCGATCGCCCGAAGATGATTGGCCCGCAGGCTGCGGCCGGTCTCGGTGGCCTCGACGATGGCGTCCACAAACTCGTGGGCCTTGATTTCCGTGGCGCCCCAGGAGAATTCCACCTCGGCCCGCACGCCGTGGCGCTCCAGGTACTGCCGCGTTACGCGGACGATCTCCGTCGCGATCCGTTTGCCCTCCAGGTCCGCCACCGCGCCGATCGGACTCGCCTCCGGCACCGCCAGCACCCAGCGCACCGGCCGCATCGAGACCTTGGAGTAGGTGAGGGCAGCCACCTCCTGCACGTCGGCCCCGGACTCGACCACCCAATCCCAGCCCGTCAGCCCCGCGTCGAGCTTGCCCCGCTGGACATAGACCGCCATCTCTTGCGGCCGGATCAACAACACCTCCAGCTCGGGGTCCTCGCAGCCCACCAGATAGGATCGGCTGGAGACCGTCAATTCAAAACCGGCCTGCCGGAACAACTGGAACGTCGCGTCCTGAAGGCTCCCCTTGGGGAGACCGAGCCGGAGAGGGGAAGGCATGGGGGCGGGCGCTTCTAGCCGTCGATCCGGGGGGGCTCGGCGATCCGTCCGATGATCTTTACGGGAGTGCCGATGCGCACGAGATCGAACAGCTCCTCAACGTCTTCCGGCAGCAGGCCGACGCAACCGAAAGAAGCGTAGGTCCCGATGGTTTCCGGGTGGATCGTGCCGTGAATCCCCAGGGCCCCCCCTTGGAACCCCAACCAGCGCGTGCCGAGCTCGTTTTCCGGATGGTTCGGGGCGTAAACCTTGCCCGTGCGGGGGTCCGTCCATTGAGGATTCTTCGTCTTGCTCAGGATTTTGTAGTCCCCGGGGGGCGTCAGATAATCGACTTTGCCGGTCCGCACGGGGTAGCGCTTGAAGAAGCGTCCTCTATTGTACAGCGTCAGCACATTGCGCGTCTTATCGACCTCAATCGTCAGGTCCAGGTCCGGAATCTTGAGCCGCCGCCCGATCGACAATCGCCGCGGATCGGTGATGCCATTGACCCGGCTCAGCAGTTCTTCGCTGACCCCGAACCGCCGCGCCAGATTGTAGAGATTGTCCCCCCGTTCCAACGCGTAAATCTGGTCCCCGGGACCCGGCACGGGCGAAAGCAACAGGGCGACGTTGGCCCGGCCCAGGGCGTATTCCGCCTCCGGCCGCATGGAGGATTCCGGAAAATCTTCAAGCCACTGCGAGAGCGCCTCAATCAACTCCACGGTGACGCCCCGCTCGGCCATGTCCAACCGGGCCAAGCCCAGCCGGGCCGCGTCGGCCCCGGGCCCCTGAGCGCCGGCCTCCGTCAGCAGGGTTTCGAAACGGGAGCGGGCCTCGGCCACGCGCTCGTCGTCCAACGCGGCCTGCCCCAGATAAGCGAGCGCGCGCCATCGGGGCTCCCCCCTATAGGCGCGCTGGGGATCGAGGAGCGTTTCGGCCACCTGGATGCCGCGCGCGCGATCCGCTTGACGCTGGGCCAGCTCCAGTTGAAGTAACAGGACCTCCGGGAACCAGGCTTCCTTCCCCCGGCCCTGTTCTCGAAGCTCGGCCAGAAGCCGGCCCGCCCGGTCGAAATCACGCTGGGCGAGAAGGCTGCGCGCCAGCGTCAGGTCCTTGGCCGTTCGACGTTCGCGCCAAAGCAGCGCCGCATAAGTCGCGCCGGCCACCCCGCCCGCGAGGACCAGGCTGGCCAGAAGCAGTCCCCCGACCCACCGTTTGGAAGCCATCAGGTCAGTCCGCGCCCCGCGCAGGGGAGCGCCCTGCGAGCGTCTTCCGAGGACCGGGACCTGCGGGGAATCCCGGGGGCGGCGTTGAGTTCGGCCCGGGTCGCAGCTCGCGCCCGGATGGAGCCACGCTCGGGCCTCCACCTTAAGCGCTCCGCGCGACGGTGTCAACGCCGCCGGAGGGGCATCGTGGGCCGGGAACGGTGGACCGCGGCGTCGAGTGCGGCGCGAGGACCGGCGGCGAGGTCTCCCAAAGCCCGGCGGGCGCACGGGGTCGACCGCGATTTGACGAAGCTGGGGGTCGGGCAAACGCGAAGGTGCGCACGAGGTTTTCTGAGCTAACTGACGGTAGTTGAGCCTTTTTGAGCGATGGCGGCGACCCGCCTTGGGGCTTCGTTAAATATAGATTTAACGAATCTGATCCCCTGGGCCCGGAAAGCAGCCCCGCCGCCGGCGCCACCCCAGCCTCGTCGTCCCGCATCGCCCCGATGCATTCTCGCCGAGACTCCTGTACCATGCTCTTCGCGCCGGGATGGCGGAATCGGCAGACGCGGAGGACTTAAAATCCTCTGGGAGGTTTCCCCCCCGTCCGGGTTCGAGTCCCGGTCCCGGCACCCTGACCGAACGCACCCGCGCCGCTCGGTCCGAGGCCTTCGCCCGATGGGTCGCCGCCGCCCAGCCAAACCGTCAACCTCGCCGGCGACGAAACGGCCACCGCCCGCTCGCAAACTTCCCGGTGCCTTGACGCCCCCGGCCTTGGGCCTGATCGACGCGATCGTCGAGCGCCTACGCGGGGCACGGGCCGTACAAGTCCTCGGTCACGCCCGACCCGACGGGGATTGCATCGGTTCGCTTCTGGCCGTTCATGAGCTGCTGACGCATTGGGGCCGTCCCCACGCCCTGGCCGTCGAGGAAGGCGCCGCCGCGGCTCACTACGCCGAGCTGCCGGGTTACGGTGGGATTCTGGCCGAGCCCGCCGCGGCCTTGCAGCCCGACGTGGCGGTCTTCGTCGATTGCGCCGATCGGGCCCGCGCCTTCGCCGACTGGCCGGCCCCGGCGCTGACGATCAACCTCGATCATCACGCCTCGAACACTCGCTTCGCCCAGCTCAATTGGGTCGAACCCGCCTGCGCGGCGACCGTCGAGCTGGTCTATTATCTGGCTTGGCGCGCGGGCGTCCCGCTGACGCCTCCCCTGGCGACGGCGCTCCTGACCGGCTTGCTCACCGACACGGGATCGTTCCGCTATCCCGCCGTCCGCCCGCATCATCTGGAACTGGCCGCGGAATGGCTGCGCGCGGGGGCCGATCTTCCCCTGGTCGCCCGCGCCGCCTATCAGAATCAGAGCCCCGGCGCCGTCGCGTTGTCGGGCCAGGCGTTGGCCGATCTGCGCTACGCTGGCGGCGGGAGGCTCGTCTGGGGGGAGCTGCGGTCGCCGACGCTGACCGCGCACGGCGGCCCGGAGGCGGTGCCGGAGCACCTCGCATCGGAGATGCGCGGCATCCGCGGCGTGCGCGTTGCCGTGCTGTTCATCGAACTGCCGGAAGGGGGGCTGAAAGTGAGCCTGCGGGGGGACGGGGTCCCGGACCTGAGCCTGCTGGCCCGCGAATTCGGCGGCGGGGGTCATGCCGCGGCGGCGGGCCTCAAACTCGCCGGCGTCCCCTATGAGGCCACGCGGGATCGAATCCTGGCTCGAGCCGAGGCGCTCCTCAACGGTCCGGCCGGCTGAGCCTCCCCGCCGAAGCCGTCCCGCGGGCGCCGAGCCGACGCGCTAAAGGCGTTCCAACCGGATCGCCCCGGAGTTCAAGCGCACTTTGATGTTGGCGGTCGGGTCCCCCGCCGTTGACCCGATCAGGCTTCGGCGGTCCGAAACCTCGATCCGTTCCAGGGGGATTTCCGAACTGATGCCGCCGGCGTTGGTCCGCGCGTCCAGATGGAAGGCTGATCGGCGGGCCAGGCGCAGGGTGATCGAGCCGTTGCTGGAGACGAATTCATTATCGCCCCGCAGGGTGCCGGCAAAGTCGATGGCCCCGTTGCTCGTCGTGGCCGAGACCTCCGCGACCCCGTCGCTCAGCTCGATCTGAAGGGGGGCGTTGGAGGAGTGGGCTTCGATGCGATCGGCCCGGCCGGCGACGGTGATGGCGCCGTTGGACGTGGTGGCCTGGATGATCTCGGCGGCCCCCTCCAGATCGACTTCGATCCGGCCGTTGGTCGTGCGGGCAACAATGCTCTTGGCGATCCCCCGGACGCGAATCCGGCCGTTGGAGGTGCGGGCCTGTAGCGTCCCCTCTTTCAGCTCGGCCGTGACGCTCCCGTTGGACGTCAGGACCTCATAGTCACCCGCGCAGTCGCTCAGCGTCACGGCGCCGTTCGTCGTCTTGAATCGGCCGAAACCGCCGAGCTTCTCCCCCCGGACCGGTCCGTTGCTCGTCTGGACATCGAGGCTGGACGTGGGCGGCAGCTCGACCTCGAAGCGGACGCCCCGCCCCCCCCAGCCCCACCTGAACGCTCCATCCGGCTCTTCCGTCTCCAAGCGGATCACGCGCCCCGTCTGTTCCAGCGTGAGGCGGATCCGGTCGAGTTCCCGCTCGGCGCGCAGGCCGGAAAGGCTGGTGACGTACTTGGTGGCCTTGACGCGCACCTGGTCGGCGGCGCCGAGGCGCAAGCTGACGCTCCCGTTGAAACTCCGGACGGAGACCTCGGGCGGGCCGTCAACCTTGAACGTCTGCTCGACGACGCGCTCCACGGTGAGCGCTGGGAGGGCCGGGGCGGAGAGCGCGAGGGCGGCTAACGCCGCGAGGCCGACGGCTACGCTCCGGGTCCCCCGGGAAAGAGAGGAATCCATTCGACCGGGCCTTCGTACGCTCATCATGGAGAATCCCTCGCGTTTCTTTGACCGAGATGGCATTCAACTGGCCAACGGCGCCCAGACATGCCTTACCCCGGCCCGCCAATTATCAAGACCCGGCCCGCGCCCAAATCGTTTGGCCTTTAACGGCGGTTCGCCCGCCGGCATTGCCGGAGTGGGGGGGTAGCCTTGCCCGCGCCTCGGCCGGGCGCCGAATGCGGAGGGGCCGGCGGGCGATCTCAGGCTTGTCTTTCGCACGGGCTGGACTTAGGCTCGGTCGGGGCGGCTCGCCTGCGCAGGCAGCGCGAAGGGACGGACGGCTCGGCGGGCGCGGCCCCGGGACCCTGGGCTCTTGCCGAAAGCGCATCGTGAGAGGGCATGGGGGCGGAGCTGCAGGGCCGAGGCCGGGCGGACGCGGGTCCACGGGGACGGGTTCAGGCCGTCCGGGCGAGATCCGTTGAATCCCCGCCGGCTCAGGCTTCTCTCCCCTCCCCTGGGGGCGATGGCCGCGCTGGGGGGCGTCCTTCCGAAGGGCAAGCGCGAAACGTGAAAGCGGAGGCCGGCTAGGCCGGGGCCCCGTGGCAGCCACGCAAGTACAGACCATTATCGAGGAGGTCAACGCCAAGACCTCCGCGCGGCAGCTCGCCCTGCTGCTCAATTACTTTCCGGAAAGACTTCAGGCCTCCGGGACGACCATCCGAGGCTTCTGTCCGCTCCATAAGGAGCAGGCGATGCGCTCGCTCCAGATTGACGATGAGCGGAAGAAATATCGTTGCGCGATGAAGCAGTGCGCCGGTTTCGGCGGCGGGAGTCTCGTCGATCTCTGGGCCATCTTCACCGGCCAGGAGTCGCTCGATGCGGCCTTGGACCTGGCCGAAAAACTGAAGCTGGATTTCGACGTGGCCGCCTTGCGCGCGCTCGGCGGCCAGATGCTGGAGAGGGCCGGCCAGGCCCTGGAACAACGCCAACTCGTCGAGGCCCGCCAAGCCGCCGATCAAGCCGTCGCCTTCCTGCCCAGGAGCGTCGAAGCCGCCCGAGTCTCGGCGGCCGTCTATCAGGCCATGGGCCAAGCCGAAGCGGCCCATGGCGAACACGCCCGCGCCATCGATCTCTGCTTGGAGTCGGGCAATCTGACGGAAGCCCGCGCCATCCTCGAACCGCTGGGGTCGATTTTCCCTCACGAGATCGAGTTCGCCCGCCGGCGCGTGGCGTTGGAGCGCGCGGCCGGGGACGAGCATGCCGCGGGGGAGGCTCTGCTGGCCCTCGCGCGAGTGTACGCTGAGACGAACGATCCGACGCAGGCGGCGGCGACGTTGGCCGAGCTGGTGCGCTCAGCCCCCGAGGCCCCGCTCTTGCTGGCTCAGGCCGCCGACGCCTACGAACGTCTGGAACTGAAGGCGGAACTGTCGGCGACGCTGGAACAGCTCGCCGCGATTCTCGAAAACCGAAAGCAATGGAAGGAGTCGCTGCCGGTCCTCGAACGCCGGGCCGCGCTTGAACCGGAGAACCCGGCCCTGCGGGAGAAGATCGGGCGGGCGCTCCTGGCGCTGGGCGAACACGAGCTCGCCGCCGAGCCGTTGATCGCGGCGGCCGACCGGTATCGCGAGGGGGGAGACCTGGAATCGGCCCGGCAGGCGTTGGCGGCGCTGCTCAAGGCCGTCCCCGAGCACATCGCCGGGCTGGAACGGTCAGCCGCTCTGGAGGCTCAGGCAGGCGACCGGGCGCGGGCGGTGGCCTTATACCGGCAGCTTTCCCGATCGGCCCGTTCCCGACGGGATCTGGTGAGTTCCACGGGCTACCTTGCCGCCGCTCGAGACGTGGACCCGGAAGACGCGGGGCTGCGGGTGGACCTGGCGGAAGCCTGCATCGAGCGGGGGGACGTGGAGGCCGGCGTGAGCGAACTCTTTGAGCTCGCCCGGCTTCACCTCGGCTCGCCCGACCCCCAGGAGGCCTATCCCCTCCTCGATCGGATTTCGGCCATCGACCCGAGGGACGTGGGCCGTCACCTGGAGATCGGGCGGTGCCTGGAGGGTTTCGGCCAGACCGAGCGCGCGATGGAGACCTACCTGGGGTTCGTCCGTCGCATGCAAGCCGCCGATCAGCATGACGGCGCGCTTCAGGTAGCGCGCGAGGCCCGCCAGCTTGATCCGCGCCACGCCGTCGCCCTCGAACTGACGGTGGCTTCGTTGGCGGCGTTGGATCGGAAGGATGAGGCGGTGGCGGCGCTGCGGGAGGTCGCCAAGGCACACGTGGTCATGGGCGCTCTGGCCGAGGCGGACCGGCTGATTCAGCAGGCGCTCGCGCTGCTGCCCAACGACGGCCTCGTCCGTCTCGACGCGGCCCACATCAGCGAAGCCATGGGGCGGCCCCAGGCAGCGGCCGAGCAGTTTGTCGAGGCGGCCCGCTGCCTCGGGGAGGCCGGCCAGCCGGACGCGCAAATGGAAGCGGCGCGCGAGGCGCTGCGGCTGATCCCCGGCCACGCGCGCGCCCAGCGGCTTTTGGCCGAAGCCCTTGAAAAGAAAGGGAAGATCGACGACGCGTTGGTCCTGTGGAGAAGCTGCGCCGAGGGGTTGCTGGCCGCCGACCCCCAATCCTCGGAAGCGCTCGACGTGTTGCGCCATGCCCTGGACGTGGCGCCCCACCACCCCGACATTCTGGCGCTCCTGGCTCCCCTGAGCTGGCGAACCCAGGGGGCCGAGGCGGCGCGGCCCTGCTATGAGGGGTGGTTGGAGGCCCATCGGGCCCGGGGAGGTGGGCCGGAAGCGCTGCCCGCCTTTGAAGCGGCCGTCGAAGCCTTCCCGGACCGGGACGACTGGCGTTCGGAACTCGCCGATCTGCATCTCCACCAGGGGCAGACGGTGCCGGCGATCGCTCACCTGATGCGGCTGGTGGAATCCCAGCGCGCCGGTGGCGAGCGCGGACCTCGCCTGATCAGCGCGCTCGAGCGCCTCAGCCGCCTGTTGCCGGATCGGCTGGACATACGCCGCAACTTGGCCGCCTGCTACGGCGAGCAGGGGGATCACCAGCGGGCCGGGCTTCTATTTCAGGACGTCGCGCGCGCCTATGTGGAGCGCGATGAGATCGGCGAGGCGACCGAGGCCTTGGCTCAGGCCCTAGCCATCGATCCCGACAATGCGACGATTCTGGAAGGCCTGGGCGGACTTTACGAGCAGGCCCAGCGCCCGGCCGAGGCCGTCCCGATGTACGAACGCCTCATCGAGATCCGTCGCCGGACCGGAAGGGCGGGCCAGAACATTCCGATCCTCGAGCGCTTGGTGACCCTCAGCCCGGAGCGGCTGCAATTCCCCCAGGAGCTGGCCTCGCTCTATGAGGCTCACGGAGAAACGGAAAACGCCCTCAAGTATTACTTTCACGCCGCGCAGAAGAAGGCCGAGCGGGCCCCGGCGGCTGACGACACCCTCGAGCTGTGTAAGAAGATTCAGTCCCTTGCCCCGGAGTTCCTTCCCGGCGGCGAAGCCTTACTGAGTTGTTATCTGGCCCGGAAGGATCGGGTCAACGCCCGACGCCAACTGGATCACATGGGAGACGTGGCCATCAGCCGCGGCGACCTGGATCAGGCCGAGGCCATTTTCAAGCGCATCCAGCAAATCGACCCGGAGGACATCGGCAGCGGCGAGCGCTTGGGGAAGCTTTACGAAGCCCGCGGCCAATTGGTCGAGGCCGCCGAGGCGTATCGAAACGTTTTGAGCCTTTATAAGGCGCGCAAGGACGGCGAGCGGGTCATTTCCGTCCTGCGGAAACTGCTCGGGCTGACGCCGCGCGATCTGGGCCTCCGGCTGGAGGTCGCTCGCGCCCTGACCGCCGAGCCGGACCGACACCCCGAGGCCGCCGAGGAATGGCTCGAAATCCTGGCCCAAATGGTGGACGCCGGCGGCCTGGAAGAAGCCCGGCGGCTGCGGGCCGAGGCTGCCCCCGTCTTCAAGGACCTGTGGGACCGGCGGTCGGAGCTCGTTCAGCTCTTCGGCCGCGTCCAGCCCGAGGCCGCCACGGCGGCCGACTGGCGGGAGCTGGCCACGGCCGCCCTGGCCGCGGGCCAGCTCGATTACGCCTTGCAAGCGGCCACCAGCGGCTTGGGGCTGGCCCCGGAGGACCTCGGCTTTCTCGAACTGCGGGTTCAGGCCTACGAACGGCTCGAAGACGTCGACAACGCCACGGCCGATCTGCGCGACCTTTTCCGCCTTCAGGCCCGGGAGGGAAATCTGGAGGCCGCCGAGGCGGCGCTGGAGCGCGCCGTCGCCCTGAAGCCGCACGAGCCTGATCTGAGATCGGCGCTGGCGCAGTGTCAGTTGGACGGCGGAAAAATCGAGGCCGGCGCCGCCACGCTTCGCGCCGTCGCCGATCTCTACGCTGGGATGGGGGACCTGAAGGCGGCGATCGCCCAGGCCGAACGGCTCGCCGAGCTGCTCCCCGCTGACGACGCGGCCCGGGATTTTCTCGCCTCGCTTCTCCATGAGCACGGCCAGCATGGCCGCGCCCTGGAACTCTGGCGTTCCATTGCGCAGAGATTGATCGAGGCCGGGCAAACGGCGGCCGCGCTCGAGCAGCTGGAGGCGCTGCTTGCTCGCGACGGACGCGACGTCCCCGCCCTGCGCCTTCGCGCGGATTTGATTCACCGCCAGGACGGGTGGGCCGCCGCCCGGCCGGCCTACGACCAGCTTCTGGACGTGATGGATGAGGTCACCGATCCCGACGAGACGCTGGCCGAACTGGAACGGCTGCGGGGTTTGGCGCCCGATGATCTGCCGCTGGGCGAACGCCACGCCGAAGCCTTGTCCGGCCAGGGCCGACGTCGCGAGGCGGCCGAGGAGCTGGTCGGCCTGGCGCGGGCCTGGCGGGAGAACCTGCAGGACGTGGTTCAGGCCCGCCGCGTGCTGGCCCGGGCCGCCGAATTGGATCCCGCCGGCAGCGAACTCCTGGCCGAACGGGCCGCGCTGGAAGAAAAGGCCGGGGAGCTTGAGCCGGCCCTGGCCGCGCTGCGGGACCTGGCCCGGTCCCTGGAAGCCGAAGGCCGCACCGAGGAAGCCGTGGCCACCTGGGAGCGGCGCGTCGGGCTTCAGCCCACCGACCCCGATGGGCTCGCGGAGGCCGCGGAGGTCTGCGAGCGGCTGGGCCGCCGGGACCTGACGACGCAGTTCCTGATCCGCGCCATCGAAATCCACGATAATAACCGCTTGTTCGCCCCGTGCGTTCCTCTGCTTCGGCGGGCGATCGCGCTGAATCCGGATCGGATCGACCTTATGGAAGCCCTCGGTCAGGCCCTGGAAAAGGCCGACCAGTTGGAGACGGCCCTCCCCCATTGGCATGAGGTCATCGGCCGTCACGTCGCGGGGGGAAACGTCGAGCGAGCGGCGCAATTGAGCCGGCACGTCAAACGCATCGCCCCGTCGGATATGCGGGCTCGCCAGAGGCTGGCGGAGCTGGCCGAAGCGGCGGGCCAGATCGAGGCCGCCGTGGCCGAATTGCGCGAGATGCTCCCGATCGCTCGCCAGCACGAAGATGAGGCCCTCGTCTTGACGCTCTTCCGGGCCTTGAGACGCCTCTTGCCGGAAGACGTTCCGACGCTCCGGGCCTTCGCCGACGAACTGAAGCGGCTCGGCCGCGAGGACGATCTTTTCGAGGCCATGGGGGAGCTCGAAGCGCTCCTGCGGCAGGGGGGCGATCTCGCGGGGGCCATTGCCGCGCTTCAGGAGATGGAGGCGCTGCGCCCCGGCGACCTGGAGCTGCGACGTCGAAACCTCGAACTGCTGATCGCGGCGGGTCGGACCGATGAGGCGGCGACGCTCGGGCTTGAACTCCTCCGGAACCTCTTCGAGGAGAAGAAGACCGAGACGGCCGCGGCTCTGATGCGGCGTCTCGGCGAGATCGAACCCGATCGGCCTGAACGGCGCGAGGCGCTCGCCCGGCTTGCCCTCGACGAAGGCCAAGAGGCCGTGGCGCTGGCTTACCTGCGCGAATCGGCCGAGAGCCTGAGCGGTCAAGGGCGGGCGGCGCTCGCGCTGGAAGTCATCGACGCCGGCCTGGGACTCCTGCCGGACAGCCTCGATTTACAACGGGATCGGATCGAAGCGCTCAAGCGGCTGGGTCGAGCCGAGGAGGCGCTCACGGCCCGGTTGGCCCTGGCTCAAAGCCTCGAATCCCGGATGGGCCCGAAGGAAGCCTACGTTGTTCTGGACGCCGTGCTCGCCGACCAGCCCGATCATGTCCCGGCCCATGAGGCCTGCGTGGCGATCGCCGAGCGGCATGCCGATCCCAAGCGCGCGACCGAGCATCTGCTGCAACTGGCCGAGATCCACTACGCCAGCGGCGACGTCCGGGCGTCGATGACCGCCCTGGAACATCTGCTGGAGATCGCCCCCGAGCGCTTCGATCTCAAGGCCCGGTGGGCCGCACTCCTCCATGAGGCGGGCGAGACCGCTCGCGCCCGCAAGGCCTGGTTGGAGGCCGCCGGCCATCTGGCGCAAGCCGGCCAAGCCGGCGACGCCGCCGACATCTATCAGCGCCTGCGCGAGCTGTTTCCCGGCGACGTGGAAATCTTGACCCGTCTGGTAGAGGCGCTCGCCGAACTGGATCGCGAACCCCTTTACAGCGCCTGCGCGCTCGAACTGGCTCAGCTTCATCTGAAACGATCCGATCCGACGGCGGCGGCGGTGGTCCTGGGGCCTCTCTGGGAGCGCTTCCCCACGCGCGTGGAGGTGGGGCAGGCGTTGGCCCAGGCGCTGGAAGGCAGCGGCGACGTTCAGGGCGCAGTCCGCTGCCGGCTGGGCCTGGCCGAACTTCAGGAGAAAGCGCGCCGCCCGGAACTGGCCAAGGAGGAGCTGCTGGCGGCGCATCGGCTGGACCCGGAAGACACCGAACTTCTGGGCCGCTTGGCCGAACTCTGCGTTCGGCTCAAACAAGCCGGCGAAGCCCTCGCCCACTTCCTCACGGCCGCGCGACTTCTGAACGAGGCCGGGCGGATCGAGGAAGCCAAGGCGATTCTCGATCGGGCCCTGAAAGTCGACCCCAAACACTGGGAAGCCTGGGAGCTTCTGGGGGCCGTGTGCGAGGCCCAGGGCGAGCCGCAGGCGGCGGCGCGGCATTACGCCCAGGCCGCCCGAGGTTCGATGGAAGCCAAGGACTATGCGGCGGCCGCGGCGACCTACGAGCGCCTGCTGAAACTGGATCCTTCGTTAAGGGAAGAGGCAGAGGCGTATGCTCGCGTCCTGGCGCGGCAGGGCCGCCTGCCTGAGGCCCACAGCCAGTATCTGAAGCTGATCGAAAGCCTGGGCCGGGACGAGGACGGCAAGGAGACGCTGAGGCTCTGCCGGCTCATTATCAAGGAGAACCCCGAGCACGCCGAAGCCCGCCGGCACTTGTTCGAGGTCTACGATCGAACGCAAAAGCCCAAGCTGGCGCTCAAGGAGGCTGATTGGCTGGCGGCGCACCATCTGACGGGCGGCGAGGTCGAGCTCGCCGAGCGCTACCTGCGACGCGGCCTCGAACTGGCCCCGGAGGAGATCGAGCTGCGCAAGCGGCTGATCGAACTGTTGATCCATTCCGGAAGGAACGAAGAGGCGGCCGGGCACCTGGAACAGCTCTCGCGCGCGGCGCAAATGCGCGCCGATTCGACCACGTCTCGTTGGGCGCTCGCCCGAGCCTGCGAGCTCGACCCGGCCAATCTCGAATATCGGAAGCACCTGGCCGAGGCTCAGGAGCGGGCGGGCGAGCGGGTCGAGGCCGCCCGGACCCGACTCGAAATCCTGAAACTCTACCTCGAAACCGGTCGGATGGAAGAGGCGCGCGAGATGGCCGAGCGGCTGACCTACGCCGCGCGCGAGGACGAACCGCTGCGGGAGACGATCGCCGAGCTGTTCGAGCGGGCCGGGCTACCGGAGATCGCCGTCTTCCATTACGCCGTCCTGGCGAAGTCGGCGTTCAGCCAGGGTAACCACGCCCGGGCCCGTTCGATGGCCGAACGCGTCCTCAAACTCAAGCCGCGCCACACGGCCGGCCACGAATATTTGGTCGAGGCGCTATTGGCCCTCGGCGAGAAAACGGCCGCCCTCGAACATCTGCGCGTGCTCTATGAATTGTATCTCGAGGCCGAGGACCTGGAGGGGGCGCACAAAGCCATCCGACAGATCATTCAACTCAAGCCCGCCGACGTCGACGCCCGCTGGCGGCTGGTCGACCTCTTCCGGCGCATGGGACGCGAGGAGGCGATGTTGGAGCAGATGCGGCGGTTGGCCGAGCTTCACGTCTCCAACGACGACCTCCCCCAGGCGCTGGAAGTCTACCGGGAACTTCTGGGTCAGCGGCCGGAGGACGCCGACGCGCGCGCCCGTTACATCGATCTGTATGCCCAAATCGGCGACGAAGAAGACCTTTACGACGACTATCTGAAGTTGGCCCAGACCCATCGCCGCCAGGGAGACGCCGAGGCGGCCGCGAGCGTCTTCGACAAGCTCGTGCGGGTCTTCCCTGGTCGGCCGGATGCGCGCGAGCACTACATCCATTTCCTCTTCGAACGCGGCCTGGTCGATCGGGCCGTCGCCGAGTCCCGCGCGCTGGCCGAATACTACCTCGCCTCGGATGAAAACGCCGAGGCCCATCGGGTGTTGGACCGCGCCCTCGAACGCGCCCCCAAAGACGTGGAGCTCCGGCATCAACTGGCGACCGTGCAGATCCGCACGCAGCGCCGCGGTCAGGCCTTGGAGACCCTTCAGGGTCTGCTCCGTTATTACGAGGTGGCCGAAGACAAGGCCCGCCAGGCCGAGACGCTGGCCCAGATGGTCGAGATCGACCCCCAGAACGCCGACTCCCGCCACCATCTGGCCGAACTGTTGGCCCAACTGGAACGAAAAGAGGAAGCCAAGACCCAGCGCGTGGCCCTGGCCGAGCAATACCTCGCCCGCCAGCTTTACGACCTGGCCGAGCGTGAGTTCCGGCGGATTCTGGACATGAACCCCGCCGACACCGAGATTTGGGAGCGGGTCATCGACACCCATCTGAAGATCGGCTCGGCGGCTGAGGTCGTTCCGGACCTGGTCATTCTGGCCGGGCTTTACGCCGCCTGTGAGCGATTGAGCGAGGCCGTTCAGGCCTATCAGCGCGTTCTGGCCCTGGAGCCCGAGAACATCGAAGTTTTGAGTCGTTACGTTCAGGTTTACGCCCAGATCGGCTCGGAGACCGACCTGATCGATGACTATCTGCGCCTGGCGGAGCTCCATAGCCAGGCCGGCAATGTCGAGGCCGCCGTCAAGCTCTATAACCGCGTCAAGGAGCTGGCCCCGGAGCGCGAGAAGGCGGCGGCCGTTGCCAAGCCGACCCCCGCGGCGGCCCGGCAGCCCGCCCGCGCCGCCGCCGAGGCGGCTTCAGCTCGACCCGCCGCGAGCGCCCAGGTGGATAAGGCCATCAAGAACTACGAGAAGATCCTCAAGCTAAATCCGGAAAACCCGGGCGTTCGGGTCAAGCTCGCCGAATTGCTCGAAAAAAGCGGTCGACAGGCCGAAGCCGACGAACACTACGCCACCTCGGCCAATGACTTCCTCAATCGGGGGGAATTGACTCGCGCCATCGATCTCTATCAACGGCTTGTCGAGCGGCATCCGGAGGACGCCCGCCTGCGCGAACGCCTTTCCCGCGCCATCCTCAAGCGGGATTCTCTGCGCGCCCTCGGCAGCATCATGGAGGGTTCCCCGGGGACGGGCGATCTCCTGAACCCTCTCAAGTAGGCGGTTGTTTCGCCTCCGGTCGCATGGTAAACTGACCGCGCTCGGGGGCCCTGCGACGGCTTCAGCGGAACCTTAAGCGTCATGAGTGCTTTCGAACGATTCGTCCGGCCGGCCGACCCCGAACTCAAGGCGCGCGTGCCGCCCGGCCAGCGCCTGACGCCGGGTTTTCCCGTCCTGACCTACGGCCCAACCCCCACGGTCGACCGGCGGCTCTGGCGCTTGCGGGTTTTCGGGCTGGTTGAGGAGGAGCGGGCTTGGACATGGGACGAGTTCATGGCGCTCCCGCAGACGACGATCACCTGCGACATTCATTGCGTGACGACCTGGAGCAAGCTCGATACGACCTGGACGGGCGTCCGTTTACTGGACGTGCTCAGGGAAGTCCGGCCCAAGCCCGAGGCCCGCTTTGTCATGCAGCACTCCTACGGCGGCTACACAACCAACACGCCGCTGGCCGCGCTCTCGGAGCCTGAGGCGCTGCTCGCCCATACGTTCGACGGCCGGCCCTTGCCACCGGACCATGGAGGGCCGATGCGGCTGGTCCTCCCGAAACTCTATTTCTGGAAGAGCGCGAAGTGGATCGCCGGGCTGGAGTTCATGGCCGAGGACCGCTTGGGATTCTGGGAACTCAACGGCTATCACAACGACGCCGATCCGTGGAAGGAAGAGCGCTACGCCCCCCCGGAGCAGTATCGAAAGTTCCGGGTCTCGCCTTGATCCGCGAGCCGGCCGCGCCGCGCGCCCGGGCACGGCGTCCGCCGCCAGGCCACGATGCGACTTAAGACCCACCTGCGCTCGGCCCCGCTTTCGGCCTGGTATCGGGCCGCGCGACGGACGGCCCGTTACCACGCGGCTGAACGGCTCGGCCTGCGCGTCAAGCCGCTCAAGCTGCGCGTGGCGTTGACGGACCGCTGCAACGCCCGCTGCGTGATGTGCAATATCTGGCAGTTGGTCGATAACACGGCCCCGAGCCTCCCCGAGGAACTGACGGTGGAGGAGATGGACCGGATGCTCGAGGTCAACGCCGGGTTCTTCTCTGACCTGCGGCACGTGGCGCTTACGGGGGGCGAGCCGACGCTGCGGCGCGACCTCGTCGAGATCGTCCGGACATTCACGCGGCGGCTGCCGGGCGTCACGATGTCCTTCAACAGCAACGGCTTCTCGACGAACAAGCTCCTCAAGATGGTCGAGGAGATGCTGACGTTCCGGAAAAAACTCACCGTGATGATCTCGATCGACGGGGTGGGCCAGGGTCATGACGTGGTCCGCGGCGTCCGGAACGTTTTCCGTCACTGCGAGGCCACGGTCGACGGCCTGGTTGAGCTGCGAAAACGTCACAAGGGGCTGAAACTCGAAATCAACCACTGCATGACGGCTCAAAACGTTGAGGAGTGCGAGCGGGTCTTCGAGTTCTGTCGCCGGCGGGATATCTTCTTCAACCCGATCTTCATCGTCGAAGGCCAGCTCTATCACAACGAGGGGATGAACGTGGAACTGGGGGCCCGGGCGCGAGAGCGCCTGATCCGGGTGATCGAATTGATGCGCCGGAGCGACGCGTCGCTTCAGTTGCGCGAGATCATCGAACAGCTTCAAGGCAAGCCCCGGGATTTCGATTGCTGGGCGGGCCGGACCCAGTTCTTCATCGAGGAAAACGGCGACGTCTTCCCCAACGGCGGTTGCCCGTCGTCCTACAAGATGGGCAACCTCCGGGACTTCGATTTTGATCTCGTCGGCCTGCTGCGGGCGCACGAGGCCCGCCAGGTGCTCGCTCAGGCCCGCCAATGCCGGCTCTGCCGGCTCTCCTGCGAGACGATGACCACGCTGGCCTTCCCCGAGGCGCTCGCCGGGCTTCGCCGCTCGCTCGCTCCCCTGCCCGAGGCCGACGACATCCGGCGGGAGCTGCCGCGCGAGCTGAGCGAAATCTCCGCCGGATGACCGAACCTGGGGGCCGGCGATCGCGCGGAAATCGCCTTCATCGAACGATCGGGAGGGACTACGATAGGCCTCGCGGGCGGGCGTTTCGGTCGAGACTTCGGCCTGTCCCCCCTTGCTGATGAGCGTTTTTCTTGCCCGTCGGCTGGTCGATCGAAAATGGCGTCGGCCGAGGCTCTGGTCCAACGCCGAGCTGCGTTCGGTGGCCCCGCAGTTCACGGGCGCCGTCGTCAACGTGAGCGGCTGGAACGACGAGGATAAGGAAGGCCGGCGTTATCGGGACTACTTCACGGGGGCGGCGTCCTACGTCGTCACCAACTGGCGCGGCGAACGGGGCGCCCAGGGCCATCCCGAGGAAATCGAACTCAATCTGGAGGCGCCGCTGCCGCCGAACCTGGAAGGGGGGTTTGACGTCGTCTTCAACCACACGACCCTGGAGCACGTTTTTGATCTCTTCACGGCGTTCGAAAATCTTTGCCGCCTGAGCCGCGATATCGTCATCATCGTCGCCCCATGCCTTCAGGAGACACACTTCACGGCCGATTATGGCGACTTCTGGCGGTTTACCCCGCATTCCATGCGCCGGCTGTTTGAGTGCAATGGCCTGACGGTGGTCTATGAGAGCGCCTCGCCGCCGGAGCCCAACGCCTCGATCTATCTCTTCTACGTCGGCAGTCGATTCCCCGACCGCTGGCGCGATCGGCTCCCGCCGTCGAGCCTGGCCGAGCGGCCCCTGGGCGATCAGATCATCCGCAACGATCCCTTCACGCTTCTGGCCTCGGCGGTTTACCGACGGCTGGAGCGCTTCGGCCCGTATCGGCGCTTCGCTCGCCGGTTCATTCGGAAGTACATGCGAGACGGCTCTCCGCCCGGTGGGGAAGACCTTGCGGATTGAATCGGGCCGACGGGGACGCCTGAGCCGATGAGGCTGACCTACTTCGTCCCGACGACGCTGCCCAACGTCAAGTCCCACTCCATTCAAATCCTCAATACGTGTCGGGCGTTGGCTGAGGCCGGCGCTGACGTCGAAATCCTGGTCCGCAGGCTCACGCGGCCCGCCGAGGCGACGCTGGCCGCCTACGGCCTGCCCCCTCATGCCCGTCTGTCGATCCGGACGCTGCCGGCGGCTCCGCGCCGCGCTCATCGCTGGAGCGGCCGGACGTTTGGATTCTTTATCAGCGCTTACGCCCTCGCGCGGGCGATTCCTCCGCGCAGGGGCTGCTTTTACTTCCGAGGCGGCACCAAGGCCCTGGCGACGGCGAGCCGCCTCTTGCCGCTCGCACGCCGCCTCGGCGCGCGCGCCGTCTATGAGGCCCACACGCTCCACCACATTGACGCGGCCGAACGGGCAGGCTCGGGGTCCGCGCCCCCGCCGGCGGACGCGGGCCTTCTCGACCTGGAAGCGAGCGTTTATTCGCAGCTCGACGGAGTCGTGACGATCAGCCATGGGCTCGAACGCCTCTTGAAGCAAACCTTCGCCTTGAAGTGCCCGACGCTGGTGGCTCCGAGCGGCATGACGCCATCGCAGACGCCCCCCCCCGCGCTTGAAGCCCGCGATCTCGATCTGTGCTACCTCGGCAGCCTTTATCCGTTTAATGGGCTCGACGTTCTGATCGAAGCGATGACGCGCCTGCCGGGCCGGCGATTGGCCATCATCGGCGACGGGGACGGACCGGAGCGCGGCGCTCTCATGGCGTTGGCCGCTCGACTGGGCGTCGCCGACCGAATCGATTTCCAGGGTCGCCTGCCCCATCCGGAAGCCCTCGGCCGGCTCCGGCGCGCCCGTGTTGTCGTCGCCCCGCTGCGACGCGGCGTCCTGGACCGCGTCGAGCGCTATTGCAGCCCCGCCAAGCTGGTCGAATATCTTGCCTCGGGGGCCGTCATCGTGGCTTCCCGCCTCCCTTCCATCGAGGAACTGATCGAGGACGGACAAAATGGTCTGCTGGTCGAGCCGAATTCTCCGGCGGCGCTGGCCGAAGGAATAAGTCGGGCATTGGAGGGAGGCGCTTCAGGGGAGGGGCTGGCGCGGCGGGCGGTCCAGGACGCACGGGCGTACACCTACCCCGAGCGCGCCCGCCGGATTCTCGCCTTCCTTGAGGGTCTGTTCGAGCGATGAGGCCGCTTGCCTCGGCGGTTGTTCAGTATCTGTCGGCCCGGGGGCGTCTGGCGCGTCGCGTCGATTGGCTCGCCGATGCCGAGGCGAACCTGCCGCCGGTGCGTGAAGCCTTCGAACGACCGTGGAGAGCGTTCGCGCGGCTCACGGGCGAAACCGAAACCCCGGCGCCGCTCAGTCAAGCAGCGCTGCTCTGGCTGGCCTGCCACGGCCTCAAACCGCGTCGAATTCTCCAGGCGGGGATCGGGTTTCACTCCTATGTTCTTCAGCTCTTCGCCAAAGGGGGCGCCAAGGCGCGGGTGGAGACCTGGGGCGCGGCCGAGTCCGAGCGCGCGCCGATCGAGGCGTTTCTTGGCTCGGAGGGGTTGAGAAGACTGAGGATTGTTCCGAGTGAAGAAAACTCCCCCGGGAGATCCAGTCAAACGCCGAGCTGGGGAATGATCGTGGTGGAGCCGGGCGCGGCGCTTCAAGACTGGACGATGATGGAGAACCTGGTCGGCGGACTACGTCCTTCGGGCGTCATTCTGGCGATCGATCAGGATCGCGGCGTCACCGACCGCCTGTTGCGTCGTCTCCGGCGTCAGATGCGACTTGAGCACTTCGATCTCCACCCGTTCATCACGCCCGGCGAGCGCGCCTCGCTCAGGCTGATTCGCGGGCCGAGCCGTCGACAATGATGCGTTCTCCCCCATCCCGGCACGTAAGAGCCGTTCATAGAGGGCTTCGTAGCGGGCTTGCGTGCGGCCCCAGTCGTAGAGAAGGGCCCGCCGCTGGCCGGCGACCGTCAGCCGCGCCCGGAGATCGGCGTCGGTCAGCAGTCGCGCGATCGAGCGGGCCAACGCCTCGGGCGCCTTCGGCGGGCTGAGCAGCCCCTGTTCCCCATCGTTGACGAGGGCTCGGATGGAGTCGATGTCGGAGGCGGCAATGGCCACGCCAGCGCAGAGGTACTCCAGGATGGTGTTCGGACAGCCCTCGATCAGACTGGGCAGCGCCCCCACCGTCAGGTTCGGCAACAGGCGCGGCAGATCATGGCGGGTGCCGAGCAGCCGGACGTCGGCCCACGGTCGCGCCTCTCGGATCATCGCCTCGTAACGCTCGCGCAAGGCTCGCTCCCCTCCCCCGATGACGAGATAGATCGGGGGGGGGATCGCCGTCGGCAAAAGCCGCTCACGTCCGACGAGGACGGCGGCTTCGATGAAATCTTCGATCCGCTTGACTGGATGGTAGCGGGCGACATGGCCGACGAGCGCCCTTTCGCGGCCGACCCCTAACTCAGCGCGCAGGTCGTAAGGCTGGGGTCTTGACCAGCGTTCGACATTGACGCCGTTGGGGATGACGTCGAACATCGCCGGGTCCAGGCCAAGACCCTGGGCTGAAACCCGCGCCACGGTCTCCGAGACGGCGATCCGGGCGCCGGCTCGGCGCGTCCACGCCCACTCCCAGCGATTAAGGAGAGGATTCTGACGCGACCAGTGGCCGGTGTAGAGGCTCGTGTGGTGCACGATCAGGTGGCGAACGCCGGCCATCCAAGCCGCCGTGGCGCCGGGGATGACCGATTCAGCCTGCTGGATGTGGATAAGATCGGGACGGACTGTACGGATCAAGCGGGCCAGACGGAGCAGTTGGTACGGGCCCCACACGGGCAGGGTTTTCTGGGCGCAGACGGGGATGCCGAGAGCTTCAACCCGATGAGCCCAATTGCCGGCCTTTTTGTAGCAGACGACCGCGAAGTCGAACCGATCGCGGTCGGCGCGCGCCAGGCTTTCGATCAAGCCGTTCTGGACGCCTCCTACTGCCACACGACTCAAGAAGCGAAGGATGCGGGGTTTGGACTGAAGGCCGGGGCTCAAGAGAATCATCCAGCAGCCTCGCAGAGGGTTGGCCCATCTACAATATTCGAATAAAAGAGGTTAAACTGATGATCTGGAGAAATCGCTTTCATAGTTCTCCTAAATCAATCTCCATGGCTGTAAGGCGGCAAAATAATGTTTCACGGGAATCCACAGCCAATATTTTGACGGGCTGACTGAGAGTTGTCTATCCACCGACCACCATCACGGAATCAGAACTGCGGCCGGGGCGCGCAGCGCCGAGCGTTTCATGCGGCCTAGAGCCTCGTTTGCCTCGTCGAGACCGAAGCACTCAACTTCTGATTTGATAGGGATTCGCGTGGCCAGCTCCAGGAATTCCTCGCCGTCGCGATGCGTGTTATTGGTTACCGACGTGATCCGCCGCTCGCCGTAAAGCAATTGATAATCCATCTCGGGGAGGGGGCTGAGATGGATACCGGCGATGGCCAACGTTGCGCCTTTGTCCAGGGCCCTGAGGATCACCGGCACAAGCCGGGCCGAGGGAGCGAAAAGCACGGCGCTTTCGAGCGAGGCCGCTGGGATCGAGTCCGCGGCGCCCACCCAGTCGGCCCCCAAGGCCCGGGCCTGAGCCTGATGCTCGGGGCTTCGTGTGGCAACGTAAACCTCATTTTTCCAGTGCTTCAGGACCTGAAGCGCCAGATGAGCCGAGCCGCCAAACCCATAGAGACCTACACGGCGAGCGTTTCGGGCTTCGGCGAGCTTGAGCGCCCGGTAACCGATAATCCCGGCGCAAAGCCAGGAGGCGATGGATTCCGGCGGCAAGCCCTCGGGCATGGGGTAAAGGGCCTCCGTGGAGGCGCAGACGAATTCGGCGTAGCCCCCAGCCCGATGAAACCCCGTAAATTGGGCGGTGTCGCACAGGTTGCTCTGACCGCGCAGGCAGAAGTCGCAGCGGGCGCAGGCGGTGTGCAGCCAACCGACCCCCATTCGGCGACCGACCAACTCAACCCCCACCGCCGGGCCAACGGCCTCGACGAGGCCCACGATCTGATGGCCGGGAATGATCGGCCGGCGAGCCAATTCCAGGTCCCCTTCGACCAGGTGCAGGTCAGTGCGGCAGACGCCACAGGCCAGGACGCGAAGGAGGACCTCGCCGGGCGCAGGGGCCGGCTCAGGGCGACTGACGAGTTCAAGGGGCCGAGTCTCGATCGTCCCTTGTGTCTGGAGGATCATCGCCCGCAAATCGCCGCTCCGCGAGGCCGATCGGACCGCTTGGTCTATCCAGCATAACCTGCGCATTCGAGGAATCAACTCGGGGCGCAACCCCTGCCGCCAACTCCTTGGCGGCTGCGGCGTGGAAGGCCATCGGCGTCCGGCGCGGGCTCGAAACCGGCGCTTGGAGGCGGCGCGGCCAAGTGCTGGGAAAGCAAGCATCGAACTTGACCGACGAGACCGGCCTCCGCTAAACTCGCCAACCAGGGTTCTGAACCGCCCGGGCGCGGTCCGCAACCCCATAACCGCGGCGGACGCTTGGGGCTATTGCCCAGCGGGGGTGGACGATCCTCAAACCCGTGAGGGTCCTGCGCGAGTATCCATCCTGCCGGCTCCCGTACCCGGGAGACTGCCCGCTCGTCCCGGCGATCGAACCACCCCGTCGGGCCCGTTTGCTTCCCACCCTTGAAGGAATCGGCTCGCGCCCAGAGTTCGGAGGCGGGGGGACCGAAACCGCTTCGGCGACGGGGGCTGAGGCGCCGCCTCGCGGGAGGGCCTGATTGGGCTCGGGCAGATGGGAGCGCGCGTGATGAGCAGAAGACTTCCGAAGTCGATTCCGCCGGCGGGCCGGCGGGGGCTGTACGACCCCTTCTATGAGCACGACGCCTGCGGGGTCGGATTCATCGCGCATATGAAGGGCCGGAAGTCCCACGATCTGATCGATCGGGCGATCGAGATTCTGATCAACCTGACGCATCGCGGAGCGTGCGGGTGCGACGACAATACCGGCGACGGCGCGGGGATCATGCTGCAAACGCCGGACAAGTTTTTCCGGCGCGTGATGGCCGAGCGGGGGGTCAAGCTGCCGGCGGCGAGCCGATACGGCGTCGGCATGGTGTTCCTTCCCCCCGGGGCCAAGGAGCGCGGCCAATGCGTTCAGATCATCGACATGGTGGTCGCGCGCGAAGGGGGGCGCGTGCTGGGGTGGCGCGACGTCCCGACGGACAATTCGATGATCGGGTGGGTGGCGCGGGCCAAGGAGCCGCATACGGCCCAGGTATTCATCGGGGGCTTCGACCGGAAGATGGATACGGCGGCCATCGAACGACGGCTCTACGTGATCCGGCGCGCGGCGGACCGCGAGATTCGCGAATCCTCCATCCGCAACCGGGAGTATTTCTATTGGGTCACGGTTTCGAGCCGGACGATCGTCTATAAGGGGCTCCTGCTTGCCCCGCAGATCAAGCGCTATTACCCGGACCTGGCCGATCCGGATTTCGAGAGCGCCCTCTGCCTGGTGCATCAGCGCTACAGCACGAATACGTTTCCTTCATGGGAGCTGGCGCACCCCTTCCGGTTCCTCTGTCATAACGGCGAGATCAACACCCTGCGAGGCAACATTAACTGGATGAAGGCTCGGGAAGAGCTTTTCCGGAGCCCGTTATTCGGCGACGACATCAAGAAGCTCTCGCCGGTCATTCGCGAAGGCGTCAGCGATTCGGCGGCCTTTGACAATGCGCTGGAGCTCCTGGTGGCGACGGGCCGCTCGCTGCCGCACGCCGTGATGATGATGATCCCGGAGGCATGGGAGCGGCATGACGCCATGACGCCGGAAAAAAGGGCCTTCTATGAGTATCACGCCTCGCTCATGGAGCCCTGGGACGGCCCGGCGTCGATCGCCTTCAGCGACGGCCAGGTCGTCGGCGCGGTGCTGGATCGCAACGGGTTGCGGCCTTCGCGCTATTGGGTCACGAAGGACGACCTGGTGATCATGGCCTCGGAGACGGGGGTTCTGGAGGTCGCCCCGGAGGACATTCTGCTCAAGGGACGGCTTCAGCCGGGCCGCATGTTCCTGGTCGATCTGGAGGAGGGTCGGATCATCCCCGACGAAGAGATCAAGGCGCAGATGGCGGCGCGCCAGCCGTACGCCGAATGGATCAAGGAGAACCTCCGGCGATTGGAAAATCTGCCGGAGCCGCCGCGGCACTTCATCGCCGAACCGTTCAGCGACGAGGAGCGGCTTCACCAGCTCCGCGCCTTCGGCTATACGCAGGAGGACCTCCGAATCATCCTGGGGCCGATGACCGCCGAGGGGAAGGAGCCGGTCGGTTCCATGGGCAACGACATTCCGCTGGCGGTGCTCTCCGAACGCCCACAATTGCTCTACAATTACTTTAAGCAGCTTTTCGCCCAGGTCACGAACCCGCCGCTCGACGCCATTCGGGAGGAACTCGTCACGGCGATGCGCTCGACGCTGGGGAGCGAGCAGGACCTGTTCACCGAGACGCCGCTTCACGCGCATCAATTGGCGCTGCCGCACCCGATCCTGACCGAGACCGACGTGGCGAAGATCAAGGCGCTCGACGAGCCCGGCCTCAAGACGACGACGCTTTCGACGCTCTTCCCGGCCGGGAGCGGTGGGGAGGGGCTGCGCCAGGCGATGGATGACCTCTGCGCCCGATCCGGCAAGGCGGTCCGGGAGGGGGCGACGCTCCTGATTCTGTCCGACCGCGGGGTGGATCGGTATCACGCCCCGATTCCGGCGCTGCTGGCCTGCGCGGGGGTGCATCATCATCTGATCCGCACCGGCCAGCGGACGCGATGCGGCCTGATCGTGGAGTCGGCCGAGCCGAGGGAGGTGCACCACTTTTCGCTCCTCGTCGGCTACGGGGCCGGAGCGATTCACCCCTATCTGGCGCTTGAGGTCGTTCGGGAGTTCGCCCGCCAAGGGGCGGTGGGCAGCGGGATCGACGCGGCCGAGGCCGTCCGGCGCTACGTTGAGGCGATCAACGCCGGGATTCTGAAGGTCATGTCGAAGATGGGGATTTCGACGCTGGCGAGCTATCGCGGGGCGCAGATTTTCGAGGCCGTCGGGCTCAACAGCGAGGTGATCGATCACTATTTCACCTGGACGGCCTCGCGCATCCAGGGGGTGGGCCTCGACGCCATCGCCGAGGAGACGGGTCGGCGGCACGAGTTGGGCTTCCCCTCCCGTCTGATCTCGGGCCGTCAGGAGTTGGAGAACGGCGGCGTCTATCAATACCGCCGGGACGGCGAGTATCACATGATCAACCCGGAAACGGTGGCCCGGCTTCAGCAGGCGACGCGCGTGACCGATCGGGCCACGGCGCGACGCTCGTTCGAGGAGTTCAGCCGGTTGGTGGACGATCAGAACCGGCGGGTGGCCACGCTGCGGGGGCTGATGGCGTTCAAATGGGGTGAAACGCCGGTTCCGATTGAAGAGGTCGAACCGGCCGAGGCCATCGTCCGGCGGTTCGTCACCGGCGCCATGTCCTTCGGTTCGATCTCGGCCGAGGCGCACGAGACGCTCGCGATCGCCATGAACCGCATCGGCGGCAAATCCAACACCGGCGAAGGGGGCGAAGACCCGCGGCGCTTCAAACCGGACCCAGGGACGGGGGATTGGCGGCGCAGCGCGATCAAGCAGGTCGCCTCGGCCCGATTCGGCGTCACAAGCGAATATCTGGTCAATGCCGACGAGCTGCAGATCAAGATGGCCCAGGGGGCCAAACCGGGCGAAGGGGGGCAATTGCCGGCCAAGAAGGTTTATCCCTGGATCGCGCGGGTGCGGCATTCCACGCCGTTCGTGGGGCTCATTTCCCCGCCGCCGCATCATGACATTTATTCGATCGAGGACCTCGCGCAGCTTATCTATGACCTCAAGAACGCCAATCGCGGCGCGCGAATCAACGTCAAGCTCGTCTCCGAGGTCGGCGTCGGCACAATCGCCGCCGGCGTGGCCAAGGGCCATGCCGACGTCGTGCTGATCTCGGGCGACACGGGGGGGACCGGGGCCAGCCCGCAGACATCCATCAAACACGCCGGGCTCCCGTGGGAGCTGGGCCTGGCCGAGACCCATCAGGTGCTGGTGCGGAACCGCCTGCGGGGTCGGATCGTCGTCCAGACCGACGGCCAGTTGAAGACGGCGCGCGACGTGGCCATCGCCTGCCTGTTGGGGGCCGAAGAATTCGGCTTTTCAACGGCTCCCCTCATCACGCTGGGCTGCATCATGATGCGCAAGTGCCATCTGGACACGTGCCCGGTGGGGATCGCGACGCAGAACCCGGAGTTGAGGCGGAAGTTCGCGGGCAAGCCCGATTACGTGATCAATTACTTTTTCCTTCTGGCCGAGAGCCTGCGGGAAATCATGGCCCGCCTGGGATTCCGGAAGATCGAGGAGATGGTGGGCCGTGCGGATCGTCTCGACGCGCGACAGGCGGTTGATCACTGGAAAGCTCGCGGGATCGATCTCTCGGCGGTGCTCGCTCACGCCGTGCCCGAGGAAGGCGTCGCGACGTACTGCCGCGAACCCCAGAACCACGGGCTGGAGGCCTCGCTGGACGTTCAGGTCCTCCTGGAGCTCTGCCGGCCCGCGATCGAACGGGGCGAACCGGCCCGGGCCGAGCTTCCGATCCGGAACATCCATCGGACGGTCGGCACCATCACGGGCTCGGAACTGACGCGACGCTGGGGGAGCCAGGGGTTGCCCGACGACACGATCCGGCTGCTGTTTCGGGGCTCGGCGGGGCAGAGTTTTGCCGCCTTTACTCCCCGCGGCATGACCTTCTTGGTCGAGGGGGACGCCAATGATTACTTCGGCAAGGGGCTTTCCGGGGCCCGGGTCATCATCTATCCGCCGCGAGGGGCGACGTTCAGGGCCGAGGAGAACATCATCATCGGAAACGTGGCCTTTTACGGAGCCACGAGCGGCGAGGCCTACGTCCGCGGGCTGGCGGGCGAACGCTTCTGCGTGCGCAATTCCGGGCTTCATGCCGTGGTCGAGGGCGTCGGGGATCACGGATGCGAGTACATGACGGGCGGGCGCGTGGTCGTGATCGGCCCGACGGGGCGGAACTTCGCCGCGGGCATGTCCGGCGGCATCGCCTACGTGCTCGACGAAGACGACAGCTTCGAACGGCGCTGCAACCGGGAGATGGTCGAGCTGGAGGAATTGAGCGGCGAGGAGGACGTTGAGCTGGTGCTCCGGTTGTTGCGCCGCCACGCCGACTTCACGGGCTCGACCGTCGCTCAGCGGATTCTTCGGGATTGGCGAGCCTGCCAGGCCCGCTTTGTCCGGGTCATGGCGATCGATTACAAGCGGGCGCTGGCGATGGGGCAGTTCGAGGCGCAGCCGGAGCCGACCGAACCGGCCCGGTTGCTGGCCGGGGCGTAGGTTCATGGGCGACATCCGCGGCTTCATGACCTACGCGCGCGTCGAGCCGCCCAAACAGGCGATTGAAGAACGCATCCGCCACTGGGCGGAGTTTGAAGCGACCGTCCCCGAAGAGGAACTCAAGCGCCAGGGGGCGCGGTGCATGGATTGCGGGCTCCCCTTCTGCCACGGGCCGACGGGTTGTCCCCTGGGGAACCTGATCCCCGTCTGGAACGACCTCGTGTATCAGGGGCGGTGGCGCGAGGCGATCGACGCCCTGCACGCGACGAACAACTTCCCGGAGTTCACCGGCCGAATCTGCCCGGCCCCGTGCGAGACGGCCTGCGTGCTGGGGATCAACGAGCTGCCGGTGACGATCAAGCAGTTGGAAGTCAGCATCATCGATCGGGCCTTTGAGGAGGGGTGGATCGAGCCGGAGCCGCCGAAGGTTCGGACGGGCAAGCGGGTGGCCGTCGTGGGGTCCGGCCCGGCGGGGCTGGCCTGCGCGCAGCAACTGAATCGGGCGGGCCATTGGGTGACGGTCTTTGAGCGGGCCGACCGGATCGGGGGACTGCTCATGTACGGGATACCAAACTTCAAACTGGAGAAACGTCACGTGACGCGCCGCGTGGCGCAGATGGAGGATGAGGGCGTTCAATTTCAGGTGAACGCCAACGTCGGCGTGAACGTCGATCCGGAAGAGCTGCGCCGGGATTTCGAGGCGATCGTCCTGTGCGGCGGGGCGACTCAAGCCCGCGACCTGCCCGTGCCGGGCCGCGAACTCGAGGGCGTGCACTTCGCCATGGATTTTCTTCCCCAGCAGAACCAACGCAATCTGGGCGATACGATCGATCCCTCGATCGCGATCACGGCCCGGGACAAGGACGTGATCGTCATCGGCGGCGGGGACACGGGCTCCGACTGCATCGGCACGTCAGTCCGCCAAGGGGCCCGCAGCGTCACCCAGTTCGAGTTGCTGCCGGAGCCTCCCCTGGAGCGGACGGAAACGTTCCCCTGGCCCTATTGGCCGATGATCAAGCGCACGTCTAGCTCGCAGGCCGAGGCGGCGGCCGTCGCCGGGGGGGAGCGCCTGTATTCGGTCAATACGCAGCGCTTCTCAGGCGAGGGGGGGCGCGTGCAAAAACTTCACGCCGTCCGGCTGGAGTGGTATACGCCGCCCGAAGGGGGGCCGCCCCGGATGCGCGAAATTCCCGGCAGCGACATGGAGTTTCCGTGCGATCTGGTGCTCCTGGCGATGGGCTTCGTCGGCCCGGAACGCAAGGGGCTGATCGAGCGATTGGGGGTCGAGCTCGACGCGCGAGGAAACGTCAAGACCGGTTCGATTTACGCGACCAACGTTGAAGGGGTTTTCGCGGCCGGGGACATGCGTCGCGGCCAATCCCTGGTGGTCTGGGCCATCGCCGAAGGGCGCAACGCCGCCTACGACGTGGACGAATGGCTCATGGGGGCTTCCGAACTGCCGCGCTCTCATCCCCGGACCTAGCCGCAGCCCCGTTGCCTGAGGGATGCCTCTCCCGTCGCCGCCCCTGTTCGTCCGCCGGGACCTGGACGGCTTCTTTGGCCTCTTTATTGACAATCTGGTCCAACTGCTCGTCATCGCGCAGCTCACGGCGGCGGTCTGCGGCTTTCCCCCGGAGTTGATTTACGGGCGGATTTTGCCCGCCGCGGCCGTCTCCATCATCCTCGGCAACGTTTACTACGCGCTGCACGCCCGAGCCGTGGCGCGTCGCGAAGGGCGCGAGGACGTGACGGCGCTCCCGTACGGCATCAACACGCCGAGCGTCTTCGCCTACATCTTCTTCATTATGGCCCCGATCTACGCCGCTCACCGGGAGGAACTCGGCCCGGAGCGGGCGGCCACGCTGGCCTGGCAGGTGGGTCTGGCGGCCTGTCTGGGGAGCGGGTTCATCGAATTTTTCGGGGCCTTCGTCGCCGAGCGGGTGCGTCGCGCGACGCCGCGGGCGGCTCTGCTGGCCCCGCTGGCCGGCATCGCCATCGGCTTCATTTCCATGGATTTCGTGCTCCAGGTATTCGAGCGGCCGCTCCTGGCGCTCCTGCCGACGGGAATCATCCTCATGCAGTACCTCTCGGGGGCGCGATTACCGCTCGGGCTGCCCGCAGGGCTGATGGCCCTGTTGACGGGGACGTTGCTCGGCTGGGGGATCAAGGGGTTGACGCTGAGCCCGCTCTTTGCGCATCTCTCCGAGGCCGTCCAAGGGCAACTCAGGTTGGAAGTGGCCTCGATGCCGTCGGGCGAGGAGCTTCGGGCGGCGCTGGTGCCGGCGCTGGCCTTGCCGCGGTCGGCGCTGGGGGACCTGTGGGCGGCCTTTCGAGGGGAGAATGCCTCGCTCGTCGCCGGTTACGTTGGCGTGATTCTTCCGATGGGGCTCTTCAACCTGGTCGGGTCGCTTCAGAACATCGAGAGCGCTGAGGCCGAGGGAGATCGGTTCGCGACGGCGCCGGCCCTGGCCGTCAATGGGGTCGGGACGCTGGCGGCGGCGGCGCTGGGCTCGTGTTTTCCGACGACGATTTATATCGGTCACGCCGGATGGAAGCGCCTGGGGGCGCGGACGGGCTATTCGTTGCTCAATGGGGTCGTCATCACGGTTCTGTGTCTCACGGGGCTGATCCAGGCCTTTGCCGCCTTGGCGCCGATCGAGTCGGTGGTCGGCATTCTCCTCTGGATCGCGATCGTCATCACCGCCCAAGCCTTCCAATCCGTCCCGCGCCGCCACGCCCTGGCCGTCGCCTTGGGGCTGATCCCGGCCATCGCGGCTTGGGGGATGCTCTATTTCGGTCATGGTTTGACCGCCGCCGGGAGCAGCCTGGGTCAACTGGATCCCGAATCGCTGGCGAAGTCGCCGGCCCACGTCGGCGGTCTCATCGCCCTGGATCGGGGGATGATTCTCGTCTCGATGGGGCTGGCCGCCATGGGCGTCATGATGATCGAGGCACGGCTGGCCGCGGCGGCGATCTGGGCCTGGACGTTGGCGCTCCTGGCCTTGCTCGGGGTGGTTCACGCCTGGGATCCGCTCGATCCGGGGGGCGGCTACGTATTCGGTCGGCGCGGGTTGGCCGGCGGATGGCGTTTTGCGCTGGCGTACGCGCTCTGGGGCGGGCTGCTTTACGCGCTTCGGCGCTCGGGCAGGGAGGCGCATGAACCGGAAGCTCCCGGATTGGCTCGCGCCGGCGCCGACGGCGACGTCGTTGAAGATGATCGACGTTAAGGTTATGGTCGGGGACACGCGGGGCGGCACCAGCCCCGCCACGGGAAGGAGGCGGTCGGATGACATTCAAGCCGGTTCTTGGCATTCTCATCGGCATGGCGGCCTTGAGGGCGACGTCGGGGGCCTTCGCCGATCCGGTCACGGTTCTCTACGCCGATCGGGAGATTCAGATCGACTCGACGCTGCCCGACGCGAGCAAGCTGTGGGTGTCGCCCGAGGAGTTGCCCCGGATCAACGGCTTCGAAGTCAAAGCCGACGGGGCCGTGCTGGGATCTCTTCGCGTCGCGGTTGAGCCGCAGGGCGACGGCGATCTCCTGATGACCCGCGAGGGGCGAAGATGGTTCAACGTGACCGGGCTCGCCCAGAGATTGAATCAGAAGTTCGTCCACCAGGCCGACCCCGCCGTATGGAGCTTTGGCCCGATCCCGGCCCTGCGGGACGCCGGACGTGATCCCCTCGAGGCCCCGGATTTTGAATTGCCCGATCGACAAGGCCGACCCGTCCGGCTATCCAGTTTCCGCGGCCAGAAGGTGCTATTGGTGACCTGGGCCTCTTGGTGAGGGTGCCGCACGGACCTGCCCGGGTGGCAGGAGGTTTACGCGGAGCTCAAGCCCAAGGGATTGGAGATCATCGCGGTGGCGCAAGACACCGGGGGGGAGACCGCCGCCGGGCCCTGGTATGATCGCGCTCAGGCCGCTTACACGACGCTCATCGACGTCAAGCACACGATCAGTTCGCTCTACGGGATGGTGAACGTCCCGACGGGGGTCTGGATCGACGAGAAGGGTCGAATCGTCCGCCCCAACGAGGTGGCCTACTCGCGCGACGTGGGGTTCCTGGGCATCAGCGTCAAGGGGAGTCAGTACGTGGCGGCCCTGCGCGACTGGGTCGAGAAAGGCGCAGCCAGCGCTTACGCCCTCAAGCCCGAAGATGTCGCCCAACGGCTGCCGAAGCGAACCGAGGCCCAGGATCTGGCCGAAGCCCACTTCAAGCTGGGGCTTTATTTCCATTTCAAGGGGCTGGCGGCCCTCGCCGACCAGCACTGGGAAGCCGCGCAAAAGCTCAACCCCGAAAGTTGGAACTATCACCGGCAGGATTGGGCGTTCACTCCCGATCAGGCCGGGGCCAATTGGATGGCCAAATACCGCGACCTCGGCGACAAACCCTACTACGCGCCGCTCGAACTGGAGCCCCAGCGCCCGTGAGATCGCCGCGGCGGCCGCGCGGATCACCGTGATCCCTTCCGATCGTCCGCGGTCGGGCCGGACGTTGGCCGTGATCGGGACCGGAACGGAGGTCGGGAAGACGATCGTGGCGGCCGCTCTGGCGCGGGCCCTGCGGCGATTGGGTCTGTCCGTCGGCGTCTTCAAACCGTTCGCGTCCGATCCCGCGCGGAGGCCCGACGGGCGTCCCTTCTCGACGGACGCCGAACTGCTGGCTCGAGCCGCCGCCTTCGAGGGGGGGGAGCCTGCCGCACGAGGCCAGCTCTTCGGTGCGCCGTTGGCCCCGCTGGCGGCCGCCCGGTTGGAAGGGCGGCGGGTGGACCTCAGGCCGGCGGTGCGGCGGTGTCGAGCGATCGCCCGGCGGCACGACGTGACCCTAGTCGAAGGATGCGGGGGGTGGCTCGTACCGTTAACGGAACGCCGGACGACGGCGGATTTTTTTGCCGCCCTGGGGGCCCCGATTCTCATCGTCGCTCCGGCAGGGTTGGGTACGCTCAACCATACGCTGCTGACGCTGGCGGACGTTCGCGCCCGCGGACTGAGGCTCATCGGCGTAGTCCTCAATCGGATGCAAGGGGGACGGCCATCTCTGGCAGAACGGACGAATCCCCCAATCTTGAGCCGGTTCGCCGGGCTGCCGGTCTGGGGGCCTCTCCCGCATCGAGCCGCGCTCGCGGGCCAGCGACCCGACAACGTCCGGCTCGGGGACCTTCCCTCGCTCATGCCCGTTGCGCGCGCCGTTTGGCGGGCAATTGGGACCTGAACTCAGATGGATCGCAGGTAGCCTTCGAAGCAGACGTCCCCCTCGAAGGCGTGGAGGCTCACCTCTGTCAGCGTGAGGGCCTGAGAGATCGTATCGCGCGCGAGATCATGGGTGGGGGATCGAAACTGCGCGCCGCCGATGAGCTTGGGGGCGAGGAAAACGATGACCTTATCGGCCAGGTCCGCTCTGAGGAAGGACGTGAACACGCGGGCCCCGCCCTCGACCAGCACCGAGAGAATCCCCTCCTGATGCAGCACCTTCATCATTGGTTCAAGCTCGACGCCATGAGGGCCGGCCGAAATTCTGACCAGACGGACGCCGGCGTTCAGGGCCGGGGTCAGGGACGCCTCGTGGAAGGCCGGCCCCGCGGCGATCAGCGTCGGGCCGGCCCCCTCGGTTTGAAATATCCGAGCGTTCGCCGGGAGCGGCTGCGAGCCGGCCAGAACGATCCTCAGGGGCTGGCGGCCGGTGTAGCCGGGCCGCCGCACGCTCAGCTCGGGATCATCGGCCCGAACGGTTCCGGCGCCGACGAGCACGGCGTCGTGGGCCGCTCGCAGGTCATGGGCGCGGCGGCGGGAAAGCTCGTTGCTGATCCATCGGGAATTCCCCGCGTCGGCGGCGATCCTGCCGTCAAGCGTCATCGCCCATTTGAGCGTGACCAAGGGGCGGCCGGCCTCGTGGAAAACGACGAAACTCTCGTTCAGCCGCCGCGCTTCGGACTCAAGACAACCGACCTCGACTTCCAAACCCCCCTTGCGCAAGGCGGCGAAGCCGGCCCCGCTCACGCGGGGGTTGGGATCGATCATCGAGGCCACAACGCGGCGAACGCCCGAGCGAAGGATCGCCTCGACGCAGGGGGGCGTTCGGCCTTGATGCGCGCACGGCTCCAGGTTCACGTAAAGCGTGGCTCCGGACGCCTGGCCCCCGGCGCGTTCAAGGGCGATCGCCTCGGCGTGCGGCTCCCCCAGGCGGGCGTGGAAGCCCTCGGCGATCACCTTTCCCCCCTGAGCCAGCACGGCGCCGACCAAGGGATTTGGGGAGGTAGCCCCGCGGCCCAGTTCGGCGAGCGCAAGGGCTCGCCGCATGAACTCTCGGTCCAAGGGGGACCACGCCTTCGGCTGCGTGTCCACCGTGGGCCGTCCTTAAGGCATCGGCAGAGGTGCGGGGCCGAGCCCGGTCGCGTCGCGGAGTCGAACGAGAGGGACGGGGAGCCCGCGTCGCCGGCGCCGAGGGTGGATCATCCGCGAACCCCTCCGGCTTTCACGACGCCAAGGGGACGGGATGAGTCTTGGCGTAGAGTTCCAAGGTGTGAACGACTTCCTTCAGTTCGTGCTTGGTAAGGCCGGGGTAGATGGGGAGCGCGAGCACCTGGCGGGCGGCCTGTTCGGCGTGCGGGAAGTGCCCCTCGCGATAGCCGAGCATTTCGAAGCAGGGCTCCAGGTGCAGGGGGGTCGGATAATAGACGCGGGTTTCGATCTGGCGCTCGGCGAGGAAGTGTCGCAATTCGTCCCGATTGGGGTGACGGATGGTGTACTGGTTATAGACGTGGGAGCCGTCGGTCCGATAAGCCGGGAGGGTAAAGAACTCTCGCGAGAGATTTTCCTCGTAGAAAGTCGCGTTGGCGAGGCGGTCGGCGTTGTCCTCCCGCAGGGATTCGAGTTTCAAGTCCAACATCGAGGCCTGGAGGGAATCGAGCCGGCTGTTATAGCCGAGCGTGAGGAATTGGCCGTTCTGGCGGCCATGGTCCCGCAGCAACCGGACGCGCTCGGCCAGCTCGTCGCTGCTGGTCAGGATCAGCCCTCCGTCGCCCAGGGCGGCCAGGTTCTTCGTCGGGTAGAAGCTGAAACATCCGGCAATCCCATAGGTGCCCAGGTAGCGCTCGCCCCAGACGGCGCCGGTGGCCTGAGCCACGTCTTCGATCAAATAGAGGCCGAAATCGGCGGCGATTTGAGCCAGCGTGTCGATTTGGCACGCCATGCCGAAAAGGTGGACCGGCACGATCGCCTTGGTTCGTTCGGTGATCGCCGCCCGGACGTTCTCGGGATCGACCAGGAATTCATCGTTGATATCGACGAAGACGATCGTCGCCCCCAGGCGATAAATCACTTCGGCGGTGGCGGCGAAGGTAAACGCCGGACAAATGACCTCGTCGCCCGGTCCGACGCCGACGGCCTGGAGGGAAAGCAGGAGCGCGTCGGTCCCGGAGGCGACCCCAATGGCGTGGGTGGTCCCCATGTGCTGCATGAAATGCTCTTCGAAAGTCCGCAAGGCCGGCCCCATGACGAAATCGCTCGTGTCGAGAATCCGCTCAAAAGTCTTGATCATCTCCTCCTTCAGGGGCCGATGCTGGCGAGAAATGTCCATGAAAGCTACGGGCATGATTGGTTATCCTGTCGAGGGGAAATCAGGGGGAGCCAAACCAGGGATAATCCCTCCCCGCCGCGCCGGTGGAGCGCGCCCGAAGGTTGAACCTTGTGAATTTACCCCGGCCCAACGGGCCTCCGCAACGGAAAATCCCGTTGAGCCGGCGGGAGGGGGAACGGAGGGGCCTGAAATTGTGAGCGATTGAAATCAAAGGAGTTGGTTGAATCGGGGGTGGCCGATCGGGTCGGCCCCCCGTTCTCGCGCCCAGGTTCGAGGCCGAGGTATAGATGGGAGCGTCCCCCTCTGATGAACAAAGAAGATTTCTCCACCTCACCGGCCTTAGATCGCGTTCTAGAATTGCTCAGGACGGGCAACCTGGACGCGCTGGAGGCCGCCTGGGTCGATCTGATCGACGAGCCGCCGGAGGCCCCAGAGGTTTATGAGCGGGTCGCGCGGGCCTATGCCCGGGCCAAGCGTCCCCCCGAGGCCGCGCTGGATCTCTGTCTGGTTGGGTTGGAAGCCTTGGCGTCGCGTGAGAGCTTCGAGCCGATGCTGGGGATCGTGAGCGTGTTGGCCCGCAGGTGGCCGCGATCTGCGGAGTTGACCCAATTCACGCTGGCGGCCTTAAGGGGCTACCATGCTTCCGTGGACGATCTTGAAGCCATTCTGGCATCGGCGGGATTTCTCGACGGGGAGGGACCCTTGGACGAAAAGCTCCGGCGGGCGCAAGAACTTCTGCGGATGCGCCCGGGGGAGGTCTATTCCCACGCTTCCTGGGGCGAAGCAATCGTCCGCAGGCTGGACCTCCTCACGGACAAAGTATGGCTGGACTTCCCGGGACAGCCGGCCAAAGAGATGACGATCGAAGGCGTGCGCAAATACCTTACCTATCTGGAGCCGAGCCACTTTATCGCCCGGCGGGCACGCCAGCCCGAAATGTTGCGCACGCTGGCGCAGAACGACCCGGTCGGTCTGATCAGGCTCGTTCTCGAAAGCCAGGGGGGTAAACTTCGCCAAGCGGACCTCAAGGCGTTGCTGATGCCCGTGGTAATAGCTGGGGAAGAATGGACGGGCTGGTGGACACGGGCGCGGCGTCTGTTGCGCCAGGAACCGCTGATCGATCTGGATGAGGCGGGCGGGGCGCGGGCTGAAATCGCCCTTCGGACAACGCCTCGGTCCGTGGTCGAGACGGCGGCGGCCGAGTTCCTGGCCGAAGGCGTATCGTCGGCTCAACAGGCCCAGGCCCTCCGGAGCCTGGCCTCGTCGCTTTCGCCGGAGGGGCCGCCCCCAAGGGATTTGCTGGACCGGATGGCCGCCCGTCTGCGGAGCCAGTGGGAAGTCGCCCGGGAAGACGCTGCCCAGCGCCTGGAGATCGCCCTCCTGGCCGAGGATTTCCGCCGGCTCCTCCCGGCGGGCACGCCGGACTTGGGCTCCATTGAGTCCGCTGAGGAAGCCGCCCGGGCCGTCACCGATTATCGGCTTCTGAACGCGATCGAAGACGGTGACCGAGCGATCCGGGGGCTCAAGCTTCTTCTGCGGCGCGATGGAGAGGCGGGGCTTCACCGGATCGCCGAAGCGCTGGCCGAGGCCCCGCTCAAGCTGGCCCAAGCCATGTGGAAGGAACTCGAAGGGGGCGGACGAAGGGAGATTGCGGCCCAAGCGCTTGAAAAGCTGCTGGCGGAACCGTTGGCCCATCCGGAGACCTATCTGTGGGCGATCAAGTCCCTCCTGGAAGGCAATTGGAGCGGCCTGGGCGTTGAATTCGGCGTAGGGGTCATCGTCGGCGACCTGCTCCGCCGACTGGAGGATTGGCGCCGCGCCATGGCCCGTGAGGCGGAGGCGGAGGCCAACGCCGTCGCTCAGCGGCTCAGCTCGCGCGCGAGGGCCCTGCTTGCCGCCCGAGGGTTCAACCCGATCTGTCGAGCGGCTGAGGCCATGACGTTGGAACAGGCCCAACGGCTGAGGCGGACCATCCAGCAACATCCGGCCCTGGAGGCGGCGTTCAAGGCCGATTGTGACCGGCAGTTGCGCCTGACGCGACGGGACCTGGAGGAACCGGCGGCGGCCGCCGCGGTCCCGCAGGCGGAGGAACTGCTCTGCACGGCGCGGGCGCGATGGGAAAAAAGCCGCGAACTCCAGGAACTCAACGCCGTGAAGATTCCCGCCAATTCGAGGGCGATCGAGGAAGCCCGCAAGGAAGGGGACCTCCGCGAGAACGCGGGCTATCACGCCGCCAAGGAAGAGCAGAAGATACTGCTCCAGCGCGCGCTCCAGCTTCAGGAGGCGCTCGGGTCAGCCCGCCTCATCGATCGTTCGATGGTGAACCCGGAAAGCGTCTCCTTCGGCGTCCGGTGCGAGGCCCTGAACCGAACGACCGGCCAGGTCGAGACTTACACCTTTCTGGGGCGCTGGGAGGCCGACGCCGAGCGGAACATTCTTTCGCTTCAGGCGCCCGTGGCGCGCCAGTTTCTGGGCCGGCGGCCGGGGGAGGAATTCGAGCTGACTCGCCCGGATGGGTCCCGCGCCGTCTATCGCATTGTGGCCCTTGCCAACGCCCTGGAGTCCGGCCAGTGGGATGTCCCTAACCCTGGAGGGGGCTCACCGGGCGCCGCCGCCTGACCCCCCCTCCTGATCAACGGGGCCGTTTTCCTCAGTCGCGCGGCGTGCTAAGATCGGTTGGATTGCGCGCCTCGATGACTGAAAAGGACACAACGATGACGACACCGGCGAGCCAGGCCGGCCGCAAACTGTGGGTCCGGGACGTGGAGTTGACGCTCGCCCATCCGGATGAGGTCAAGATGGAGTGGATCGGCTCGCCGCGGCTGGTTCAGCAGTTGATCGCGGCCTGGATGGTCGTCGCGCCGGACGACGTTCCGCTCAACCCGCGGCTCATCGGCCAGCCGGGGATCGGCAAGACGACGCTGGCCTACGCCGTGGCCAAGGCGCTCGGTCGAGAGGTTTATATCTTTCAATGCACGATGGACACTCGCCCGGAGGACCTGCTGATCACGCCGGTCATCTCGCGCGAGAATAAGATCGCCTATCACGCCTCGCCGCTGGCGACGGCGATCCTGCGGGGCGGGGTCTGCATTCTGGACGAAGGCAACCGGATGAGCGAGAAGTCGTGGGCGTCGCTGGCGCCGCTGCTGGATCGACGTCGTTACGTCGAGAGCATCGTGACGGGGCTCAAGATCGAGGCGCATCCGGATTTCCGCGTCTGTTGCACGATGAACGACGACGCCTCGACCTATGAAGTCCCCGAATACATTCAGTCGCGCCTGCAACCGCAGATCGAGATCGGCTTCCCCGACCGGGCCGACGAGCGCCGCATCCTTCAATACAACGTTCCGTTCGCCCCGGAGACGCTCATCGAGATGGCCCTCGATTATCTTCAACGTGCTCACCGGCATCATCTGCGCTTCACCCCCCGCGACGGCGTCAACATCCTCCGCTACGCCGTCAAGCTGGCCCAAGAGGAAGGGACCGACCCGCGCCTGAGCTTCGAGGGGGCCATCGAAGGCGTGCTGGGTCAGGAAGGGGTGGACTTCCTGAACGGGATCGTCCCGGCCAGCGCCCGCTATCATCGTCCTCATCCGCGGGCCGAGCTGGAGGAGGACGACGACGAGGAAACCGAAGAAGGCCCCTGAGCCGACGGCGGGCGCGGGAGCGATCCGATGGGCCTCCTGACGTTCCAGAACATCCGATTCCTCCCCTCGATTCATCAGCGGTCGATTTTCGCCGACGAGGTCAGGGGCGCGGCCGAACGCTGGGCGCCGGACGCCGTGGCCGTGGAGCTGCATCCGTCGCTGGAGACGTGGCTCATGCGCGGCGTGCTGCGGCTGCCTCAGCTCAGCGCCGTCTATTACCCGGCTCCAGGACAATCCGGCGCGCTTTATTACGTTCCGGTCGATCCATCGGACGCGATCATCGAGGCGCTCAGGCTGGCGCTGGAGCGCGAACTGGCCGTCGGTTGGCTGGACGTCCTCCCGCCATCGACGCCCCCCCCCTGCCCTGATCTTCCGGATGATTGGATGATCGAGAAGGTGGGGCTGGAGACTTACGCCGGAATCGTCCTGCCGCACCTGGCTTCCAAGAGCGAAGGGCCGGGGGAGGCGGCCGAGGCCAGGCGGCGGGGAAGGCGGATGGCCGCCCGGCTGGTGGACCTGGCCCGGCGTCATCGCCGCGTGCTCTGCGTGCTAGGTCTGGGCCATTTCGCCGCCGTCCGCGGCGACGTCGAAGCCCTCTGGGGAGAGCCGCTTCTCGATGGCGGCCTTGAGGCCGACGATTACCCTCGCCTGGAGGGTTGCCGCCTGGCGCACCTCCACCGGGAATCCATCCCGGAAATCCTGCGGGAAACGCCGTACTTTGCTTATCTGCGCGAGGTCGATCGAGACGAAAAGGCGGGGGGGCGAGCGCGGTTCGACAAATCCAAGGCCGTCGGCGAGCTTTTCCGCCGTGCCGAGCGGCGGTATCGTGATCGCTACCGGCAGTCCATCAGCCTCACCGCCTCCAGGGCCCTTTATCAATATACGCGGAACCTGGCGTTGACGGGCGGGCGGCTCCAACCGGAGTGCTACGAGTTGGTCGTCGCCGCCAAGAGCGCCATCGACGGGGATTTCGGCTACGAAGTCCATGAGCTGGCCCGAAGCTATCCATTCCAGGAGACCGAGGCCGGGTTGCCGACGCTGCGGGTCCATCGGGGCCGGGCGAGCCTGAGCGACCGGGAGGAGCGCTTCCAGGCCTCGCCGGCATGGGGAGCGTGGCCGACGGAGCGGTTCAAGGTGCGGCTGAGGCGCCGGCCGCCGGAGGAACTCAAAATCTTCTGGCGGGAGCAATGGCGGCGCACGGACCTGAGCGGCATCTGCTCGTGGCCGCCGGAGGATGAGCGACAGGAACGGTTCATGATGTTCCTGCGGAAGCGGGCCCTCGAGGTCGTGACCTCGGACAAGCGGCAAGTCCTGGAATTCACCACGTCGCTGCTCGACGGGCTCGATCTCCGGGAGACGCTGCGCAACTGGCACTCGGGCAAACTCTACGTTCACCAGACCCCTCAGCCTCAGGGAAGGGTCGGCGCCGTGATCCTGATATTTGATGATCCGGCCAACGACGCCCGTTATCCCTGGCGTTGCACGCTTTACGCCGAAAACCAGAACGAAAGCGACATCTCGTTTTACGCCACTCCCTTGGGGGAGAACGTCGTCGGGCCGAACATCTCGCGGACGGAGTTCGGGGGTCTTCTATCGATTTACCCTTCGACGCGGATTCCGGACATCTGGCGCGTGGCCCCGGCCCATTTCGAGGCGTCGGCTTCAGGGTTGGTGGCCGCGGGAATCTGCTTTTCTGAGGATCGGCTCGTGGCCTACGTGGCGGCGCGGCCTCCGGAGTCGTGGGCCAAGCGCCTGGCGGCCCGATTCGGCAAACGTCTCATCTACCTGCCGCTGGCGGCGCTCTCGGCTGAGCGGCTCAAGCGGATCCGGTCGTTCCACATTCTGAACGGCCGGCACGCCCGCTCCTATGCGGCCGACTACATTTTTGACGAATGAAGCCCGGCGCCGGAGGGCCGGGAAAACGATTGCCCGCGGCGCCCGGAGGCCGATAAAATGATGGGGTTGGGCCGGAACGGCCCGCTCAACCGGGCCGGGGCCACGGGCCGAAGTGGCGGAATTGGCAGACGCGCTAGATTCAGGGTCTAGTGACCGCAAGGTCGTGGAGGTTCAAGTCCTCTCTTCGGCACCACGACGATTGCTTGTCGCCGACGACGGCCGGGCGCGCGCCGCTCAGCGCGCCGCGCGGCCCGGCGAATCCGGATAGGAGTTCAAGAGGAGGTTTTCCATGGTCGGCCCCTCGCCCCTTCAGCCGATGTACGACCCGGTCGCGGTCCAGCCGATGCGGGATGAATTAACCGCCGTCGGGATCGAAGAGCTGCGGACGCCCCAAAGCGTGGAGGAAGCCTTCGCGCGCGGCGGGACGATGCTCCTGGTGGTCAATTCCGTCTGCGGCTGCGCGGCGGGGAACGCGCGACCCGGCGTGATGCTGGCCTTGCAGAACGAACGCATCCCGGACCACCTGACGACGGTCTTCGCCGGACAGGACCGCGAAGCCACCGACCAGGCGCGCCGATGCATGCAGGGGATTCCCCCCTCATCGCCCTGCATCGCGCTCTTCCGGGAGGCTGAGCTGGTGCACGTCCTACCCCGGTGGGAGATTGAGAACCGCTCGGCGGTTCAGGTGGCCGAAAGCCTGGTGGCGGCCTTCAACGAGCATTGCACGCGGCCCGGGCCCTCGATCCCACGGGAGGAGCTGGAGAAGATCCCGCTCTTCAAGGCCTGCGGGTCGTCGATTCCGCTTTTCGGCCCGCGCTGAAGCGCTGATCGCGGGCCCGGCGGCAGGTCAGAGCCCGCTGGCCACGATCCAACTGGGGGGGATGGCGCCAAAACTCAGAAACCAGTCGTTGAACCGCCGCAGGGACCAGCCCTGCTGATCCACCCGCATGCGTTTGAGCCTGAGGACTTCCATCTTGCCGAGCAGGTAACTCATGGGGATGGCGGGGGAGGCCGTGTACCAGTTGACGTCGGTGCGGGCGCGGGCGGGGGTGAAGCCGACCTCGCGCACGAGCCGCCGACAGGCCGCGCGGTAACTCATCGCGCCCGTGTGAAGGCCGCAGTCGATGATAATCCGATTGGCTCGCCAGAGGGCGTCGTTGAGCTGGATCAGCTTGAGATACGGGTTGTCGGACACTTTCAGATCGACGGCCATCTGTTCGCACCAGAGCGTCCACCCTTCATAGTAGACGGCGTGATCGGCCAGTTTGCGGACGTAGCGGGGATGCTGATTCTGCCAGATCAGTTGGAGGTGATGACCGGGGTAAGCTTCGTGGACGCTGGTCAATTCGAGCCCGAAGTGCTGTTCGATCTCCCGGCGTTTGGCCTCCGGGGTTTTGGCGCGCAGGCTGAGATCATTGATCCAAAAGATGCCCGTTTGATTGGGGTCGAAGGGCCCCGGGCTGGAATAGGCCGCCGTCGGCAGGTGACGCCGCATGAATTCGGGAGCCAGCCGGACTTGCAGGCGTTCTTCCTCCGGGAAGGTCAGCACGTCGGCCGAGGCGAATCGTCGACGGATTTCTTCCGTCACGCGCCGATAGGCCCCGAGGAGGTCGCCGTTCGGGAGCCGCCACTGGTGAGCGGCCTCGGCCAGGATTTCGTGCGGCGCTCGGCGGGGATGAAACCGGCGGGCTTCACGCGCCAGCTCGACCTTGAGCTTTTCGGCCAAGGCCTGGGCGGCGGCAACGGCCTCGTCGGGCGTCAACGCCAGGCCCAGCCGCTCCCGGATGAGGGTTTCGAAGCGCTCTCGCCCGAGGGAGAAGCCCGAATCGGGCCCGGGCTTCAGCCGCTTGATCCGACGAGCATAGGACTCCACAGCCTGGACGGCTTGCTCCGCCCAATGGTCCAGACGCTCGGGGTCTTCAGTCGTGACGCCCTTGAGGACCTTTGGAATCGATCGGATCAGATCGACCACGCCGGAGGCCATGTGACCGGCCAGACGCGTCCAGAGCGGGATGGGGCGATCCAGACACTCGATGGCTTCATCGAGGAACCGGGGGACGGCGCGCAATCGCGAGACGATGGCCGCGGCGACGGGTCTTAAATCCTGCGCATGGCGCACGAGCAACAGGTGGAGCCCCTCGGCCACGGTTTCGAGGTAAACCTGGGGGTTGATCCGCCACGCCCCGAAGGAGCCGCGAATCAAAAGTTCCGTTCGGAGATGCGCCTGAAGCGTGAGGCGGTCCAGGAGATCGTCGCCTTCAAAGTCATGCCAGGGGAGGGCCTCGATGCGCTTGAGGACGGTCCGTTGCCGACGCAGTTGGCGGCGGCGTTCATCGGGCGTCGCCCGGCCGAGGCGCCGATGACAGCGACGGAGACCGACGTGCGTGCCCTGGACGGGGAAGCGATCGAACGTCTCCTCAAAATAGTCGCGGGCAAGGGCCTGAAAGGTCTGGGTCGAGGGATTAGAGGAGAGGCCGGTCATCGGGGAGGCGTCCGGACGTGCTCGGAGGCGTGTTGTCTTTGTCGAATCGGGGCGGCCGGCGAGGGCCGTTGAAAGGATCGAGGCGGCTTCTCAGTACTTGAGGAATGAATAGAAGGGGCGTTTGCCCAATCGCTCGCGCCCCTTGAGGAAAGTCAGCTCGATCAGCGTTCCCACGACGACGATCTTGCCGCCGAGGCGTTCCACAAGCTCGCAGGCGGCGGCCAACGTCCCGCCGGTGGCGAGCAGATCATCGATGACGACGACGCGCTCGCCGGGCTGGATGGCGTCCTGATGAATTTCCAGCGTCGCGCCGCCGTACTCCAATTCGTAAGATTGGCTGATGGCCTTGTGAGGCAACTTGCCGGCCTTGCGCACGAGGACGAGGCCGCAGCCGAGCGCATAGCTGAGCGCCGTGGCGAAGATGAAGCCGCGGGACTCGATCCCGACGACGCGCTCGACTCTGGGATTGTCGTTGCGATGTTGCTCGATAAAGAGATCGACCGCGGCCCGGAAAGCGGCCGGATGGTTGAGCAGTGGCGTGATGTCTTTGAAGACGACGCCCGGTTTCGGAAAGTCCGGGATGTCGCGGACAAACCGTCTCAGATCCATCCAGCCACCTCGACGTGGAAGCTTCCGGGAAAACGGCCGCGGGCCGATCTCGGGGGCTCCCCTTTCGCGATGACGAGCCGATCGCTCCAAGGCCGGCGCGCCGCGTACGATGCCTGACCGACGGAGAAGAATCAAGGTCCCGCCCCGAAGGCCGAGATTGGCGTGGACAGGCCGGGAGGGAACTCTCTAGCATACCGGGGTTTAGGCTCCCGGAAGGCCCTCAAAAATGACCTCAGGAGACCCACCCGCGACGCGGACGGGGGATGCCCGAGGCGGCGCGGTGGAGCTGATCGAGCGGGCGGCGCGCGCCTACCTGGCCGGGGCGGAGGCTTCGCTCCAGGAAGTCGCCGTCGAGCTTCAGGTGCCGCGGAAGGCGGAGCACGGCGATTGGGCGAGCAACGTGGCGCTCAAGCTCGCCAAGAGCCTGGGGCGGCCCCCGATGGAGGTCGCTCAAGGGATTCGAGATCACGTTGAGCCCAATGAGCTGTTGGAACCGGTCGAGGTGGCCCCGCCGGGGTTCATCAATCTGCGCCTGAACGCCGCGTGGCTGAGACGAACGATTCAAACCGTGCTGGCCGCGGGCGAGGCCTACGGCCGCAGTCAGGCTCATGAGGGCGAACGGGCGCTCGTGGAGTTTGTGAGCGCCAATCCCACGGGGCCGCTCCACGTCGGCCACGGGCGGAACGCCGTCGTGGGGGACACGCTGGCTCGCCTTTACGCCGCCGTCGGTTTCCGGGTGGAGCGCGAGTACTACTACAACGACGCCGGCGTGCAGATGGGGCTCCTGGGCGAGTCCCTCCGCGCGCGCTATCTTCAGCAATTGGGCCGGCCGGCTCAGATTCCGGACGACGGCTATCAGGGGGAGTATCTGATCCGGATCGCCGAGCGGCTCGCGGCCGAAGCGGGCGAGGCCCAGGCCGACGGCGCGCCGACGGCTTATTTCACCGAATACGCCGCCCAGGCCATCATGGCCGACATCCGCCGCGACCTTGAGACGCTCGACATCCGGTTCGATCGCTTCTCCCTGGAGAGTTCGCTGCACGCCGCCGGGCGCGTCAGCCAGACGCTCGATCGACTAAGGCAGCGTGGGATGCTTTACGAACACGAGGGGGCGTTGTGGCTCAAGACAACGGATTATGGGGATGAGAAGGATCGCGTCGTCCGCAAAAAGGACGGCGAGACGACTTACCTGGCTCCCGACATCGCCTATCACGAGGAGAAATTCGCCCGAGGTTACGACCGACTGGTCAACGTCTGGGGGGGAGATCATCACGGCTACGTGGCCCGGCTGAAAGCCGCCATCGCCGGTCTGGGCGAAGACCCGAGCCGGCTTCACTGCGTGTTGATTCAGATGGTCGGCGTGCGGGAATCCGGGACGGCGCGCAAACTCTCGACCCGGTCGGGGGATTTCGTCCCCCTCGCCGAAATCCTCAAAGAATTCGGACCGGACCTGGCACGGTATTTCTTCCTCTCCCGCGCCGCCGACAGCCAGATGGTTTTCGACCTCGATCTAGCGCGGTCCCAATCCATGGATAACCCGTATTTCTATCTCCAGTATGCGCACGCCCGCTGCTGCAGCCTGCTCCGAAAGGCTGAGGCTCAAGGGTTTGAGCCCGGCGCCGGCGCCGTCACGGCTCCACTGGAGCTGATCCAAGCCCCCGAGGAACGGGCGATCGTCGTCCTGATCGGGCGATTCCCAGCGGTCGTGCTGGAAGCGGCCGAGGGCGACGAACCGCTGACGGTGACGCTTTTTCTGCGGGACCTGGCTACCGCCTTTCACGCTTACTTCACCGCCGGCAATCGGGACACGGCCTTGCGATGCGTTCAGCCGGAGCGGCCGGACCTGACGGCGGCGCGATTGGCCCTGATTCTGGCCCTGCGACAAACGCTGGCCAATGGGATGGCGCTGCTGGGGCTGCGCCCGATGGAGCGCCTCTGAAGCGATCGGGGCCTCTCCGATGGACGCTCAGCCCGCCCGTTCTCGACCGCTCGGGTGATCGAATCCGACAGGTCTCATGCCGAGAAGGGAAACGGACCCCCTGGGGCTGCTTGGCCGCCGGGTTATGGCCTGCGAGTTCTGCCCCCGGCTCAAGGCCTGGCGTGAGGAAGTGGCGCGGCGGCCGCCTCGGCGATTCGCCGACGACCGCTATCACGCCCGGCCCGTCCCAGGCTTCGGCGATCCACGGGCGCGGCTTCTGATCGTCGGCCTGGCTCCGGCCGCCCACGGAGCCAATCGGACGGGTCGGATGTTCACCGGCGACCGTTCGGGGGAATGGCTCTACCGAGCCTTGCACCGCGCCGGCTTCGCCAACTGTCCGATTTCGATCGGGGCAGGCGATGGGCTCAAGCTGCGGGAGGCCTACGTTACGGCCGTCTGCCGGTGCGCGCCGCCGGACAATCGGCCGACGCCGGAGGAGATCGCAACGTGCCGGCAGTGGCTCGTGGCCGAGCTTGATTGGCACTGGCCAAGGCTCCGCGTCATCGTGACGCTGGGGGCCCTGGCCCTTCAGGGGACGCTGGCGGCGATTGCGGAACGCGGGATTTCCCTGGGCGGCGGGCGGCCCCGGTTCCGCCATGGGGCGCGGGTCCGGCTCGGAGAAGAGGGCCCCTGGCTTTTGGCATCCTATCACCCGTCTCAACAGAATACGTTCACCGGCAAGCTGACCGAATCCATGTTCGACGAGGTCTGGCGAGAGGCGCGCCGCCTGGTTGATTCACGGGATTAGCCCTCGCTTTCGAGGGAAGATTCACCAGCCGGTGCGCTCGCGGCCGGCGCGCTCCAGCCAGTTCAGGACCTCTCCGATCAGCTCCGCCGAGGGTCGCCAGAAACGGCTCCTTGGCCGCGGCTCGGGGCGCGCCCGTTCGAGAGCTTCCTTGAAAAAGGCCACCACGCCGGGCTGAGTCAGGTCGGCGGGAGTGAGATGCCGGAGCTGTCCGCGGCAGGCGGGACCCTCCGAAGGGGTTTCGCCCAACGCCGCCACGGGGATTTCCATGGCGACGGCCTCGGCAGCCAGGTGACACGAATCGGTCAAGATAGCCGCGCAATGCTCAAGCCAAACTTGAAATTCCGGAAGGGGGCGAGGCAGCTCGGCCCGGAAGTTGGCCGGGGCGCCTTCGAAACAGTTGAGGGGCCCCTCCAGCCGAGCATCCAGCGTGCGGAGGAGAATCCAATCGGCTTCGGGAACGTTTCTCGCCCAGGAGACGGCCGCATTCACGAGCGTGTCGAACAATCGCTGAATGCCCCAAAGCGGCCGGCCGATGTCGATGATCACTCTGGGCCTGGGGGATCGTTCAGTCGTCGGGGCGGCGGGGGATGTTCCGCGCTCTGCCGGCTCCTCCCCTCTCTCGGTTGGGTCCGGTTCCAGGGGTTGGATGAGGGGAGCCATCGACTCGATCAGCCGCGCTAGGCCATGCTCCCAACGCAAACGCGGGATCAATCGGCAAGGGTCAAGAGGTTTCAGCCAAAGTCCCCGGCATTGGCGGGCGAGGCAGACGAGGGCGGCGGCGGCGGCCGTGGGGCCCGCCCCGGCAAAGACCAGGTGAGTAAATCGCCGGTGGCGAGCGAGGGCTTCGATTTCCACCATCAGGCCATGAAGTCGGTGAGCGGGGTCCTCGCCCGGAGGACGCAAATCGAACGTCACGTGAGGGGCGAGTCCAAGTTGATCGAGCGCTTGATCGGCCGCCATCCCCTGTTCAGCGGTATGAACGAGCAGGAGGGATCGGCCGGCCGAGGAGTGCCGAGCGACCTCGGCGAAAATCGGCCCGAGGCGCAGGAGCTGGCTGCGCGTCCCGGCCAGCCAGGCGATTCGGGCCCCGGGGCGTTTCATGCGGGGGGCAGATCGGCCAACATGAGCTCGCGGTAGAAACGGGCTCCGGAGGCGAGCTCGCTCAAGTCGATGTATTCGTCGGCCGTGTGCGCCTGCCGGATCGAGCCCGGGCCGACGACGAGCGTCGGAATGCCGGCCTCGGCCAACTTGCTGCCGTCGGTGCCGTAGGGGACACCGAGAGGTTCGGGCGAACGGCCGAGGTCCGCCGCGAGTTGAGCGGCGCGACGGGCCCACGGATGATCGAGGGGCGTCTCCATCGAAGGGTCAACGAGAAGGGGCGCTTCCTGAAGGGCCTCGAAGTCGGCCCAGCGAGCCTTGAGCGCCCGGAAAATCGCCTCAAACTCGCCCCTGACGGAGTCGGCCGATTCATCCGGCAGAAGCCGTCGGTCGAGCAGAATGCGCGCCAGGTCCGGCACCACGTTGACTTGGGTCCCCCCCTCGATCTTGGAGACGTTGACGGTCGGCGAGCCGAGCAAGGGATGACGGCGCCCGGCCAATTGTTCGGCGTAGGGGCCTTCGATCCAATCGACGAGGACGGCGGCTCGGTGCACGGCATTCACGCCCGAGCCCGGGGTCGAGCTGTGGGCGGCGCGCCCGCGAACGCTGATCCACCAGCGGAGCGTTCCCTTATGGGCCGTAACGATGCGCAGATCGGTCGGCTCGCCGATGATGGCGACCTCGGGCCGGGCGCCTTCGGCCTCGTACCGTCGGACCAGGCTCCGGACGCCGGTAAATCCGGCCTCTTCGTCCACGCTGAGCACCACTTCGAGGTCCGTCGGCGGCGGCGGGCCGGACTTGGCCAACGAAACAAGCCCGTGGAGCATGGCGACGGCCTGGCCTTTGGCGTCGGTCGCTCCTCGCCCCCAGAGCCGTCCGTCACGCGTGTCGCCCTTGAACGGCTCGATCGTCATGCCCGCCGCCGAAACGGTGTCCACGTGCGTCTCGAAGAGCTTGAAACGCCGGCGGTCGCGCCCGGAGAGACGAACGCGCAAGTTCGGGCGGCCGGGGTGGACTTCCCAGGTCTCCGGGGTGAGAGCCGCACGGGCGAGAAATTCGGCCGCCGTCGCGATCACCGTCGCTTCTCCCCCCTCGGGGCCGCCATAGGCGGGGTTCACGCTATTGATGTGGACGAGCGCCCGCAGGGTCTCGGTCAGGGACTCGATCCGCAGCCAGGGGGACGCTGAGGAGGGACTCAATATGCCGTCGCCGATAAGCTTTCCCACGGCCCAGCAAGCCCAATATCGGGACGCGGCCGCGGGGGCGTGGCGGCCTCTGGGTTCACCCGCTTTGACGAAGCTCGCGGATCTGGTCGCGGCAGCGGGCGGCCCGTTCGAAATCCTCGGCGGCGATGGCCGCTTCCATCTCGCGCGTCAGTTGATTGATCTGGGCCTTGGTCGTGTCAGAGGGGGCCGCCTCGGGGGGAGGGGCGGTCGGAGCCTCAGCGCCTTCGGCGGTCTGGGCCGGCGCTCCGAGCGTGATCAGGGGGCTCGGCGCCGGCGGGGGCTCCTTTCCACCCCCTGGGCGGCGACCGACGTGTCTCAAGTTGCCGTGAAACTTGCGGAGTTCCTGGAAGAGCTGCTCGGAGAAGGCGTCGTAGCAGCATTCGCAGCCCAGGATCAGCGTCTTGCGGTAAGCCTCCAGCGCCAGGCCGCAGTGGCCGCATCGGACCGAGCGGGCGCCCCCTTCGGCCTCCTTGGCCATCTGGCCCGGGCCGAGCAGATGAGCCACGAGTTCGCTGAGCTGGAGATTGGCTTTGGGCTTCTGGTAGGGACTTTTCTCGGCGGCGTGCTCCTGACAGTAGTAGGTATCGTAGAGCTGATTGGCCTCGATGCGGACGAACTTATGGGTCGCCGGCTTGCCGCATTTGGCGCACTTCTTATTCATGACGTTGACCGAACGTTGACACTAAGCATCAAGCAGGCTCAAGGGCCACAATCCCCTTCCCCCTGAGAATGAAAACTAGCCCAAGTGGCGCGAGATTTCCAGTCAATCCCACGGCGCTCGGCGAGCGGCGCCCGCGTCGGGATGGGCCGAGGAGAAGCACGTTCACGGGGGGGGCTTGACGCTGCCGGACATCGGCGGGAAAATAACCGTTTAATGCCCGCTGGCCGGCGGCCCTGGGAGGCCGAGCCGGCCGGCGGGGTTGGCCTTCCGGGGCCTAATCCCCGTCGAGACTTCGCGACGGGGGAGTTTCTTCGGGGTTGTCCAATCCCATGCCACGACCGGGGCTTGCACGGGCCGCTCAGGCGGGCGCGCTCAGGAAGGTCATCGTTTCGGGGGGGCTGATCGCCCTCATCGTCGCTGCGGCGGCGGGGATGGGGCGATGGATCATCTCTCAACGGCCGGAGCCGGAAGTACGCCCCGAGGCGGCGCCGGGCTACACGGTCGAGGTGGTTTCCGTCGAGCGGAGGGACTATCAGGAACGCATCCTGGGCTATGGGGTTGTTCAGTCGACTCAATCGGTGACGCTGGCCGCCCAGGTGGCCGGGAAGGTCGTTGAAGCGCCGGAGGGGTTGCGCGTCGGGGCCCACATCGAAGCGGGTCAGCTTCTCACGAGGATCGAAGAAGAAACCTACGCGGCGGAGTTGGCGCGGCGCCGGGCGCTGCTGGAGCAGGCCCGGGCCGATCGGCGGCGCTTGACGGAGGAGCAGGAAAACCTGCGCCAGCGCATCGACGTCGGGCGCGAGGACCTGCGGCTGGCCGAGCGAGAGGTCCGTCGCCAGGAGGAATTGCTCAAGAGCGGCGCGACGTCTCAACGGTCGTTGGAGACGGCGCAGACGCAACTTCAGGTTTCCCGGCGGCTGCTGCTGGAAGCCGAGAATCTCCAATTGCAACGCAAGTGGGAGCTGGCGCGGGTAGAGACGACGATCCAAGCGCACGAGGCCGAGGTCGAGATGGCGCGCCTGGACCTGGAACGGTGTCAGATTCGGGCGCCGTGGAGCGGGATGGTCGCCGAAAGGCGGGTCGAGCCGGGCCAGTTGACGTCGCTCGGGACCAATCTGTGGCGGCTGATCGAGGTTTCACGCGTTGAGATTCCCGTGCAGGTTCCGGCCTCGCAGATCACCTCGCTGGCCGTCGGCCGTCGGGCCGAGATCGAGCTTCCGGCGGCGGGCGGGCCCCAATGGCTGGGCCGGGTCATCCGTATCTCACCGGAGGTTGATCCGGTCAATCGGACGGCCGTGGCTTATCTGGAAGTGGAGAACGACCCCTCGACGTTTCCGCTGCTGCCGGGGGAACTGATCGAAGCTGAGATCGAAGGCCGGCTCTTTCCCGACGTGATGGTGATCCCGAGGCGGGCTCTGATCGACGGCCTGGCCTATGTGAAGGTCGAGGACCGGGCGGCGCGGCGGGTCCCCAAGGCCCTGGCCGCCTTCGGCGACGATCTCCTGGTCGAGAGCGGCCTGGCGCCGGGGGAGCTGCTGATTCTGACGAACCTGGAGATGCTCCAGGAGGGGACGCAGGTCATCACGAGCGCCGAGCTGAACGAGCGCCTGAGGCGGGCGCAGGCCGAGGTGGGGACCTCGCCTACGGGGCATTAGGCCATGTCGCTTCCCCGGTTTTCGGTCGGCAATCCGATCGCGGCCAATCTGCTGATGGCCGTTTGCATTCTGGGGGGGGCCTTCTTCGCGCTGACGCGACCGAGGGAGTTCTTCCCCCAGATGGATCCTTCGGCCGTCACCATCAGCGTCATCTTTCCCGGCTCGACCCCCGTGGAGGTGGAGAAGGGCGCGATCATCAAGATCGAAGAGGCCATCCAGGCGCTCAAAGGGATCAAGCGAATCCGGTCCTACAGCTTCGAGGGAGGGGGGAGAATCAGCGTTGAATTCGAGACGGGGACCGACATCGACCAGGCGGTCAACGACATCAAGGCCGAGGTCGATCGACTCCAGAACCTCCCCCAGGAGGCCGAGAAGACCCAGATTCGCAAGGTCGAGATGATCATGCCGGTCATCTCGGTGGTGATCTATGGGGACGCCACCGAACGCTCGCTCAAGACGATCGCCGAACGAATCCGGGATGAGCTGCTGGAGGAGGAGGGGATCACGCAGGTTCAGATCACGGGCGCCCGCCAACCGGAGGTCGCCGTCGAGGTCGATCCGGCCCGGCTGGAGAAATATGGCGTCACCTTTCAGGAGGTGGCCCGTCAGGTCGGCAGCCACAACCTGGATCTCCCCGGAGGGGAGATCCAGGCCGCCGCGGGGGACATACGTCTTCGCACGCTCGGCGAGGAGAACCAGATCCACCGGCTGGAGGAGGTTATTCTGCGCGGCGGGGACGAAGGGCAGGTCGTGCGGCTGCGGGACGTGGCGAGCGTGACCGACGGTTTCAAGGAAACGGTGATGCGCGGGCGCTACATGGGCAAGCCGGCGGTGGACCTGGTGGTCTCGAAAACGGGCGATCAGGACGCCGTGAAGCTGGCGCGGAACGTGGAGGCCTTCGTGGCGCGAAAACAGCCGGAGTTTCAGGGCCCGATCAGGCTGGCCACGCACAACAACACGGCCCGCTTCATCGAGATGCGGCTCGGCTTGCTGGTCAAGAACGCCGGATTCGGCCTTATCCTGGTGTTTCTTTCGCTCACGCTCTTTCTCAATTTCCGGGTGGCCTTCTGGGCGGCGATGGGGGTCCCCGTGGCGATCCTGGGCGCGTTCGTCGTGATGCGGATCGTCGGCTACACGACCAACCTCGTCACGCTGTTCGGCCTGATCGTCATTCTGGGGATGGTGGTCGATGACGCGATCGTGATCGGGGAGAACATCTACCGGCGCTTTCAGGAGGGGATGCCCGCGCGCGAGGCGTGCATTCGCGGCGCCGAGGAGGTCTCGGCGCCCGTCCTGGCGACGGTGCTGACGACCGTGGCGGCGTTTGCCCCCCTGGCCTTCATGCGCGGCCAGGTCGGCGAGATGTTCCGCCCGATCGCCGGAACGGTGATCGCCGCGCTCCTCGTCTCGTTGCTCGAGGCCTTCGTCGTCCTGCCGGCGCATCTGGCAGGGGCGTTGGGTCGGCTGGAGAAGTCGCCGCCGAGGGCCGGGCCGCGCCCTGGGCGGGCGCCTCAGGCACGGGGCGGCTCCTGGGCCGCCCGGGGGGCTGAGCTTCGAGAAAAGGTGATCGGAGCCGGCTTGACGCGGGTTTACGTCCGGCTCCTGGATAAAGTCATCCCCTGGCGGTACGTCAGCGTCACGGTGGCCTTGGGGGGGCTGGGTTTGACGATCGTCGCCATGCTCAACGACCGTCCTCCCCTGGTCATGATGCAGAAGCTGGACAGCGATATGATCAGCGCGGACCTGGAGATGGCCGCCGGCCAGCCGGTGGAAAGGACGCTCGCGGCGCTCCAGGAGATCGAGGAAGCGGCCCTCAACCTGCCGGAGGCCTTGGCCGTCTCATCGGTGCTCGGCCAGCAGGTGGCCATGTCCCCGATGGCCGGGATGACGCAACGGACCGCCGATCCGGCGACGCTCGGGCAAGTCTTCCTGGAGCTGCAACCCTCGGAGGCGCGAACGCGTCATTCCGACGCGATCCTGGCCGAGCTGCGCTCCAAGGTGAAGGTCATTCCGGGGGTGTCGTCCCTCAAGTTCACGACGATCGACGGGACGCCGCCGGGGGCGGATTTCGAAATCCGCGTCCGCGGCGAGGACCTGGCGACGTTGACCCGAGCCGTGGAGCACGTCAAAGCCCTGCTCCGAGAGTACGAGGGGGCGGCCGACATTCGGGACAACATGAGCGCGGGGAAGCTCGAGGCGCGCGTGGAGTTGGGGCCGCTGGCGCGGCTGGCGGGGGTGACCGTGCGCGACCTGGCGATGCAGATGCGCTCAGCGGTCTTCGGCGCCGAGGCCCAAACGCTTCAGCGCGGGCGGGAGGAGGTTGAGGTGCAGGTGCGGCTGCGTCGCGAGGCGCGCGATAGTCTGGGCGACATCGAGCGGCTGCGGGTGGCCACGCCGGCGGGCGGACGCGTTCCTTTCACGGAGCTGGCGACGCTCTCGACGGGCAGAGGCTATGATCAGATCGCGCGAATCGATCGGAAGCGTGCCGTCACCATCGAAGCCGATCACGACCCGGCCCGAACGGCGACCCCTTCTCACCTCATCACGGCCGAACTGGAGCGACGGCTGCGCTCGCTCCCCACGCTTTTTCCGGGCGTGACGGTCCGTTTCGGCGGCGAACGAGAGGAGATGAATCGCTCCTTCGGTTCGCTGCGGGGCGGGTTTCTCTTCGCGCTTCTGGCGATTTACGCCATCCTGGCGATCATTTTCCAATCCTACGTGCAGCCGATCATCATCATGTTGGCGGTCCCCTTCGGGCTCATCGGGGCCGTGGCGGGCCATCTGCTCATGGGGTTCCCGATCACGATGCTATCCTGGTTCGGACTGGTGGCGCTGACCGGCGTGGTCGTGAACGATTCGTTGATCCTGGTCGATTTCATCAATCGGGGTCGGCGGGCGGGGCTCGGCGTCCGGGAGGCGATTCTGGAAGGCGGGAGGGTGCGATTGCGACCAATCCTGCTCACGTCGATCACGACCATCTGCGGGCTGGCTCCGTTGATGGCCGAGAAATCGTTTCAGGCTCAGGTGTTGATCCCGATGGCGGTCTCCCTGGCCTTTGGATTGGCCTTCGCCACGCTCCTGACGCTTCTCGTTCTGCCGTGTCTTTACTATATCCTCCACGACGCCCATCGGGCGGCCCGCGGGTTATGGACGGGCGTGTGGGAAGAGCCGGAGCTGGCGCCGGCGGCTGAGCCGCGCGCCGGAAGCTGAGCGGCCGCCCGGCGGCGCGGCGGCCTGGGCGGACCGATGGCGATCCCTCCCTCCCGTCGCCTTCATTGGGGTTGGCGCGCTCGGCTGGGGCTGCTTCTAGCGGCGGGCCTGTTGGCCTTGGCGGCGGGCGAAGTCGCGCTGAGGGCGCTCGGCGTCAGCTACCCCAATTTTTACCGCTGGGACGAAAAGACCGGGACGGCGCTCCGGCCCGGGGCCAGCGGCTGGTGGTTCAAGGAGAATCGCGTTTATGTCCTAATCAACCGGGCGGGCCTGCGCGACCGGGATCACGATCTGCGAAAACCCTCCGGGACCTTCCGAATCGCCGTCTTGGGGGACTCTTATGCAGAGGCCTTTCAAGTAAAACTTGAAGACGCTTTCTTTTCGGTTCTGGAACGCGAGCTTTCCGCCTGTCGGAGGCTCGCCGGCAAGACGATCGAGGCCGTCAATTTCGGCGTCTCCGGCCACGGCACGGCCCAACAACTGCTCATGTTCCGCCACCGGGCGCGGGACTATCAGCCGGACCTTGTGGTCCTGGCCTTCGTCACCGGCAACGACATCCGTAATAACTCGCGGGAGCTGGAGGGGGACCCGATGCGGCCTTATTTCACCGAGCAGGACGGGGAGCTGATTCTGGACGACGCGTTCCGCCGGACGAGGGCGTTTCGTCGCCGCCAGACTTCCTGGGCGCGGGCTTATTACCAGGCCGTGGCGCGTTCACGGCTTCTGCAATTTGGCCAGATCGTGAAGCGCCGGCTTTTGCCGCCGCCAGGGGCGCCGCCGATCCTCAAGGAGGAGTCTCCCGGCGGGGAACTCGGCCTCGACGACGCCATCTATCTCACTCCGCCCGACGAGCGATGGGAGAAGGCCTGGCGCGTGACCGAACTGTTGATCCGGAGCCTCGGGCGGGAAGCCGAAGCCCAAGGGGCCGCCTTTCTGCTGGTTCTGCTCACCAACGGCATTCAGGTTCACCCCGACCCCGCCCTACGGGAGACCTTTCGGCTTCGGATCGGCGCCGAGGGCCTCGATCTTCCCAATCGCCGGTTGGCGAGCTTCGCCGCCCGCCACGGCATTTCATACCTAGATCTCGTCCCCGCTTTCCGCGCCGAGGCCGAGCGCACCGGGGCCTTCCTCCACGGCTTTGGGGCGGACCTCGGCGGGGGCCATTGGAACGAGCGAGGTCATGCCCTGGCGGGCCACCTCATCGCCGAAGAGATCTGCCGCGGCCTTGAAGACGACGATCCGGGGGGATTTTGAGGATCAGCCGGGCGGCGCGTGGCCGACCTCGGGGACGGGCAGAGGCGGCTCGGGGGAGGAAGCGGGCCGACGGGTCATCATCGAGCGGGCGATGATGAGCCGTTGGATTTGGGTCGTGCCTTCGTAGATCTGGATGACCTTGGCGTCGCGCATGAGCTTCTCGACGGGATATTCGCGCATGTAGCCGTAGCCGCCGAAGACCTGGACGGCGTCGGTCGTGACGCCCATGCACATGTCGGCGGCGAAACACTTGGCGCGGGCGGCCTGCACCGAGTTGGGCCGGCCCTGGTCGACGAGCCAGGCCGCTTCGTAAGTCAGGTGCCGCGCGGCGGCAATCCGGATGTCCATGTCGGCCAGCATGAATCCGATCGCTTCATGCTCGATGATCGGGACCCCCATGGCGCGGCGCTCGTTGGCGTAGCCGACGGCCAGCTCCATGGCGCGGCGGGCGACGCCGACGGCGCCGATGGCGATTGTCGGGCGGGAGCGGTTGAAGACCTCCATGGCGAGTTTGAACCCGCTCCCCTCGCCGCCGAGGCGCTCGGCGGCCTCAGCCTTGACGTCGTCAAGAAAGATGGAGGCGATATGCGAGGCCTGTTGGCCCATTTTCTTTTCGGGCGGGCCGACGCGCACGCCGGCTCGATCCGTCGGCAGCCAGAAGGCCGAAATCCCCCGATGGCCGAGATCGGGGTCGGTATAGGCGAAGAGCAGCATGTGGGAAGCGGCGTCGGCCGAGCTGATAAAGCATTTCGTGCCGGATATGGCGTACTCGCCGCCGATCCGCCGGGCGCGGCTCCGGATGGCGCGCACGTCGGAGCCGGCCCCGGGCTCGCTCAAGGCGTAGCAGGCCACGGCCCGCCGCTCGATCTGGCCCCCGAGAAAGCGCCGGCCCTGCTCCTCCGTCCCGGCCAGGATGACGCCCAAGGCCGGAATGTTGCTGATCGTAAGAGCGCCGGCGATCCCAACGCAGCCCCAGGCGAGTTCTTCCTGAATGATGCATTCGTCCAGGAGGGAAACACCGCCGCCGCCCCATCGGGAAGGAACGTTGACGTACATCAACCCGGCGTCGAAGGCCCGGTGGATGACCGGCCAGGGGTAATCGCCCGATTCATCGTAGTCGGCGGCGACGGGCGCGATCTCGCCGGCGGCAAAGGCGTGAGCCAATTGCTGGAAGGCCCGCTGCTCGTCCGTCAGATCAAACTCCATCGGCGCATGAAGCCTCCTGGCCTAAGCTTTGCAGTTTGAGGAGCTTATCTTCGCTGAGCCCGGCGTTAACAGGGAGATTTTCAATCGACATGGGGCATCGGCTGACCTGTGGCGATCCACCACCCATCCAGGCGCGGGACGTATCCCCAGGTGGACCACGCAAACTGCGGCGCCGAACCCAGGAAGGGCAGCGCCGCCGCCGGCTCGGCCAGCCCCCGGTCCGGATACGCGATGTGGACCTCGTAAAGGCCGGCTCCCTCGCCCAAGGCCCGATAGGCAAGATGGCGGCCATCCGGCGCCCATCCGATTTGGTCGACCGAACCCAGCGGCTTGAGAGCATGGCTGACCCGACGCGGTTCGGCGTCGGCGAGGCCCATCACGTAAAGCTCCATTTTGCCGGGGGTTTCGGCGTCGGCTCGGAAGGCCAGCCGCGAGCCATCCGGGGAAAAAGCCAGGTCGGCGCCGATCTTGATGGCGTGTTCGGCGCGAAGGGCCACCCGTTGCGGAGGAAACCATCCCTCGGGCTCGGCCAGATAGAGAGCGTCGCCCAGCTCCGGACCGCGGCAGACGACGAAGGCCAGCCTTGAGCCGTCGGGATGCCAGCAGGGGGGGGCGATGGTCGCTTCGCTCTCAGCGTAGATTCTTTCCGGCGTGGCCGAGGCCGTCGGCGAACCGACGTAAAGAATCTCCGTGGCCGCCTCGGGCACCTGGGCGACCCACGCCAACCGGCGGCCATCCGGCGCCCAGGCAAAAGAGGTCACCGCTTGGGCCAGACTTCGCGACTCGTCCCCCGGCGTGGGATCGGCGGGGCCGTCGATGAAGCCATGAAGGGCGGCCGGCACGGTCGGGCTCAGGGAACGGGAACTCAAAGCTGAGACGGCCCGGAAGGCGAGCGCCTTGCCCGAGGGGGACCAGGCGTATTGGAGGATGCGACCCGGTGAGACCACTCTGGGCTCGACGTCCGCCTCCTGGTCGAGGTCGGCCAAGCGCAAACCCATCGCATTCGGCGTCGGGCCGTCGAGCACAAGGGCGATCGATCGGCCATCCGGCGAAGGCTCCAGCGAGACGGCCTCACCCGCCAGGTCCCATTGGCGGCGAGGCCGAGCCGGGGCGGCGCTGCCCAGGGGCACCCCTTCGACGAGGAGCGACACGCGTCCGTCGGCGCGCGCCAGGTAGGCCAAGGCGTCTCCCGACGGGAGCCAGGCGAAATCGACGGCGTCCTCGGTCAAGGCCCGAGCCAGGGTTTTGTCCGACGCCTCGGCGGGGCGCTTCAGATCGAGCGCATAGAGTCGCATCGGACCTTGAGGCGTCTCACGCGAAAGGTAGGCCAAGGCTCCGCCGGAGGGGGACCACTTGATGGCCTGTCGAGCGCCGGGGGTGGGCGAGACCGGACCGACGCGCAAGGGGTTTTCATCGGCACGGGTGCGGACGTAGAGCGCATGGCCCGCCTGCCCTGGACGACCGGCCTGGCCCGCGACGTAGGCGAGCCGCGGCGCGAGGTCCAGCCTCAGGGGATCGGACAGCGGCCCCTCAATACCGGACCGGTTCACGGCCGAGAGGCGGAGCCAGAGATCGCCGGCGCCCGGGACCAGGGGGATCGAGGCCGAACGGCCCAGGGCGATCTGCCGTTGAAGCGACGTCAGCTCGGCGGCCTCAAACGGAGCCGAGGCGGCATAAATCGCGTAAGCGAGAACCGTCGTCGACGGGGAGTCTTCCCAATGGAGAAGCAGCTCGGGCCTCCCCGACGTTCGCCCGCGGAGGATACGGAGGCCGGTCGGCGGCGCCGGCGGGACGGCGTCGATCCCGCTCAGCCCGGGCGGCCCTTCGGGGCCTGGAGGGCCTTCCGGACCCGGCTCCCCCTTCTCCCCTCGCTCGCCGGGAGGTCCTGCGGGGCCCTGCGGTCCCGGCGAAGGAGTTTCGGCGGGCGGCGGTGTCGGCAGCGGCGGCAGGTCCAGAACCGCTCCCCCCCGAGGAACCAGGCCCGTCGAAGCCGGCGATGAGGGAACGGAGGGGGCTCCCGTTGCCGGGCCGCGAGCCGGCAGATGGGGAGCCAGATAAACCCGGGGAAGAAGGACTTCGTCGGGTTCGAAGCCATCGCCGTCGAAGTCGACTTCGACCTCCAGCCAGAGGCGTTCGGCGAGGGTCATCAACGAGGCGGGGAGGAGTCGGGTCTGGCCGATGAGCGCCGTATAGCGGGCGCCCGCGATCAGGACGCGCTGTTCTTCCCGATGAAGGGCGATGCCTGCGGTGGGAGCGTCGTAGATCGTGAATCGGAAGGGGAAGACGCCGCCGCCGGCCGGGGCGCTGCTCGGCGCCGCGACGGCCCCCGTGAAGGGAATGACGAGCGCCTGCTGCTGGGCGGAGGCGGGGGGGATGAACAACAACCCCGCCAAGGCCAGGGCGGAGAACTTCAGTCGCATGAGGTTGCGAGCTAACACAAGCGCCGCGGGCAAAGGCCAAGGGACGCGGGTTCCGGGCCGTCCCGCCTGCCGATCCGTCTTATGGTTATTCGGCGCGCTCACGGGTTCCCTTTGGCGCGCCGCGGCCAACCGACGCCGGCCACGAGGACGCCGGGGAGTCTAGTGCCACTGGCGCAATCTCAACCGGATGCGCCCGTTCTCCTCGACTTCCTCGGCGACCACGGTCGCCCCGCGGCGCTCCAGTTGTTCCGTGAGCTTGTGATAGGCGAAGCGCCGGATCAAATCCCGGGCGAACTCCTCGCCTCGGGTCCGGAGATCGAGGGCCGTATGGTCGCGCGTCCCGACGACGTCGATGTGGAACTTTCCCCGTCCGTCCCTCCGGAAGACGAGGAGGAGGTCCTCTTTCTGGAATTGCATCCGTTCTTCGCGTCCGACGTCTTCGGCGATGACCTCGGTCAGCACGGCGTCGAGCGAAAGGGACTCCCGCCGCAGATTTTCGAGCTGGCCGGTGATCCGGCCTCGGAGCCAACCCTTGCTTTCGGTCAGAACCTTGTAGCCGAGCGCCGCCGCCGTGGCCGCTACCACCGGGACAAGCGCCGGCCACGTGAACCCCGCGACGGGGACGACCAGGAAAACGCCGGGAGTCATGGGGTTCACCTCGCGCGGGGAGGTTGGACGCTCCGGGTCGCGGGACCGCCCTCACGTCCCGATTACCAGACTAATAGACGCGCACGGCCCGGCCAAGGAAAAGACAAGTTCGGGGGCGGGGAGGATCGACGGCGGCCGCCGCGGCGGAGTCCAGACGAAGGTCCCGAGTCTCGCAGGTGGGCCGAGAGCCGCGGCGAAGCGGTTGCGCGGGACCGGCGCCACGCCGTAAATTAGCCTTGGAACCGCGACGGACGGCGCGCGCCAGTAGCTCAGTTGGATAGAGCACTAGACTTCGGATCTAGGTGTCGGGGGTTCGAATCCCTCCTGGCGCGCCAGGCCTTTCGGCCGCTGACTCGTTCCCGGATGCTTCACCAGGCGACGCGGACGGTATATGTGACGACGGTCTCGTCGCCGGCGGCGACGGGAACGGTGAACTCGATCGTCTGCGCGTCGCGCTTCTGATGGGGGTGGCTCTGGCGGATGACCGTCCAATCCCCATAGACGTGCTCCAGGATCGTGGCTTCGATGGCCGTCTCCTTGTGATTGCGGAGTCGGACCTCGTAGCTCAATTCCGTCACGCGTTCGGCCAGGCGGCGGAAGTCCGTCTGAGAGCGTTCGGCGAGCACGTCAAAGGCTTCCCCGAGCTTGAGGCGCAGCCTTTCATCCCGGGGCGTGTGGTCGATCGTGTCCTCCCCGATGAGCTGAAGCGAGCCGTCCGTATCGGCCTTGTAGGCGCGGATGCGCCCCTGAGGGAGCGGAATTCCCAGGCCGTGATCCTTCTTGTTCTCAAACTCGAGCATGACGCTCAGCTTGCGGGATTCGACGCCTTTGATACCGGCCTGCAACGCCCAGGGCGGAGATTCGAGCATGAAGCGTTTGCGGGCGGGGACGCCGGTCCCCTCGAGGAGCGTCATTTGCTTGGTCTCGCGCTGGGCGACCGTGGCGCGCCGATTCAGCGTGTAGAGGTGGTATTCGAAGAAGGCGCGCTCTTCGAACTGAGGGGCCTCGCGGGCGGCCGCCAGCGCCTCCGGCATGACGCGCAGGCGGCGGATCTCATCCTGGACGCGCTGGACGTCGCCCGCGACGAGCTTGAGTTGCGCGTTGCGGTAGGTCGCCCCGCTCTGATTGATGAGCGTCACCCATCCCGTCAAATCGAGCTGCGTGTCCTCGGCGTTGATGACGGCGACGTAGTCGGCCTTCCAGTTAAGACCGTTCGTCAGATAGGAGGTTTCGACTTCCTGCTCGCCGGCCCGGTCGTTCCTGAGAAGCCACAGGAGCGTGGGACGGGCCAGGAGGTCCGGCGGCACTTCGGCCAACGTGATGCTGCCGGCGGGGTTGATCACGATCTGCTCGCCGAACCGGACGATGATCCCGGCGTTGGTCGATAAGAGGGTTCCCTCCCGGACTTCTCGCCGGTGGGAATTGTTCTGAAGAAGAAGCGTCTCCACGCGGACGGTCCGGCCGACGTATTTGCTGAGCAGCGTCTCCGGGCTCAGGAGGTCATAACGGTAGTTCTGTTCGAGGATGCCGACGTCCTGGGGGGCCGTGAGGGACTTAAAGGCCACCGACGTCGGGTCGATCTGTTCGGCCACGTCGCGGAACTCCAGTTCTACGGTTCCCTGCGGAATCACGAAGCGACGGACCTCGCGAACGAGGCCATAGCCGTTGTTATAGACGGTGACCATCAGGTCGGTCTGGGCGTCGCCGTCCACATGGGCTTGGGTGACCGGCGCCTGACCCCAGAGGCGACCCGTCGTCAGGCTGGTCAGAAGAAGGAGCGGAACCGTCAAATGAATGCGCATGGCGGAACCTCCGTGGCGAAAATCGCTGTGCGCCGTCCCTGATAGACATGCCTGAGTCCGGAAGGTTCCGCAAGCGGCCGCCGCGCCCTCCGGGACCGGTGCGGCGCGGCCACGGCCGGCGCGGCGCGGTGAACGCGAAACCGGGTAGAAAGGGGGCTGGCGAGAGGCCGGGCCGGGAATTAAAATGGAACCGGCCGCCGAGGCCGAGTTCCGGTCTCTCGGACGGCAATGACGGCCATGCTGATCGATTCTCATATTCATTTGACCGATCGGAAGTTCGCGCGGGACCTTGACCGCGTGCTCGATCGCGCGCGCGACGCCGGCATCGAACAACTGATCTGCATCGCCGAGGACCTGGCCACCAGCCGCCAAACGGTCGCCCTCGCCCGGCGGCATCCGTGTCTCAAGGCGACCGTCGGGCTTCACCCTCACCATGAGCGCAGTTTGAAGCCGGAAGCGCTGGGGGAGCTGCGGCGCCTTGCGGGGGAGCCGGGCGTCGTCGCCATCGGCGAAGTCGGCCTCGACTACCACTACCCCGACTTCAGCCGGGACCGGCAACGCCGAGCGCTCGTTGAGCAGGCTCGATTGGCGGGCGAGCTCCGTCTGCCGCTCGTGCTCCATTGCCGCGACGCCTACGGCGATCTCATCGACCTCTTCGAGCGGGAAAAAGCGCTCGCGAGCCGAGGCGTCGTCCACTGTTTTTCCGGGACGTTCGAGGACGCTCGTCGCCTGCTCGACCTCGGGTTCTACCTTGGGGTCGGCGGCGCCATTTCCTATCCCAACGCCGGGCGATTGCGGGAGACGCTCAAGCGGACGGGGCTCGATCGGCTCGTGCTGGAGACGGACGCTCCCTATCTGCCGCCGCAACGCAAGCGGGGACGGCGCAACGAGCCTTCGTATCTCAAGTTCACGGCCAAGGAGTTAGCCGACCTGACGGGGTTCACCTATCAGGACGTGGCGAGGATCACGACGTGTAATGCCCGGAGGCTTTATGGCCTGCCGGAGCAGGCCGCCCCGGCCCTGGCTTACGCCATCCGCCGCCGCATTTATCTCAACGTCACCAACCGTTGCACGAACGACTGCTGTTACTGCGAACGCAACGGGGACTATCACCTTTACGGCCATTATCTGAAGCTTCCGGGGGAGCCCTCAGCCGAAGCCCTCCTGGCGGCGATCCAGGAGCCGGAACGCTACGAGGAGTTCGTGATCTGCGGCCTGGGAGAGCCGACGCTGCGGCTGGATGTCGTGCTGGAGCTGGCCCGCGCGCTGAAGGGTCGAGGGTTCCGAGTCCGCCTCAACACCAACGGGCACGCCAACCTGATACATGGACGCAACGTGGCTCCAGAGTTCGCGGGCCTGTTCGACAGCGTGGTTGTGACGATGAACGCGCACGACCGGGAGACCTATAACCGGATTTCCTGCCCAGCCAACCCGCGCGATTCGTTCGAGGCGATGCTCGCCTTTACGCGAGAGGTCAAAAAGCACGTTCCGGACGTGCGCCTTAAGCTGCTGGCGCTGCCGGAGGTGGACGTGGAGGCCTGCCGGGCGATCGCCGAGGACCGCTTGAAGGTCCGGTTCCAGGTCCGCGTTCCGAGAACGAACGGATATCCCGAGCCGCTCGCCTGCTGAGCCGCGCGACGGTCCCGCGCGAGAGGGCCCTGAGCGTTCCGCCCGGGGACTTTCGACGGCGAGACTTCAGCGCCGGAGGGGCCCCCAGCCCGTCGCCGCTGAAAATTCGTCCGGCTGAATTCAGGGCGAAGGGAACAAGGCGATAAGCTCGGCGACGGCCTGCTGGTAGTCGCGCATGCGGACGCCGACGCGGCCGGCGTCGCGAGCGTCGCCGGCGCGGTCCAGCCGATCGGCGGCGGTCTTGAGCTGGGCGATCGCCCGCAGGAGCCGCCCCTGGTCCCGGCCGGAGAGCCCGGAGCGGAGCCCGCGCAGCGCCTCGACCAGATGGAAGGTGTCGTAGGCCGGGGCGTGAATGGCGAGCCAGTTCTCCGTCCGGATGATCTCGACGAGCGCGGCCTCCCGCTTGCGAATCTCCGCCACGATCTCCCCGACGGTCTCCGGGATGGACGGCGGCAGATACGTGGCGTGGGTATGGAGGAAGACCGGGGCGGGCTCGATGGGCTCCTCGACCTGCGGGGTCAACTGATCGAAGGGGAAGTCGAAGATGGCGGGTTCGCCGGCGAGGATGACTCGCGCGCGAATGACCACCGGGAACTCCGTAACCGGATCGATCCGCGCCGTCATATGGGGGTCGAGTTCGCGCTCGTGGCTCAACCGATAGACGGACTCCGTGACGGTTTCGGTCGTTTCGTCGAAGGATTCGATGACGATCTCCCCCTTGAAATTGCGCGGATCGAGCGGGGCCTTGAAGTCGTCGTAAAAGAACAGGCGGACCTCGTCGGGCGCGACGAGGAGGGCCTCGAGATGATGGTAGAGGTTATCGGCCATGATGAAGAGCCCGCCGTGGACGGGGTTGTGATCCATGTGGCCGGCCGATTGAACCGGTTGAAGCGACGTGGGGGAGAGCCCGGGGCCGTAATAGACCTTTCCGTCGGCGGGATCGACATATTGACGGACCCGCTCGAAGCGACTGCGGTGAACCAAGCGGCGCCCGCAAACCTCGCAATAGCCCTCGGCGCTATAATCCTTCATCTCGTGATCTTCGCGCCCGCGGTTGGGACACCAGTAGACTTCCTCTTGGCCCTCGCGCGACAAGCGCCATTCGGTATGCGCCGCGGCGAATTGATTCTCGTAACGGGCAAGCACGTCTTCCTTGGGGACGATCTCCATGTTGCAGGTTTCGCAGCGGCCCGGGGCGGCGTAATCCTTCTCGCAGCCGGGGCCGGCGGGCCGGGTCCGCATCGGACACCAATAGGTCCGGGCCTCCGGAGTCGCCGGCGGCGCCGGCGATTCGGCCGAGCCCGCCGCCGCGGGATCGCTCTCGGCGAAGAGTTTTTCAAAGAAACTCTTGGCGTCGATGGTTTCTTCGAGATCATCCAGATCCGGCAGCAGCCCCTGGACGAGCATGCCGGAGGCGACCGGTTGTTCGGGTCGCGGCGTGGGTGTCGGCGTGGCCACGATCAGGTGATCCTCCAGGGCGTAATCGACCCAGGCGAAGAAGGTTTGGTCGAAGGGGCCGTCGCCGGAGGCCACGTCTTTGGGGGGATAATAGGGATTGTTCCAGTTGTCTCGTGAGTTGTCGAAGTGGGCGACGAATTCGAGCACGGTGCCGGCGGGAGCCGGGACGGGCGCTTCAAAGTGAAACGACGACAACCAGCGGTAATTGAACTTCGGGATCCAGAGGAGCGGTTTGACGAGCCCATCGGGGTAGATCGCCTGAATCCGCAAATCCTTGCCCAACCAGCCGAGGCGCGGGTGCAAGCCCAGAAGACGGGCGTTTTCCTCTATCGTGAAGGAAGCGCGAACTTCATGGTTGGCTTCGCCGGCCTTGACGACGAACGGCGGAGCCGTGACCTGGCGGGATTCCACCAGAATATCGACGGGCTGATCGGCCAAGTTGATCCCCAGCCGCGATTGATCGGTGAAGGGCTTCCCCTCGTCCTCCATCCCCAGCTTGGCGTACCAGATGCGCAGCTCGATCGTTGACCCCTCGCGCAGCTTTCGTCCCGCCTCGTCGGGGAGCAGGACGGGGGCGTCCCCCCGGACCCATTGACCGAGAAAATGCCGCCCGACGGGCATCGGGCGCAGGCGTTTGGGTTCGGCGGCGGCCTCGGGAGCCAGCGGGTCGTACTGCGCCTGAACCTCCATCTCGATCGCCTCGGGCTCCAAGCCGGCCGGGTCCTCGATGAAGGCCATCATCGTGTGGACGATGCTGGGCGTTCCCGGGAAGAACTCATAGCCGGTGATCCAGGCGTCTCCTTCAAGCGAGACGGGAAATCGCGCGACCACGTAGTCGGTGGACTTATCGGCCGGGATGACGTGGGGCTCCGGCAATTCGAAGACCCGATCGGGCGTCCCCAGGATCCAATCCCGTTCGGCGTATTCCGGCGGGGGGGGGAGGTTCCGGAGCGGTCCTTGGGGCCGGCCCCCTTCGGTCCATTGCTTGATGATCTGGATTTCCTCCGGCGTCAGCCGGCGTTCGTTGGCGTATCGCTCAAACCGAGGATCGGCCTGCCAGGGAGGCATCCGATGCGTCAGGACCTCCTCCTCGATCGACTTAAACCAGCTCCAGGCCCCCGGGGTCGTGTCAGTGCCATAGATCGTCAGATTGACCGCGCGGGCGAGACCGTGGGGATTGTGACAGGACATGCATTTTTCCCGGAGGATCGGGCGGACGTGCTCGCTCCAATTGATATCCGTGCTGATGCGGATATGCGCCTCCACCCAGGCGGCGGCGAGCAGGAGCGCCCCCGCCCCGGCCGAGAGAATGCCGCGTCTCCATCGGGATCGGGCGGCACGACGGACGTGGGTCATCGCCTTCCTCATCGGACAGGAGAGCCGGTTCCCCCTCAAAAGAGGGGGCTCCCATCAAGTATAGCGGAGAGAGCGGCCTCGGTTAACCCCTAATTGGGCGGAAGGACCGGATCAGGGACGGCGGCCGCCGGAGGGGCGCGCTCAAAAACCCTTCACGCGAGCGTAGCGATCGCGGTGGAACGCCGCATCGCCGAAGGTGACGTTCGCGGCGAGGGCTCGTTTGTAGTAGAGATGAACGTCGTGCTCTTCGGTGAAGCCGATCCCGCCGTGCATCTGAATGGCCGCCTTGGAAATCTGGAGATAGCCGTCGGAGCAGAGGGCCTTGGCGCAGGAGACCGCCGCGCGGGCGTCGGGTTGATCCCCGTCGATCGCCATGGCGGCGTAATAGGTGGCCGAGCGGGCGGTCTCCAGCGTCACGTACATGTTGGCCGCCAGATGCTTGAGCGCCTGGAAGGAACCGATCGGCCGCCCGAACTGCACGCGCTCGCGGGAATACGCCACCGACATGTCCAGGGCGGCCTGCATCCCGCCGACCATCTCGGCGCAGAGCGCCACGATGGCGCGGTCGATCGTTTTCTCCAGAATCTCAAGCCCCTGGCCGACGCCGCCGAGGACGGCCTCGGCGGGAACCTCTACTTCCTGAAGGGTGACCTGGGAGCGCCGCCGACCATCGACCGTGCGGATGGGGCTGAGGGCGAGCCCAGAGGATTCGGCGTCGACGAGGAAAAGCGTCACGGCATCGCCTTTGGCGGCGCCTGCCTTCACGCGGGCGCTGACGACGAGCTTGTCCGAGGTATCGGCTTCGGGGACGAAGCACTTTTGCCCGCTGAGAGCGAACCCGGCGCCCGTCGCGGTCGCCGTCGTCTCGACCCGGCTGAGGTCGTACCGCCCCTCCAACTCGTAGGCGGCCAGGGTCATCATCAGCTCCCCGGCGCCGATCCGGGGGAGCAGGTCCTGTTTGCGAGCCTCGTTGCAGCCGAAGAGGACGGCGTTACCGCCGAGCGTCACGGTGCTCAGGATCGGCTCCGGGGTCAGCCCCGCCCCGAGTTCCTCCTGAATACAGATCAGATCCACGTAACCGAGGCCGAGGCCCCCGTAGGCCTCCGGGAAGACGGCCGCGAGCCATCCGGCCTCGGCCATGCGACGCCAGAGTTCGGGGGAAAAGCCGATCGTGTCCTCGCGCATGCGACGGACGCGTTCCAGGGAGGAATGCGTCTTGAGAAAGTCGCGCGCGCTCTGGCGGAGCATCTCCTGCTCGTCGGAGAAGGCGAAGTTCATGACGGGGGTGTCCTCTCGGAGGCGGCGGCGGTCGGCTCAGCGCGGCATGCCGAGCACGTTCTGGGCGATGATGTTGCGCTGGATTTCGTTCGTGCCGCTGAAAATCGACCAGGCGCGGCTGCCGACGGCCATCTTCGGCCAGCCGTCTTCGAGGTCCTTGAGCGCCCGATCCTGCCAAAGCACGGCGGCCGGGCCGAGGATGTCCAGGGCCAGATCGGTCATGCGCTGGAAGAGTTCGCTGCCGTAAAGCTTCATGATGCTGGATTCCGGGCCGGGCATTTCGCCGCGCAACAGTTGGGTCAGGCGGCGGTAATCGACCGCCCGCAGGGCGTCGAGCTCAATGTAGAGCTGCGCCAGACGGGAACGGATCAGGGGGTCCTCGATGGCGGCCCCGCCGTTGACTCGGACGCGCCGGGCGTATTCGGTCAGCTTGAGCAGCGTCTTGCGGAAGGAACGCGCCGCCCCAAGGCCGACCCGCTCGTGAAAGAGCAGGCGTTTGGCGAGCGTCCAGCCCTCGTTCTCGTTGCCGATTCGATGGGTCACGGGAACGCGGACATCGGTGAAGAAAGTTTCATAGAAGTGGGATTCGCCGGTGATCTGCTTGATCGGCTGGATTCGGATGCCGGGGGAGTTCATCGGCGCGACGAGAAAGGAGATGCCCGTCTGCTTCTTCTCGGAGTGAGGATCGGTGCGGGCCAGGAGGAATATCCAGTCGGCTTCGTTGGCGCCGCTGGTCCAGATCTTCTGGCCGTTAAGGACGTAGTCATCGCCGTCGCGGTCGGCCCGGAGAGCCAGATTAGCCAGGTCGGAGCCCGCGTTGGGCTCCGAGTAACCCTGGCACCACAGGAGATCGGCCCGCGCGATGGGCGGGAGGAAACGGGTTTTCTGCTCCTCGGTCCCATACTCGATGAGCAAGGGACCGACCATATAGACGCCCATATCCACGCCGGGGGCGCCCTGAGCGCTGGCTTCCTCCTGAAAGATGACCTGCTGGGCGAGCGTCCAGCCGGGCCCGCCGTGCTCCTTGGGCCAACTGGCGCAGAGCCAGCCTTTCTCGGCCAGCTTCTTGTACCAGCCGACGCGGGCGCGCTTGGAGGTCTGCGCCCCGGTGTCGGCCCCGCGCTTGAATTCCTCGGCCAGATTGGCGTCGATCCAGCGGCGGGCCTCCAGCCGGAAGGCCTCTTCTTCGGGCGTATAGTTCAGGTCCATGGTGTCATCACCTCGGCCCGAGCGCAGCCGTTGGACTCGCTCGGCGTGGGACTAGGGACCAAGGGGGGGTCACCGCATCGAAACTAGCGCAACCCGGCGGGCCCATCAACGGGATTGAATTGACGGCCTGCCCTCGGCTTTTTCTACTGGCGGGGCGCGTCGTCCCCGGAACGAACGCGCTGGACGGAAAGCCTCGGACACGATGGACGCTCAGGCGTGGGCACTCTTCAGCGGGGCGTTCTTGATCGGCCTGGGGGCGGCGGCCCCGATCGGTCCGATCAACATCGAGATTATCCGGCGCGGGTTGACGATCGGGCCCCTCTCGGCCCTGAGCCTGGGATGCGGGGCCGTTTCGGCCGATTGTGTGTATTTCACGCTCTGCCTGACGGCGGCGGAGCTGGCGACGGGCCTGTTGCGTTCGCGGGTCGGCTCGACGGCCGCCTTCGTTCTGGCCGGCGGGATGTTGGCGTGGCTGGGAACTCATTCGCTCCGCTCGGCGATCCGCCCCGTCGTGACGGCGGCCCTGACGACGCCGCAATCGCGCGCGTGTCCGACGTCGGCTCCCCCCTCGGCGCGGGGTCTTCGCCGATCGACAGTCGCGCTTCGGACCTATCTGCTCGGCCTGGCGTTGACGCTGGCCAATCCGATGACGGTAGCCTTCTGGATGGCTCAGGCCGCGCGCTTCACGGCCGAGACCTCACGGCCGGCGCCCTGGTGGCGATTGGCGGGCGTCGGTTCGGGGGCGCTCGCCTGGGTGGCTTTCCTCGTTTCGGTGTTGGCCTGGGCGCGGCGTCGGGTGACGCCGGGGTTCCTGCGGGGGGTCAATCTCTTTTCCGGCGCGCTGCTGTGCCTTTTCGCGCTCTATCTGGCCGGCCGCGCCGTCACGGCAGCTCTCAAGTAGCGGTCCAGGCGCCGGGGGGCGAGCCGCCGGGGCGTGAGAAGAACCCTCAGATCAGGATCGACTGGACCGAGAGGATGTTCTCGATCGATCGGATCTCTTCCAGGACGGCGGGAGGGACTTCCTCATCGACATTGATGACGGTCGTGGCCTCGTTGCTGGCCCCCTCGCGCCCCCAGGTCATGTCGGCGATGTTGATGCGGGCTCGGCCGAGGGCCGTCCCCACGGCGCCGATGATGCCGGGGACGTCCCGGTTCTGGATGACGAGCATGTGCCCCTCGGGCGTCACGTCGCAGTGCTTGCCGTTGACCATGACCAGGCGGGGGCGTCCGCCTCGGAAGAGGGTGCCGCTGATGGCGTTCTCCTCGCCGTTCGCGCTGCGGCACTTGACGGTGATGAGCCCCGAGTAATCGTAGGTTTCCGTCGAGCTGCTCTCGACGACTTCGATGCCGCGGCTCTTGGCCAGGAAAGGCGCGTTCACGAAGTTGACGCTCGTGTTGAGCTGCGGCAGGAGATAGCCCTTGATCAGCGCCGTCGTCGTCGGGGCCAGCGGGGGCTCGGCCAGCGTGCCGGAGTAAAGGACCTCGATGCGTTCGACCGGCGCGGGGCAGAACCGGCTCATGAATTTTCCCAACCGCTCGGCAAGGTCCATCGCCGGGGCCAGCCGCTCGGCCTGAAGGGGATCCAACGAGGGGGCGTTGACGGCGTTGCGGATCATTCCGCCCCGGAGGGCCTCGACGACCTGGCGGGCGACCTCGGAGGCCACCTTTCCTTGAGCCTCGGTCGTCGAGGCGGCCACGTGCGGCGTCAGCACGACGTTTTCGAGCCCCCGGAGGGGATGATCCGCCGGCAAAGGTTCGGCGTCGAAGACATCCAGGGCGGCCCCCGCCAGCCGACCCGAGCGGAGCGAGTCGATCAGGGCGGCTTCGTCAACGATCCCCCCTCGGGCGCAATTGACCAGAAAGACCGCGGGTTTCATGAGACTGAGCCGGCGAGCGTTGATCAGTCCCCGCGTCTCCTTGTTCAGAGGGGCGTGGATGGTGATCACGTCGGCCCGCCGACACAGTTCGTCGATCTCGACCTTCTCAACGCCAACTCGCTCGGCCACGGCGTGCGTCACGTAGGGGTCGTAGCCCACGATGCGCATTCCGAAGGCGGCCATCCGCGCGCCCACGGCCGAGCCGACCTTGCCCAGCCCGATGATCCCGAGAGTCTTGCCGTGGAGTTCCGAGCCGGTGAAGGCCCCCTTGTCCCAGCGCCCTTGCTTCATGGTGGCGTCGGCCTGCGGGATGCGACGGACGAGCGCCAGCATCATCGAAATGGCGTGCTCGGCCGTTGAGAGGGTGTTCCCTTCGGGCGTGTTCATGACGATGACGCCGCGCTCGGTCGCCGCGCCCACGTCGACGTTATCGAGCCCGACGCCGGCCCGGCCGATGACCTTGAGCCGCTCGCCGCGAGCGAGCGTATCTCCGGTCACCCGACAACGGCTGCGAATGACGAGAGCGTCTATGTCCTCGATCACCTCGGCCAGCCGCTCCGGCGTGATCTCAGGCTCATATTGGACGTCGAACTCCCCCCCCGCGCCGAGGATTTGGAGCCCTTCCTCGGTGTATCGGTCCGCGACGAGGATTCGACCGCGGGAGCGTGGCGAAGGGCTGGGGGGGCGCATCGATTGGGCGGGCTCAGGCTGGAGGGGCATCAAGACAACTCCAACGAGGGGACGAACCCAGAAGTTTACGGCCAGGCGAACCGCGTGACAAGCGTCATGGTAGGCGCCGTCGGCAACTCGTTGCCGGGCCGCTGAGAATTCGTTGCACCCCAGCTTAAGGCTCAATTTTTCGCAGCAAAGCCTTCATCTCCTTGCCCGCCTGGAGGTCGCCGGTGCGCTCGGCGAGCGCAATGCCGTCGGTCCAGACCTGACGCGCCTCGGCGGGGCGGCCGGCCGCGCGGAGGGCCTCGCCCCAGAGGCGACGAATCGCCGCAAGGCCCGGATTGCGGCGGGCGGCCTCGGCCAGGCGCTCGATGGCTTGAACGGGCTGCTCGGCGTCAAGGAGGGCCTTGCCGAGCAGGAACCAAAGGTCGCGATCGTCAGGGTCGGCCTGGATCAGGGCCTCAAGTTCCTCAACGCGGCGAGCGGCTTGGGCACGTTTGTCGGCGCGCATGGATCAGGCTTGAGGGAGATCGAAGCCGGCGGAGGGTTGAGGCCCATGGGACCTGGGAAATGGCAGGTGCGCGAAAAGGAGCTGCGGGGGGCGGAGCCCGGCGAGCCGGGGGCGGCTTGAATCTCCGGCAAGCCTCTGTAATTCTCGTCGGCGACGCGAGCCGGGCCCGACCCGGCCGCTCTGGACGGCGTCGGGCCCGCCCTCGCCGATGTCCCGGTTTCCCCGCCGTATGCCCCGCCTGAGAACGGTCGCCCGCGCGCGAGAGATCCTGGAGGAGGAACGGCTGGCGATCGAGCTGACGCTCGGCGGGCTGGATAAACGTTTTGATCGAGCCGTCGAGCTGATCCTGCGGGCGCGCGGGAAGGTGGTTGTGACGGGCGTCGGCAAATCGGGGCTGATCGGCCAGAAGATCGTCGCCACGCTCAACGCCACCGGAACGACGGCCGTTTTCCTGCATGGGGGGGATGCCATTCACGGGGACCTGGGCGTGCTCGACCGGCGCGACGTCGTTCTGGCCCTCTCCTATAGCGGGGCCACGATTGAGATTCTATCGAATTTGCCGACGATTCGGCGCGTCGGGGCGCGCTTGATCGCCCTGGTGGGAGATGCGGCCTCGCCGCTGGCCAAAGCCGCTGACGTCGTGCTTCCGGTTGTGATCCGGCGCGAGGCCTGCCGAATGAATCTGGCGCCGACGAGCTCCACGATCGCGATGCTCGCCCTGGGGGACGCCCTGGCTCTCGTGCTTTCGGAGCAACGCGGCTTCCGGCCGGAGGATTTCGCGCTGGTCCATCCCGGGGGCCAACTCGGTCGACGGCTCCTGCTGCGGGTGCGCGACGTGATGCACGGCGGGGTCGAGAACCCGACCGCCTATCCGGAGACGCCGATCGTCGAGATCACCGACCTCTTGACGCGGAGCCGCTTGGGCGCGGTCAACATCCTCCGGGATCGTCGCGGAGCCCGGTTGGCCGGCATCATCACCGATGGGGACATCCGGCGGGCGCTCTCCCGCCGAGAGGAGTTTTTCAGCCTCCGCGCGCGGGACATCATGACGCCGCGGCCCGTGACCATTCAGGCCGATCTGCTCGCCTCGCAGGCCCTCGAGCTGATGGAAAATCGGCCGACGCAAATCTCGGTTCTGCCGGTTCTGGATCGGCGGGGTCGCTGCGTCGGGCTCGTCCGGGTGCACGACCTGGTCCAGCCCGGGGCGCCGAAGCCGCAGACGGGGACCCCGGCGTGACCGAGGGGGAGGGCTGCCGGGCGAGCTCGACGGGCGAATTCAAGACCGGCGCAGTCGGCTAAGAACGCGATCGAGGGTAGCCGAGCGTTCCAAGGGCCGCGCCGATTTCTCCCAGGATGGCGGGGTCGTCGATCGTGGCGGGAGTCTTATAGGGTTCCCCGTCGGCGATTTTGCGCATGGTTCCCCGGAGAATTTTCCCCGAGCGGGTCTTCGGCAGGCGCTCGACGATGGCGGCTTGCTTAAAGGCGGCCACCGGTCCGATTTTTCCCCGGACGAGGGCCACCAACTCGCCGACGATTTCCTCGCCCGGGCGCCGGACGCCCGCCTTCAAGACGACGAAACCAACGGGGACTTGGCCCTTGATCTCGTCGGCCGCGCCGATCACGGCGCACTCGGCCACGTCCGGATGGCCGGCGAGCACCTCTTCCATGGCCCCCGTCGAGAGGCGATGGCCGGCGACGTTGATGATGTCGTCGGTCCGGCTCATGACGTAGAGGTAGCCTTCCTCGTCTTGATAGCCCGCGTCGGCGGTCTTGTAGAAACCCGGGAACTCCTTGAGGTAGCTCTCGACGTAGCCCTCGGTGTTGTTCCAGAGCGTGGGAAGGCAACCGGGGGGGAGCGGCAGTCGGATCGCCAGGGCGCCGGTCCGGCCCGCCGGGACCTCGTGCCCGTGCGCGTCGACGACGCGGACGTCGTAGCCGGGAACGGCCTTTGTCGGGGAACCGTATTTCACGGGGAGCGCCCCCAGGCCGACGCAATTGGCCGCGATGGGCCAGCCGGTTTCGGTCTGCCACCAGTGGTCGATGACCGGGCGGCCGAGCTGGCGTTCGGCCCATTGGACGGTGTCGGGGTCGGCCCGTTCGCCGGCGAGGAAGAGCGTCCTGAATCGGGAGAGATCGTATCGCCGGATAAAGTGCCCGTCGGGGTCCTCGCGCTTGATGGCCCGAAAGGCCGTCGGGGCGGTGAAGAGCACGGCGACGCCGTGCTCGGCGATCACGCGCCAGAACGCCCCGGCATCGGGGGTGCCGACGGGCTTGCCTTCATAGAGAACGGTCGTGCAGCCGTGGAGCAGCGGCGCATAGACGATATAGGAATGGCCGACGACCCAGCCCACGTCAGAGGCCGCCCAGAAGACCTCGCCCGGCTCCACCCCGTAGATGTGCCGCATGCTCCATTTGAGGGCCACCATGTGGCCGGCGTTGTCGCGCACGACGCCCTTGGGTCGGCCGGTCGTGCCGGAGGTGTAGAGGATATAAAGGGGGTCAGTGGCTTCGACGGGCTCGCAGCCGACGGGCTCGGCCGAGGCGAAGGCTTCGCCCCAATCCAGATCGCCGGGGCGGGACAGGTCCGCGCGCGCCTGCGGCCGCTGAAGGATCACGCACCGTTCCGGCTTGGCGCGGGCCATCAGGATCGCCTCATCCAGGAGGGGTTTATAAGCGACGACGCGGCCGGGCTCGACGCCGCAAGAGGCGGACAAGACGAGGCGGGGCTCGGCGTCGTCGATGCGCGCGGCCAGTTCATTGGCCGCGAAACCGCCGAAGACGACCGAATGGATGGCGCCGATCCGCGCGCAGGCGAGCATCGCGATGACGGCCTCGGGCACCATCGGCAGGTAGAGGATGACCCGGTCGCCCGCGCGCACCCCCAACCGGCGCAGCCCACCGGCCAGACGCGCGACCTCGTGGGTGAGTTCACGATAAGTCCAGCGGCCGACGACGCCCGTGACGGGGCTGTCATAGATCAGGGCAAGCTGATCGGCGCGGCCGGCGGCCACGTGGCGATCCAGACAGTTGTAGCAGGTGTTCAGCCGCCCGCCCGGGAACCATCGGTAGATTGGAGCTTCGGAGGCGTCGAAAACCGTCCGCCAGGGTTGGTCCCAATGGATATCGGCGGCGGCTTCGGCCCAGAAGGCATGCGGGTCCCGTTTCCATCGGCCGTAGGTCGCGTCGTAGCCGCTGGTCATCGCCCCGGCCCGCAGCGTGAGGATCGGCCTTCAGGGGTTTTCAAATCCCCTCGCCCAGATCGGAGAAGTTGATGTTGCAGTACTCGGGCTTGCGGCCGTCTTCGGCCCGCAGATGTCGCCAGCGACCGGCTCGCCGATCCTCGCCGGGGGCGACCGGGGTCGTGCAGGGGGAACAGCCCAGACTCAGGTAGCCTTGAGCGTAGAGGGGGTGAACCGGCAGGCCGTGCTCCTCGGTGTAGGCGTCGATCATCTCGAAGGTCCAGTCGAACAGGGGATGAAAGACGGCGGCGTTGAGGCGCGGATCATGGCCGATCGGCGGGACGCGGCCGCGCGAGCCGCCTTCGGCGCGGAGCAGGCCGGCGATCGTGGCCTGAATGCCGTATTGGAGGGCGGCCTTGACGAAAGGCCGTTCCTTGCGGAGTTCGCAGCATTCGGGCTGGCCGTCGACGTAGTTGTAGAGGTCCACGCCGTACTTGCGGCGTTGCTGGTCCGGGTTGATCTCGGGATAAACGGTCTTGATCCGGAGCCCGTAGCGTTCGGCGAACTCGTCTCGCAGGGCCAGGGTCTCGGGAAAGTGGAATTGCGTGTCCACAAACAGAATCAGGGTCCGCGCCGATAGACGATGGATCATGTGCATCAAGACGCCGGAAGGCTTCTGCATGCTCGCCAGCAAGAGGGCCTTATCCCCGAAGGCGGCGTCGATGGCGCGCACGCGCTCGAGGGTTTCAAGCGCCTTGAAGCGCTCGGCGGTAAGCATTTCAGCGGGGGAAGAGACGCCCATCGGCAGGCGCATTTTACGCCCCGGCGGCGCCGCGCGCAACGAGACGCGATGGGACGCCCAACGGCCGCCCCGTCATCGATGCGAGCCCCGTTCGCCGCAAGCATGGCGAGGGGGCGCGTTACGCTGCTTCGTCGTGAGCGGCATCATAGAGCCCCAGACGCCGGAAGAAGCGCCGCCGGGCCCGCCGGACCGCCCGCTGGACCCACGGTGGGCCCATGATGCCCAGGAAGTGATCTGCGCCCCGGAGGGTAGCCAGCTCCGACGGCGCCCCCATGGCCTTGAGGCCGTCGTGGAGCCGAACCGCTTGATCGTAGGGGACGTGGGAGTCCGCGTCGCCGTGGATGAGAAGAAAAGGAGGGGCATCCGACCTCACGTGGCGCAGCGGAGAACATTGGCGGGCGAGACCGGCTCGGTCGGCGAGGTGGGCGGGAATCCAAGCCTCGGCCCACGGCTTGGAACAGTCCCCCCCGACGAGCACTTCCACGTCGCTGATCCCGCAAAGGCTGACGACCGCCTGGACCCGCTCCGAGCCCCCGTCCAGATGGATCGATCCCAACCGGTCGGCCGAGCGGATCAGGCCGACCATGGCGGCCAAATGACCGCCGGCGGAATTCCCCATGACGACGATCCTCTCCGGATCGAGGCCATTCTCGGCGGCGTGGGCGCGCAACCACCCGACGGCAAGGCGGCAGTCCAGAATCGCCGCCGGGGCCGGGTGGGCCGACCCCAGCCGATAGCCGACGCAGGCGACGGCGAGACCTTCGGCGGCCATCTCGAGGGCGAAGCTCACGGCCGAAGGGCCGCCGCGGGATCCGCTGACCCAGCCGCCGCCGTGGAAATAAGCGATGATCGGCCGGGGAGGCGCCGGCCCGCTCTCGTTTTTGGCCGGGACCGGCAGGTAGAGGTCCAGTTCGAGGGATTCCCCCGCCGCCGATCCGTAAACGATGCCGGGTTTGCAGATTCGATCAAATCGCCTCAACGGAGCCGCCCTCCTCCGGCGACGAGCCGCCCGCAGAGAATCAACTTCCCGGGAGAAGTGCCACTTCGGGAGTCGCCCCCATGAGGCCGAAACCGGCGGCCTCAGGCCACGCGCATGGCCTTGACGCGCTCGGTCTCAAAGGCGCGGGCGCTATAGTCGGCCAGGAGCGCGCGATCCTCGTTGGTGAGCGTCAGATCGCCCGCCAGGGTCCGGATGTTGCGGTCGATGTCGTCGGGATAGCTGACGCCGATATTGAGCACGGAGACGCGCGGATCGCTGAGAACCCAGCGAACGGCGGCGGCGGCCAAACGGTCGCGCGCGGCCTCTTCGTAGTCCGGCACCAGATTGGTCGCGTTATGGCTGAAGATGTCGGCCCCCAGGACCTTCATGGCCACGACCCCCATCTGGAGTTCATGGGCCTTGGCGAGGCATTTCTCCCGCCACATACGCTTGCGGTCAGAGAGCAGGCCGGTCAGTTCGCGCGGGAAATAACCGTAGCCGAGCAGGACCTGATCGAAGCCGCCGGTGGCGATCAGTTCATAGACGTTTTCAAAGGCGACGTGGGTCGTCAGGCCGATGAAGCGGAGCAAGCCTTCTTCCCGCAGCTTCAGCAGCTCGGCGTGGACGGCCATCGCTCCCTGGACGCCGGCCCGTTCGATGACGGGGCTGTGAATCTGCATGGCGTCGACGTAATCGGTTTGAAGCTCCGTGAGCGAGGTTTCAACGCTGCGCCGGACGTCCTCCGGCCGGCTGACCGCCACCTTCGTGGCCACATAGACCTGATCGCGCACGTCCTTGAGCGCGCGCCCCATCAGGCCCTCGCTCTTGCCATAGACTCTCGCCGTGTCGAAGTAGCGGATCCCCTTGTCGAAGCCCTGACGCACCATGGCCACCAGCTCGTCGTCCGGCAGCAATCGGGCGCCATAGGCGGCGATGAACTGCTGAACCATCGCCGAGCCGCCGTGGCCCAGGACCGGCAGCGTGTGGCCCGTTTTGCCGAAGGGGCGCGTCGGGATGGTCCCCGTCAGGGGGATTTCCTTGGAGCCGGGAAGGGCCGCCTTCGAAAGGCCGCTCCCGAGGGCGGCGGCTCCGGCTGCCGCGCGCAGGCCTGTCTTCAGGAATCGTCGCCGGTTCAGTCCGGAGATACGGTTGCTCATGGTCCATCACCTCCGGGGCGGATGTTCGATCGTCTAAATGGATGATTCTCGAAGGCTCGGATTCAATTTCAAGGTTAATCGGGCCCCCGACCCGATCGGCGCGAGCCGAACAGCACCCTAGGCCGCCCCCTTCGCCTCATTCGGAGACAACGACGCTCGACAGGTTCAGGGTGTTGAATCCCTCGGGCTTGACGGGAGCCCCGGCGTCTTTTTCGACCGGGGCCTGGTCCTCAGCCGGAGGGCGGGATTCGCGCCGGGTGGGGAACCGACGGCTGACGATATGGGCGATCGCGTGCTTATAGACCAGGTGCTGGGAGCCGCCGCTGGCTACGATCACCGTAAAACTGTCAAAGCCGCGGACGGTGCCGACGAGGGTCGTCCCATCCAGAAGAATCATTTTGATCTCGGCATTGTCCTTCCGGACCTGATTGAGAAAGCTGTCCTGGAGATTCATAACGGTTTTGGACATCTGGCCACCTCACAACCCTGATCTACTTTATAATTTGAGCCCTGAACAGGCGGCAACCGGATTGAGGGTCCGCCCGGCTTCAAAAAAGGGGATCGGTTCCCTTTCCGGCCCGGCGAAGCCTCCCGTCCGCCGGGGCTAGAGTCTCGGCCCTGTTTTCGGCCCCCCGGCCCGATTCAGCTCAAAGTTGTCTCAACAACCCGGACTCAACCGGAAGGGATCATAAAGGCTCGGGGGCGGCCGCCGCAAGCCAATTCTCGGCGGCCGAGAGCGCCTGGAGGGGGTCCTCCCCCCCATGTGCGATCCATCGGGCGTCGGCCTCCTTGCGGAGCCAGGTCAATTGCCTCCGGGCGAACTGGCGGGTCTTGGCCTGAATCTCGGCGACCAGGGCCGGGCGGGTCATCCCGCCGGCCAGATGGCTGAGGACCTGCCGATAGCCCAGGGCCTTGAAACAATGAAGGGTGGGGTCCCGGCCCGATTCCAGGAGTCGCCGGACTTCCTCGATCCAGCCCTTGGCGAGCATCGCTTCAACGCGCCGATTGATCCTTCGGGCCAAGGCCGGGCGCGGGCAGGTCAACACGATCAACCGGTGAGGAAAACGCGCTCGTCGCGCCGGCCATTGGGTCTGGAGCGAGGTGATGGACCTCCCGCTCGTCTCGGCCACTTCCAAGGCGCGGACGATCCGGACGGGATCAGTGGCCGGGATACGCCCGGCGGCCGCCGGGTCCAGCCGGCTCAGTCGCGCGTGAAGCGCCTGGACGCCGAGCGTCTCAACGTCTTTCCGGAGTCGCCGCCGCAAGGAGATTGGGACAGGGGGGGCCTCGAACAGGCCCCATCGGAGGGCGCGCAGGTACATCCCGGAGCCGCCAACGAAGAGCGGCGTCCGCCCCCGGCTTCGGATGGCCTGAGCGTACTCGGCGCACAGGTCGACGAAGTGCTTGACGCTGAAGGGCTCGGCCGGGTCAAGGGCGCCGCAGCCATGGAGGGGAACTCCCCGGAGCTGCTCGGGGGTCGGCTGGCCCGTGCCGATCTCCAGCCCGCGATAGACCTGCATGGAGTCGGCCGAGACAAGCTCGTAGCCGTGGCGGCGCGCCAACTCCACGGCCAGCTCCGTCTTCCCAACCGCCGTCGGCCCGGCCAGAATCAGCGTGGGGGGGGGAGTGGCGCCGGACATCTCAGGAAACTAACATCGTGAGGCGGTTCAAGCCGATCGGCCGAACCGTTCCCGCCGGATGAAGACCTGTCCTATCTGCGGCTTCAACAATCTGGACGACGCCGCCCGATGCCTTCGGTGCCAGGGCCGGCTCGCGGTCGAAGGGGACCCGCGGCTGGAGGCCTGGCTGGCCGAAAAGCCCGCCTCGAAGGCTCGCTTGGCGATGGCCGCCCGGCTCGAAAGCGCCTCGGCCGCCGGGCGCCGCCTGGCCGCGAGCCTTTTCTCTCCGTTCGTCGCGCGGCTGCCGGAGGGCATGCCGCCTCGAAGTCCCTGGCTGGCGGGGACCCTGAGCCTGATCCCCGGCCTGGGACAACTTTACAACGGCCAGCCGCGCAAGGGAGCGGCTTTTGCGGTGATCTGGGCGATCGTCATCGGGGGGGGCATCGTCACATTCCGGCTGCCGATCTCCACGACGCTGATCGTGCTGGCCGTCCTGTGGATGATCTATGCCTTTCACGACGGGGTCGTCACGGCGGTCCGGATCAATGGTCAGTATTGGCACCTGCGGCTGTCGCTGGCGGCTTTTCTCGTATGGATATTCGAAGTGGGAGCGCTCCTCCTAATTCTTCAATACGTCGGTGCTTATTTCCTTTTCCAGCTCAGGTACATCGGCGATGACGCGCTGGCGCCGTTCTTCATGAAGGGGGACCGGGTGCTGGTCGATCGCCTGACGCCGAAATTGACCGGCTATGGCGTGGGAGACGTCGTCTATTATCGCCCGGAAGAGATCGTCTTGCGGCGAATGGAGGGACCGGAGTCGCAGGCCTGGTATGTCCGCAATCGTGACGCCTTCGAGCGCATTCTGGCCGGGCCGGGGCAGACGTTCGAACGGCGCGGCGAGGAGATGACTCGCGACGGTCAGCGGCTCCCGGAGGGTTCGGGTCCGCTCGTCCCGGGCGAGGTCCGGTGGGATTATCGTTTTGAGGTGCCCGAGGGTCGCTTTCTGATTTTGCGCTCCTACACCACCGCCGAGGCGCAGACCTCTCACGCGATCATGACCGTGCGGGTTCCACGAATGTACGAAGCCTATAAAATCGAAGGGTGGGAGGAGGCCTGCCTGGTGCCGAGGCGGCGGATCATCGGCCGCGTCGTATTGGTGTATCATCCTCCCGAGCGGCGCCGCTGGGTTCGCTGAACCGACGAGGGGCCGGGGCCCGCCGCCGGAGAGGCAAAGGGGGGTATCTGGGCCTGGAGATGAGCCGAGAGGGGAAACGGCTTGCAATGGGCGGGGAAGGTTCCTAGAATTCAAGCGCGCCCGACGCCAAGGAACCCTAAATCCAAACGTCTCAAGCCTCATCGGATTCCCCATCCCCGATCTCTCGCCAGCGAAGGTCCTGATGGAATCGCCTCCCCCGAAGGTTGCTGCCGGCGATGAGATTGTGAAGAAAATCACGGAGTTCCTCGGGCCGGAGCTCGAGGAAGTGGATCGCCTGCTCCGGGAGAGCCTCCGGGCCGAAAGCGACCTGATCGACGAAGTCGGCGACTACCTTAACCTGACGCGCGGCAAAAAGCTGCGCCCGATGCTGACGCTGCTCATGTGTCGGGCGATGAACCCGGGGGCGCGCCCTCCGGTGGAGGTGGCCGCCTCCATTGAACTGATCCACGTCGCCACGTTGATCCACGATGACGTGATCGACAAGGCGACGCTCCGCCGCGGCCAACCGTCCGTCAACGCCCGATGGGGGGACGACGTGGCCATCCTCATGGCGGATTTTCTCTACGCTCGGGCCTTCGATCTGGCGCTGGCCTCATTGGAGCCGCAGGTCATGCGGCTCCTTTGCAAAGTCACCCAGAAGATGTGCGAGGGGGAGATGCTGCAGATCAAGCTCCGGGCCGAGGATTACGCCCCTGAGCAATACTTCGACATTGTCGAACGGAAGACGGGCTCGCTCTTCTCGGCCTGCACGGCCCTCGGATGTCTGCTGGGCGGCGGCGCGCCGGTCGACGTGGGGGGAGCCCGGGCCTTCGGAAACCAGTTCGGGATCGCCTTTCAAGTGACGGACGACATCCTGGACTTTCTGGCCCCCGAGGGCAAATGGGGGAAGGAACTGGGCATGGACGCCGCCGACGGCAAGCAAACGCTCCCCATCCTGCTCGCGATGGCCGAGGCCAGCCCCGCCGACCGGCTCCGGATGCGCCGGTGGTCCCGCAACGGACGCGACGTCGCCGAGATCGTCCGTCTCCTCAGGCGCTATCGGGGGTTGGACCGCGCCCTGGACGAAGCGCGCCGGTTCGCCGGGCGCGCCGCCGAGGCCTTGGCCGGGGTCGCCTGCGCCGACCAGGCCAGCGCCGAGCGCCTGGCGATGCTGCCCCGCTACGTGATCGAGCGGACCTATTAGCTTGAAGGGGGGGCCGTCTTTTCCTCTCCGCCGAGGGGGACATAAACTCTCTGCCATAAATCGGTTAAGCCGGGGGCCGGCCTTTCCGATGAAAGTAGGGGCACGGAGCCACGAGGCTGAGGCCACGGAGGCGAAGGAACCGGCCCGCAATGCGATCGTCCGCGACATGGCGGGAGAGCTTGATGTTCATCCTGGAAACCCCTGATCCTGCTTCCCTGCACATCCGCCCTGAGGGGGACATGGACGCCCTCAGCGCCGATCAGCTCCGCCAAGCTTTGACCCCCTACCTGGAAGAGGGCCGCCGCCACTTCACGGTGGATTTATCGGCGGCGGAGTACGTCACTTCGACGGCCCTGGGTCTGTTTGTCGAGCTGCACAAAACGGCGATCCAGCGCGCGGGGAGCTTCAAGCTGGTGAATTGCCGGCCGGGCGTTCTGACGCTACTGCGCCACACGAAGCTGGACCGAATTCTGACAGGGGAACTGCCGAGCCCGATCCAACCGACGGTCGCCGAAGAGGCCGAGGCCGTCCGGGGGCTTATGGACCGGGAGATCGTCTTCTCCTCCCAGCTCAACGCCGTGGTCGAGCGGGCGCTCCGGTCGCAGGAACGCGACGAAATCGCCTTCTCCATTCTGGAAGGGATGATGCGGGCCTGCGGAAGCCCCCGAGGGGCCTTCTATGCGGTCGATCGCGAGGCCCGCGGGCTTGATCTCTGCCTGTTGCGGGGCTATCGCAAGGGCGAGTCCAGCCCCCCGCCGACGCTGCCGCTGGCGGGCGGGCCCATGGGGGCCGAAGGTTTCCAACCGGAAAAGATCGCCTTCCTGGAAACGGGCCCCGGGGCGCCGGCGCGCCAGGCGGAACTGCTCAAAGCGCTGCGGATGATCCGGGCCATTGGGGTCTGGGTTTCGGGGACGCGGGGGCCGCACGGCTGGGTCCTGCTCGAGGTCAGCGGGCGGGAGCGATCCGGCCTGGAGGCGCTCGCCCCGGTGCTCCAGGTTTACGCCAACATCTGCGGCCTCGCGCTGGAGAAGACCTACCTGCTCGGCCTGGCCGAACGACGCAACGAGGAACTCAAGGAAACCATTGAGGAGCTCCAGCGCCATCAGCGGACGCTGATCGACGTGGGGAAGCTGGCCGCCCTGGGAGCCGTCATCTCCGGGCTGAGCCACCTGATGAACAATCGCCTGGTTCCGATCCTGGCCTATACGGAACTCCTGGCGGCCGAGCCATCGCTTGAGGAGCGGGCGCGGCAACGACTGGAGACGGTTAATCAAGCGGCGGGGGAGCTTAAGGAGATCATCGACCGACTGGCCAAAGTGAGCCGAGTGCAGGAGCTTTCCCGGCAGCCTGTCGATCTCAACGGTTTGATCGGGACGGCCGTGCGGATGCTGGACCCTCAGATCCGGCAATCGGGCGCCGAAATCGAGCAGGAGCTGGCCGATGAATTGCCGCTCGTTTCGGGCGATCGCGACCTCCTGCTTCAGGCTTTCGTCGCCATTCTTCACCGGGTCTGCGTTCGAGGGCCGGCGCCGGCGGCCTCCCGCGTCGTCCGTCTGACCACGCGGCGGGCCGGCACGTGGGTGGAAATCGAACTCGACTATGAGGCCCAAGCCGAAACCGAACGTCTGGCCGAGGACTGGTTGGACCCGATGGTCCCCTATGCTGAGATTGCCGAGGGGCGCATCTTCAGTTTCAGCATCCCCCGCAGCGTGGTGCAGCGCCACATGGGTCAGTTCCGAGTTTCGACGGAACACGAGGGCCGGACGCGAATCCTGATCCGGCTCCCCGCCGCGCGCCCCGACGCCCCGACCGGGTCCGATGACCCCAGCCGCAGCCCCAAGGCCGCCGAACGGCCTTGAACCCAGATCGACAATTCAGGGCGTGAGCGCCGCCTGGTGGCGCCGGCGCGCGGCGGACGTCCCGAAGAAGCGGTAGTGCCACGGTTCCGGGGCGTAGCCGGTCCGGGGCGCATTGGCGGCCGTGTAACTGACGGCGAACCCGAAATCAGGCCCCCGACGAAGCAACCAGCGGCCCGCCACGGACTCTCCGAAGACCTCCCGCAGGAGCGTTTCGGCTCGACCATCCGTCAGATCGACGGCGGTCCCCAACTGGTGCTCGCTGTGACCGGGCTTGGCCACCGTCGTCTGGCCCCATCCAGAGGCCTCCAGCTTGTTGAGGTAAAGCGTCCGCTGGCGGGCGTAACTCCGATAAGCCGAGGCCACCCATAGACGAACCCCTTCGGCCCAGGCGGCGCGAATCAGTGCCTCGTAGGCTTCGGCGGGGGCCCGGCGCAGCCAGTATTCGACGCCATCTTCGTAACCGTGAGAGACGGGGACCAGATCGGGCGGAACGTAGTCCGGATCGATGCCGCGGAAGCGATCCACGGGCTCCTCGCCGATCCGTTCAAGCTCCTCGGCCGAGACAATGACCGGCGGCGGAGCCAGCCAAACCTCGGGCAGCCAAACTTCGCCCGCGCTCGACCCCACCCGAAGCCATGCCGTCGCCTCCCCCTCCACCCAGGTCCTCTCGTGGACCTCGAGGCGGGCTCCAGCGCTTGCCTCCAGGCTTTGGTGCGCGCGACGACCCGCCGGATCCGACCAAGGTCGGGGACGATCCATGATCAAGATCCACGCCGCCGGGAAGCGGGGCTCGGGCGAACCATGGGGATCAGCGGTCGCTCCGGGGGGGAAGGCCAGCTTCAGCCCCGTAGCGACGAGGCCCCCCAGCGCCCGCCGGCGCGTGAGGTCCGACGAGGCCCACGGCCCCGGACGAGACCGACTCGAAAGGCGCATCTGCAATGGACTCAATGTTCCGATCGCCTCCGACGGGCCGAGAGCCGGCCAGGGAAAATCATCTTCGGCACCCTTCGAACCCCCTCAGGGGACGATCTTAAGTCCATGGCATCTTACCCGCAATGCAGCCAGGGGCCTCGGCGAGCAAACGGAGCAGAGGCTGCCTGGGAGGGCGGCCCTCCGGCACGGCCGGTGGAGGAAGGCCGAGCTCGATCAGCGCCATGATCACGAAATCGCGCCTCCCCCAATGGGGGTGGGGGAGTTTCAGTCGCGGGTGATCAAGCTTAAGGTCACCGATGGCGATAAGATCCACATCAAGGCGGCGGGGGTGGTAAGGGAGGCGACGGTCGCGACCGAAACCGGCCTCAACGGCCCGGCAGCGTTCGAGGGTCGCGAGCGGGGAGGCGGCCGAGGAGGTGGCCTCAACCAAGGCGTTGAGATAGTGCGGCCCCGGGGCGCCGCCCCAGGGCCGGGTCAGGTAAAGGGAGGAGCGGCGACGGACTCGAAAGCCCGATTCCTGCAACCGGCGGCAGGCCAGGTCGAGCTGGCGCCGGCGGTCCCCGAGGTTGGCCCCCAGCGAGATGATCACCGGGCCCATTTCCGATCCTCTTGCCGGTGGCGAGCCGTCCCGTCGGGCCGGGCGCAACTCCCCCCCATCATCCGAGCGCGACGGGAGCGCGGCAACTTTAGGCTTCCGCCGCCTTGTCGGGTCAAGTAAATTGTCGCCCAAGGGGTTCTGCATGAAGCCCCGCTTGCGGGGGGACTCAAAACAATGAACGGCGATCTGCTTCTGGGGGTCGGCGCGGCGGCGCTCATTGGCGTCCTGGCGGTCGTGTTCTATCTGCGCTGGCGCGAAGGGCAGCGGCGGCGGCGAGCCTGGATCAACGTATTCAAGGAATCGGCGGTCAACCTGGCCGAGAAGCGGGAGGTATCCCGAATCGCTCTGGGGAAAGATCGGGATTTCAACGCGATTGCACACGCGCTCAATCAGATCAGCCTGCAAATGGCCGGGGGGGAAGAGAAAGTCCAGCGCGCCGAACACCTGCGGCGGACGATTCTGGAACGGCTCCACAACCTCCGCTCGGCTGTCGTTCAAGCGGCGCGTTTACAAGAGCCGGACCTTCTACGCGCGGCGCTGGCCCAATCGGTCGTTGACGTCTTCGGCGCCGGCCGGGCCCAGCTCTGGCTTCACGTCGCCTACATCCCGGAGAAGGAAGAGGCGCAGGGGGCCGCCGATTCGGACGGCGGCAACGGCGGCGCACACGCCGGCGCCGAGCTGGCGCGGGCCGGGTTTGAGCCGGTGGCCGTCTCCCTTCGGAACCCCGATCGGGCCGGCGAAGTCGAAAAACTCCCCTTGCCCGTGGGGGGGGTGCTGGAGGCGGCGCGGACGCAACGGACGTTCAGTCTGGGGCAACTGCGGGATTCGCCGATCTTCGAACAAGCCCAGGCCCGCCTGGCCGAGCACGGCTTCTGGAGCTACGTGGCGATGCCGCTCCTGTGGGGGGATCAGACGCTGGGCGTGCTGGAGGTTTATGGAGAGCGCCCGTGGGGAGAGGACGAAATCCGGATGATGGAGCTTTTCGCGCAAGAGGCCGCGCTCATGCTGGCGCAGGATTGGACGAAGCGCCGGGCGACGCGGACGCGCGAAATTCTGGAGATGAAGAACCTGGAGTTGGCCCTGGCCAACCGGAAGCTCGAGCGGACCAACGTCCAGATCTCCGAGGCCGATCGGCTGAAGGGGGAGTTTCTCTCCAACACGAGCCACGAGTTGCGGACGCCGCTCAATTCCATTCTCGGATTCGCCCGCCTGATTCTGAGCGACGCCATCAAAGATCCGGCGGAAATGAAGCAGTACGTCAAGACGATCCACGACAGCGGCGAACGGCTCCTGCGATTGATCAACGAGGTGCTCGATCTGGCCAAGATCGAGGCGGGCAAGCTCAAGACGCAATTGGGCCCCGTCGATGTCCGAAGCCTCCTGGAGGCCGTCCAAGGGCTCATGCACGTTCAAGTCGCCCAGCAGAACAACGTTTTCAAGATCGACGTGCCGGACGTTCGCCTCCCCTTCGTGCGGGCCGATCAGAGCAAGCTGCACCAGGTCCTGGTTAACATCGTCGGCAACGCCAACAAGTTCACGAAGGACGGCATCATCACGATGCGCGTCCATCCGGAGCATATCCCGGGCTTCATGCTGATCGAGGTGATCGACACGGGGATCGGAATCGACGCCGACGAAATCAAAAGACTTTTCAAGAGCTTCGTCCAAGCCGACGGCTCGATCACGCGCCGCTACGGGGGGACGGGGCTCGGGCTGACGATCAGCAAGAAGATCGTTGAGCTGTTCGGCGGCGCCATCAGCCTGGCCAGCCCCGGCAAGGGCAAGGGGACCACCGTGTCCGTGGAGTTGCCCCTCTGGAGCGACGATCTGGAGAGTCAGCAACCGGAAGCGACGCGCGGGGCGGCCCGACCGGAGCCCGTCGCCGAAGATCGCCCGCTGGCGGTCGTCGTCGAGGACTATCTGGAATTTCAACGGTATCTGAAGGAGCTGCTCGAAACCCACGGGTGGGCCGTCCGGACCGCTCGCACGGCCCAGAGAGGGATGGAGCTGATTCACCAGCACCGCCCGGCCGTCGTCGTGCTCGACATCCATCTTCCCAGCGAAGACGAGAACGCCGAGTTTCAAAACGGCTACGACGTCATCCGGTCGCTCAGCCGCGAGCGCGAGGGGCCGATCATCCCCGTCTTCGTCGTCACCGGCATGCACCGCGAGGCGTGCGATCAGTTGCTCGGTCAGACGATCACGATGCCGGTTGAAATCTTCGCCAAACCGCTCAACGAGGAAATGTTCCTCACCTCGCTGCAGCGGCTCAAGGTCGGCGTTTAGCCCAAACCTCAGGGGTTGAGCACCGGCAGCAGGAGCGCTGAGGGCCGGCTCCCGTCGTGATGGACGACGTTGAGCGCCGGTTGCCCCGCGCCTCCGTCATAGAGGGGGCCCCCGTCATTAGGGTTGACCGCGTACTTCGGGTGGTTGGACGAGGCGACGATCAGCCGGACGCGGTGGCCCTGCAAGAACGTGATCGCCGTGTTCGTCAGCTCGATGGTGATCCGATCGACCGTTTCGGGCCGCATGAAGGTCTCGCGGTCAAATCCTTCCCGGAACCGCATGCGGAGGAGACCTTCGGTCACCAGCATGGAACGCCCGTCGGGATGGACATCGGTGAGGATGGCCGCGAAGTCCGTGTCGGGGCGGTCCGAGCTGACGAAGAGGTCCACGACCGGCCGACCCGCGATCGAGAGGTCCGCCTCCAAAGAGTCGGTCGTGAAGACGAGAAGGTCCCGGCGGCTTTCGACCTTCTCGCGTTGGTCCTGCGGGCCGGGAAGGAGCCCCTGAGTCAACACGTGTCCGCCGACGGTGGGGACGGGACGGGCGGGATCATGTCGAAACGTCGAAGAGGCCGGCCCTCCGGGAGGCGCGGGCTCCGACGCGAGCTTCCCTCCGGCGCGCAGATGCCAGGCCTGAGGACGCGCCGCCCCGGGCGGCCAGGTCGCGCTTGAGCGCCATTGCTCACTCCCCATCTGGTAATACGTGATCGACGGCTCGGCGGCGTCGAAGTCATTGTCCACGCCCCGGAGCCAGTAATCAAAAAAAGCCAACGTCTTGCGCCCCCCGAAGCCGGCGGCCGCGGCGTAGGTGAGCGCGCCGTTCTGCGCTTCGTCGGTTCGATGCACCCAGGGCCCCATGATCAGCTTCGAATGCCGCCGGGCCTTCTCCCCTCCCCCGGCGCGGACTTGTTCGAAGGCCCGGATGACCCCGTCGGTGTAGATATCGTACCAGCCGCCGATGAAGAGCATGGGGATCTCGATCTGTTGGGGACGGATGAACGTCGTCTCGGCAAGCCGCCCCCAGAACTCATCCTTCATGGGGTGCTCCCTGAGCCAGCTTATACGGTCCCAGCCCAGATCTTTAAGGCGGAGCGCGAACTCCTCAAAAAGCGCCCCGCCGGGAAAGTAAATTTCGTATTCCAGATTGAGCGGCATCACGATCGGCACCGCGCAGACGTGATGGGGATGCCGCTCGGCGGCCGTCCGATACTGGACGCCGCCCAACGCCGACGGGCCCCAGGTGCCGATTTTGCCGTCGCACCAAGGCTGGGCCACGATCCATTCCAGCGTGTCGAAACCGTCCTGGCCGCGGCCGGAGACGACGCCGGGGCGATCGGCCCCGGCCGAGGCCGCGTGTCCGCGCCAATCGGTGACGACGAAGGCATAGTGCGTATCGGAAAAGAGCGGGCCGCGATCGACGCGGCCGGTCCCGTCAAACCAGGCGCGCGAGGCCGCCTTGTTGTAAGGGGTTTGGACGAGGATGACGGGGAACCGGCCCGCGGTCCGGGGGAGATACACGTCGGCGGCCAGCTCGGCCCCGTCGCGCATCGGGATCAGGGCTTCGCGTCCGATGAACGGGGCCGATTCGGGCAGGAACGAGGGCTCGGCGGCCGCGGCGATCGCCCCGGCCCAGGCCCCGGCCCACGGCAGAAGCGCCCATGCCCAGCCCCGTCGTTGCCAAAGGCGGAATGCGCGCTGAATCATGGCCGTTCTCCTTCCCGACGGTCCGGGGTCAGTAATCTCCCGGCGGCGGCGAATCCCCGCGCCGCAGTTCAATCCCACGGCGAGCAGCCTGCTCTTCGGCCTCCGCCGTCACGATCGCCTCCGGCGGGAGCGTCCAATCCCGGCGACCCGCGCGCCAGACTTCGTCGACGTCTTCGGCGGTCACAATCCTCCGCCGAGGGATCGGCCGAGCCGCAAGGGGTTGAAAGAGGCGGGCCTCGGCCGGGCGGAGCGCCTCGACGAGGCGCGCCAAGACGGACCGCGCGTCCGCCAGGAGCGCTCCACGGCGCTCCAGGCGGCGCAGGCGCTCTAGACGCCCCAGGTCGGCGGCCGGCCCCGGCACCGAGGGGCACTCGAGGAAGACGATCGGCCGCGCGGACCGGAGAGCCCAGGCGATGACGCGTGTCGGCTGAGAGTCCTCGACGCCGAGGACGGCCTTGGCCAGCGTGTTGGAGGACACGTCGGGCGCGAGGACCCAGCCCGTGCGGTTCAAGAGGTCGGCGAGTCCGCGCTCGTCATCGACGCCCTCGGCGAGCCTCAAGCCGCGGAGAAGATCGGGGTCCCGCGCCAACGGGACGCCTCGAAAGCTCTGCGAGGCCAGCACGACAAAGCGCAGGCCGTGGATGGCCAGCGGCGCCAGAGCTTCGAACATGGCCGGGTGGGGAGCCGCCGTGCCCGTGATCAGCACCAAGCCATCGACCTCCAGCTTGGACGCCGGCCCGGCCGGAGAGGCCTCGCGGGGACGGAACGCGGCTGGGGCCGCGCTTTCCGTCAAGGCGCGCCGCACCTCCTCGACGATGATCTGCTTGAGCCGTTCGGGATCGAGCGCGTCCATGCCTCAGGAACCCGACTGGGCGGTCGGCCACCGGTCAGGCCCGAATCAGGGAATAGCCGCGCGCCGCCGAGTCAGGACCTTCGAAAATGTTCGCCCGGCGAGGGGATTTGGCAAGGGAATCCTCGGCCGGCCTCAGCCCCGGCGCCGCTCGAAGTCCCGCATGAACTCGACCAGCGCCTCGACCCCTTCGAGCGGAAAGGCGTTATAAATCGAGGCGCGAAGGCCGCCAACCGAGCGATGGCCCTTCAGGCCCATGAATCCGGCGGCCTGAGCTTCGGTCACGAAGGCTTTCTCCTGAGCCTCGCCGGCCAATCGGAAAGTCACGTTCATCTCCGAACGAAAGTCCGGATGAGCGACGCCGCGGTAGAAGCCGGAGGCGTCGATCGCCGCATAGAGACGCGCCGCCTTGCGGCGATTGCGCGCCGCGATCGCTTCGATCCCCCCCTCGCGTATCATCCAGCGCGTCATGAGAGCGACGCCATAGACGGCGAAACAGGCCGGCGTGTTGTAGAGCGACCGGTGCTCGATGTGGGTGGCGTATCGCAGGATGGCGGGGAGCTTCTTCGGGGCGCGCTCGGCCAGGTCCCGGCGGATGAGGACGACGGTCACGCCCGCCGGTCCGAGATTTTTCTGCGCGCCGGCGTAGATCAAACCGAAGCGGGCGATGTCCACCGGGCGCGAGGCGACGTCCGAGGACATATCGGCCACGAGCGGAATCCCGGTCTCGGGGACATCCTTCCATTGGGCGCCCGAGATCGTCTCGTTGGTCGTGATGTGGAGGTAGGCCGATCCGGGCGTCAGGCGCAGCTCCTCCGGGCGGGGAACGCGCGCCGGACGTTCAGCCTCGCAATCGGCGGCCAGATGGACGCGCCCAAGGCGCCGGGCCTCCTCGATCGCCCGGGCGGCCCAGGCGCCGGAGGCCGTGTAATCGGCGGTCCCTCCGGCGGGAAGCAGGTTCATGGGGACCATCGCGAACTGAAGGCTCGCTCCGCCGTGCAGAAAGAGGACGGCGTAATCGTCGGGGACGGCAAGGAGGCGTCGGAAATTCGCTTCGGCCTCGAAATGGAGGGCCTCGTATTCGGGCCCGCGATGACTCGCCTCCAGGATCGACGCCCCCGAGCCCTTGAATTCGGGAAGGTCCTCTTTGATTTCGGCGATGACGTCGGCGGGAAGGACGGCGGGGCCCGGATTGAAGTTATACATAAGGGGCGCGCTCCGAGGGGGTTCGCGGCGGGGCTCCCCGGGTCCGTCGAGGGCCCACCGGAATCGGCAAGAATAGCACGGTCGGGTCCCCGCTTCGACGGCCGCAGCGGCCGATGGCGGCGGGACTCCGGGCCCCGAGGGGGGCGAGCCGCCGGAAAACGAAGCCCAAAAACCCGCCCCGTCCCGAACCAAAGGACTAGGAAATTTCCCTAAGGGTTTCCCTTAGGCAAAACCCCTAGGACGAAAAAGGAACACAACTTTTTTTAATATAGATTTTACTTGCTCGGTGGGGACGGCCCGGTCGTAGAATGTTTGTTGCGGGTTCGGACTTTACATCCATCGCTCGGGCGCGAAGGGAACAAGAGGAGGATTGTCCCATGGTCACGGAGACAAAAGCGCGGTCCAGCGGCGCGATCACTCTGAAAGAGTGGGAGAGCCGTAAAAGCTTCGTCGGATTCACCGACGACGACGTGGCCTTGCTCCGGGAGGTGCGGCCCACCGCCGACGGGTGCGTCGAGGAGATCGTCAAGGAAATCTATGCCCGCTTCATGAAATACGATGAAGCCCGGGCGCTCTTCCACAACGAGACCATTTTGAACAACTCCAAAGAGGCCCTGCGACGGTCGTTCCGGGGCCTGACGGGCGGCGAGTACGGCGAGGGCTATCTGCTCGACCGGATCGAATTCGGACGCGGGCACCAACGTCTCGGGATGTCGCTCCGCTGGTCGATGGCCGAATACTCAATCTATCTTCAGATGCTCCTGCCCCGGATTCATCGCGCCCTGGAGAAGGACTCCGCCAAGGCCATGCGCGCCCTCCTGGCCGTCATCAAGATCGTGTCCCTGGACAAAGAGCTGACCTCGACGGCCTATTTCCTGGCCGCCGAAGAGGTGATCTCCCGCCAGGCGCGCGAGATTCTGGAGCTCTCGACGCCCGTGATTCAGATCTGGGAGGGGATCATCGTCGCCCCGCTCATCGGCACGCTCGACAGCGAGCGGACCCAACAGTTCATGGAGCGGCTGCTCGAAAAGGTCGTCGAGACGAACTCGCCGGTGGCGCTGATCGACATCACGGGCGTGCCGGCCATCGACACGCAGACGGCGCGCCATCTGGTCGAGTGCATCACGGCCGTGCGGCTCCTGGGCGCGCAGGCGATCCTGACCGGCGTGCGCCCGTCGATCGCCCAGACGCTCGTCCATCTGGGGATCGACCTGCCTCAAGTCACGACGCGCCCCTCGCTGCGATCGGGGCTTCAGATGGGGCTGGACGTGCTGGGCTTCCAGCTCCAACGGGCAAATTCCCACCAACTGGCGGCCACGGCGGCCGCCGCTCCATAAGGACCCGGGCTGTGGCGACGTCCCCGCCAGGGAGGTAAAAGGCCATGTCTAACGTCGCGATCTCGGTGGTCAAGGTGGGGGACGTGCTGATGGTGACGATGCCGCCCGATCCGGATGATCGGACGGTGACGGCGCTGCAGGAAGATACGCTCCAGGCGATGGAGCGTTTTGAAGCCCGGGGGCTGGTGCTCGACATTTCCTCCGTCGAAACGCTCGATTCATTCTTCGCCCGGACCGTGGCCGAAACCGGCCGGATGGTGGCCCTCATGGGGGGCCGCACGATCATCGTCGGCATGCGCCCCAGCGTGGCGCTGACGGCCACCCAGCTCGGCCTGACTCTCGGCGGAGCCGCCACGGCGCTCGACGCCGACCATGCCCTGGCCTGCCTCAGGGACGCTCACTGAATGGATGGACTCTCCATGGTTGACCAGGCGCTGCCGCCGGAGGTGGTGATCCGCGCCGAGGGGGACATCGTGGCGGCGCGACGGTCCGTTCGGGAATGGGCCCGAGCGATCGGCTTCGGCCTGACCGACGTAACGCGCATCGTGACGGCGGCCTCCGAACTCGCCCGCAACATCTTCCTTTACGCGGGCGAGGGGACGATGCGGATGCGGGCCTTCGAGGAGAACGGCCGCACGGCCCTGGAACTGTCGTTCGAGGACGCCGGGCCGGGCATAGCCGATATCGATCGGGCGCTGGAAGAGGGGTTCTCGACCTCGGGGGGGTTGGGGCTGGGCCTTCCGGGCGCGCGCCGGCTCATGGACCAGATGGAGATCCAGACCGAGGCCGGCAAGGGGACGCGCATTACGTTGAGAAAATGGCTGAGGGCGTGATCGCGACGCCGCGGGGTGGCGGAGCCCCTCTCGCGTCGCCCCGGGCGCGCCCCCGCGCGATCTTTCCGGGCGTCATCGGGGATCGCGCCCGACGGAGACGCAGAATTCGTGACGGAAAAAGGTGGATGAAACCCGAAGCGCATGATTTCGAAATCGCCAATCGGGCCGACGCCGCTGAAGCGCGCCGCGCCGGGCGCGAGCTCGCCTCTCGGATCGGCTTTGACGAACCCGAAGCCGAGGAGATCGCCATCGTCATCTCCGAATTGGCTTCCAACATCGTCAAGCACGCCCGCCGCGGCGCCTTGGCGCTCCGTCCGGTCGAGCGCGACGGGAACCCTGGAGTGGAGATTGAAGCGACCGACGAGGGGCCCGGTCTCGCCGATCCCGAAGCGGCGATCGGCGACGGCTTTACGACGACGGGCAGCCTCGGATGCGGCTTGGGGGCCGTCAACCGGCTGTTGGACGAACTCGAGGTGGGCTTGAGGGAAGGGGCGGAGGCGGGGCTGCGCCTGCGCGGACGGCGCTGGATTCACGACCGGCGATCGGGGGCCCCCGCGGCGATCCCGCTGCACTTCGGCGTCGCCACCCGCCCCCACGCCGGCATGACGATCAACGGGGATTCCTTCGTGGCCTGCCGATGGAAGGGAGGGGCGTTGGCGGGCGTAGTGGACGGTCTCGGCCACGGGGCCTTTGCTCACCGGGCCGCTGAGACGGCGCGTCACTATCTGGAGATGCATCGGGAGGAGCCCGTCGAGGCGCTCTTTCGAGGGACGGCGCGCGCCTGCCGGCCCACGCGGGGGGTCGTCATGGCCGTCGCCCGATTTGAGGTCGCCGAGCCGACGGCGCTGCCGGTCGGCGGGGTCCGGCTGAGCGTGGCGGCCCTGGGCAACGTCGAGGTCCGCTTCGCTCGCGCCGAGGAGACGTCACATCTTTCGTTCCCTCGAGGCATCGTCGGCTTTTCGAGCACGCTGCCCCGACCGCTCGATTCTCTCTGGGTCCCCGGCGATATGCTCATCCTGGCCTCCGACGGGCTTGACCCCCGCTGGAAGTGGACGGACTTCCCCGGCCTGCGGGATGCCCCGGCGGCGCGGATCGCCGAAACGCTGCTTAAGCGCCTCGGGCGCGACGATGACGACGCGACCGTCCTGGTCGTCAAGAGCGCCGCATGATGGCCGCCCCGGAGACGCTCGCGACGCTGGAAGAGGCCGGCCGCCGGATCGTCGAGCTGGAACAGGAGCTCGCCGAGACCAATCGCGGCTTGCTCGCCCTGACGCTTGAGCTGGAGCGGCGCGTCGAGGAACGCACGGCCGAGCTACGCGCGCTGCAAGAGGAGTTGCAAAGGAGCAATTCCGAGCTCCTGCAGTTGACCATCGAGCTCGAAGATCGGGTGGTGGAGCGGACGGCCCAGCTCGAAGCCAAGAATGAAGAGCTGCGCAGCATTTCGGGCCAGCTCTGGCACGCTTCCAAACTCGCCGCGATCGGGGAGCTGGCCGCCAGCATCGCCCACGAACTCAACAATCCGCTGGGGACGGTGACGCTCCGGGTGGAGGGTCTGCTGGGACAAACACCGGAGGACGATCCGGCGCGAGAGCCGTTGAGGATCATGGAAGCCGAGCTGGATCGGATGAGCCAATTGGTGGCGAACCTGCTGCAATTCGGCCGGCGGGGCGAGCGCCAGATCTCCACGGTCGACTTGCGCGAGGAGGTCGGCCGAACGCTCGAATTGATCCAGTACCACCTGCGCAAGCGGCGGGTCAGCGTCAAACGCATCGATCCGGAACGACCGGCCATGGTGCTGGCCGACCGAGAACAGCTCCGCCAGGTCTTCCTCAATATCATTCTCAACGCGGCCGACGCGATGAACGACGGAGGCGTCCTCGAAATCCGGATCGCCGAAAGGCCTGGCGACAGCCCCGAGCGCGCTCCGGCGACCGGGGGGATGCCCTCAGCCTACACGATCGAATTCATCGACGACGGCGTGGGCATCCCGCCGGAGGCCCTCGCCCAGGTGATGGAACCGTTCTTCACGACCAAGCCGGAGGGGCAGGGGACGGGCCTCGGCCTGGCCATCTGCCGCCGGATTGTGACCGAGCACGGCGGATCGATCGAGGTTCTGAGCCAAGTGAGCCAGGGAACGACCGTGCGGGTCGTTCTGCCGATGTCGCACAATGGGAACAACTCCTCCTGGAAGGATTTTGAATGAAAGCCGACGCGCTGGCGGGAAGGGGAACGAAGATGACCGGGCCCGACATGAACCCTTCGGGGGGGGAAATCCCGAAATCGGCGACGACCGACCCGATCGTGATCGGGCATCAGGCCCGCCGGTCGGCGCCGGGGGCCGCCGTCCCGGAGGGCGCGCCGGCGGCGGCCCCCCTCGGACGCATTCTCGTCGTGGACGACGAGAGAGAGCTGATGGTGACCCTCGTCGAGGCGTTGGCGCGTCAGGGTTACGAAACGCGCGGATTCGATAACGGGCGGCAGGCGCTGGAGACGCTCAAGGCTGAAGCCTTCGACATCCTGATGGTCGACCTCATGATGCCGGGGATGGACGGGCTGACCGTGATGAAGGCGGCTTTGGAGATGGATCAGGACCTGGTCATGATCATGATGACCGGCCAGGGGACCGTCCAGACGGCCGTCGAAGCGATGAAGCGGGGGGCGTTCGATTATATCCTCAAGCCGTTCAAACTGGCGGGGCTCTTGCCGTTGTTGACGCGAGCGACGGAGGTCCGGCGGCTCCGGCAGGAAAACCTGGAGCTGCGCGAGACGGTCGGCGTCTATCAACTCTGCCAGGCGATCGCCTTCACGCTGGACCCCAACACGATCGTGGGCCGCGTGGCCGAGGCGGCGCTCCAGCAGGTCGAGGCGGACGAAGTCTCGGTGATGATGCCGCTGCCGGGGGAGGATCAACTGACGGTCGTCGCCATCCGGGGCGAGGCGCGCCAACAAATTCTCGGCCACCGCGTGCCGATCGAAGCGGGCATCGCGGGTTGGGTCGCCCGGACGCGCCAGGCGGTGCTCTTGCAGGGCAAAGTGGACGACGATCGATTTGAGCCGGAGGCGCCGCGGCCGGAGGTTCACTCGGCCATTTCGGTGCCCCTGATGACCGGGGGGAACCTGGTCGGCGTGCTCAACGTCAACGCCACGAAACGGGCGCGGGCCTTTACGCTGCGTCACGTGAAGGCGCTCAATCTCCTGGCCGGCCTGGCCGCCCCCACGATCGCCGAGGCCTCGTTGGTTCAACGTCTGAGGCAGGCCGAGGAACGTTATCGTTCAATCTTCGAGAACTCGGTTGAGGGGATTTTCCAGGCGGTGGCCGACGACGGATTCCTCGTGGCCAACGAGGCGCTGGCGCGCATCCTGGGTTACGAATCGCCCAGGGAACTGATCTCCAGGGTGAAGAACGTCGGTAAGGAACTCTTCCTCGATCCCCACCGCTACGAGGAGTTTCTGCGCGGCCTGCGCGCCGAGGGGAGTCTCAAGGCCTTCGAGTTCGAGGCGCGGCGGAAAGACGGGGGCCCGATCTGGCTCTCAGCCAACATCCGCGCCCATGTCGACAGCCGCCCTGCGAATCTTCAATTTGAAGGAACCATCGAGGACGTCACCCCCCGGCGGCGGGCCGAAGAAAAAATACGTCGCCAACTGAATCGCCTCGGGGCGCTCCGACGGATCGACCTGGCCATCAGCGGGAGTCTTGATCTTCGCGTCACCCTGAGCGTCGTCCTAGATCAAGTCGTCAATCAGCTCGGGGTCGACGCCGCGGCCGTCTTGCTGCTCAATCCCCATACGTTGAACCTCGATTACAGCGCCGGTCGAGGCTTCACCGGTGAGGCGATCCGGCGATCGAGCTTCCGGCTGGGGGAAGGCCTTCCCGGCCGGGTGGCCCTGGAACGTCAACGGGCCGACTTCTGGGTCGGGGCCGACGGCGATCCGGCGGCGCACGAACGCCTGGCCACGCTGAAGGGGGAAGGATTTATCGCCTACTGCGGCGTCCCATTGGTGACCAAGGGGCTGATCGCGGGGGTGATGGAAATTTTTCACCGCTCGGAGCTCCGGCCCGACGAGGAATGGATCGAATTTCTGGAAGCGCTGGCCGGTCAGGCCGCGATCGCGATCGATAACGCGACCCTTTTTGAGAATCTCCAGCGGTCCAACGCCGATCTCTCCTTGGCCTACGAAACGACGCTCCTGGGCTGGTCCCGCGCGCTCGATCTGCGCGACAAGGAGACCGAAGGGCACACCGAGCGGGTCACGGAAATGACCGTCCGGCTGGCCGGGCGGATGGGGATCGCCAGCGCCGAACTGGTCCAGATCCGCCGCGGGGCGTTGCTCCACGACATCGGCAAGATGGGGATTCCGGACAGCATTCTCCTCAAGCCCGGGCCCCTGACCGACGACGAATGGATCATCATGCGCAAGCACCCCGACTACGCCCACGCGCTCCTCTCCCCTATCGCTTATCTTCGACCGGCGCTGGACATTCCCTATTGCCACCATGAGCGGTGGGACGGCAAGGGGTATCCCCGGGGGTTGAAGGGGGACCAGATTCCCCTGGCGGCGCGGATTTTTGCCGTCGTGGACGTCTGGGACGCGCTCCATTCCGACCGGCCGTATCGGCCCGCCTGGGCGGCCGAAAAAATCCGCGAGCACATCGCCTCGGGGGCCGGCTCTCATTTCGACCCCGACATAGTCAAGGCCTTTCTCGAAATGATGGCCGACAATGGGCGGACGTGAAAGTAATCCTTTCGGACTGCCAAGCTAAGGGACGAGATTCCAGCCACTCGGGTCCACGCCGAATTCCGTCCGGAGTCGCTCGAGGTCATCGGCGAGGGCCTCCAGGGCCCAAGCCCGCTGCTCCGGGGTCAGGCGGCAGACCGTGGTGATCCGGCGGCCCAATCGGCCGCGAACGAAAGCCCGCGGCCGCTCCGGGAGCAGACGTCGAGCAAGCGCCGGAAGGAGCGGCAGGCGACGCCAGGCGCGATAAAGGGGACCGTCGCTGACGGGCCGGCCCAGGTTGCGGTTGTGGGCTCGGCCGAGCCCCCGAAATGCGTATTCGGGGTCCACGCCGAGAAAGGCGGAAACCCGCCGCAGGACCGCTCCGGGCGAACGGACGAAATCCTCAAAACGCACCAGGAGGATATCCGAAGGAGGGAACCGTTGATAAAACTCGGCGATCTGGCGGGCATAGGAGGTGACGGCGAGGACGTGAGCGTCCAGCGTCGGCCCCCCGGGAGGGCGCAGCCAGCCCGCGGCCAGGCCATGGGTGTAGTGGGATTCGATCCGCTCGATCGGGTCGCGCATGACATAGATAAATCGCGCCGGCAGCCCGAGGGCGGCGATCCGGGCGGCGACATTGGGCATCACCGGCGTTTTGGTGCAGCTCGTGGAGGCTTCGAGGGCGATCTCATGGCGGCTGGGGTCCCACGGCCAGAGGGCCTCGTACGCCGCTCTCAGGTTCTCGATTTCGGACGCACTCGGGGCGGGAGAGCAGGGTTCGGCGGCCGACGGCTCGAATCGGCTCGATCCCCAACGGGCTTCGTCGACGAAGAAGTCCGGCTCTTTACCCCGGCAGCGACAGATCGCCGGATGTTGCGCCAGGTATTCATAGAGACTCGTCGTCCCCGATTTCATGGCGCCGATGATCAGACCAAACCGCGGGATCACGGCGCCCCTTATGGCTCAACCCCGTCGCGGCTTCAATCGTCGCTATGGCGTCCAGGTGGCCAGAATGTACCCCCGGCTGAAGCCTCGCGGAAAGGTGACGCTCGCCGAGGCCGTTGAATCGGCGAAGGACCCCATGAGGGGCGAAGACATGGCCGTGATGACGTCGCCGGTCTCCGGGACGAATCGGAGGTTGAGAATGGTGCCGGGGGGAACGTTGGAAGCGCTCAATTCGACCGGGACGGCCGAAACGGCCTCGATCGTCACATCCGGCATCTGAAAGCTTCCCGTGGGGGACGGAATCACGGCAACGCCGGCGACCGAAACGACGCGGACGGTGGGCCCGCTGACCGGAGGGAAAACCTGGAAGGGGACGCCAAAGGAGGCTCCCGGCGAGATGGAAGCCCCGGCGAGCGTTCGTTGGAAGGATTCGATCCGAATCCGCCCGACCGAAGCCGACGAAAAAGGGGCCGCCCCCCCCGTGGCGCTCAGGGAACCGCCGATCGTGACCCGGGGAGCCATAAGACGGATGGCCCCCCCGCTGCCCGCCCCCCCACGGGTTCCGTCCGAGGTGCACTGTTGCCCTGCGTTGCCTCCGTTGGCCCGGATCGAACCCCCCATAGGAAGATCAATAGAGACGTCGCTGGCGATAAGAATTGCCCCGCCGCCGCCGCCCCCTCCCGCGCCCGGCGGCCCGCCATTGCCGGCGCCGCCGGACCCTCCGATCAGCGGCATGAGATAAAGATTCCCATAGATTGCGCCACCGTTGGCGGTGACATGACCCGCATGATCGAATCCCCCACCGGGATATCTCGCGCCGCCTGGACCGTCGCCGGCGCTGCCCGACGCGCTCTCCGACGCCGCCGGCCCGCCGTTGAAGCCGCCGGCCCCAGCGATCCCCGGCACCGGCGGCTGGCCACAGGCGTGGCCCGCTTGCCCGTTCAGGTCGAGCGTTCCCTCGATGCGGACGGCCCCGCTGGCGAGCCAATGGACGGGGGTATGACCCAGGACGTCGGCGCCCAGGCGGAGCGTGACGTTGGCGGGGATCGTGATCGTCGTAAAGTGGTAGACGTTATCACCGTCAGGGTCGAGCCGGATATCCCCCACCGCCGGATCGAAGACGATAGTTGTCGGCGTTCCCGGGTCGAGGATGTCTAGGGCCCCGTCGGCCCCGGTCGAACCGGAAGAAAACTGGGCCAGGGCCTGCATCACCGAAGTGGTGAAAACACAAGCGATTGATATGAGGCGCAGCGGGGCTCGCATCGGTGCAAGAGCGGCTTTCATGGCTTTGATACTCCTCCTTGACTCATGGGTTCGGAGAGATTCTCAAGACTGAAGACGGGTCCGAAGACTTGTCCCAGCGTCGCCTCGGGCGAGGCCGCGTTGAGCGTGGAGACCGGCCCACCGACGAAGCGGCCGGTCAGCGCCGCCGGATGGACCGCATTGACAATAGCCACTCGGACATACGCAAACGTCAGAGGCGAGGATGACGGGTCCGTCGGATCGGTGCCGGCTCGGACTTCGTCCCCGTCACTGACGCCGTCGCCGTCGGTATCAACACCGTTAATCCGGGTCCCATTCAGCAGCTCCTCCCAATCTTTGAGTTCATCACCGTCCTGATCTTCGTCCCGGTCGGCAATGCCGTCGTTATCGCTGTCGGCGTCGGCCAGGTTCAATCCCAGCAGGGCCTCAAGACAATTGTTGACCCCATCGCCGTCGAGGTCCTCCTCACCGTCGGGGATTCCGTCGCCGTCGGTGTCGCGATTATCGGGATCCAGACCGACGGCGGTCTCAACGGCGTCGGGGATGCAATCGCCGTCCCGGTCATTGTCGGAGGTCAAGACGATGAACCGCCAGGAGCGGGGGATCGCCAAAAGGTTACCCGCGACGTCGGCGGCGGGGGGTGAGACGCGGGCGAGATAAATCCCCCGGCGCAGCTCCGGTGTGAAATTCATGAAGGCGCCCAGGACATCCGGTCGGAACTCGACGTCGCCCCGTGTGACGGCCACGTCGTCCGGCGTCCCCGCCCTTCCGTCCGGACCGAACTCGGTCAACGTGAAGGCGCCGGAGGTCAACGTCGAGACGTCCATCGGCTCGTTGAAGAAAGCGGCGACGCTCCGCAGGGGACCGAAGATGGCCGTTCGGTGGGCGGGAAGGACCCGTGTGACGGTCGGTCCCGTCACGTCGGGCGTCAGCATTACCGTGATCTCGGGGGTCCAGGTGAAGTTCCCACCGGTATCGCTTGCCCGGGCCCGCAGAGTGAAGCTCGGTCGAGCCGCGAGGGAGGGGGCCACGAAGCGATGCTCGAAGGGGAAATTTCCGTCGGTGGCGGCTTTGACGCCATCGAGGTAAAACTCAACGTTTCGCACCTGCACGTCGTCGGCGACGACGGCCGTGACGCGGGCAAGCTGACCTTCCTCGGCGGTGGGCGGATCGAGGGAAAAACCAGCCGCCAGGTCCAGCGTTGGGGAGGTTCCCAGCGCGTCGTAGGCGAGATAATTGATCACCTGCATCCCATGGAAGTGATCCGCGACGTAGGCCAGGCCATTATAGATGGCCACCGCGCGGGCGACCCCGGGAGTTTCAAATTCCGTCACGAACGCATTCGTCTGGGAGGGATCGCGCAGATCGTAAAGTTGCAGATTGGATGCGCTGTCAAAACCCACGTTGGGGGAGGCCGCGGCCACGCCGAGGCCGGAGCCGTTCGGGACCAGGTGTCTCCATCCCCGTTGCAGGGTGTTCCCGACCGCGATCAGGGTGGGCATGAGCGGGTTATTCAGGTCGAAGGTGTTATACCCCGTCCCGTGGACGACGTAACCGATCCCCCCGCCAATGAAAATGCGCTCGGAAGGCAAGCCGCCAGGCGTCGGGGAGGCCGTCGAGCTGAGGGGGGCCAGCAACCCCGAGGCGTAAGCGAGCACGACCAGCGTGTTCCCCGCCAATGCGTAAAGATGATCCCCACTCAATAAGAGATCACCCACGGCGCCCGGCAGGCTGACGGCGTCGATCCGCAGCCCGGATGCCATCTCCACAGAGACCAGGAGCCCTGAATCGAGCCCGACATAGGCGACGCCGGCCGCAGCGGCGACGGCCTGAGCGAACCCCAGGTTGATCTGATGCAGCCGCCGGGCCGCGGGCGGATCGGCGATGTCGATGATGGCGAGGCCGGCCGGTCCATCAGCCACGGCGATCAGGGTGCCGGAGCAGCCGACCCGTTGGGCGATCCCCGGGGTGTCCACTTGGCCGATGATGACGGGGTTCATCCCGTTGAAGACGTTGAAGATAGAGACCCCGAGCTCCGAATCGGCCACGATGGCCACGTCGTTGACGGCACACACATCGGCGGCCGCGCCGGGGGTATCCACGGAGGCAATCAACCCGGTCCGGGCGATGAGACCGTCCAGCGGGTCCAGGCCCTGTTGGACTTCGACGCCGTCCCGGATGCCATCGCCGTCGGTGTCGGGGTTGGTGGGGTCGGTGCCGATGATGAACTCGCCGAACGCGCCGAGGCCATCGCCATCGGTGTCGGGCATCGCGTCAGGCTTGACGAGAATCCTGGGGAACTCAAACCGCTCGCCGCTCCCCGGCGTCGTGAACTCCGAGAATCCGACTTTAAGCGTAGCCGCCTGCAGAATGCCTTCCCGGTAAGGGGTGTTCGGCGCCAGGATAACCTGATCGTGGGCGATGCCGTTGCTCCCGGTAATCCCCCGGCGGATAACCTGGCCCGTGAAGAGATTCTGGACGGAATAATAGTGGAGTCCAAGTTGGCGTTCAGGTTCCGGGGCAAAGGGCGGAAGCTCCTGGGCGCGGGCTTGAACTCCGGCAAAGAACACCAGAATACCCAGATATGCCGGGGGTCGGTGCGGCTTCAGGCAGGGGATCGAGGGGCGAAGGGGATGCATCAATGGCCGTCGCTGGACCAGTGGGGAGGATCGCTGCCGAGCTTGATGACGCCGAAGGTCGCGCCGGCCGCATGGAGCGCGGTGCTTTGAGCGCCGTTTCCAGGGTTCTTCGGGATGGGCATGAGGGAGCCGTCCGGTAGCTTAATGCTGAAGTCGTCGTCCCAGAGGATCTTCACATCAATTGCCAACCCTTGAGTATGTCGGGATTGCAAAGCGGGCGGATAAACGATTCCATAAGCCGACTCCATTGCATAGGCGGCCATGACTGTGGTCAAGAGATCCTGCTCCCCGTTGGCCTTGTAATGGACCCAATTGATGTCAAGCGAGCCCTTAAAGGGGTCGTCTGCAGAGACGGTCGCCGGGTCGAACGGGGGAACGGACTCGGCATCGATCAACAGGCTGGATATTTTTGACGCAAAGTGCATCAGATAGGCGCGCTTGGCGGGCCGGAACGTCGACGTGAAAGTCCACCGCAGGTTTGAGAAGGGGTAATCGACTGCAGCGATAAAGAGGGCGTGGAAAAATCGGTCCACATTGGTGGCGAAGGGCTCGCTCAGGTCCCGCGTCTCATCGCTGCCGGGGTATTCGAAAACCCAGGCGGCCTTGCTCGATGGAATGATTGTGACCGTCCGGTCGTCGTAGCAGGTCAATCCGCCCTTATCCGGCTCCCATTTGACGCGGAGCAAAGAGCTGTCCAGCCGCGTCACGTCGTTGAAGAATTGAACGTTCCCGCTCTCGCCGTCGAAGCCATCCGGCCGGGCCCAGGTATTACCGCTCCCGAGGAACCACACCATTTGTCCCGGCATGGGCATCCCGATCGCGCGGAATTCCAGCGGCTTAGTCTCGGGATGCCGGATGCCCTGCAGAGGCATCGCAATTTCTACGCTGCAGTCGCTCATCGGGGGGGGGCGCGGCGTCGGCGTCGGGGGCGGGGGCGTGGGTCGAGGTTTAGGCCGCGGGCGACGGCGATCGGAGGCGCCGCCGCCGTCGCCGGAGCCGCTGCCGTCGGACCCCTCAAGAGGGCCGCCACTGCCGGAGGTCCCCGGCTGGGTACCGTGCCACCCGGGGGCGGGAATGCCGATGCCGGGGTCCGTGCAGACGAGCCGGCCGTCGTCGCTGACGGTCATCGGCCCGACCATCTCGAATCGGCCGGTGTCGTGGTTGAAGCTGAAGAGGGCGCTCTTGGAGCCGGTGGGCAATGTTTCGCCGGTTACGGGGTGGGGCACATTCGGAAAACAGGCGGCGATCGGGCGGTCGAAATTGGTGGGCCCATCGGTCTGGACGGTGATCACTATCGGAAAATTCAATTCCGGGGGGAGGGGCCCGGGGATCCGGTCGGGTGGCACGGGGGCGATCCCTACCATCCCGCCGCGCGTCCCGTCATCGGCGAAGAGGGAATCGGCCGGGACCGTGACCGTCACGCCGGCCAGCTCGGGGTTCCGCTCCAGCACGCCGGGGGCGAAGGTAATCGTCGTGTCCTCGGTCTCGCTGACCGGCTGGAGCGTCCCCGGATAAACGAGCGGGAGATAGACATTGCCCATATTGATCTCTTGCCCGGGGACGGATTGGAACTTCTTGCCGACGAATGGATAGTAAAAACCGTCCGGATAGGACGTCGGGACCGCCTGGCCATCGACGAAAGCTGTCTTCACGGCGCGCCCATCAATATGGACGAAGAACCGCCCCCCGGGCGGGTTCTCCAGTCGGAAGTTCCCGAATTGATCGGTCGTCGCCCGCACTGTGGTTTCCAGCCCGTCGACGGTGATGACGACGCCCGCCAGCGGCATGTTGAGCGAATCGGTTGAGGGGGCTGCCGCCGTCGCCAGCTCTGAAGCAAAGACGCGCCCATAGACGAAAGTGTGCGGGACGCGCGTCAGACTCAACGTGTCAAAGTCAATCACGCCGATGCCTCCCTCACGGCCATCCCCATCGGCGTCGATTCCCCAGCCGCGTTCGGCTTCCAGGAGAAGCCCCCCGTCAATCTGGACGCGGATTCGAGCGCTCCCCGGCAGCGGGACCTGATAAAAGAGGGTCAGGCTGCGACGATCGGGGGCGACGTGAAGACGCACGGGCAGCGCCTGGCCGCCGAACCGCGCCCGGACAGAAGCGCCCGTGACCGTGGCAGGGTCGACGGCTCCATCGAACCGGATGATCGTCTCCCGAGTAACGGCGACGTTTCCCTCGCCGGGCGAAGGGGATGATTCGACGATCCCGACCGGCGGCCGCGAGATCACGCGGGCCAGGGCAATCGCGTCGGCGACGTCCAGAATCGTATCGCCATTGGTGTCGGCCCGCGTCAGCCCCTCCCCAGCGAGCATTGACCGACCCAGCAGATGATCCACGACGGCGTCGAGATCGCGTCGATCCACCCGCCGATTCAGGTCCGCGTCGCCACGCTGAGCGCTCAAGCGCCCAGGGGCAAAGGTCAGGAGAATGATCGAGCTGAGCCGGACCCAGCCGAGTCTGTCGTAGCCGGGCCGAAGTAGAGAAAAAGGCACGCGCCTTGGACCCGGCCCGCGCCAATGCGACGACGGCAAGGGTTACGCCCTCGGGGGGGGAGCCTGCCGCTGGCCAGTGCTGCGCCCCCTTTTGAATCCCTGATGGGCTTCAGCCAGCGCGGGGATTCTCAGTACCGCCCTTGGCTTTGTCAAGCCGCAATTCGATCGCGCAAAGGGTGGTCCCTCACCGGGGCGAAGGTTGCGTGCGGTCGGCGCCCCCGGCGGATGAATGGATAGGGCGCCCCTGGCAGGATTTGAACCTGCGACCCCAGGATTAGGAATCCTGTGCTCTATCCTGCTGAGCTACAGGGGCGGATCGACGAGGGGAGGCGGGCGCGGCGCGACGGCGGCGCCCCAGCGCCGGCGTCGAGCCTGATCGGGGCCATGTTCCGCCCGACGCCCTTCCCGCCTTACGAATGAATTAAACCTTATCTCGATCGGCTACGGCAACGGCCACCGCAAAAAGCCGTCGATTGGAGCCGTCGGATTCAATGCGGAGGCGGCAGGGGGGCGGCGGGTCCGTTTATTCGAATCCGACGAGGGCCTGGCTGATCCGCATGAGCAGGTCCTCGAAGTCGAAGGGTTTGACGACGTAGTAATTGACGCCACTGGCCAAGGCCTCTTCGATCCGCTTGCGTTCGGAAAAGCCGGTCAACATGACGATCGGGATCGTGGCCGTGGACTCGTGCTGCTTAAGCTCCCGCACGACATCAAAGCCGCTCATCCCCGGCATCATCACGTCCAGGATGATGAGGTCCGGCGGATCGGCGATCGCCGACTCGACGGCCTCCTGCCCGCTGGAGGCCGTCTGAACCTCGTAGCCTTCGGCCGTCAGGCCCGTGCGAATGATCAGGAGCACGTCCGGATCGTCGTCGACGGCGAGAATACGCTGAGCCATGAAACCTGAGCGGTGGCGGCTCGGAGGAATAGGGCGCCGCCCCATGAGGGCGCCTCATTATGGCGGGCTCGCGTTGCCTGTCAAGGTCACGCGGGCGCGCCGCTCGGGGGGACGACTCAGGGCTCTCGATCGAATCGCCGTAAACGAGTTGGGCTCGAAACAGGACGGGGTTTGTGTCAAGTTAGCCCCGACGTGCCACGCCCCGGTCTCAGGGGAGCCCATCCCGGCCGCGGACGATCCGGGACCTCCACCGACAGCGTTGATCCGCTACATCCGTGAACATATCTGGGCGAATCTGCCCGAACGCGTCACGGCCCGGCAACGGCTGTGGGCGGCGGCGCTCTGGGGTCTGGTGCTCTTGCCCGGCCTGGGGGGGCTGCGGTGGCTTCGTCGGCGGGGCGAAGCCGAGTTCTGGGAGACCGCCGATGGATTCGTCATCGCCGGCGTGGCTCTGGCGGCGGCGCTTGGGCTCCCCGGGGTGGGACAATGGGTCTATCTGACGATCCTCCGCGCCTTCAGCCTGATCGGCTGGTGCATCGGGAATCTGGGTTTGACGGTCATCTTCTACGCCATTATCACACCGGCGGGCTGGCTTTTGCGGGCGACGGGGAAATCCTCCGTGGATTTGAAGTTCAAGCGCGGCGGCCCGCCACGGTGGCGTCGCCATCCCCCGCCGCCGGATAAACGTCGCTATTACCGCTTATTCTGAGTCTGCGGCGAGGAGGAAGCGCCGCGAGCCCGGCGGCCTCCGCGCCGCCGCAGCGAAGGCGGTCCCAAACGCCCAGAGGGGACTGACCCGGCGGATCAGTCCCCTCCATCTCGGCTTGCCCCTCGCGGCGGTTGATGTCGGTGGAGGGCCGCTCCTCGGTGAGGGTGCGCCCTTCCTCGAGATGGAGGGAGCAAAATCCGGACCGCCAAGGGGGTGGCTCCGGGACGGGTCACGTCGAGGACTGAAAATACTAGACTTGCCTCGCCGACGAGGCCGGACAGGCGCTATCTCTAAGGAGACCCTCGGGGCCAATCGCGTTCAATACGGTGCAGGCCGGAGGTCCTCTCGCTCGGCTGCGGCCGATACCGAACACAACGGCCAAGCCGCTCTCCCTCCGGAGCGGCCGGCGCGCCTAAGCAGCGATGAAAAGCGGGATGGAGCCCAAAGCCGGAATCGAACCGGCGACCTCATGCTTACCATGCATGTGCTCTACCGACTGAGCTATTTGGGCTCGCGCCCTCTTATATCGACGACGGGGAGTCGATGTCAATAAGGGGGGCGAGATGATCGAGAGATGGAGCCGTGCGGGGGCCGTCCTTCAAGGTCGGCACGACGTGAACGACTCGCCTTGTCTTTCATAGCCTCTCCCCTGCGCCAAGAATTGAACCGGACATCCAGCGCATCGAGAAGTTCCAGCAGCAGCAACCCACATCCGCCCTCATGACCCATCACGCGAACCCGGCGAGCGATCCCCTCGGCGGGTCAATCGGCTTGGGCGTTGCCTGGCGGTTGGGCCGACGTCTCACCTGGGGACGGCTCGCCGCTGGAATCGGCGAAAGCGATCAGAAGCCGCCGCCGGCTGAAGCGCCAACCCGCGTCGGTCTTCACGAAGGCATCCTCATAGTGGCCGACGGCGGTCGGCTGCCCATCCGTCGAGGCGGGCCGCGTCGCCTGGTCCCCCTCATACTCATAGAGCGTCAAGTAGACGGTCCCCTCGGCATGGCGGGGGTCCAGAAGGTCGAGGGCGAAATTCGTGCACACGTGGCGCGAGATGGTTGAACTCGTCTCCTGTCGACGCGCGAAGGCGGTCCGGATCGTCTCGCGGCCTTCAAGCCGCGTGGCGCCGGCCTCCCAAAGCCCGTCCTCGGCGAAAAGTTCAGCCACGCGCTCGGCCTGACCCAGATCGAGGAAACGGGCGTAGTCGGCCACGAGGCGCTCGCATTCCCGTTCGATCAGCCATCGGTCGCGCGGGCTGAGCTGTTCGGGACGATCCTCCGGCGGCGGCACCAGGGAGGGCCGTCGCCAGGGAGCGGCTTGGAAGGCGAACAGCCAGACCACCAGGACGGCCAGGGTAACGACGCCGGCCAGTTTGAACGGCACGACGTCAGACTTTCGAAAGTTGACCTCTGGCGATGGCGCGCTCAATGGCTCGGGCCCCCTGACCTGAAAACTGACGGACGAACCAGCGTTATTCCGTCGGCTCCGTTAGACTATCATCCCCCCACCGCCGGGACGGGTCAAGCCTTCTCCCCGCCAAACGGTGGGGGAAGACGTCAGGGGCGCTCGGCGGTCGACGCCGCCGGCGGTTCCGCGCTCAACGGCAAGTTCGCGCCGGAATTCTGAGGGGTTGAACCTGAGGGGGCGGCAATCCTGGGAGCCGTGTAAACGCGCGTATCGGGATGCCAGAGCTGCCAGGCGTACCAGAAGACGATCTGGCCCGGCACACGGGGGAGCTGAAGCCCCAGGCTTTGATCCAGGCCGGCGACGAGGGCGGGCTCGGTGCGTCGCCAGAGGAGACCCGGCCCGATCTCCTCCAAGAGCAGGAAGTTGGCCCCCATCAACAGGCGCCGGTCCTCCAAGCGATAGGCCCGCAATTCCTGACGGCGCGGGCGGCCGATCACGGCGATCCAATCCCCCGCCACTTCGTCGATGACCCCGTCGCCCACCTGGGCCACCTGATCGAACGGATAGGCGACCGCCTCTCCTTTATGGACGAGACCATAAACTACGGCCTTTTCCGGCAGGCGTGCGTCGCGGCGGATGAGCGGAATCCCGGCGCTCGGGTCGTAGTGGTAGCCGAGATACGGGTTGGGATCCGCATAGATGTCCGATTGGCCCGTTTCAAGGAAAAGTGTCGTCGTCTGAGGCCACTCTTGCTGCCAGAGGGCCCAGGTAACTTGGGAGACGGCCAAGGGTCGCAGCTCGATGCCGGCGGGATCGTCCAGACGGGGGCCGCGCAGGGGCCGGCCGGAACGGCTCGACCAGAGGCTGAAGGTCTCACGGTCGTACATCAGCGAATCGGCCCGGTAAAGCAGAGAGGCGACGCCAAACAGAGGCCGTCGATCCGGCGGGGCGATTACTTCATAGGCGAAGCAAGCCAACGACAGGGGGCTGAACGTCACGACGACCCATCGTCCGTCGATCTCGTCGTTGATGATTTCGTGGTGGTAAAGCAGACGGAGGGGGTAGGCGCGATGGCTGTCGCCGAGAGCGAGCCCCACGACCGGCTCGGTGGCCTGGATGTACTCGGTTCCGGGCGCGCCGACCCGCGCCGTGGGGGGATTATCGAGCGCGGTCACGCCGCCGAATCGCTGGAAGGGGCGCGGGAGGATCTCCGTGGGATCGACCGATGAGCTGCGGCGCGGATCGAGCATGGCGGACAACTCGCCGCCAAAGCGGCTGAAGAGATTCTGTTTCAGGAAGGCGTAACCGGGATGAAGCTCCTCCCGCGGCGAGCTCCAGTACCATTCCATCCAACCGTCCCAATCCTCGGGGGGGAGAAACTGACGGCTGAAGAATCGAAGAACGCCCAGTTCCTTGCGCGTCAGGGGTTCAATCACCCCGAGACTGGAAAAGCGCATCAGTTCGAGGATGGCGGGCACGATGGCTTTGTCTTCGGCGCGACGGAAGGTTTCGATCACTTCCGTGCGCCGCTCCACCGATCGCACCAGCGGCTGAAAAGCCTCGGGCGCCGAGATCGGGCGATAACGACCCGATGAACCGGAGGAGGCCACCTCGCCCAGGGCTCCCGGCGCCCCTCGGCCGTCGCGCGCCTGAGAAGCCCACGGGTCGGCCTCCTCCTTCTTGGCCGAACAGCCGAGCATCGCCACCACGAACAAAACCATCGCGGCGGCCGAGAGGGATAAAGGCCAGGTATTCAAGCGCGGCGGTGGGGCGGCGGCCATCGGGCTCAAGGCTCCCCGGAGTTCCGGGGCGCATCGTAGCCGATCGCCGACCATGCCGAAAACCCAAAAGAGGACGCCCCTCGGCTCGCCTAGACCCACCGGAACGGCTGGAGGTCGTCCGTCGCCGCGAATACCTCGACCCCTGCCGCCTGAAGGGCCGGGTCGGCGGCCAGCCGCCGAGCCAGTGGGGTCGCCACCAATCGTTCGGATTCAAAGTGGCCGACCTCAATCAACAAGATACCGAGTTGATGGGCCTCGATGCCGTGATGATAATGAGCTTCTCCCGTAAGCAGGGCGTGGGCGCCGACCTCACGGGCCCGCCGAAGCAGCCCCCCGCCGGAACCCGTGCAGATCGCCACGCGGCGGATGGGCCGTCCGAGGGGACCCGCCAGGCGCACGCGTTTCAGCCGCAGTTTCCGCTTCAATCGCTTGACCCACAGTTCGGCCGGCTCAGCTCGCGTCAACTCGGCCAGACAGCCGAGACCCGTGCGCGGGGCAGCCTCGGCCAGAGGATAGAACTCGTAGGCAGGCTCTTCGTAAGGATGAACCTTGAGGACCTCATCGAGGACGGATCGGGCGGCCGAAGCCGGGACGACTGCCTCCAGGCGAAATTCCTCGGCCGACTCCAATCGGCCCGCTTCGCCGATATACGGTTGAGCCCCTTCCCCCCCGCGAAACGTGCCGACCCCGGGGGTCCGAAAGGTGCAGTGCGTATAGAGCCCGATCTGCCCGCCCCCCCCGCGCGCGATCGCCTCGATCACGGCCGATTCATGACCCTGAGGCGTAAAGACGACGAGCTTAAAGGGGGCCGCGGCCGAACGGGGCTCCAGGGGCGCCGTGGGCCAGAGACCGCAGGCCTCGGCCAGGGCCTGATTTGTGCCCCAGGCCGCGGCGTCCAGGTTCGTATGGGCGACGATCAAAGTCAGACCGGCTCGCGCAAGCTCGGTCACGAGGCGTTGAGCGGGATCATCCCAGAGGAGGGATTTGAGGGGCCGAAAGATCAGCGGGTGATGAGCGAGGATGGCGTCGGCCCGACGACGCCGCGCCTCGGCCAGCGTCGAGGCCGTCGTCTCCAGGCAGACCATGAGCCGCGCGACGCGGCGCGCGGGATCGCCGACCTGGAGCCCGACGTTATCCCACGCCTCGGCCAGCTCAGGGGGCGCAAGAGCGGCGATCCGCCGGGCCATTTCGCCGGCGCTCAAGCCGCGCGGTTTTCGTTTCATCGATGGGGCTTCCTCGAATTCTCATCCCCGCGCCGGGGACCAAGATGGCCGTCTATGCAGCCCTCAAGCGGCCCTCGACGAGACGCAGTTGGCGGTCGAAGACGCCGGCGAATTCCGGGCTATGAGTCACGACGACGAAGACCACCGGCCTTTCCTCGCGCAACCGGCCGAAGAGATCGGCGATTTGGCCGCTGGTCTTCGGATCGAGATTGCCCGTCGGCTCGTCGCACAAGACGATCGACGGCTCATTGATCAAGGCGCGCGCCACGGCCACGCGTTGGCGTTCCCCGCCGGACAGCTCCGCCGGGCGGTGGTCCAGGCGTTCGGCGAGACCGACCCGATCCAGCAGGACGCGAGCCCGGACCACGGCTTCCTCAGCCCCTTGGCGGCTGACGAGCGTCGGGACCAGCACGTTCTCCAGCACCGTGCACTGGGGCAGCAGATGATGGTCCTGAAAGATGAATCCCAGGCGGCGATTGCGGAAGGTCGCCAGCTCCCGGGCGGTCAGCTCGAACGGGTCAATCCCCTCCAGCCGAAGCCGGCCGGAGGTCGGCCGATCCAGCGTGCCGAGGATGTGGAGCAACGTGCTCTTGCCCGCGCCCGAAGGCCCCATGATGGCCACCGAGCCCCCCCGACCGAGCGTCAAATCCACGCCGTCCAGAACGCGCAGGGGCTCGCCCAGGATCGGATACTCCCGGCGCAGGTCATGAGCCTCGAGCACGAACCCATCCGGATGCTCAGCCATCATCGACAAGCTCAGGGACAACCGACGGCCACGACGCCCGGCCGAGCCGGAGGTCGGCCCGAGGGGCCTCGGCCGCCGTAGGAACTCAGGCCCCCACGCCGAGAAGGTCCGCCGGACGCTCTCCAGCCCGGGCCACGCACTTCTCATAAACCTCCAGCGTGCGGCGCGCCATGGCCTCGTCGGTGAAACGGCTGAGCACGGCGGCGCGGCCCTGACGGGAAAGGTGATCAGCGAGGGGGGGATCAAGCGCGAGGCGGCGGAGCTGATCCGCCAGGCCGGCGGCGTCGCCGGGCTCGAAGAGGAGGCCTCCTCCGGTCCGTTCGATCAGCTCGGGAAACGCCCCGTGGCGCGGCATGACGACCGGCACGCCGTGCGCCAGAGCTTCCAGCACAAATAGACCCTTGGGCTCAGGATGAACCGTCGGGACCGAGAGGACGTGCACGCCGTCAAGGAACCGGAGTTTCCCCTCGAACGTGAGTTCCCCATGATACTGAAAAGCGGCCTCAAGCCCCCGCCGACGGGCTTCCTCTTGGACGCGTCGCCAATAGGACCTGTGCTCCGGGCCGAGGTAGCCCGCGGCGGCGAGGCGCGCCTCAGCGGTTTCAGGCGTCGCCCGCAGTCCGGCCAATGCCTCCACCAGCAGGTGAAGCCCCTTGGCCGGATCGATGCGGGCCAGGTAACCGATTGTGAAGGGCCCCGAAGGCGCGCCGGACCGACCGAAACCGCTAGGGTCCAGGCCGATCGGGACGACGTCGATCCGGGACCGGGGGAGACCGAACAATTCGGCGGCGCTCGCGGCGTAATGCTCGCTGATGGCGATAAAACGATCCACTTCCCGGAGCCGGGCCCTGAGAATCTCCAACGTCTGGCTCTTGAAGGGCTCGACCATCTGGTCGAGGAAGAGGTCCTCGCCGCTCAGCGTGCAAACGACGGCGGCGCCGGTCGCGGCCTTGAGCGGCCGGGCCAAGCCCGCGAGCAAGGCGTTGGGAAGATTGATGAGGTCGGGCCGGTAAGCTTCGGCCAGCCAGTGGGCCAGGGCCTCGGCTTCACCGCGGAGCTCCCCTTCGTCGCCTCGGACGGTCGCCACCGTGAGTGGACCCAGATCGGCGGCTTGCGTCATGCCGCCGAGGCGGGCGGCCAGGCGCAGGACCGAGGGCGAGTCCAAGAGGCGCGCGAGAGTGCCGAGCCGCCGGAAGAAGGGCCATCGGGTGCGGAGATAGATGTTGATCCCGCCGTAAAAGACCCGCGGGCCCGGGACCGGATCCCGATCCACGCGCAGGGGCGTATAGAGCGGGACAAAGAGGACGTCGTGACCCAAGCGAAGGAGACGGCGGGCGAGGGCGTTATCCCGCAGGCAACTGCCGCAATACATGTGGGCGGCCCCGGCGGCGATGAAGGCAATCTTCATGAGAGAGGCAGATATTTCTCGACCGTCGCCGCCGCGGGGGGACGGGTCAAGAGCGAGACGATGACGAGCGCCGCCGCGGCCGCCCCAAAGATGAACGTCACCGGCATGAGCCCCAGGACGAGGGGCTCGCCTTCGGCGCCGAAGCCCGCCCGCGCGAAGAGGAAGAACCAGACGGCCGCCGCGACGACAATGGAGGCGATCGCCCCGGCCTTCGTCACCCGACGCCAGTAGATTGAAGCGAAGACCAGCGGAAAGAGGCTGGCGAAGCCGCTGAAACACCAGACGCCGAGGCTGAAGACGCGGCGCGGCTCGGCCAGCGAGAGGCCGTACGTCAGGATGACGATGGCGACGATGAAGCCGCGGGCGAGAAGCACGCGCTGCCGGTCCGTAAAGCGTCGCTCGCCGAAGTAGTGCGTCACGACGTCGTTGGTGAACATCGTTCCCAGGCAGACGAACTGCGAATCCAGCGAGGACATGATCGCGGCGAGCACGCCCGCGCCCAGAAAGCCCGAAAGGGCCGGGTTGGTCAGCTTGCCGATCATCATCCCGAGTTCGGAATTGGCCCGCGCGTCCGGCGGGACGACCGGCGAGCCGTCCGGCATCAGCGCCGAGGAAGCCCACACGCCGAGCAGGACGCATGGCGCCCAGACGATCATGATGAAAATCGGATGAGCGATGACCGTCAGGCGGAACGTCTTGGCCGACCGGGCCGTCAGCCAGTGCTGAAACAGGTGCGGGAACATCCCGACGGAGAGGGGGACAAAACCGTAGGTGAAAAAGTGCAGGGGGTGAATCTCCTGCCCGCGGTCGAGAAGTTCCGGACGGCGTTCGGCGACGGCGGCGCTGGCGGCGGGGACGCCGCCCAAACGGTCGGCGATCACGAGAAAGGTGATCAGGCCGATGATCATGAAAACGAGCGTCTGAAAAGTATTGGCCCAGGCGGCGCCGCGCAGGCCGCCGAAGAAAATGTAAAACAGCACCACGCCGCAGATGACGAGCGAGGTCAGCCAGGGGGGGACGCCGCCGCGCGTCGAAGCGAAGACCTCGGGGAAGGCGCCGCTGGTGATGGCGTTGACGACGCTGCCGGCCCCGAGCAGCCCCGTTAAAAGGTACGGAATGACGAGCGCCACCAGGATCGGAAAGAGAAGCAACCCGATGAGGTCGCTTTCAAAGCGATCGCGAAAATACTGACACTGGGTCACGTAACCGTAGCGCTTGCCGAAGGACCAGAGCTTGATGCCGACCAGGAAGAAGACGGCGGCGTGAATGAGGCCGGACCAGGAGGCCATCATGCCATAGACGCCGATGCCCGAACGGAAGGCCTCGGAGGTGGAACCCACCAGCGCGAAGGCCGTCATCGTCGTCCCGAAGACCGACATGAGCAGAATGAAGGCGCCGATCGACTGGCTGGCGACGAAGTAATCGGCGGCCGTGCCCCGGAAGGCGCGGCCGCTCCAGACGCCCAGGGCGATCAGGAGCCCCAGATAACCGAGCATTACCAGGACGGAGATCACGAGCGGCCGTCCTCCGGGCCGGCGGCGAAATCTTCCACGTGCGTCGGCCAGGCAAAGACGACCGCCAGGGCCCACAACGCCCCGGCCGCGACGGAATACGCCATGTGGTAGGCCAACCCGATCGGCAGAAAGCCGAACAGGAGCCTCCGATCATCCCAGAACCAGAAGTCCTGGTGCAGGGCGGCCAAGAGGGCCGCGGCCAGGTAAATGACCTTCCTCATCGGGAGGGATCACTTTCCGGCAAGGGAGGATGCGGCGGCCGGAGCCGGGGGGAACTCCAGCGGCGGGGGGATGTCACAATAATCCTTCATGACCTCGAAAATATCGTCGACGCCCTCGCGGAAGATGTTCCCGACCAGGAGATCGATCAGGTTGGCGCGACACTCCGGGTGCTCGGCGATGAAGTTCCCGAAGCTGAAATCGCTCGCATAGTAGGCGTAAACGAGCTTGCGGAAGGATTCGACCCCCCGGCGCAGCCTGGGCTCGTGCGCGCCCAACGTTTCGCCGGAGAAATCTTCGGCGCGGAAGGCCCGCTCGATCGCGTCGGCGGCCAATTCGGCCGATTTGAGGGCGAGGAAAACGCCCGTCGAATAGATCGGGTCCAGGAACCCGTAAGCGTCCCCGATCATCACGTAGCCCGGCCCGGAGCACCGTCGCGACCGGAAGGAATAGTCCTGGATCGTGTAGTGGCGATCGACGCGCGTGGCGTGTTCCACGCGCGAACGCACGGCGGCGCAGCGCTCGATCTCCTCGGCGAAGATCTTCTCCAGGTCCCGGCCCCGGCCGCCGAAGAGATAGTCCGGGTCGGCGACGATGCCGACGCTCGTCACGTCCTCGGCCAGCGGGATGAACCAGAACCAGCCGTTGCTGCCGGGAGGCGTCCGCAGGACGAGCGTTGCGCCGTGATCGACCCCCGGGTCCCGCCGGGCCCCGCGAAAGTACGAATAGACGACGGCCTTGCGCAGCTTGGGGTCCCTGAGCCGGAGCCCCAGGCGCGAAGAGAGGAGGGCGTTCAGCCCCGTGGCGTCGACGAGCACGTGGGCCGACAGGCGCTCGACCGGGCCGCGGGCGCCGTCCCCGGCCTCGCGGATTTCCACGCCGACGGCGCGCTCGCCGTCGAAGAGGACGTCCTGAACGAGCGTCCCCTGCCGCACTTCGGCGCCGGACTCTCGCGCGTGATCGAGCATGAGCGCATCGAATTTCGAGCGGAGCACCTGCCAGGTGACCGCGCTTTCGTGATGGTTGGTCTCGAAAAAATAAAAAGGGCGCGAGAACCGGCCGTCGTTGCTGGCGAACTGAACGCTGAACTTCTTGGTAAAGCCCGCCTGGCGGATTTTATCCAGCACTCCCATCCGTTTGAGCGGCCAGTAGGTCTCCGGGATCAGGGACTCGCCAATGTGATGGCGTGGGAAGCGCTCCTTCTCGACGACCAGCACCCGCCGGCCCTGCTGGGCGAGCAGCGTCGAGACGCAACTGCCCGCCGGACCTCCCCCCATCACGATCACGTCATAGTCGGGTTTCATCGGGCGGCTCGGGCTCCTTGCTCAACCTCGGCGGTCGGGGCGGCGCGCGCTCAACTGGAGGGGGAAGGGATCTCCAGCAGGTCGACAGCGGGCTCCTCGTTGCAGTAAATCGTGGCGAGCCGGCCATAGGCGTAACGCGGGGCGGAACCGTCGCGCGCCTGGCGGGCCGGCAGGCCGAAGACCTCGCGCAATTCGGCGTTGGGGACGATCTTCATGAGCGCGTGCGTGCTGATCCGGCGGAGCACGTCGTGTTCGATGAGGATGCGACCCACCGGCGTGTCCCCCCGGCGGATTGCTTCCCGGATCTCCGGGCTGCACCAGTCGAAATTGAAGCGCATGATCCCGAATTGGAGGACCCGATCGTTCGCCCCGTGAAGAAGCAGGATCTTGCGGGCGTACCAGTTCCCCTCGCTCGTCTCCTCGATAATCTTCAGGCGCAGCGGCGAGCCGTGCCGTTCCTCCATCCGAACGGTCATGTGTTCCTCGTGATCCAGGAGCCGGCGAAACGGCTCCGGAACCTCTTCGGCCGGACAGAAGCGCGCGTGCGGGACCTCCGTCAGAGGGGTTCCGAAAATGCTGTAAAGTCCGGTGAGATCGGGCGGGGCCGCCCCGAGGGAGATCATCGCCGGCCTCACGTGTACCGGACCCGGCGCATCTCAGGCTCATAGAAATCCGACAGGAAACTGTCCACGCGGAGGAGCCCCGGGCGAGTCAGCCGGACGCTCCCGTCGTCCCGCCGGAGAAACCCTCGATGCTCAAGGCCGGCGAAGGCGTCGGCGAACGCCTCCCCGGCGTCGACGCCGAACTTACGCCGGAAGTAATCCAGCTCGAGGCGCCCGGTCTTCAGTTGGAGGATGAGTTCCCGGATCAGCCGTTGGCGATCGGTCATCGCCAACGCCCGCAGGAGCGGAAGCTCGCCGGCGCGCGCGCGCGTCACGTAGGCGTCGAATTCGTGGACGTTCTGGAAATGAACGCCGCCGAAGTGGGAGAAGGAAGCCACGCCCAGGCCGATCATGTCGGCCCCGCGCCAGAGCGCCTCGGTATAGACGAACCGGCAGGGCCGTCGCGTGGTCGCCAGCGTGTAGGCGCTCGCCACCCGATAGCCGTGAGCTTCGAATTCATCGAAAGCGTAATCGACCCACTGGCGCTTGGTCGCCCAATCGGCCAGCGGGACTTCGACCTCCGCCTCCTTCAACTGTTGCGAGAAGACCGTGTTGAACGGGAGTTCCATTTGGTAGATCGTGACCGAGTCGGGCTCGAGCTCAACGGCCCGCCGGACGCAATCGCGCCAGTTCTCTTCGGTTTCGCCGGCCATGCCCGCGATCAGATCGATGTTGATCTGGGGAAAATCGGCCCGCCGCGCCCAGTCGTACGCCCGGTAAATCTCCGGGGAGAGGTGCGCTCGGCCGTTGCACTCCAGAATCTGATCGTTGAAGTTCTCGATGCCGAGGCTGAGCCGCGTCACGCCGAGCTCGCGCAGCGTGCGCAGCTTGCTCTCGCGCAACGTTCCCGGCTCGGCCTCGAAGGTGACTTCCTCGGCCTCGGCCCAACTGACGCAATGATCCAGCCCCTGGACCAGCCGGTCCAATTGCCGCTCGCTGAGATAGGAGGGCGTCCCGCCGCCGAAATAGGTGAACCGGATCGGGCGACCCTGCAAGGCACCCAGCCGACTATAGGTCTCCATCTCGGACCGGACTGCCGCCAGGTAGTGCTCGATCTGGTCGGCGTTCTTATCCGTATAAACCTTGAAATAGCAGAACTTGCAGCGCTTGCGGCAGAAGGGGATGTGGATGTAAAGGCCAAGGGGCTCGCCCGGCCGGGGTCCGGCCTGAAGGGCCGCCAGCGCCGCCGGCACCTGCTCGGCCGTCCATTGCGAGAACGGCGGGTAATTGGCGACAAAGACGCTCCCGACCTCCGTGCGTTCCTGATCCGTCGCCGACGTCATCCGTCCGTTTCCTTCCCGCCCAAGCAATACAGAATACCGTCCTGAGAGCCGATAATCAATCTCTGGCGGGCGACGGCCGGCGAGGCCGTGAGGGGCGCGCCGGCGGCGAAGCGCGAGCGTTCGGCTCCGGTCAGCGCCGAGAGTTCATAAAGGTTCCCGTCGCTGGAACCGACAAAAACGCGCTCGCCGGCGACCACGGGCGACGAATCCACACGCGCGCGCGTCGGAAACGTCCAGAGCGGCTCGCCGGTCTCGGCGTTCAGGCAATGGACCTCCTTGTCCCGCCCTCCGACCACGACCCTATCGGCCAGCACGGCCGCCGAGGAGTAAAAGGGGAAATCCCGCGGCTGCGGGTCATACTCCCAGACAATATCCAGCCGCTCGAGGTCGAAGGCCATCACGGAGTAATCAAAATTGCCCGCGTAAGCGCGCGGGCGATGAAACGCCGGCGAGGCCCCGATGTAGGAGCCCGCTTCGATGGCGCCGACCTGCCTGCCGTCCTCGATTCGGATCAGACGCACGACGCCGTCGCACCCTGAGATGATGGCCGCGCCCTCGAAAACTCCCGGCGTGCAGTGCACCGGCCCGTCGGTCTCGAATCGCCAGAGTTCCCGCCCCGTCGTCGGATCGAGCGCGTAAAGCCGCTGATCGTAGGAGCCAAAAAGGACCTTACCGGTCAGGACGTTGGCCGAGGATTGAATTTCGGCCTCCGTCTCGGCCTTCCAGACGAGCTCGCCCGTGGCGGCGTCCACGGCGTGGAAAAAGCCGTACTGATCCCCCACGTAAACACGCCCATCGCCGACTGCCGGCGAGGCCGATATCGGCGCCCCGGCCTCATATTTCCAGTCGAGCGCTCCGGTCTCGAAATCCAGGGCGTAGAGAAACCCATCGTAGCCGCCGACGAAGACCCTTTCGCCCTCGATGGCCGCCGAGGATTCGATGGCGTCTCCGGCTTGAAACGTCCAAAGCACCTCCAGGCGATCGGGCAGCGTCGAGGCCGTCAAGCCCGTCAATTGGGCGTTGCCCCGAAACATCGGCCACTGATCGGCGGGGGTGACCGTCGGGCCTTTCTCGGTCCTGGCTGGTCGCGCGGCGGATTCGTCCAGAGGAACGCCGGGAGCCGGCGTGGGCGGCAGCGAGGCCACTTCAATCGTCGAAGGTTCGCGGTCCGGCGTGTCGGCGACCCCCGGCGGGCGATCGCCGCAAGCCGTCGCGAGGACGAACGCCGCCCAGGAAACCACCACCCGGCTGAGGCGGCAGGATGCGATCCCGGGCGTCGGGAGCGCCATGAGGCGCTTCCGTGGCGAGGCTCCAGCGTTCAGGCGCGAAACCACTCGTTGAAGGCCGGCTCAGCCGGGGGACTCAACCCCAGGCGCGTTCATAGAGACCCAGGAAATCGGCCTCGTCCAACGGGCGCGGATTGAATTGCGCCGTCCATTGGGCCGCGGCCTGGCCCGCCAGTTCGGGCAACGCCCGGCGCTCGACGCCGCACTCGCTCAGCGTCCGCGGCAGCTCCCCCACGGCTTGCAGCTCCTCGACCAGCGCGGCGAGCACCTCGCCCGCCGTGGCGGCCGAGGCCCCGTTGCGATGGATTTCCGTCAAGAGCTCCAGATAGAGGCCGGCGACGGCACCGGCATTGGCGCGGATGACGTGCGGCAGCATGATGCCGATCGCCCGGCCGTGGGCCAGCCCGAAGCGCGCCGTCAACGGGTTGGCGCAGGAGTGCGTCGCCCCCAGCATGGAGTGTTCGATCGCGAGGCCCGCCAGCGCGGCGCCCCAGAGCATCCCACCGCGGGCTTCCAGGTCCTCGGGAGCTTCGAAGATGCGGGGATAGGAACGCGCGATGAGACGCCAGGCCTCCCGCGAGAAAAGCTGAGAGAGAGGATTGCGTCGCGTGGTGACGTAGCTTTCGAGGGCATGGCTCGCCGCGTCGATGCCGGTCAGCGCGGCGACCTCGCGCGGCTGCGAAAGCGTGAGCGCCGGGTCCAGGACGGCGGCCCGGCAAGCGGCCCGCTTGTCGCCGCAGGCCATTTTCATGTGCGTCGCCTCGTCGGCGATCAGAGCGAAGGATTGCGCTTCGCTCCCTGTCCCGGCCGTCGTCGGGACGGCGATCATCGGCAACATCGGCCCGGTGGCCTTGCCGACGCCGGCGTAATCCTGCATCCGGCCGCCGCAGGAGAGGATGAAATTGGCCCCTTTGGCGGTGTCCATCGCGCTGCCGCCTCCGAGACCGACCAGCAAATCGATCCCATGCTCGCGGCCGGCCGCGACGGCGCGATCCACGTGGCGCGTGGTCGGGTTTTCTTCGACGCCCAGGAAAACGAAGCACTCGGCCCCGGCCCGGCGGATGGTCGCGGCGGCGCGCTCGACGTGTCCGGCGGCGGCGAGGCCCGGGTCCGAAATCAGCAACGCCCGCTCCCCGCCGTACGCCCGCACCAACTCGCCCAACCTCTCGACGGCCCCGACGCCGATGACGAACCGGGTCTGGAGATTGAATTCAAAGGACTTCATTGATTCGGAGGACCCACCACAAAGAACTCATCGTCCCCTTTTATCACATTCCTGACCCGCCTCCCACCTTCAAGGTTTGCCCCAAAGAGGCTGAACGCAGGCGCCCCCTTCTCGGCCAACGCGAGGTTGGGCGTCTTCCGCCCGGCAAGGGGGACTCTCCGTCGGCTGCCCGGCGAGCTTGCGGATCAAGGGGAACGGGCGGAGCCGGCCGTTTGTCGGGGCCGAGCGGGTTCCGGGCGAGGGGCGTCGGGCGGTTCGGCGAACACGGGGCGAGGTTAAATCGTGTGGTCGGCGTCCCGGCGCGAACCTATAATCTTTTGTAGAGCCAACGAGCCCGAGGGGTATCGGCCCGCCGGGCACCTTCCTTACCCCCCCTTGAACCGCAAGGATCGATGACCGACCGCGAGTCGAAGGAGGAAGCCCCCATGCGACGGCCCGCGCGAGGAGGTCTTTGGACGGCGGCCGCCTGCCTTGGTATCGCATGGCTCGGCCTCGCCCGTCTAGTGTTCGCCAAGCCGGAATTTGTCGACCGGATTCCGAACGGAGCTGCCTTCGGGGGGTTTCCCAATTCGTGCAACGTTTGCCACAACAACATCACGGTGAACAACACGACCAACCGCTTCGGCGACACTTTCCTCCTTTACGCCCAGATCTATAACACGGGCCTGGCCGCCACCGACACCGACTGCGACGGCTTCACCAATGGTCATGAGCTCCAGGACCCAACGGGAAGCTGGATGCAAGGTCAGCCTAACCCCGGCAACCCCGCTCTCGTTTCCGATCCGAGCAAAGCCAGCAGCATCCCACCCAACCTGACCGCGCCGGCAATCTTCTTCTGTGGGCTCTTCTGGCTCGATCAGTTCGCGCGAGACGATGTAGGCCACGACAACAACCCTCAGATCGCCACCGACGGCCAGGGGCGCTGGGTCACCGTCTGGTCCTCCGCGGACGAGTCCGGCAGCCTTTCCGATCGCGATATCAAGGTGACGCGGACGACAGGGGCGACCGTCGGATCGGCCCAAGCGGCCCGACTCAACACCAACTCGCAGGTCGACTTGGGCGATGACGTTTACCCGCACGTCGCCACCGATCGCGAGGGCATGTGGATCGTCGTCTGGCAATCCGACGATTCCCTCGGAGGGACGATCGGGACGGACAACGACATCCTCTACGCGCGGTCCAGCAACGGGGGGGTAACCTGGACGGCCCCGACCCCGCTCAACACCAACGCCGCCACCGACACGGGGGGCGACTTCTTTCCCCGGATCGCAGCCGACGGCCAAGGAACGTGGGTGGTCGTCTGGGAGTCGGTCGAACCGCTGGCCTCGCCCAACATCGGCATCGACTACGACATCCTTTTTTCCCGCTCGACGAACAATGGGCAATCCTGGTCCCCCCCAGCCGCGCTCAATTCAGACGCCGCCACGGACGATTCCATGGAAGGCACCGACTTCGCGCCCGATGTCGCCACCGATCGCCACGGCAATTGGACGGTCGTCTGGGCCTCGCCCAAGACCCTCGGGGGGATGATTGGAACGGATTTTGATCTGCTTTTCGCCCGATCAACGGACGGCGGGGCGAGTTGGACCCCCCGGGCGGCGCTCAACACCAACGCCGCGACCGACGCCGAGAATGATCACTTCCCCCGCCTCGCCGCCGACGGCTTTACCAACTGGCTCGTCGTCTGGGAATCCAATGACACGTTGGGGAACACCATCGGGACGGACACCGACGTCCTCTCGGCGCTCTCCACCGATGACGGGGCCACGTGGAGCGCGCCGACCCCGGTCAATTCCTTTGCCCCGACGGACTCCAATGCGGACGCCCGGCCCGTCGTCGGCAATGACGGGACCTGGAACTGGCTCGTGGCGTGGATGTCCGAAAATACGCTGGGAGGGACGGTCGGCTCCGAGTGGGACATTCTGGTCTCCCTCTCCACCGACCTGGGCATGACCTGGACGGGCGCCCTACGGCTCAACGAATCGGCGGCGGCCGATTCCGGCCTCGACCTCTTCCCCTCGATCGCCAGCAATCGCGCCGGCAAGTGGTCGGCCGTCTGGGAATCCAACGAGGCGTTGTTCTGGTTGGACACCGACTTTGATATCCTCTATGCGCACACCACGATTCCTCTAGGTCCCACCCCGACGCCCGTTCCGACGCTGATGGTTCAAGGGACGGTCCGGGATGCCCAGACGCAGACGCCGATCCCCTCGGCCCGGGTCTCCGGTTTCAGCCTGAACACCGAGAGCGTTGAGACGGACGGGGCGGGGGCCTTCAGTTTTAATCTGGCCCCGACCGATCCCCCGACGCTCCTGCTGATAGCTCAGAAGGCGGGCTACCAGGCTTTCGCCCAGGTCTTCGACGCCGCCGCGCTCATGAAGACGAGCTCCTTCGAAATCGGTCTCGAATCGCTCCCCGAGCCCGTCACGACGACGGTCATCGAAATCATCTCCCCCAACGAGCAGCCGGCGGGGTACTTCGGCCACGTCGTGGCGGGCGTCCCCGACGTGAACCTCGACGGGCGGCCCGATTTGATCGTCGGAGCGTTCCGCGAAGAGATCGAAGGTCGACCAACCAACTCCGGTACGGTCTATGTCTTTAATGGCCAGACCGGGGCGCCGTTGCTGAGCGGGCCGCTCCTCTCCCCATCGCCGGAGAACGAGGCCCGGTTCGGCTTCACGGTGGCGGGGCTGGCCGACGTTAACGGCGACGGCCGCGGCGACATCGTGGTCGGCGCGCACGAGGAGGACCCGTCGTCCAATCCAGTCATCTCCACCGGCCGAGCGCACGGCTTCAGCGGGGCCGGCGGGGCGCTCCTGTACACTCTGGACTCCCCGACGCCGCGGGATTTCGGCTTCTTCGGTTACGCCGTCGCGGGGATCGGCGACGCCAACGGCCCGGGGGTCGTCGCCGTGGGGGCCCCTTCCGAGGGGACCAGTCCGACGTTCGCCGGTCGCGTTCATCTGTTCAACGCGATGACGGGCGCTCACGTGACGACACTGATCCCGCCCAACGAAACGGGGGGAAGCGGCTTCGGCACGGTGGTGGCCGCGATGCCGGACCTGACCGGCGACGGACGCCAGGAAGTTCTGGTGGGCGCCCCAGGGAGTAACGGCGGCCTCGGCGCCGGATACATTTTCGACGGAGCGCTCGGCAGCGTCCCTCTGCGCGTTCTCACGCCCCCGCCGTCGGACTCCTTCGGTGTGGCTTTAGCTGCCGTCCCGGACGTCAACGGCGATCAAATCCCCGACGTCGTCATGGGGAACTACGTCGTGGCTGCGATCTTCAGCGGAGCCGATGGGGCGCTCCTGCGCGTGCTCGCTTCGCCAGATGACACAAGCCTCGGCGGCTTTGGTCAGACTCTGGCCGGCCTCGACGATCAGGACGGCGACGGCCTCGGCGACGTGGTCGTCGGGGCTCCCAACACGGCCACCGACGAGGCGACCTTCCCCGGCCGGGCCTATCTTTTCAGCGGGGGGACCGGCCGGCTCCTTCGCGCGTTCGACTCCCCCAACGTCGAGCAGGACGCCGATTTCGGGCTATCCGTCGCCGGCCTCGGCGACGTCAACGACGACGGGCGGGACGATATCGGCATCGGCGCCCGCTTGGAGACCCCGATGGAGAGCGACGCGGGGCGGGCCTACGTCTTTTTCAGCGTGAGCCCGACCCCCACCCCCACGGCGACGCCGACGCCGACCGGCACCTCGACCCCCACGCCCACGCCGACGCCGCCGGCCAACGCCGCCGGACGCTGGAGGCTTTACGACGAATAGGCCGCCTTCAGCCCGCCCCGGCTTTGGAAGCGCTTGAGAGATAGTCGCCGACAATCCGGAGGATACGTTCGGCCGCGCGCCCGTCGCCGAACGGCTGCCCCGTCGAACCGTGAGGGTGGCCCACCCAGCCCAACCCCTCGGCGATGCGGGAGGGATCGGCTCCGACCAGCCGGACGGTCCCCAGCTCGACCAACTCGACCCACTCGGTCTCCTCGCGCAGCACCAAGCAGCGTTTCCCGGCAAAGAAGGCCTCTTTCTGCAATCCTCCGGAATCGGTGATCAGGCCCGAGCAGGCTTTCAAGGCCCCGAGCATCGTCAGATAGGAAAGCGGCTGGGTCAGCCGGATGGCCTCGGATCGAAGGGGACCGGTCGCGTCGAACCGCTGTCGCGTCCGAGGATGAACGGGAAAGTAAAGGGGGAGGGGGGAATTGGCCAAGGCCGCGAGAAGCGTCCTAAGCCGCGCGGGGTCATCCACGTTACCGGGGCGATGAAGCGTGAGAAGCAGAAAAGGCCCCTCCCAAGGGGCGGGGCGGGCGCGTGGGCTGAATTCGAGGAAGGCGTCCAACATCACGTCTCCGACGACGTGGACTCCGCGCGTGAGCCCTTCCGCCGCCAATCGATCGCGCGCCGACGCGGTGGAACAGAAGAGCAGATCGCTCACGTGATCCGCGACGACGCGGTTGATTTCCTCCGGCATCCGCCGGTCGTAGCTGCGCATCCCGGCTTCGATGTGCGCCGTCGGCAGACCGAGCTGAGCGGCCGAGAGCGCTCCGGCCAGCGTCGAGTTGGTGTCCCCCAGCGTCAGCACAAGGTCCGGCCGCGGGCGAGCGAGCTCGGCCTCCAGCCGTTCGATCATCCGGCCCGTCATCGCTCCGTGAGAAGCCGAACCCACGCCCAGATTGACCGTCGGCTCGGGCAATTCCATCTCCTCGAAAAAGACGCGGTCCATATCGGGATCGTAATGCTGGCCGGTGTGCAGGATCTGGATGCGACACGGCCGCGCCGGCGGCGCCCACACGCGCGAGGCTTGCGCGGCGCCCACAAGCGGGGCGGCTTTGACGAATTGAGGCCGCGCGCCGACGATCAGGGCCAGCCCGAGCGCCCGGTTCATCGGCGCGAGGTTCCGTCCGGGATTTTCACGCCTTGACGACCTTGGCTTCAGCCCCCGGAAGACCGGCCGTCGCGTTGCGGGTATCGACGATGAGCCGTGCCGCCCGCACCAGCCCGGCGTAATCGACCTGGCTGTGATCGGTGGCGATCAGGACGGCGTCGTACGTGGCCAGGCGTTCGAGGTCCCAGGCGACGCTGCGGCGGCCGGCCAGCTCCGGGTAGTCGCGCATCGACGGGACCTCCGGGATCAAGGGGTCGTAATAATCCACGTTCGCCCCTTTCGCCGTCAGGAGCCGCATCAGCCGGAAAGAGGGACTCTCGCGCGGGTCGGCGACGTCCTTCTTGTAGGCAAGGCCCAGGATCAGGAGCGAAGACCCCTTGAGACTCCGCGCGCGGGCGTTGAGCGCGTCGGCGAGCCGTTCGATGACGTAATGCGGCATCGAGGCGTTGATCTCGCCGGCCAGCTCGATGAACCGCGTCGGGCAGTCGTACTCCCGCGCCTTCCACGTCAGATAGAACGGATCGATCGGGATGCAGTGGCCGCCGAGACCCGGGCCGGGATAGAACGGCATGTAACCGAACGGTTTGGTCTTGGCCGCTTCGATCACTTCCCAGATGTCGATCCCCATCTTCGAATAGATGACCTTCAGCTCGTTCACCAGGGCGATATTGACGCAGCGGAAGATATTCTCGGTCAGCTTGACGGCTTCGGCGGCGCGCGTGCTGGCGACCGGGACCACCTGCACGACGATCTCCCCGTAGAGCGCCGCCGCCGCCGCCTGCGCCGGGGGATCGCAGCCGCCGACGACCTTGGGAATCTTCCCCGTCGAATAGAGCGGGTTGCCCGGGTCTTCGCGTTCGGGCGAGAAGGCCAGAAGGAAATCCTCCCCGCAGCGGAGGCCCCCGGTCTCGAGAATCGGCCGCAGCGTCTCCTCGGTCGTCCCCGGGTAAGTCGTCGATTCGAGAACGATCAACTGGCCGGGCCGCAGATGCGGCGCGATCGCTTCGGCCGTCGCCCGAACGAAGCTGAGGTCCGGCTCGCGGTGCTCCGTGAGCGGCGTCGGCACGCAGATCAGAAGGGCATCCGGCTCGCGGGAGCGCGCCATCTCCGTCGTCGCCACGAGCCTCCCCGAATCCACGTGCTCGGCGATCGAGGCCGAGGGAACGTGTCGGATGTAACTCTCGCCTCGATTGAGCGCCCCGGTCTTGGCCGGGTCGACGTCAAAGCCCGTGACGTTGAAGCCGCGCCGGCAGAACTCCATCACAAGCGGCAGGCCGACGTAGCCGAGCCCGATCACGCCGACGCGGGCCTGGCGACTTCGAAACCGCTCGATCAATGCTGATGGATCCAAGCCTGTTCCGCCTCTTCAAGATTCGTCCTGAGCCGGCGCGGGACGGTCCCGAACGCCCTCGCTGGGCGAACCCTCGAAGGAAATGCCCGGGCGGGCGATGCTAAAGAGCGCTCCCGGACCTGTCAATCACACGGCGGCGCAGCCTGGATGGGCTCCCTGCACCTGATACAGCTCGAACCATTCTTCCAGCATCAGGAGCGCCCAGAGGCGCTTGCCGTGATCGACCGCGCCGGCGTGGTGCTCGGCCGAGAGTCGATCCAACGCCCCGGGCTTGAAAAGCCCGCGGACGTTCAGGCTCGGCCGTCGGTCGCGCCAGCGATCGGCGAGCGGGCCCTGGCGGAACCAGGCGCTCACCGGAACGCCGAAGCCCTGTTTGGGTTTGGCGAAGGCTTCGGCCGGGAGCCGATCCCGAAAGGCGCGCCGAAGGAGGGCTTTGCCGCGGCCCCATCGGAGCTTCATCGGCGTCGGCAGGCGGGCGACAAATTCCGCCAGGTGATGATCGAGGAAGGGGGATCGGGCCTCGACCGAATGGGCCATCGTCATCCGATCGACCTTGACCAGGAGATCGCCCGGCAGGTAGGTCGCGATGTCGGTCGCCAACGCACGGTCCAAAGGCGTTCTGGCCGCCGCCGCCTCATGGGCCTTGGCGATCCATCCTTCCGAATCCACGGACCCGACGGCCTCGAGAAAATCCGAACTGAGCCACTCCCGCTTCCACGGCTCCGAGAAGTACGATCCCCAGGCGACGATGCTGGCGCGCGGATCGGTCGCCGCCGCCTCGGAGAGTCGCCTCAGCCCGGCCCGCCAGTCCCGTTCGATCGGAACGTCGCCGGAGGTGGCGAGGCCCCGGGCCAGGAGAGTTTCGACCGGGGCCCGCCCCCACTTCGGGACCCGCCGCCACCTCTGGAGCCACGGCTCCAACGCATACCGCTGGTAGCCGGCGAACAGTTCGTCGCCGCCGTCGCCGTTGAGCGCCACCGTGACTTGGCGCCGCGTCAATTCACTGAGATACCAGACGGGCAACGCCGAGGGATCGGCAAAGGGTTCATCGAAGGCGGCGACGAGCGCGGGGAGCGTCTCGACCGCGCGGGGCTCGACGATGAATTCATGATGCTCGGTCTGAAAATGGTCGGCCACCCGGCGGGCATCCGGCAGTTCACTGAAGGCGCTCTCCTTGAAACCGATGGAGAACGTCTTGACCGGGCCGGCGGCGGCCTCGGCCATCAGCCCCACGACGATCGAGGAATCCAGGCCACCGCTCAGGAAGGCTCCCAGCGGCACCTCGCTCATCAGTCGAGCGCGAACGGCCCGCTCCAGGTGGGACCGAAGCCGCTGAGCCGCCTCGGCCTCCGCCAAGGGCGCTTTCGGCTCATACTCCAACTGCCAATAGCGCCGGGGCGTCGGTTGGGCCTCACCGGGGCGCCAGGCCAAAGCATGTGCGGGCGGCAGTTTCAGGATTCCCTCGAAGGCCGACAGCGGGTCCGGGACGTATTGGAGCGTCAGGTAATGATAGAGCGCCGGCAAGCACGGGCGGCGGTCAATCCCCCCGAGGGCCAGAAGCGCCTTGATTTCGGAACCGAAGGCGAGCCCCCCCGAGCTGAGTCGGGCGTAATAAAGGGGCTTCTTACCCAACCGGTCCCGCGCCAGAAAGAAAGAGGGCCCCTGGGCATCGTAGAGGCAGAGAGCGAACATGCCGTCCAGGCGGCGGCAGACGTCCGGCCCCCAGGCTTCATAACCGTGAAGGGCGGCCTCGGCGTCGGACCGAGTTCGGAAGACATGGCCCTTGCTCTCCAGCTCCCGGCGGAGGTCCAGGTGGTTGTAAATCTCGCCGTTGAGGACGAGATGCAGGGTTCCCGTCTCGTTCGATAGGGGCTGGCGACCGCCAGCCACGTCGATGATGCTCAAACGGCGCATCCCGACGCCGCTGCCGTCGGCGCTGAGGAAGCCCTCGTCGTCCGGACCGCGATGCGTCAGCGTGGCCGCCATCCGCCGCAACGAAGTTTCCACGTCCTCGCGGCGACGCTCGGGATCAATCAGGCCGACGATGCCACACATGGACCGGCGAAGTGAGCCTGCGGGATGAATTCCCCTCGGCGGGGTTGAGCATCCGCGCTGATCTTCGGCAGGTCAAGGATGGCGGACCTGGGGGAGCGAGAGGGGGAAATCCGGCGGCGGCGAGCTTTGGGCGGGAGGCCGGGTGGATTGGGAGGACAGCCGAGACATAAATCGCTTGAAAGTCCGAAGGAGGTCCGATAAGGTCCAGACTGACTTGAGAATGAGAATCAGTTTCAACAACGCAAGGCAAACCCCCAGAACGCGACCCCGACTCATCGCCTCTATCGCCCTCTTAAGCTTTGTCGTCCAAGGACTTGGGGCAACGGACAACACCAAAACTTCCGAACCCGTCGAGGACCCCCCGGAAGTTCGGCTCGGAGAACGGCTGTTCATGGACAGCCGCTTCGCCAGCCCCAAGGGCGACCTGGCGCACGGCTGTCGCCAGTGCCATCTGGTGGACGAGGACCCACAGGGGCTTCGAGCCTATACGGACTTCCAATCCCGGAGCTGGATGCCTTGGCGGCCCGACGCCCCGGAACGAACCGAGCCCCGGAACTCCCCTACCCTTCTGGACGTCGAGTTGATGCCGCGGCTCCATTGGGACGGCGAGTTCGACTCCCTGGAGGGGTTGGTCAAGGGGACGCTCACCGGACGGAACATGGGCTGGCTCCCCCCTGAGCGGACCGAGGCGCTGAGCCAGATCCGAGGGGTGTTGCTCAAGGACGTCGGCGAGGGCCCCGGGGCCGAGGGTTCCTACCGACAGCAGTTCAGGGCGACCTATGGAATTGATTTAGAAGACCTTAGCGCCGAGGAGTCGCTCGATTGGATTGCTCGCTCGATCGCCGATTATATGGGCAGCCTCAGGACTCGGCGGGAGGCCCCCTACGACGCCTTTATCCGTACCAATGCCCTGGACGATGCCCCCGGCCCAGGGGAGAACCCGAAATCCTATTCGAAGCGGCTGCTGGACCGGGTCGAAGTCCTCGAGGCCCAGGGTCGGCTGGCGCTGGTCGATGGTTTTTCTGAGCAAGCCCTGGCTGGGTTCAAGATTTTCTTCCGGCCCGGCGGGCTACGCTCGGCAGGGAATTGTGTCGTCTGCCACACGCCGCCGCTGTTCACCGATTTCAAGTTCCACAACACGGGAATCACGCAGGCCGAGTACGACCGTGTCCATGGGGCGGGGGGTTTCGAGCGATTGCCGATCCCCGGTCCGGAGGAAATCGAGCGCCCGGCGGAGCGGTTCCGGCGACCCCCCGATCGATCTCATCCGGACTGGGCGGACCTCGGCTTCTGGAACTTCGTCGATCCCGCCAATTCACCGCTTCGCCTGTCAACGGAGACCGAAACGGAATTCCTCGCCCGAATGATCGCAACCTTCAAAACCCCCACGTTGCGGAACCTCGCGCTCACGGGTCCCTACATGCACAACGGGGCCTTCGCCACGCTGGAGGCGGCTCTTGAGGCGGTCGTCTCGGCCTCGGAGCTGGCTCGGTCCGGGCGTCGCCGATTGCTGACGGTTCAGTCCCCTACGCAGGGGGAAACGCCATCGGCCGGGCCGCCGGCGCAGAGCAGGCAGCTCCGCTCCGGGGACGTCGAGTTCGCCCTGATGACGGTAAGCCGTGATGACATCCCGCGGCTCCTCACCTTTTTGCAGACGCTGAATGAGCCTTACGACTAACCGGACGCCTGGAGCGTCGTCGCTTCACCGTCCGATGGGGCTCGACGGCACGGACAAGCCTTGACCGACACGCGCCAGAAAAGGGGTTGGTTTCCCCGGGCAGGAGAATCAAACGCCGTTCAGCCGGCCAGACGCCCAGGCGACCGCCAGGATCGAGGCACAGACTTGAGCCCCGTCGCAGGGGGGAGGGATGGCATGAGCGGCCAGGGCGCGAGCCTTCGCCAGCGGCTCCGCCCAATCGCCCCGGCGGAAGCTCGCGGCCGAGAGCGGCACCCCCAACCCGTGAGTCATCATCCCCGCCCCCAGCGCCTCGTGCTCAACGAAATCGGGCCGGGGGGGGAAGATCAGCGGTTTGCCGAGCGCGAGGCACTCGGCGCACAGTGAATATCCCAATTTGCCGATGACGAAGTCGACGCTGGCGGTCACGTCGGCGTGCGGGATTCGTTCGTCCGGCAACGCATGGATGATGCCCGTGGCCGGGCCTTCGACGGCGCCGAAGCCGACAAATTGAACTTCACGCAGACGGTCGAGGGCCGACCAATCCAGGTCCGTGAGGCCCTCACGGCCGAGGTAAAGAAGGACCAGGGGCCGCTCCGGATCGAGCGACAGGAGCCGGCATATCTCGGCGCGGCGCGGACGACCTCGGCGGGCGACGATCGGAACGTCACGCCGACGGGCGAAGGCGGGCATTTCCAGAGCGAGGCCCGGAGCCAGAAGCAGATCGGCCTGGGCGTACTCGGCGCTCAGGGCCTCGACGAGACGCTCTCCCCTATCGGCCAGCGAAAAATCACCGGCGCGTCGCCGGTGACGGACGATTTCGGCGTAAATCTCGGCCCAGGTGAAATTGGTGATCACGACCGAGGGAACGCCGAGGCGGCGGGCGACGGTCAAAGGGAAGGCGGGGATATCGCTCACCAGAACCCGAACGCCGTGGCGCTCCAGGAGGCGGGCCTCGTCGTCGGCGCGCCCGGCGTTACGGCGGGCCAGCGCTTGCGCCCGGTCAAAGGTCGCCGAAGCATCGACCGTCAGGCTATCGGGGCCCAACGTCCCGCAGTCGAACTCCGCCTGCAGCCATGCATGGTCCCTCTCCTTCAGTTGTTGATCCCGGAACCATTCGGGCACCGCCGATCGGATCAGCAGTGGAACGTCCGGCGGCAGCGACTTCATGACCTCCGAGGAGCGAACAAAATGGCCGAAGCCGTGGGCGGAGACGTAATAGGCGATGGTCACGATAAGGCTCGGGTGTCGCCGGCCAGGCGAATGCGGGGATCGATCAGCGCGTAGGTCAGGTCGACGGCGAAGTTGATGGCGAGGAAGACGACGCCCGTCAGCATCAGATAGGCGAGCACCAGCGGCCGATCCACGAAGATGGAATCGATGAGCAATTTGCCGAGGCCCGGCCATTGAAAAATGGTCTCCGTCACGACCGAGAAGGCCAGAAGCTGGCCGAATTCCACGCCGGTGACCGTGACGATGGGGATGAGCGTGTTGCGCATGGCGTGGCGGCCGATGACGGACCGCTCCGGCAGGCCGTAGGAGCGTTTGACGCGGATGAAGGGCTGGCCGAGCGTCTCGAACATCTCGGAGCGGACCAGGCGGATCAACAGCGCGACGTGGTGCAAGGCCAACGTGGTCGCCGGCAGGATCATGTGGGCGAGCCCATCGCGCGTCAGAAAGCTCCACCGTACGGACAGAAGCGTCCGCGTCTCGCCGCGGCCGCTGGTCGGCGCCCACGCCGTGGCCGCGGCCAACGGACCGGGCATCCAACCCCGGTCCACGGCCAGGTACATCATCAAGATAAGCCCCAGCCAGAAGGTCGGCAGCGAGATGCCGATCATGGAGCCGCCCAGAACGACCCGCGCGCACGGATGGCGCGGCCGGGCGCCACAGAAGACGCCGAGCGGCACGCCGAGGGCAACGGAGATGAGGAGGGCCAGCGAGGCCAGTTCGATCGTGGCGGGGGCGCGCTCGGCGATAAGCTCCATCACCGGTCGGCCCTGATAATAGGAATGCCCGAAATCCCCGCGAGCCGCGCGCCGAAGAAAAAGGCCGTATTGGATGAGCATCGGACGGTCGAGCCCGAGTTCACGCCGCAGGTTTTCCCGGTCCCGCGCCGAGGCCGTTCTCGGCAGCAGATAGGCCACGGGATCGCCGATCGCATGGAGCATGACGAAGACGACCAGGCTGATCAGCGCTAGGCTGAGCAAGGTCTGGAAGAATCGTCGGGCGAGAAAACCGAGCATGAACCTTGAGCGGCCCCTCCCGGGGCGGGAGGCCCGTCAGGAGATCTCCCGAATCAATCCGAACGGGGTCTGCTCATCTTTTTGGCCCAGGGGGTTGTCGGCGAGGATCGCCGCCAGGCGCGGTTGATCCTGTGCGTTGTGGGCTCCGAGCACCCAGGCCCCGGCGATATCGTTGACGTCGACGACCGCGGCCGGGAGGCCGACGCGTTCGGCGATCGCCTGGGCCACGGCTTCGGGGTTTTTCGGGCCCAGGATGACGCAATCGGGCTGCAAAGGGGAAGTCCCGGCGGCGTCGATCGTGGCGGCCTGCATGCCGGCGACGCGATAGAAGTCCCCGCGCCGGCCGAGGAGTTTACCGAGCGCGCCGACTGCGGCGGCCAGGACGATCCTGGCCGCTCCACATTCATCGATGGCGCACTGCATGGACGTCGGCGACCGCAAGCCGACGCCGTAAGGCACCTTGCGGACGCCGCGCCAAAGGAGCCGCGCCAGGAGCCCGACGCGGATGCGGTCGACCGGGATGGCGCGGCCTTGGGTCACCGCCACGGCCTTTTCGCTGACGAAGACGATGTCGCCGGGCCGGCGTTCCGCGGCTGAGTAATGATCGATCACCTGGGCGATGTCGTCGGCTTCGGTCAATCGGTGAGTCCGGATCGGCAAGCGCAGATAGCGCCGTCCCTGGACTTCGATGGTCGGCGCTTTGAGCTTCGCCACGGCCCCGCTCGCGTCGAAACGTCTCAGGCCAAGCCGCTCAGGAACGCCAGGACCCCCTTCTGCGCGTGCAGGCGGTTCTCCGCCTGGTCGAAGGCCAGGCAATGGGGCCCATCGAGGATTTCGTCGGTGATCTCTTCGCCGCGTCGCGCCGGCAGGTCGTGCATGATGAGCGCGCCGCGGGGGGCCTTGGCCACGAGCGCCGCGTTGACCTGATAGGGCTCGAAAACGCGGCGGCGGGCCTCCTGCTCGGCCTCCTGGCCCATGCTGGTCCAGACGTCGGTGTAAATGACCTCGGCGCGAGCGACGGCGGCGGCCGGGTCGTCCGTCCAATGCAGCGACCCGCCGGAGCGTTTCAGGTCGGCCTGAGCGGTCCGCACGATATCCGGCCGGGGTTCGTAACCGCGCGGCGTGCAGACCGTCAGATGATGACCGAGGCGGGCCCCCAGCGTGATGAGCGAATGGCAGATGTTGTTGCCGTCGCCGAGGTAGGTGAGGCGTCGGCCCTCGCCGGAGCCGAAATGCTCTCTGAGCGTGAGATAGTCGGCCAGCGCCTGGCAGGGGTGCTCTTCGTCGGACAAGGCATTGATGACCGGCAGGCGGCAGTGATCAGCCAACTCGTCGATGGTGGCTTGGAGAAACGTCCGGGCGGCGACGAGATCGAACCATCGCTCGATGTTACGGGCGATGTCCCGCGGGGTTTCACGTCGGCCGAGGCCGATCTCCTGTGGGGCAAGATAGACGGCGTGACCCCCCAGTTGGACCATGCCGAGCTCGAACGTGCTGCGCGTGCGAAGGGAGGGCTTTTCGAAAATGAGGGCGAGGGCCTTGCCGCGGAGCGCGGCGCTCGGCTCGCCCCGTTCGCGGGCGGCCTTGAAGACGCTGGCAAGCTCGAAAATGACCTCGACGTCGTCGGTCGAGAGGTCCCCGGCGCGCCGGAGATCGCGCTTGGTGGTGCGTCGGCAGTTGAGCGTGGTTGCCATCGTCTGGGGCCGGCGGCGTGGGCCGGGCCGGGTTTCAGTCCTCCGCCGCGCGAAGGCGGGGGACAAGAATATCCACGGCGGCGTCGATATCCTCGCGCGCGACGTTGAGCGGGGGCATGAGTCTCAGGGTGGTTCCGGCGGTCAAGTTGATCAGCAGGCCGGCCTCCTCGCAGGCTTGGACGATCCCGGGGCCGCCTCGACGAATCTCGATGCCGATCATGAGGCCACGTCCCCGGATGTCGATCACGTTGTCGCAGCCGGCCAGCGCGGCTTCGAGCCGGTCGAAGAAGTACTCGCCCGTCTCGCGGGCCTGACCGGCGTAGTCGCCGCCGATCAGCTCCTTCAAATAGGCCAGCGCGGCGGCGCTCGTCAGCGGATTGCCCCCCATCGTCGAGGCATGCGAGCCCGGGGGGAAAGCCTCGGCGACGGCGGCCGACGTCAGCATGGCTCCCATGGCGAGGCCGCCGCCCAGACTCTTGGCCAACGTCATGATGTCGGGCTCGACTCGATAGGCCTGATGGGCGAACAGGCTGCCGGCGCGACCCAGGCCGCACTGCACCTCATCGAAGATCAGGAGAACGCGGCGCTCAGAACACAGCCGCCGGAGCCCTTCGAGAAACTCCGGCGTCGCCGGGTGAATTCCCCCCTCGCCCTGGATGGGCTCGACGATGACGGCGCAGGTTCTGGGGTTCATCAACCGCTCGACGGCGGCCAGATCGTTGAAGGGGGCGAAGTAGAAATGACGGGCCAACGGATAGAAATTCTTCCAGACCTTATCCTGGCCCGTGGCCGAAAGCGTCGTCACCGTGCGGCCGTGAAAAGAGCCGCGCATCGAGACGATGTGATTGACGTGCGGGCCGCGATTCTCGCGCGCCCAGCGGCGCGCGATCTTGATGGCGGCCTCGTTGGCTTCGGCCCCGCTGTTGGCGAAGAAAACCCGTTCGGCGAAGCAGTGTTGCGTCAGCAGATGGGCCAGCTCGATCTGGACGGGAATGTAATAGAGGTTCGTGCAGTGAACGAGCGTCCCGGCCTGCTCGCGGATCGCCTCGGTGACGCGCGGGTGGCAGTGTCCGAGGTTGTTCACGCTGATCCCCGTCAGGAAGTCCAGATACTCCTTGCCGTCGGCGTCCCAGACGCGCGAGCCCTGACCCCGGACCAAAGCAATTCGACGTGGGCCGTAATTCGGCGTCAGCGCCGTGTCGTGCAGGGCCTTCCATTCGGCGTTGCCGCGCCGCGCGAGCCCGGGGGGGTAAACTTCAACGACGGTGGCGGGACTCATCCTTGAGCCCCCTCCTGGGGGAAACATTCATGATACATCGGCCGGAGGGACGGTCAAGAAGGACTCGGTGAGAGGCACGGGGATAAGTCAAGCCGCGCCAAGGGCCCAGGCGCGTTGGGCGCGGGCGTCGAGGGATCGCTCCATGCGGAGATGGCCCGCCTCGCGACCTAAAAGAGTTCGGCCTGGGCCGGGGCCCGAGACGGCGGGCGGCCCAGAAGCTCCATCAAGGTTTGGGCGTTGTCGGGCCCCTGCCCGCGGACATGGTTGTTGAAGAAGGCGAAGGTTGTCTGCGCCCGACGTTCGAGCGTTCGCAGCGGTTCGATCCACGCCTTCAGTTGGTCGCGGTCGTAGAGGTAGTCGTAGGGCTCGGATGAGTTTTCTGCGGTGAACCATTTGGCCCCGTTGCGTCCGTGAAATCGAACGTAGGCGATTGTGCCGGTCAACTCGTGCGAGGTCCTGGGCAGGCCGCGAAGGTTCGGCAGGTCGAGCAGGCAGAGATTGACGGCGCGATCGCGGAAGAAGTCCAGGGCGGGCGGCGCCTGCCAGCCGACGTGACGAATCTCGACGACGCAGCTGAAAGGCCTCAGACTTTCAAGCGCCCGAAGGAGATAAGCCCGGTTGGCCGCCTCATGATGAAACCGGTAGGGGAACTGGAGCAACACGGCGCCGAGACGATCGGCCGCGGCCGGCGGTTCGATCGCCCTCGTGAACGCCCGGACCGTCGCCGCCGACAGATCGCCCTGATGGGTCATCTCGCGCGGGGCCTTGACGCCGAAGACCACGCGACCGGCGGCGCGTTCGACCAGCGACCTCAGCATGCCGGGCCCGGGGATGTGGTAAAACGTGGAATTGATCTCCACGGCCTCAAACCGTTCGGCGTAATAGTCGAACATCCGGCTCTTCGGCAGGCCAGGCGGATAGAAAGCCCCCCTCCAATCGTCGTAAGAGAATCCGCTTGTGCCGACGTGAATCATATTGAACGAAGGGGGAGGCGGCGCCGGTTCGCAAACCCGTCCGGCGCGGTTCAGGGGCGCGGAAGCATCGGCGTCGTCAGGGATTCAATGCGCTGGCGGAGATCGGCGTCGGCGGCCCCGTGCCTGAGGGCGGCCTCGTAGGCGAAGACGGCGTATTCGGCCGCCCCGACGGCCTCAAACCCCCGCCCAAGTTCCACGAAGAGCGAGGCGTCGCGTCCGCCGTCCTCAATTTTCTCAAGCGGCGGGATGACCTCGCCCCGGAAGGCGACGGCGCGCTCGGTGAGAAACTGCGATCGGATCAGGAACTCCGCGTCGTCGTGCAGTATCTCCCTGAGCCGCGAAAGGAGATAGTGAGCGTCATAGAAAAGGGGGTCGAGGGCGAGCGTGTATTGCAGGGCATCGTAACAGGAGCGGAACAGGCGCTGGCGGGCGGGCAGCGGCATCGTCTCCCCCGAACCTTCCGCGCGCGCCAGGTAAAGCAAAAAGAAGACATTGGCCCATTCATAATAGCCCTTCTCGTAAAAGGGGTGGTCGGCGAGCACCTGACGGAGCCCGTCGATCGCCCGGGCGCCTTCGCCGGCGGCGAAGAGCTGGCGGCTCTGTTCGGTGAGCGTCTCGGCCGGCGCCGTCAGAGCGATCCATTCGCGCATGCGACGTTGATAGGCGGCCCGGCGTTCGGGGTCGTCGGAGAGCTGATCGGCCCACCAGAGCATCTCCACGGCCGAGAAATAAGCCCCCCGGCCGGCGAAATCCTCCGCCACGCGCTCAAATGCCTCGGGTTGGCCTCGTTGCAGCGCGGCCCATCGACGGAGCTGAACCAGGAAGTGAAAGGAAGCCCGACCAAGAATGGGGTCGGCGAGAAGCGCTTCGGTGTCGAGCGGCTCGGTCTGAGAAGAGGCCGTGGAGAGGTCCGGTGGCTCCTGAGCGCCTAACGGGCCCGACGCGCCCGGCAGAGACGCGACCGCCGAACCGAGAAGCATCAGAAGCCGAAGCCCGGGCCACGGCCGGCCCGCGCGGCTCCGCATTTGAAGGGGGCTCATCCGATGAAGCTTATCAGAACCCGGCTGACGATGCAGCGTGGAAGGGGGGGCATCGGTCATTCCGAGAGAGGGAGACGGGTAGGGCGTCGGTTCTGTATGCCGGCGCAGGCGAGATTCCGCGGGATCGAGGGGGGAGCTGGGGTCGGTCAATTCAGAACGCGTTCCAAGAAAATTTTCGCTTGCCCTTCGGGTCTGCCTTGATCATAGTATCGTCGCTTGAGCCAAAGGAGGGGGACCGACGAGGCCCCCTGAAAGGCTCACAGGTTTGGACGGGGCGCGTTGCTCAAGCCATCCGGCCCCGGCAAGGTAAGAGAGGAGTTCGCCTCCCCCCTCGCGGCGAAATGACAACCGAGTTCCCTCGGGCGAAATTTCGTCGAGAACTCCTCTCTTTTGATTTCCCACGGAGTCGCCAGCCGGCGCGTTCATCGCGCCGGCTGACCGTTTTCCAGAGTCGGGGCGCAGGCGTTTCGCGAGCATCTTCAACAGGGCGGAGATCCTGAGATGCCAGCCCGTCCCCAACACCATAAACTGCATGGCGGCGGGTAAGGGACGAAGCAAGCGTCGGGAGGCGGGATTGTCGGCCGCCTAGCCCCTGCATCGAACGTATGAAACGAATTCCGAGATACGGTCTCGTGGGGGTGGCGCTCGCCGGCCTCGCTTATTTCGTTCTTCGGCTGGTGTCGGACCCCGAGGCGGCGGTTCAGCTCGGCCGCTCGCTCTTGTCCCGAGGACGGGGAGCGGCACAGGGAAGCATTGCCGTTTACCCGCGGACCACGCCGGCCCAGGCGGCTCAATGTCGCCAGAACCTGCGCATGATCGAGGCCGCCAAGCGGCGCGTCGCCGAGCGGGAAGGCCGCCCGGTCGGAGCCATCTCCCAGCGCGAACTCCTATCGGCGATGGGAGGGCAAATCCCCGCTTGCCCGTCGGGGGGAACCTACACGATCGGCGATATCGGCGTCCTGCCCCGGTGCTCGATCGGCGCGGCCCGACCCGGAGACGCGCGCGACGATCACATCCTGACCCGGTTCTAGGCTCGGCTCATAGCCAATGGCCCGCCGGAGCCCCGTCAACGGCGGAGCAGATGGCGGAGAGGGTGGGATTCGAACCCACGGAAGGGCTTTCGGCCCCTCACTCGCTTTCGAGGCGAGCTCCTTCAACCACTCGGACACCTCTCCGGCCAGGGAGAACGCGGAGCGACCCGGCCAACCCCGACGGGTCGCTTCTAGCCTACGCCGACGCCCGCCGGCAATCCACCAGCCGTTGGGCGGGAGCAGGGCGATCCCGGCGGCGAAGGGGGGCTTGATCCTCCTTGCTCGATTCCTCCGGCTGGAGCTATTGTGAGTTCTCTCAATCGGGCTGCAGCACCCGCGCCGCCGCGGAGGGTTGACTCCATGAAAGCGTTCCGTTGTCTCGCGAGCCTCATCGCTGGAGCAGCTATGCTGGCCGTCATGGGGACGACGGCCGTCGGTCAGGAAGGGGGCGGCGCCGGCGGCGCCCCGGCCAAGCTCTTATTTCTGACTCACAGCCAGGGGTTCAAGCATTCGTCCCTGCCGGTGGCCGAGCGCGTCGTTGTCGAACTGGGCCGGAAATCCGGCCTGTTCGAAGCGACGGTCCTGGAGGGCTACAAACAGGAACGGGACGCGATCGATCTCCGGATGATCTCGCCGGACTATCTGAAGGCCTTCGCCGTGGTGATGTTCTTCACGACGGGCGAACTCCCGCTGGACGACGCGCAGAAGGAGGCCCTTCTGGCTTTTGTCCGCGGGGGCAAGGCCTTCGTCGGCGTCCACAGCGCCACGGACACCTACTATGAATGGCCGGGCTACGGAGAAATGATCGGCGGCTATTTCAAAACGCACGGGGCCAATGACGAGGTCCTGGTCCTGAGGATCGAGGACAAGCTCCACCCGGCCACGCGAATGTTGGGGGACACGTGGCCGCTGGCCGACGAATATTATCAGTTCGGCCGGGGGGAGGCCGGCTCGCGCGGGAGCGTGCCGTTGTCCCGCGACCGCGTTCGGGTGCTCATCAGCGTCGACACGGAACGGAGCACCATGGGACGCCAGGCGGGGATGACCAAGGGCGGGGACTACCCGCTCGCCTGGTGCCGGGACTATGGCCAGGGACGGGTCTTCTACACGGCGCTCGGCCACCGGGAGGACGTTTGGACCAACCTCACGTTTCAGGCGCATCTTCTGGGAGGCCTGCGCTGGGCGCTCGGCCTTGAACCGGGCGATGCCACGCCGCGGGGGGAGACCTCCAACCCGGGCCGATGAATCGCTCTGAACTCCCCCTTCCCTTGTCGAATCGCCCGCCTCAGTCGGGATGAGCGCTTTCGACTGAGGCGCCGAACGGGTCTTCAAGCCGCCACGATGGGGATCGGCGCCGAGCGCGAACTCCGGACTCTTGAACGCCGGGGAATCCGCGCCAACCCCTACCGCGCGGGTCGCTCCCTGACGATGAGTCGCCATGGAATCGTGGCCACCTCGCACGTCCTCGCCTCCCAGGCGGGGCTTGACCTGCTGCGGACGGGGGGGACGGCGATGGACGCCGCCGTGGCCGCGGCGGCCACCCTGGGCGTGGTCGAGCCGATGAGCGTCGGGCTCGGTGGGGACGTCTGGCTTCTCTACTACGAAGCGCGCACGGGCCGGGTGCACGCCCTCAATGGAAGCGGGCGCTCGCCTCGCCGGCTCTCGCCGGATCACTTCCGGCGGCGAGCTTTCAAGGCGGTTCCGGTCCGTTCCTGGGAAGCGGTCACGGTCCCCGGGGCGGTGGACGCCTTTGCCGCGGCGTTGGAACGCTTCGGGCGCAAGTCCCTGGCGGCCGTCCTGACGCCCGCGATCCGCTACGCTGAAGAAGGGTTCGGCGTGACCGAGGTCGTCGCCCGGACGTGGAAGCAGCACGAGAAAACGCTGAGCGTGGATCCGTGGGCCCGCTCGCTTTATCTTGTCGACGGCTCGGCCCCGCGCGCGGGGGAGGTCTTCCGACAACCTCGTCTGGGGGAGTCATTGAAACTCATCGCCGAAGCGGGACCGGGGGCTTTCTACCGCGGCCCGATCGCGGAGGAGATCGTCCGCCATGCGAGGGAATCCGGGGGGTTCCTGACCCTGGAGGATTTCGACCAGCACCGATCCGAATGGGTCGATCCCATTTCGGTCAACTACCGGGGCCTTGAGGTCTGCCAATGTCCGCCGAACGGCCAAGGCCTCGGCGTCCTGCTGATGCTGAATATTCTGGAGGGGTTCGACCTCGCCGCGCTGCGACTCAATTCAGCCCCCTATCTCCATCTGCTGATCGAGGCCAAGAAGCTGGCGTACGCCGATCTGGGGCGCTACGTCGGCGACCCGGCGGCCGGGTCGATCCCGATTCAAGACCTCTTGTCGAAGCCCTACGCCGAGGCGCGGCGCCGGTTGATCGATCCCTCGCGAGCCGCCGGCCGACTCGAGCCCGGTCTGAGAGCCGGCTCCGATACGGTTTACCTGGCGACGGTGGACGCCGAGGGAAACGCCGCCTCCTTCATCAGCTCGCTCTTCGCCGGCTTCGGTTCCGGCATCGTCGGCGGGGCGACGGGCATCTTGCTGCAGAATCGCGGGGCGGGCTTCACCTTGAAGCCCGGCCACCCCAACGCCTACGCTCCGGGCAAGCGCCCCTACCACACGATCATCCCGGCGATGGTCCTCCGCGGAGGGCGTCTCTACGCGGCTTTCGGCGTCATGGGCGGCCCGATGCAGCCCCAGGGGCAGGTCCAGGTTCTTCTGGCGCACCTCGAACATGGCTTGACGATGCAGGAGGCCATCGACCTGCCACGTTGGCGGCACATGGCGGGGCGGGAGGTGCGTCTGGAGCACGGGATGGCCCATCGGACCGCGCGGGGGCTGGCTGCCCTGGGCCATCGCGTCCGGCCGGCCGGCGGGGAGGAATTCGGCGGGGCGCAAGCGATCGTCGTCGATCCCGGAACGGGGACTTATCTGGGCGCCTCCGACCCCCGCAAGGATGGCGCCGCGCTGGGTTATTAAACTCTCCCGCGCTCCCCCAATTCGGATTAAGATCGTCCAGCGGGATTTTCGGGGACGTCGCTCCCCTCGCCCTTCATGGCGCTTTCGATTGCATCGCCACCCGTCCCTGGGGCGTCGCCGACGTCGGCGTCAGGGACGGCCGCGGAGTCGCTCCGCCGGCTGCCGTTGGAGGTTCGCGCCCTCTGGCGGGTCGTCGCTCACCTCCAGGTCCTCGTGGCTTTCCTCTCGTTGTATCTGACGGGAGAAATGCACGCCTGGGCGAGCCTGGCGTTCGGGCTCGGTTGGTTGATCGTGCCATGGATCCGAAAGGCGCCGGCGTGGTGGAATGCCTCCTGGGGGGCGCTGGCGACGATGGTGGTGACGCTGGCGATCGCGATGGCGGCCCGGCAGCTTGCCTTCAACGGCGTGATTTACCTCCTGTTCTATCTGGTGCTGGCCAAATCGATCGCGCCCCGCCGGGCGAAGGACATTCTTCAGGTCCAAATCATGGCCTTCTTTATGATGTTGGCCGCGGCCGCCATCACCGTGGCCTTCTTCTTCTCCTTCGTCTTCCTGGGTTACGTCGTCCTGGCCACGGTGAGCCTGGCGCTTTACGGACTCGTCATCGGGCAGGAAGGCAGGGCGCGGGCGGGGCGGGGACCGGAGGCGGTCGCCGCCGGGCCGTCTCCGCGCGGCATTACGCTCGGGGGGCGTCTCTCGCGCCGGTTCGTCATTGGCGCTTTGGCGCTCGCGGCGGCGGCGGTCACGGGAACCGTCCTGTACTTCGTCTTCATCCCGCACGTTTCCATGCGTCAGATCGACGCTCCATTGGCGGGGCGGCCGGGGGGGCCGGATCGTCTGATGGGATTCAGCGAGGAGGTCACGCTGGGGGACTTCAAGCGGCTGGAGCCTGATCCGACGGTCGTCATGCGCGTCGAGGTGGACTGGCCGCCGGGGGCGGCGTCGACGGATCGGCCGCCGCTGCTGCGGATGCGGGGGGTGGCCTTGGACGTGTTCGAAGGCAACCGGTGGCGCAAGTTCCGCCGCCCGACGATGACGCCGGCGACGCTGGATCGGCGGCATCTGAACCCGGTCATTCCGACCTCGCAGATCGGCCGGATCATGCATCAGCGGATATACCAGGACTCCGACATCACGCTGCGGCTCTTCGCGGCCCCGATGCCGCTGGAAATCGACCTCATGCGGGAGTTGAGCATTCGTCACGACGGCGCCACGGGCTCGGCCCAGATCGCCGCCTTCGGCGGCGGACGCGACACCGCCTATACCAACCCGCTAGTCTATCAGGTGCGCTCCAACGCCGTCGATGAGGCCACGCCGTTGCTCGTGGACTACATTCGATACGAGCAGGATCTGCGTCGCCGCACGGCACAGGTCCTGCGGACCGTCAACGATCCGGACACCGTCCGTCTCCTGCGCGACACGTCCAAAGGCCGGGGTCCGCGGGACCGGCGTTACCCCTGGCTTTCGGCGGGACGCAGCCACCGGCTGAGCGCGCAGGAGCGTCTCGTTAACACCCAACTGCCGGCGGGTCCGCTGGCCGAACGCCTCCGCGAGCACTCCCTTCGCGTCGCGCCGGGCCCCACCGAGGCCGGGATCGTTTTTCAATTGTTGGGCCATTTGAGGACGGGTTATGTCTATACCGTAGAGCAGGAACCGCGGCCGGGGGAGGACCCCATCGAGGCCTTCGTCTTCCGGACGCAGCGGGGCCATTGCGAGTATTTCGCGACGGCCCTCGTCCTGATGCTGCGCTCGCGCGGCATCCCCGCCCGCCTGGTCAACGGCTTTTACACGACCGAATGGAACGATCTGGCGGGGGTGTTCGTCGTCCGCCAGAGCGACGCGCATAGCTGGGTCGAGGCCTGGATCGACGAATTGGGGTGGCTTACGGTGGATCCGACCCCGGCCGGGGCGGCCGGGCGCGCCGTCTATGGCCTGGCCGAGGACACCTTTCTGCGGCGGCTGAACGAATACGCCCGCGTGCTCTGGCAGCGGGGGGTCATCGATTACTCTCAGGCCAAGCAACAGGTCGTCTTCGCCTCGCTGTGGGAGGAGCTTGAGGGGAGCGCTTTCGGCCGGCTGGCTTCAGGGGCGTGGCGGCAGCTCAAGTCCGGCCCGCCGGAAGAGGCTCGGCCGGTCTCGACGTCGCGGCCGCAGGTCCGCTGGGGCCGGCTTCTGGACGGCCTCTTGGTGATCCTTGCCCTGCTGCTCCTGCGAAGGCTCGCGCCGTTGGCGCGTTTTGGGCGTCGCCGGCGGGTCGCCCGTTCGGAGATCGACTATTTCAACCGCCTGATGGCGCGGCTCGAACGGGCCGGCTGGCGGCGGCCATCCTGGCAGACCCCGCTTGAATTCGTTCAGGCGGTCGCGGGCGCGGTCGGGCCCGATCCCGATTTGCGCTGGTTGGTCGAACTATACTATCGGCACCGGTTCGCCGGTCGCCCGCCGTCGGCCGAGGATCGACGGCGCGCCGGCCAGGTCATCGCGCGCCTGCGCCCGAGCGATCGCCGGCGGCGCGCGTGAGAGGCGGCCGACGGGCCGGAGCGTGACGGGGCCGTCGCGACCGCCGGGGCGAAGGGACCGACAGCTTGAGCGTCGATTTCTCGGTCGTCATTCCGATCTACTGCGAAGAGGAAAATCTGGAAGAGCTGCATCGGCGCCTGGCCGGAGCGCTGGAGAAGATCGGCGGGACGAGCGAAATCATCTTCGTCAACGACGCCAGCCAGGACCGCTCGCTCGAATTGATGCGCAAGCTGCGCCGCGGGGACCCGCGAGTCCGCATCATCAGTTTCTCGCGCAACTTTGGTCATCAGACGGCCCTCACGGCGGGGATGCGGCACGCGCGGGGTCGCGCCGTCGCCCTCATGGACGGGGACCTTCAAGACCCGCCCGAGGCCCTGCCCGAGATGCTCAGCCGGATGCGGGAGACGAAGGCCGAGGTCGTCTACGCCGTTCGTCGCAAACGCAAGGAGAACTGGTTCATCCGGGCCCTCTACTATCTCTTCTATCGCGCGCTCCAGAGCATGTCTTACATCGACATTCCGACCGACGCGGGGGATTTCTGCATCATGAGCCGCCGCGCGGTCGATCAGCTCAACGCCATGCCCGAGCGGAGCCGATTCGTCCGGGGATTGCGCTCCTGGGTCGGCTTCCGGCAGGTCGGCTTCGAGTACGAGCGCGAGGCGCGCAACGCCGGCGCGCCCAAGTACACATTCAAGGGCCTGGCGCGCCTGGCCCTGGACGCGTTCTTTTCCTTCTCGTTCGTCCCGTTGCGGTTGAGCACGCTGCTGGGCCTCGGGATATCGACGCTCGGGCTGATCTACGCGGCCTGGATCGTCGCCCAGCGCGTCACGGGCCAATTTCAGGCCATCGCCGGCTGGTCGACGGTCGTCGTCTCCGTCCTCGTCCTCGGCGGGGCGCAACTGATCATGCTGGGGATCATGGGGGAGTATCTGGGCCGGATTTACGAGGAACTCAAGGGTCGGCCGCCCTACGTCATCGACGAGACTATCGGATTTGACGAGGACCGGGCCAACCCCGAACCGGACGCCTGAGCCCTCGTCGTTGCCGCCCGCGTTCGATCTCCCCTTCCGCCCCCCGCCGGTTCTCCCCCCCATGACCGCGCCGTCCACGCAGCACTTTTTGCTCATCACGTACGAATATCCGCCGGTCGGGGGCGGAACGGGCAAAGCTGTCCAGGCGACGGCGCGAGAGCTGGCCCGGATGGGTGTTGAAGTAACGATCCTGACCTCTCGCTTCAGGGGTCAGCCGGCCGAAAGCCGAGACGACGGCGCGCGGGTCCTCCGGCTGCCGGTCCTTCGGCGTCACCTCAATTATGCGACGGCGCTCGAAGTGCTGAGTTTCGCGCTCTCGGGCTGGTGGGCCGCCCGCGGGCTCAGCCTGCGCCTGAGCCCGGACCTGACGGTCGCCTACTTCACCATCCCCTGCGGCGTCGTGGCGGCTCGGATCGCGCGGCTCGGGGGGCGCCCCTTCGTGACCTTCCTTCGGGGCCAGGACGTACCCGGCTATCCGGAGACCCCCCCCTGGATGCACGTTCTGGCCTGGCCCCTGACACGCCGACTCTGGCGACGTTCGGCCGCCATCATCGCCAACAGCCGGTGGCTGGCGGAGCTGGCCCGTCAGGCGGATGGGAATCTTCGCCCTTCGGTCGTCGCCAATGGCGTCGATCTGGAACGGTATCGTCCGAACGTGGAACGGGAGGCCCGCGCGAACGGCGGTCCGCGATTCCTCTACGTCGGCCGGCTGATTCGTTCCAAGCGACTTCGGGAACTCCTGGAAGCCTGGAGACGTCTCCAGGGGGGGCGACGCGCCTCCTGGGAGCTGCACCTCGTCGGTTTCGGGCCCGAACGCCGGCGGCTTGAGCAGATCGTCCGACAGGGGGGCTTGGAGGCGACCGTGCTTCTGCGCGGCCGGCTTGAGGAGCCCTCCCTCGTCGAGGCTCTCCAGGAGGCCGACGTCTTCGTTAACCCGTCGGCGGGGGAAGGTCTGCCCAACGCCGTCCTGGAAGCCATGGCCTGCGGCCTGCCGCTGGTCCTCTCCGACATCGGACCTCATCGGGAGCTGGTGGAGGCGGGAGCCGGCGCGCTGCTCTGCGACACGACGCGCCCGGAAGCCCTGGCCGAGGGATTGATCGCTCTTGGGGAAGATCCGGAGCGTCGGGCGCGCCTCGGACGGGCCTCTCGCGCCGCGGCCGAGAGCGCCTTCGGCTGGCCCGCCGTCGCGCGACGGCTCATGGAACTCCTGGCATCGACGAGCCGCGGAATGCGCTCCGAGGCATCGGGTCGGCGTCAACCTCCTTGACAGTCCGGCGGGGTCGTGGTTTTCTCCCCGCGTCTCAGCCGAAGGGGCCCCGACCCGAGCCGGGGGAGATGGGGGCGGGAAGACGCGGAGTCGGTTTCCCCTGGTGACTTCAACAGGAGCCAACGTGACATGAAGCGCCTCACGGTTCTCATCGCCGGATGCAGTCTGTTCCTCACGACGGGCTGCGGCCTGGTGGGTTATTACGCTCCGGTCATGCCGCCGTCGGGGCTGTTTTTCTCCTCGGTCCAGGCGCCGATCGACATTGACGCCGATCCGACGACGTTCGGGATGAAGGCGGGGCAATCGTCGGCGTTCAGCGTGCTGGGCCTGTTCGCCTTCGGGGACGCCAGCGTGGCTTCAGCGGCCCGAGACGGCAATCTGACGACGATTCATCACCTGGACTACGACTACTTGAATGTGTTGTTCATCTTTCAGCGGTTCACGACGACGGCCTATGGCGAGTAACCGATCCCTGCCGCGAGGACGCCGGTTCAGGATGCTGGGGATGGTCTTCTTGGCGCTGAACGTGGCCGGCTGCGCCGCTTTTTCGACTTATCGGGCCCCCGTGCGGCCGCCGTTGGGGCTGCTCTTCATCTCGGTCAAGGCTCCGCTCTCGGTCAATTTCGCCGGCAATCCGACGGGGCCGGGCGTCAAGCGGTACACGCAGACGGAGACGCATTACTTCCGGGATTTCCTGCTGACGACCCTGGACTTCGGATGGGACGAGGCGGCCATAGCGCGGGCGGCGCGCGAGGCCGGCATCAACGAGGTCTCTTACGCGGACTATGAAATCGTCAACGTGTTGGGCATTTATGGCCGCTTCACCGTCAACATCTACGGCAATTGAGGCCGTCGGCCGCCGAGGCGGCCCGGCTCGGTTGGGCCGGGCGGCCTCGCTGGTGGCCGTGGCCTTTCTCCTCGAGGCTTGCGTCACGTTCAACACCCCCGTCATCCCCTATTTCGGGTCGGGGTTCAACCAGACGACGGCGCCCGTGGACACGACGTTTCGGGGAGAAACCATCGGTCCTCGCGTCGGGCGATCCGGGGCCGTTTCGATCCTTGGCTTGTTCAGTTTTGGCGACTGTAGCGTCCGGGCCGCCGCGGCTTCCGGTCAGATCGCGCGCGTGACGCACATCGACTGCCGTCTGACCAACATCCTGGGGATTTACGTCGCCTACGAGACTATCGTGTCGGGGTTTCCCGCCGAGGACGTTCAGCGCTGACCTTCTCCCCTGAGCCATCCTAAAAGATCGCCGCCGGGGACAGGCCGAGGCGGCGGCGAGCCGCGAGCCGGCGCGCCCCGGCTGCCGGGCCGGACAAGGGGCTCGATCCTCAAACGCAAGACGCCTATACTGGGGCGCCACTTTGACCGAAGGGATAAGCATGGAAGACACCAACGATCACCGTCTCACGTTCCAGGGAACGGACCGTTACTATCTCGATCCGGAACTCAAGTCGATCGTCAACATCGCCCTGGCGATGGAGAAGCCGCTTCTGCTGACGGGGGAAGCCGGCACGGGGAAGACCCAGTTGGCCCTGGAGGTGGCGCGCGCGCTCGACCTGCCGATCGAAATCATGCGGGCCAAATCAACGATCAAAGGCGAGGAGGCCTGCTACACGCAGGACACGGTGCTCCGGCTCAACGACGCGCGGTTCGGATCGGGCCAGACCGGCCGGCAGGTGCAGAACTTCTACGATTACGTCGTCTGGGGCCCGATCGGGCGCGCCTTCCGGGCCGACGCAAAAGTCGTCCTTCTCCTGGACGAAATCGACAAGACCGAATCCGACGTGCAAGACAACCTGCTCGACATTCTGGAGGATTGTTCCTTCGTCATCCGGGAGGTCAACGAGATCGTCCGGGCGCGCGTGAGGCCGGCGATTTTCATCACGAGCAACGCCAAACGCGAGCTTTCCGATCCCTTCCTGCGCCGCTGTTATTGCCACCACATCGCCTTTCCGCGCCCGGAGCAGATGCGCGAGATCGTCAAGCTGCACTATCCGGCCATCCCGCCGGAGTTGATCGAAGCCGCCCTGACGATCTTTTACGAATTGCGCAACCGAGGCTTCGAGAAGCCGCCGGCCACGAGCGAACTGCTCAACTGGATCGGGGCGCTCGAACTCACGAACGAGATTCCGGACAAGGATAATCCGCCGCTCATCGGCACGCTGCTCAAGCGCTCATCCGACATCCAAGCCCATCGCAAGGGGGGCCGACGCCGTCACTTCATGTGAGGCCGGGCCGATGTTCTTTACCGACTTTCTTTATCTCCTGCGCGATTACGGAGTTCCCGTCAGCCCGCGCGACGCGCTGGACCTTTATCGGGGGCTCGGCAAGGGGCTCGTGCGGACGCTGGAGGACTTTTTCGTCCTGGCCCGGCTGACGTTCGTCCGCAAGGTCGAGCATCTGGACGCCTTCGAGCGCGCCTTCGCCCTTTACTTCTATGGGGTCGACGTCCCCCGGGTGGCCGAAGGGGACATGGAGCTGTTCCGGACCAAGCAGTTCCGGGAATGGCTCGCCGAGGCGATCCGCGCCGGTGAAGTCCCCCGGACGGCCCTCTGGACGATGGACCCCCAGGAATTGATGCGCAAGTTCTGGGAAACCGTCCGCCGCCAAATGGAGGCTCACGACGGGGGCAACCGTTGGATCGGAACGGGAGGGACCTCCCCCTTCGGGCATTCCGGTTTCGCTCAGCGAGGCGTCCGGGTCCACGGGGAGGGAGGCAACCGCTCGGCGCTCAAGGTGATCGGCGACCGCCGCTACATCAGTTACTCGGAGACCAACACGCTCAAAGCCGAGAATCTGCGCCAGGCGCTGGAGGAGATGAAACGGCTCAAGCGGGAGGGGGCGCGCGATGAACTGGACCTGGCCGAGACCGTCCGGTTAACGTGCAAGAACGGAGGGGACATCGAACTGGCCCTCAATCGAGAACTGCGTGACAGAATCAGTCTCGTCCTGATGATCGACAACGGCGGATTCTCGATGTATCCCTACATTGACATTACCCGACTTCTGTTCTCACGGATGAAGTATCGCTTCAAGGACCTGACGACGTGCTTCTTCCACAACACCATCTACGGCAACGTATGGACCGATCAGCAGCGGACCGTGCCGCTCAAGACGGAAAAGATTCTGGAGCGGCCCGAGGACACGCGTCTGGTCATCGTCGGCGACGCGAGCATGGCCCCCGAGGAACTCGAAACGCCGGGCGGGGCAATCTCTTTCGGCGTCTCCGACGAGCTGCCGTCGACTTACTGGCTCAAGCGGCTCGCCGACCGATTCCGCCAATCCGTCTGGCTCAATCCCATATCGCGCGAGGAGTGGGAGGACGCTTACGGAACCTGGACGCTCACCAAAATCCGCGAGATCTTCCACATGGAGGACCTCACGTTGCGCGGGATCAAGGCCATGGTGAAACGTTTGAGCGAGAAGTAATCCCTCCCGCCCCATGCTTCTTTCAACGACGGGGGTTCCCAGCCCGCGCGGGCGGTCAAGGCGGGCCCGCCGACTGCCGTCGGCGTTCCTTCAACTCAGCGGCCAATTCAGGAGGAAGCTCGACGCCGTTTTCGGCGGCGCGATCGAGCAGCCAGGCCGCACGCTCGCCCGCCTCCGGGCCTTCCAATAACGCGCGGCCCATGAGGAGGTAACCCGTCGGAAACGTCGGCAGCCCTCGAACGGCGGCCTCAAGACTGTCCAGGGCGGCCTCAAGCTCTCCAGCCTCGTACTGAACCCGCCCGAGGTAAAGTCGCCCCAGGGGGGCGGACTCAGCCGGCTCGGGCAGCTCCTGACCCAGCGCTCGAACCTGATCGAGCCGGCCAAGATGATAGAGCGCCACTATCAGCCGCTCCCTGGCCGGGACATGCCCGGGGTCGGCGGCCAGGACGCTCCTGAAAACCGGGGCTGAAGCCTCGAAGCGTTCCTGGGCGTTGAGGATCAGCCCCAGGTGAAAGAGGTAATCGGTCGATTGCGGGTTCAAGTCGAGAGCCCGTCGCAGGGCGGCTTCGGCCTCCCCCAGACGACCCAGATGATAGAGCGTAAGGCCCCGATTCTTGTGGTGATCGGCCAGGTGCGGCTCGAGTTCGACGGAACGCTCGCCCGCCTGGAGCGCCTCCTCGTAGCGACCGATCATGCCCAACGCTACCGAGAGCAATCCGAAAACCGCCCCATCGTTCGGCCAGCGATCGAGCAAACCCCGCAAAAGGGGGACGGCCTCCGCTGGTTGGCCCTGGTCGATCCGGGCTTTGGCCAGCGTCATCGGAGCTTCCAGGTCGTCGGGAGCCAGCGCCGCGTACCGGCTCAGAATCCGCGTCCCTTCCTCGAATCGCCGACCGCCGATGAGGGCCTTGCCCAGCACGTGAAGATAGACGGGGTTATTGGCTTCCTGTTCCTTCCAAGGGTCCAGCAGTCGAATCGCCCGGTCATGGAAGCCCGCCTCGGAGAAGGCGCGCGCGGCGTTGACGGCATCGAAGACCGGCAGTCGCGTCTTCGGATCGGGCAGGTTCCCGAAGTCGAGCCCCACGGTCTCCGGCCGCGAGCCGCCGACGTAGCCCAAGGCCCTGAGACCTTGGAGGTCCCCACGATCGAGGGAGACGGCGAGCGCCGCCGCCTCGGTGGGGATCCGGCTCAGTTCCTGACGGAGCCGATCGGCGATTTCGGGGTTGGCGCTGAGGCGGTTGGTCGTCTCGCCCGGATCGACGGCGAGGTCATAAAGCTCGGGCTCCGGGGCTTCGATCCATTTCCAGGGGCCATGCCGGGCGCTCCTCAGCGGGAACCAACCGAATGAAAGGGGATACCAGGACTCCCCATAGAGGACCGCTTCATTCCGACCCTCGTTGGTGAGGAGACTTTGGCCGTCGAGCGCGCCGGGCCAATTCAGCCCGAGGGCTCCGGCGATTGTCGGGACGAGGTCGACGGTCTGGACGTTGGCGTCGATCCGGCGGCCCGGCGTCCAGGCCGGAGGCCGACCGGGGACGGCGTCGGGCCATCGCAGGATCAACGGCACGCGCAACGTGGCGTCATAAACGAGCAACGCATGGGTCTGCTCGCCGTGCTCGCCCAGGCCCTCGCCATGATCGGCGGTGACGATGAGGAGCGTCGTCTCGAACTGCCCGACCGCGGTCAGATGTTCTCTCAGCTCCCCGATAACGGCGTCGGCGTAGGCGATTTCGCCGTCATAGGGGCGATCGCTGAAGCGAGTCCTGTAGGGTTCGGGAGGGTCATAGTCCATGTGCGGATCGAAGAGGTGGACCCAGAGGAAGAAAGGGCCGGGGGGGAGTTGATCGAGCCAGGCGAGCGCTCGGAGGAGGGTTTCGGATCCGCGGCGCTCTTTGGCTTCCAAACCCTGATCAACGAGGTCATCGTCGTAATGATCGAACCCCCGATCGAGGCCGAATTTCGCGTAGAGGACGCGGGCGCTGACAAAGGCGCCGGTGGCGTAGCCGCGGCGCTGGAGTTCCTCCGGGAGGGTCGGAATCGCGTTGGAGAGGCGATAGAAACCGTTCAGGCGAAGGCCGTGCCGCGGGGGATAAAGGCCGGTGAGGAGGGAGGCGTGGGAGGGGAGCGTCATGGGGACTTGAGCGAAGGCGCGCTCGAAGAGGATTCCCTCGGCGGCCAGCCGATCCAGATTGGGCGTTTCGGCCCCCGCGTAGCCGTAACAGCCGAGCCGGTCGGCGCGGGTCGTATCCAACGTCACCAGCACGATATTGGGGAGCCGTTTGTGGCTCGTCCCGCCGCAAGCCACGCTCCAGGCCCCCGCGGCCAGAAAGAGGCCGAAGAGGCCAAAAGCGCAGCGCCACGGAGGCGCTCCGGAGACTTCAGAAAGTGCGCGCTTCACGGAACGGCTTTGTCGCATCCCCTGGGAGCGTGCGGGATGGGCGTCCGTCGCTCCGGAGCGGATCGGAGGGCAGGCGCGGCGGCTAGTGGGCGGCGAGGGTTTCGGGCCGTCGTTCGTGCTGAGTTTTTTCGAAGTGGGCGGGGCGGCCGGCGGCATAGTCGCCCGTAAAGCAGGCCGTGCAGTAAGTCATCCGTTTGGGCGCCGTCGCCAGCAGGCCCTCGACGGACAGGTACCCGATGGAATCGACCCCGAGGTAGCGTCCGATTTCCTCCACGCTCATCCGATTGGCAATCAACTCGGCCTCGGTGGGCGTGTCGATGCCGTAGAAGCAGGGATGCCGCCAGGGGGGGGCGCTCAGGCGAAGATGGACTTCGCGCGCGCCGGCCTTGCGCACCATGGCGACGATCTTCTTGGCCGTCGTCCCCCGGACGATGGAATCGTCGACGACGACGACGCGCTGATCGTTCAGCACGGACCGGACGGCGTTGAATTTGATCTTGGCGCCGAAATGCCGGATGTTGTCCTCCGGCTCGATGAACGTGCGGCCGACGTAATGATTGCGGATCAGGCCGAACTTGAAAGGAAGGCCGCTTTCGTGGGCGTAGCCGAGGGCGGCGGCGTTGGAGGAGTCCGGCACAGAGATCACCAGGTCGGCCTCGGCCGGGTGCTCGATCGCCAATTGCCGGCCGAATCGGTAACGGACCTCGGAAATGCTCCGGGGGCCCATCATCGAATCCGGTCGCGAAAAATAGATGTATTCGAAGATGCAGAATCGCTCCTCGGCCGGGGGGAAGGGGTGCTCGACGCGAACTCCCTCCTTGTCGATGACGACCAGCTCCCCGGGGTGCAGCTCCCGGACGTATTCGGCGTCCAGGAGATCCAGGGCGCAGGATTCCGAGGCGACAATCGTGGCCTCGTCCAGGCGGCCCAGACAGAGCGGGCGAATGCCGCGAGGGTCCTTGATCGCGTACAGGCGATCCTCGCGGAGCACGGCCAGGGAATAAGCCCCCTTGATCCGCATCAGGGAGCTTTTGAGGGCCTCTTCGAAGTCGTCGCTCGTCGATTGAGCGATCAGGTGGAGGATGACCTCGGAATCCGTTGAGTTCTGGAAGATTGCGCCGCGCGCCTCCAGCTCCCGCCGAAGCTGAAGGGCGTTGATCAGATTGCCGTTGTGGGCGACGGCCATGGAGCCGCTGCGGTAATTAGCCAGGAGCGGCTGGCAGTTTTCCAGGCGGTTTGAACCGGTGGTCGAGTATCGCACATGGCCGATCGCCGACGCGCCGGGCAGGCCGTCCAGCGCCTTTTCATCAAAGACGTCGTAGACGAGCCCCTGCCCCCGGTGAGCGTATAGCCGGGACCCATCGGAGGAAACAATGCCGGCGCTTTCTTGCCCCCGGTGCTGAACGGCGTAGAGCGCCAGGTAAGCCAGCTTCGCGGCCTCGGGATGCCCGAAGACGCCGACGATGCCGCACTCTTCACGCGGTCGATCCGGCTCCATGGCGCCTAATCCCTCCCCCCTGGTTCATCGTAATAGATTTGCCGGGCCTGCTCCAGATCAATTCCGAAGGCCTCACCGTAGGCCAAGCCCTGACCGCCGGTCTGCCCGACCCGGCGGCACCCGATCCCTCGGACGCGCGCTTCGGCCCAGATCAGCTCCCCCAGCTCGGGCTCGGCCGCCACGAGCACGCGCGAGGGGTCCTCGGCGAAAAGCCAGAGCGTCGGGTCCTGCTCGTCGGGGGCACGCTCCAAACGGGCCCCCAGGTCGCCTTGGAGAGCGCCTTCGGCCAGCGCGATCCAGAGCCCCCCTTCGCTCAGGTCCTGGGCCGTCCGGATGAGCCCCCCCTCGTGAAGCGCCAGAACGAACGCCTGAACGTGTCGCTCCCGGTCCAGATCGATCCGGGGGCACGGCCCCACCGGGCGCGCCGAGCCCCGCTGGGCATAGAGGCTCCCTCCCAGCGTCTGGGGATCCGGGCCCAGCAGCCAGAGATCGAGCCCCCCTTCGGGGAAACCCGGCGGCAGGGGCCGGAGCGGCGGATGGATGAGGCCGATCATCCCGATGACGGGGGTGGGGAAAATCGCCCCGTCGGGAGATTCGTTGTAAAAGCTGACGTTCCCCCCCGTGACGGGCGTCCCGAGCGCTCGACAGGCCTCCCCCATCCCGGCGACGACCTCGGCGAACTGGCGGAATACGCTCGGCTTGGTGGGGTTGCCGAAGTTGAGGCAATTGGTCACGGCCAGGGGGCGCGCCCCGACGCAGACCAGGTTACGAGCCGCCTCGGCGACGGCGATCCGGGCGCCTTCGCGTGGATCGAGGTGACAAAAGAGGCCATTGCCGTCAACGGTCAGAGCCAGATATTTATCCGTCCCCTTGAGCCGGAGCACCGCCGCCGACCCGCCCGGTTTGATGACGGTCTGCGTCTGCACCTGGTGGTCGTATTGCTCGAAAATCCATCGTTTGGAAGCGATCGTCGGCGTTCCCAGGAGTTCGAGCGCCGCCGCCCGCAGAGTCTCTGACGACGTCGGCCCTCGATCAGGATGCCAAACTTCCCAGGCGTCGGGCTCCTGCCGCGGGGCTTGCGGCAGATCATAGACGGGGGCTCCGCGGGTCATCAGGGCGTTCGGCAGGCGGGCCACCTCTCGGCCCTGAAACTCGACCGCGAGCTCCCCGCCCTCGGTCACCTCGCCGACGACGTGGGCTTCAAGGTCCCACTTCCTCAGGATTTCGCGCGCCTGCGGCAGACGATCCGGCCCACAGACGGCCAGCATCCGTTCCTGCGATTCGGAGAGCATGATGTCGTAGGGCGTGAGGCCCGGGACCCGCAAGGGGACACGATCGAGCGCCAATCGCACGCCGAGCCCGCCGCGACCGCCCATTTCGCAGGAGGAACACGTCAATCCGGCGGCGCCCATGTCCTGGATGGCTTCGACGGCGCCGGCCTCGATCAACTCCAGCGTCGCCTCCAGAATTTTCTTTCCCATGAACGGGTCGCCGACCTGAACGGCCGACTTGCGCGCCAGGGTCGCCTCGGAAAGCTCTTCACTGGCGAAGGTGGCTCCGTGGACACCGTCTCGACCGGTCGGATTGCCGAAATAAACGACCTTGGCCCCGACGGTGCGAGCTGCGGCGCGGGTCAGCCGATCGGCGCGGACCCGACCGACGCACATGGCGTTGACCAGCGGGTTGGCCGCGTAGCAGGGATGAAAGTAGACCTCCCCGGCGACCGTCGGGACGCCGACGCAATTCCCATAATCGGCGATTCCCCGGACGATCTCCTCGGCCATTCGTTTGACGCCCGGTTGGGCCGGATCGCCGAACCGCAGCGAGTTGAGAAGCGCAATCGGCCGGGCCCCCATCGTGAAAATGTCCCGCAGGATCCCGCCGACGCCCGTGGTGGCTCCCTGATAAGGCATGACGGCCGAGGGGTGATTGTGGGATTCGATTTTGAAGACGACGGCCTCGCCGTCGCCAATATGGACCGCTCCGGCGTTTTCCCCCGGCCCCTGGAGCACGGCCGGGCCCTCCGTCGGCAGCGTGGCCAGCAGCCGTCTGGAGCTCTTGTAGGAGCAATGCTCGCTCCACATCACCGAGACGATCCCCAACTCGGTGAAGGTCGGGGTGCGGCCCAACGCCTTGATCAGGCGGTCGAATTCCTCGTCGGTCAGGCCATGCTCACGGGCGAGGGCTCGGTCAACGGTCGGCTCTTGCAATTGCTGCGCCATCGGTTCCGGTCTGGAATTCCTCAGGCCGTGATCTCGGGTCACTATGATCGGGCCCGCCGCAAAATTTTTCACGGCCAATTCCGCTCAAGCGGGTCGGTCCCTCACGATAAGCGACATTGACGCTCCGGCGGCGATCGGGCACTTTGGGTTCTCGCCGGAGCTTCGCCGAATCCCCTTCCATTCTCGCTTCCCGGTCCCTTCCTCCCCTTGCTCGAGACGCCGCTCAAAGAACGGCCCCGCCACGAAACCCCAGCCCTCCAGGGCCTGCTCGTGGCGCTGTTGCTTGCCGTCTTCTTTACGCAGGCAGCCGCGGCCTGGCGCCTCAAGGCCCCGACGTTCGACGAGCCGACGCATCTGGCGGCCGGCTGGTCCTATCTCGTCGGTGGGGAGTACCGTCTCAATCCCGAACATCCCCCGTTGCTCAAGCAATGGGCCGCTCTACCGCTCCTGACGCTCAGGCTGGGCTCCCCGGAGGACTACCCCGGTTGGGAAATGATGCGCGAAGGGCGCCTGGGGCATCAGGGGACCTTCGCCCATTATTTCCTCTACGAGGGCAACGATTTCGACCGGATGTTCTGGCGGGCGCGGCTGGCGATGATCGCCCTGGCCACGCTTCTCGGCCTATGGATTTATGGTTGGTCGCGTGAGCTCTGGGGACCGTCCGGCGGAATGCTGAGCCTCGCGCTATTCGCCTTCTCCCCGAACCTGATCGCGCACGCGGGGATCGTCGGCTCAGACTATGGGCTCGCCGCCTTCGGGCTCTTAAGCCTTTGGCTTTGGGCTCGTTGGCTGGCCGCGCCGAGCTGGACGCGGACGGCGTTGGCCGGCCTCGGCTGCGCGCTGGCTTTGCTGACGAAGTTCTCAGCGCTCCAACTGATTCCGCTCTGGCTCGGCGGGTGGATTTGGGTTTCGGTTCGGCCGGCCTCCTCAAGCTCACGCTGCTGCGAGCGCGAACCGTCCCCCGCTCCGGACGCCCACCGTCCGCTCAGCCGGTTCTGGGCCGCTCGATGGGGCCTGCTTCTGTCGATCATCGGGCTCGCCGTCGCGCTCGACTATGGATTCGAGGTGGAAGCGCTCGGCGCCGGGCTCGAGACGTTCGCGCGACATCTCGGCCAGGGCCACCATGCGTATTTTCGAGGCCAGGTCAGCGATTCCGGTTGGCCCGCCTATTTCGTCGTCGCCTACCTCATCAAGACGCCGCTCCCGGAGATGATCTTTGTCATTTGGGGCTCGATGGTATCTCTCCGGCGTCGTGAAGACAGGCGACGGTGGGCCGCCCTGGCGATCGCCTGGCTTTACGTCCTGATCACGGCCAGCCTGGGCCGCGTCGCCATCGGTTATCGCCATATCCTGCTGATGGTCCCATTAGGCTTGGTGATGGCCGGCGGCGTGGCGGCGGACCGGCGCTCGGAGGGGCCGGCGGCGATCGGCGCCCGTGAGAGTCACGGCCGGCGGCGTCGACCCTGGCGATGGGCGGCGGCGGCGCTGCTGGGCTGGCAGGTCATCGGCGCGGCCGTCATCTTCCCCGATCATCTGACGTTTTTTAACGAGCTCATCGGCGGGCCCAAACGGGGGTGGAAATGGCTCAGCGATTCGAATCTCGATTGGGGACAGGATTTGACGACGCTCTCGCGTTGGATGCGGCGGGAAGGGGTTCCGTGGGTCTATCTGGCCTACTTCGGCACGGCGGAACCGCGGCGCTACGGCGTCGAATATCTTCGACTCCCCGGCTACAATATGCTCCAGGACCCCATCGTTCCCGTGAACCTGGCGGATCCTCCCCCCGGCCACTACGCGATCTTCGCGACCAATCTCGGTGGTCAATACCTCGTCGATCCGGACACGTACGGCTGGTTCCGCCGCCGCCAGCCTGAGGCGCGGCTGGGCGGCTCGGTCTTCATCTACCGCGTCAGCCCCTGAAGTATAGCCGTGAGCATCCGGCGGAGACATTCGGCCGAGGGGGCCGAACTCATTTGGCGCCGATGGGCGTGGCGGCGATGACCTCGATGGCACCCCCGCCGACGGTCTTGGCCTTGCGAAGCGCCTGGCCGGCCGTGATCAGCAGATCAGTAAGCTGATCGAACTCCTCGTTGAGCTCGACGACGCCAAAGGAAACGTCGAGCGTGAAGTTTTCGGCCTGTTTGCCGGTGAAGACGGACCGCCGGATGCGATCGCGGAAGCGTTCGACGCCGACGAGGGCATTATGGGCCGCCGTATTGTGAAAGACGATGCAGAAAGTGTCTTCGCCGAACCGGCCGGCCAGATCGGTGTTGCGTTTGATCTGGCGAATCATCTCGCCGACCTGGGCCAGGACGTTGTCGGCGATTTCGAAGCCGTAAGTTTCATTGATGGCTTTGAAGCCGGCGATCTCGAAGAGACAGACGGTCAAAGGCTTTTTGTAGCGCTTGGAACTCTGGAACTCCTGATCCAGGCGCGTGGCGATGTACTTGCGATTCCACAGGCCCGTCAGCGAGTCCGAGTTGGTGGCTTCCTTGAGCTTCTCCTGGGTCACCTCCAGATCGGTCTCCAGTCGGCGGCGCTCCAGGAGATGACTGGCGCTGCGGAGAACGGCGCCGATCCCCACCGGAAGCTTGGGAAAGAACTCATCGACCGTGGTGGCCGAACCGCGGGTAATGTTATCCTTCGCTCCCGCCCCGAGGTCCACCAGGGGCAGATGGGCGAATCGGTTGCGCAGCCGCTCCAGGATGGCCCGTTTGGGCTCGTCGATATGGACCGTGTCGATCAGGATCACGTCCCCCCCCTCGCGCGGAAGCGTGTAGACTTCGTCGGTCGAAGCCACCGTCGTCACCTCCAGGTTGCTCGTGAACCCCTGGAGGAAAAGTTCCACGGCCCGGCTTGCCGCGCGGTCCGTCTCCACGTACAGCACTTTGATTTTCACATCGGTGGCCAAGGCTCAACCCTCTCCCTTCCCGTTCTCAGGCTTGCTCCCAGGCGAAGCGACGATCCCTACGGGCAACTCAACCAGCCCTTCCCCTATCCTTCGCATCCCGGCTCTCCGGGGGAACTCCCGCCGCTTCCTGCCCAGGGGAAACGCGAGGGACCTCGCCCCGTCGCCGCTTTACGGCGCCGGTGGGCTCGGCGGCCGGGAAACCATCATGTCGGGCCTTAAGCCTTTCGTCAACCCGCACCCCCGCAGAGGTCGGCCTGCCCGGCGCCCAACCGCCTGAGCTTTATACTCCCCCAAGTTATGTAACGTCAACGCCGATCGACGGCTTGAGCGCCCGTGGCGCGCCGCGGGGCCGCAGGGGCCCGGCCCGGTCGGAGCGCCCGCAGAGCGAGGGCGGCGTCGGCGGGTCGGCGGGCGGCCGACGCGGCCGGGGGCGCGCGAACCTCCGGGCGCGTCGCCGGAGTTTTCGCTTGCGAAGCGCTGGGGGCGACATTATAGAGGACGATCGAATTCCGCCGGGGAACCGGGTTCCGGCGCGGGCCGGAGGCCGGCGGAATCGAGCCGGAAGACGAGCGGACGAGGGGGAAACCGCCGTGCGCCGGCGAAGGCGCGGGTCAACCCGCCTAAGGAGGCCGCTCTCCATGGCTTCGGTCAGCGAACGCGTTCAGGCGATCATCGCCGAGCAGCTCGGGGTGGAGGAGGAGAAGGTCCAGGAGGAGGCTTCCTTCCAAGAGGATCTGGGGGCCGACAGCCTGGATCAAGTCGAGCTGATCCTGGCGCTGGAGGAAGAATTCGCCATCGAGATCCCCGACGAGGACGCCGAGAAGATTCATAACGTCGGCGACGCCATCCGTTACATCAAAGAAAAGACGGCCGAGGCGTGAGCGAGGCGCCACCGTGGGATCGCGCAAACGGGTCGCCATCACCGGGCTGGGCGCGATCACGCCGATCGGGGGCACCGTTGAGGAGTTCTGGGGAGGTCTGGTGAGGGGGGAGAGCGGCGTCGGGCCGATCACCCAGTTCGATCCCACCCATTTTCAATGCCGCATCGCCGCCGAAGTCAAAGCCTACGATCCCTCGGCCCACTTCGACCCCAAGGACGCCCGGCGGATCGATCGGTTCGCCCAGTTCGCGATGATCGCCTCGCGCGAGGCTTTCGGTCAAAGTGGTCTGGCCTCGGCGGGGTTGGACCCTTGCCGGATCGGCTGCGTCCTGGGCGTCGGCATCGGGGGGATCGCCTACACGGAGGAGAGTTGCGAGGTTCTCAAGGAACGCGGGCCGAGTCGCATCAGCGTCTTCCTCATCCCTCGAATCATCGCCAACATGGCCCCCGGCTACGTGGCCATCGATCTCAAGCTCAAGGGGCCTAATTTCGCCCTCGTCACGGCCTGCGCCGCCGGAACCAACGCCCTGGGGGAGGCCGCCGAGATCATTCGTCGGGGGGACGCCGTCGCCATGGTGGCCGGCGGGACCGAGGCGGCCATCTGCCCGATCGCCGTCGCCGGGTTCGAGCGAATGCGGGCCATCTGCGACGATTCCAACGATGCGCCGGAACGCGCCAGCCGTCCCTTTGACGCCACGCGGTCGGGCTTCGTGATGGGCGAAGGGGCGGGGGCGATCGTTCTGGAGGATTATGAGTTTGCTCGGGCCCGGGGCGCCCCGATCCTGGCCGAGCTGGTCGGCTACGGCCTCTCCTCCGACGCTTACCACGTCACCGCCCCTTCGCCCGGCGGCGAGGGTGGGGCCCGGGCGATGCGGATGGCGCTGGAACATTCGGGCCTGCCGGCCGAGGCCCTCGGCTATATCAACGCCCATGGCACGTCCACGCCGTTGAACGACAAACTCGAAACCGAGGCCATCAAGACCGTCTTCGGCGAGCACAGCCGGCGGCTGGCCGTGAGCTCGAACAAGTCCATGATCGGCCACCTGCTCGGCGCGGCCGGGGCCGTCGAGGCTGTAGCCACGGTCTTGACGCTTCAGGAGCAAACCCTCCCCCCCACGATCAACATCCGGCAGCCGGACCCGGAGTGTGACCTGGATTACGTCCCGAACCAGGCGCGCAAGGTCCAAGGGCTGCGAGCGGCCATGAGCAATTCCCTCGGTTTTGGCGGGCATAACGCCGCCGTGGTCCTGGCTCTCGACGGCGAGGCATGAACCCGCCGCGGGACCCGCGCGAGGCCTGGCTGGCCGAATTCCGAAACCGGTACGGCCTGCGGCGCCTGCCGCGCGCGGCGATGGATCACGCCCTCACGCACCGATCCTACGCCGCCGAGCACCCCGACGCGCTGGACAACGAGCGGCTGGAATTCCTCGGCGACGCCGTCGTCGGGGAGATCGCCTCCGAGATGCTCTACGCGGCCCATCCGGACAAACGCGAAGGGGAACTCTCGAAGCTCCGATCTCGCCTGGTGAGCCGCGCCGAGCTTGGCCGGCGGGCCGAAGAGATGGGGATCGGCCGCTTGCTGCTCCTGGGACGCGGAGAACGCAAGACCGGCGGCGGGCGGCTCCGTTCGACCCTCGGGAGCGCCTTGGAAGCCCTGATCGGGGCCATTTACCTCCATCGGGGCCATGCGGGGGCGCGACGGTTCGTCCGGGAGCACGTCCTGGCGCCGTTACGCGAAGGCGTCGAGCGGGAAGGTGGCCCCCATGGCGATTACAAATCCGCCCTGCAAGAGTGGACGCAGAGGACACACGGCGTCGTTCCCGTGTATCATAAGATCGGGGACCGGGGGCCGGCCCATGCCAAGGAGTTCTGCGTCGAGGTGGAGCTCCTGGGGCGGCGCCTGGCTCAGGGCCAGGGACGACGGATCAAGGAGGCGGAAAACGCAGCCGCGCGGCGGGCGCTGGACATCCTGACCGGCGAAACCCCGCCCTGACCGGCTATGCGGCCCGGGCAACGAACGGGCGCTCGGCGAAGACGCCGGCGGCTCACTGACCATGACCAGCAGCCTTCTGATCGACTTCGGCAACGTGATCGGCTTTTTCGATCATGGGCGGGCCTGTCGGGCGCTTGCGCGTCTCAGCGGCCGATTGACGGCCGAGGCGGTCTACGCCGAGCTTTTCGGGAGCGGCCTGGCCACGCAATACGAACGGGGAGAATTCGACACGCCGGCGTTCCTCGCCGAGATCGCGCGCCGGCTCCGTATCGGAGAGGGGAACGGGACGGGGGAAACGCTCGCCGAGGCTTTCTCGGACATTTTCTGGCCCAATCCGCCGGTCATCGAACTGATCCCCCGTCTGGCCGAGGCCGGGCATCGGCTCATCCTGGCCAGCAACACCAACGAGCTGCATTCGATCCGGTTCCGGCGGGACTTCGCCTCGACGCTGGCTCATTTTGACGTTCTGGTGATGTCCCACGAGGTGGGGGCCGTCAAACCCGAACGCCGGTTCTTTGAGCGTTGCGTGGGCGAAGCGGGCCGACCGCCCGAGGAGTGTCTCTACGTCGACGACGTCGAGGCTTATCTGGAGGGGGCCCGCGCGCTCGGGATTCGGACGATCCGTTACGCCCCCGAGGTCAACCTGGCGGCGCGGTTGATCGAGGCCGGACTCAAGCTCTGAACCGAATCCGCTTTCGGGGAGAACGTCCGACGAGGCCGCCGGGGGGGCCCTCAGGCCGATTCCAGGCTTAGCTCGGGATCCGAGGGCAGGAGCCTGCGGAGGCGCCTTCGGGCTTTGGCTTTGACAATGTCCAGGATCGGGGTGTTCTCGGCGATGTAGCCGGGGGTCTGGACGCGACGACTCTCGCGTTCGAGCGCCTTCAGGCGCTCGCCGAGGCCATGATGCCGCCAGACGAGCTCCTCGATCTTGTGGCCGATCTTCAGATACGTGAGGAACTCTTCCCGTGGAATGTTCTCATCGTTCAGGTAAGGCCACCGATGGAGGTAATAGTGGTCCTCGTTGTTGATGTCCTCAGGTTCCAGAACCACCCCGGTGAGGTTGCGGTCGGAGACGCCGATCCGCTCGGCCCAACGCCAGACCTCCGTCCCCGGCAGGATCACCAGCGGGGCGAACTGTACGTACTGCAGCGCGTCGACGTTGCTCGTCACGAAGTCGAAGGTCTCGAGGATCGATTGCCGCGTTTCCCCGGGGGAGCCGATGATGAAGCAGGAGGCGAACTTGAGGCCGTGCTTGCGGCCCAGCTCGATCGCCCGACGATTCTTTTTCATGCTGGCCGAGCCCTTGTTGAGAATCTGAAGAATCTCGTCCGAGCCGGACTCGAAGCCGATGTTCAGCAGACGAAACCCGCTCGCCGCGAAGGCCTCCATCACTTCGTCGTCCAGGAGATTGGAGCGGACGAAGCACCGATACTCCGCCCCTTCGTGAAGGCCGCGTTCGCGCATGAGCTTGAGGATGCTCAGCACCCGGTCCTTCCGCACCACGAAAAGGTCGTCGTAGAAATGGATCACCTCGGCGCCGTAGCGCTCGCGCAAGAGCTCGATCTCGCCGACGACGTAGGCCTCCGAAGGAAAACGATAGCCCGTCCCCCAATGCTTGACCGTCGAGCAGAAGGCGCAATCGTACGGACAGCCTCGACTGCTCATCAGTTGAGCCTCGACCCGGCCGGGCAGCCGCCATTGATCGAACATGAGGTCCCGGTCCGGGTAGGGGATCGCGTCCAGGTCGGCGATCGTCGGCCGGGGGGGCGTCCTGAGGAGCGCCCCCGATTCGTCGCGATAGAGGATTCCCTCCACCTTGGCGAGGGCCGCCGGCTCGAAGCGGCGCTCCGCCTGATAGAGCCGCATCAAGTCGGCGAACGTCGCCTCCCCCTCGTGGAGCACCGCCAGGTCAAAGGGCGCGTTCAGGACGGTCGGAAGCGTCGAGATATGCGGCCCTCCGGCGATGACGGGGCAGCCGAGCGCTTCCTTGATCTTGCGGGCCTCCCCGGCGGCGAAGCGGGCATTGTGCGTGACGTAGGTGACGCCGACGACGTCGGGACGCGCCGCGATCAGGTCCTCCAGCCGCCGGTGGACGACAAATTCGACGCCCGGAACGCGTTCCCGCGTGTAGGCGGCCAGATAACCCAGACCGAGCGGCGGGAGGAAGCTCCACAGCCCGTCAATCTCGGGGTAGCAGGCAAGATAAAAGCCGACCCGGATCATGCAGGTACCCCCGACGCCGCGCCCCACGGCGACCCAACTCTCGCACACGCCCCGTGAGCCAACAACTTAAATCCCTCGGGATCGAGAAGGCCCGGAAGCGACTTCGGGTCGGCGGCATGCGGTCGTCTCAAGTAACGGTTACGCCGATGACGCCCAGATATGATAGGCTTTCCGGAAGGCGGGGGGAGCCTTGCCATGCGGACGACGACGCCGACGCTCCTCAAGAAATCGCGCGATTTTCTTTCTCAGGGTGGCTGGGCCGCCCGCGTCGAACGACTGAGGAATTTCGCCGAACTCCGGCGCCAGGCGGTCCGGCTCGCTTCGCACCCGTCGATCCTCTATCTCGAGCCCGGGACGATCTGCAACCTGCGGTGCCCATTCTGCCCCACCGGAAACGGAGAGCTTCGCCTGGCCAAGGAGCTGCTGTCGCTTGAGAATTTCGGCCGCATCATGAGCCACATCCGGGTGGAGTATCTTACGCGAGCGCATCTCTACAACTGGGGAGAGCCGCTTCTGAATCCTCACCTGAATGAATTCATCCGCTTTTTCAGCGCCCGGAACATCCATACGACCGTGAGCACGAATTTCTCGGTCAAGGACTACGACGAGGCGTTCCTCGCCGAGCTGGCGCAGAGCGGCCTCGAGGAGCTCCTGGTCTCCGTCGACGGAGCGACGCAGGCCACCTACGAACGCTATCGCGTCCGCGGCGACCTCGGTCGCGTGATCCGCAACATGAAGCTCCTGGCCGAGGTCAAGGCCCGGGAGGGGGTTTCCAGGCCGCGCGTCCAGCTCCGCATGCTTCTCAATCGGCACAACGAGCCGGAGATCGAGGCTGCGGCGCGTCTGGCCGAGAGCGTGGGGGCGACGTTCGTTCTCAACGAAAACTTTTTTGTCCCGTCGGACCGGCGGGAAGAGTGGGAGGCCGAGAGCGTCCGCCGCCGGTTCGGAGACGTTCCGCCGACGATCTATGGCCGACGCCGCCGCAGCGTCATCCACACCGAATGCCGCCAAATGTGGGACACGCTCGTGGTCAACTCCAACGGCGACGTCTTTCCGTGTTGCATCGTCCACGAGCCCGCCTCGGCGCTCGGCAACCTGATCGAGCAGGACGTGGAAGAAATCCGCAACAACCTCCGCTCACGAACCCTGCGGCGATTCGTGACTGACGCCGGAACTCCCGCGCCGGACTTCCCCAATAGCTGCGACGGCTGCCCGAACCGTTACTGCACGCATCGCGGCCTCTGAAGCCCTCCGAGTCCTCGGTTACGCCCCCGCCTGGCCTCAGCCGCCGTGGCGGAGGATTCTCTCGAATCGGGATCGATTTCGCCGGAGCGTCCGTAGAACGTGCTCCTGGAGATCGCCCGCTCCCGGCGGGAGCAGGCCGACGGCCGCGCGGCGCAGGCTCTCCCATTTCTCGCCTTCCCCCGGCAAGTAGGATCGCTCGGTTTCGAAGAGAAGCCGCGCGCGGGCTTCAAGACCCCTGAGGAAGTCATAGTCCTGTCTCAGGGTCGCCGCCTCGGCGGCGTCCAACTCCCCTGCCTCGGCCATCAGCGTGAAGACCTCCCCGGCCGTCCGGCCGACCCATCGGGGATGGTTTTTCAAGCGCGTGAGTTGGAAGAACTGGGCGAGAAATTCCAGGTCGATCAGGCCGCCGGGTCCCTTCTTGAAGTCGGAGAGGACCCATCGCGGCGTCCGAACGGAGCGTTCAATCCGGCGGCGCGTCTCGACGATGGCGGTGCGCAGCTCAGCCATGGCCGAAGGCGCCTCCAGGCGGCGGATGATGATGGCCGCCAGGCGGGCGATGAGCCGCTCGGCCAGGGGGGCGTCCCCGGCGATAAAGCGGAACTTCATCATCGCCTGGAACTCCCATGGTTCTGCGCGTTCGGCGAAGTACTGGAGATACCGCCCCAGGGAGGGGGCCAACGGCGCGTTCCGGCCTTCCGGCCGGAGTCGCGCATCGACGGAGAAAACGCTTCCCTCCGGCGTCGAACGCGTCAGGAGCTCGACGACGGCGGCGGCCCGCCTCCCGGCCTCGGCCTCGCCGATCCCGCCGGTTGGGGACTCGTCATCCCAGCAGAAAATGAGGTCAAGGTCGGAGAAAATGTTCAGTTCCCGGCCGCCGAGTTTGCCCAAGCCGATGACGGCCCAGCCCGCGCCCGGGGGCCGATCGGCGGCTGAGCCCATTGAAGCCGACGCCGACGCCCACGTCGCGGCCGCCTCGACGATCGCGTCGGCGACGAGTGTCATCCGCCTCTGAGCTTCCTCGAAACCGATCCGTTCGGCGATTTCGGCCAGGCCGGTCATCGTGAACTCGAACCGGCGGAGGCGGGCCAGGCGTTCGGCCAAGAGCGCCGAATCCTGACCTTCGAACGGGCCGAGGGCGTGAACGAGCCTCTCGCGCAACGTCGGCGTATCCGTTGGTTCGGTCAGGTCTCCCGATTGCAGAAGGGAATCCAGGTATTCCGGTCGGCCGCTCAGGGTCCGGCCAAAGAAATCCCCTCGACCGAAGGCCTCGATCAGCAGTTCCATCAGACGCGGCCGGTCGTGAAAGATCGCGTAAAGCGCCGTCATCGAGGCCGAGGCCGAGAGGAAGGAGTCCAGGTGAGCCAGGGCGGCCAGTGGCCGACAGGAACGACCCAGCGCCTGAATCAGGCCCGGCAGAACGGCGGCGAAGGCCTCGCGCCCGTTCGCCGGCAGATAAACGTTGCGCCCGCGCCCGCCCAGCCGCCGCAGGGTCCGCACCGCTCCAGCCGAAGCCAAGCCAAAGGGAGCCAGCAGGGGCAGCAGGTCCTTCTCCGGGTCCCCCTGTAACAAGCGACGGGCCGCGGTTTGGGCCGGCGTCTCGGCGGATCGTTCGGGGGACTCGCCTTCTTCAAAGAAGTCGCTGAAGCGGCGGTGCACGCGGGTCGAGATCTCCGTCCAGCGCCGGAACAGTTGTTCGCCGGCCGAGGCATCCCTCGCCGGAACGAAGCCGCACCGCCGGGCCAGCCGGTCCAGTTCATCCGGCGCCGACGGGAGCGTGTGCGTCTGCCGGAGGTCCATGATCTGGAGACGGTGTTCGACCGTCCGAAGGAAGAGGTAATCCCGGCCGAGGGCCGCGGCCTCGTCGGGGGGGAGCCGGCCGGCGGCAGCCAGGGCCTCGAGCGCCTCCAACGTCGAACGCGCCTGGAGAGCCGGGGCGTGCGGCCCGTGAAGGAGCTGGAGCGTCTGCGTCAGAAACTCAATTTCGCGAAGGCCGCCGGGCCCGCGCTTGATTTCCCGGGTTCCACCCGATCCGGAGGCCGCCGCCGCGTCAATCCGTCGCCTGAGATCGGCCACCTCGCGCCGGACGCCCGCCCCGGCGCCCAAGGCAAAGGCCAGAGCGCGACTCAGGCGGTTGAACCGCTCGCAGAGGACGGGGTCGCCGGCCAACGCGAAGGCCTTGATCAGCGCCAGCCGCTCCCAGGGCCGGGCCTGGGTCTCGTAGTAGATTTCGAAGGCGTCCATCGAGCGGACGATGGGGCCTTCGTCGCCATCCGGGCGCAGCCGCAGGTCGACGCGAAACAGATAGCCCTCGGCTGTGGCCGCCGTAAGGAATTCGGCGATGGCCTGCGCCAGACGCGTGAAATAGACGTGATTGCTCACGACGCCGCGCGTGGGCACGTGCGCTTCCGGCTGCACTCCCGTCGTTCGGCCCTCGGCCGAGTAGACGAACACCAGATCGATATCTGAGGAGAAATTCAGCTCCCTGCCGCCGAGCTTGCCCATCGCCACGATGGCGAGGCCCGCCTCGCGGTCGCTCAGGGCGCCGTCCTCATCTTCTTCGAGCGGCCGCCCAAACCGCGCGCCGATCGTTCGCGCGGCTTCTTCAAAGGCGATTTGAAGGATCGCCCCGGCGGCGTCGCTGATTTCGGCCATGAAGGCGACTTCATCGGTCAGCCCTCGCATGACGCGCAGCCCCGCTCTCAGAAGCTGCCGCCGAAGCCAACGGACCGAGGCCCGATGCCGCGCCTCGGCCGAATCCAGGGACTCCAGAGCCGCGCGCAGGCCCCGCAGGGAGGCTTCCGGGCCCAAGGGAGCCGTCAACGCCTCCGGCTCTCCGATCCAGGCCACGTAGTGCGGATACCGGATCAAGACGTCGGCGAAGAACTGCGAGTAGCCGAAGGCTTCGACCACCAGCTCAAAGACAAACGGACGTTCGAGCGCGAGGGCCAACGGCCTCAGCGCGCCGGAGGAGACCTGGTGGTAACGCTCCAGGTTGTTGAGCGCGCGGTCCGGATCAACCACCTTCCCCAGGGTCGCCTCCAGGATTTCAAGGAGGCGACCGAATTCGGTGGGGGTCATCGCCTCTCGGAATCGGACCAGGTTTTCGAAGGCGGCGTTCCAACGGCGCGCCCCCAACCGTCGAAGATCGGCTTCGGCGGCGGCCTTGTCCCCTCGAAGCAACGCGTCAATGAGAGCCATGGGGCGGATGCCGGATCGTTCGCCAATCGCAAACGCCTACGGGATTGTAAACGTCGTCCCGTCGGCCGAAAGGCGGAAATCACCGGCGGGTCGGCCCGCCGGGCCGGCCATCAGGATCGGCGGGCGGGCGGGGTTGCCGGGTGCTCCGCTCCGGGGCCATGTGCTAAGATTCGGGCCGAAGGTCCACGGCAATGCCGACGCGCGAGGTCGTCAAGAATAGCGTTCTCAATCTGCTGGACATCACGTTCCTTTCGGATCGTGTCCGGGCTCGGCCGTCGATCTACGGCACGGCCGTGTCGACGACCTGCAATCTCCGCTGCCCGCATTGCATGCGGGAGGCGCTCGGGATCCGCGAGAACGAGTTCATGGATTTTGAAGCCTTCGCGCGCCAGGCCGAGGATCTCAAATACGCCCGCAAGGTTTCGCTCTTCGGCCTCGGCGAGCCCTTTCTGCATCCGCGATTCTTCGACTTCGTCCGCCTTTGCAAGGGGCTCGGCGTCCAGGTGATCACCTCGACGCACGGGATGAGTCTCACGCCGGAGGTCCGGGAACAGATCCTGGCCAGCGGGATCGACGAAATCGGGGTCTCGATGGACGGGGCGGACAAGCGCGTTTTCGAGGAGCTGCGCGTCGGGGCGGATTTTCAGACCGTCGTGGATAACGTCCGGGCGCTCGTCGGGCTCAGGCGAGAGCGAGGGGTTGATCGCCCGGCGCTTTACATCAACATGACGGTGCTCCGGCGCAACGTCCATCAGATCCCGGAGATGGTCCGCCTGGCGCACCGGATGGGCGTCTCCGCCGTCTCCTTCTCCAGCGTCGTGATCTACAAGGAGGCTGATCGCGCCAACAACGTGCTGGGAACGCCGGAGTTCGAAATGGCGCTCAGTCGAGGCCGCGAGCTGAGCCGCCGCCTCGGCATACGGATGATCTTCTGGCGACAGAAACCCTTCGGGTGGGAGCCGGACGTTTACGCCGCGGGGTCCTCCTTCGGCTGCGTCATGATGTGGTCGGATCAGATTCTTGAACGCGACGGTCAGATGAAACTGTGCTGCTACATCGAGGAGGACGTGGCCGACGCCTTCAAGCTTGGGCTCGCCGAGGCTTTCAACTGCGAGGAAATCCGTCGCCAGCGTCGGCTGCTCATGGAGGGCCGGGTCCGCCCCGAATGCCAGGGTTGCGTCTATTTGCGCGAGCGGACCCCCTACTGGATGCAGGCGCAGATCAACCTGGCCCGCCGCCAGACGCTGGCCGCCGCCGAATTGACGGACGAGGACCGGCGAGAGCTGCTCGCCGAAATCGACCGCGTCCAGGCTCAGAAGGACAGCCTCTATCCCCGCCACGGTCACCGGCCGGTTGAAGCCGACGGCGCACCCGACGGGGCCTCGACGCCGCTTGGGGCCGCCGCCGAGTTACCCACGTACTGAAAGCCCGGCCCTGGAGGGGGCGCCCCGTCAGGCGAGCACTTGGCGGACGAGGTGGCCGTGGACGTCCGTCAACCGGAAATCGCGCCCTTGGAACCTGAAGGTCAGACGTTCGTGATCGAGGCCCAGCAGGTGAAGGACCGTCGCGTTGAGATCGTGGATGTGGACGGGGCCCTCGACGACGTTGTAGCCGAAATCGTCGGTCTCCCCGTGCGTTAGGCCGGGGCGAACGCCCGCGCCGGCCAACCAGACCGTGAAGCAGCGGCCGTGATGGTCGCGCCCGTAATTATCGGGCGCGAGTTGACCCTGACAGTAAACGGTCCGGCCGAACTCACCACCCCAGATGAGGAGGGTGTCGTCGAGCAGGCCGCGTTGCTTTAAGTCGGTCACGAGGGCTGCGCAGGCCTGGTCCACGTCGCCGCACTGGGCCCGAAGGTCGCGCGGGAGGTCGCCGTGATGGTCCCACCCGCGGTGGAAGAGCTGAATGAACCGGACGTCGCGCTCGGCGAGCCGTCGGGCGAGCAGGCAATTGGCCGCGAACGTCCCCGGCCGGCGGGAATCGGGACCGTAGAGCTCGAAGACCTGATCCGGCTCGTCGCTCAGGTCCATCAGCTCCGGCACGGAAAGCTGCATGCGATAGGCCATCTCATACTGGGCGATCCGAGCGTTGATCTCCGGGTCGCCGAAAGCCTCGAGTTGGATCTGATTGAGCCGGGCCAGGCCGTCGAGCATGCGGCGGCGCGAGCTCCGATCCATGCCCGGCGGGTTCGACAGATGAATGATGGGGTCGGCGTCGCCCCGGAAATGGACCCCCTGATGCTCCGAGGGCAGGAACCCGGCCCCCCAAAGGCGGGCGAAGAGCGCCTGCGCGTCCCGCTTGGCGCTGCCGCGGGAGATCAGGACGACAAAGGCCGGCAGGTTCTCATTCTCCGTCCCCAGACCGTAGCTCAGCCAGGCGCCCAGGCTGGGACGGCCCGGCTGCTGGTGACCCGTCATGATGTAGGTGATGCCGGGATCGTGATTAATGGCCTCGGTGTTGACCGTCTTGATGAACGAGAGGTTATCGACGACGGTGGACAGATGCGGCAGGAGATCGCTGACCCAGGCCCCGCTCTGCCCGTGCTGGGCGAATCGGAACATGGGCGAGACGACGGGAAAACTTTTCTGACCCGAGGTCATGCCGGTGAGGCGCTGGTTGCCGCGGACGGAGGCCGGCAATTCCGTCCCGTGGAGCTCGCTCAGCCGGGGCTTGTAATCGAAGAGATCGAGTTGGGAGGGCGCGCCGGACTGGAACAGGTAGATGACGCGGCGCGCCTTCGGCGCATAATGCGGGCCGCGGGGAGATGGGGTCCCCGTCGCGCCGACGAGCCGCGGGTCCAGGATCGAGGCCAAGGCCGCGGCTCCGATCCCCACGCTGGCGCGGCCGAAAAACTGCCTCCGGGTCAGCAGGAACTTTTCTTCCCACCACGGGTCCATCGATTCCATCCTCCGGGGTTCGAGTGCGGGATCATTGGGTGAGGTTCCGGGTCCGCTCGCCATTGTCACTTGGCTTTCCTACCAAAACGCTAACTCAAAGAGGGGCTCCCGGGCAATTTCCTCAGCGAGCCTGCCTGCCCTCGAGCCAAGCCCGCAGTTCCGGTTCGCGAACATCCTCAAGGATCGCCGGCAGATCGGCCCAGATTCGGCGGTCGCGAAGATTCAGCCCGGCCCGGTCCAGGTAGGCCAACGCCAGACCGACGGCGTGGCCATTGCGAACGGGCCCGGCGGCCAGAAACGGGCGAAGATCGGCGAGCGAGGCGTCGGCCTCGGCGATCCAGACGGCGGCGCGCTCGACCTCCACCGGCAACCCCGACCACTGGAGCGTCCACATCAACCGGGCCAACGCCGGCCTCTCCTGCGGCGGACGGATCGAGAACCCCACCGGCCCCTCGGCGCCGCTTCCGATCGCCACGCCGATCGAGAGAATACGCCAAGTCCGCCACTCCTCATCGTCCAGCAAGATGGACCCATCGCGCCGGGCGACCCGGTTGAGGGCCGGCTCCTCGGCCACGAACATCGTGCCGACCGAGGAGGTCACGATCACCGGATGGGCCGTCAAGCGCCGCAGCCGCAGTTCCACGGCGCCGCCGTCGGCTTGTGTCCCTTCGACTTCGATCAACCGGCCATCGAGGGCCGAAACCAGATCATGGTCGGCCAGAGGGGGGGTGGCCCCGTCCGCAGCCGCGCGGAGAATGAAGAGGTGCTGATGCGGCAGGAACTCATCGAGGGCGACAAGCTCAAAGCCCGCCGGTTTCCACTCAGCCAGGACTTGCCGGACCGACATGCGATGATCGGGCTTGATATGATCGCCGGTTCCGTCCTCGACCCGATACTCGACCAGCGCCACGCGCCCTTCCGGCGCCAGGGCTTCCCGCATCCGGGCGAGCATGGCCTCCGGCTCCGAAAACTCATGAAAGACGTCGGCGAGAATCATCCAGTCGATTTCCCCCTTGGGAAGCAGCGGGTCATCTTCCCGGCTTAAGACGGGGACGACGTTCCCGAGGCCCGCCTCGGCCACGCCGCGCTTGAGCATCTCGATCATCTCCGGCTGGATGTCGACGCCATAGACTTTCCCCTCGGGCCCGACCGCGCGACCGATTCGCCGGGCGAAATAGCCCGAGCCGCAACCGATGTCGGCGACGACATCGCCGGGACGCAATCCCATCCGTTCGATGACGGCCTCCGGACGTTCCTCTTTTTCCCGTTCCGGACGTTCCAGCCAGGGGGCGCCGCGATAACTCATGAACGGCGCCGGAACCCGCCGCGGGAAAAGGCTCTCCTCGGCCCCGACGACGAGGACCAGCATCGACCAGGCCAGGACGGCCAGGACGCCCCCTCGGCCCGTCCAGCCGCGCCGAAGCGCCGAGCGCTCCGAACGGCTCAGGCCCCTCGCGATCAGGGATGATTGATTGAGGCACGCCATGGCAAGTCGCCTTCGGGGTCTCCGGATGTATCGCGAACTTCAGCATAGGGGCGTTTCATCGGCGGCTTCAAGCCGATTGGAAGCACACCGGATGCGGGCCTCTCCATATTTCAGGAACCGAGCTCCCCCAACCGGGCCAAGGCCGCTCCCAGCAACCGGGCCAGCCGATCGACTACTCGCGCACTTTGGGCCAGAACCTCCTCGTGCGAAAGCGGCCCCTGCCCCCGGAAGCAAGAGTTCGTAATGCACGATAAACCGACGACTCGGAGCCCGAGTCGCGCGGCCCGTTGGGCTTCGGGGACCGTTGACATCCCGACGGCCTGAGCCCCCAGTCTCCTTAACATGGCGGCTTCGGCGGGCGTCTCGTAGCTGGGGCCGGTCACGGCGGCATAAACCCCTTCCCTCAGGGCAATCTGCGCTTCCAAGGCGGCCGCGGCGAAGAGGCCATTCGCTGCCCGATCATAGGGGCTTCCGCCGCCGGAACGACCCCGCGGCCGGTCCGCCGTCCGTGGCGCGGTTGAGGGGGGCTCGATCCGGCCGGTCCCGAACGTCAGGTCCAGGTGGTCGCGGATCAGCATCAGATCCCCCGGCTCGAGGCGGTTGGTCAATCCCCCGGCGGCATTGGTGAGGATAAGCCATCGGACGCCGAGAGCGGCCAACACCCGAGGGAAAAAGGCGACGGAAGCCTCCCCGGCCCCTTCGTAAAGATGACGGCGTCCCAGAAGAAGGTGGACTCCGACGTTGCCGAATTGCCCGATGATCCACCGCCCGGCGTGGCCCTCGACGGCGCCGGGTTCCCAGGCTCCCAACGCTTCGAAGCCCAGCGTGGCTTCCGGCGATACCCAACGTTCCAGCCCACCTAAACCCGAGCCGGCTACGATCGCGACGCGAGGCAGGTTGCCCGTCGAATGTCGCGGATCTGAGGGATAATCCAGGCCGGCCTCTGCCAGGCGAGCTTCGATAACCTTAAGGGCGCGTTCCAGGGCCGCCGTTTCGCTCATGGTCCCAGCGTGACGACATCATCGGCGGGTCGCCGTCCGGCTCTGCCGCCGGAACGCCCGCGCGAAGGGTCGGGTTCGCGGATCGATTCGGGATAGAAGCCGGAACCAACGGCATGGGGGAAAACCGTTGCAAGGGAGCGGCGCGATGCTAGCCTTGCCATCGTTCGATCTCCAGAACTTGGGTTCCCGGCCATCAGATCGAAGCTCCGTCCATCGCGCGCCGGCAACCGGACCCGCCGGCCTCAGACCTACGAAGCCGCCGGAGTGAGCATTGCCCGCGGGGATCGGCTCGTCGAGCATCTTCAACGGATCAATCCGGCCCTTGGGGGATTCAGCGGTCTGGGACGCCTCCCGGCGGGGGTTCGTCGCCCGCTGTTGGCGCTTTCGACCGACGGGGTGGGGACGAAACTCCTGATCGCCCAGATGGCCGGACGACACGCGACGGTGGGGATCGATCTGGTGGCGATGGTCGTCAATGATCTGATCACCTGCGGGGCGCGGCCGTTGTGGTTTCTGGATTACCTGGCCACCGGGCGGCTCCTCCCCGCCACGGCGCGGCAACTGCTGTCCGGGGTTCTCAAGGGCTGTGGCGAGGCCGGCTGCGAGCTTATCGGCGGGGAAACCGCCGAAATGCCCGGCCTCTATGCTCCGGGTCATTACGATCTGGCGGGGTTCGGCGTGGGCGTCGTCGAGGCGTCGGAAGTCGTCGACGGTTCGCGCGTTCGATCGGGCGACGTGATTCTGGGATTGGCCTCCTCCGGCCTGCACAGCAACGGCTTCTCGCTCGTCCGACGGGTTCTGCTGCCGGGCGATCCGGCCAGGGCGCGGAGGCAGCTGGCCCGACGGTTCGGGAGGGGGACGCTGGCCACCGAACTGCTCCGGCCGACGCGCATCTACGTCCGCCCCATCCTGGACCTCCTGAAGCGGTTCTCGATCCACGCGATGGCTCACGTCACGGGCGGAGGGATCCCCGGCAACCTCCCTCGGGTGCTCCCACGGGGTCACGAGGCCTTAATCCGGAGGGGCGCCTGGCCCCCGCCCCCGATCTTCGAGGAAATCGCCCGGCGGGGTCCCGTCGACCAGGATGAAATGTTCCGGGTGTTCAACATGGGGATCGGGTTCATCCTCGTCGTCCCACCCGAGGCGGCCCAGGGGGTCATCGGGCGGTGCCGGAGCCACCGGATTGCGTGCCATACGCTGGGATGGATCGCGCGCAACGCCGAGAGCCGCAAGGCCGCCCCGGGCGTGACTTTCCTGGAGAGTTAAGAGGGCGCTTTCCCCCCTGACGGTCAGGTTCCGGCGTTGACTTCGAGCGCCGCGAGGGACATTTTCGTCCGAGAGGCCCTTTAACGTCGCGACGACGTCGGCCTGACCCTTCATCGACGAGGATCGTCGCATTGGCCAAGATAGAACCTTTTTGCGCCTGGCGTTACGCGCCGCCTCTTGAAGCGGAGCTTGATCGTCTTCTGACGCCCCCCTATGACGTGATCAGCCCCGCTCTCCAGGAGGCGCTCTACGCCCGCCATCCGAAGAACTTTTGTCGGATCGATTTCGCGAGAGAGGAGCCCGGCGACCGAGAAGGACACGATAAATACGGCCGGGCGGCGGCCACTTGGGAAAGTTGGCGGCGAGAGGGCACGTTCCGCCGCGATGAGCGTCCGGCCTTCTACGTTTACGAACAAGAATTCGCGTTGGCCGGCAAACCGCGACGTCGTCGCCGAGGGTTCTTCTGCGCCGTGGCGCTCGAAAGTTTGCGGCAGGGCGAAATCCGCGGTCACGAGCGCACCTTGGAGGGGCCGAAGGCGGATCGGTTAAGACTCACCCGCGCCACGCAATGCAACTTAAGCCCGATCTTCGCCCTTTACGAGGACGTTGAGCGTCTTATCGACGGGCGACTTCACGAGGCGACGACGGGCGCCCCCTTGATGGCGACGACGATCGATGACGTGACGCATCGGCTCTGGACGCTGACGGAGGCCTCGGCCCTGGCCGACGTGATCCAGGCGATCCGCCAACGGCGGCTCTTCATCGCCGACGGCCATCACCGTTACGAAACCGCCCTCGCCTATCAGGAAGAGCGACGCCGCGAGCAGGGGGGCGTGGCCTCCCCTCAGCCGTTCGATTCGACGCTCATGTTTCTCTGTAACGCTCACGGAGAAGGCGTGGAAATCCTGCCGACGCACCGGCTCCTGCCGGCTGATGGTTGGCCCCGTCTCAAGGCGGGGGGCTTGGAGTCGGGGCTGACCGACGCCTTCGACGTGACCGAATTGGACGGCGTGCGTGAGGAGGGGGAGGCCGGCCTTTTGGCGACGGCGCTCGAGCAAGCCGGCCGGTCGGGCCCGGCTTTCATTGCGCTCACGTCGGACGGCAGCGCCCGGCTGCTCCGGCTGCGGCCCTCGGCCGAGCCTGATAGACTGATCCCGGGGCGGGACCTGCCGCCGGAAGTGAAGCGCTTGGACGTGACGCTCCTGCACGAGTTCATCCTCAAGCGCCTGGCCGCGGAGCGCCCGCAGGGCGAATCGGCGCCGGTTGACTACGTGCACGAGATCGCCGAGGCGATCGGCGCCGTGAGATCGGGGCGAGCGACGGGGGCGTTTCTTTTGAATCCGACGCCGACGGCTCAAGTCATCGAGATTGCCAATCTGGGCGCCCGCATGCCGCCCAAATCGACCTATTTCTATCCCAAGATCATCACCGGGCTGGTGGTGCGGGACCTGCGCCCGTCGGATTGACCATGAATTTCTTCGGTCAAGGCGAACCCGACGCGTCTTCGATCGAGCCCGATCCCTCCCGGCGCGCGCCGGCAAACCCGGCGCCGCTGGCCGACCGGATGCGACCGCGAACCCTTGAGGAATGGGTGGGACAAGATGAGGTCATCGGAGCGGGGTCGCTCATCGGCGGGATTCTCAAGGGATCGGCCCCTCCGCCGTCGCTCATCTTCTGGGGGCCGCCAGGGAGCGGCAAGACGACGCTGGCGGGGCTGCTGGCCCGGCGGTCCGGCCTGAGCGTTTCGGCGCTGAGCGCCGTAACTTCGGGTCTCAAAGAGGCCCGGGCCGTGATCGAGACGGCGCGTCGCCGGCTCAAGGCCGAGCAACGCCGGACGATCCTGTTTATCGATGAAATCCACCGGTTCAACAAGGCCCAGCAAGACGCCTTTCTGCCCCACGTCGAGAACGGAACAATCATCCTCTTCGGAGCGACGACGGAGAACCCCTCTTTCTCGCTGATCGGCCCGCTGCTGTCCCGCTGCCGGGTCGTAACGTTGCGTCGGCTGACCGGGGAGGAAATCCTCGTGATCCTGCGGGGCGCGGCCGCCGACGCCGAGCGCGGTCTCGGGACGCTCGGCCTTGAATTCGAAGCGGGGACCCTGGAGGCGATGGCGCGCCTGGCCGATGGGGACGCCCGCCGGGCGCTGAATGTGCTCGAACAGGCCGCGGCCGCGGCCCACCGGAGCCAAGCAGGGCTGCGGATCGGCCTGGCCGATCTCAGCCGCACGCTGGAACGGACGCACCTCCTCTACGACCGGGCCGGCGAGGAGCACTTCAATCTGATCTCGGCCTTGCACAAAAGCGTCCGTTCTTCGGACCCGCAGGGCGCCCTTTACTGGCTGGCCCGGATGCTCGTGGCCGGCGAGGACCCGCTCTATGTCGCGCGGCGGCTGGTCCGGATGGCCGCCGAGGACATCGGTCTGGCCGACCCGGCCGCCCTGCCGCAGGCCCTCGCCGCCGTGGAGATGTACCGGATGCTCGGCTCGCCGGAGGGAGAGCTGGGGCTCGTCCAGGCGACGCTTTACCTGGCGACGGCGCCCAAATCCAATTCCGCGGACGCCGCCTGGCAGCGGGTCCGGCAGGAAATCGAGGCCACGGGGGCGCCGCCGACGCCGATGCATCTGCGCAACGCCCCCACGGCCCTCATGCGCGCCCTCGGCTACGGCGAGGGTTACCAGTACGATCACGACCTGCCGGGTCACTTCTCCGGCCAAAGCTGCCTGCCGGAAGGATTGCGCGAGACGACGTTCTATCGACCAGGCCCGTTCGGCCATGAGCGCGAAATCGCGCGACGCATCGCCTGGTGGGAGGCCCGCCGCCGCGAGCTTCAGGCTCAAGCGGCCGCCTCGACCCCCCCGCCGCACGGCTCGGCTCTGGGACCGGTCAAGCCGTGAGCCGCCGCCCGGAGCGTAAAGACGACGAGCGCCTTCACCAGCCGCGGCGACGCTCGATCTCGATATACTTATCGGAGACGTTCAGATCGAACGGCGGGACGCGCTCGACGCCGGCGAGGCCTCTGAGGATCGCCTGGCAGTGGTAACAGACCACGACCTCGCCGACCCACCGATAGAGAAACCAATCGAGCCCGGCGGCGGCCACGAGACTCAGAAACTTCGTCCACGGGGCGAGCGCCGCCCCGACAATGATGACGGCCAGACCGAGCCGTCGATTGAAATCGCGTTGACGATAAAGGTCGCGGCATCCGCACACCGGACAGCCGCCCAGATGACCGTCGGCGTCCCAGGCCCCCGGCTGAGCCGTCCGTTCGGCTCCGCAGCGCGAGCACGGCCAGGGGCCCTCAGGCTTTTCCTGGCCGGCGATCTCATTGACCGTCAGGCAAGCCGGGCAGCGCCATTGGACGCTCAAGGTTCTCTTGGCCATGGGCAAAAACGAGGTCGGCTGAGAAGGTGGCGGCCTGAAAGGTCCTCCCGCCTGCCCGGGAGCGGATCACGGCCGTGCTCCCCCCTCGGGGGCATGTTAGACTAACACGATCGCTCAGCCGGAGCGGCGGGCAGGTAACGGCGAATGAATCCCGTGGCCAAAACGTTGATGCTGCTGGGGGCGTCGCTGGTCGTGATCGGCCTGGCCTGGCAGTTTCTCGGGCACCGAATTCCCCTCGGTCGATTGCCCGGGGACCTCATAATTGAGCGGGAGAACTTTCGCTTCTATTTCCCCATCGGGACCTGCATCGTGTTGAGCCTGCTGCTGACGCTGGCGGCGGTGCTTTTTCGGCTTCTGAGCCGCTGATCGCCGTCAGGAGCGGATGCGCAGGATCGAATCCGGCGTTTGCCGGCCCTAAAACCCCGCGTCCCGTCCTCCGCTTTCAAGAGGTCGAGAAGGAGGTTGGCATGATCCTAAATAGCCTTGACCGGTACCGCGATTTCGGGCTCCTGCTCCTGCGGGTCGGGATCGGCGGCATGTTCGTCGTCGCCCATGGCTGGTCCAAGATTCTGGGCGGGCCCGAGATGTGGGAAAATGTCGGAGGGGCGATGGGCCACCTCGGGATCACCTTTTTTCCGGTTTTCTGGGGCTTCATGGCCGCCTGCGCGGAGTTCTTCGGGGGGCTGGCTCTGATCGTGGGGTTTCTGTTCCGCCCGACGGTCGTGCTCATGGGGTTCACGATGGCCGTCGCGGCCACGCATCATCTGGCCTCGGGCGACGGCCTCGCTCTGGCCTCCCATGCCCTCAAAATGGCGATCCTCTTCGGCAGCCTGATCCTGATCGGACCGGGCCGTTACAGTCTGGACGCCCGGCTCGGCCGGTCGGCGGGCTAGCCCCGCGTCATTTGGCCTTGCAAGCCCGCCGCCGGAGGGCCAGAATCACCGTCAGCGAAACGAACTCGACGTTATCGCGCAACCTACTGGAGGACCACAGGATGAAGCGCGCTTTTGGTTGGCTGCTGCCGGCGGTGGTCGCGGCGGCCGGAACGGCTTTCGGCCAGCAGGCTTCGGAGCCCAAGCTCAAAGTCGGCGACCCGGCCCCGGATTTCAGTCTGCCCGGCTCCGACGGGAAGACCTATAAACTCTCGGATTTCAAGGGCAAAAAGCCCGTCGTGTTGGCCTGGTTTCCCAAGGCCTTCACCGCCGGCTGAACGGCCGAATGCAGATCGCTGCGTGACAGCGGAGCCGGCCTTGGACAATACGACGTGGCCTATTTCATGGTGAGCTTGGACGTCCCTGAAGAGAACAAGCGTTTCGCCGAGGAGAACCAGGCGAACTTCCCCATCCTGAGCGACCCGGATAAGAAGGCGGCCGAGGCCTATGGCGTGATGCACAGCTCCGGCCGATTCGCCCAGCGCTGGACCTTCTACATCGATAAGGAGGGGATCATCCGGCGGATCGACACTCAGGTCCGCGCGGCCGCCCACGGCGAAGACATGCTCAAGGTCTTCGAGGAACTCAATTTCCCGAAGAAGAACCCCTAGGGTCCGATCCGCCAGAGACAAGCGGTCCCGGAACTTCTGAAATGACGCTGGCGGGGAATCCCACTCGCGGGATTCCCCGCCTGTCATTTTCGGGTTCCTCGGACCCGCGCGGATTCAGCGCTTGCCGCCGATCAGACCCCACAGCCGGAAATTGTCCCACTGGCCGGTATCGTCGAAGGAGCCCAGCCCGACCCGGCCAACGCCGAACGTCGAATCCCGCGCCGTCATGGCCGGCTGGGTCATCTCGTCGAAATAGACCTCGACCCTTCCGTCCGACGTCCGTCGGACAATCCGCAGGCGATGCCATTGGTCATCCCAGGGGGTGCCGGGGGTGGTGGAGTCCGAGATTTTGCGCCGATCGGCCCCGTTGACGATGAAAATCTGATTGGCGCGGTCGTCGGTCTTCTGACCGAAATGGACGTAATAATAATGGGCGGGGTCCTGATAGCCGAAGATGATGCAGAGATCGCGGTGGTCGTAGAGACGCGCCGTGGCCCGGGCCTCGACTTCCAGCCGGAAATCGCCCACGGCGGGCTCCTTCAACAACGAAATATTGAAGGGGCTGCGATGCGGCGGCTCCGTCCGGCTGGCCTGAAACTGCGCGTAGACGCGGCCCCGATCGATTGGCTCGATCCTCCAGGCTTCCGGATCGCCCGGCGTCCATCGTTCGGCGCCTTCCTCGAACCCATCCTCGACCAGGAGCGGCCACGGGGGGTCCTCGGCTCGGAGGGAAGCCGGGAGGACGGCGAGGACGATCCACGGGCCGATCCGGAGACGGGCGAGACAACGAACTCGCGCCGACGCCGCGTTGGTCGGTCGATGGGCGGCTTGGGGTCCTGGGGGTCGCATTCGGTGGGGGCTTTCGAACAGAACCGGCGGGTAGCGAGGCGGTTTGGGCCCTACGGCCGCTTTCCGGCCGTTCGTGGCTTGCGAGCGCAGTAATCCCGCAGGCTCTCGTCATCGGTCAGCCGATCGAACGTTTCGTAAAGCGCCTGGATTTCCCAGTCTGCCTCCGGCACACCCTCGGTCGCGTCCACGTTCAAGAGGTCGGCAGCGACGAAGCGTCCGAGGTGGCGGTAGGCCTCCCATTGGCTTCCGTCAAAGAACTGATCCGTCGTCGATTCGTGGGGGAAGGCCGCGTGGTGGGTTTTATAGTCATAGCCGGGGGAGGGGGTCTCCGGCCGGCGTTCGGGCATTCGAAGCGACGCCTTGGCGTAAACCAGGAGGCCGTGGAAATCGGCGTCGCGGGGCTGGGCGAAGAAACCCCGCAGCGCGCGCACGTCGGCGATGACGAAATGACTCTCGGAGAAGCCGTTGCCCGCCCAGGGGAGGATGTGCTCTTCGGGCGTCTGGCGAAAGTCGATGGCGAGCCCCAGCTCGTTGCGCGCGCGCACGACCAGATTGCGGAGGGCGCCAAAGCGGTATTCCGGATCATAGGATGCGTCCAGGGCGATGATCAGGCGGCACCGCCGCCGCAGAAGCTCGAACACGCCGAGGTTCTCGATGTGCCCCCCGTCGGACAAGTGAACCGACGAGCTTTCGAGGTCGCTCCGCCTGAACATCTCCTGGAGGTGATAAATCGGCCACCAGCGCAGGCCGCCGATGCCCTCCTGAGGCCGGAGCTTGGGGTTGGGGGCCCAGTAGCCTAGCCGGGCGTTCACCAACGTCATCAGAAGAGCCGCGAGCGCGTGCGTCTTTTCCCCTCGGCTGGGATTGACCGACGCCCCGGAGACGGCGATCGCCGTATCGAGCGTCATCGTCCGATAGCCCGGGGCGGTGGTCTTGAGATAACCGGTCGGCTCGGAGCCGCAGTGCATGGGGGAAAGGATGAAGGAGTCGCTCACCTTGGCTCCGCGAGCTCCGGCGTCGTCCTGGGCCAACAAATTGAGACAGGTGTTGATCAGCGGGAAAGGGGCGTCTCCCTGCACCGGGCGGCTGTTGCCCGGAAAGAGCTCATGGAGCCGCAACGGAACGCGTCCGGACCGCGCCGGCCGGAGAAAGACCGCCGTAACACGGTCCCGATAGAACCGATGCATCGTCAGCAGGTTGGGGTTAGCGAAGAATCCGGCGACGACCAGGACCCCGGCCGAGACCACGAGCGGCCGCAGAAACCCCAACCCCACGTCCCCGTCATACCACGCCCAGACCGCCCAATAAGCGGCGTACATCGCTCCGGCGCCCAGAAGGATCGCCTCCAGCGTGTAAAGCTTTTCCGACGACCAGAGCCCGACGTGCCGCAATGGGTGAAAGAAATAGTGATACCCCAGGACGAGCACGGCGAGGGCCACGAAGACGCGGACGGGGTTCTCCTGAACGTCGGGGAGCTCGGCGCCCGGGTAAAAAGCGACCGTGAGCGGCGAAATCACCCCCAGAACGAAAGCGAACAGAAGATAGGCCAGGCAAAGTAGAAAAATGAGACCCGCCACCAGCCAGACCCAGTTCATGACCAGGCTCGCCACATAGGCCCCCGCCAGCCTCAGTTGGGCGAATCGCCGGGCGAGCCCCTCGCCGGGGGTCAGGTAGTTCCCGCCGCGGCGGAGCCTCTCGATATCGGCCTGCGAAAAGAGCGTCTCCGGATCGCACGTCAGTTTGGAGTGGACATAGCCGGCGATATAACCGCCGCCTGAAACAGATGAGAGGTAATCGGCTTTGCGGAGGATACCCTGTCGATGAAGCGCTTCCAGAAAGCCCAGACCCAGAACGGCCGAACGGATGCCGCCGCCGGAAAGCGCGATGCCGAAGAGATTTTTGGGGTCACGGAACCAGCGGCCTTTGAGAAACCGCCGGCGTCGTTCCCCGACCAGGGCGAGCTCATCAGCTAGGGCGTCCTTGAGATCCTTGGCGACGTGAATCATCCTGGCTCGTCTCCCAGAGAGGAAAGGCGCCGCCCCTCCGGACTCTTGCGCCCGTCACGCCGAATAAGCGGCCCTCAGAATAGGAGGCCCGCCCGGGGCTGGCAACCAAGAAAACGGGGACGTCCGCGCGCGGTGGAAGCGGCCCGGGACGCATCGAGCCGCCGGGGCGGACGGGTCCCCAAGCTGATCTTGCCCCCCCCGCGGGGGACGGGTTATCTTCCCCCGGGCGACAGACGGATCGTCCCTCAGATCATTACTTGAGAGTGATGGGTCATGAAGAAAGTCGTTGCCACATGCCTGGGCGCGGCGGTCGGGTTGACCGTGGCGCTGGCCGCGTGGGCGGAGGCCCGCTCGGAGAAGGATGCCCCGCGCGTCGCCTCGGTGCTCCAACTGATGGAGGGGATCAGCAAGTCCAACATGTCGCGCTTGCAGTCGGTGGTCGGCCGGGGGGCGCCGACTTCAGAGGAAGCCTGGGCGGGGGTGGCGCAGAGCGGGGCGCTGCTCAACGAACTGAGCTTTCTCATCGTCGAGGCGGGGCGCGTGCGGGACGAAGTCTGGACCGACGCCGCCGGAAGCCTGAGGGCCGCCAGCGCCGAATTGGTCACGGCCGCCGACGCCAAGAACTTTGATGCCGTCAAGACGGCCATCGGGAAGCTCGGAGCCGCCTGCAAGACTTGCCACGACGTTCATAAGAAATAGTCGGCGCGGATTACTCCCTCATCGCCCGCTCGACGTCGCTGCGCCGAACGGCGAGCGTGACGACGCACAATCCCTCCGGCGTGAACTCAATCTCCGCCGGCGCCAACCCGTCGATCAACGCTTCCAATCGCCGGCGCGCGAACGGATCGGCCTCGACTCGATCGCGAACCGTCCCGCCCTCGGCGGCAGCAGCCAGAATCTGTTCCAACAGCAAGCGGCGGGCTTCCCCCATCGCGCGCACCACGGCCTCCTCTCTCACCCGATCCAGGGCCGGGTCGCGCGCGGGCGTCTCCCGTCGCCTCGTCGGCGCCGGCAGATAGGGATTCAGGGCGGCCAACACGTCGGAGCCGGCGAGCTGAGCCTCGAGCCGGATCCCCGTCTCCAGCTCTGTGACTTCGGACCGAGCGGAGCGTTCCAGGGCCTGCTCCAGGGGGGCGCGCCATTGACCCTCCGCCGGCAGGCTCTTCCCCAAGGCAGGACCTTCGACCGTCGGCAGTTCCAGAATCTGCCGTCCGAGGTCCCGCAGCGCCTTGCGCCGGGCGGCGGCCCGTGCCACGGCGAGGGCCTGGATGCGGTTGCGCGAACTCTCCGGCAAGGGCTCCTCAGCAACGGCGCGCAAGGTGTCGGGGAAGTGGACCAGGCCGGAGCTGGAGTCGCCCGATTCGGCGCCCTCCGACGAGCTTGGAGCTTCCACGAGCGTGGAGACGATCACCGTGTAGGGTTTTCGATCGTCCGGGGCCCATGAGCGCAGCGTGGCGCAGGCGGTCAGCGTGAGCAGGCCGGCCGACGCCCATCGGACAAACGGGAGGGACCTCCGCGTGAAAGCGCCGGACCCGCGCTTCCGGGCAGAGTCATCCCGAAGAGCGCCATCGCGGGTTCGAGAGGGAAGGCGGGGGTTCATCCCGTTCTCCGGCCGTTCATGGGGTTGATTTCAGAGCGGCCCGGCGCGCCTCGATCCAGCCGACGGCCCCGTCGATTCGCTTAAGGCACCTCTGGCGTCCGAGACCCAGGATCACGTCAAAAATGCCGGGGGAGGCCGTTCGTCCCGTCAACGCCAGCCGCAGAGGATGGACGATACCGCCGAAGGCGACCCCTTCGGCCTCGGCCAGGCCGCGAAGACCCGCTTCCAGGCGGTCGGCCGTCCAAGGCTCCGTTTCGGCCAATACCCAGCGGACCTGCTGGAGCGTCCGCCCGACCCCGTCGGCCGCAAAGTGCTTCTCGACGCCCTTGGGCTCGTAGGCGTCGACGGTCTCGGTGAAAAAGTAAGCCAGGTTCCGTCGCATTTGACCCAACGTTCGGGACCGTTCGGCCTCAAGAGCAACCAGGGACATGAACCGAGGCTCCTCCAATTCGGCTTCGGGGACGCCCGTCTGGAGGCAATGGGCGCGCGCCCGGCGGGCGAGCTCGTCAAGGGGCAACCGGCGCATGTAGAGGCCGTTCATCCATTCGAGTTTCGTCGGGTCGAAAATGGCGGCTGAGCGATTGAGCCGTTCGAGCGAGAAGGCGGCGATCAACTCCTCGCGGGACAGAATTTCAGTCTCGGCGTCGAGACTCCAACCCAGGAGGGCCAGGTAATTGAACATCGCCTCGGGCAGAAATCCCTCACGCGCGAATTCCAGGAGACTCGTCGCTCCATGGCGCTTGGAAAGCCGCGTCCGGTCGGGGCCTTGAATCAACGGGATGTGGCCGTAGAGGGGGGGAACCCAACCCATCGCGTCGAAGATGAGGAGCTGGCGGGGAGTGTTGGACAGATGATCGTCCCCCCGCAGCACATGGGTGATGCCCATCTCGTGATCGTCGACCACGACCGTCAAATGGTAAACCGGCCAGCCGTCAGTCCGGCGGAGAACAAAATCGCCCAGGAGGGCGTTCTCGAAACGCCTCGGCCCGCCGACGAGATCGTCGAATGAGGTGACGGCCTCGCCCTCAACCTTGAAGCGGAGGACGTGAGGCTCGCCCGCCTCCGCCCGTCGGGCGGCCTCGGCTTGCGAGAGGCCTCGGCAGCGTCCATCATAAACGTAAGGGACCGAACGTCGCCGGGCCGTTTCGCGCAAGGTCTCCAGGCGGGCCTCCGGGCAGAAACAGCGGTAAGCCTTGCCGCGCGCCAGCAGGTCATCGAGGAGGGAAGCGTAGAGCGCGGCGCGCTCGGATTGAAAATAGGGACCTTCGTCCCAGTCCAACCCAAGCCATCGCAGACCGTCGAGGATGACCCGCACGGAGTCGGGGGTGGAGCGCTCGCGATCGGTATCCTCGACGCGGAGGATGAACTTCCCGCCGTGGCGCCGGGCGAGCAGCCAATTGAAGAGTGCCGTCCGGGCGCCGCCGACGTGAAGGGCTCCCGTGGGGCTGGGGGCAAAACGAACGCGCAACCGGGCGTCCAGGGGAGGGGTCATCCGGACTGCTCTCGCCGCCGCTCCAGACTCTCGCGCAGGGTCTGGAGCACGCCGCGGAATCTGACCTCGTTCTGGCCGTCAACGTCGATGAGCCGCTCGTGGGCTTCGATCATGACGACGAGCCGGTCGATCATGCCCATCTCCGGCGGGGCGACCGAGGCAAACGGGGCCTCGCGGGCCTGGGGGGGCAGCCCGCCGGGGCCGCCGGCGCCGTCCCGGATATCGAGGATGAACTTAAGCCCGAGCAAGTCCAGTTGTTCCCGGACGTGAGCGTTGGCGTTGACGATGATGGGCTTGGAGCCCGATGAGCGAATTTGTCGAAGCGCCAGGCTGGCGAGCACCCCCATGAACGTCGAGTCCATGGAGATGCACTGCTCCAGGTCAAAGATGAATCGAGGACAGGGGGGGCCTTCACCCGTCAGGTCCAGCACCTGTCGCAGCGCCAGGCTGTTCTGATGATCGCCGCGGCCGGCCACGCGCACAACAACGACGTCCCCGGCCAGGCGGGCATAAGTAATGGGCTCCATGATCCTCAGGCGGCTCGGGGGAACTCTCGGCCGCGGTCGGGACCGCCACGTTCAACCCTGAGGTCTGGAAGGGCGCGGGGTCGAGGCGGTGTGGCCCCGCAGGGCCGACCGGGCCGTCTCGGCCCGATGGGTCTCAAAATCGCGGATCGTCTCCATCTGAATTTGCGCGAAGTTCACCCGGTCGGGCTCGATCCGGAACCCCGGCTCGGCGACGATTTCCGCGATCACCTCGCGCAGGTGAGCGATATCGAACGGTTTGGGGAGGAACCGGCGCACGCCCAGCTTCTCGACGTACTGCTTGTCGCGGACGGTGGCCTTTCCGGAAATGAAGATCACCGGGTGGTCGCGGAAAACCCGGTTGCGCTTGAGCATCCCGACCAATTGATAGCCGGTCATTTTGGGCAGCATCCCGTCGACGATAAAGAGGTCCGGCTTGTAGCGAGCCGCCCGCTCGATCGCCTCCATCCCGTCGAAGGCGCTGACGACTTCATAATCGTTCTGTAGCCCGAGCAGAATCATTTCCGCCGAGTCGGGGTCATCCTCCACGATCAACAAGCGCGGCTTGGCCCGCCGGCCCGGCTGCCGACGCAGCTCCGACGGCGTCGCCGGGTCCGGCTGGACGACCCCGACGACCGGCGGGCGCGCCGTCGGCGTCGCCTCTGCCCGGCCGCGGGCCGGGTCGCGCGTCAGCGCCCGATGAATCTCCTCAAGCGTGCGGGCTTTCGGCGCGTCGGCCACGTGATGATCCTTGATGAAAAGCTCCAGATTCCGCATCAGGCGCGGCGGATCGATGGGCTTCGTCAGGTAAAGCGTCGCCCCCAGGTCATAGCCCTTGCGGATCTGGTCCTTGGCGCTCAAGGCGGAGAGGAAAATGACGGGCGTCGCCCCCCGTTGCCGATCGGCGCGCAGTCGCTTGACGAATTCAAATCCGTCCATGACCGGCATCATGATGTCGGCCAGGATCACGTCGGGCTCGCCGAACTCGACCAACTGAAGCGCTTCCAGCCCGTTGGCCGCGCGCAAGCACTCGTGCGGCGGCGAAAGCGTCGCCTGCAGCAGATCGCCGATATCCTCGTCATCCTCGACGATCAGGACGCGGATCGCGCACATGGTTAGGCAGTTCCCGCGGGTCCGCCCCTCGGACTCCCCTCAATCGAAATTCTTTCTCTCACCCCGGTCTTCTTCAAGCGATTTCGGGTGCGCGAAACCCCCGGTCGCCCCCTGTCGGCGTCGGGGCGATCATCGCCCGCGGCCCCCCGACCGGCCCCCAAGCGCCGCCGCTGTCCTTTCCGGCCCCATCGTCGTGATGACCGCGCGAGTTCCACATTCAAACCCCCCGATCGGGTCCGTCCGCGGGAGGATCGCCAGACGCCAGTGATAGGCCCGCGCCGCCCAGCGACGGTCCCGCGGGTTCAGCTTTCCTTGAGACGCCGAATAAAGCGTCAGGTTCCAGGGGCCGCCGGGATCGGCCCCCAGGAGCGCCCGCAACAGTCGACGGAGCAGTCGGGCCAGCCCGATGAGCTCAGGGGCCGTCGCCTCCTCCAAGCCGGTCTGATGCCTCCGAGGGAGAATCCAGGCCTCCTGTCGGAACCGAGGGGCCCAGGGGGCCAGAGCGATGAAGTCCTGGTTCTGTGCGATCCGACGAGCCCCTCCCCGCGCGGCCCGTCTGACTTCATCGCAGAACGGGCATCGGCCTGTCCGCCGGAAATGGCGACGGGCGCCCGCCCAGTCTTCCAACAGTTCCTCCGGCCCCAACGGCAGGCCGAGCAACTGGGTATGGGGGTGAGGCTGCGAGGCGCCGGCGCTCTCCCCTTGATTGCGGAAAATCTGCACTTGGCGGACGGCGGGGTCTTCGAGGGATTGAAGGAGGCGATTCCGCCACAGGCCGAGGAGCTCCGCCCACTGCCGCTCGGTGTAAGACTCCGCCCGGGCCGTGTGCTGGGGGGTTTCGATCACGATCTCGTGCCGCCCGATCGCCGGCAGACGGCGCCCCGGCCCGCGCGTGGCCTCGCCTGCCGCTCGCACTCCCCGAACGGCCGGATACCGATTGGGGATGACGCGAATGCGCCAACCGGGCCCGTCGGGGGCCGATCCGGGCGGCCGCAGGGCGGCCACCTCGGGGGGCGTCAGGGACTCGCGACCCGGGCAGAAGGGACACTCGGAGATCGCCTTGCGGGCGGCGGATCGACCGGCGTACCGGCTCGGCTTGGCGCCGCGGGATTCGGCGATGATCGACCATCTCCCCGTCAGGGGATCCTGGCGGAGCTCATGGAGGCCTGACGGGGAAGCCTTCACGAGGCCTCGGGGCCGAGCAACCGTTCCCGGATCGCCTCCAGGTGAGGCCGCGCCTTCTCAAAGAAGCGGGGATCAGCCGACGCCGCGCGGAAATACTCCGCCGCGTTCACGAAATCCCCTTGGGCGAGGCTGTACAGGCCGACATAGTAGTTGACGTAGGGGTCCTCCCGATTGACCTCCAAGGCGGCTCGAAACTGACGGGCGGCCTCGGCCGGATCGCCGAGGGCTTCGGCCACGCGACCCAACCGAGCCTCCAAGGATTGATTCGGCTGGACGCTCAAGGAGCGTTCGTAAGCCTCGCGCGCCTTGAGGGGCTGGCCCGTCTCCAGATAACAGTCCCCCAGTTGATTCCACCGAAGCCAGGCCTTCGGGAATCGCTCCACCACCGGGAGCAGGAGTTCGATGGCTTTCTCGTGGCGACCCTCCGCAAGGGCGCGTTCGGCGGCCGTTGATCGCCGCGCCACCTGATAGCCGGGCCAGGAGGCCACCGCCGTCAGAACGCTGATCAGAAAGAAGGCTCCCAGGACGGCCCCGACGACCCGCATGGAAGCCTTGGGGGAAACCTCAGCCGGGCTCCACGCTTCATTCGAAGGGGAGGGATTGGACTCCGCCGGGTGAATCTTCCTTGGAGTCATGGGGGCTGAGCGCGGGATGGCGACGGGGCCCTCAGGCCGAAGCCTCAGGCCTCATCATCTTCATCGGCCTCCTCGTCGTCGCCTTCCTCGGGCTCGTCGCTCTCCTCCTCCAGATCGGCGATCCGGACCGGCATGACGAGATAGAGGGTCTCGGCGTCGCTTTCGCACTCAAAGACGACCGGCGCCGCCGGCTCTTTGACCTTCATCCGCACGGTCGCGTCCGGCGCCACCTTCAACACGTCGTGAAGATAATTATAGTTGAACGCGATCCGAAACGCCTCGCCGCCAAATTGGATTTCCAGCACCCCCTCGTAGGAGCCTTCTTCGAAACTCTCGGCCTTGATGGCGAGCTCATTGGGCTGAAAACTGAGAATGACGGAATGGTGGCGGCGCTCGGCCAGCACGGCCGCCCGCGTGATGGCCTCGTCAAGGATCGCTTTGGGCAAGTCGATCGTCCGTTTGAAACTGGCGGGAATGACAGCCTCGTACTGGGGAAATTTGCCGTCGATCAGCGCGGTGAGGTAAGTCAGGCTCAAATTCGGCAGCGAGAAGGCGATTCGTTTCTCGGTGACGGCCAGCTCGACCTCGCCCTCCTCGCCCAGGGCCCGTTTGATTTCGCCGAGCACGCGTCCGGGAACGATGGCCGACACCTCGCCGGGCCCTTCGATCTTGGCCGGCTGGGCGCTGGATTTGCCCAGCTTGCGGCCGTCCGTGGCCACGCACGTCAATCGGTTCTCGGCCAGGTGGAAGTAAGTTCCCATGAGAACGCGCCGGGGATCGCGGCTGGGCATGGCGAAAAGCGTGTTGTCGAGCAGGCGCTTAAGGTCGGCCTGGCGCAGCGTCAGGCGCGTCGAGGCCTCGACTTTCGGCCAGTCCGGAAAGTCCTCGGCGCTCATCGTCGCCAGATGATAGACGTTGCGGCCGCAGGTCAGCGTCAGGCGCGAACCGGAGGTCACGATGGCGACGTTGTCGTCGGGCAGCAGGCGGACGATCTCGGCGAGCGTCTTGGCCGGAGCGGTGATTCGCCCGGCTTCCTCGACGCGCGCCTCCAGCCCGACCCGGGCGAAACATTCCAGGTCCGTGCCGACCAGATCGACCCCTTTCGGCGTGGCTTCAAAGAGAAGGTTGGACAAGATCGGCAGCGTGCCGTAACCGGCCACGGCGTTCTCGACGAGCGAAATACCCGACATCAGCGTCTGGCGAGGGAACGTGGCTTTCATCGTCGGCTCGATCCTTCAGGCCGGAGCGTCCGGTTCCAAGGCGGATAGACTGGGCTAAACTAATACCGTCGCGCAGGCGAAAGTCAACTCGCCTTTGGCTCGCTCGCCTCGCCCGAGGGCGCCCTTGTCAACCCCCCGCGATCCTGCTAGGGTGAAGGCCCTTTAATTTCGGAAAGACGGCGGTTGGCATCGATGATCGGCATCACCGGCTATGGCGCTTATGTCCCCTACCATCGTCTGGACCGGACGGAAATTCAGAAGGAGACGGGCGCCGCCGGCCCCGAGGGTCAACGCGCCGTCGCCAGCTATGACGAGGACTCGGCCACGATGGCCGTCGCGGCCGCCCTCAACGCCACGCGCAACGCTTACGGCCTTCCCCTCGCCGGCGTTTACTTCGCCACGACGACGGCCCCCTATGCCGAGAAGCAATCCGACACGCTGATCGCCGCCACGCTCGATCTGCCCGAGCAACTCCGGACGGCCGAATTCGGCAACACGCTCCGCGCCGGGACCAGCGCCCTCCTGGCCGCCGCGGACGCCGTGACCGCCGGCGCCGGCGACATTCTCGTCGCCGCGGCCGACATGCGCGAGGGGGGGGCCTCCGGCGCCAATGAGATGACCTTCGGCGACGCCGGGGCGGCGATCATCCTGGGCCGCGAAAAGCCCCTGGCCACGTTGCTCGGGACGGCCTCCGTCGCCCTGGAGATCATTGACACCTGGCGCGCTCAGGGGGACCCCTTCGTGCGCAATTGGGACGAGCGGTTTCAGATGGTTTACGGCTATGGGCAGGCCATCCCCGACGTGCTCAAGGCCCTGGCCGAGAAAACCCACCTAAAGCCGTCGGACGTGACGAAGGTCGTCTTTCCCGCGCCGCCTAAGACCCAGGCGCTCCTGACCGAGTGCGGCTTCAAGCGCGACCAGGTGGTCGATAGTCTCCTCAACAACGTGGGATTCACCGGGGCGGCTCATCCGCTTCTCATGCTCATCCAGGCCCTCGAGACGGGCCGTCCCGGCGATCTGGTCCTGGCGCTCGGCTACGGCGAAGGCGCCGACGCCCTGCTGTTCCGCATTGAAGACGCCAATCGGGATTTCGCTCCCCTTCGGACGGTCGAGCAATTAATCGGCAGTCGCGCCGATGACCTGACCTATGCCACCTATCTCAAGTGGCGACAACGCGTCCAGGTCGAGCCCCCGCGGCGGCCGGAACCGAGCCGCCCCTCTTCCCCATTCATGCGGCGTCGCGCCCGGTATAACCTGGCCCTGTACGGATCCAAGTGCATCGCCTGCGGAACGCCGCAGTTTCCAGCCCAGCGCGTGTGTTACAAATGCCGGACTCGCGACAAGATGGAACCCTACGGATTCCGTGACAAAGTGGGCCGCCTCACGACTTATAGCGCCGATTATCTTTCCTATTCGCTGAGTCCGCCGGAGATTGCGGCGGTCGTCGATTTCGAAGGAGGGGGTCGCATTCTGTGCAATATGGTCGACGTTAAACCAAGCGAGCTTCGCATCGGCGGCCCGGTGGAAATGACGTTCCGCAAACTGTTCACCTCCGGCGGCATTCACACTTATTTCTGGAAGGCTCAGGGTATTCGATGACTTTTCTGAGGCGAGCGCGCCGCGGGCGCTCGCGGCGGGAGCTCCACGCCTTCCGCACGGGAAGGGTCGCGTAAAGACCCTCAGGGCCGAAACGAGGTCAACGCTGTTTCTGAAACAACCATCATGATGGGTGTTACCTACATTGGCGGCGAGGTGAAGGGCCCGCGGGGAAAGCGGAGACAATTACGAATTCTCGTGGACAGCGGGGCTACCTATACGCTACTGCCTCAGGCGGCCTGGAAGGCCGTTGGGCTCAGGCCCAAGCCAAGGGAATCCTTTCTTATGGCCGACGGCACTGCGATCGGGCGGCCCGTCGCCGAGGCCTTCATCCGGTTCTACGACGGCGGGGCCGTCCTGACCGGTGCATTCTTCGGCGCCTCGACGTTCGGTCCCGGCGAAGGCGGGGAAACGACGCTCACGGCGGCCGGGGGCTCGGACATTTTCGTGGCCCGCTTCGCCGGCGAATCGTCCGGACCCCCCCGCGCGTTGAGGAAAAAGGGGCTGGCAAGCCGGGGGCGCTCTGATAAAATTTGAGGCGCCTTCGAGCGCAAGGGAGCTCGGCTCCGGGCGTGAGCGCCGGAGCCAGCCATCCCTCCGACAAAACGGCGCTGATCCTCGGCCAAGAGAAGGAAGCTTTCCCATGGCGCGCGGCATTCGTGACAAGGTAGCCATCGTTGGGATGGGTTGCACGGCATTCGGCGAGTGGTGGGACAAAAGCGCCACCGACCTGATGGTCGAGGCCGCCTTCGAGGCTTACGACTCGGCGGGGATCGACCCCAGGCAGATCGACGCCTGCTGGCTCGGGACGCTCAGCTCCGGCAACGCCGGGCTCTTCCTCTCCGAGCCGCTCAAGCTCGATTACATCCCCGTGAGCCGGGTCGAGAACTTCTGCGCCAGCGGCTCCGAGGCCTTTCGCGCGGCCTGTTACGCCGTGGCCAGCGGCGCGAGCGACATGGCCATGGCGCTCGGGGTGGAGAAGCTCAAGGACAGCGGCTATAGCGGACTGACCGGCTCCGGGGGCGGCAGCAGCGACGGAACCGAGCCCAATATCAGCGCTCCCGGCTCCTTCGCCCTTCTGGCGCCGGCTTACTTTCACAAATTCGGCGTGAACGCGGAGACGGGCAAGGAAGTGCTGGCTCGCATCGCGATGAAAAACCACGCCAACGGGGCCAAGAACCCGCGCGCCCAATACCGCAAGGCCGTCACGATGGACCAGTGCAAGGCCTCGCCGATGGTGGCCGCGCCGCTGGGGATTATGGATTGTTCGGGGGTTTCGGATGGGTCGGCGGCGGCCATCATCGTTCGCGCCGACGAGGCTCACAAATACACGGACAAACCCATCTACGTCAAAGGCCTGGCGGTGGCCGCCGGCCCGGGCGACGGCGCCTTCGACCCCGAGTACGACTTCACGACCGTTCGAGAAAACGTTCGCGCGGCGCAACTTGCCTACGGTGAGGCCGGGATCACCCACCCCCGCGAGGAAATCAGCCTGGCCGAGGTCCACGACTGCTTCACGCCAACCGAGCTCGTCATCTACGAGGACCTCGGCTTCAGTCAGCGCGGGCAAGGCTGGCGCGACGTGCTGGACGGAACGTTCGAACTGGACGGCAAGCTGCCGGTGAACCCCGACGGGGGGTTGAAGTCGTTCGGCCATCCGATCGGCGCCTCGGGCCTTCGGATGATCTTTGAACTCTGGCTCCAATTCCGGGGAGAAGCCGGGCCCCGTCAGCTCCCCAACCCCCGCATCGGGCTGACGCACAATCTCGGCGGCCGACCCTGGAAGTGCGTGGCCTTTGTCGGGCTCTTCGGCCGCGAGCGCGGCTGAATCGCCCGCCGATGGGTGGATAGCTCAGCCGGTTCAGAGCGCCGGCCTTACAAGCCGGAGGTCCGCGGTTCGAGCCCGCGTCCACCCACCCTTTTGCCCATCGCTTCGGGGCCGGCCTTTTCGCCCTCGATCTACCACGCCCGGGCCGACAGAAAGAAGACTTTGAGGTATTGCGTCTCCGGCGTGGCGAGATGGATCGGATGGTCGGGGGCCTGAGTGGCCTCCCGAAGGATCGTGAAATCCCGCCGGGCGTCGCGGGAGGCCAGAGTCAACGCTTTGAGGAAATCCTCCCGCGCCACGGCGTGCGAGCATGAGCAGGTGATCAGGAGGCCATCGTTCTCCAGGGCTCGCATGGCCCGATGATTGAGTTCTCGATAAGCCTTCAAGGCCGCCAGGGCGTCTTTGCGGCTGCGGGCCAGCGGGGGCGGGTCGAGGACGACAACGCCGAAGCGTTCCCTTCGGGCCGCCAGGGCCCGGATAAAGCCGAACACGTCGGCCCGAACGAACGAGCAAACGGACGGCGGGATAGGATTCAGGGGGATGGCCCGCCGGGCCAGCTCCAGGGCGGCTTCTGAAGAATCGACGCCGACCACGCGTCGGGCCCCATTGACGGCGGCCAGGAGCGCCCAGGCCCCGACGTAACAGAAAAGATCGAGCACCGTCCGGTCCCGAAAATGGGGGGCGGCCCAGGCCCGATTCTCCACTTGATCCAGAAAGTAGCCCGTCTTCTGGCCTTCCATGAGATCGGCCAATAGTTGAAAACCGTTCTCCTCGATCGGGGCGACCGCCTCAGCGTCCCCCCACAGAACAGCTTTGCGCGGCGGCAGCCCCTCAAGCGCGCGCGCAGGAACGTCGCTCCGCTCGAACACGGCGCGCGGGCGCAGGCGTTCCACGAGCGCATCCAGGATCAGCGAACGGCGTCGCTCCATGCCGGCGGTCCCGATCTGGATGACCACGCGATCCCCAAACACGTCGGCGACAAGGCCCGGCAATCCATCGGCTTCGCCGTGGATCAGGCGAAAGGCCTGGCGCCGCCCGAGGCGGGATTCCCGATAGGCGAGCGCCTGCCCGACGCGCGCCTCGATCAGGCCGCGATCGCAACCCTGGCCGCGCCGCCGCGTGTAAATCCGCGCCCGAATGAGCGAGGAACTGCTATAGAGCCCCATCCCGACGAACCGTCCGCGACCGTCCAGAACGGCCACCTCTTCGCCGGGCTCGGGGTTCCCCTCGACGGCCTCGACCTCGTTGGAGAAGACCCACAGATGACCACGCGTGAGGCGGCGGTCGAGGGTTCTCTTGAGTCGAACCTGTTTCAACGCCTCATCGATCATTTTCGGCTCCGTCCTGTCCCTCGGGCGCGCTCCCGGCGGATCAAAACGACGGCGACGGCGCTTTGTCAAGCCGGAAGCCACGGGCTTCGTTTATCCAGGCCGGGCGACGCTTGACAGGGGTTTGCGGGCAAGGGGAAGATCGCGCCCCGGCCCGGGCTCGCGGGCCGTTGAAGACCGAAGCAATGAACGTGCGCGAGGGAGCAGGGCGGGCGCGATGTTGATCGGGCGACGCCGCCTCAGACGATCCGGGCTGATGGCGCTTCTGATCGGAGCGCTCCCGGCGGTCCTGCCGGCCCAACGCGTCGAAGTCGAGGAATTGATCCTCGATAACGGCATGAAATTTCTTTTGGTGGCGCGCCCGGGCGATCCCCACGTCGCCGCCGGTTGGGTCGCCAAGATCGGCTCGGTGAACGAACGCCCCGGCGTCACCGGCATTGCCCATCTGTTCGAACACATGATGTTCAAGGGGACAAGCGTGATCGGGACGACCGGCATCGAAGCCGAGCTGGAGGTCCTCGGCGAACTGGACGGGGCGCGGGAAGCCGCCCGACGGCATCAGATGGCCCTCATCGAACGCCGGCGCCGCGGGGAGATCGACGACGCCGACGACCCGCGCCATCGATCGCCGGAACACGCCGCCTTGCTCGAGCGGATCGAAGCGCTCGAAACCCGCGCCCGCGAATTCATCGTCAAAGACGAGCTCGATCGGCTTTACACGACGGCGGGCGCTCTGGGCCTCAACGCCGGAACCAGCTACGATTTCACCATCTATTATGTCATGGTCCCCGCCAACAAGCTCGAACTCTGGTTCTGGGTGGAATCCGACCGTTTGCTCAATCCGGTCTTCCGCGAGTTCTACTCCGAGCGAGCGGTCGTCCACGAAGAACGGCGGCTTCGAACGGACTCGACACCCCTCGGACGCTTCGAGGAGCAATTCGAGAGCCTTTTCTGGCAGTCCTCTCCCTATGGTTGGCCCATCGTCGGCTGGCCGAGCGACCTGGAGAACATCACCCGCGAGGAGGCGCTCTCCTTTTTCGACGTCTATTACGCTCCGAACAATCTGACGGCCTGCCTCGTCGGGGATTTCGACGTCGCTCAGGCCCGCGCCTGGGCCGAAACGTACTTCGGCCGGCTTCGGCGCGGGCCCCGCGAGCCGGAGCCGGTGCGCACGCTGGAAATGCCCCAGCAGGCCGAGGCGCGGATGATCGGCTTCGCTGACGCCAACCCGTCGGTCGAGATCCGCTACCACTCGGTGGCCGACGGGCACGTGGACGAACCGGCCCTTGTGCTGCTGGGGAGCGCCCTCGGCGGCCGAACGGGTCGGCTCTACAGGGCGCTCGTGCTCGAACGCCAGATGGCGACGTCGGCCGGCGCCGGGCAGAACGGCTTCCGCTATGAAGGCTACTTCGAATTCAGGGCCCAGGCTCGTCCGCCCCACACCCCCGAGGCGCTCGAACAGGCGATGAACGAGGAGATCGAGCGTCTGAAGCGCGAGCCGCTGAGCGATCGCGAACTGGAAAAAGTAAAGAATCAGGAGTTGGCGGCGCGGTTCCGCCGGCTGCAATCTCCGGCCGGCCTCAGGAACGAGCTGCTCACCCGGGACGCCCTGCGGGTCTGGCGGACGATCAACACCGACGGCGAGCTTTACCAGGCCGTCACCGCCGAAGACATCCGCCGGGCCGCCGAGAAGTACTTCCGCCCGGAGCAACGCGCCGTGGCCCTCTATTATCGCCGCCCGGCCGAGCCGGCCGCCTCGGGCGTTGAACCGCCTCCCTCGCCGGCCCCGCGCCCATGAAGAGGTCGTCGCGCATGGGCGGGGGCCTCATCGTCGCGCTCGCGGCCGTCGCCTCGGGTTGCGTCATCGTCCGCACGACCGGCCGGGGCGCCCCATCGGCCGCGTCGATCCCGGCCCACCCCAGCCTCTTGGCCTACCCCGAGAAAGTCTTTGAACCCCCCCGGCGCGAGGACCATCGCTACACGCTCTCCAACGGCGTCCCCGTCTATCTGGCCGAGGACCGCGCGTTCCCCCTCCTCGACGTGACCGTCCTGATCCGGGCGGGCTCTTATCTGGAGCCGCGGGAAAAGGTCGGCCTCGCCGGCATGACCGCGACGGTCATGCGAACGGGAGGGACGGCCTCCCTGACGGCCGAGGAATTCGACGAGGCAGTCGATTTCCTGGCGGCCTTCGTCTCGTGCTCGCTCGGCGACGTGGAGGGCCGGGCCTCAGCGGGGTGCCTCAGCAAGGACGCCGACCGGGTCCTCGATCTCTTCTTTGAGATGTTGCGGCGGCCCCGATTCGAGGAGGATCGCCTGGAGCTGGCCCGTTCCCAATCGCTTCAGGCCATGCGCCGCCGGAACGATCAGACCGGCGGCATCGAGGCCCGGGAATGGCGGCGTCTGATGCGCGGCCCCACGCATTTCTCCTCCCTTCAGTCCACTCAGGCTTCGATCGAGGCGATCGACCGAGCCGATCTCATGGCCTTTCATCAGAAATGGGTGCAGCCGGCCAACTTCATCATCGCCGTCGCCGGCGATTTCGACCGACAGGCCATGATCGACACGCTCGAACGCCATCTGGCGGATTGGCCCGCCGGTGAACGCCCGCCGGCGCCGCCCAAACCCGATCATCTCCCCCGCGCGGGCCTCTACATCGTCAACAAACCCGACGTCAATCAAGGCCGAGTCTCCATCGGTCACGTGGGGGGGAGGCGCGATAACCCGGATCGGCACGCCCTTCGGGTTATGAGTCATATCCTCGGCGGCGGCGGGTTCACTTCGAGGATACTCTCGCGCGTTCGCTCCGACGAAGGCCTCGCCTACAGCGCCGGCGCGGATTACGGCCTGGGCGTCCACTACGAGGGGCTCTTCCGCGCGAGCTTTCAATCCCGCAGCCCCGCCTGCGCCGAAGCCATCGACATCGTGCTCCAGGAGATCGAACGTATCCGCGCCGAGGAGGTAAACCCCGAGGAGCTCGCGACGGCGATCAACGCGCTCGCCGAGGCTCCGGCGCGCGCCTTCGCCGACGCCCGGCGTATCGTCTCGACGCTGGCCGATGATGAACTGAACGGAGAGAACCCGGATTACTGGCGCAACTACGCCGCCGACCTCAAGGCCGTGACGCGGGCCGACGTTCTTCGCGTCGCCCGCCAGTATCTCGCTCCCGACAAGCTGGTCATTCTCATCGTCGGCAATAAAGAGGACATCCTGAAGGGGAACCCGGACCGGGCGGCCTACTCCATGGGTTCCCTCGAAGCGCGTTTCGGCAAGCTTGAGGACATCCCCCTGCCGGACCCTTTGACGCTGGAGTATCCCGCTTCGACGCCCTGAGGCGCGCGGGCGCCTCACTTAGCCGCGCCTCCGGCCGCCGCCCCCCCGGCGGGGCCGAGGGATTCGACGAATTCGGCGTAGCGCGCGTCGAGCCCTTCCTTCTCGCTGAAGAAAATCCCCAGGCTGCACGGGGCCCCCAATTCATTGCCGGCGCCCTTCTGAAAGTCCATCCAGACGATTCGTCCGGTCAGCTTGATGGGCTCGCCGGTCCGGGGGTGCGAGAGCGTCACGCGCGCCAGGCGGGTGTGGCGCATCATCTGATTGTGCAGGACGAAGGGAAGCTGCGGGACGCGGAGCTGCATGCCCCCCTCGGTCAGGTCCACGATCCGCGCGTCCAGCGGCTTCGGCGTGAACGTTTGCTCCGGGATGAGAATGTCGAGCTTCACCTTGAGACGGTTCGGCAGCCGCTGTTGACTTCGGGCGTCGCCCCGCTGCGGCCCGAGCGGTTCGTCCAATTGGTACTCCTTAGCCATCGGGGGCCTCCTGACTTTCCTCGGACGGTCGCGGCGAGGGAGGTTCGATCAGGCGGAGAAAAATTTCGGCGACCTGCGGATCGAAATCTGTCCCCACGCGGGAGACCATGTGCTCAAAGGCCTGTTCCCGGGGCCAGGCCGGCCGATAAGGCCGATCCGACGTGAGCGCGTCCCAAACGTCAACCAGGGCGAAAATCCGAGCCGCCAGGGGGATCTCCTCTCCCTTCAGCCCGCGCGGGTACCCCGATCCATTCCACCGCTCGTGGTGGCAGTACGGAATGTCCACCGCCGGCCGGAGATACTTGATGGGGCTGAGCCATTGGAAAGCATGGGTGGGGTGCTGTTTCATGATGGCCCACTCTTCATCCGTCAGCGGCCCGGGCTTGCGCAGAATGCCGTCCGGAATGGCCAGTTTGCCGATATCGTGCAGCAGCGCCCCCCGCCGGATGTGGACCAGTTCCTCTTCGTCGAATTCCAGCGCCTGAGCCAGGCGGACGGTCAATTCCGTGACGCGCTGCGTGTGACCCTCGGTCTCGTGGTCGCGCATGTCCAGCGCCCGCACCCAGCCTTCCAGCGTCGCTTCGTAGGCGACGTGGAGCTCGGCGTGGGAGCGTTGCATGTGGCGGAACAGGCGGGCATCCTCGACGGCGATCGAAGCCTGGCCGGCGAGCGCCTCCAGGAACTCCATCCACTCCGGGTCGGGCTTGAACCGCGTCCGATGGAAAATCTCCAGCACGCCGTTGACGCTCCCCTTGGCTTCCAACGGCACGCCGAAATAGACCACGAAGCCCTCCTCCTCCAGACGGGGAGAGCGGCTAAACTCGGCGCGCGCGGCCGTGTCGTCGAAATCGAGCGTCGTCACGATGCGTCGCTCCAGGGCGGCGCGGCCGGCGAACCCCTGACCCAGAAAGAGCCGCGTATGTTGGAGCGCGTCGGTGCGGAACCCCCGGGCGGCGCCGAACTCCAGCGTGTTCGACCCCCGGTTGAGGAGCAGGATATCGGCGGCGTCCACCCCGAGCTGGCGGGTCACTTCATCGAGGATCGTCTCAAGCGCGACGCGCAGGTCCGTCGTGGCGGTGATGGCGGTATCGATGCGCCGCAACGCGCGCAAGCGCTCGATCTGCCGGCGGATCTGGCGTTCGGATTCCTGGCGTTCGGTGGCGTCCCAACAGACTCCGATCATCCGCCGAGGGCGGCCCTCGGCGTCCCGATTAACCTGCCCGCGAGATCGAATCGTCCGCGCCATCCCGTCGGGCCGGACCACCCGATACTGAGTGTCGTATTCCCGATCCTCGGTCAGGGTCCGCGCGAATTCCTCGGCCGCCCGCTCACGATCGTCGGGATGGAGGCACTCACCGAAGGCCGTCGGGTCGCCTCGAAAGGTCCCCGATTCCAGGCCGAAGAGAACGTGCATCTGCTCGTCCCAGACGATTTCCTCCTCGGGGATGTTCCACTGCCAGGTCCCCATGCGGACGGCCTTGAGCGTCAGGCTCAGCCGCTCGGCCATCTCGCGGCTGGCCTCTTCGGCCCGGCGGCGCTCGGCGCGTTCGGCAACCTCGCGAAGGGCCCGGCGGAGGCTGGAGGGAAGGCGCGTCAGGCGATCCTTGAGCACATAATCCGTCGCTCCGCTCTTGAGAATTTCAACGGCCTCATCATCCCCCAGATGGCCCGAGATGACGATAAACGGCGTGTCGGGCGAACGCTCGCGCGCCAGCGCCAGCGCCGTCGCCCCATCCAGGTCGGGCAGATTGTAATCGGCCAGGATCAGGTCATACGGAACGGCCTGTAGCAAGGCGATGAAAGGGGCGCGCGTGGCGACGCGTTCGATCTGCGCGTTCAACCCGTCGGCCTCCAGGGCCGCCCGGATCAGCTCGGCGTCGCTGGGGTCGTCTTCCAGATGGAGGATACGAATGAGGCTCTGAGAGCTCTCCGGTTGCCCGCCGGCCGAAGGCCGTGGAGAGGTTTTCGTCCCCAGGCGGGGTTTAGTCATGGGCGGCGACCTCCGCAACCCCGCGCTCACGCTCCCGTCCCGCCGAGCTTGAATTGGCGGCCTCCAGAACGCTCGCGAAACGCGCGGACTGAACGACTCCCGGGCGCGTTCCATCAAAGGGACTCATGCTCGGGCCTCCTCCGCGTTGGGAGCCCCGGCCCGGGGCAGCGTGAAGTAAAACGTCGCCCCGCCGCCGACCTGGGATTGGGCCCACACGCGGCCGCCATGGCGTTCCACGATCCGCCTGACGTTGGCCAGGCCGACGCCGGTCCCTTCGAACTCCTCGCTCGCGTGCAATCGCTTGAAGACCTCGAAGAGCTTCTCCGCCTGGTTCATCTCGAACCCGACGCCGTTGTCGCGGACGAACACCGTGGCCTCCCGGCCGTTACCCGAGCAGCAGCCGATTTCGATCCGGGCCGTGGCTCGGGGCCGCGTGAACTTGACGGCGTTATCGATCAGGTTCTGGAGCACGAGCCGAAGCATCGCCCGATCGCCCCGGACTTGAGGCAGCTCCCCGATCGTCCATTCGATCTGCCGCCCATCGGCCCCTTCTCTGAACTCCCGGCAGACTTCCTCGGCCACCTGACGCAGGTTCAGCGCCTGGAGATTCAGGGCGACCCGTCCGGCCCGGGAGAAGGCCAGCAGCTCGTCAATGAGCGTTCCCATATTCGCCGCGGCTTCGTCCACCACGTTGAGATAATGGCGCCCCTGATCGTCCAGCTTCTCGCCGATCTGACGTTCAAGAAGACCCAGGAACCCGCTCATGTGCCGCAGCGGCGCCCGGAGGTCATGGGAGACCGAATAGCTGAAGCTCTCCAGCTCTCGATTGACCACTTCGAGCTCCGCCGTCCGCATTCGAACCCGCTCCTCCAGTTCCTCGTTCAATCGGCGGACCAAGCGCTCGGCCTCGCGCCGGATCGTCACGTCCCGGACCGTCGCCAGAACGCAGGGGCCGGTTTCGGTGTGGATGGGCCCCAGGGCGATCTCGACCGGAATCTCTCGCCCGTCCTTGGCGCGCGCGACGAGATCGGGCCGGGCGGACATGGGCCGAATCTCGGCCTGGCGGACGTAACCCTCACGCATCTCGACGTGACGGGCGCGAAGGCGCTCGGGCAGAAGCATCTCCACCGGCTGACCGAGCATCTCCCCGCGTCCGTATCCGAAGATCTTTTCGGCAGATCCGTTGACCAGGCTAAGCCTTCCCTCGGCATCGGCGAGCAAAAGGGCGTCCGGCGACGACTCGAAAAGCTCCCGGAAGGTGCGTTCCCGCTGTTCCAAGGCCGCGTTGGCCGAGCGAAGCTCGCCCGTCAGGCCCTGGAGTTGCTCGACAAACCGAAGAGCCTCGGCGCGTGAGGCCTCAAGCTCCCGCGTCCGATCGGCCACCTTCGTCTCCAGCGCCTCGTTGAGCTCCCGGAGCCGCTCCTCGGCCCCGCGACGCTTGTCGTTCTCATCCTCAAGGGCCTTCGAGACTTCAACCAACTGGTCTCGTTCCGCCCGAGCGATTCGCCCCAGATGAACGACCAGCGGCAGCGTCACGGCTATGGCGATGCCAAAGGCCAGGACCCAGGTCGGGACGAGGGATTTCGTCCGTCCCAACCAATCCCGCCTCGGCCACGCCTCGACGCGCCAGATCATCCCCGGAAGCTCTTCGGCCGCCGTCCCGCCGAAGCGGGCGATCTGGCGACTGGCTGGGTCCCCACGCCCGGCGATCAACCGGTCCCCGAGGTAAACGGCCCCTTCGAAGCCGCGTCCGTTGAGCAGGTCCAGAGCGCGACCCGCCAGCTCGTCCGTCCGCACGAAGCCGACGATGACGCCGTCGTATCGGTCGCCGACAAACGCCGGGGCAAGGATCAGGGAGCCCCCCTCCCCCTCGACGGGATCGACGGTCGCCGAGACCGTGCGGCGGGTCTGTCGGGCGCGTTGGACGGCCGCGCGGACGGGCGGCTCGGCCAACATCCCCTCGAGCGTGAGTTCTTCGTTGGCTTCCCGCGGGAGACTCCACGGGACCCGGCCCGACGGGTCGGCGAAGGCGATCGTCCGATAGCCGCGCCGATTTTGATGGAACGTTTCGGCTTCAACTTCCCACGCCTCGCGGGACATCCCCCCCTGTCGCTCCCATCGCCGGGCGAACCATGCCATCGTCTGCGCGCGGTCCTCCATCTCGCGGACCAGAACCCGCGCGACCTCTCGGGCCTCGATCGCGGCCACTTCCCGGATCTGCCGTTGCTCCTGCGCTCTCAAGCCGAGCCAGATGCCGATGACCACGGCCAGCAAGCCGAGCCCCAGCCCGATCATCCCCCACGGGCCGGCGGATCCAACCCGGCCAACGAGATGCGGAGCTGCGCGAGTCGGCGGCATGACCAGCCCCCCGGAAGCCCCGGCGCCCTGCCCGCGGCCACGGCCAACGCTCACGGCCCCGGAAAAGAATCGGAGGCCGAAAGGTCCCTCCAATGGAGGGGACGCTCGCGCCGGCTGCTGCGCCGAAGACGATTGATTTTAACGTGAGAGAACTTGCCCGAGGTTTTCGGGATATCCCGGAATTTAAGGTTCGAAATCCCTGAGAGAAATGAAGCGCCTCTGACCGTCGGCGGCGGGACGGCGCGGCTCAGCCCCGGCCGGCGCTCCCCGGCAGCCGCTCGCCGTTCAGGAAGGCCTCAAGCTTCAATGCTCGAGCGTCGTCAGGCCTTCCCGAATGGCGTATTTCGTCAATTCGGCGACGCTGCGCAGCTTGAGTTTCTCCATGATCTGTTTGCGGTGACTTTCGATGGTCTTGACGCTCACGTGCAGGCGGGCCGCGATCGTCTTGGTCGCCTTGCCCTCGGCCATGAGCTGAAGAACTTCGCGTTCCCGCGGCGTCAGCAGGGCCGCCGGCGTCACGGTCACCTCTCCCCCGCCCGTCAGATGCTCCTCGATGACCAGGTGCGTCACGGCGGGGCTCAAATAACGATGACCGCGCGCGAGGGCCCGCAGCGCCAGAAGCAACTCCTCCAGGCCGGAGCACTTGAGCACGTAGCCCCATGCGCCGGCCCGCAGCATGCCGGTCACGAAGCGTTTGTCGGCGTGCATGCTGAGAGCCAGGACCCTGACCTTGGGGGCCCGGGCGAGCATTTGACGGGTGGCCTCGATCCCGTTGAGCTCCGGCATCGCGACGTCCATGACGACAACGTCGGGCTGAAGTTCTCCGGCCAGAGCCACGGCCGTCCGGCCATCGGCGGCGTGGCCGACGACCTGAAACTCCGATCGCTCAGCCAGCAACGCCACCAGCCCTTCGCGCAGAATCTGATGATCGTCGACGATGAGGACCTTAAGTTTCATTTCCGGGCCCCGTCGCGTTCTCCCAGGGAAGGGTCATACGAATCCGGAGGCCACGCTTCCCCGCCGGTCTCAACTCCAGGTCTCCTCCAAACGGATGGAGCCGGTCCCGAACCCGCCGAAGCTCCCCGCTCATGGACGCTCCCTGGATCCCCGCGCCCACCGGCTCCAGGACAACGTTGAGCTGTTCCCCTCGACGCTCCAGGCGAAGGCGCGCCGACGTGAGGCCGCCGCGACGGGCCAGCTCTTCCAGCAGCTCTCGCACCGCGGCCAAGACGACCGCCCGGAGCTCCTCCGGCGGCGGCCCGGGATCGCCGCCGTCCTTGATCGAGCAGGCGATACCGTGACGCTCGCTCCAGCGTTCAACCAGCCAGCGCAGTCCTTCCCGAAACCCCATCTCCTGCGGCAACGGGGGGCTCAAGTCCGCCATTACGCCCCGGAGACGTTGCACCACCTCGCCCAGATGTTTAGCGAGTTCCTCCAATTCGACCGCATGGGGCTCCCCCGCGGACCCGAGCCGCAGAACGTCGAGCTTCATCATCACATAGACCAGCAACTGCGCGACCTCATCATGCAGCGCCCGCGCCACCTGAGCCCGCAACCTTTCCTCGGCCAGGGCATGCCGCCCGGCCAGCGCTCTCAGGATTCGCCAAGCCTCCTCTTCCGACTCCCTGAGGGGGGACGATGACGGATGCGAAGCCGCCTTCGGGCGCCCCTTCCCGCTCGGGTCCAGTCGAAGGAGCCGGCCTTCGACAACGATGGCGTCAATTTCTCCCGACAGCCAGGGTTGCTCGAAGGTCGCGGGGGTTCGTCCTGATAATCCCGGCGAACCGCGGTCGGCTCGGCTCCCGGCGCGCGCCTGCTCCCCGCGGCAAAGCCGCCTGAGCGCTGAGGGGCGCGGGAGGCCTGGAATGAACACTCGGGGGGGAGGGTCCAGACGAAGCAAGGAGGGAGCGAGGATGAATCCCGGCGGTCGATCGATCTCCGCCAGGAGCGCCAGATCAACGATCTCGACGGCCGCGGGCGAGGGCAGCGTCGTCTCAACCCATCGCCGCACGGAGCGCCTGGCCCTGGCGGAATTGCGTCCTCCGTGGACCACGTAAAGCCGAAAGTTCATCGCCTGCGGCCGATCCTGAGGCCCCGCCCCAAGCCCCTTCCAAGCAAGGGCGCAGCGACTTGGCCCTCGCCGCCGCTACCGGCGCAAAAAGGCCTGCCACCGGAAATGTCGGCGACGTCGGGGCTCGTGGGCTAATAGGGTCACGATGACGCATCGGCGGCTCGAGTGTCAAGATCGGCCCTTGCGGACCAGACGGGTCCTCAACCGGCGGGCAAATGTTACGGTGATCGGCCGGCTCGAGACGGCGGGAAAGCCCCTCGGATCGACGCCGATAGCGGCCAACCATGGCTGGGGGTGTAGGATTCGAACCTACGATCGAGGCTCCAAAGGCCCCTGCCTTACCTGACTTGGCTAACCCCCAGCCTCAAGGATCACGATAGCGGCTGATTCGGAAGGGTGTCAACGCCGTGAGACGGGCCTCGCCCCTTCCGGTCGGCGCGCCGGAGGCTGCCCGCTCGCCGACAGCGGAAACTCAACGTTACCGCCGGAGAGGATAACGCCGAGGCGTCGGCCGCCGACGACCTCGGGCCGGAAGAGCAGGGGGGCGACGGCGGCGGCGCTGGAGGGCTCGATGACGATCTTCATCCGCTCCCAGACGAAGCGCATCGCCTCGACCATCTCCTCCTCCGTGACGAGGACGATCCCCTCAACCAGGGCGCGGACGATGGCGAACGTCCGCTCGCAGAAATTGGCGCGCAGGCCGTCGGCCATCGTCGGTCCCGCCGGCTGCCTGACGATCACGCCCGCCTTCAGCGATTGATAAGCGTCGTCGGCGAGGGCCGGTTCGCATCCCACGACGCGAGGCGAGGGCGTTCGGCGCGAGGCCGCCAGCGCCGTCCCCGCCAGCAGGCCGCCGCCGCTGATGGGAGCCAGAAGGACGTCCAGGTCCGGATGGTCCTCAAGAAGCTCGAGCGCGGCCGTGGCCTGGCCGGCGATCACGCGATCGTCGTCGTAGGGATGGATGAGATGGGCGCCGGTGGCGTCGATCAACGCCTGCGTCGCTTCCTCGCGCGCGGCCATCGTCGGCTCGCAGACGGTGATTTCGGCCCCATAGCCAGCCACCGCTCGACGTTTGATCTCCGGGGCCGTTCGGGGCAAGACGATCCAAGCCCGCGTCCCCAGCAGCCGGGCCGCCAGGGCCACGGCCTGAGCGTGATTACCGCTGGAGTGCGTGACGACGCCGCGGGCCAGCTCGTCCGGGGGCAATTGCAGCAGAGCGCTGAGCGCGCCCCGGAGCTTGAAGGAGCCGGTGCGTTGAAAATTCTCGCACTTGAGGAAAACCCGCCGGCCGGCCCGCTCATCAAGAGCCGAGCAGGTCAGGACGGGCGTGCGATGAAGGTACGGCTGGAGGCGGCGCCGCGTTTCCTCCAGCGCGTCGTGCGACAGTGCCGTGAGCGTCATCGGATCGCGCGCTTGATCCACTGAGCGATGTCATGGACGACTTCCTCGGCCACGTGGCCCGCGCGTTCGTACTCGGACGGGTAGGAGGCGCCCGCCCCGGTCATGAAGAGATGATTCAGGTCGGGATAGAGTTTGAAGGCGACGTCGGCGCGGTCCTTCAGCGCTTCCCGCCAGGCCTCAAAATCGCGGGCGGCGGTCACCTGGAAGTCCCGCTGACCCTGAAGGATCAGCATCGGAATCTTCGCGCGTTGGGCCGTCTTCAAGCAATCGTAATTATTCAGGGCGGTCAGATAGCTGTAAGTCAACCCCATGACCGGCGGCGAATCCCGTCCGCCGGTCTCCAGGAGCGCCTCCACTTCGGACTGGAAGGCCAGGATGGATCGAGCCTCCTCCAGCTTGAACTGGTCGTCCTCCATGGCGATATGGTTCAACTGATCGATCATCGTCTCCACCAGCGGCCTCGCCGAGCCCGCCAGCAGAACCATGCCCGCCAGGTAAGAGCTTCCGGTGAAAAGACCCGTCGGCGAAAGGCTCGTCCCGGGCAACGTCCGCGCGCGGGCGGCAATGGCCGGAGCTACCTGACCCCCTAGCCCGTGGCCGAGAACGAAGATCCCATCGCGCTGGATCCGCCGGTCGCGCCGGAGTTGGCGAATCGCCGCCAGCGCGTCGTCCACGAACTCCTCTTTGTAGGTCACGTCGCGGAGATCGGGGCCGATCGAAGCCGTCAACCTGGGTTTGTCGTAGCGCAGCGAGGCGATCCCCAGCGCCCCCAGACCCCAGGCCAGGTCCCGTAGGGGTTTGTTCGGCCCGATCGTCCCGTCCCGGTCGTGCTGCCCATAGCCGGGGATCAGCATCACGGCGGGGAAAGGCGGAGGACCGTGGGGCAGCACAAGCAGCCCCGGCCGACGCCGATCGTCCTCGAACACGGAATAGTCCATCTCCTCAAAGGCGCTTGCGTCGGCGTAGGCCGGCATCGTCGATAAACCATCGCCCGAGCCGGCCTCGCCGAAAAGAAGGCCGGCAACCTGACCCGACGGCGTGAGCACCACCCGTAGCCCGAGGGCCCCCTTCTCGAACCTCGCCCCGACCGTGACGATGTCATGCCGTTCGACCCGCCCGACGACGGCCCCTTCCAGGGCGAGAAGCCGGCCCTGACGGTCCTCCAGGGCCTTCCAGGCCTTGGTTAACTCGGCGGCCGAGAGGGTTTCGAGGGACTCCGGGGCGACGAGCCGCTCGGCCTGATCGGGACGTCCTGTTCGAAGTTGTTCGAGGAAGGTCAAAGCGATGCGTGCCAACTGGGCCTCGCCGGAGGCCGCGGAGGGTCGCGCGGGTTGGCCGGCCCCCGTCGAAGCGATCAGAGCTAACCCAAAATGTATCAGTGACCTACGCGCCTTTGAGCCGGATAAATGGGAGAAGGACCGCGCGACGATCATGATTGGAGCCTTGGGCGGCGCCCGCGATGGGGAAGTTTCCTTACGAGACGATAGCTCGAGACCCGCTTCAGGCGATCGGCCGAGCGAACAACATCGGCAAGCACGTCGATCGCGCAGCTAAGTTGAGCCTCCGCAATGGTCAAAGGAGGCGTCAGGGAAATCACGTTGCCGGCGGGGCCGGCGGCCAGCGCGATGATTCCCCGTCGCAACAATTCAATCACAACCCTGGCCGCTTGGGAATCGGCTGATCGGCCTGATTCAGCCCCGTTGAACTCGACACCGAGCATCAGGCCCTGGCCCCGAATCTGGCGGACGATCGCGAGATGACCCAGCGCTTGGCGCAACCACTCAGTCGCCTGGGCTCCCAGACGCGCGGCGCGCTCCGGAAGTCCTTCCTTTTCAATCACTTCGAGAGTCCGGCAAGCGCAGGCGCAGGCCAGCGGATGACCCGAGAACGTCTGCGTGTGGCGAGCTTCGCCGGAGCTGGGGCCCCAGGCGTCAATCACCTCGGCGCGGCCTATGCAGGCGGAGATGGGCAGACCGCCTCCGAGACCCTTGCCGACGGTCATAAGGTCCGGAATGATGGCCTCGGCCTCGGCCGCCCACCAGCGGCCCGTTCGACCCAGACCCGTATAGACCTCGTCCAGGATCAGCAGCGTTCCGTGCCGGTCGCAAAGCTCCTGGAGACGCCGGAGGAAGCCCGCCGGGGGGAGAATGATCCCCGCCCGGCCCTGAATGGGTTCAATCAGAACGGCGGCGATGGGCCGACGTGAATCATTGTTATCATTCAATTTAGAACTGATTATCTCAAGTGACTTGGCGGCATTATCTTCGTCTCTGGGAAAAGGGGCTCGGATCGGCTTCGGTCCGAGGAGATCGCGTAACCCGGTTCGGAAACGCTCCCATCCGGTCAGCGTGACCGTTCCAAGGGTCAGGCCGTGATAACCCCCTTCAAAGGTGAGAAGCCGAGGTCGTCCCGTCGCCAGGACGGCGGTCTTGACGGCGGCTTCAACGGCGTCGGCCCCCGAGGTGCCGAAAATAACCTTCCAACGTCCGGGCCAGGGGATTCGGTCCAACAAGGCCTCGGCCAGGCGTTCCTTCCAGAGGTTGGGATGAACGTCCCCCATGGCGTGGATCAGTCGGCTTCCCTCTCGATGCAGCGTCGCGCGGATGGCCGGATGGGCGTGGCCGATGGCGGCGACGCCAAAACCGGCGGCGGTGTCAACGTAGCGATTGCCGTCGGCGTCGAGCACGTTTGCCCCCCGAGCCTCGGCCCAGAAGACGGGGAACCGCGCCGAGTAGAAGGTGGCGTCAGGCGATTCGAGCCGCTTGAGGCGCCGAGCCAGCCGCTTGGACTCGGGGCCAGGGATGGTCGTAAGCAGGCGAGGCAGCAGGTCGCCTCGGAGGAGTGCGGAAGCTTTGCGAGCGGGCCCCATAAGACCATCCGTGTGAGGCCGAGATCCCGACCCTGAAATAAAATAACGCGCTTCCCTTCCGGGCTCGAAGCTTGATTTCTCGACAGATCCGAGAAGGAAAGCACACGGGCCGAGTTCGACGGTCCGGCTGATCCCGAATTGACAATTGGCCGCCGACTGGCTACGTCAATACGCGGCCGGGCCGGGCGCGAGCCGCGTCGGGCAGTCGAGCCCAAAGGGTCGCCGGCGCGTCAGCAGAGCGGCCTCGTCGCGAGTTCCCTAGTCGTTCAAAGGATAGGAACGTCATGATCCAGCCCAAAAACGTGGCGATCCTGGGGGCGGGCGGTTTGGGACGGGCCGCCGCCCGATTGCTCGATCAGAAGCGGGAGTTCCGCCTGGTCGCTCTATGCGATCGCGAGGGGTACGCTTTTTGCCCCGAGGGTTTGAGCGCCTCGCTTCTTGAGGACCTGCCTCCGATGACCTCGGTGGGGACGCTCCGGCGCTGGGGGGCGCTGGCGGAGGACCCCGTGGGAGAGGTGATCCGTCTCGGCGATCGGATCGACGGGGTCTTCGTGGCGCTGCCGAATCTTCCCAATGAATTCATTCCGGGGGTGGTCAGTCGATTCGCGCGGGCCGGGTGGAGCGGGGCCATGACGGACGCGCTCAAACGGAGCACGGCCGTCAAGCTGATGTTCGACCTTGACGGCGAGTTGCGTCGAGCGGGGATCGCCTACGTCACCGGGGCCGGATGCACGCCGGGGCTGCTGACGGCCGCCGCGGCCCTCGCCGCGCAGTCCTTCGTCGAGGTGCTCGAGGTCGATATCCACTTTGGCGTCGGCATCGCCAACTGGGAGGCTTACCGGGCGACGATCCGCGAGGACCTGGCCCACCTGGAGGGTTTCACGCTGGAGCGGGCCAACGCCATGACCAACGAAGAGGTGCTGGCCGAGCTTAAAGCGCGGCGCGGGGTCCTCGAGCTCGTCGAGATGGAACACGCCGACGACGTGATGTTGGAACGAGCCGGCGTCGTCGAGGCCAGTCGGGTCCACGTCGGCGGCGTCGTCGATACAACGAGCCCCAAGAAGCCGGTCAGCAGCCGGGTGACGGTCACCGGCCGAACCTTCGACGGCGCGATCGCCAGCCATACGTTCACGCTGGGGGACGAGACGACCATGGCGGCCAACGTCAACGGGACGGCCTTCGGCTATCTGAAGACGGGGTTCTGGCTGCATGAGATGGGCCGGTACGGCGTCTTCACGGCCGCCGAGCTGATGCCTCGCTTCGTCAAGTGAGGCCTGGGGCCGCGGATCGTCCCGGTCGCGGTGCAGCGGCGCTCCGGAGTCATCATGAACGCCTGGATCGCCTGGCGCGGGCTGGCCGAACGGTTCGGAGGCGGCCCCTGGCCGGGGCGACTTGTTTACTGGCTGGCCATCGGGCTCGTGTTGCGCCACTTCGGCGGCTTCATCACGCAGGATTCCTATCGCCCCGAGTTCAACCACTTCGACGAAGCCAACTGGATCTGGATCAGCTACCACGCCTGGGAAAGGGCCTGGAACGGGGCCTGGAGCGACCCTTTCTGGACCGAGCCTTACGCCAACTGGGGGAGCCCCAGCCCCGCGCTGGGCAAGTTCTTCATCGGCGGCCCCGTATGGTGGTTCCTGGAGAAAAACCCCGACATCGCGCTACACCAGTTCGGCAACTTCAACAGCGTGCGGGAGGAGTCCGTCTGGCCCCCGTTTCAACTCTATTACCCGGCGCGTCTGCAGGCGGCCTTCTTCATGCTCGCCACGACGCTGCTGGTGATGGATCTGGCGCGCCAGCTTTTCGGCTTTTGGGTCGGCGCGGTGACGGGGTTCCTCTTCATTCATCACCCCTACATCGTCAGTTCAAGCTTTCGGGCCATGACGGACGCCTGCGGTCTTTTCGGCATGACGCTCCTCCTCTGGGGCCTTTTTCGGCGGCGGACGGCGATGCTGGCCCTGGCCTCGGGTCTCGGGCTCGGCTGGGCGGCCGCCACGCGGCTCAACGGGCTGGTCATGACGCCGGCCTTGGCCCTGACGTTGGGGTTGCGCTGGCGTCGGGGGGAGACGCTGGGCCGGACGCTGGGGGCCGTGGGGCTGATCCTGGGGTTGACGGCGGCGACGTTTTTTGGAACCAACCCACTCCTCTGGTCCCGCCCGGTGGAGGGGTTCCGTTTGATCCTGGCTCATCGGCCGGGGCCAGATTTTCTCCCCATGCGGGACGTGGGCTTTTTCATTCAATTGCTCAAGGGGCTCGCGCTCCAGGCCAGTTGGGACGTCGAGACCTTCCAGCCCCGGAGCCCCGTCGGCCCGCTCATGGGGCTCGTTCTGGCCGTTTTTGGCCTGGCGATCGTGGTTCGGACGCGGCAGCCGGAGCGGCGGCTCTTCATCTTCGTCGCCTTCGCCGTCTGGGGGGCGCTGCTGGCGACGATGCCGGTGGATTGGAGGCGGTACTATCTGCCGGGCGTGGCGCCCTGGGTGATTCTGACCGCCTACGGGCTGGTCGTCAGTCTCCGCATGGCCTGGCCGTGGATGATGGGCAAGGTGCGCGAGGGACGAGAGTGGGAACGCTTGGAATCAAAGGACGCGAAATTGGAGGGCTGAGGTCCTTCAACGCGGCCGGCCCCCGCGCGCGGGAGGGCCGGCGCAGGCGACCATGGCCAATTATCTGGTGACGGGGGGCGCCGGCTTCATCGGCTCCAACCTGGTCGATTATCTGATCGAGCAGGGCGAAGCCGTCCGCGTCGTCGATAACTTCCTGACCGGCCGGAGGGAGAATCTTGTGGGGAGCCTGGGCCGCGTCGAACTGATCGAGGGGGACCTGCGAGACCCGGTCGTCTGCGCGCGCTCGGTCGAAGACATGCATTACGTCCTGCATCAGGCGGCGCTCCCCTCGGTGCCGCGATCGATGGAGGCCCCGGCGGAATCGGCCGATTGCAACCTCATGGCCACGGTCCGGCTGTTGGAGGCGAGCGCCCGGGCGGGCGTTCGACGCCTGGTCTATGCCGGCTCGTCGTCGGTCTATGGCGATCAACCGGGCGAGACGAAAGATGAGTCAGCTTCGCCGCGCCCTCTTTCCCCTTACGCGGCGGCCAAGCTGGCCGGCGAGGCCTATTGTCTGGTCTTTCACCGGGCCTTCGGACTCGAGACGGTGACGTTGCGTTACTTCAACGTCTTCGGCCCGCGGCAGGATCCCGACTCTCCCTATAGCGCCGTGATCCCCCGGTTCATCACGGCGATGCTGGCGGGGCGGCCCCCGACGATTTACGGGGACGGGGGGCAATCCCGCGACTTCACGTTCGTCGAAAACGTCGTCCGGGCCAACGTCGCGGCGGCGACGGCCGAGGACGCCGCCGGCGGCGTTTATAACGTCGGCTGCGGACGGTCCTACACGCTCCTGGAGCTCGCCGCCGAGATCAACGCCGCCCTCGGCAAGCGCCTCGCCCCGATCTTTGAGCCGCCCCGCCCCGGCGACATCCGGCACTCTCGGGCGGCAATCGACGCCGCGAGGCGGGACCTCAGCTATCGCGTCACGGTGGACTTCGCCGATGGGCTCCGCCGGACGATCGACTGGTTCAAAGAGCGGGGGGTCGGGGGAGCCTCGGACTGATCGGCCGGGATGCGCCGGCCCAGGCAAGGGGGAGAGCCGATCGCCCGGGCGATAAATCTGCGGCGGGGCAAGGGCCGTGATATGATCACGGCCATGAACGACCTGCCGGGACGCCCGCTGCGGGACTTGCGCATATCGGTCACCGATCGGTGCAACTTCCGCTGCACGTACTGCATGCCCAAGGAGGTCTTTGGGGCCGATTACACGTTTCTGCCTCATGCCGCCCTGTTGACCTTCGAGGAACTCGAGCGCCTGGCGCGCGTCCTGGTCGATCTCGGGGTGGAGAAGATCCGCCTGACGGGCGGGGAGCCTCTGCTTCGTCGGAACGTGGAGCGACTGGTCAGCTTTCTGGCCCGGATCGACGGCCTGAGGGAGCTGACGCTGACGACCAACGGGGCGCTGCTGGCCGCCAAGGCCGTCGCGCTCAGAGCGGCCGGGCTGCGGCGCGTGACGGTGAGTCTGGACGCCCTGGAGGACTCCGTCTTCCGCGCCATGAACGGCGTGGACTTTCCCGTAACGCGCGTTCTGGCGGGGATCGAAGCGGCCGAGGCCGCCGGTCTGAGTCCGATCAAGATCAACATGGTCGTCCGCCGCGGCATCAACGAGCAGGCCGTCTTGCCGATGGCCGAACGGTTCCGCGGAACGGGCCACATCGTCCGGTTCATCGAATACATGGACGTCGGGACGACCAACGGCTGGCGGCTGGACGAAGTCGTTCCGGGGGCGGAGATCGTGCGGACGATCGAGGCGATCTGGCCCCTTGAGCCGCTGGGCTCGGCCCGCCGAGGCGAAGTCGCCCGACGCTATCGATACCGGGACGGCGCCGGCGAGATCGGCGTCATTACCTCGGTGACGCAGCCTTTTTGCGGTGACTGCACCCGCCTGCGCCTTTCGGCCGACGGCAAGCTCTTTACGTGCCTTTTCGCCACTACCGGCCATGACGTCGGCGCGCTGCTGCGAGGGGGCGCCGCCGACGCCGAACTGCGAGGGTTCTTGAGGAACCTCTGGCGCGCGCGGACGGATCGGTATTCGGAATTGCGCTCGGAGGCGACCGTCGGGCTGCCGAAAGTCGAGATGTCCTACATCGGGGGGTGAAGGCCCCCTGACAAAGCCGAAGCCCCCGACGGGGGTCGGGGGCCCGGGCATTCGGGAAGCGGCTGTGGCCGAGGCGGCGCTGGATCCGTCTAGCGCTGACCGGCGATCGCGGCGACGGTCGGGGCCTCGTCGTCGAAGGTGAAGTACATCCAGCCGAGGGCCATCTCGTCGGTCGTCGGGCCCCCGAAGCGGACGGCCTTGGTCGGATCAGGGTTGGCCGGGTTCGCCGGCGAGTTATCGAACCACATCCGAACCTCGAGGCGCGTGCCGACGGGGAGGCGCCGGGCCTCCTGGAAGCGGTAGTTGTGCTGCCAGGCGTAGTCGTAGTTCGGCACGTCCAAGAGGGTCTCACGGCGACCGTCGGGATAGATGGCGACGTAGCGGGCCGCGGCCCCGCGGAAGTGCATGTGCGGCAACAGCCCGAGGACCGTGACGGGCCGCTCGAACGTGCGGGCCATGCCGACCTCCCACCGGTCCACGCCGGGGGGAATTTCAAACGTCATGTTGCCGACGGGAGAAATCTGAACGTTCCGGGCCTTGGCGTCCTTCGGGTAGAAGAACAGGCCGATCCGAGACTGATCCCACGCGCCAGTCCCCGGCCCGGTTTCCTTGTGATAGTGCATGCTGACGGCCAGCGTCGTGCCCTTCTTGAGCAGATACCCGTAGCCTTCGTCGGCGACCTCGGGCTCGGCCCCGGGGGCAAGGCCGCCCAGGTTACCGCCGACGCCGACGTTCCCCCGGTCGCGATCCATCCCCTGGCCGTAGGCATAGACGACGATGTGATGGACGACGTTGCTGTCGGGGACGCACTCCATGCCGCGCAGCCAGCGGTCCTCCGGCAGGACGTCCTCGGTCAAGGGGATCTGATACATCGGCTGCCAATCCTCGACTTCATCCCCCACCCAGACGGGCTCCGGCAAACGCACGATCACGTCGGGCTCGCCCAGCCACCATTCCCGTTGCGGGAACAAGCGCGGGGGCGGGGCGTCCTCAGCGCGACCCATCGGCGCGCCGCTGTTGACCCACCGGGCGATCGTGTCGATCTCCTCGTCGGTCAGGTAGCGTTCATTCTTGAAGACGCCGCGGAATTCGCGTGAGGCGCTCCAGGGGGGCATTTTGCCCGATTCGATGGCTTTGACGATCGATTTGGCCCAGGGGCGGACTTCTTCGTACGTCGTCAAGGCCATCGGGGCGACCATGCCGGAGACGCCGATCGTCGCCGGCCGGTGGCAGGTCTGGCAGTTCTCCTGGAGAATGGGGAGAACGTCTTTGGTGAACGTGACGGGGCGGGCGGCGTCGTCAGCCCAGGCCATCGGCGTCATCGCTGACGCCAGCAGAATCACCGCCGCGCCGGTGATCCGAAGGAAACGAACCATGGTGATCGAGGCCTCCGTTGCGAAAGAGCGAATCGGCTGCCCTTGGCAGACCGGCTGGACGCTAACATGAACGCATGGGCCTTGCAAGGCCCCGCGACTAAAATTTCAAGCCCGCGGCCGTGGCCGGGGTGCCATTTCCGGCGGCCCTGGGGTAAGGTGGCTCCATCCAGTAGGAGTCGGCCCCGCGTTGGCGGTCTGGCCCTTGTCCCTGGCGCTCGCAAAGGAGGGAGTTTCCGATGACGAAAGCCTTCGGGAGGAGAGGGTGCTTCCAGCGCGGGATGCTCGTGGCGGCGGCCCTGACGCTGGCATTGGGGACGGAAACCGGTCGGGCGGGCCGGATCGACGTGAACTCGACGGCGGACGGGCCGCCCCAGAACGACGCGACGATCACGCTGCGGGAGGCGCTCCAGATCGCCCGAGGCGATCGCGTCCCCTTTAACCATCCGGACCCGGATGAGCCCGACGAGGTCAGCCTGGTCAGCACCCCCTTCGGCGCGGGGGTGGAGGACATGATCGGGCTGCCCGGGGGACCGGCGACGATCGCCTTAATCGACTATCTGCCTCCCCTCTCGGATACGACGGATGGGATCATCGGCGGGTCGGACGTCGCCATTGATGGGTCCGGCCTGGCGGCGCAGCCGACGAGCTTCGGGCTTCTGATCACGGGCAATGGTCACTCGACGGCCGGCCTGACGATCCGAGGCTTCCCTGGAGACGGCGTGCGCATCTTGGGGGCCAACAATCGAATTTTCGGGATGATCATCACCAACAACGCCGGGGCGGGGCTCGTGCTCTCGGCCGCCGAGACGACGATGAACGAGATCAGCAACTGCATCATCCGGAACAATAACGACCCAGCCGCGGCCGTGCTCATCACGAACGGCGCCTCGGCCAATCTTCTGACCAACGTTTTTGTCTACGGCAACGCCGCCGCCGGGCTGCTGATCAGCGGCGCGGGAACCAACGGCAACCTGATCCGGGCCTCCGCCTTCGGCGTCACCGAGCCCTTCGGGACGGCGCCGTACGCTCCGTCGATGAACGGCGGCTATGGGGTGGTCATCCGCAACGGCGCCCAGAACAACGGCATCGGCGCGGTTCCCCCGGGGGGCGGGCAGGTCACGATCGTTTCCAACAATCAGAACGGCGGCGTCCTGATCACGGACGCCGGGACCGAGGGTAATTTCCTGGATCACGTCTGGGTCGGTTTCGACAATATCGTCCCCCGGGGAGCCCCCAACGGCGATGGCCACGGCGTCACGATCCGGGACGGCGCCAAGAACAACACGATCGGTCAGCCGGGGACCACGCGGAACGTCATCATCAGCGGTCAGCGTAGCAACGGCATTCTGATCACGGGGGTGGGGACCACCGGCAACAGCATCCAGAACACGTTTGTCGGCGGGCCGAACCCCTTCACGGCGCCGGGGCTGATGATCAACGATGGCCACGGGATCGAAGTCGCCGACGGCGCGGGCGAGATGTTCATCGGCGGCCTGGACGAGGCGCTCCGGCTGGGCGTGACCATCGACCACACGGGCCCGGACAAGCACGGAGTCTTCCTGAACGGGAGCAACGCAGGGACGCCGATCCGCAACGTGAATCTCGGCTTCTATCACTTCGGCAACGAACGGATGACGACCGGCCAGCCCTCGATCGGCGGCGACGCGATCCGCGTGACGGGCACCGTTCAGGACCTGGTGATCGGCGGCCCCGGCCACCGGAATCATTCCAACGGCGCGGCGGGTTACGGCATCCGGCTGGAGGGCCCGGACGTTCGCAACGTGACGCTCAATCAGGTTTACGCGGGGGTTTATCTGGACGACCAATCCTCGACGAACTCCCTCGGCGGCATCCTGATCACCGATGGCGTTCAAAACGTGACGATTTCAGGCGCGGCGGGGACGACCAGCCGGAGTTACATCGGAGGCAACAACGGCCCCGGGCTCACGATCGACGCCCGGAGTCGGGCCCCGTCCCAGATCACGATTCAGAACGCGCACTTCGGCCTTGGCGACACCGGAGCGGCGGTCCCCAACGTCGGCGACGATATCCTGATCGAAGGGGCCGCGGGGACGTCGCCGACGGCGCTCACGGGAATTCGAATCGGCAACCCCACGGCAGAGGACCTGCGCAACGTCATTTCCGGCAGCCGGCAGAACGGCATCCATCTCAAGAACGTCTCGCGCGTTGAAATCTACGGCAATCGGATCGGGACGGACCCCACGGGCCTTTTCCTGCGGCCCAACCAGGGGAGCGGCCTTTTGCTCGAAGGCTGCGCCGATATCGACGTCGGGGGGGCCTTGCAGACTTTTGGAGGCAATCTCATCTCCGGCAACGCAAAGGCGGGGATCCGGTTTACGGACCGGACGCGGGACGTGCGCGTCCATCAGAATCTGATCGGGCTCAACCGCGACGGGGACGAGGCGCTGCCCAACGGCGAAGCGGGCATTCTCATCGAGCCGCCCGGCCCGCCGACCGGCTCCTCGCTCGTGATCGGCGGAGGGAGCGATTTCGCGGCCAATTTCCCCGTCGATCCCCAACTTCTGGAAGGCAACGTGATCTCGGGCAACGGCGGGCCGGGCATCCTGCTCAAGGCCCCGCAAGGGAGCAACGGTCAGATCGAACGGGTGAGCATCCAGGGCAACCTGATCGGCACGAGGCCGGACGGCAAGACGGCCCTGCCCGGGGGCGGACCCGGCGTCCGAGTGGAGGGGCCGAACGTGGTGGGCGCGGTCGTCGGCCACGCCTCGATGGCCGATCGGGTCAACATTATTTCGGGCAATCGGACGACCGGGATCGAGGTCGATGGAGCCGTGGACTGGAAAATCTGGGGCAACGTCATCGGACTCGATTACACGCGCATGATGATCGCCCAGAATGGAACTTACGGCGTGAGCTTGGTCAAGACCACGCAAGGCGAGCTCGGTTCGACCAATCCCACGACGGCCCGCAATCTCATCTCGGGCAACGTCGTCGCGGGTCTGCATATCGGCGGCGGCGTCGGCGGGACGGTCCGGATCGTCAACAATCGAATCGGGACCAATGCGGCCGGAGACATGGCTCGGCCCAACGGCTTCGGGGTCGTCATCGAGCCGGGTTCGGAGCCCTCCCCTGCCTCAAGGCTGGTCCTCGGCGGGGATAACCCGTCGATCGGCGTCGGCGGAGCCTCCCTCGGCGCGGGCAACCTCATCTCCGGCAACGTCGTCGTGGGGGTTCGGATCGGCAAGCCGGGCGAGCCCGGGGGCGAGGTCGACGGTCGCACGATCGATCTTCTGGGCAATTACATCGGCGTCGCGGCCAACGGCAACGATCCTTTGCCCAATCTCGTGGGCGGCGTCGAGGTGACCGAGGCCCGATTTCCGCGGGTCAACATCGGGCTCCGGGGGGCCCCGATGAGCGCCAACGTCATCTCCGCGAACGAGGATGACGGCGTGCTGATTGCGAACGGGTCCCGCAACGTTCAGGTTGCGAGCAACCTCATCGGCGCCGGCGCCAACCTCAATTTCGGCAATCCCACGGCCCGCACCGATCCCCGGCCGAGCGCCATGCTGCCGAACACGGGCCACGGCATTCGCATCTCCGGGGGATCGACGGGGAACGTGGTGGCCGAGAATTTCATCTTTTTCAATCGCTTGAACGGCGTGCGCATCGAGGGAGAGATGACCCAGCGCAACCGGATCACCCGCAACTCGATCCACCGCAATGAGAAGAAGGGGATCGCCGTCGTCGATGGGGCCAACGGCGGGATCGAGCCGCCGAGGTTTCTCTACGCCTATCGGCCCAGCCTGCGGGCCAACCAGATGAACGGCAAGATCGCCGTCCCCGGGGGGCTGATCGAGATATTCACCGACGAGCCGCCCGAAGGCAACGACGCCGGCTATTGGGGTCAGGGCCGGAACTTTATCCGACAGGCGGCCCCCATCGGCCGGGACTTCACGGTCGCTCTCGGCTCAACGCTTTCGGGGATCGTGACGGCCACGGTGACCGACGCCAATCTGAACACTTCGGAGTTTTCCCCGATCGCCGAGGGGCTCGTCCTTCAGACGGTCCTCAATGATCCGCCGCTCCTGATGGCAAACAAGCCGACCGTCGTGCGCGTCTATACGGGGACGGGCGCGGGCTCGCGATCGATCGCCAACCTGACCGGAACGGCCGACGTGGGCGCGATCGCCGGCGTCGTCCCCATGCCGCCGACGCATACCGCGCGGCCCTATGGCGCGTTCTTCGCCGGGGGGGGCATTCAGCCGCGGCGCCGGGCCGACGACAGCCTCAACTTTTATTTCCACGCTCCCCCCTCGGGCATGCAGCCGGTCAAGGCGGAGCTTTTCCAGGGCGATCGCCAGCGCGCCGAATTGGACTTCGGGAACTTCCACTTCCAGACGGGCCTGACGCCGGAGCGGCTCGTCATCCTTCCCCTTTCCGTGGGCTTCACAGGTCCCAACCAGAACCTCATTCTTGCGGGCGTCCGTTATTTCGCCGCCGTTTATCCGATTGAATCTCAAACGTTCACGATCGGCATCCTGCCGATCATCGGTTCGCGGCTCTCCCCCAGCAACACGGTCTTCGTCGAAACGATCCTTCTGAGCTTTGCCGGCTATCGTTCGCGGACGACCCTTCAGGGCGTGGTTCCCGACCATATGGCGGTCTATATGAGCGGGACGGTCTGGACCGCTTCGGCGGAGGGGCTGTCGGTCCCCAACGCGGGCGTTCGCTCGGTGATCCTGCGGGATTCAGTCGGGGCCTCTCATACCGGCCCGGTTCTCGCGCACGAGCTGGCTCATATCTCCCCCTACAACCTCGGGGATACCTATACGGGGCTCGGCTCCAGCTCCAGCAGCCGGAACCCGGTCTTCACCACGGGGCCCCGCTTCAACTCTCGCGAGACCGGCAATCTGGTCATCGAGGAGGACTTCGGGTTCAACCCCGCCGGCGTGATCAGTTTCGGACAGTTTCCCAACCCCGGTCCGGCGGCCAACATCGGCGTCTTTCTCCCGGAGTTCATGGGCAGTAACGCCACGCGCGCCTGGATTGACGCCCCCACCAACCGATTGCTATTCGAAGCCTTGGGCGGGCAGGTCGGCCCTCAATCCCTGGCGGCCCCGAGGCGATCGGACCTGGCGGACCCGGCGCTCGTCGTTCTGGGCTCGATCGATACTTCGGAGACGGTGACCCTGTTGCCGATCCAATCGATCGGCTCGGCGGTGCCCCGCAATTCCCCTCCCAACGTTCAGCAGCCGCCCTACACGGTCGAGTTGCGCGACCAGACGGGCACGGTCCTGGACCAGGTCCCCTGGGCGCCCTTTTCAAGCGCGCTGGAGGACCGGGCCGCGTTCCACCGACGTGATCTTGTCCCGTTTGGGCTCACGCCCCCCGAGCAGCCGCTTCCGTTCACGCCCTTTGAGATCGTCTTGCAGGATCAACCCCAGGGGGTGATCGTCACGGTCAGCAAAGGGGATAAGATTGTGGCGATGCGGGCAAAAAGCCCGACGGCTCCCACCGTGACGCTGCTCATGCCGCACGGACCGGGGGATTTCGCCACCGAGCCGGTGCTGGTGACGTGGATGGGGGCCGATCTCGACGGGGATGAACTGTTCTTTGACGTGCTCTACACGCCCGACGACGGGATGACGGTTCTCCCGCTGGCCACCGATCTCCATGACACGTTCACGCTCAGCGTCTCGGCGGCGGGGCTGCCCGGCGGGGGACCGGCCCGGTTTATCGTCCGCGCCAATGACGGCTGGAACATCGCCGAAGACGCTTCGGACCCGCCGTTCACCGTCGGCGATCGGCTGCCGACGGTCATGATCGCGCGGCCGGGCTCCGGCGAGCGGTTCTTCGAGGCGCGTCCCATCGGGCTGCTGGGTTCGGCGCTCGACCCGGAGGACGGCTTTCTGATGGGCGAGGCCCTGACGTGGCATCTGGACGATGTCACGACGCCCCCGCTGGCCATCGGGATGGAACCCGTCGTCATGATCCCGGAGGGGCAGCACACGCTCCGGCTTACGGCCCGTGACTCCTTCGGCCACGTCGTTTCCGACCAGGTCCCGATCGAGATCGTCCCGGCCCCGCTCTCCTCGCTCGACATCCTGGACTATTTGCTCGGCCTTATTCCGGCGGGGACGCCCCCCGCCGGCGCCGACGTCAACAACGACGGCACGATCGATATGGCCGATTTCCTGGCCCAGCAGCGCCTGGAGCAGCAGGAATTAGGACCCTAGCACCGGTCCCCTGAGGCCTGACCTCCGTATGGACGACCCGGCCCGCCCCCCAGGGCGGGAGCAATCGGCTTTGGCGGCTGGCGCTTCTCCGGGGCGTGGAACGCACGGCGGTGGGCGCCGCCCGACCGTGCGTCGTCGGAGTTGACCTCAGGACGATGAGGTGGATGATCGCCTCGTCGCGGCCCGTGAAAGGCACGCGGTCCGGAACCTCGGGGGCCGCCAGTCGCAGCGGCTGTACGGCGACCGGCGGTGACGCGTTGCGCGCGTCATCTCGGCCAGTCGCGTAGCACCAGCGGTCGTTGGGCACGCGTCTGATACCAGGCAGTGCGGCCACGCAGGTGCGACCGACAAGCGTCACCATCGCGAGCCCGCCAATCTTGAGGAGCGTTGCAGATGGTCCGGCACAGTGACATTGCGCCCTGTGCTGCGCTCACTCTGCTCGCGCTCGCCTGCGATGCCTTCAACCGGGAGAGACCGCGCTGCGAGGCCTCTCCAGGCCCCAACTGGACGGTGGTGGCGCCCATGGCGGTCCCCCGCAGTGGTCACACGGTGACCCTGTTGGACTCGGGGCAGGTTCTCGTGGCGGGCGGCCTACGCAACCACGACTACCCGGACGGGATCGAGGCCAGCGCCGAAGTGTACGACCCAGCGACCGACCGATGGCATCCCGTGGGGTCCATGCACCTGCCCCGTCGCTCACACCGCACCGTCCGGCTGCGGGGCAGCGGAAAGGTGCTGGTCGTGGGAGGCCAGGATGGCCCCAGCCCAGCCGAGGTATTCGATCCGGCGGCGGAGACGTGGACCCAGACGGGGCCGTTGTCAATCGGTCATAACGTCGGGGCGCTCGTCGCCCTGTCCGACGGATCTGCGCTGGTGTTCGGCGGCTTTGCGCAGGAGGGCGTCCCGACCACTCGAATCGAGCGGTACGACCCGATGTCGAATACCTGGTCCGTCGTCGGCGACACGCTCGCCGCGAGCACGTACGACGTGGCAGCCCGGATCGAGGACGGGAGCGTGTTGCTGTCCGGACGGGAGCTCACGCCGACGGGCAACACGACGGCCTCGGAGCGCTTCGACCCCAGCACCGGCGTTTCCCGGAACACCGGACCGCAGGCTCGGCCCCACGCTTACTGCGGAGCCCTTGCGCAGCTCGCCGACGGCCGACTGTTGCTCACCGGGGGAGAATCCGAAGATCCGCCGAGCGGCCCGTCGCGAGAGGCCTTTGTTCCGTGGCTGGACGTGGCGGAGGTGTTCGACCCGGTAAGCGACACGTGGCGCACGACGCAACCCATGAGCTCGGACCGATGCGCGCACACCTTGACGACGCTCCTGGACGGCAGAGTGCTGGCCGCGGGTGGCTGGCACGACGTTCGCGAATTCCGCGTCCACAGCCATACGGAGATCTACGATCCGGCCTCCGGAACGTGGTCGCCCTCCGGCTCGATGCACGCATGCCGCGCCCAGCATGGAGCGGTCCGGCTCCAGGATGGCCGGGTATTGGTGGTCGGGGGCGAAGACGAACGCGGAATCCTGGCGTCCGCAGAGGTGTACGACCCGGGTACTCGCTGAGTACGTGCCCTCTCCGACGGTCATGGGAGAACACGCCGCCACGCAGCTAACAGATTGGCCCCTCACGCCATGCCGAAGGATAACGGCTAAAGGCCGCTGCGTGTACGGTAACGGAGTGACAGATCGAGGCGTTCTGCTCGCCATCGCGCTGTTGGCCGTATCGGCATGCGGCGAGTCCACCACCGGAAGGGACGGCAATCCATGCCGCGGCCCCGGCTCTTGGCGTGCCGGCCCCCAGCTCGTGCACCCTCGCGAGCAGGCGGCAGCCATGGTCTTGCCGACCGGCGTAGTGCTCGTGGCAGGCGGCCACCCCGTCGAGCCCGGCTGGCGGCTCCTCGACAGCGCGGAGATCTTCGACCCGGTCGCCGCCGCCTTCACGTCCACGGGTTCCCTGAATTACGCACGTTATGGCACGTGGCTCAGCGCCGGACTGATCGCGGGCGGGATGGTGCTGGTCGCCGACGCGCGCGTGGACGACGCCTCAACGCCCGAGTATGACGAACTTCCCGTCCCTTCGGAGCTGTATGACCCCAGGAGTGGCACATGGTCGGTCACAGGCTCGATGCGAACGTATGCAAACGGACCCCTGGTCGTCTTGCCTGACGGCGACGCGTTCGTGAGCGGCGGCATCGACTGGCTCACGGAAAGGCCAGTCCGCTGGGCGAGCCGCTATCGAGCCGAGAGCGGTAAGTGGCTGGATGCCGCGCCGCTTTCTGGGCCCCGCGTCGGGCACCTTGCGATCGCCGTCGCAGGAGGGGTGCTCGTTGTCGGCGGCTCACCCGACTACCCGTCGACTGACTCTCTGGCGACCGCAGAGCTGTATGACCCCGACGCCGACGCCTGGCGACCCGTCGCGTCTATGGCCCAGGGTCGCTGGAGCGCACGCGGCGTGGCGCTGCAGGACGGCCGTATCCTCGTGGTTGGGGGCTCGGTCGGCAATCACATCGACTCCGGGGCGCTTGCGAGCGCCGAGATCTTCGATCCCCGGACCCAAAGCTGGTCCATCACGGGGGCGATGGCCGAGGCACGAGCTGCGTTCTCGCTGACGCTGCTCTCCGATGGCCGTGCACTTGCCGCCGGAGGGTACAATGGCGGCAACCTGGCCTCCGCCGAGATTTACGACCCGGCGGGTGGGACCTGGTCTCCAGCGCCCGCGATGACGGAGGCGCGCAGACTGCATACGGCGGTGGCGCTGCCGAGCGGCGACGTGCTCGTGGTCGGCGGCTATCGCTCAGTGCAGCTCCGCACCACCGAGATCTGGTCCTGCAGGCCGTGATCGACCGTCGAGCCGTCGAGGCCGGCGAGAGCTGCGGGAAGGGTCCCGAGCCTTCGAGCAATCAGGAAGTCTGGCCCAAGGCAACGCGCCGAGGGCGATCATCGTGGGACCGCCATAGGGTCCTCGGGCCTGCCCGGACTGGATTCTCCAGGCGCCTGCGGCATCGTCCGAAGGACGGTCGGCTGTTAATCGCTTCTCAGTCTTCCCTCCCTGGAGAGAAAGAACCATGGGGACTCGGATCGCCACCTCCGGATGGCGAGCGTCCACCCATTCGATCACGCGCAAACGGCGAGAATGGCGCGCACCACGCGTCCCGCGGGCGCAAGCATGCGCCACGTGGCCACAAAAGTGGAAGCCGTCCACCGGCCCCGGGC